>CAVUGH010000022.1:0-104541 GCA_963740865.1 uncultured Actinomycetota bacterium
GCGGCCGGCCTGAGCAACCTCGGCGTCCGCGCCGACGTCCGGCGTCTGCGGGCCGCGAGCGAGCGGACCGACTGGCCGCCCGCCAGCCTGCGGGCGGGCGCCTCGGCGCGGCTGCTCGCCCACCGGGTGGGAGCGGCCGTCGACCCGGCCGACCCTGTCCAGCAGCTCCCCGGCGAGTCCGCCCCGGTGCTGCCGGTGACGGCCCGGCTCAAGACCCGGATCAAGCCCGTCGAGCTGCCCGTCCCGCGCAGGGCCGCCACGGCGGACCTGCCCTGGCGGTCGCTCGTGCCGGGCGGCGCAGCGGCGGTGGGCGCGTTCAGCTGTGGTGACCGCACGCACGTGGTGCTCGCCGGCAAGGACGTCGAGCAGCTCAAGGCGGCACCCGGGATCGCCGGCACCCTGCTCGGTGTCAACGAGTCGATGGGGACGACGTTCGTCCGCTGGGTCGTGCTGACCCGGCCCGACGGCGACGGCCTGGCGGTCACCGTGGCGCGGCCGACCGGTGAGGTCGGCTTCGTCGGGCGCGGGACGATCGTCGACGGCGTGCTGTCGGTGACCGTGGATGCAGTCGACACCCCGGGGGCCACCGCCGCACACGTCACGGTGTCGCTCGCGAAGGGCAAGCTCGAGGTCGACGGCCGCACCGAGAAGGCCATCACCTCTCCACGCCGGCAACCAGTGCCGGTGCCCTTGCAGTTCGACTCGTCCGGTCCGGGGGCTGTCCGGGTCGGCTGACCGTCACCTCCCGGGAGGCGGTTCGCCGCCTCCCGGGAAAGACTGGGGTGCATGCCGGCTGACACCGACCACACCGACCTCACCTCCGCGGCGGGGGCCGAGCCCGGTTCCGAGCCCGGTTCCCAGCCCGGTTCCGAGCGGGGGCCGGTCTGGCCGGTCACGGCGCTCGTGGTGCTGCTGGGCTGGTGCCTGATGGCGTGGACGGTGTTCGCCGCCGCCATCAACACGGCTCCCTTCTTCGGGGACACGCCTTCCCGGGACCACTACGTCGAGTCGGGCATGGTCTTGCTCACGGCGCTGCTCCCGATCGCGGTCCTGCTGGTGCTGGGCGGCCTGGCGGGGTCCCGGTGGGGCCTGGGGCTGCTCGCCGTGCCCGCCCTGCTGCTCGTGCCGCTCGGTCTGAGCATGCTCGCCAACGCCGGCGACCCCTCCGACCCGGACCACGGCCGGCCGGTCCGGGTCGCGGACGCCTTCGCGGACCTGACCCGGCTCAACTGGCTCGCGGCCGTGGCGCTCCTGATCGCGCTGGGACTGGTTCTGTGGCGCCGTCGGCGACAGACCGGCATACGGGCCAAGGCCTGGGCGGGGCAACGCGCGACGTAAGGTTGCGGACGTGCCTGAGACACCGCTCGACACCGCCCGCATCTGGGTGGAGTTCACCGATCCCGCCGACACGGGGCAGCGGTTCCGCTGCGACCTGACCTGGCTGACGTCGAGCTGGACCTGCATCTTCGGCAGCGGCTGCCAGGGGATCTACGCCGGCCGGCCCGACGACGGCTGCTGCACCCTCGGCGCGCACTTCACCGACGACGACGACATCAAGCGGGTCAAGAAGGTCGTCAAGGACCTCGGCGAGGACGAGTGGCAGATGCACCCGGGCTCGACCAAGCTCTCGGCCTGGACCGAGAAGGAGGACGACGCCCTCAAGACCAAGGTCGTCGACGGCGCCTGCATCTTCCTCAACCGACCCGGCTTCCCCGCGGGCGCCGGGTGCGCGCTGCACCAGCACGCCGTCCTCACCGGCAAGGAGCCGCACACGGTCAAGCCGGACGTCTGCTGGCAGCTGCCGATCCGCCGCACCTACCGCAAGGTGGAGATGCCGGACGGGTCGAGCTGGCAGGAGGTCTCCATCACCGAGTACGACCGTCGCGGCTGGGGTCCCGGCGGCCACGACCTCGACTGGTACTGCTCGAGCAACCCCGAGGCGCACGTCGGACGCGAGCCGGTGTTCCGCAGCAACCGCGGCGAGCTCGTCGAGCTGATGGGGGAGGGGGCCTACGGCGAGCTGGAGATCCGCTGCGAGGCCCATCTCGCCAGCGTCAAGGCAGCACGGAACGCCTACTCCCGCAAGATGCTTCCCCTCCTGGTCCACCCGGCGACGCTGGCCGCACAAGAGGCCCGCAAGGCCAGATGAGCACGGCGGCTCGATGAACGACGTGTCTGGTCGGCCGGAGCCGACGCGCAGCCCCAACATCTGGGACTCCCCGGACGTCTACGAGGTGGAGAACCTCGGCGTCGACCGCGCCGGCCTGATCGAGGCCGCGATGGCGTCGCTGCACCCGTTCGACGACACCGACCTGGTGGACGTCGGCTGCGGCACGGGCTTCCACCTGCCGCGGTTCGCCACCCTCGGGTGCACGAGCGTCGTCGGCGTCGAGCCGCACCTTCCGCTGGTTTCCGTTACCGAGCAACGCATCTCGGGTATGCGGGGCGTGCAGGTTCTCGAGGGAGCCGCCCAGTCGCTGCCGCTCGCCGACGGGTCCGTGGACATCGCCCACGCCCGATGGGCCTACTTCTTCGGCGCGGGCTGCGAACCCGGCCTCCGCGAGCTCGAGCGGGTCCTGCGACCCGGCGGGACGGCCTTCGTGATCGACAACGACGCCACCCGCTCGACGTTCGGCAGGTGGTTCTCCCGCGCCTACCCGTCCTACGATCCCGTTGCGGTGGAACGGTTCTGGGCCCGGCAGGGGTGGTCACGCGAGCGACTGACGATCCAGTGGACGTTCGACACGCGCGAGGACCTCGAGTCGGTCGTGCGGATCGAGTTCCCGGAGACCGCCGCCGAGGGGATCCTGGCCGAGCACGAGGGCACTGCGGTCGACTACGCGGTCAGCCTCTGGTGGCGCCACTTCTGAGTGGTGTCGCTGGTGGGTCCTGAGTGGTGTCGCTGAGTGGTGTCGGACTGGGCGGTGTCGGTGCCCCGACGTAGGTTGTCGTCCATGGCAGCGAAGGCGACAACCAAGTCGAGCGGGTTCCGCTGCTCCGAGTGTGGCTGGACCACGGTCAAGTGGGTCGGCCGATGCGGTGAGTGCCAGTCCTGGGGCAGCGTCAGCGAGATCGGCGCCGTCACCGTGCGCACCACCGCCGCCACGCGGGTGGAGCGGCCGGCGCTGCCCATCGGTCAGGTCGACGCCCGCCGCGCCGAGGCCGTGACCACGGGGGTCGGCGAGTTCGACCGGGTCCTGGGCGGCGGCCTCGTGCCGGGCGCGGTGGTGCTCGTCGCCGGCGAGCCCGGCATCGGCAAGTCCACCCTGCTGCTCGACGTGGCAGCCCGCGCGGCCAGGTCCGGCGCGGGACGCACCGTCCTCTACGTCACGGGCGAGGAGTCGGCCGCGCAGGTCCGGATGCGGGCGGAGCGGATCGAGGCGATGGCCGCGAGCCTGTTTCTCGCCGCCGAGACCGACCTCGCGACCGTGCTCGGGCAGATCGACGCGGTCAAGCCCGACCTGGTCATCGTCGACTCGGTGCAGACCATCTCCAGCGGCGACGTCGAGGGCTCGGCCGGCAACGTCACCCAGGTGCGTGAGGTCGCCGCCTCGCTCATCCAGGTGGCCAAGGCGCGCGGCATCGCCACCCTCCTGGTCGGCCACGTGACCAAGGACGGCTCGATCGCCGGCCCCCGCGTCCTCGAGCACCTCGTCGACGTCGTCGTGCAGTTCGAGGGCGACCGGCACTCGCGGCTGCGGCTCGTCCGGGCGGTCAAGAACCGCTACGGCCCCACCGACGAGGTCGGCTGCTTCGACCTGTCCGACGTGGGCATCGTCGGCCTCCCCGACCCCAGTGGGCTCTTCCTGTCGCGGGGCACCCTGAGCGTGCCCGGCACCTGCGTGACCGTGACCCTGGAGGGTCGGCGGCCGCTCATGACCGAGGTGCAGGCGCTCGTCACCAAGAGCGAGATCCCCACGCCCCGGCGCGCTACCAGTGGGCTCGACTCGGCCAGAGTCGCGATGATCATCGCCGTACTGGCCAAGCGCGCCCAGGCACCGATCGGCAGCGCCGACGTCTACCTCTCGACGGTGGGCGGCGTCCGCCTCACCGAGCCGGCCTCCGACCTGGCCATCGCCCTCGCGATCGCCAGCGCGGTCAAGGACCAGCCGCTGCCCGACAACGCCATCGCGTTCGGCGAGCTGGGCCTGGCCGGCGAGATCAGGCCGGTGACCGGCATACCCCGTCGGTTGGCCGAGGCAGGGCGGCTCGGCTTCCGCACCGCCTACGTGCCCGCCGGCGTGCTCGGCACCGCTCCGACGCCTGAGGGCATGCAGGTGATCGAGTGCGAGGACATCCAGACAGCGGTGCGCGCGGCACTGCAGCCGGTGCACAGTTAGACTCGCGCCAGACCGGGCCGGCGGCACCAAAGGGGTTTGAGACGTGGATCTTCGCGAGGATGAGGTGCTGCGCGCCACCCTCGCCGCCGTGGCACCGGGTACCGAGCTGCGTGACGGTCTGGAACGCATCCTGCGCGGGCGCACGGGTGCGCTCATCGTGCTCGGCCACGACCGGACTGTGGAGCAGCTGTCCACCGGCGGCTTCCCCCTCGACGTCGAGTTCTCCGCCACCCGGCTGCGCGAGCTGGCCAAGATGGACGGCGGCATCGTGCTCGACCGCGAGGCCTCGCGCATCCTGCGAGCCGCCACCCAGCTGGTCCCCGACCCCTCGATCGAGACGAGTGAGTCCGGCACCCGGCACCGCACGGCGGAGCGGGTCGCCAAGCAGACCGGCTACCCCGTCATCTCGGTGAGCCAGTCGATGCGGATCGTCGCCATCTACGTCGACGGCCGCCGCCACGTCCTCGAGGACTCCAGCGCCATCCTGTCCCGCGCCAACCAGGCCCTGCAGACCCTCGAGCGCTACAAGTCGCGCCTCGACGAGGTCACCGGCACCCTCTCGGCGCTCGAGATCGAGGACCTGGTCACCGTCCGCGACGTCGCGAGCGTGCTCCAGCGGCTCGAGATGGTGCGCCGCATCCGTGACGAGATCTCCGGCTACGTCGTGGAGCTCGGGGTCGACGGCCGGCTGCTCACCCTCCAGCTCGAGGAGCTCACCGGCGGCCTCGGCAACGACCGCGAGCTCGTCATCCGCGACTACCTCCCGGTCACCAAGGCCGACCTGACGCTCGAGGAGGCGATGGCGGCGCTCGAGGAGCTGACGTCCACCGAGCTGCTCGACCTGTCGGCCGGTGCCAAGGCCGTCGGATTCGCCGTCGGCGGCGACGCCCTCGACTCGGCGGTGAGTCCCTGTGGCTACCGGCTGCTGAGCAAGGTGCCGAGACTGCCGGGCGCCATCGTCGACCGGCTGGTCGAGCACTTCGGCAGCCTGCAGAAGCTCCTCGCCGCCAACCTCGAGGAGCTCATGGACGTCGACGGCGTCGGTGAGGGCCGCGCCCGTGCCGTCCGCGAGGGCTTGTCCCGCCTGGCCGAGTCGAGCATCCTCGAACGCTACGTGTGAGCACCGGCGCCGCTCCCGAACGACTGCACCAGAGGGTGCTGGAGTGGTACGCCGTGTCCGCCCGGGACCTCCCGTGGCGCCGGCCTGACGCGACCCCGTGGGGCATCTTCGTCTCCGAGATCATGCTGCAGCAGACACCGGTCGCGCGGGTTGAGCCGGTCTGGCACGAGTGGATGTCGCGGTGGCCGAGCCCGGCCGAGCTCGCGGCCGACGCCCCGGGAGAGGCAGTCCGCGCCTGGGGTCGGCTCGGCTATCCCCGCCGGGCGCTGCGCCTGCACGCGGCAGCCGTGGCGATGACCGAACACCACGCCGGAGCCGTCCCCTCGACCGAGGACGAGCTGCTCACCCTCCCGGGCGTCGGCACCTACACCGCCGCCGCGGTGGCCACCTTCGCCTTCGGCGAGCGGACCACCGTCGTCGACACCAACGTCCGTCGAGTGCTGGCGCGGGTCGTCGCCGGTCAGGAGTATGCCGCGCCGTCACCGACCCGGGCCGAGCTCACCGTCGCCGCCGGCCTGGTGCCGTTGGACGCCGTGGAGGCTCGCACCTGGAGCGTGGCCGTGATGGAGCTGGGGGCGCTGGTCTGCAGCGCCCGCTCGCCGCGGTGCTCCGAGTGCCCGGTCGCTGACCTGTGCGCCTGGCAGCTCGCCGGCCGGCCGGCATACCAGGGTCCGGCCCGCAAGGGACAGGCCTGGGAAGGCACCGACCGCCAGCTCCGTGGCGCCCTGCTCGCGGTGCTGCGCGCGAGCGCAACGCCGGTGCCGCGGGCCGCGCTCGAGGCGTTGTCCGACAACGAGATCCAGCGCGAGCGCTGCCTCGACTCCCTGGTCGCCGACGGGCTGGTCGAACCACTCGCCCAGGGCCGCTACCAGCTGCCCGCGTCGCGCGAGGCGAGCTGACATGTCGGTGCCACCGGGCGACCAGCACGGCCGGGTCGCCGGCGAGTCCGGAGCGGACGCACGCGGTCGCGGACCAGGGCCGCACGGTGACCCCGACCGGCCCGACGAACGCGACCTGGGTGGCGACGGGGCCGCTGGCGCCGCGGGGAGCAAGACACCCGGCACTGGCCGACGGGCAGCCCACGCACTGCGGATCGGCGCATCGCGTACGGGACGGGTGGTCGGCCGGGGCACGATGGCGAGCGCCAAGCTGGCCGGGCGCGGCAGCAAGGCTGGCGCCCGCCGGGCCCGTGCCTACACGCACTCCTCGGGTGCCGGCGAGAGCGGCCTCGCGCGCCTCGTCGAGCTGCACTTCGTCAACCTCATGGGGGACGCCGCCCTGACCGTCTCGCTCGCCGGGACGATCTTCGCCATCCCCACCGACGAGGCACGCGGCCAGGTGGCCCAGTTCCTCGTCCTCACCATGGCGCCGTTCGCGCTGCTCGCTCCGTTCATCGGGCCGCTGCTCGACCGGTTCCGGCACGGCCGGCGGTGGGCGATCGGCACCACCCTCGCGCTGCGCGCCTTCCTCTGCTGGGTGTTGGCGGGTGCCGTCGCCAATGACTCGCCCTGGCTGTTCCCCGCGGCCCTGGGGTGCCTGGTCGCCTCGAAGGCCTACGGCGTGACGAGGGCCTCCGCGGTGCCGCGGCTGCTGCCACCAGGCTTCAGCCTGGTCAACGCCAACTCCCGCAACGCCCTGGCCGGCGTGGCCGGCATGGCGGTCGGCGGTGGGCTGGCCGGCGCCGCAGCCCGGGTCGGCCCCGAGTGGTCCTTGCGGCTGGCCTTCCTCATCTATGTCGCGGGCACCGTGCTGGCCATCCGGCTCCCGTCCAGGGTCGACTCCAGCACCGGCGAGCAGGACATCGAGGACACCGGCCCGTTGCCGGTCGGCCAGAGCGACGGACGCAAGCTCGGGCTGTTCCAGCGGTTGCGGGCCCGGGTGGCCGCCCTGCCCGTCCCCGTGCTGACCGCCCTGTGCAGCGCAGTGGGCGCCCGGCTGCTCACCGGGTTCCTCACCCTCTTCATGGCCTTCCTGATGCGCGAGCACCCCCTGCCCGGGCACAGCGGGACGTTCGTGCTGGCTCTGGTCGTCGGCGCGGCCGGCAGCGGCAACGCTCTGGGCACCGTCATCGGCAACGCCCTGAGCCGGTTGCGACCGGACCTCATCATCGCCGTGGCTCTGATCGCCGACGTCGCGGCCGCCCTCGTGGCGGCCCTCTTCTACTCGCTGACCACGCTGCTCGTGCTCGGACTCGTGGCAGGGCTGGGCGCCCAGCTGATCAAGCTGAGCAGCGACGCCGTCGTGCAGCGGGACATCGAGGAGTCGGTGCGGACCCGGGTGTTCGCCTGGTCCGAGACGGTGCTGCAGATCGCCTGGGTCGTCGGCGGTGGCATCGGTATCGCCCTGCCGCTGGTCCCCCAGCTCGGCTTCGGGGTGATCTCCGGCCTGCTGCTGCTCGTCCTGGCCGCCTCGGTGCGGATCAGGATGAGCCGCCACCACCGGCACCACCCGGTCCAGCCGGCCTGACCTAGATGTACTGACCGGGCACGTTGGTTGAGGTTGTGTGACGACACGATCTGAGAGTGCTTGATAGGCGAAGACCTCCGGGCGTGGAGTGGAGCTGTCTAGGAACCGCTCCACGACCCAGGAGGTCTTCGTGTCCCACGCTAACGCTGCTTTGACCTCGCGTGCTCGAGGTGCCACCCGAGCGCCTCGACCTGGGCCAGGACCGTCGCCGAGCTGGTCGCGGATCTGGTCGACGTCACTCCGCCGAAGGACGCCTGACCCTGCTGGCTGCGCACGTCGAGCTGCAGCTCGAAGAACTGCTCACCGGCATCGCGGGCCGCTGTGGCGGCCCCGACGGGGGAAGCAAGGAAGGCCTGCCGCTGGCTCTCAGCCTGTTCCTCACGACGCCGCTGGTCCTCAGCGGCCCTCTCACGGGCCAGCTCGGCCTCGCGCTGCTGTCGCTCGACTTCCTTCTCCTCGGCACTCTTGAACACCGGTCCCCCTAGGTCGCTGGTCGCGCGGACACCCTAGGGCCGACGGCATACCGCAAGCCCCGGAATCGGGGAAGACGATCGGCAGCCGCTCGGAGGTCCGCCTACGAACACGATCGGCAGTTCGGTCCGAGGCGCTGCTCAGAGGGTGCGGAGCATCCTGGTGTTGCCCAGGGTGTTGGGCTTGACCCGCTCGAGGTCGAGGAACTCCGCGACCCCCTCGTCGTAGGAGCGCACGAGCTCTGCGTAGACCTCGGGCTCGACGGCCTGACCCTCGATGGCGTCGAAACCGTGTCGGGTGAAGAAGTCCACCTCGAAGGTGAGGCAGAACAACCGCTGGACCCCGAGGTCCCGCGCGTCGGTCATCAGGGCGTCCAACAGCTTCGACCCGACCCCGTGGCCCTTGGCCTCGGGCCGGACCGCCAGCGTGCGGATCTCGGCGAGGTCCTCCCACATCACGTGCAGCGCGCCGCACCCGACGACCACGCCACCCTGCTCGGCCACCCGGAACTGCTGCAGCGCCTCGTAGTAGGTCACCGCGTCCTTGGACACGAGCACCCGCGAGTCTGCGTGCGGTCGCACGATCTCCCGGATCGTGCGGATGTCGCTGGTGCGGGCAGCCCGGATGACGACCTCGTCAGGCACCGAGACGGCCGTTCCTCATGTCCCTGAAGATCGACAGCGCGCCACCACCGAGGACCACGACTGACTGGCCGGAGCGCGTGCCGACCCCGCCCGGGGCCACGACGTTCTTCACCGTCTTGGGGCTGGCCCGGAAGACAGACGCGCCGAGGTTGAGCACCTGTGCCGGGGAGAGGTCGGTCTCGACGTGCGGCGACATCGCGCCGAGGTACTTCACCAAGCCCTTGTGGCCACCGGCGCGGGCCATGCTCATCCCGGCGATGATGAGCTTGCCCTGGTTCTGGGAGCGGCCGAAGTCACCGTTCTTGAGCGTGTGGCGCTCCCGGGCGAAGCTGAGGGCCGGCTCGCCGCGCAGGATGTTCAAGCCCTTCTTGGCGAGGATGCCGTGCTCGCCCTTGAAGACCGCAGGGGCGACGTAGCGCAACCCACCCATCGCGTTGATCATGGCGCGGAAGCCCTTGAACCCGGTCATGACATACCCGTCGATCTGGACCCCAGAGGTGCGGGACACCGTCTTGACCACGTTCTTCGGCCCTCCGAAAGGGAGTGCCGCGTTGATCTTGTTGGTGCCTCCCGACGCCAGCGGGACCCACGAGTCGCGCGGGATCCCGACGATGCCGCCGACGCCCTTGCTGTCGACGCCGATGATGTGCAGGGAGTCGCTGCGCTGGCTGGCGACCTTCTGGTTGGGCCGGGCGTCAGAGCCGATGGCCAGCACCCGCATGGTGGCGACGGGCGACATGGCCACCCCCAGCGATGGCCACCAGCCACCGACGACCGACCACGACTTGCCCTTGACGAGCAGGGTGAGGTCGCCCCCGTTCGCGACGACCGCGATGGGGACGCCCTTCCACTTCCCGACCGATCCGGCCACCTTGAGGGGCGTCGTCAGAGGCTTCCGCTTGGCCAGGGCCGTGCCGACCTCGCCACTGGCAGGCACCTTGCCGCCCAGGTACAGGGCGGTCAGCGCGCCGAGCAGGTCGGCGGGCAGGCCTGCTCCGGTGACCTGGGGAGGTGGAGTGGTGGCCGTGGTGGTCGCAGAAGTGGCCTTTGGACCGCCGGGCTTCGGCTCATCCTTGGAGCACGCCGCAAGGGTCAGGGGCGCGGCGACGAGGCCGAGCAGGACGGAACGACGGGGGAGGTGGGGAGCAAACACGCGCCCCAGAGTACGTCCGGACCCCCTCCAGAGGCACATCCGTCCGCGGGCGTCCGCCGACGAGCACCGGCCGTGGCCCGGACCGTCTGGTCCGGGCCACGCCCACCAAGGTGTGCCGCCCACCTCTCGGTGGGCGGCACGAGTCACCTCAGCTCGCCTCGCCTGACCGCACCGGACCGCCACGGACCGCCCGGCCACGGCAGGCAGCAGCCCGCGCGCGGCAGGCAGTAGCCCGCCTTGGGCAGCGGCCAGGCGTTCGCGGCCGCCGGCAGTTGCTCAGGAGGGCATGGCTCCTGAGACGACGACGTGACCATCCGGAGCGGTGACCTCGAAGCGCGTCGCCTGCGCGAGCAGCACCGAGGAGTTCATGCTGCAGGTGATGGTCCGTCCCTTCACCCCCAGGAAGGCACCGGAGTCGAAGGTGCGCCCAGCCGTGTCGATGACGTGGACGTCGTAGGCCAGCCCTCCCGGGAGGCCTGTGAGCCGCATCTTGAGCTCCACCCCCCACGTGTGGTCGACCAGTCCCACATCGGCCACCACCCCCGAGGAGCTCTGCACGTCACGCGCCGCCAGCACGACCGGTCCGGCCGGTGCCGCCTCGTCGTCGGGCAGCGCCACGAAGAGCGCCGTGGCCGCGGCGGCACCGAGCAGCCCTGCAGCGACGGCCCCGCGCCACCCGAAGGCGACGGCCCTGCCCCGCGCGCTGTCGCGGCGGTCCGCCTCGGCCGCCAGGGCACGGTCGACCCGGCGGTCGAGCTCGACGGGCACGGGCCGGTCCTGGCCCAGCCCCGTCAGTGACATCGGGTCCACCCGGTCCAACGCAACCCGCAGTGGCGTCAGCTCCTCGACCTCCGCCTGACAGGCGGTGCAGGTTCGGAGGTGCTCCTCGAGCTCGGCGCCCAACGGGTGGTCAGCCGCCAGCTGCCCGAGCACGTATGCGCCGATCGCCTCACGGAGCTCCTGGTGCGAGCTGCTCATCGCTCTACCTCCATCGCAGCCATGGCCACCTTCAGTTGTTTCAGACCGTAGAAGACCCTGCTGCGCAACGTGCTCACGGACACTCCCAGCTCTCGAGCGACCTCCTCGTAGGGCCGATCCCGAAGGAACGTCTGCACGATGGCGTCGCGCTGGTCGGCACTGACCGTGCGCAGCGCCCGCACCACGAGATCCGAGTCCACGACACCCTCCATCTGATCGGTCACTGCACCCTGGGGTTGCTCGGCCGGGACCACGACCGGCGTCGGAGCCTTGGCCCGGCTGGTCGCCTGGTCGCGGACCACGTTGTGCATGATGGCGAACAGCCAGGTACGCAGCGTCCCCCGGGCAGGGTCGAACCGCCCAGCAGCACGCCAGGCGCGAACCACGGTCTCCTGCACCGCGTCCTGGGCCAGCCCCTCGTCGCCCAACCGGCTCACCGCGAACCTGTACAGCTCGCCTCCGTGCTGGCGATAGCCCTCCCGCGCCAGCCCCTCACCGGGGTCGACTGGCACCGGCCTGGCGCGGGAGGCGTTCCACAGGCTCACCGAGAGGGCTCCTGACCACGTGGCCGACGAGTGAGCTCGAGCCTAGACGCTGCCGTCAGCGCGACAGCGTGACAGCGATGTCGGCGACGTCCGCGTCGCCGAAGGAGCCGATCCGGCTGGCCTTGCCGGTGAGCAGGTCGACCGCATAGAGGCTGGCCCTTCCGGTGTCGGCCGGACGCAGGGTGGCGTAGCCCTTGTTGGCGGTGGCGACCCCGTCGGCGAGCTGGCTGCGGACGTCGAACCCTGCCACCGCGGACGCCGGGACGCCCAGGGGTCCGGTGAGCAGCAGGGTGCCGTCGTTGGCGGGCACCTGCAGAGCCCCCTGGTCCCGGGTCGTGTCGAGGTCCACGAGCGTCGTGCCCGTCGTGGCGCTCAGGTCGTTGTTGGTGTAGCCGACGGCCGTGACACCTGTCGCGGCGGTTCCCGGCGTGTAGGCGAGGGTTCCGTCTGCGATGGTGACCCCGCCCGGAGCCACGTTGTGCCGCAGGTTCTGGCCGGCGTCACTCACGATACGCAGCCGGTCCGCTGCCGGGTTGAAGTCGACCCCGAAGTCCTTGCCCGCCAGCGCGATGGTGAGCTGGGAGACCTTGGTGGCAAAGGCTGTCCGGGTATTCACGGTGTACACGCCACCGGCCTCGCCGACGCCGTAGAGGAGGCCGTCCTGCACGCGGTAGTCGATGCCCACGAGGCGCGTGTCGCCCGCGAGCCCTTGCACCGACCCCAGCCGCTCGATGCGCCCGGGCCGCTCGACCGAGAACTTCGTCAAGGCGGTACCGGTGGAGGACAGCCCCACCGCGGTCACACCATGCGATCGGTGCTGGTCACCGGCCGGCGCCGTCGAGGCCACCGCCAGTCCGAGACCTGCGGCGGAGACGATGGCGGTGATCGTGCGAGTGGTGCGACGCATGGGGGTTTCCTCCTGGACGTGCACCGGTTCGTCACCGGTGCCTGCAGGGGATACCGGGATGCCCGCCTGCGCGTTGAACGAGCTCGCCCTTTTCTTTCCACCGTCCCGCCCGGGCACAGCAGAACGGCCCGGAACCATGAGGTTCCGGGCCGTTGCGGTGAGGTATGCCGCGTGGTCACCACGCGGCATTCCTCACCGTGGTCGTGCGTCGAGCTGGTGTCAGCTGGCGTCCGCGGAGTCCGCGACTGCCTCTGCCACCGTGTCCACGACCGGCAGCTCGATGCTGCCGGGGTGCGGCGTGCCGACGAAGGTGAACGTGCCGCTCTTGCCCTCGCCCTCCGCACCGACGAGCACCAGCTCGCCGGCCTTGAGCTCGCCGTAGAGGATCTTCTCGGACAGGACGTCCTCGATCTCGCGCTGGATGGTGCGACGCAGCGGTCGCGCACCGAGCACGGGGTCGTAGCCCTTCGAGGCAAGGACTCCCTTGGCCTCGATGGTGAGCTCGATGCCCATGTCCTTGTCCTTGAGCCGCTTGTCCAGCTTGGCGATCTCGAGGTCGACGATGGCGACGATCTCGTCCCGCGTGAGCTGGGGGAAGACGATGATGTCGTCGACCCGGTTGAGGAACTCGGGGCGGAAGTGCTGCTTGAGCTCGTCGGTGACCTTGTTCTTCATCCGGTCGTAGCCACTCTGGGTCTCCGCGCCGGCCGAGAAGCCGAGCGAGCCCTTCGTGATGTCCCGGGTGCCGAGGTTGGTCGTCATGATGATCACGGTGTTCTTGAAGTCGACCATCCGACCCTGGGAGTCGGTGAGCCGGCCGTCCTCGAGCACCTGCAACAGGGTGTTGAAGATGTCGGGGTGGGCCTTCTCGACCTCGTCGAAGAGCACGACGGAGAAGGGCTTGCGGCGGACCTTCTCGGTGAGCTGGCCGCCCTCTTCGTAACCGACGTAGCCGGGAGGCGAACCGAAGAGCCTTGAGACAGTGTGCTTCTCGGAGAACTCCGACATGTCGAGCTGGATGAGGCTGTCCTCGTCACCGAAGAGGAACTCGGCGAGCGTCTTGGCGAGCTCGGTCTTACCGACACCGGTCGGACCGGCGAAGATGAACGAGCCACCGGGACGACGCGGGTCCTTCAGACCGGCGCGGGTGCGACGGATCGCCTGGGACATCGCCTTGATGGCGTCGTCCATGCCGACCACGCGCTTGTGCAGCTCGTCCTCCATGTGGAGCAGTCGGCTGGACTCCTCCTCGGTGAGCTTGAAGACCGGGATGCCGGTGCTGGCAGCCAGGACCTCGGCGATGAGCTCCTCGTCGACCTCGGCCACGACGTCCATGTCGCCGGACTTCCACTGCGTCTCGCGCTCCGCCTTGGCGGTGAGCAGCTTCTTCTCGTCGTCACGCAGGCTGGCGGCCTTCTCGAAGTCCTGGCCGTCGATGGCCGACTCCTTCTCCAGCCGCACGGCCGCGATCTTCTCGTCGAACTCGCGCAGGTCCGGCGGTGCGGTCATCCGACGGATGCGCAACCGCGCGCCCGCCTCGTCGATGAGGTCGATCGCCTTGTCGGGGAGGAACCGGTCGTTGATGTAGCGGTCGGCGAGGTTGGCCGCGGACACGAGCGCACCGTCGGTGATGGACACCCGGTGGTGGGCCTCGTAGCGGTCGCGCAGGCCCTTGAGGATCTCGATCGCGTGGCTGAGCGTGGGCTCGGCGACCTGGATCGGCTGGAACCGGCGCTCGAGCGCGGAGTCCTTCTCGATGTGCTTGCGGTACTCGTCGAGCGTGGTGGCACCGATGGTCTGGAGCTCACCGCGGGCCAGCATCGGCTTGAGGATGCTGGCGGCGTCGATCGCGCCCTCGGCGGCACCCGCACCCACCAGGGTGTGGATCTCGTCGATGAACAGGATGATGTCGCCGCGGGTGCGGATCTCCTTGAGGACCTTCTTCAGCCGCTCCTCGAAGTCACCGCGGTAGCGGCTGCCGGCCACGAGCGCGCCGAGGTCGAGGGTGTAGAGCTGCTTGTCCTTGAGGGTCTCGGGCACCTCGCCCTTGACGATGTCCTGGGCCAGGCCCTCGACGACGGCGGTCTTGCCGACGCCGGGCTCACCGATGAGGACGGGGTTGTTCTTGGTGCGGCGGGACAGCACCTGCATGACCCGCTCGATCTCCTTCTCACGCCCGATGACCGGGTCGAGCTTGCCCTCGCGGGCGGCCATCGTGAGGTTGCGACCGAACTGGTCGAGCACGAGCGAACCCGCGGGGGTGCCCTCCTGCTGCACGTTGCCGGACAGGCCGGCGGCTCCGCCACCCTCCTTGCCCTGGTAGCCGGAGATGAGCTGGATCACCTGCTGCCGCACGCGATTCAGGTCGGCGCCCAGCTTGACGAGGACCTGGGCTGCGACGCCCTCACCCTCGCGGATCAGGCCGAGCAGGATGTGCTCGGTGCCGATGTAGTTGTGGCCGAGCTGCAGCGCCTCGCGCAGGCTCAGCTCGAGGACCTTCTTCGCCCGCGGCGTGAAGGGAATGTGGCCGCTCGGGGCCTGCTGCCCCTGGCCGATGATCTCCTGCACCTGCTCGCGGACTGACTCCAGCGAGATACCGAGGCTCTCCAGAGCCTTGGAGGCGACGCCTTCACCCTCGTGGATGAGACCGAGCAGGATGTGCTCCGTGCCGATGTAGTTGTGGTTGAGCATGCGCGCTTCCTCCTGCGCAAGCACGACCACCCGACGGGCCCGGTCGGTGAACCGTTCAAACATCTTCTGCTCCTGCCTATCGAGATCACCTCGATGCTATCCGTGCGGGGGGACCATGGCGTACGCCTTCCGACGACCGATACCTGATCGGGACGGAATTGGTCCTTTCGCACGACTCGATGGGGGAACGCGGGGGGTTCCTCCCCTGTTCCCCGCCCTGAGCGGAGTCCGCTCATGTTCGCCGTGGGCGGACGCGAACCTGCGGGTATGCCGCCCGCCCGGCTCCGCGGCATACCTCGCCCGGGGAGCCCGCTCAGGCGGCGGGGCCCTTCTTGCGGACCTCGTCGACGTGCGCCATCGCCTCGCGCAGCTCGCCGAGCCAGCTGTCGGACTTCTCGCCCACGAGCTTGACGCACCAGGCGAGGGCTTCGGAACGGGACTTGGCGACGCCGGCCTCGACCAGGGTGTCGAGGACGTGGCGCTCGGGTTGGCGCAGCCGGGTCATGACGGGGGCTGCCAGGTGGGTGAAGAGCGCCTCGGTCTCGCCGACCCGCACGCCCCAGGACACCTTCTTGCCGCTGAGGTGCTCGAGCTCGCGGGCGATCTCGATGCGGCGCTCGCGGGTGTCCTCGCGGAACGACTTGATGCGCCCCCGCGCGGCGATGGTGCGGTCGGTGTCGTCGACGTCGCCGTCCATGGTGGGTTCGGCGAGGGTGCCGATGATGACGAGCTCGTCGCGGTCACGGGTGACCTCGACGGGGCCGGTGAACCAGTCGGTGGGGAGGCGGCCGGCCAGCCACGCCTCTGCTGTTGTCTTCGTTGCCATGTAATGATGATTACACGGTTACAGCACACCATCGCGACTGTCCGCTCAAGGCGAACACGACGGTCGGGGAGCGGACGTCTGTGCACAGAGCCCGGACCAGCTGCGCAGAGACCAGATCACTGCGCAGCCGGCCTGACATCTGTGCACAGACATTGCGCAGCCTGGGCGGTGCGAGGCCGCTCAGTGCGGTCGCTGGTCACTGATCCGCTTGGCCTTGCCCAGCGACCGCTCGAGGGCGTGCGGCGCGAGCACCTCGACGCGGACCGTCACCCCGACCCGGTCCTTGACCCGCTTCTGCAGGGCGCGAGCCATCCGCGCGCGGTCGTCGTCGGTGGACGTCTCGGAGGCCGCCTCGACCTGGACGGTGAGCTCGTCCATCCGCCCGGGTCGGGTCAGCACGCACAGGTAGTGCGGCGTCAGTCCCTCGATGCTGAGCAGGTGCTCCTCGATCTGCGACGGGAAGACGTTGACCCCGCGCACGATCATCATGTCGTCGCTGCGGCCGGTGATCTTGGCCATCCGCCGGAACTGCGGGAAGGCCGTGCCGGGCAGCAGGGTGGTCAGGTCGCGGGTGCGATAGCGAACCACGGGCATGGCCTGCTTGGTCAGTGAGGTGAAGACGAGCTCGCCCTCCTGCCCGTCGGGCAGCACCTCCCCCGTCACCGGGTCCACGATCTCGGGGAAGAAGTGGTCCTCCCAGATGTGCAGGCCGTCCTGGGTCTCCCCTGACTCCTGCGAGACCCCTGGCCCGATGACCTCGGACAGGCCGTAGATGTCGACGGCCCGGATGTTGCTGCGCCGCTGGACCTCCTCGCGCATCTGCTCGGTCCACGGCTCGGCCCCGAAGATGCCGATCTCGAGCGAGGTGTCCTTGGGATCGATGCCCTGGGCCTCCATCTCGTCGAGGATCCCCAGGAAATAGGACGGCGTGACCATGACGATCCGCGGCTTGAAGTCCTGGATCAGCTGGACCTGTCGTTCGGTCATGCCACCACTGACCGGCACCACGGTGCAGCCCAGCCGCTCGGCGCCGTAGTGCGCGCCCAGACCGCCGGTGAAGAGTCCGTAGCCGTAGATGACGTGCAGCAGGTCCCCGGGCCGGCCACCGGCAGCCTCGATCGACCGTGCCATCACCTCGGCCCACATGTCGATGTCGTCGCGGGTGTAGCCCACGACGGTCGGCTTGCCGGTCGTACCGCTGGACGCATGCACCCGCACGACCTGCTCACGCGGCACCGCGAACATCCCGAAGGGATAGTTGTCGCGCAGGTCCGCCTTGGCCGTGAACGGGAAGCGCGCCAGGTCGGCCAGCTCGTGCAGGTCGTCGGGCCGCACACCGGCCACGTCGAACGCGGCGCGGTAGTGCGGCACGTTGTCGTAGGCGTGGCCCAGGCTCCAGCGCATCCGGTCCAGCTGGAGCGCTCGTAGTTCCTCGACCGTGGAGACGACGTTGTCCATGGCCAGCAATCTAGGGCCGCACCGACAGGTCGGGTATGCCGCGCGGCCGGCCGGGACGGGTGACGACGGCCCGGCGACTGCCCGGCGACGGCCCGGCGACTGCCCGGCGACGGCCCGGCGACGGCCCGGCGACGGCCCCTCGTCGACTCCGCGAAGGCCGTCCCAGCAAGGGCAGCCTTGCCGAACCTGAGAGTTCTCCGTGAATCCTCGGCTCCCGTATCGCCGGACCGCGATCGGACGTACGCTCGCAAAGGTGGACCGGGTGGGCTCGCCTCTGGTCGTCGAGCCACCGCAGGAGGTGGCCGGCGCGAGTTCTCGCGCCCAGAGACGGCGCCCGCCGCGACGGTGGGTCCTGACCGCGATCGTGGCCGTGGTCGTCCTGGCCGTCGCGCTCTTCGCGTTCACCCGCGGGCCGGACGTTGCACCGATCACTGCGACCGACGTCAACAAGGCGGTGCAGGATGGCATCGCGAAGGCCCAGGAGGACGCGGCGAAAGCGCCTCCCGACGCGGCCGCGGCATACCAGGTCGCCTTGCCGTCACTGGTGACCATCGCCACCCAGCGCACCGGCAGCAACGGTGCCGAGCGGGGCACGGGTGCTGGTGTCGTGGTGAGCGCCGAGGGCACCGTGCTGACTGCCCTGCACGTCGTCGAGGGCGCCAAGAGCATCGAGGTGACGTTCTCCGACGGGACCGAGTCGAGCGCGAGCGTCGAGGACCAGGACCTGGCGACCGACATCGCGGTCCTCGTCCCCGAGCGACTCCCCCAGGTCGTCGTCCCGGCGATCCTCGGGGGCGGTGCCCAGGTCGGCGACGCCGTGTTCGCGCTCGGCCACCCGTTGGGGCTCAACGGATCCCTGTCGGCCGGGGTCGTCTCGGCGCTGGGCCGAACGGTCCGGGTCAGCTCCGACCGGACCCTCAAGGACCTCATCCAGTTCGACGCCGCCGTCAACCCCGGCAACTCCGGCGGACCGCTGCTCAACAAGGCCGGGCAGGTGGTCGGCATCGTGACCGGCCTGGCCAACCCGTCCGAACAGAACTTCTTCGTCGGCATCGGTTTCGCCGTGCCCATCGCCACCGCCGGCGGCATCGCCGGCAGCCCACCGCAGTAGCGCATCGCACCCGAGGAGAGCGCATGGATCCGCACCGCCCCGACCTGGGCCGACAACACCCGCTGGAGCAGGCGCTCTACGAGGTCAAGAAGACGATCGTCGGCCAGGACGTCCTCCTCGAACGGATGCTGGTCGCGCTGCTGGCCCGCGGCCACCTCCTCGTCGAGGGCGTCCCCGGGCTCGCCAAGACGATGGCGATCAAGACCCTGGCGCAGGCGATCGGGGGCGAGTTCCAGCGGATCCAGTTCACCCCCGACCTCGTGCCCGCCGACGTCATCGGCACGCGCATCTACAACCAGAAGGAGGGCGAGTTCCAGGTCTCGCTGGGGCCGGTCTTCGCCAACCTCGTCCTCGCCGACGAGATCAACCGCGCGCCGGCCAAGGTGCAGAGCGCACTGCTCGAGGTCATGCAGGAGCGCCAGGTCACCATCGGCCGGGAGACCTTCAAGGCGCCCGACCCGTTCCTCGTCATGGCGACCCAGAACCCCATCGAGTCCGAGGGGACCTACGCGCTCCCCGAGGCCCAGGTGGACCGGTTCATGCTCAAGACCCTCGTCGGATACCCCACTGCCTCAGAGGAGTTCGTGGTCGTCGAGCGGATGACGACCACGTTCGAGGCTGCCCAGCGGGTGCTCGAGCCGGGGCAGCTGGTGGAGTTCCAGAAGAAGGCCGACGCCGTCTACGTCGACCCGGCGGTGATCGAGTATGCCGTGCGGCTGGCTGGCGCGACCCGCTCACCCGGGACCGTGGGCCTGCCCGACCTGGCCCGCTACCTGTCGTTCGGTGCCAGCCCGCGCGCCTCCATCAACCTGGTGCTGGCGGGCAAGGCGCTGGCCTTCCTGCGGGGTCGGGACTTCGCGCGACCCCAGGACGTCCGCGACCTCGCCCGCGACGTGATGCGGCACCGACTGGTGCTGTCCTACGAGGCCCTCGCCGAGGGCATCGGACCGGACGACCTGCTCGGCCCGATCCTGGACGCCGTCACGATGCCGGACGTGCCCCTGCGCGAACGTCGCCAGACGCAATCCACCTCCGAGGCGCCATGGGCCGCCGGACCTCGGTGACCCCCGTGCCGCCAACCCCGGGACCGTCGGTCTCGGGGCCGTTGACCGCTGAGCGCCTGCTGCGGCGGCTCGAGTGGCGCGTCGTGCGACGACTCGACGGACGACTCCAGGGCGACTACCGGACGCTGTTCCGCGGGACCGGCGTGGACTTCACCGACCTGCGCGAGTACGAGCCGGGGGACGACCTGCGGCACATCGACTGGAACGTCACCGCCCGGATGGACACGCCCTACGTGCGCGAGTACGTCGAGGACCGCGAGGTCACGGCGTGGCTGCTGCTGGACCGGTCGGCGTCGATGGGCTTCGGCCCCGTGGACCGGCAGAAGTCGTTGGTACTGGCCGAGATCGCCACGACGATCGCGCACATCCTGGCCCGCGGCGGCAACCGCATCGGTGCCGCGTTGTTCGACGGAGGCATCGAGACCATCCCTCCGGGGCAGGGCCGCAACCAGGTGCTGCGGATCAGCCAGGCACTGCTGCGGCCGCCCACGGCCGCCCCGTCGAAGGACACCACCGACCTGTCCCGGCTGCTCCGCGCCGCCCTCGGGCTGGCCCGGCGCCGCTCACTGCTCATCATCGTCTCCGACTTCATCACCCAGCCGGGCTGGGAGCAGCCGCTGTCGTTGCTGACCCGACGGCACGACGTGGTGGCCATCCAGGTGGTCGACCCGCGTGAGTCCGAGCTCCCCGCCGTGGGGATGGTCTACGTCGAGGACGCCGAGACGGGCGAGCAGATCTTCGTCGACACCAACGACCCGGTGTTCCGTGAGCGGCTCGCGACGGCTGCCCGGGAACGGCAGGACACCCTCGTCGCGGCAGCACGACGGTCGGGCACCGAGATCCACCCCGTCGCGACCGATGACGACCTCGTCAGGGCTCTGGCCCGCATCTCCGAGCTGCGCAGACGGAGGCGACGATGAGCTTCGAGTGGCCGATGCTGCTGCTGTCCCTGCTCGCGGTCCCCGTCCTGGTGATCGCGTACCGAGCTCAATTGCGCCGACGCGACCAGCGCCGGGCACAGCTGGCCGCCGAGGGACTCGTCGCAGCCACCGCCCTGCGACCCGACCGGATGCGCCACGTGGCGCCCATCCTGTTGCTCGCCGCCCTGACCCTCCTGCTGGCCTCCTTGGCCCGCCCAGCGGCGACGGTTGCCGAACCGAGGCGCGAGGGTACCGTCATCCTCGCCTTCGACGTGTCCACGAGCATGGCGGCCAAGGACCTCTCGCCCACGCGGCTCGACGCAGCCAAGGCCGCGGCCCGGACCTTCGTGGCCAAGCAGCCGTCGACCATCCGGCTGGGGGTCGTGGCCTTCGGGGACTCCGCCGTCATCTCGCAGCAGCCGACCGACGACCGCACCCAGGTGCTGGCCGCCATCGACAGGCTCGCGCCACAGGGCGGCACGGCGCTGGGGCGCGGGATCGTCTCGGCGATCAGCGCCATCGCGGGCAAGCCGATCAGCGTCGACGAGACGGGGCAGGACGGCACCGCCGGTGGCGACGATCTCGGCTACTACGGCTCGGCTGCGGTGGTCCTGCTCTCCGACGGCGAGAACACCACCGAGCCTGACCCCCTCGTCCTCGCCGAGCTCGCCTCGACCGCAGGCGTGCGCATCTACCCCATCGGTCTGGGTAGCCCCCAGGGCACGGTGCTCGAGGTGGATGGCTTCCAGGTCGCGACGAGGCTCGACGAGGCCACCCTCAAGCAGATCGCCGACACGACCGACGGCACCTACTACGCCGCGAGCGACACCGCCGCCCTGAGCAAGGTCTACAGCGCGATCAACCTCACCTGGACAGCCCGGACCGAGCGGCGCGAGATCACGTCGTGGTTCGCCGCGGTGGCCGCCGCGCTCCTGCTGCTCGGCGCCGGCGTCTCGGTCATCCGTTCGGGGCGGGTGGTCTAGCCGTGTCCTTCGCCCTGCCCTACGCCCTGCTGGGCCTGGTTGCCGTCCCGCTGCTCGTCGCGGCATACCTCTGGCAGCTGCGGCGGCGCCGCCGCACAGCAGTCCAGTTCTCCAACGTCGCCCTGATCCGAGCAGTGCTGCCCCGTCAGCGGATGTGGCGCCGGCACGTCCCGCTCGCACTCGTGCTGGCCAGCCTGGCCCTGCTCGGCTTTGCCGCGGGACGCCCCCAGGTGCGCGCGCAGGTGCCGATCTCGAGCTCCGCAGTGATCCTCGCCGTGGACGTGTCGGGATCGATGTGCGCGACGGACGTGAGCCCGAATCGCCTTGCGGCAGCTCAGGAAGCGGTCCGTGACTTCATCGACAAGCAGGATGACCGCACCCGGATCGGCCTGGTCGTGTTCTCCGGTTTCGCCCAGGTCGCGGTCGCGCCGACAACCAACCATGACGACCTCCTGCACGCCGTCGACGGGCTGACCACCGGACGCGGCACCACCATCGGCGCGGCGATCCTCAAGTCGATCGACGCCATCGCCGAGATCAACCCCGACGTCGCCCCCGCCGACACGGGTGACGTGGGCCCGGGTGACGACCCCGACTCCGTCAACCCGACACCGGATGCGACGCCGGACGCGCCCGACCCCAAGACGACCGAGATCGCCCCGGAGATCGTCGTCCTGCTGACCGACGGCGCCAACACCCGCGGAGTGACGCCGGAGGAGGCGGCCGTGCAGGCAGCGGCCCGCGGGGTGCGGGTCTACCCGATCGGCTTCGGCACCACCGAGCCGACCCAGATGGTCTGCACCCGCGACCAGCTCGGGGGTGGACTGTTCGACGCGCCGCCCGGCGGTTTCGGCGGGGGCATGGGGCCGGGAGGGCGCAACTTCCTGGTCGTCGACGAGGAAGCCCTGCAGACCGTCGCGAAGACGACGGGCGGCGAGTACTTCAAGGCCAGTGACGCCGACCAGTTGCAAGGCGTCCTGAACGACCTGCCCAAACACGTCGACCTGCAGGAGCGCGACGTCGATGTCAGCGTTGCCTTCGCCGGGCTGGCGGCGCTCCTGCTGCTGCTCGGCCTCTGGCTCGCCGGACGCTGGACCGCCCACCCGCAGTGACATTTCTGTAGCTACACGTCCCAGGCGGGCAGGTCGATCTCCCCTGTGCAGCAAAGGATCCCGCGGGCCATGGCCCGCGGGATCCCTTGCTCACCCCGACTGCGTCGACTGGTCGGGCGCGCCCACCCGCAGCACGAGCTGCGTGCCCATCGGGACCGACTGCACCATGCGCAGCTGGGCCAGCGCAGGGTGCGCGTCCAGCAGCTTGGCGCCGTTGGCCAGCGAACGAAGCGCCGCCGTCTCGGCCCGGGCCGTCTCGAGCTGTGCCGCACCACGGTGTCGAGCCGTGAGCAGCTCGGCCGCGGCGTGCCGGACCTCGGCCGGGAGGATGACGTCCTTGACGACCACCTCGGCGACCTCGATACCGACCCGAGTCGCGATCGCCGCCGTCGCGGCCGTGATCTGGTCTACCGGCAGGGCTGCCCCGCGGACCGAGAGCGCCTCGACCGAGGTGCCCGCCAGAGCGTCACGAAGCGCGACCTGGGCTGCGAGGTAGACCGTGCCCAGCGGGTCGGTCGACTGCTCGACGAACGCCACCGGGTCGCCGACCGACCAACGGACGGTGGCCGTCACCTTGACCGGGACCGCGTCGGAGGTCATGACCTCCTGGGGAGACAGGGCGAGCAATGCGTCGCGCAGGTCGATCCGGACGTAACGGGACCCCCGGACCCGGCGGTGCCGCCCCGCGGGCAGGACCTGCTCCAGGCGTCCGTGTCGGTAACGCAGCGCGCACTTGCGCGCCTCGATGGTGATGGTGAACAGGTTCATGGTGGCGACCTCCTTCAGGTATGCCGAGTGATGGGCTTGAGTTTGTGCACTGAGCTATTCAGCTGTATTCAGTTGTCGGACAACGGGTCTCGGCGAGGCGACGTCGACAGGCAACGGTCCGCGCGGGGACACGACGAGTCGCGTCCGCAGGGCACGCACCGATGATCGCCTGACCGACGTCGCCTCAGGGGAGTTGAACCCCATAGGTGTCGGAGACACCGTGATACCTGTCCTGCCGAAGCAGGTGGAGCACACCGGGTGGGGACGACGCGCAGGACCGACCGTGGCACGCCACGTCTGCTGCTGACCCAACCCTGTCCGTCCACCATGGTGGCGGGTCGCTGTCGCACCGCGCCACCGAGTTTCTGCCAGCCCGCCCGCAGTGGCAGGTCAGGCGGCGATGACGGCGACGGGCGGGATGCCTTTGTCAGGCGGGATGACTGCGTCAGGCGGGATGACTGCGTCAGGCGGGCAGGGACGCCTTGTGGCGCTCTGCGTGGGCGGCGACCTTGGCCCGGTTGCCGCACGAACGCATACTGCACCAGCGTCGCCTGCCACGGAGGTCGAGGAACACCCACCCGCACTCGTGGCCCGGACAGGCGTGCACGGCGCTCAGGTCCAGTGTCGTCAGGGCCTGGGCGCCGGCCCACGCGAGGGCCGACAACGGTCGCTCGAGCCCACCTCCGACGTCCCACCGCGGTTGGTCGCCCGGCACCAGGTGGAGCTGGGCGAGGGCTGGGCGGAGCAGGCGGGAGAAGGCAGTGACTGTCCGCTTGTCGGTCGGTTCAAGCAGGACGGCCCGGAGCCGGGCGCGCAGGGCCAGCGCCTGCACCAGGATCTCCTCCGCGTCCCGGGGCCGCGACGACGCGCGTCGACGCAGGGCAGCTACCGACGCCGAGTCGAGCAGCCCCGCCTGCTCCGCGAAGGCGGCCAGGTGGGCGTACGACTTCAGGTACTCGCTGCCGACCGGCTCGTCGTCCCACCCGGCGAGGGTGTTCACGAAGTCGAGCGCCGGATGTCCCCCGACCGGCCGCGGCAACACCAGCCCGCGGAACTCCACCCAGTACGGACCACCCACCACGCGTTGCCCACCACCCTTGACGATCTCGTCGATGCACGATTGGCTGCTAACCAGTTAGTGAATGTTATCTGGTTAGGAGAGATTCATGCGACGCATCGCCGCAACCGCCTCCGGCACCGCTCTCACGATCCTTTGGGCTGAGCCTCACGCTCGGTGCCGCACCCGCCCTCGCGGACACCCCTTGGACCCCGTACGAGCAGCAGGACGTGCTCGTCACCGCAGCGCGCTCGACCTGCGCCTTCGACGTCCAGGACCCCGAGCGCTACCGCACCACCGCGACCTACCCCGACGGGAGCCCGGCGTCCCTGACCTCCACGCACGGGCCGTTCGGAGCCACGCTGCCGGCGGGCAGCACACCGGACACCGGCATCTTCGTCCTCTCCGGACACGGCGCCTCGGTGATCTTCAACGCGGACGGGACCCGCATCTTCCAGGTGGGGCCGAGCGGGTCGGTCATCGACGTCTGCGCCGAGCTCGACTGACCGCCAGGAAACGCCACCGGCTCAGCGACGGCGTTGGCAGCGGCCACACCAGAACAGGTTGCGCCCGGCCACGACCCGGGTGCGGATCCTCGATCCGCAGACGCGGCACGGCTCACCCTGGCGCTTGTAGACGTAGGACATCCGCTCCGTCAGCCGGTCCACCTGGCCCGCGGCGATCTCGGCGCGGATCTCGTCGACCTGCTCCACGACGGTGACGATCTTGCCGGTCACCACCCCCAGTGGCAGCAGGGCGACGAGGTCCAGCCAGATCGCGTCCCACGTCGTGCGGCGAATCTCCTTGCCCGGCCGGAACGGGTCGACGCGCTGTCGGAACAGCACCTCGCTGCGGTAGACGTTGCCGATGCCGGCAAGCACCGACTGGTCCATCAGCAGCTCGGCGATCGACTTGCTGCTGCGAGCGATCTTGCGCCAGGCGATCTCAGGATCCGGTTCTGGGCGAAGGGGATCCGGCCCGAGACGGGCCATCACCGCCTCCACCACGTCGGGCGTGATCACGGCGCACAGGTTGGGCCCGCGCAGGTCGGCCACGTGCTCGTCGGTGGCCAGCCGTAACCGGACCTGACCCACGACCGGCACCTCCCCGGCATACTGGCGCTCGTCGATCGAGAAGGTGCCGATCAGGCCGAGGTGCACGTGCAGCCACGCGTCGTCCTCGAACTCGGCGAACAGGTGCTTGCCCCACGAGGTCGCGTGGACGAAGGTGCGTCCGGACAGCACCGCGGCACCCGCCGCGAACTTCCCCTGCGGGCTGCTCACGATGGGCTGCGTTCCTCGGTATGCCGCGTCGAGGTCTCGCGCGAGCGCGAACAGGGTGTGGCCTTCGGGCATGGGGCCATCATCGCCTGCTCCTACACTGCACCACATGGCGGCCACCGAGACCCGACTCCTGCTGCTCGGCACCGTCATGCTGTTCGAGCCGGTCAACGGCTACCAGCTGCGCCGCGAGCTGCTGTCCTGGCAGGTCGAGGACTGGGCGCACGTGAACCCCGGTTCGATCTACTCGGGTCTCGCGACGCTGGCCAGGCAGGGCAACCTCGAGCGCCACGACCTGGTCGACGGCAGCCGGGAGGTCGCGGTCTACACCAGCACCCCACTGGGTCGACGCGAGTTCGAGAAGCTCTGGCGCGCAGCGGTGGAGACACCGGACCTCCTGTCCCCCCTGCCGTTCCACACCGGGATGGCCCTGATGCCACTGATGAGCCGGACCTCGGTCCGCGAAGCCCTGCAGGCGCGCCTGGCCAACCTCGACGCCAACGTGCGTGCCCAGCTGGCTCAGGAGACGCCGGTCGAGGCGGTTCCGCCCCACGTGCTGGCGCTGGCCGACCTGTGGATGGGCATGGGCCAGACCGAACGCGAGTGGCTGGTCAACCTGATCGCCCGCGTCGACCGCGGCGACTTCGGCCTGCGGGGCGAGCCGGCCGACTGGGAGGCGCCCGCCGACGACCCCGGATGGCAGATGGCCAACGACCGCCGGCGCTACGTCGAGCTCATCGCCCGCAAGGGCTGAGCCAGCAAAGCTCACCGGGCCGTCGCGGCCGTCGCGATGAGTTCCTGTCGGTGGGCCGGTCTACCTTGATGAGCGCTCGACGGGCGCCCATCAGCGCTGGCCGGGAAAGCGGCTTGACGCAGCAGTGTTCAATGTTGAACACTACTGCTATTCAAGTTTGAACACCGACAGTCGAGCGACAGTCAAGGGAGTTGGGGATGATCCACGCACGAGGTCTGGTGCAGACCTTCCAGACGCGCGAGGGCAAGAAGAAGACACAGGTGCGCGCCGTCGACGGCGTCGACCTGGATGTGGCCGAGGGCGAGGTGGTCGGGTTCCTCGGGCCGAACGGCGCCGGCAAGACCACCACGCTGCGCATGCTGACGACGTTGCTGCGGCCGACCGAGGGCACCGCCACCGTCGCCGGCTACGACGTCGTCAAGGAGTCGGAGAAGGTGCGACGCAGCATCGGCTACGTCTCGCAGAGCGGGTCCACCGGCCAGTTCGCCCGGGCCGGCGACGAGGTGATCGACCACGGCATGCTCTACGGCATGTCCGGCACCGACGCGCGCCGACGTGGCCAGGAGCTGTTCAGCCAGCTCGACCTCGACGGCCTGTGGGGCCGCCAGCCCAAGACCATGTCGGGCGGCCAGCGCCGGCGTCTCGACATCGTCATGGGGCTGATCCACGAACCCACCCTGGTCTTCCTCGACGAGCCGACCACCGGGCTCGACCCGCAGGCCCGGGCCAACCTCTGGACCCACATCGCCGACCTGCGCAAGCGACGGGGCGCGACCGTGTTCCTCACGACCCACTACCTCGACGAGGCAGACGTCCTCAGCGACCGGATCATCATCATCGACCACGGCAAGATCATCGCCGCCGACACCAGCGACAACCTCAAGGCACAGGTGTCCGGCGACCTGGTCGACCTCGAGGTCGCCGACCCCGACCTGGTGACCGAGGCCGCCAAGCGGCTCGACGCCATCGCCGAGGCGGGTCACGACGGCGCCGACGCGGTGGAGGTCGACGGCAACCACGTGCGCGCCAGGGTCCAGCGCGCCGGCAAGGCCGTGCCCGGCCTGCTCAGCGACCTGCGCGAGGCCGACATCGACCTGGAGTCGATCGAGGTGCACCGCCCCACCCTCGACGACGTCTTCCTCACCCTCACCGGTCGCTCGCTGCGCGACGCGGAGACCTCCGCACCGGCCGACCCGACCTCGAAGGAGAACTGACATGCGGTTCCTGCGCGAGTCCTTCATCGTCTTCCGCCGCCAGCTGCGGATGAACCTGCGCAACCCCGCGTGGGTGCTCATCGGCCTGATGCAGCCGATCCTCTACCTGTTCCTGTTCGGGCCGTTGCTCAAGCCGATGGCCGTGCAGCTCGGCGTCGAGAACACGTGGACCTTCTTCGTCCCCGGCATGCTGATCCAGCTCGGCATGTTCGGCGCGTTCTTCGCCGGCTTCGGGCTCATCTCCGAGTGGCGCGACGGCGTCATCGAGGCCGAGCGCGTGACGCCGGCCAACCGAACGGCCCTGCTGATGGGTCGGCTCTGGCGCGACCTGCTCCAGCTCCTGGTCCAGGCGCTCGTGCTGGTCGGACTGGGCTACTGGGTCGGCATGGAGGCGCCGCTGCGTGGCGTCGTCCTCGGCGTCGCGCTGACCCTGCTCGTCGGGGGCGCGTGCGCGGCGGCCTCCAACGCCTTGGCCCTCACCACCAAGAGCGAGGACGTCATGGCGCCCGTGATCAACGTCGTGATGATGCCGGTGCTGCTGCTCTCGGGCATCCTCCTGCCGATGACCATCGGGCCCGACTGGCTGCAGCGCACCAGCGACTTCATGCCGTTCCGCTGGATCACCGACGCAGTGCGCGGCTCGTTCGTCGGCGACTTCGGTGCCAACGCGGTGATGTGGGGCTCGGTGTGGGCCGTGGGCCTGTTCGCGATCGCCCTCTGGTGGGGCACGGCCACCTTCCGCAAGGAGAACGCCTAGCCCCAGACCCCTTGAGCTGAAGGCACTTCGAGAGGTATGCCGCGTGGGCCAGCCACGCGGCATACCTCTGGCTGCGGGTGGTTCAGCTCCTGGTGGCTCGGCTCGGGGTCAGGAGGCGGGGATGGGCGTGCCCTGGTGGAAGCGCACCTGCCAGCGCCCGGACTCCCGGACCCACACCGAGCTGCGGTGGGCGCGCGCGCCAGGGGTCACCGAGTCGTAGGTGACCAGCACGACGTCGTCACCGAGCGCGATGGCTTCGAGGTCCTCGGCCCGGATCTGGACTGCCTCGGAGGTGTCCTCCATCAGGTCGAGGACCGCCTCCCTCTCCCAGATACGGCCGGACTTGCCGAACTCGCGGTACTCCGGGTGGAGCAGCAGCCCAGCGCTGAGCCGGTCGCCGCGAACGGCACCGGTGAGCAGGGCGCGCTCGCAGTCGCGGACGATGTCGAGGTCGTCCTGCGTGATCGGGGCTCCCACTCAGCTGGCCTTCTTGGCGGTCTTCTTCGCCGCGGTCTTCTTGGCGGTGGTCTTGGCGGCCGGCTTCTTCTTGCGTGTCGGCGGTGGACTCGCCGCGTGAGGCCTTGGCCTTGTCGACCGACTTCTTGAGGGCCGCGAGCAGGTCGACGACCTCGCCGGACTCGTCCTTGGACTCGGGCGCGAACTGCACCTCGCCGCCCTCGACCTTGGCCTTGACGAGCGACTGCAGCGCCGCGGCGTAGTCGTCCTCGTAGTCGTCGGGCTGGTAGTCCCCGGCCAGCTGCTCGATGAGCAGGTCGGCCATGGCCAGCTCCTGCTTGGTGGCCTTGCCCTCGTCGTCGAGCGTCGCGAAGTCGGGCTTGCGGATCTCGTCCGGCCACAACATCGTCTGCATCAGGATGACGCCCTCGTGGACGCGCAGCACCGCCATGGTCATGCGGGTGCGGATCGAGACGGTCACGACGGCGACGCGGTTCTCCTTCTCGAGCGCGTCGCGCAGCAGGATGTAGGGCTTGGTGGAGGCCTTGTCCGGCTCGAGGTAGTAGGACTTGTCGTAGAGCATCGGGTCGATCTGCTCGGCCGGGACGAACTTCTCGACCGAGATCTCCTTGCTGCTCGTCGCCGGCAGGTCCTTGAAGTCCTCGTCGGTGAGGACGACCATCTCGCCGTCCTCGGTCTCGTAGCCCTTGGCGATGTCGTCGTAGGACACGATCTCGCCGTCGATGCTGCAGACTCGCTGGTACTTGATCCGGCCGCCGTCCTCGCGGTGCACCTGACGGAACTGCACGTCGTGGTTCTCGGTGGCGGAGTACAGCCGGATCGGCACGTTCACCAGGCCGAAGGACACCGCGCCCTTCCAGATCGCTCGCATGCTGCTGGTCCCTTCCCCTATGCCGCTGCCTTCGGCGAGGCACGTCGCGCCCCGCACGTTGATTCCAGCCTATGCGGTTGTGGCACGTCCGTCCGGGCTGTCACCTGTAGATCACCCTCATGCGTCAGGATGGCCCCATGCGCCCCATGCTGGCCAGTCCGGCCACCGTCATCCCCGACGGCGACGACTGGATCCACGAGGTCAAGTGGGATGGCATGCGGGTGCTCGCAGATGTGCGCGACGGCGTGCTGACCTTGACGTCCCGGGTCGGCAACGACGTGACGGCCAGCTATCCCGAGCTGGCCGACCTGGCGAAGTCCTACGACGACATGCTGCTCGACGGGGAGGTCGTCGCCCTCGAGGGCGGGCGCCCGTCGTTCGGCGCCCTGGCCGACCGGATGCACGTGCGCGACCGACGCAAGGCCGAACGGCTGGCCTCGGTGCGACCCGTGACCCTGATGATCTTCGACCTGCTGCGGCTCTACGGCTCCGACCTCACCACCCAGCCGCTGTCCGCTCGCCGCGAGCTGTTGGAACGCCTCGCCCTGTCGGGTCGGCACTGGCAGGTCCCGCCCGTCTACGAGGACGGCCACGAGCTCTTCGCCGCCACCCTCGAGCAGGGCCTGGAGGGTGTGGTGAGCAAGCGGCTCTCCGCGCCCTACCTGCCCGGCCGACGGTCGACGGACTGGCTCAAGTCGCCGCACCGGGCCACGCTCTCCGCAGTCGTGTGTGGCTGGCGACCGGAGAAGACCAACGACTCCGGCCGGCTGGGGGCGGTCCTCCTCGGCGTCCCCGACGGCACCGGCGGCTGGCGGTTCGCCGGGCGGATGGGAAGCGGCATCGCGGGTCGTGCTGCCGTGCAGCTTGCCGAGGCCCTCGCACCACACAGCCGCCCGGACTCGCCGTTCAGCGACGAGGTGCCGCGCATCGACAGCGTCGGCGCGACCTGGGTCGACCCGGTCGTGGTCGTGGAGGCACGCACCCTGGAGGTGACCCGCGACGGGAGGCTGCGCCAGCCGGCATACCTCGGCATCCGCGCGGACCTGACGCCGGACGACCTGCAGGAGGTGGACGGTGCCTGAGCGCTACGTCCCGCAGGTGACCCGCGTCGAGGTGGCCGGTCGCAAGCTCAAGCTGACCAGCCTCGACAAGCTGCTGTACCCCTCGACCGAGACGACCAAGGGCGAGGTGCTGAACTACTACGCCCAGGTCGCCGACGTGCTGCTTCCGCACCTGGCCGACCGGGCGCTGACCCGGGTGCGGTGGCCGCACGGAACCGGCGACCAGAGCTTCTTCGAGAAGAACCTGCCTTCGGGGGCGCCGCCCTGGCTGCCGCGCGTCACCATCGACACGGTGACCTACCCGATGGTCGAGGACCTCGCGCAGCTCACCTACCTGGTCAACCTCAACTCGATCGAGCTGCACATCCCGCAGTGGCGAGTGGTCGACGGCGAACGGCAGCACCCCGACCGGCTGGTCATCGACCTCGACCCGGGCTCGCCCGCCGGCCTGCGTGAGTGTGCCCAGGTCGCAGTCATGGTGCGCGACCGGCTCGGCGCGCTGGGGCTCGACCTCTATCCGGTGACCAGTGGTAGCAAGGGAATGCAGCTCTACGCGGGCCTGCCGGGCGACCTCACCTCGGACCAGACCCGCGACCTCGCCATGCAGCTGGCCCAGGAGCTCACCAAGAAGCACCCCGACCTGATCGTCTGGAAGATGACCAAGTCCTTGCGGCCCGGCAAGATCTTCCTCGACTGGAGCCAGAACGTCGCCGCCAAGACGACCATCAGCCCATACTCGTTGCGCGGCAAGGAAACCCCGACCGTCGCGGCACCTCGGTCGTGGGACGAGGTCGAGGCGGGGGCCGAGGGCGCGAAGTTCGAGCAGCTGATGTTCGACGAGGTCCTCGACCGGCTCGAGTCCGAGGGCGACCTCCTCGCCGATCTCCTGGCCTAGGTACTGCTGGCCCAGGTACTGCAGGCCTAGGTGCTGGCCCCGGTGCTTCTGAGCCTGGGGCACCCGGAGCACTCGTGCACGCCGGGCAGGACATAGATGAAGCAGCACGACCCGCGCTGCGGCGGACGCTGGCCGCGCGCCCGCGCGAGGGTCATCGCCCAGACGTCGTCGACCATGGCCAGCCGGGTGCGCTCGCCGAGGTTGGCGTCCGACCGGTAGCCGAGCGCCAGCTCGAGAGCGTCCTCCCGGTATGCCGCCCGCGCGGCTTCCAGCCGGTCGTCGAGGAGCGCCGGGGTCACGGTCCGCCGCCGGAAATGCGCAGCGACCGGATAGAGCTGCGTCGGCTGCAACGCGAAGGTGAGGCCCGATTGCGCCGGGTGCACGATCCACGCATGGTGCCGCGCGGCATACACCCCGACCTCGGCAGCCACCTCGAGAGTCCACTGCAGGACAAATGCCGAGGGCATCGACGGTGGCACCACAGTCGCGTACTGGCGTGCCGTGGACACCGTCAGCTGGTCGCGCCATTCGCGCAGTGGATCATCGCCGTCGCGTTGACCTTGGACAATTGCCTGCCAGTCCCAGAAAAGGTCCGCAGAATCCTCTGGAACGTACCGGATTTCCAGCGTCAGTGCGCCTTGTCGTAGGCGGCCTGGACCTCGGCGGAAATACGGCCGCGATCGCTGACCTTGTGCCCGTTGGAGCGCGCCCACTCGCGGACATCGCCCAGGTCGCGCTTGCCGGTGCCACGCGAACCAGTCGGGCGTCCAGCGGGGCGGCGACCTGCCGAGCGGCGGGCATGACCGACGTACGGCGCGAGTGCATCACGCAGTGCGCCTGCGTTCTTGGCGTTGAGGTCGATCTCGTAGGTGACGCCGTCGAGGGCGAAGGTCACCGTCTCATCGGCAACCGAACCGTCGATGTCGTCCTCGAGCACAATGCTGACGCGCTGGGCCATGGAGTTTCCTCTCGGCAAAGAATGAAATGGGGAGCAGGCCAAAGATAGTGGCCACCCAAGCGCATTCTCAAATGCCCATCAGGAATGGCGGCTCAGGAAATCTTCTCGCCATTCGCAGAATGCCCGGAATTGTCCTTCGTCGTCTCATCCTCAGCCTGCTGGGCATCCCATTGCGAATGCGCCAGCCGCTCTTTGCGGTCGCCCTCGATCATGTTCTTGATGACCAGCCAGAAGAGGAAACCGACGCCGGCCGACGGGATCAGTGCGGCGATGTAGGGCCAGATGCCGCTCATCGGGAAACCTCCGGCTTGAGGTGGGGGAAGAGGATGGTCTCGCGGATGTTGGCGTCGGTGAACAGCATGACGAGGCGGTCGACGCCGAAGCCGAGTCCGCCCATCGGAGGGGCGCCGTACTCGAGCGCACGCAGGAAGTCCTCGTCGAGCTGCATCGCCTCGGGGTCTCCCCCGGCAGCCTTGACCGACTGGGCGGTCAGCACCTCGCGCTGGACCACCGGGTCGACGAGCTCGGAGAACCCAGTCCCCCGCTCGACACCCCCGATGATGAGGTCCCAAGCCTCGATCAGCCCGGGCTTGCTGCGGTGCGGGCGGGCCAGGGGCTGCGCGATCGCGGGGTAGTCGCACAGGAAGGTGGGCTGCAGCAGCCCGGGCTCGACCAGCTCGCCGAGCAGCTCGAGGAACACCTTGTCCTTGTCCCAGGCCGGGTCGACCGCGACGTCGTGCTTCGCGGCATACCCGCGCAGCGTGTGCACGTCGGTGTCGAGGGTGACCGTCTCACCCACGGCCTCGGACACGCCCTCGTAGACGGGCAGCCAGCGCCACTCGCTGTCGAGGTCGACGGTGCCTGCCGCGGTCTCGACCTGGCGGGAGCCGAGCGCGTCGGCGACGCCGAGGAAGATGTCGCGCATCAAGGCGGCGATGGTCGTCTGGTCGCCGTAGGCCTGGTAGGCCTCGAGCATCGTGAACTCGGGGCTGTGCGTTGCGTCGACCCCCTCGTTGCGGAAGATGCGGCCCATCTCGTAGACGCGGTCGACACCACCGACAACGGCCTTCTTCAGGTTGAGCTCCAGCGCGATCCGCAGCGTCATCTCCTGGTCGAACGCGTTCATGTGGGTCTTGAACGGACGCGCTGCCGCACCGCCGTGGATGAGCTGGATGATCGGCGTCTCCACCTCGAGGTAGCCCTGGTCCTCGAGGACGTGGCGGATCGCGGACAGCGCGCGGGCCTTGGTACGCACCATGTCGCGCGCCTCCTGCCGGACGATCAGGTCGGCGTAGCGCTGGCGCACCCGCGACTCCTCCGACAGGTCCTTGTGCAGGATCGGCAGGGGCCGCAGTGCCTTGGACGCCATCTCCCACCGGGTCGCCATGACCGACAGCTCGCCGCGGCGCGAGGAGATGACCCGGCCCTCGACGAACACGTGGTCGCCGAGGTCGACGGTCGACTTCCAGTCGGCGAGCGCCTCCTCGCCGACCTCGGCCAGGCTCAGCATGATCTGGAGCCGCGTGCCGATGCCCTCCTGCAGGGTCGCGAAGGCGAGCTTGCCGGTGTTGCGGATGAAGATGACGCGGCCGGCGACGCCGACGACGTCCTGCGTCTCCTCGCCCGTCTCGAGGTGGCCCCATTGCTCGCGGACCTCGCCGAGCGTGTGCGTGCGCGCCACCTCGACCGGGAACGCCTGCTTGCCCTCAGCCAGCAACCGGTCGCGCTTGTCCCGACGCACCTGCATCTGCTCGGGCAGGTCGGCGTCGGGCTGGGGTGCATCCGTCGGGGCCACGGTGGTGGCGTCGGTTGCGCTGGGGGGCTGGCTCACCCGCAAAGGGTACCGACCGGCATACAGTGCCCCGCATGGCGGGGAAAGGCAGCGGCGAGGGCGACTGGACCGTGCCCCTTCCGGTGCGGCGCGTCGAACGCAGCCCGTATGCCGCCCTCCCGGACGACGAGTGGCCGCTCACCATCCCGGCCGTGGGCCACCTGCTGCGCGAGGGGCTGGATCTCGGACCCGCCACGATCCTCGTCGGCGAGAACGGGTCCGGGAAGTCGACGCTCGTCGAGGCGATCGCCATCGCCTACGGGTTGTCGCGTGAGGGCGGGTCGACCGGTGCGATGCACACGACGCGAGCCACGGAGTCAGCGCTGAACGAGGACCTGCGGCTGGTGCGCGGTGCGGGGGCGTCGAGGTGGGGCTACTTCCTGCGGGCCGAGACCATGCACGGCCTGTTCAGCTACCTCGAGGACCATCCGTCGTCCCCGAGCGACCATCGCCGGTCGCCCGAACCGGACTTCCACCGGCTCAGCCATGGCGAGTCGTTCATCGAGATGCTGCGGACGAGACGGTTCGACGGCGACGGGTTCTTCGTGATGGACGAGCCGGAGGCGGGGCTGTCGTTCTCGGCGCAGCTGGCCCTGGTGGGCTCGCTGGCCGAGGCGATCGCCGAGCCCGGCAGGCAGGTGCTGGTCGCCACGCACTCCCCGATCGTGGCGAGCCTGCCCGGCGCCAGGATCCTGCAGCTCGACGGGACCGGCATCCACGAGACGGCGTGGGAGGACCTCGACGTCGTGGAGCACTACCGGCGATACCTCGAGGGTCCGGGGCGCTACCTGCGCCACCTGCTCGACTGACCCCGCAGGGCCACGAGGTGCGGGTGGTCAGCTGTCGGTGAGGTCGAGGGCCAGGTCGAGGATCGGCGAGGAGTGCGTCAGTCCTCCGACGCTGAGGTAGTCGACACCGGTCTCGGCGTACTCCCTCGCCACCTGCAGGGTGAGCCCGCCGGTGGCCTCCAGCTCGACGTCCTCGCCCGTGGCCCGCACCGCCTGGACGGTCTCACGCAGCTGTTGCGGCGACATGTTGTCGCACAACAGGAACCGCGCCCCGACCTCGACCGACTCGAGCGCCTCCTGAGCAGTGGTGACCTCCACCTGGATGGGGACGTCAGGGAACTTGGCCAGCACCGCGGCATACGCCTTGCTGAGCGAGCCCGCGGCGAGCTTGTGGTTGTCCTTGATCATGGCCACGTCGTAGAGGCCCATCCGCTTGTTGGTGCCGCCGCCGGCGCGCACGGCGTACTTCTCGAGCGCTCGCAGGCCGGGAGTCGTCTTGCGGGTGTCGAGGACTGTGGCGCCGGTGCCCTCGAGCCGTTGCGCCCAGGCGTAGGTGTGCGTGGCGATCCCGGACAGTCGGCACACGATGTTGAGCATCGTGCGTTCGCCGACGAGGGTCACCTGGGTCGAGCCTGCCAGCTCGGCGACGACGTCGCCCTTGCTGACGATGTCTCCGTCGCGGTGCTTGGTGGTGATGCGCAAGGGCTCCGCGCCCATCCGCCTGGCCACCTCGTCGAAGACCATGGCGATGACGGGTATGCCGGCCAGTGCGCCATCCTCGCGCGCGACGACGTGGGCGCTGCTCACCTGCTCGACCGGGATGGTGGCGGTCGTCGTGACGTCGGCGCCGTCGGGGCCGCCGAGGTCCTCGTCGAGCGCGATCCGGATGACCGCCTGGGCGTCGGCGTCGGGGAAGTGCAGGTCAGTGGCGTGCCGGTCGGTCATCCGAGGTCCTGTTCGGGGACGGGTTCGAAGGTGGTGGAGAGGGTGCCGTTCGCGCCGCGAACGATGAGGGTGTGGCCGCGCCACCGAGGGTCGACCAGTTCGGGGTGGTCACTGCGGACGTGGCCGCCGCGGGTCTCCTCGCGCAGCGATGCTGCCAGGGTCAGCACCTGGCCGATGTGCAGCAGGTTGGTCGTCTCCCACGACTGCGGGCCGGACTCGGTGGACGTCGCGGCGAGGGCCAGGTCGCGCAGGGCAGCTGCCGTGCTGGCGAGCGACTGCGCCGACCGCACTGCGCCGGACCCCGCCGTCATCGCGGCCTGCACCTGGACGCGGGCCGAGCTGTCGAGCAGGGCGGACCCTTCGTGCTGGCCACCGCCGCCCGTCGCTCCCATCTGCACCGGGCGGTCGGCCTGATCGGCCTGGGGCAGCTGGCCCTCCGCCATCCGCTCGCTGATGTCGTCTGCGATGCGGTGGGCAAAGACCAGGCCCTCGAGCAGCGAGTTGGAGGCGAGCCGGTTGGCGCCGTGCACTCCCGTGCAGGACACCTCGCCGCAGGCGTAGAGACCATCGAGGGAGGAACGACCGAACAGGTCGGTGCGCACCCCGCCGCTGGCGTAGTGCTGCGCTGGGGCGACCGGCAGCAGCTCGGTGGCGGGGTCGAACCCGAGCTCGCGACACCTCGCCACGATGGAGGGGAACCGCTCCTCGAGGAACGACCTCCCGAGGTGGCGGGCGTCGAGGAAGACGTGGTCCTCGCCCGTCTCCAGCATCCGGTCGACGATCGCTCGCGAGACCACGTCACGCGGCGCCAGGTCGGCGAGCGGGTGACGTCCCTCCATGAACCGGACCCCGTCGCGGTCGACGAGGAAGGCGCCTTCGCCACGCACGGCTTCGGAGATGAGCGGCTGCTGACCGCTCGATCCGGGCCCCAGCCACAGCACCGTCGGGTGGAACTGGACGAACTCGACATCGGCCATGACGGCTCCCGCGCGCAACGCGGCAGCCATGCCGTCGCCGGTGGCGACCGACGGGTTGGTCGTCGCGGAGTAGACCTGCCCGAGTCCGCCCGTGGCCAGCACAACTGCCCGGGACATCGCGGCACCGACGCCGTCCATCTGGCCCTCACCGATCACGTGCAGGGTCACGCCACACACGCGGGACTCCTTGTCCTGCAACAGGTCCACGACGAGGGCGTGCTCGATCACCTCGATGCCGGGGTCGTCCTGGACACGGTGCAGCGCAGCGATGAGCGCGCGCGAGATCTCCTTGCCCGTGGCGTCCCCGCCGGCATGGGCGATCCGGTCCTTGTGGTGCCCGCCCTCCCGGGTGAGCTTGAGCTCGCCCTCGTCGTCGAGGTCGAACTCTGCGCCGAGGGCGACCAGCTCGCGAACCCGCTCCGGCCCCTCGTGGACGAGGGCCGCGACCGCCGGGACGTCGCAGACTCCGCAGCCCGCCACGAGCGTGTCGTGCAGGTGCTCCCCGGGAGAGTCCCCCGGGTCCAGGGCCGCGGCGATGCCGCCCTGCGCCCACTGGGTCGAGCCCTCGTTGAGTACGGTCTTGGTCACCAGGAGCACGCGGTCCACGCGCTGCCGCAGCCGCAGTGCGGTCGTCAGCCCGGCGATGCCGGAGCCCACGACGATGACGTCGGCAGACGTGGTCCAGCCTGGCTCACCCGCGACGAGTCGGCGCGGGATGCTCAGCTCGGCTCGGCTGCCCGGCTCGGCTCGGCTGCTCGAGTCGGCGGGGATGCTCTGCTCAGGTGCGGGGTCAGCCGCGGCCGACTGGTCAGCCATGGTGGCGCCGAGTCACGGCCGAGGTCTGCAGGCCGAAGCCTTCGGGCACGTCGCCGGCATCGTGACCCACCTCGACGATCTTGTTGTCCTTGTCGACGAAGACCACCTGCGGCTCGAAGGACTTCGCCTCGTGGTCGTCCATGGCGGCATACGCGATGATGATGACGGTGTCGCCGGGTGAGATCAGCCGGGCCGCAGCGCCGTTGATGCAGACGATGCCGGAGCCCCGCTCACCCTCGATCGCGTAGGTCGTCAGGCGGTTGCCGTTGTCGACGTCCACGACGTCGACCTGCTCACCGGGCAGCAACCCCGCAGCATCCATGAGGTCACTGTCGATCGTGAGCGACCCGACGTAGTGCAGGTCCGCCTGGGTCACCGTCGCTCGGTGGATCTTGGCGTAGAGCATGAAGCGCTGCATGGCACGTTCCTTGGTGTGTGTGGCCCTTGGTGTCTATGGCCCTTGGTGTGCTTGGCCGGTACCCGTCAGACGCCGGCGGAGTCGACGTCGGAGAAGACCTCGAGGGCGCCACCACCGGGTCCGACGGAGATGGGCAGGTTGTCGATGAGCCTGGTGGTCCCGACTCGTCCGGCGACGGCCAGGAGCGCCTCACCGCGGTACCACTCCGGCACGTCCTCCAAGGTCCTGGGATGGACGAGGACGAGGTAGTCGATCAGGGCCAACGGCTCGCGCACCAACACCCCTCGGGCGGCCCGTCGGATCGCCGAGGGGCCCTCGCCGGCCGCGGCCGCGCCGGCGCGCAGCGCCTTGGAGAGACACAGGGCCGTCTCGCGGTCGGAGTCGGTGAGGTAGGTGTTGCGGCTGCTCATCGCCAGCCCGTCGGCCTCACGCACAGTGGGTACCGAGACGACCTTCACGGGGAAGTCGAGGTCGCTCACCATCCGACGGATCAGCAGCAGCTGCTGGGCGTCCTTCTGTCCGTAGTAGGCCGAGTCCGCGCGCGTCAGGTGCAGCAGCTTGGCGACGACGGTCAGCATGCCGTCGAAGTGACCCGGGCGGGCCTGCCCCTCCAGGACGTTGCCCAGCGGCCCGGCTGAGATCCGCACCCCGGGATCGCCGTCCTGGTAGATGACGTCAGGTGTCGGGGCGAAGACGAGGTCCACGCCCGCGCGGCGACAGATCTCCATGTCGGAGTCGAAGGTCCGCGGGTAGCGCGACAGGTCCTCGCGCGGCCCGAACTGCAGCGGGTTCAGGAAGATCGTGACGACCACGTGCGCGGCTCGCTGCCGGGCGGTCTCGATGAGCCTGGCGTGCCCCTCGTGCAGTGCGCCCATCGTCATCACCACGGCGACGTCGCCATCGCTGAGCCGACGTCGGGCGGCGCGCAGCTCATCGCGGGTCCGGGCCACCATCGGGCCGGCCGTGTCAGGGGCCACGGCCACTGGACTCGTAGCCGCTGGACTCGTAGCCGCTGGACTCGTAGCCGCTGGACTCGTATCCGGCGACACGGGGTCGGTGACGCGCGCGGCCGCGGAGGTGGCCGGCATACCGGGCTGTGTGCTCACTGTCGCTCCTGGTCGGTCGCGAGGATGTCCAACAGGGGTTCGGCCACGTGCGGCTTGAGCCGACCGCTGGCCAGCGCCCGTTCGGCGGTGGCCCGCGCGAGGGCCACGTAGGTGGGACGGATGTCGGGGCTGAGGCCCTGGAGTTGTCGCAGGTGCTCGGCAACGGTACCCGCATCACCGCGCGCCACCGGCCCGGTGAGGGCAGCATCACCTGCGCGCAGGGCGTTGTCGAGCGCGGCGGACACCAGAGGTCCCAGCACCCGCGACGGCTCCTCCACTCCTGCGGCCCGCAACGCCTGCAATGACTGGGCGATCAGTGTGACGAGGTGGTTGGCGCCGTGGGCGAGGGCTGCGTGGTAGAGCGGCCGAGCCGACTCCTCGATCCAGACAGGTTCGGCGCCGATCTCGAGGACGAGCGCCTCGGCGACCGGCCGGAGGGGCTCGGGCGCGGTCACGCCGAAGCAGCACTCGACGAGCCGCTCGAGGTCCAGCCCGGTGCCCGTGAACGTCATGGCCGGATGGAGGGCGAGCCCGAGGATGTGCTGCTCCAGGGCCGGCGCGTAGACCTCCAGCCCGTGCCGCCCCGACGTGTGGGCCACGAGCTGGCCCGCCTGCCACGTTCGGGTCGCGGTCAGCCCACCCACGAGGTCGGCGAGCGCGTCGTCCGGGACCGCGAGCACGACCAGCTCGGCCCGTCGCACCACGTCGTCCGGGGCCACGACGGGTATGCCGGGAAGCAGCTGCGCAGCGCGGGTCCGGGACTGCTCACTCACGCCCGAGACCGCGACGACGCGGTGGCCGACCCGCTGGAGCGCCGCTCCCAGGACGGCCCCGACGCGCCCGGCGCCGACCACGCCGACGTCGAGCCGTGCGGGACGCTCGTCGGCCGAAGTCACGTCCCCCAACCTATCTCGCAGGTTGTGCGCCTGACGCAGCGCTCAGCGGTCGGCGCTCCAGCGGTCCGGCGCTCCAGCGGTCCGGCGCTGCAGCGGTCCAGCGGTCCAGCGCTCCGGCGCTGCCTCAGGCGCACGCCTCGCAATAGGTTGGCCCGGTGACCCTCCTCGACTGGCAGGCGGCCTGGCAGGGCGCCCTCTACGGTCCCGACGGCTTCTACCGCGCGGCCGCGGGCCCAGCCGGCCACTTCACGACCGCCACCCACGGTCCCCTCGGCGAGGTCCTCGCCGGTGCCGTGGCGCGGATGGCACGCGAAAACGGCCTCACCCACCTCGTCGACGTCGGCGCCGGCCGTGGCGAGCTGCTGACCCACGTGTCTGCCGCGGACCCGGCACTGCGCCTCACCGGGGTCGACGTGGTCGCCAGACCGCAGTCGCTGGCCACGGAAGTCGAGTGGCACACCGCGCCAGGAGGAGCCACCCTGCCACCGGCGCTGCGCGACCTCGACCACACGCTGGTCATCGCACATGAATGGCTCGACGTGGTGCCCTGTCCCATCGCCGAGGTCGATGGTGACGGCGACCTGCGGCTGGTGATGGTCGACCCCAGCACGGGCAACGAGAGCTTCGGCGCCCTGGTCGACGGTGATGAGCTCGCTTGGGCCACAACACATTGGGAGCCAACGGCCAGCGGCGACAGGGTCGAGGTGGGCCTCCCCCGGGACCGCGCCTGGACCGACCTCGTCAGCCGGGTCGACCGCGGCGTCCTCGTCGCGGTCGACTACGGGCACCGCGGCGGTGACCGACCCATGGAAGGCACGCTCGCGGCATACCGTCGCGGGCAGCTGGTCACACCCGTGCCCGACGGGACCTGCGACCTGACCGCCCACGTCGCGATGGACACCCTCGACCACGACGAGCTGCTCGACCAGCGCACCGCCCTGCGCGGACTCGGCGTGGACGGTCGACAGCCACCTCTCGAGCTCGCCAGCCGCGACCCGCAGGCCTACCTGCAGACTCTTGCCACGTCCTCTGCCGCAGCTGCCCTCACCGCGCCGGGTGGGTTGGGCGACTTCCTGTGGGCGGTCAAGCGCGTGGGCTGACGACCAGTCGCTCGAAGCCCCGCAGCACGAACGTCGGACGCCGCTCTGCCTCCACGACCACCAGTTCCGGGAACCGGGCGAGCATGGTACGCACCGAGATCTCGAGCTCCAGCCGGGCCAGCGGGGCACCGATGCAGAAGTGGATGCCGGCCCCGAACGCCAGGTGGGGGTTCGGGTCCCGCCCGCCGTCGAACCGGTCGGGGTCGGCGAAGACCGCGGGGTCACGGTTGGCCGCACCCAGCAGGGCCGCCACCTTGTCGCCCGGCGCCAACGCGATCCCGGCCACCTCGGCGGGTTCCTTGGCGGTCCGCTCGAACAGGTGCAGCGGCGAGTCGTGGCGCAGGAACTCCTCGACCATCCGCGACACCGCAGTGTCGTCGTCGACGTCCAGCCGCGCTCGGTCCGGGGCGGTGAGCCACGAGTGCAGCCCGTTCCCGAAACCGTTGACGCTCGCCTCGTGCCCGGCATTGAGCAGCAGCACCGCCGTGGCCACGAGCTCGTGGGCGGACAGCCGGTCCGACCCGTCGCGGGCCGTGACGAGGTCGGTGAGCAGGTCGTCGCCGGGCGCCTTCGCGCGCTGCGCAGCAAGCTCCTCGACGTATGCCGCGAAGGCGCCTGCTGCCTCGCGTGCCGCCTGCTCGTCGGCAGGGGTCCGGTCCACCTCGTACATCCGCACGATGGCCTGCGACCAGGGGCGCAGGTGGTGCCGATCGGCCTCCGGGACGCCGAGGAGCTCGGCGATCACGAGGACGGGGAGCGGCTCGGCATAGTGCTCGATGACGTCGAACTCGCCGTCGGGCAGGTCCGCCAACAGCCCTTCGGCAAGCTCCTGGATCCGTGGTGCAAGCCGCTGCACGTGCCCGCGGCCGAAGGCGCCGGCGACCAGGCGGCGTAGGCGGGTGTGCTTGGGGGGTTCGCTGTCGAGGATCGAGTCGGCGTGCAGCCAGTTGAAGGTGTCCCAGTCGGCGTCCGGGGTGCGGGGCCCGAACACCCTGCCCAGACGGCGGTCCCGCAGCACGGCGCCGGCCTCGGCGTGACCGCTCGCGAGCCACAAACCCATCCCGCTGTGCCACGCGAGCGGTGACGCGGAGCGCAGCCCCGCCAGGTGGGGATACGGGTCTGCGATGACGGCGGGGTCGCCCAGATCGAGGAAATCGGCGGCGTCAACGGTGGGCTCGAGGGGCACCAGATCAGCCTGCCGCAGATCGTCGAGTTTTGTCAGGCGCTCCGGCGAGGGCAAACTTGACTGTTGCTGTCCCTCGAAAGGACCCCCGTCCCCATGACGCACCAGCACCACCTGCGCACGGCCACCGCCGCGACCCTGACCGCCCTCGCGGCCGTCGTGCTGCTGTCCGGCTGCGGGTCGGACACGCCCTCCACCGAGGGGAACGTCACCGTGACGGTAACCCCCACCGTCACGGCCAAGCCTCCTGCCGGGAGCCGCACGTCGGCTGCGCCGAAGGTCCCCAAGTCCGACGTGGTAGGCCGCGCCTGGGACTTCGGGGTCGTCAGCAAGGTGAGCACGGTGGCCGGCGTGGACGTCATCGAGCTGGACCGGTTCACCTGGAAGGGTCTGGACGACGCCAAGCTCGCCAAGGACGGCACTCCCACCGCCCCGTTCAAGGGCGCCGTCCCCTACACGAACCAGAACGCGAAGCTGACCTTCACGATCCCGGTCGCCGACGGTGCCCGGATCCTGTTCAGCCACTGCATCGCAGCCGACCAGCCGCTGCAGACCAAGTCGGTCAAGCCCGCAGAGCTCAAGGGTCTGGCCGACCGCGAGAACACGGTGCTCGTGCAGCTCGACAGCAAGGGCCAGGCCGCCAGCATCCAGAACATCCCCGGCTGCCCCGGCTGACCAGGCTCCGCGCCTGACCCGGCAGGCCCGGCTGAACCGCCAGCTCGCGAGGTCAGACCGCCTGGGCGATCTGGATCAGGTTGCCGCAGGTGTCGTCGAACACCGCCGTCGTGACCGGGCCCATCGCGAGCGGCTCCTGGGTGAAGACGACCCCGAGGGCGCGGAGCCGCTCGAACTCGCCCTGCACATCGGCCACCGCGAACGACGTGTAGGGGATGCCGTCGTCCACCAGCGCCGCCTTGAACGGGCTGACCGCCGGGTGGTCGCTCGGCTCGAGCACCAGCTCGACGCCCTCGGGGTCGTCGGGCGACACGACGGTCAGCCACCGGTGCTCTCCCAGGGGGACCTCGGTCTTCTTCACGAAGCCCAGCACCTCGGTGTAGAAGCGCAGCGCGACGTCCTGGTCGTCGACCAGCACGCTGGTCAGGGTGATCCTCATGGTGTCTCCTCCGGTAGCTGGTCCAACAGACGGTGTGCCATCGCCCGCAGCGGGGCCGGGTCGAGGTCGTGGAACTTGTAGCGGCCCTGCCGCCTGCTGCTGACCAGTCCCGCCTCTCCCAGCACGTCCAGGTGCTGGGAGATGGCCTGACGGGTCGAGGCCACGCCGTGCTGCATCGCGAGCCGCGCGCAGATCTCGAACAGCGTCTGCCCGCCACGCTCGGACAGGGCCTCGACGACGGCCCGACGGGTGGGGTCCGCCAGTGCCTTGAAGAGCAGGTCGTCGTCAACCACGATGGGCAGACAATAGGCAAGCATCTACTTGCCTGTCAAGATCGATACCCCGTCCCACCTCTGCCGCCGGCGCCACGGCGCCCACTGCGCGGCATACGGCAGACTGGCGACGTGACCACCACCGAAGGCCGGCGCGAGCTCACCGTCGGCATGGGCGCGGGCGGTCTGGCGACCGCCGACATGGTGCTCAACATCGGCCCGCAGCACCCCGCCACGCATGGCGTGCTGCGGCTGCGGATCGTCGTCGACGGCGAGCGCATCGTCTCGGCCGAACCCATCGTGGGCTACATGCACCGCGGCGCCGAGAAGCTGTTCGAGGTGCGCGACTACCGCCAGATCATCGTCCTGGCCAACCGGCACGACTGGCTTTCTGCGTTCTCCTCAGAGCTCGGGGTGGTGCTCGGTGTCGAGCGGATGCTGGGCATGGAGGTGCCCGAGCGCGCGGTCTGGGCGCGCACGCTGCTCGCCGAGCTCAACCGGGTGCTCAACCACCTGATGTTCCTGGGCTCCTACCCCCTCGAGCTCGGCGCCATCACCCCGATCTTCTACGCGTTCCGTGAGCGCGAGGAGCTCCAGGCGGTCATGGAGGAAGCCTCCGGCGGGCGGATGCACTACATGTTCAACCGCGTCGGCGGGCTGAAGGAGGACCTCCCAGCCGGGTGGCTCGACCGCGTCGCGTATGCCGTGTCGGCAGTCCGCAAGCGGCTGCCAGACATCGAGGCGCTCATCGTGGGCAACGAGATCCTGGAGGCGCGCACCCGAGGAGTCGGCGTCGTCTCGCCGGAAGTCATCGCGGCATACGGCGTTTCGGGACCGATCGCGCGCGCCGCTGGTGTCGACATGGACCTGCGACGCGACGTGCCCTACCTCGCCTACGCCGAGCTGTTCGCCGACGGCGGCCCCGGTCGCGTCGTGACGCGAACGGCCGGCGACTGCCTGTCCAGGCTCGAGGTGCTGCTCGAACAGGTGCACGTGAGCCTCGACCTCGCCGAGGCCTGCCTCGACCGGCTGCGGTCACTCCCCCAGGGACCGGTCAACGTCAAGCTCCCCAAGGTGCTCAAGGTCCCCGAGGGCGACCTCTACACGGCTACCGAGAACCCGCTCGGCTTCAACGGCTACTACCTCGTCTCGCGCGGCGAGAAGACCCCCTGGCGGCTCAAGCTGCGCTCGGCGTCGTTCAACAACGTCGCGGTGCTCGCCGAGGTGCTGCCCGGTAACCTGATCGCCGACATGGTCGCCATCCTGGGCTCGATGTTCTTCGTCGTGGGCGACGTCGACAAGTAGCCCGGCCGGGCCTCTGCTGGAGCAGCTCGGGAGGCGCAGAGCGATTGGCATGCCGGTGGCCCCGCCGGGGTGGGGCGGGGTGCGGGGCGGGATCACGCTGGTTCCTGGGCTGCGCGGCGGGCGAGGAGCTCGTCGTAGCTGCCGAGGGTGCGGTCCCACTCGACCCGCTCCCCAGCGTCGTCGCGGACCACTCGTCCGGCGAACCGCCTGCTGTGCACGACCGTGTGGTGGCGTTCGCAGCCGCCGTCGCGCAGCCACAGCCGGCGGATCTGCGCCGGAGTGAAGAACCGGACCGCTCGCCCCTGGTCGAGGATCTCGCCCTCGGGCCCCAGCACTGCCGGGACCACTGAGGCGTTGCAGGCCAACCGGCGCACCGTCTCGGGGGCCAGCATCGTGCCCGTGTCCGAGCCGCCGACCGTGGTGCCGGCTCCCCGGACGCCGCTGGCCAGCGACTCCCAGTCGATGGTGACGATGAGCTGGGCTTTCGGGTTGCTGCCGACCGACTCGCCGGCGGCGACGGCACGGCGGACCAACGTCATCAGGGCGTCGCCACGACGCTGGTCGGAGCTCCGGAGGTCACGCTCCCCATCGACCGGCCTCGGCGCCGACAACGGCCCGAGCGCCGCCTCGAGCACGGCCTTGCCGTCGACGTCGAGGACCAGGCGGTACTCCGCGATCCCGGTGCCGTCCTCGACCGGCTGCGACAGCGCGACGAACCGGCGCGCGACGTCCTGCTGGGCCCGCAGCTCGCCGTCCTGGCCGTACTTGGCCAACAGCGCCGGGCGCACCATCCGGCAACCTCGGGACCCGTGCTGCGCGGCCATCGCGATCAGGCCCTCCAGGACGTACGGCTGCGCACCGTCGACCAGCAGCGGCCCCAGTCGGTCAGCCTCCGCGAGCACCACGGCAGCCGACCGAACCGGCAGGAGCCCCGTCTGCACGGCCTGCGTGACGGGTGCGTTCGCCGGCTTGCCGAACGCCTGGGCCACGGTCACCAGCTGCCCGCACCACCCGCGCGCGTCGAGGGCGCGTGGTGACGGACCCACTGCGTCCCGGTCAGCGCCTGGCGCGCAGCGGCGATCCACTCGCGTCGCTGCTCAACCCTCAGGCTCCCCTCCATGACCACCACACTGGACGGCACGACCGACAGCCCAACGGCCAGCGGAATGAGCCAATCCCGTTGCACTGCAGCCGATTTCGCGAACATAGGTGAGTCCCAAACGCAAGCCTCAGCGCCCCACCCGTGGACAAAGGACGGCGCCTCAGCCACCTGTGGACAACCGCAGCCGCATTGCGCCCACGTGTCAGGGGCGCGAGTCGCGGTCCTCAGGCGGGTCGACGCGGCACATCCGCTGGGTGAGCATCCCCGCCGTCGTGAGGACCAGTGACGCCGCGCAGAGCGCGAGCAGCCGCCAGAGCAGGTCGCGGTACCCCGGCAGGTCGATGTCGCCGAGCGCGTGGGCCACCTGCGCGGCATACCAACCGAACACGCCGGAACCGGTGAGGGCAGCAGCCTGCGCGAGGACCAGGGTACGAGCCGCCCGGATCGGGCTGAGGGTCTTTCGTGCCTCACCGCGCAGGAAGCGGCGCACCGGCAGCCCGGCACCGATGACGAGGATCGCCATCGCGACCAGCATGACCGCCGAGACCCACGACGCGGGCCCGAGCAGGTGTCCGCCGTTGAGGTAGAGCCGCCAGCCGAGCCACGACAGCAGACCGACGACGAGGGCGATCCCGGCGAGCTGGCCCCAGCGCAGCCCGTTGCCCTCGTTCACCACGGCCCCTCCAGCAGGTCGATGTCCGGCCCCGGCCGGACTCCTGACACGTCCATCCCGCTGACCAGGTCAGCCACTCGCCGGACCTGGCCGGCCACCCGCAGCACCGCCTCCGAGTCGGCCTGGAGCCACGGCAGCAGCACGAAGCTGCGCTCGTGGGCCCGCGGGTGCGGAAGGGTCAGCGTAGGGCTGTTCATCACGATGTCGGTATCGAACACGGGGTCGCCGTACTGGATCAGGTCGAGATCCAAAGTCCTTGGGCCCCAATGGACTTCGCGGGTGCGGCCATGTGCTCGCTCGATGTCGTGCAGGCCGGCGAGGAGCGACGACGGCGCCAGGTGGGTCGTTCCCGTCACCACCGCATTGAGGTATGCCGGCTGGTCCGGACCGCCTACCGGATCGGTCTCGACGACCGGGGACACCTCGATGATGTCGATGAGTCCGTAGAGGGAGATGGCGGCGTCGTGCAGAGTCTCGATGGAGTCGCCGATGTTGGATCCCATCGCGATGACCACCTGCGACTGGCGTTCGCGGCTGACCCGCACCTGCACGTCGGTGAACGGGTGCCCCACCGGGGCTTCAGGCTTGTGGACGACGACCTCGACCGCCTCGACGAGGGGCCGAGCGAGCACCCGGTCGGCGATGCGAGAGGCCAACGCCTCGATCAGGTCGAGGGAGTCCCCCTCGATGAGGGCCACCACGTCGCCCGCGACCTCCGCGTAGTTCACCGTGTCGGCCAGGTCGTCGCTCGTCCCGGCCGCGGCCAGGTCGACGTGCATCGTCACGTCGACGATGAAGGTCTGCCCGTCGTGCTTCTCGAAGTCGAGGACCCCGTGGAAACCCTTGGCCGAAATGCCCTTGAGGACAATCTGATCCGTCACTGGTGCCCCTCGTTGAGTGTTGCCGGCGTCACTGCTACCTGTGTCACCGCTGGCCGAGTCACTGAGCGTCCTGGATGGCGCGGGCGACCCGCATGGCATCGAGCGTGGACGGGATGTGGTGGACGCGCACGCCCCAGGCTCCCAGTCGCGCGGCGTGCATGGACGTGGCTGCGGTGGCCGGGTCGCGGTCCAACGGGTCGCGCGGCTCACCGCCCGTTGGGACACCCAGTCGGCCGAGGAAGGTCTTGCGTGAGGTGCCCACCAGGATCGGGTGGCCGAGCTCCAGCAGGCGGTCGAGCCCGCGCAGGAGCGACCAGTTGTGCCCCGTCAGCTTGGCGAAACCAAAGCCGGGGTCGAGCACGATCCGGTCGGCCGCGATCCCGGCCGCCACCAGCTCACCGGCCCGCCGCCACAGCTCGGCGACCACGTCGGCCACCACGTCGTCGTAGACCGCCCGGGACTGCATGTCGACGCTGTGCCCTCGCCAGTGCATCGCGACGAACGGCACCCCGGCCGCGGCGACCAGCCCGGCCATGTCCGGGTCGGCCATGCCGCCGCTCACGTCGTTGATGATGCATGCCCCGGCGGCGAGCGCCTCCGCGGCGACCTCGGCGCGCATGGTGTCCACCGACACGACTGCTCCAGCGGCTGCCAGGGCAGCCACCACGGGCAGCACCCGGCGCTTCTCCTCGGCCACCGAAGGACGCTCCGCACCGGGCCGCGTCGACTCCCCACCCACGTCGAGGATGTCGGCGCCCTGCGCCATCAGCTCGTGACCGTGCTCGATCGCCGCCGACGGCTCGAACCACTGGCCGCCATCGCTGAACGAGTCGGGGGTCACGTTGACCACGCCCATCACCACGGGCAGGCCGTCGGACCGACGTAGCGGCCAGGCGACCGCGCCGGGCCCGCCTCCGGCCACGCCTCCGCGTCCGCCTCCGCGTCCGCCTCCGGCCAGGGCACTGCCTCCGGCTCCAGTCCCAGCCCCAGCCGCAGCTCCAGCCTCAGCTCCGGGTGCCACGGTCACGCGCCACCCCCGAGCCGGCCCAAGGTGGGCCAGGTCAGGAAGGCCTCCGCCTCGAGAGCGGCCAGCCCGACTCGGGGGAGGTCCGACCCCGAGGGGTATACGAGGAACCGGGGCTGCCACTGCGGCTGGAACTTGGCGTTGAAGCGGTAGAGGCTCTCGATCTGGAGCCAGCGCGAGGCGAACAACAGCACCCGTCGCCACGACTTGAGGACCGGGCCCGCGCCCAGCTTGCCGCCGCGTTCGAGCACCGAGCGGAACGCCGCGAAGTTGAGCGACACGCGGTGCACACCCAGCTTGGGAGCAGCCGCCAGGGCCTCGGTGATCATCAGCTCGTTGACCCCCGCCTCGGCGGTCGAGTCACGTCGCATCACGTCCAGGGACATCCCGTCGGGACCCCAGGGGACGAACTGCAGGAATGCGCGCACCACCCCATCCTGCCGTGCCGCCACGAAGACGCAGTCGGGATCGCTCTCGTCGAGCAGCCGGCCGAGCGCCATGGAGAACCCGCGCTCGGTGGCGCTGGACCGCCACGACGCCGCATCGGCCATCGCGCGCTCGCGCACCCCGGTGGTGACGTCGCGCACCCGGCACACGTCCACGGCATACCCGGCCCGCGCGACCCGGCCCACCATCTGGCGGACGTTGCGCATGGGACGGCCCTCGAGCGTGAACGTCGCCGTGTCGACGACGGCCTCGTCGCCGAGCTCGAGCGCGGTGTAGCCGGTCTCGCGCACCCACACGGTGCCGGCGTGTTCGGAGCACCCGAGGACGGCGGGGGTCCAGGCGTGGGCCCCTGCCTCGGCCAGGAACGCCTGGATGGCGCCGGGCCACGCCTCCGGGTCGCCGACGGGGTCGCCGCTCGCGAGCATCACGCCGGACACCACGCGGTAGGCGATCGCGGACTTGCCCGACGACGACCAGATCACCGACTTGTCGCGGCGGGTGTTGAAGTACGCCAGCGAGTCGCCCTGGCGGTCGACGAGGGCGCGGATCCTGGCCACGTCGTCATCGGTCAGGGACGGCCTGGGCTCGGCTGGACGCAGGGCGAGGTAGGCCGGGGTGAGCAGCGTCATCAACCCGAGCCCGAGCAGCAGCGACCCCACGATGTCGGCCGCCCGGTCCCGGGTGAACTCCAGCGGCCCGGTGGCGCCGACCATGCCCAGCCCCAGCTGCTGCACGAACCCTCCCAGCCCGGGGAAGCCGCCGACGATGTCGCGCCGGTTGAGCCAGATGACCAGCGCGCCGGCCGCGACGGAGACGACGAGCAGCACGACGAACGCGCGCACCGCCCGCCACCGCGTGGTGGGGTCACCGAGGGCCCGGAACTGGGCACGGTCCCGGACGAGCAGACCCAGCCCGACGAGCGAGATGGCAGCAGAGGCGGGTTCTGTCTTGATCACGTGCAGGACGACCGACAGGGCGAGCAGACCGACGGCGGCCCGCCAGGCCCGACGCTTGCGGCGCTTGAGCGAGTGACCGAGCACGATCAGGAAGATCCCGGACACGACGGTGGCCGCCGCGGCCGCGTCGGACAGTGCCCCGGGCAGCACCTCGGTCAGGCCGTGCAGGTGCAGCCGCCAGGAGTGCAGCAGCCCGGTCAGCAGGTCGACCGTGCCGACGAGATAGGTCAGGTTGCCGAGCAGCCGTGGCGCCTTGGACGCCGTGAGTATGCCGGGAAGCTTGGTGGAGGAGGGGCGCGAGAGTTCGCGTCCGCTCACCGCTTGCCACCCAGGAGCAGCGCCATGGCCTCGGCCCGGGTCGCGGGGTCGCGCAGCTGGCCGCGGACGGCGGAGGTGATGGTTCGCGACCCCGGCTTGCGGATGCCCCGCATCGACATGCAGAGGTGCTCGCACTCGACGATGACCATGACGCCCTGGGCGCCGAGGTGCGTGACGAGCGAGTCGGCCACCTGGGTCGTGAGCCGCTCCTGCACCTGCGGTCGGCGGGCGTACATCTCGACCAGCCTGGCCAGCTTGGACAGACCGGTCACGCGGCCGTCCCTGGCGGGGATGTACCCGACGTGGGCGACGCCGTGGAAGGGCACGAGGTGGTGCTCGCACATCGAGTAGACCTCGATGTCGCGCACCAGGATCATCTCCTCGTGGTCGATCCGGAACGTCTTGGACAGGACCTGCGCGGCGTCGAGGGACAGCCCGGCGAAGAACTCGCCGTAGGCCCGCGCCACCCGGGCCGGCGTCTCGACGAGCCCCTCACGGTCGGGGTCCTCGCCGATGGCGATCAGCAGCTCACGAACGGCCGCCTCGGCACGCGGCTGGTCCACCACGTGAGGCTTGCCCTCAGTGGCCATTCGGATCGACCTGGCCACCCTCGGGGATCTCGATCACCTGGGTGGGCGGGTGCTCCTCCGGAGCCTTGACCGCGCCGGCCTCGGCCGCCTTGTCGATCGCCTCAGCGGTCTGGCGGTTGCTGCCCGCGGCTTCCAGGATCGGGGCCGAACCGTTCTGGGCGGCCTTCTCGGCCGGGGTCAGGACCGGCGGCTGGTCGGAGAGGAAGCGGGTCTCGCTGGACAGCCAGGTCGGGCGCAGCGGCCGCTTGCGGATCGGCTCGAAGATGGCCGCGAGCTCCTTGGCGTTGAGCGTCTCGTGCTCGAGCAGGTCGAGGACCAGGCTGTCGAGGATGTCGCGGTTGTCGTTGATCACGTGCCACGCCTCGTCGTGGGCGGCGTCGATCAGCTTGCGCACCTCTTCGTCGACGACGCTCGCGACCTCTTCGGAGTAGTCGCGCTGGTGACCCATGTCGCGGCCGAGGAATACCTCGCCCCCTGATGAGCCCAGCTTGATGGCGCCGACGCGCTCGCTCATGCCGTACTCGGTGACCATCTTGCGGGCCATGCCGGTGGCCTTCTCGATGTCGTTCGAGGCACCCGTGGTGGGGTCGTGGAAGACGACCTCCTCGGCGACCCGCCCGCCCATCGCGTAGGACAGCTGGTCGAGGATCTCGTTGCGGGTGGTGGAGTACTTGTCGTCGGTCGGCATCACCATCGTGTAGCCGAGCGCGCGGCCACGGGGCAGGATCGTCACCTTGGTCACGGGGTCGAGGTGGTTCATGGCCGCGGCCACGATGGCGTGCCCACCCTCGTGGTAGGCCGTGATCTTGCGCTCCTTGGCGGACATGATCCGGGTGCGCTTCTGCGGGCCGGCGATGACACGGTCGATGGCCTCGTCGAGGGCGGCGTCGTCGATCAGCTTGCCGTCGCTGCGGGCGGTGAGCAGGGCGGCCTCGTTGAGCACGTTGGCGAGGTCGGCGCCGGTGAAGCCGGGCGTCCGGCGGGCGACGGCCAGCAGGTCGACCCCGGTGGCCATCGGCTTGCCCTGGGAGTGCACCTCGAGGATGCGGTGGCGGCCGATCATGTCGGGCGCCTCGACGGCGATCTGCCGGTCGAACCGGCCGGGACGCAGCAGGGCCGGGTCGAGGATGTCGGGGCGGTTGGTCGCGGCGATCAGGATGACGTTGGTCTTGACGTCGAACCCGTCCATCTCGACGAGCAGCTGGTTGAGGGTCTGCTCGCGCTCGTCGTGCCCACCACCGAGGCCGGCGCCACGGTGGCGACCGACGGCGTCGATCTCGTCGACGAAGACGATGGCGGGGGCGTTGGCCTTGGCCTGCTCGAACAGGTCACGCACGCGGCTCGCACCGACACCGACGAACATCTCGACGAAGTCCGAACCGGAGATCGAGTAGAACGGCACCCCTGCCTCGCCGGCGACGGCGCGCGCGAGCAGGGTCTTGCCGGTGCCGGGAGGGCCGTAGAGCAGGACGCCCTTGGGGATCTTGGCGCCCACGGCGAGGAACTTCGCCGGCTCGGCGAGGAACTCCTTGATCTCGTGGAGCTCCTCCACGGCCTCGTCAGCGCCTGCGACGTCAGCGAAGGTGACCTTGGGGGTGTCCTTGGTGGCGAGCTTTGCCTTGGACTTGCCGAACTGCATGACGCGCGAGCCGCCACCCTGCATCTGGTTCATCAGGAACCAGAAGAGGCCGAGCAGGATGATGATCGGCAGCAGCGAACCCAGCAGCGCGAGCAGCGGGTTGGTGTCCTTGTTGACCTGGTTGATGCGTCCGGGCGGCGCGTTGTCCTCGAGGAGCTTGATGAACGTGGGACCAGCCGCTTCGACGTACTGCGTGCGGACCTTGGTCGCGTTCTTGATGCTCTTGCCGTCGGAGTAGGTCACGCCCTTCTTGAGGTCGAGGTCGACCACCTCGTTGTTCGTGACGACGGCGCGCTCCACCTTCTTCTCGGTGATGAGCTGCTGTGCGGCGGAGGTGTCGATCCGCGTGTAGCCGCCGGCGTCGCTGAGGCTGAAGACCATCAACGTGATCGCGATGACGGCGACGACCCAGAACAACGGGGCCCGAAGGATGCGCTTGAAATCCATGTGTGTAGCGGGGCTGGCCGCCCCGTTCCTCCTGCTCGCTCACGCTGTGTGCCGGGGCCCGGCCTGGGCTCGGCTCTACCACGACGGTACTACGCAGTGCTCCGGTGGCTCGTGCTGGACAACGACCCGGATGGACGCGGTGTTCCGGGTGCGCCCCCGGTACGCCTCAGGCGTAGCCGTGCACGGCGCCGCGGGCATCGACCCGGGTTCATCTCACGCCTGGGTACGGATGCTCCTCAGGCGTAGACGTGGGGGGCGAGGGTGCCCACTTCGCGCAGGTTGCGGTAGTTCTCGGCGTAGTCGAGTCCGTAGCCCACGACGAACTCGTTGGCGATGTCGAAACCCACCCACTTGACGTCGATCTCGACCTTGGCCGCCTCGGGCTTGCGCAGCAGCGTGCAGATCTCCACCGAGGCAGGCGAACGGGACTCGAGGTTGGCCTTGATCCACGACAGGGTCAGGCCCGAGTCGACGATGTCCTCGACGATGAGGACGTGCTTGCCGGTGATGTCGGTGTCGAGGTCCTTGAGGATGCGGACGACACCCGAGGACTTGGTGCCCGAGCCGTAGGACGACACGGCCATCCAGTCGACCGGGGCGGTGCCGGGGAGCGCGCGGGACAGGTCGGCCATCACCATGACGGCGCCCTTGAGGACCCCGACCAGCAGCAGGTCCTTGCCTTCGTACTCCGCCCAGATCTCGGTGGCCAGCTCGTCGAGCCTGGTGAGGATCTGGTCCTCGGTGATGAGGACCTTCTCGAGATCGGCTCCCATGTGGGCAGCGTCCACGGCTCTACTCCTGGTGGTTGGGGGTACTGGTCGTGCGGGTGCGGGGCTATTCAACCCGAGGCGAGGCGGCGATGGATACCCGCCCTTCGCTGCGGGTCATGACCAGGGAGCCGGGCAGGCTGACCGGTCCCTGCCCGTGCCAGCGCGTGAGCAGCGCGTCACACGCCTCGGTATGCCGGGTGCTCACCTGCCCGGCCGGCGCACCGGCCGCGACGGCGAGACGCCGCCAGACCCGCGTGCGGACCGCGCGCGGCAGGGACAGCAGGTCCTCCACGGGCCACGGGTCGGCACCCAGGGACACCACCGCAGCCTCGGCGAGCGCGTCGAGGTGGTCGGCATCCTCGCGAAGCTGGTCGGCGGTGCGGGCGAGCGCGGCGGCGACCCCGGGACCGAGGTCGCGCTCGAGGTCGACGAGGGCCCGCCGCGCGCGGACCCGGGTGAAGGCGGGGTCCTCGTTCATCGGGTCGTCCCACCAGGTGAGCCCCTCGGCAAGGCACGAGGCGCGGGTCTGCTCCCGGGACACGGCCAGGAGGGGACGCCGGTAGCGGTCACGGGCCCGCGGCATACCGGCGAGGGACCTGGCACCGGAACCTCGGACCAGGCCGAGGAGCACTTGCTCGGACTGGTCGTCGCGGGTGTGGCCGAGAAGCACCACCACCGCGCCAGTCTCCTTGGCCACGGCTTCTAGGGCGGCATAGCGCGCCTCACGGGCTGCCGCCTCGAGGCCCCCGGCGCGTCGCTCCGCGACGGACACTGCTCGGACCACGACGGGGTCGAGGCCGAGCGCGCGGCACTGGTCGTGCACCGACCGCGCGACTCTCTCCGAACCCTGCGCAAGCTGGTGGTCCACGATCACTGCGCCGACCCTCCGCTGCTCGGTGTCGGCCACGAACGCCGCAGCCTCAGCGAGGGCGAGGGAGTCCGCTCCGCCGCTGCAGGCGACCAGGACGAGGTCGCCCGGGTCGCACTCCGCAAGGGCCGCGCGAACGGCGACCCTGATGGCTGCGGTGGCCGGGTGCGGGCCGCTCACCTCACGCCCACCGGGATCCGGGTGCGGTCACTGGTCAGCCGTGGACCCGGGCTACCCAGGCCGAGGGTGTGGCGATCTCGGCCGGCAACGGCAGCGTCTCGGGCGACTCCCAGATGCGGTTGAAGCCGTCCGTGCCGACGGCGTCGGTCACCTCGCGGACGAAGACCGCACCGTCTCGGTACTGCCGCATCTTGGCCTCGAGCCCGAGCAGCCGGCGCAGCACCCGGTCGAAGGCACCGACTCCCTTGCGGCGTTCGTTGAACTTGCTCCGGATCTGCGCGACCGACGGGATGATCTGCGGACCGACCTCGTCCATGACGACGTCCGCGTGGCCTTCGAGCAGCGACATGACCGCGGTGACCTCGGCGAGCTTGGCGCGCTGCTCGGGCGAGGCGATGAGGTCGGTGAGACCGGCGCCCCCGCTCTTGAGCGCATCCGGCAGCTGCTTGCCGAGCCGGGACAGCGTCTCCTGCAAGGACTCGGGGTCGGGCACCAGGTCCGTTGCGAGGGTGCGGACCCGTTCGACCATGTGGTCCCGCAGCCACGGCACCGCGGTGAACTGCACGCGGTGGGTCTCCTCGTGCATGCAGACCCAGAGCCGGAAGTCGGCCGGGTCGACGCCGAGCTCGCGCTCGACCTGGACGAGGTTTGGGGCCACGAGCATCAGCTGGGGCGTGCCACCCGGTGCGAGGTCGTACTGGCCGAGGACCTTGCTCGACATGAAGGCGAGCAGCGCTCCGGCCTCCCCACCGGTGACCTTGCCGCCGATGGCCTGCATCGTCTGGTTCGGCGCGGTCTTCTGACTGTCGACGAGCTTGCCGAAGACGGGATCCATCAGCGCTGACATCGAGTCGGCGTTGAGCGAGATCCAGGTGCGGCGGTCGACGACGACCGGCCCGGGGGCGTCGCCCGGGGCGTGCAACCGAGCGGTCTCGGCCACTGGCTGCTGGGCCCGGTAGGCGGCGGCCCGCACCGACGCGACGACCTCAGCGGCCTCCGCCACCGTCACCTTGGGTCCGGCCGGGACCAGCCGGGTGCCGGTGGCCTTGGCGAACTGCCAGTCGACATAGCGGGTGGCCTGCGGAACTGCGGCGTCGGGCACGGTCATCCCCTCACGGTAGGTCAGGGACACCCGCAGGTCGCGAGCACCGCCACGAAGCGGTCCAACGCCGCCCGGGCATTGAGGGTTCCGACCCCACCCGGGAGGCCGTCAGCCTGGACGACGAAGGACAGCACCCGCCCGTCGGCGTCGATCACGGTTCCGGCCATGGCGCTGACCCCGGTGAGGGTGCCGGTCTTGGCGCGGGCCACGCCCGCGACGGCCCGGGTGCTCTTCGCGTGGAACCTGGTAGCCAGCGTGCCGGACAGGCCCGCCACGGGCAGCCGCGCGACGGTGTCCTGCATCGCCGGGACCGACCCGTCGGCCCCGAGCTGGAGCACGTCGGAGAGCACCTGCGGCGGGATCGCCTGACCGGAGGTGAGCCCGCTGGTGTCCTTGAGCCGCACTCCTGTGAGGTCCACTCCCTGCGCCTGCACCGCCTTGGTCACGAACGAGACGGCCGCGGCGAAGCTCGTCGTACCGCCCGACTTCACCGCCGCCTGCCGCGCCAGTCCCTCGGTGAGGGCGTTGTCGCTGTCGTCGAGGGCGAGGGCGAGGATGTCGCCGATGGGGGCCGACTCCACCCGCCCCAGCTCGGTGGCGCCCGCGGGCACCTTCGTGGACCAGGTGGACTCGGGGGCGAGGGTGGCCGTGATGCCGGCCTTGGCCAGGGCGCCCACGAACGCCGCACCGGTCGCCGCCTCGGGGTTGCGCGGTGCCGGCTTGAACGGCACGGCCCGCTGGCCGGCCAGGCCCAGCATCGAGACGCCGCCGGTGTAGCCGGCGTTGACGTCGGCCTGGCTCCACCCCGGCGCCCAGCGCGGGCCCTTGGCGTAGGTGGTGTCCAGTCGCAGGGTGACCTTGGTAGTCCCCGCGCCCTGCAGTGCCGAGGCCACCTGGCTGGCCAGGTCGCCCAGGCCGGCACGCCCCTCGACCGCGGTCGGCGTCCCCTTGCCCCTGGCCAGCATGGTGTCGCCGCCGGCGACGAGCACGAGCTCGTTGGCTCGGGCACCCTGAACCACCCTCGTGGGAAGCGTGCCCAGCGGGTCGAGGGTGGTGCCGACCGCGAGGGCGGTGAGCAGCTTGGCTGTCGAGGCCGGCACGCGGGGCTTGGTGGCGTCCTTGCTCAGGAGGGTCTGCCCGGTGAAGGCATCGCGCACCACGATCCCTGGCCCGGGACGCAGTGCCGGGTCGGCGACGACGGTGGCCAGCGCCTTGGCCAGGGCCGCCGGGTCCGGGATGGGCGCGCTCGCGGACGCGGGCTCGAGAGGCTGGGCGGCGGCGTTGACCGTGGGGACGGCGACCGTGGTGGGTGTCGCCGTGCCCGTTGTCGCCGTCGGGGTCGGTTGGGCCCGAGGCTGGTCACGGGTCAGGATCCCGGGCACGATGTCGAACACGTCGAGGGTGCCGTACGCCACTGCGAGCACCGCGACGGCCACCAGGGCGGCGAGGATGCGACGCACTCGACCCCCTCAGCGCTGGACTTGCGTCATACGGAACACTTAGCCGCGAGCCTAGGTCATAGGCACGCGCAGACAGTCTCAGGCATGCGCACTACGGAAGGGACATCGTCGTGGAGTTCGACGTCACCATCGAGATCCCCAAGGGGCATCGCAACAAGTACGAGGTCGACCACGAGACGGGCCGCATTCGGCTGGACCGGCTGCTGTTCACCTCCACGCGCTACCCCGCCGACTACGGCTATGTCGAGGACAGCCTCGGTGAGGACAGCGACCCGCTCGACGCGCTGGTGCTGCTCGAGGAGCCGACCTTCCCCGGCTGCCTGGTGCGGGTCCGCCCGATCGGGATGTTCCACATGCGTGACGAGGCCGGCGGCGACGACAAGATCCTCTGCGTCCCCGCGGGCGACCCGCGCCAGGCCCACCTCGTCGACCTCGAGCAGGTCAGCAGCTTCGACCGCCTCGAGATCCAGCACTTCTTCGAGACCTACAAGGACCTCGAGCCCGGCAAGTCCGTCGAGGGCGCCCACTGGGCCGGCCGCGAGGAGGCCGAGCGCGTGGTGCGCGAGGCGATCCAGCGCGCGAAGGAGGCCGGCCTGACCACCGCCCGCTGGCGGATGCCCGACGTGCACGCCGAGCCGATGTCCGAGGCCAAGCCCCCCACCGAGTGAGCCGGCGCGCGTGCGGCGCGCACGCGGCATACACAGGCCCCCAGGCGACGTGACGTCAGCCAGGGGGCCTGGTGTTTGGGGGGTGCAGGTATGCCGCGGACGGCAGCTGCGGGCACGGCCCACCGGGGCGGGCGGTTGCCGCTGCGGGAGCTAGGGACGGCCGCCATAGGAGACGAGGTCGGAGCGGTAGATCGACGCGTAGCGGACGTTGGCCCCGGTGTAGGGCGCCTCGATCATCTGGCCGCCACCGATGTAGAGACCCACGTGGTGGCTGCTGGGGCCGGAGCTGCCGAAGAACACGAGGTCCCCGGGGCGCAGGTCGCTGATGGCCACCCGTGAGGTCTCGCCCCACTGGGCGCCGGTGTAGTGCGACAGGCTGACGCCGGCCCGCTGCCAGGCGCGCATCGTCAGACCGGAGCAGTCGAAGGTGTTCGGGCCGGCACCGCCCCACTGGTAGGGCTTGCCGATCTGGGCCCGGGCGTAGCTGATGACGGCGGAGACCCCACCGTTCGTGGACGGCGGCGGAGGCGGCGGGTTGTCCGGCTCGGGCTTCGGCTTGGGCTGGTTCTGCTGCTGGTGAGACGCCTCTTCGGCCGCCCTCTCGGCGGCTTCGGCGGCGGCCTTCTGACGGGCGGCCTCGGCGGCGGCACGGGCTGCGGCCTGCTGGGCCGCCTTCCGGGCGGCCGCGGTGCGAGCGGCCTTGGCGCGCTCGTCGGCGAGGCGGGCCTGACGGGCGGCCTCGGCAGCGGCGGCGCGCGCGACGGCTGCGGCGGCGAGCCCGTCCTGGCGCTGCTTCTCGAGGTCGACCGAGGTCTTGCGCAGGCTGGCCAGCTGCACGGTGAGGGCGTTCTGCTGCTGCTGGATCTGGGCCGCTGCGGCCTCGGCCTGGTCGGCCTGGGCCTGCGCGGCGTTGCGAGCCTGCTCGGCGGCCTGTGCGGCCTTGACCTGCGCGGCTTCGGCCCGGGCGGCCTGCTGACGCATGGTGTCGGCGACGATCGAGGAGGCCGCTGCCTGCTGGAGGGTGCGGGTCCGGGCGTCGCTCACGGCCTCGAGGGCGGTGGCGCGGTCCATCAGGTCCTGCGGGCCGGTGCTGGAGAGGTAGGCCTCCAGCTCACCGAGGTTGCCGCCCTGCTGGTAGACGCTGGCCGCGTAGCGACGCACCTGCAGGGCCGCTGCGTCCGCGACCTCCTGCGCCTGGGCGGCCCGCTTCTTGGCGGCGGTGGTCTCGGCCGTGCGCTTGTCGAGCTCGTAGACGGCCCCGTTGTAGGCCTCGGCGGCGGCGCCTGCACGGTCCTGCACCTGGCTCAGCTGCGCACTTGCGGCGGCGTACTGCGCGTCGAGGCTGGAGACCTTGCCGGACGTGGTGGCGACGGCGGACTGCGCCTTGTCGACCTGCGCCTTGGACGGGTACACCGGGTCCGGGTCGGCCGAGGCGGACAGCGCCGTGGTGACGGCCAGGATCGCCACCGTGCAGAGGGTCGCGCCGGTGCGCAGTGCGCGTCGGGCGGAGTGGACGTTCGGCACGGGGGAATGCCTCTCGGATCGGGTGGCCGGGCGGGTTGGTGGCAGCCGCACGAGACTAGAGCCGGGTTTCACTCCGGACACTCTCGTCACACAAATCCCACGCCTTACGGGCCAGTTCGCGAAATGACAGGCGTGTAGTTCCGGGAGTTACACGGATGTTTTTCAGCAGGCTGCGGCGATCCTTCGATCACCTGTCCAGAACGGATCACGAATAGGTAACGAAATCGGCGTTTTCGCAGGTGAGAGGCCCTACGGGCCCCCTCGAGGCCCCGCCCGCTCACTCCACTGGTGGCCACCCATCTGGCACCAAACCCCTCGATATCCCCCGAGGTGCGGCACAGGCGGCCAGAAGTGCGAACCTGGGGTGCGGGTCAGGGGGTGATGGACTCGCCGGATCGCAGGGCGGCATAGGCGCCCGGATCGCTGTCCCACAGGGCCCGCCGGGTCTTGCGGCGGTACCTCAGGATCTGCACGACACCGGCGCCCCAGACGAGGTACTGGACCGACATCGCGGCCCGGAAGGTGTCCACGTCGTAGGTGCTCGGACCGCCGGGCGCCACCCGGTCGAGGATGATCCCGATCAGGGTCACGGTCGAGAGCGACGCGAGGAAGCCACCGACGTTGACGATCCCGGTGGCGCTCCCGAGCCGGGTGGGCGGGTTGAAGGTGCGGGCCAGGTCGAAGCCCACCAGCGACCCGGGACCTCCGACGGCGGTGATGACGACGAGCACCACGAGCAGCGGCAGCGGCGCCCTCCCCGGCCACAGCAGGACCACCGCCCAGACGGTCATGATCGAAAAGACGATCCCGAGGATGAGGGTCGAGCGCGAGAACGGGTACTTCGTGACGAACCCGCCGATGAGCGGGCTGCTCACCACCGTCGTCACGGTCATCAGCATCAGCAGGATGCCGGCCGCCTTGGGCGACAGCCCCTGTCCGGCGACGAGGAAGGGGTAACCCCACAGCAGCGCGAACACCGTCGCCCCGAACTGCGCGGAGAAGTGCGACCACAGGCCGAGCCGCGTCCCCGGGGTCCGCCAGGCGGCCCGGACGCTGCGGGCGAGAGCCCGGACCTTGATCTGGTCGAGCTCGTGGTCCGGGTTGGGCGAGTCCCGCACGACGACCAGGACGATGGCCCCCAGGACGACGCCGAACAATGCCGCTCCCGCATACGACGGCGTCCAGCCCCACTTGTGGAGCGCGAACACGAGTGGCGTCGCCGCGGTGAGGGCACCCAGCTGCCCGAGGAGCCCGGTGACCTGGGTGACCATCGGGATGCGCAGCGGCGGAAACCACAGGGCCACGATGCGCAGCAGCGGGATGAACACCATGGCGTCGCCGATCCCCACGAACACCCGGGTCACGATGCCGATCGCGAACACGTCGGCGAAGGCGAAGCCCAGCTGCGCGACGGTCATCAGGGTGACCCCGCACAGCAGCAGCCGCTTGGGCCCGAACCGGTCGAGCAGCGCACCCACCGGGATCTGCATGGCGGCGTAGACGAGCAGCTGCACCATCGTGAAGACGGACAGCTGGGTGGCCGCGATGTCGAAGCGCTCGCTGGCGAGCAGCCCCGCCACTCCGAGGGAGCTGCGGTGGAAGACCGCCAGGATGTAGACGGACACCGACGCGGCATACACGATCCACGCCCGCCGTCCGCCGAGGTCGAACTGGGCGGCGGGCTTGGTCACGCCCGATTGTCTCGCACCCCCGGCCGCACGAGCGCCACGGGTGACGCCACGGGTCACCCCACGGGCGCCATGGGTCAGGACACGGGGCGCCGCGACCGAGCGGGGCAGCGGTCCCCAGGTGCGGCATCTGGAAACTCCCCTAGCGTCAACCGGGACAAACCGGCTACGAGGGGACATCGCAGATGGACATCAACCGCAGGGCAGTGCTCCTCGGCGGGGCAGCCACGCTGCTCGCAGGAGCGTCCGGGGTGGGGGTGGTGGGCTCCGCGTCGGCGGCCACCGTCGTGGACATGGAGGCGCTGCTGCTCGCTGCCCAGTGGGACCCCCGCAAGCCCGACCAGGGGATCACGACCGGCGCCAAGGCAAGCGTGCTGGCGGTCGAGGGCGCCCTCGCCGACGAGGGCCTGCTCGCAGCGAGCTACGTCGACGGACACTTCGGCACGACGACGGTCACGGCGTATGCCGCGTGGCAGCGACAGCTGGGCTACAGCGGGCTGGCAGCCAACGGGCTCCCCGGCTCTGCGTCGCTCACCACGCTCGGCTCCGGCAGGTTCACGGTGACGCGAGTGGTCCAGCCCGGCGCGCGGACGACCTTCCACGGCGTGACGGTCAATGCCCGGACCAAGGCGATGCTCGTCGAAGGACAGGCCCACATCGCCCAGAACCTGGTGATGGAGCAGGGGTCGTACTCGACGTCCGACCCCAGCTCGGCCGGCACCCACGCGGGTGGTGGCGCCGTCGACATCCACGTCGACAACATGACCTCGACCCAGCGCGTCACGGCCGTCCGCGAGCTGCGCAAGGTGGGCTTCGCCGCCAGGCTGCGCAGCCCGTCGCAAGGCGACTGGGACTGGCACATCCACGCCGTCGCAACCAGCGATCCCGACCTGTCAACCGAGGCGCAGCACCAGATCGGCGACTACTACCTGGGACTGAACGGGCTGGCCAACCGGCAGCCGGACGACGGGCCGTAGGTCACCAAGGTGGTGTGGGAGGCGTACAAGCGGGCTCACGGGCTCTGAACCAGGTAGTCCGCCAGCCCGGCGCGCCCGGACCGCATCATCCACGCGTGGTTGGCTCGCAGCAGCGGACCCGTCACCCGCGCGGTCCGTGCCAGCAGCATCGGCGTGACGATGGCCTCCTGGTCGAACTCCGCGACGCTGACACCAGTTCCGTTGTCACCAGGGCGAACTCGCCACTCGCACCAGCCCTCGAGGTCGCCGCTCACCAGGACCTTCAGGTGCCCGCTCGATCGCTCCTCCACCTGTCGGCGCAGCACCAGGTGGAGCGTGTACGGCAGGAAGCTGCGGATGTGGGTGCGGCCCGACTCGTCGTCAATGCGTTCTGCGGACCGCACCTGTGGCCACCACGCGGCATACCGCTCCACATCGGCGAGCGCGGCGAAGACCCGCTCCGGGGTGGCAGGCAGGGTCCACTCGTGGTGGAAGTGGAAGATCGGCACAGCCCCATGATGTCCGGCCCGGCCACACCATGGCTGCCCACCCCGCCGCTCCCCCGCCCCGACCCGCCTGCGGGGCCGCGGATAGGTTCGCCGGGTGGAGCAGTTCATGCGGGACGGCCTGGTCTTCGACGTCGGCGACAGCGGCGGCGGGGACGACGTCGCGGTGCTGCTGCACGGCTGGCCCCAGGACCGGCACGCGTGGGCCCAGGTGACGCCGCTCCTCACCGAGGCGGGCCTGCGGGTGGTGGCCCCCGACCAGCGCGGCTACTCGCCGGGCGCGCAGCCGAGGGGACGGACGGCCTATCGCATGCCCGAGCTGGTGGCCGACGTGCTCGCCCTCGTCGACGCGTTGGGCGAGTCCCGCGTGCACCTGGTGGGTCACGACTGGGGCGGCTCGGTCGCGTGGGCCTTCGCCGAGCGCCACCCCGAACGCCTGCTCAGTCTGACCGTGGTGTCCACGCCGCACCACCGCGCCATCGCCTGGGCGATGCGTCACGCGGACCAGGCGCGGCGCAGCTGGTACATGGCCGCCTTCCAGGTGCCGGTCGTCCCCGAGCTGGTCCTGCGCCGGCGCCTCCCCGTGGCCCTGCGCCGCTCGGGCCTGCCCGAGCAGGACGTGCAGAGGTATGCCGCGCGGTTCCGGCGCCCGGGGATGGCCCGTGGCGGGCTGGGCTGGTATCGAGCAATTCCGTTGCGCCGCAATGCCTCTGACGGGTCCGACATCGCGCGCCGGATCTCGACCCCCACCTCCTACGTGTGGGGCCGACACGACCCTGCACTGGGCAGGGCTGCGGCCGAGCGCACTCGCGACCAGGTAGCCGCCGACTACACCTTCGTCGAGCTCGACGCCGGACACTGGCTCCCCGAGACCCATCCGCACGAGGTGGCCGCCGCCATCCTCGAGCGGCGACGCACCGCCCAGCAGTAGATTCGCGCCCAGGAGGTGGGTGCGATGACAGGTGGAACAGGCCTGGCGCAGGTGGCCCAGCAAGCTGAGGACCTCGACCGCGCGGCGGCGTTCTACGAACGGCTGCTCGGATCACCTCCCCTGGCCCGCTTCGACCCGCCCGGGCTGCTGTTCTTCGGCCTCGGCGACGGGACCCGGCTGCTCCTCGAGACCGCCGCGACCTCGGCCATGTTCTACCTGGCCGTCGAGGACGTCGCGACCCGCATCGAGGAGCTCCGCGCCGAGGGCGTGGTCGTCGAGTCCGAGCCGCACGTCATCTTCAGCCACACGGACGACACCCTCGGGCCGGCCGGCAGTGACGAGTGGATGGCGTTCATCCGCGACAGCGAGGGCAACCTCGTCGGGCTCGTGAGCCACGCCCCGAGGGCAGAGGCCTGACCACAGCCGCATCCCTGCCCGACCCCGCGCTCGTGGTGCTGGTCGGCCCGAGCGGTGCGGGCAAGTCGACATGGGCTGCCCGGCACTACCGCCAGCAGGAGGTCGTGTCATCGGACGCCCTGCGCGCCGTCGTCGGGAGCGGCGAGTTCGACCTGGACGCCTCGGCCGACGCCTTCGCCCTGCTGCACCAGATCGTCGCCGCGAGGTCGCGCCGCGGACTCACCGTCGTCATCGACACGCTCGGTCTCGACCCGGACCTGCGCGAGCGTTTCCGCGAACAAGGCCGAGCGGCCGGACTTCCATGCGTGGCAGTCCTTTTCGAGACCGACGTCGCCGCATGCCGGGAGCGCAACTCACAGCGCGACCGGCCGGTCCCAGCCGCGGTTCTCGGTCAACAGGTGACCAACTTCGCGCGCGTTCGGAAGGTCATCGACGGCGAGGGCTGGGACGAGGTCCGGACCGTCGTCGACGGGTCGCCGTCCAGCGCCGCTGCCGCCCCGGCTCCCACCCTGGCAGCCGAGACGTCGGGAGCCAGGTCGAGAGCTGGCTCGGGAGACCTCGGTCTGGAGGTGGTCCTCCAGGTATCCCGCTTCCCCTGGGGCGAGGACCCGGCCGGCTGGCTGCGCTCGATCGCCCTCGCAGCGGACCACCACGGATTCGGTGGCATCGCCCTGATGGACCACCTCATCCAGATCCCGCAGGTGGACCGGGCCTGGGAGCCGATTCCCGAGCCATGGGTGACGCTGGGCCTGCTCGCCGGGCTCGGCACGAACCTCCGGCTCGGCACCCTCGTCACTCCGGTGACCTTCCGCGCGCCTGGCATCATCGCGAAAACCGTTGCCACTCTTGATGTGCTGTCGGGCGGTCGGGCCTTCGTCGGGCTCGGCGCCGGGTGGTGGGAACGCGAGCACCTCGCGTTCGGCCTGCCCTTCCCCCACCGGCTGAGCGGCTCGACCAGCTGGAGGCGGCGATCGAGACGATCCGGGCCCTGTGGGGCAAGGGCACCAAGGCGCACGAAGGCAAGCGCATCACGCTGCCGGAGACGACGGCATACCCACGGCCCGTGGGGCAACCACAGATCATCGTGGGCGGCTCCGGGGAGCGCCGCACCCTGCGCATCGCGGCGGAGCTCGCCGACGCCTGCAACCTGCCCAGCGACCTGCCGACCCTGGAGCGCAAGCTCGCGGTGCTGCGCAGGCACTGCGACGCAGTCGGCCGTGACCCGGCTGAGGTGGCCGTCACGGTCCTGGACCTGCCCATCATCGGCACCGACCGCGACGACACGTGGCGCCGGGTCGAGCGGCACCGGGGTCGTACGCCTGCCGCGACCTACGCGGCGCGCCACCATGCGGGTGAGGCGGCGCAGCACCACGACCGCCTGCTCGCCCTGTCGGCCCTCGGGGTGCAGACCGCGTTCGTGGGGCTGCCGGACCTCGACGGCCCCGACGACGTCGAGCGGCTCGCCGGCATCCTGACCGGACGCTAGACACGACCGCGCCGGGTGCCGCTTCCTGGAAGCGGCACCCGGCGTCGGGTCGAGAGGTCCGTCCGGGGACGACTCAGGCTCAGGCCGAGGCGGCCACGCCGGTGAGCTGGGTCAGGGCGAACTCGGTGATGCGGACGAGGGCCTTCTTGGCGGACTCGCGGTCCCGGGCATCGACCTCGATGACGGGGATGTGCGCCGGGATGGCGAGGGCCTCGCGGATGTCGTCCGGTCCGAACTCCTGGGAACCGTCGAACTGGTTGAGGGCGACGATGAACGGCAGCCCCTTGGCCTCGAAGTAGTCGACGGCGGCAAAGCTGTCGTCGAGACGACGGACATCGACCAGGACGACCGCACCGATGGCACCCTTGACCAGGTCGTCCCACATGAACCAGAAGCGACGCTGGCCCGGGGTACCGAACAGGTAGAGGACGAGGTTCTCCGCCAAGGTGATGCGGCCGAAGTCCATTGCCACCGTGGTGGTGTGCTTCTGCTGCACCTTGGAGATGTCGTCCTGGCCCTGGGACTCGTTGGTCACGAGAGCCTCGGTGCGCAGGGGGTCGATCTCGGAGACGGCACCAACGAAGGTGGTCTTGCCGACGCCGAAGCCGCCGGCCACGACAATCTTCGTCGAGGCGCTGTTGCGGTTAGAGGGCGCGTAGTCCACTGAGTGTCCTTTCAATCAGTTCACGTCGTTCGTCGGATGTCGTGTTTTCGGAAATGGTCGTCCGCGTCTTCAGGTGTCCTGCGGTGACCAGGTCACCCAGGAGCACCCGGGCGACGCCGAGTGGGATGTGCATCTTTGCTGAGACCTCGGCCACCGATTCCTTGGCTGAACAGAGGTCGATGATCTGTCCTGAGAGGTCGCCCTCGGGCCAGGACGCGGTGCGCCCGGACGGCAACACCTCGAACGTGGCCTCGATGGGGAGGTCGACCACGGACTCAGTGCGTCCGGACGTCAACGCGTAGGGCCGAACGAGCCTCGGCCCTGCCGCCACCTCGCGTCCGTCTGGAGCCATGGGGCTAGCCCGTCATCGGGGTCCGGGCAGACGCGTCGATCATCTTGCCGACGCGGTCAACCAGGACCGCCATCTCGTAGCCGACCTGACCGATGTCAGAGTCGGTGCTGGTGAGTGCTGCAAGGTGCGAGCCGTCGCCGACACTCATGAGGAGCAGGTAGCCCAGCTCCATCTCGATGACGGACTGCAGGACCGTGCCGCCCTGGAACAGGCGGGCCGCACCCGAGGCCAGGCTGGCCATGCCCGAGGCCACGGCTGCCATCTGCTCGGCGCGATCCACCGGGAGCTGCTCGCTGGCGGCCATGGGAAGCCCATCGGCCGAGACCAGGATGGCGTGTGACACGCCGGGGGTCTCCGTCGTGAACTTGGCCACGAGCCAGTCGTACTCGCCCTTCGGCTGGGCCATGGCGTCAGTGGTGTACATCGGCTTCCTCTCGGTGTGTTCCATCTTGTGCCTCGGTGCGAGCGGAGCTCACGCCGTTCTTGTGGCGGTTGAGGTTGCGGCGGATCGCTTCGGGATCGCGTCGCGGTGCTGCGGGGGCAGCGGGCTTCTCGTCGGACTCGTCAACGGCGCCGGGGATCAGGAAACTACCCGGGCGGCGCATGGGGAGACCGGCTGCTGACTCTTCCAGGGGTTGGGTCTCCTCGATCCGTGCTGCGGCAGACCAAGCCTGGTCCGCCTCGTTGGTTGACCATGATGCCGAGGCAGGCACCGACGAGTCGTCGGTGAGCCAGCGCGACATCATCGCCCGGAAGATGGGGGTGTCGTTGAGGTCGGCCGTGCGTTGTGCAGGCACAGTCTCTGCCACCGGTTCGGGCTGCGTGCCGGCGTGGGCTTCGAGGTCGGCGTCGATGTCGGTTTGGGCTTCGGCGTTCACGAAGGAGTCAGCGTCAGCCTCAGCGTCCGCCTGGGCGAACGACTCGGCGCCGTCGTCAGCGATCGAGTGGGCGTCGTCGTCGACCGCCGTGTCGGAAGTGCTCTCGGCGACCTCGTCGGACACCTCGAAGGCCGCAGTGGGCTGCTCGACCGGCTGCTCGACCGACTCGTCGCCCTGCTCGTCGACCTGCTCGTCAACACCCGCTGGCTCGGTCGAGGCGACGACCTCGGTCGTGTCCTCGGCCACCTCGGGGGTTCCGTCGATGGACTCGTCGGTGCTGTCCTGCACTGCCTCCGCCACGGGCCCTTCGATCGCGACGACCTCGGTGGTCTCCTCGACGGCGGCAACCGGCTCGGTGACGTCCTCGGCGACGGGCTCGGACGTCGCCACCTCGGCGACGGGAACGGGCTCTGACTGCGGGGCGGCTGCTGCGTCCCGGGCCCGACGGGCACCGAAGAAGGAGGTGTTGTGCGCCCGCATCGTCGGTCGTCCGGTGGGGGCTCCATCCGCGAGGGCCTGCTCCGCCGGGGCGGACGTGGCTCCCGGGACGCGGGTCGGCAGGTGCGTGGACTCGCCCTGTCGTGCGACCGGGGACTCGATGACCTCGGCGCTGTCGACCGGTGCCGACAGCTGCTCGGCCTCGGTCGGCGCGTCGACAGCAGTGTTGGTCTGACCCTCCAGGGACACCTCGGGCAGAGCCTCGGCGTCGGCGGCCTCCGTCACCCACTCCTCGGGAACGTGCATCGCGGTGGTCGAGCCGGTGACCTCGGACGAGGACTCCACCGTCTCCTGCTGCGCTGCGGTCTCCCCCTCGACTGCCGGAGCATCCGAATCGATCTCGCGAGCCTTGCTGGCCTCGACGATCTTGGCGCGGTGCTCGAGCCAGGCCGACAGGTTGGAGGGCATCTGGCGGGGCTCACCGGCCTCGGACTCGGCCTCGAGCCGGGCAGCCTCAGCGGCGGCCTTGCGGCCGGGGAGCCAGCTGAGCCGGCCGCCCTTTGCTGCGGGGGCGTCAGACTTGGTGCCGGACTTGTCGGGTGCCGCTTCCTGCGCCGTGGACGGTGCGTCCTCGAACTCGCGGTACTCGGTGATTCCGGTGGCCCGCGGCTTGCGGACCGGCAGACCAGCCGCCGAACGCTGCGGCTCGGGAGCGTCGTCGGTCTTGGCAGCTGCCGCGTCGGTGACCTCGGGCTCGACGACCTCCGCGGTGGCGGCGTCGGTGACCTCGGGCTCGGCCACGGCCGGCTCGGCAACGGTTGCCTTGGGGGCGTCGGCCTCGGCCGGCTCCGCCGCGGCGGTCTCCTCGACGTGGGCCGAGTTGCCGTTGACCTGCGACGTGTCGGACGTGCCGTTGAGGACCGCGTCCTCGGCGGCGTGACCGTTGGTGGCTGCCTTCTCCTCGCCCGCCGCCTCGGCCCCGTCGATGACGGGCTTGGCGGGGGTCTGGATGACGTCTGCTGCGGTGGGGCCGTGCGCACCGGGCGTGCGGGTGGGGAGCAGCTTCTTGGTTGCGCCGGGCACCGGGCTCGGGGTGGCTCCACTAGCACCGCGGACGCGGGTCGGCAGGCCGGCCTTGGTGGTGCCACCGACCGCTGACGTGGGCGGAGTGGCAAGCGCCGTCGCGGGCGCTGCGGCCGCAGCAGGGGCAGGAGCCGCTGCCGGCCGGGCCGGGCGCTCGGCCCGCGTGCTGTCGGCCAGGAGGCCTGCGGGCAGGTGCACGGAGACCGTCACGCCCTGCTTGGAGTCGCCGTTGCGACGCAGCCGCACGGCGATGCCGTGCCGCTTGGCGAGGCTGCCGACCACGAACAGGCCCATCCGGCGGGCCGTGTCGGCGGTGATGTCGCCACCATGCGCGAGCTGGTCGTTCACGGCAGCCAGGTCCTTCGGCGGCATACCGAGGCCACGGTCGGCGACCTCGATGAGGAGGCCACCTTCGGGCGTGCGGGCGCCACGGATGGCCACGCGGGAGGTGGGCGGCGAGTAGGACAGCGCGTTGTCCACGATCTCGGCGACGAGGTGGATGAGGTCGGAGCCGACCGCACCCAGGACGTGGTCGTTGGAGGTGTCGCCGATGTCGATGCGCTCGTAGTTCTCGACCTCGGACACGGCCGCACGGACGGCATCGGAGACCGAGACCGAGCCGGACACGCCACGACGGGTCGAGGTGCCGGCGAGCACGAGGAGCGAGTCGCTGTTCCGGCGCATACGGGCGGCCAGGTGGTCGAGGCGGAACAGGCTCTGCAGCCGCTTGGGGTCTTCCTCGTCACTCTCGAGGCGCTCGATGAGGCTCAGCTGCTGGTCGATGAGGCTGGTGCTGCGACGCGAGAGCGTCTCGAACATGTGGCCGACCTGGACCCGCAGGCGGGCCTGCTCACCAGCGAGGGTACGGGCCTGGGTGTGGAGGTCGTCCACGGCGCGGGCCAGCTGGCCCATCTCCTCGGTCGTGGTGACCTTGATCGCCTCGAACGGCGGGAGCTCGGTGCCGTCACGCATGGCCGCAACCGCCTCGGGCAGCCGCTTGTTGGCGACATCGAGGGCGCCCTGCCGCACGACGCGGATCGGGATCAGGAGCGAGCGGATGAGGGCCAGCACCAGGGCCAGCGCGAGGGAGAGCGCGAGGACCACGATGGCCGCGTTGACGATGGCGTCCCTGCGGTGGTCGGCGGCGCGCTGGCGCAGGTTGGTCTCGAGGGACTGCAACTGTGCGTCCAGGACCTTGGTGTAGCCAGCGTTGCTGGACTCGATCACGGTCCCGAGGCCGGTGATCTGGGCCTTGTCGGGGGTCTCCAGCTGGAGGATGATCGCCCGGCGACCGTTCTCGTTGAGAAGCTGCCGGACCTCGCCCGCCTCCTCAGGCGGGGAGGCCGCGAACAGCCGCGTCAGGGCGGCGGTCTCGGCGCCGACCTGGCCGATGGCGCGCTTCGTCGCCGAGGAGTCGTCGATGTTGGACAGGTTGAGCTGTTCGCCGGTCATGGCCCGCTGGGCGGCAATCGTGTCCTGCAGGGCCACGACGATCTTGGCCGAGGCCGAGTCGTCGCTGAGCCCGAGGTCGCTGACGGCGGTGGACAACAGGGTGGCCGTGTTGCCCGACTTGTCGATCACGACGTCGGAGAAACCGGTCTGCGTCTTGGCGCTGCGGACTGCCTGACCGAGGGACAGGGCGGTCTGGGCGTTGGCCTTCACGGACGCGGGGACGCCCTCGGCCTTGATGGCGATGCGGAGGTCGGCAGCGGCGGACTCGTACTTGGTGATGGCGGCGATGACGCCACCCCCGCCCACGCTTCCCGCAGCGGCAAGGCGCTGGACGGCAAGGTTGTACTCGACGACGGGGCGGATGACGAGGACGGTGTCCGCTGCCTGGGACAGCTGTCGCGAGGAGTCGAAGTCGTTCCTGACTCGCAGGCCTCCGAAGACGAAGGCGAGGAGCACCGGAAGAACGATAGCGGCTGCCAGTTTGCGGCGAAGGGGCCACTGACCGAACGACCAGCGTTGGGGGACACGGCCAGCCGCCGACTGCAGTCTGGACACGGAGCCACCTTCCTCACGACGAAAACTAGGGCGAACGGCAACATACGTGCGTCCACGGGGGGCAGGGATAGTCATCCGAGGGCGGTTGGCACGTTTGGCCTGCGCATCACTGACCGAACGGACTAGACCGGCACGGAGAGGCAAACCAGCATGCCATCGACTTTGCCGCTAGGGGGAGGGGTCTCGACGTGGAAAGTGCGCTTCTGTCTGGTGTTAGCCGCCGGTTGCCTTCGAAGGCGTGCGCTGGCTTGGCCGGCTGGCCCGTCCGGTCACCCGAAGCCGGGCCGGGGCACCGCACCTCTGGCTCAGGACGGCACCACCAACCGGTACCCCTGACCGGGCTCGGTCACCACGTACTGGGGCTTCGCAGGGTCCGGCTCGAGCTTGCGCCGCAGCTGGTTGGCATAGACGCGTAAGTAGTTGGACTCGCGACCGTAGCCCGGCCCCCAGACCTCGCGGAGCAGGTCCTTCTGGGTCACGAGGTGTCCCGTCCGACGGGCGAGGGTCTCCAGAAGGCTCCACTCGGTCGGGGTCAGCCGGACCTCGGTGCCACCGACGACAGCGCGGCGTTCGGCGAAGTCCAGCGTGAAGTGTGGGGTCTGGACGGCGGGGACCAACGACCCTGCGGTGTCCTCGCGACGCCGCAGCGCGACCCGCACCCTCGCCAGCAGCTCATCCATGGCGAACGGCTTGGTCACGTAGTCGTCGGCGCCGAGGTCGAGCGCCTCCACCTTGTCGACGGAGTCCGTGCGTGCGGACAGGACGATCACCGGCACGTCGGAGGTCTGCCGCACCCGCCTCAGCACCTCCACACCATCGACGTCGGGCAGCCCCAGGTCGAGGACGATCAGGTCCGGCCGGGCATCGTGGAAGGCCTGCAACGCGCTGCGACCGTCGCCGGCTGTCTCCACTGAGTAGTCGCGTGCCCTCAGGTTGATCGCCAACGTGCGCACGAGGTGCGGTTCGTCGTCGACGACCAGGATCGAGGTCACGGCGCCATCCTCTCAGGGCTGCGTCGAGGGGTCTCGGGGCTGCGTCTTGGCGTCTCGGGGCTGTGCAGTGGGGGGTCGGCGCCGGGTCGAGGGGTCGGTACTGCTGATCCGTCCCTGGCCAGCTCGATGACGATGGTCAGCCCGCCGCCGGGGGTGTCCTCGGCGGCGATCGAACCGCCCATCGCCTCCATGAGCCCCCGGGCCACGGCCAGTCCCAGTCCCACGCCGGTCCCCCGAGGGGTGTCGCCATAGCGCTGGAACGGCGCGAAGATCGCGTCCTTGGCACCCTCGGGCACTCCCCTACCGCGGTCGACCACCCGCACCTGGAGGCGGCTCCCCGTGGCCGCCGCGTGCACGACCACCTCGGCACCGGAGTGCTTGAGGGCGTTCTCCAGGACATTGGCCAGGACGCGGTCGAGCAAGCCGGCATCGGCAGCCGCCGGCGGCAGCGCGTCGTCCATGCTGATCCGCACGCGCTCCCCGTCGAGCAGTGGAGCTGCCGCGACCGAGATGGCCTCGTCGATGTCGACGGCGCTCATCCGCGGCACGACCGAACCGCTCTGCAGCCGGGACATGTCCAGGAGGTTGGCCACCAGGACGGTCAGCCGGTCGGTCGACTCCTCGATCGTCTCCAGCAGGTCGGCCCGATCGGCGTCGCTGAACACGACGTCCGGCTGGCGCAGGCTGGAGGAGGCGGCCTTGATGCTCGCCAGCGGGGTGCGCAGGTCGTGCGACACCGCCGCGAGCAGAGCAGTCCGCGCGCGGTTGTCCTTGGCCAGGGCGCGTGCCTCGCGGGCCTGGCGCACGAGCTCGTCGCGGTGCAGCAACGCGCCGGCCCGTGACGCGAAGGCGGACACCAGGCGGCGGTCAGACCCCGACAGCACTCGACCGAGCAGGACCAGGACGTGGTCGTCGTCGACCGAGGCGCGGACCGAGGCGGTGGGGATGGCTGCCAGATCGAAACCGTCGGTCCCTGCCACCAGGGTCCACGGCTCGCGGACGCTGTCGCGGCGCACCACTGCGGCACCGTCGACGGCAAAGAACTCCACCGCCTGGGCAAGCAGGGCGGAGAGCTGGTCGCGTTCTCCCAGAAGGGATTCCGCCGACGCGGCGAGGGCGCCGGCTTCCCGCTTGGCCGCGTTGGCAGCCGCCGCTCTGCGTTCACTGACGTGGACGACAGAGGAGACAGCCGTAGCCACGAGGAGGAAGACGAGGAGGGCGACGAGGTTCTGGGGGTCGGAGATCGTGAGCGTCCTGACCGGCTCCGTGAAGAACCAGTTGATCGCCAGGCTGCCGATGACAGCCGCACCCAGGGCAGGCCACAGCCCGCCCACGAGGGCGGTGACGACGGTGAGCAGCAGGAAGAGGAGCACCTCGAGCGGCAGGTCGTGCCACCCCGGCGTCGTCTGGAGTATGCCGGCCAGCGCGGCCGTGCCGAACACGGCCAGCCCCCAGCCCATCGCCGTCCTGCGAGGTCCCAGCGCCGGGCCGAAGCGCAGCGGCGCCCGGACGGTGCGGGTGAGCTCGTGGGTCACGAGGTGCACGTCGATGTCACCCGAATCCTCGACGACCCGCTGGCCCACGCCCGTCGACAGCACCTCCTGCCACCGGCGGCGACGGGAGGCGCCGATGACGACCTGCCGGGCCGAGACGCCTCGAGCGAACTCGAGCAGGGCCGTCGCGATGTCCTCCCCCTTGACGGTGTGGAAGGTCCCGCCGAGCTCGACGGTCAGCTGCCTCAGGTCGGCGAGCCCCTCGAGCTTGGCGTCGACCAGCCCGTCCGGCGGGGTGACGTAGACGGCGAGGAGCTCGCCACCGGCCCGCGATGCGATCTGCGCGCCGCGACGCAGCAGTGTCCGACCCTCCTGCCCGCCCGTGAGGGCGACGACGACCCGCTCACGGGTGGGCCACAGCTCGGTGATCTGGTGGTCCGCCCGGTACCGGTCCAGGCCCTCCTCGACCCGGTCGGCGAGCCACAGCAGAGACAGCTCGCGCAGCGCCGACAGGTTGCCCTCGCGGAAGTAGTTGGCGAGTGCGGCGTCGACCTTCTCCGCGGCGTAGACGTTGCCGTGCGCGAGGCGTCGCCGCAGCGACTGGGGCGACATGTCGACGAGCTCGATCTGGTCGGCGGACCGGACCACCTCGTCGGGCACGGTCTCCTGCTGGCGCACCCCGGTGATCGCCTCGACGACGTCGTTGAGCGACTCGAGGTGCTGGACGTTGACCGTCGTGATGACGTCGACTCCCGCGACGAGCAGGTCCTCGACGTCCTGCCAGCGCTTGGTGTGCTGGCTCCCCGGCACGTTGGTGTGGGCGAGCTCGTCGACGAGGACGACGTCAGGGTCGCGGGCCAGGATGGCCGGGACGTCGAGCTCCAGGAGGGATGCTCCCCGATGCTCGATCGTGCGCAGAGGGATCTGCTCGATCCCGTCCGTCCTGGCGGTCGTGTAGGGCCGACCGTGGGTCTCGCACACTCCGATGACGACGTCGGTGCCGCGCTCGAGGCGACGCCGCGCCTCGGAGAGCATGGCGACGGTCTTCCCGACGCCCGGCGCGGCACCGAGGTAGACCCGCAGCACTCCCCTGCTCATGACCCGATTGTGGCCCGTGGAGCTGGACAGCCGCGGGAGGCACCCGTCATCGACCGACCGCGACCTGGACTGCGAGGTTCAGCTCGAGCACGTTGACGCGGGGTTCGCCGAGAAAGCCCAGCGATCGGCCCTGTGAGTGCTCCTTGACAAGTCGTCGCACGACGGCTGCATCCAGGCCATTGGCTGCGGCCACCCGGGCCACCTGCGCGAGAGCGTTGGCGGGAGAGATGTGCGGGTCGAGACCGCTGGCCGACGCGGTGAGGGCGTCGGCCGGCGGGCTGCCCTCGCCCAGCTTGGACCAGCCGGACTGGCGCTCGGTGACGGCCTTGACCTGGTCCGGATCGCTGGCAGCGAGGTTCGAGCCGCCACTGACCCCGCCGGCATACTCGCTCGCCGACGGGCGGGCCTGGAACCAGCGGGCGTCCTTGAAGTCCTGACCCAGAAGGCTGGAACCGACGACCGCGCCGTCCCGGCTGACCAGGGACCCATCGGCCTGGCCGGAGAGCCCGACCCGTCCGATGCCCCACACGACAGCGGGATAGAGGACTCCCAGCAGGAGCGTGAGGACGAGGAGCATCCGCAGCGACGCAAGGTACTGACGAACGGTGGAAGACATGTGATCAGGCCAATCCGGGGAGGAGGGAGACGCCGAGGTCGATGAGCTTGATGCCGATGAACGGGGCGACGATGCCGCCGAGTCCGTAGACGAGGAGGTTGCGTCGAAGCATCTGTGCCGCGCTGGAGGGTGTGTAGCGAACCCCCCTGAGCGCCAACGGAATCAACGCCAAGATGATGAGTGCGTTGAAGATGACCGCGGACAGGATCGCCGACTCGGGCGAGGCGAGCCGCATGATGTTCAGGGCGTCCAGGCCGGGGAACAACCCGACGAACATCGCCGGGATGATCGCGAAGTACTTGGCGATGTCGTTGGCGATCGAGAACGTCGTCAGGGCGCCACGGGTGATGAGCAGCTGCTTGCCGATCTCGACCACCTCGATGAGCTTGGTCGGGTCGGAGTCGAGGTCGACCATGTTGCCGGCCTCCTTCGCCGCCGACGTGCCGGAGTTCATCGCCACACCCACGTCGGCCTGGGCCAGCGCCGGGGCGTCGTTGGTGCCGTCACCGGTCATCGCGACGAGCCGCCCGCCCTCCTGCTCCTTGCGGATCAGGCGCATCTTGTCCTCGGGGGTCGCCTCGGCGAGGAAGTCGTCGACCCCTGCCTCCTTGGCGATGGAAGCCGCCGTCAGTGCGTTGTCGCCCGTGATCATCACGGTACGAATCCCCATGGCACGCATGACATCGAAGCGTTCGCGCATCCCCGGCTTGACGACGTCCTTGAGGTGGACGACGCCCAGCGCCCGAGCCGGCGCGGAGCCGTCCCGCTGGGCCACGACGAGCGGGGTGCCACCCGACGAGCTGATCTCGTCGACGACGACCTGCACGTGGCTGGGCATCGTGCCGCCGCTCTCCTCGACCCAGGCGCGCACGGCGGACGTCGCGCCCTTGCGGATGCTCGCGCCACCAGGAAGGTCCACGCCGGACATCCGGGTCGTGGCGCTGAACTCGATGAACTCGGCGCCCTCCTGGCCGAGCGACTGCGCCGACCGGCCTCCATTGACTCCGTACGAAGTCGTGGCGAGATCGACGATCGACTTCCCCTCCGGCGTGGAGTCCGCGAGCGAGGAGAGGTATGCCGCGTCGGGCAGGTCCCCGTTCGTGCCGTCGCCGGCACCCAGCAGCTCGGTCGCCTGGCGGTTCCCGAAGGTGATCGTGCCCGTCTTGTCCAACAGCAGCGTGGACACGTCTCCGGCGGCCTCGACTGCGCGACCCGACATGGCGAGGACGTTGCGCTGGACGAGCCGGTCCATGCCCGCGATGCCGATCGCGGACAGCAGGGCACCGATCGTGGTCGGGATCAGGCACACGAGGAGTGCGACCAGGACTGCCACCGGCTGGAGCTCGCCCGAGTAGGACGCGAGCGGCTGGATCGCCATGACGGTGACGAGGAAGACGATCGTGAGCGTGGTCAGCAGGATGGTGAGGGCGATCTCGTTGGGGGTCTTCTGCCGCTGGGCTCCCTCGACGAGGGCGATCATCCGGTCGATGAAGCTCTCGCCCGGCTTGGTCGTGATCCGCACGACGATGCGGTCGGAGAGGACTGTCGTGCCCCCGGTGACCGCGCTCCGGTCACCGCCGGACTCGCGGATCACTGGCGCCGACTCACCGGTGATGGCGGACTCGTCGACGGTGGCGACACCCTCCACGATCTCCCCGTCTCCGGGGATGATCTGGCCGGTCTCGACGACCACCTTGTCGCCGATGGTGAGCTCGCTGCCGGGCACCGACTCCTCGGTGCCGTCGGCCCGCAGCCGGCGGGCCATCGTCTCGCGCTTCGCCGCGCGCAGGCTGGCTGCCTGCGCTTTGCCCCGGCCCTCGGCGACCGCCTCGGCTGCGTTGGCGAAGAGCACCGTCAGCCAGAGCCAGACGGCCACCGACCAGATGAACACACTGGGGTCCTTGATGGCCAGTCCCGTGGTCAGGACGGACGCGAACCACACCACGAAGATGACGGGTGATCGGTAGACGTGACGGGGATCGAGCTTGGCGAACGCCTGGGGCAGGACGTTCAACAACGAGCGGGTCATGAGAGTGCCTCCGCGATGGGACCGAGTGCCAGAGCCGGGAAGAAGGTGAGGCCGGCGACGATGAGGGCGATGCCGGTCACCAGACCGACGAACAGGGGGGTGTGCGTGGGCATGGTGCCGACCGTGGCCGGGCGTTTGCGCTGCTCGACGAGCAGGCCCGCGAGGCGCAGCACCAGGAGCATCGGCAGGAACCGACCGAGCAGCATGCAGACGGCGAGCGTCAGGTTGTACCAAGGGTTGTCGGCTGTCAGGCCGGCAAAGGCGCTGCCGTTGTTGTTGGCCGCCGATGCGTAGCCATAGAGCACCTCCGTCAGTCCGTGCGGTCCGGACGCCAGCATCGTGGATCGAGGCCCGTCACTGGCCAGGGAGATCCCGGCGAAGACGAGCACCAGCACCGGCATGACCAGGACGTAGAGCGCAGCACAGGTCACCTCGCGCCGACCGATGGTCTTGCCGAGGTACTCCGGTGTGCGACCCACCATGAGACCCGCGACGAAGACCGCGAGCAGCGCCACGATGACGATGCCGTACAGGCCAGAGCCCACACCGCCCGGCGACACCTCGCCGAGGACCATGTTGGTCAGGACCGTGCCGCCGCCCAGCGGGCTGTAGCTCTCGTGCATCGAGTTGACGGCTCCGGTCGACGTGCTCGTGGTGGATGCCGCGAAGAGGGTGGACGACCAGACGCCGAAGCGCTGTTCCTTACCCTCCATGGCACCGGTGACCGCGCCTGAGGCGTGCACCTCGGCCCACGTCGTCAGCGCGACGCCACCGGCCCAGAGGACGGCCGCGAAGCCCCCGAGGGCCCAGCCTTGTCGGCGATCGCCGACCATGATCCCGTAGGTGCGGGTCAGGGCGAACGGGATGACGAGCAGGAGGAAGATCTCGAAGATGTTGGTCAGCGGGTTCGGGTTCTCGAAGGGGTGGGCGGAGTTGGCGTTGAAGTAGCCACCGCCGTTGGTGCCGAGCTCCTTGATGGCTTCCTGCGAGGCGACGAGCCCGCCGCGCACGACCTGCTCAATTCCTGACAGCGCGTTGATCGTGGCAGGCCCGTGGAGATTCTGAATCACCCCGCCGGCGAGGAGGAGCACCGCAGCGACGAGTGAGCCGGGAAGCAGCACGCGGACCACGCCCCGGACGAGGTCGACCCAGAAGTTGCCGATGGACTGTGTGCTCTGACGGGCCAGCGCGCGGATCAGCGCGACGGCGACGGCCAGCCCGACCGCCGCCGACACGAAGTTCTGGACGGTGAGGCCCACGGTCTGGACGAGCGGCGTCGCACCCGCCTCACCGGCATACGACTGCCAGTTGGTGTTGGTGACGAACGAGACGGCGGTGTTGACAGCGGTGGTGACGCCCATGCCGTCGGAGCCCTGCCGCCACGGGAGGTGGGTCTGGGCGACGATCAACGCGAAGAGGGCCACGATGCCCACCACCGAGAAGGCGATGACGCTCGCGGCGTAGGCGCGCCAGCCCTGTTCGGAGTCGGGGTCGACGCGGACCAGGCGGTAGACGGCCTGCTCCGCGCGCCAGTGGCGGGTTTCGGTGAACACCTTCGCCATCCAGGCCCCGAGGGGGTGGTAGCAGAGGGCCAGCAGGAGCACCAGCAGGCCGATGGTCAGCAGGCCGCTGAGGGCGTCGGACATCAGAAGCGCTCCGGACGAATCAGGGCGTACACGAGGTAGCCGAGCAGGGCGATACCGAGGATGGCGGCGACGAGGTTCTCAATCACGGTGCCAGTCAATGACTTCCGGTGATCCCGCGGGCCCTCCTTGACGCCGCCCTGACACCCGTTGACGCGATCTTGACGGGCCGGCATACAGATCGCGTCAAGAGCCTTGACCGCGCCTCGCGGGACGATGCGTCATGAGGGTATGGACATTGACCAGCTCACCTCGCAGCGCAGGCCCTGGGTCAGCGCGGTCGCCGCTACCCTCCCCCTGGCGCTCTGTGCCGCGATCGGTGCCGCGCCCGACAGCGTGCCGGACGCGAGCGCCGCGGTGGCGCTGGTCGTGGTGATCGTGGCCGCGTCGGCGACCGGCATTCGCGCGGCCGGTCTGGCAGCTGCGGTATCCAGCGCGGTCTGGTTCGACTTCTTCCTCACCCAGCCGTACCGGAGCCTTGCCATCGACAACGCGGAGGACGTCGAGGTGGCGCTCCTGCTGCTCGTCGTGGGGGTCGCGGTCACCGAGCTGGCGCTGTGGGGTCAACGACAGCGGGCCGACCTGAGCCGGCAGCGGGGCTACCTCGACGGCGTCATGGCGACGGCGGAGTCGGTCGCGCAGGACGCTAGCGCCTCGACGGTGACCAGCGCCGTGGCAGACAGGATCCGCGAGGTGCTCGACCTCGACCGGTGCGAGTTCGTGGCGAGCGGTGCGGTGCCGGGCGGGCCGCTGCTCGAGCGGGACGGGACGGTGACCCGAGGCGGCAGCTCGCTCGACGTCGACCGTGGCGGACTGCCGATCGACAGCGTCATCGTCCTGCCGGTGCGCACCGGGTCCGTGGTTCGCGGTTACTTCCAGCTCACCGCTGCCTCCCACGTGGCCCGACCCTCACGGGAGCAACGGCGCGTCGCCGTCCTCCTCGCCGACCAGGTGGCCGCCCTCTCGACGGTGTGACCCACGGGTGTCGACAAGACTGACCCCATGCAGTCCTCGTGGAGCGACCTGACCGGTGCCGGCCCGTGGTGGTCGCTGGCCGTTTCCGTCGGCGGCAGCCTGGTGCTCCTGTGGGTGGCCCTGGTGGTCGCGCTGTGGTTTGCCCGGCCCGACGACCTGCGGCTGCGGGAGGCGTTGCGCCTGCTGCCTGACCTCGTCCGCCTGCTGAGGCGGCTCGCGGTGGACTCCTCGGTGCCGCGTGGCGCGCGGATTCGTCTCTGGCTGCTGCTCGCCTACCTCGCGAGTCCGATCGACGTCGTGCCGGACTTCCTCCCGGTCATCGGCTACGCCGACGACGCCATCCTGATGGCCTTGGTGCTGCGCTCGGTCACCCGACGGGCCGGCGCCGAGGCGGTTGCGCGGCACTGGCCCGGGACGCCCGAAGGACTCGCGGCGGTCCGGGCCCTGGCCGGACTGCGCGACTGACCGCGCCTCCGCCTCCCGCCTCCCGCTTCCCGCCTCACCCCTCCGCCTTACCCCTCGCCCCCACCTCTCACCCGACATTTGCGCAGGTCAGAGGGCTGTTGCGGCGCGCGCCGGACGATAGGCTCCATCCGCCGAGCAACGAGAACGACTCACTGATCGACCCGGAGGATGCCGACATGGCCTTCGTGACTCGCTACACCGACGACCCCTCCGTCCCGCCGATCGCCACCGCGCTGCGGGACCTGTTCGTCCGCGCGGTGGGCCCAGCCGTCGCCCTCTGGGCCGCGATCGTGGGGGTCGGCCTGGTGATCAAGGGCCCCCTCGGTGGTCTGCCCGCTGAGGAGAGCATCAGCGAGGACGTCCAGGACACCCGCACGGCAGCCTGGGACAGCGTGACGTCGGTGTGGTCGCACGTCGGCAACACCGAGATCGTGATCGGCGTCTGCGTCCTTGCCGTCGGGCTGCTCTGGTGGCGCACCCGACAGTGGTGGGTTGCCGTCATCCCGGCGATCGCGATCGCCCTCCAGGCGACCGTCTTCGTGATCGCGACTGCGGTCGTGGCCAGGCCCCGCCCGCACGTGCCCCACCTCGACCCGGCTCCCCCCACGTCGAGCTACCCCAGCGGTCACGTCGGGGCGTCCACGGCGCTCTACGTCAGCTTCGCCCTGCTGGCCCAGCGGATCGAGACACCCGCACTGCGCCGAGTAGTGACCACCCTGTGTCTCCTCATCCCCCTGCTTGTGGCGTGGGCTCGACTCTACCGGGGCATGCACCACCTGACCGACATCCTCGTGGGTGCCGCCAACGGCGTGGCTTGTGCGCTGCTCGCCTGGGCCTACCTGCGTCGCAAGGCGGCGTCGCACTAGGTCGGGCTGAGAGCTAGACCTACTGCCGCAGGTTTGGACTGCGGGAATCGGGGCATAGGGGAAGGGCACAAGGAACAACAGCCGGCCACTCTTCTGGTGGCCGCACGGCTTGGCCTCACCAACGCACTTAGGAGCACCACCCATGATCGGAACAATCATCGGCGCCATCATCGCCGGCCTCGTGATCGGCGCGCTGGCAAGGCTCGTTCTCCCCGGCAAGCAGAACATCTCCGTCCTGGTCACCATCGTCCTGGGCATCCTCGGGTCGCTCATCGGCTCGTGGCTCGTCTACCAGATCGGCTACGGCAACGAGAACGGCGGATTCAAGATCATCCCGTTCATCGCCGGCATCGTCGTCGCCGCCATCCTGATCGTGGTCTACGGCAACGTCACGGGCCGAAAGACGGTCCGCTGACCTGAAACGGTCCCCCTTCCTTGGGCCAACCCATCCTCGGCTACGTCGGTTCTCTGGGTCACCCAGCGGATGCCGACGCCGCCGAGGGTGGGTGGCTCGGGTTCAACGGTAGGTAGTGAGGTCACATGCAGTTGTCCCAGACAGCAGACCTGTGGTGGAAGACCGCGGTGTTCTACTGCGCCGACGTCCAGACCTTCCTCGACGCTGACGGGGACGGGCAGGGCGACCTGACGGGCATGGCGCACCGGGTCGACTACCTCGCCGATCTCGGCGTCACCTGCCTGTGGCTGATGCCGCTCTACCCGACGCGAGACGTCGACGACGGGTACGACATCACGGACTTCCTCGGCGTCGACCCGCGCCTGGGTGACCTCGCTGACTTCGTGGAGCTGGTCCGGATCGCGCGATCCCGTGGCATCCGGGTCATTCTCGACTTCGTCATGAACCACACCTCGGACCACCACCCCTGGTTCAAGGAGGCTCGCAAGGGCACCGACAACCCCTACCGCGACTACTACGTGTGGCGCTCCACAGCCCCACCGGACACCTCGGCTCTGGTCGTCTTTCCCGACCAGGAGGACGGCATCTGGGAGAAGGACACCCGCACGGACCAGTGGTACCTGCACAACTTCTACAAGACCCAGCCCGACCTGAACACGGCGAACCCCAAGATCCGCGACGAGATCGTCAAGGTCATGGGCCTCTGGCTCGAGCTCGGCGTCTCGGGCTTCCGCATCGACGCGGTGCCCTTCCTGTTCGCGCAGGACACGCTGCCCAAGAAGGACCAGAAGTTCGAGTGGGACCCCCACGAGGCCCTGCGGCACGTCAAGGCGTTCTGCGGTCGGCGCGGTAGCGAGGTCGTCCTGCTCGGCGAGGTCAATGTGCCGCGGGCCGAGCAGGCTGCCTTCTTCGGGGGCGCTGACGGCGACGAGCTGACCATGCAATTCGACTTCATCGCGATGCAGGCGACCTGGCTGTCCCTCGCGCGCGGCGACGCACGACCGTTGCTCGAGGCCCTGCGCGGCCGGCCGGAGGCCGACGAGGAGAGCCAATGGGTGAACTTCCTGCGCAACCACGACGAGCTCACCCTCGACAAGCTGACGGACGAAGAGCGCCAGGAGGTCTTTGACGCCTTCGGGCCCGATCCCGACATGCAGCTCTACGGCCGCGGCTTGCGCCGCCGGCTGCCGACGATGCTCGACGGCGATCCGCGCCGCATCCGGCTCGCCTACTCCCTCATGTTCTCGCTCCCCGGCAGCCCGGTTCTCTTCTACGGCGAGGAGATCGGCATGGGCGAGAACCTCGAGGTGCCAGGCAGGTATGCCGTGCGCACGCCGATGCAGTGGAGCGCGGCCCAGAACGGAGGCTTCTCCAGGGCGGACAAGCGCCGGCTGCCGAGGCCGCTGACCGAGGGCGCCTACGGGCCGGACCACGTGAACGTGGCCTCCCAGCGCAACGACCCCGACTCGCTCTGGACCTTCATCGCCCAGCTGATCCGCCGCTATCGCCAGTCGCCTGAGCTCGGATGGGGCCGGTTCCACCCGCTCGAGCAGCCGTACGACGCCGTCCTGGCGCACGTCGCCAAGGTCGACTCGTGGGCCACCATCGCGGTCCACAACCTGAGCCCGGACGCGTGTCGCGTGCCGCTCTCGCTTGCCACGGTCGCCGCTGACGACCTGCCACCGATCGTCCACCTCACCGACCTGCTCGACGACTACCGCCTCGAGCCGGTCGCCAACGACTCCGGCGCTCCGTCCATCGAGGTGGATCTCGACGGTTACGGGTGCCGGTGGCTGCAGGTCATCCGCGAGGGTGACGAACGGATCGCCTGACGTGTGACCGTCCACCGCTCGACCGAAAGAGGACCCGACCATGGAGCATCCGCGCAACGGAGTCATCACCGTCACCCGTGACATCGAGGCGCCCGCGCAGGCCGTGTGGGAGGTCCTTGCCGACGGATGGTTCTACGCCACCTGGGTCGTGGGTGCCTCGCGCGTGAGGGACGTCGACCACGAGTGGCCCACCGAGGGCGCGCGCATCCACCACTCCGTCGGGGTGTGGCCCACCGTCCTCAGTGACACGACGCACGTCCTGCGCTCCAGCGAGCCGACCGAGCTCGTGCTCAAGGCACGGGGCTGGCCAGTCGGTGAGGCGAAGGTTGTCCTCACGGTCAAGCCCCGCGGCGACCAGTCGTGCACCGTGGCCATGGCGGAGGACGCCGTGTCGGGTCCTGGCACCCTGCTGCCACGTCCCATCCGCCAGCTCGCCATCGGCCCGCGCAACGTCGAGGCACTGCGGCGCCTGGCGTACATCGCCGAGGGTCGTCACCGGGAACGCGTCACCCCGCTCTGAAGCCTGGCGGACTCCGTCAGGGCTGGACGTCGCGCTCCCAATGACGCAGCGCGCCGCACTTCTTCACGAACGCCGTGGCCGTCGACCTGGTGAGCTTGACGCACCCGGCGTCGAGCAGGTCGGCTACGCCGGCCGCCTCCAGCAGCGGGCGTGAGGCGGCGTTGTGCCCGATGAACTTGTGATGGGCGAAGGCGTCCGAGACGAAGTCCTTCGCGGTGCTCCGCGCAGCCAACGACGGGACGGCCTTGGCGCCCGGTAGGAGCGCCACTGCGTCGTAGAGCACCGATGGGCCACCGTCGATCAACTGGTCCGCCAGCAGCACGGAGCCGTCGCTCAGGGTGACCCCACCCACGACGGGCGCGATCGTCTCCAGCACGGCGTCGGCCTCACCGAGTGCGTCGCGCATCGCCTGGAGAACGGCGGCATCGGTGCCGTCGGTGACGAGCACCCCCATCTTGCGACCCGCGAAGCTGCCCGGACCCTTCTTGAGGATGCTGAGCGCGTCCGAAGGCGGCAGGTCGGTGCGCGTCGGCATGGCCGCGATGGCTGGCTCGGGCAACGGCATACCAAGTCCGGCTGCGACGCCCGCCGCCAGGTCCTCGTGCACGTTGAGCAGATGCGCCAGCATGCGCGTTCGCACCTGCGGGACCTCGCACTTGCTGAGCTCGAAGGTGTAGGCCTTCATGATGTGGTCCTGCTCGACCGGCGTCTGGCTGATGTAGAACTGCCGCGCCTGGCTGTAGTGGTCGGCGAAGGTGGCTGAACGCACCCGCACCTTGGCGCCCTCGACAGGCTCCTCGTAGCTCCGGAAGCCAGCTGACGAGTCGGCACGCGGTCCACGCTCGGCGCCGCCGAAACCGTTGGGCTCGTAGTTGACCGGGCCGGTCGGCACCGCCGTCTGCATGTGGCCGTCACGCTGGAAGTGGGCAACGGGGCAACGGGGGGCGTTGACGGGCAGCTGGGTGAAGTTGGTGCTGCCGAGCCGGGACAGCTGGGTGTCGAGATAGGAGAAGTTGCGCCCCTGCAGCAGTGGGTCGTCGGAGAAGTCGATGCCAGGTGGGACGTTGCCCGTGCCGAAGGCCACCTGCTCGGTCTCGGCGAAGTCGTTGTCCACGACCCGGTCGAGGGTGAGCCGGCCGACGACCTGGAGCGGCACCAGCTCCTCGGGGATGAGCTTGGTCGCATCCAGCACGTCGAAGTCGAACTCCTCGGCGAACGACTCGTCGAAGACCTGCACCGCGAGGTCCCACTGCGGGAGGTCACCGGTGGTGATCGCGTCCCAGAGGTCGCGGCGGTGGAAGTCGGGGTCGGCTCCGTTGATCTTCACGGCCTCGTTCCACACGACGGACTGCAGGCCCTGGAGGGGGCGCCAGTGGAACTTCACGAAGCTCGACACCCCGTCGGCATTGACGAATCGGAAGGTGTGGACCCCGAACCCCTCCATGAAGCGGAAGGATCGCGGAATGGCCCGGTCGGACATCTGCCACAGGGTCATGTGGATCGCCTCGGGCGTGAAGGACACGAAGTCCCAGAAGCTGTCGTGCGCCGACTGTGCCTGCGGGAAGCCGCGGTCCGGCGACTCCTTGACCGCGTGCACGAGGTCGGGGAACTTGATGGCGTCCTGGATGAAGAACACCGGGATGTTGTTGCCGACGATGTCCCAGTTGCCCTCGGTCGTGTACAGCTTGACCGCGAACCCACGCACGTCCCGCGCCAGGTCGAAGGAGCCCTTGGCCCCGGCGACGGTGGAGAACCGGACGAACGCCTCGGTCTTCGTGCCCTTGGTGGCGAAGATGGCCGCCCGGGTGAGCTCGGACAGGTCTGCGGTCGTCTCGAAGGTGCCGTGCGCGCCGTACCCACGGGCGTGCACCACACGCTCCGGGATGCGCTCGTGGTCGAAGTGGAAGATCTTCTCCCGCATGGCGAAGTCTTCGAGCAACGTCGGGCCTCGTTCACCCGCACGCAGGCTGTTCTGGTCGTCCGACAGTGGTGCGCCCAGCGCCGAGGTGAGGACCTGGCCGTCCTGCACCGGCTGGTGGTGCTCGCCACCGGAGCCGATCACTGGGTCGGGCTGCTTGGCCGGTTGCCGTGTCACAGGGGTACGGCGCTTCCCCTTCCCCGCGGTGGCTCCGGTCGAACGGCTCGTGGTGCTCTTCTTCGGCATGACGCCTTCTTTCGGTGCGACGAAACAGCTCGCGCCCGGACGTTCTGCCACGGGCACGGGCACGTGCCCCTGACCTGTCCACGGCGGTCCCCGTGCACCTACCCACCACCCCGTCCGCGCAAACACGGGACCTGGACTGGATGGTCCGTCAGAGGACGGTCTGCAGAGCCTTCGTCTGGATGTCCACGCGCACCGACGTTCCCGTCGACAGGTCGACCACCTCACCGTCGATCTGCAGCGGCATCGGTGTCACGGTGGTGAAGGAGTAGCTGCGAACACTGGGCTGCTTTCCCAGACCCGTTGTGCTGGCCTTGATCGCCGTCGCGAGGATCCGCCACTTCGCGGTGTGACGAAGCGTGATGACCTCGAACAGGCCGTCGTCGGGCTTCCCCTGGTCTTCGGCCAGGGTCGCGACCTTGGCCATCTGCGCGATGTTGGCGAAGACGAGGCTGTCGAACCGTTGACGCGTGCCGTCCTCGACCTCGATCTCGAACGGTCGGAACTTGGCGAACGAGCGGACGACGGTGACCATCTCCCGCAACGAACCCTTGCCTCCCTTTTCGAGGTCGACCGCCACCACGGGCGTCAGGCCCAGCCCGATGTAGGAATGGGCGTACCGCACCACTTCACCGTCCGGGCTGGTGGCGGTGAACCGAAGCAGGTCGATCCGGCTCGCGGAGCCCTCGGCGATCGCCTCCGCGATCGGACGCTCCTTGGTCGTGCGACGGTGGTCGTTGGCGTTCCCCGCCGCCAGCACCGCCGCGAAGGCGCGGTCGTTGGCTGCCTGCATGACGCCGTTGACCACTTCGTTGTAGCCACCGTCGCCACTGACCGACACGATCAGCGGGGTTCCCACCCCGGCCGCCTCCCGGGACAGCTCAGTGGCATGCCCGGCGTGCTCGGTGGGGAGCAGGTCGACCGTCAGGTCCGGGACACGCTTCGCGAGGTCCGTTCGAAGGCCTTCCGCCAGCTCCTTGGCGTCACCGGTGCTGTTGGGGTTGAAGATCAGGACCACGCGGTCAAAGGAGGGCACGTCGTCAGCGTAGGCGCATCCGTGTCGGCCCCAGACCACGTTGTCGTCGAGGTGGGGGCGGTAGTGGCCACACGGCGCCTCACCTCGGCAAACGCAGTGATGGTCGCGCCCCAGCACTGCCGGATCTGACCGCGTTCTGGCCCGCCGAGGATCCACCTGAAAACTTCTGGCCATCCGGGGGTTGACGTGGCTCCGCGCGTTCGTATCATCTTTGTCGAAGGTCAAGAAGTGGCCTCTCTGAACTTGTTGGTTGCTGTCCCATGGCGGTCTCTGGCGATGGAGGGTCTGATGTCATTTCTCGCGTCCTTGACGGACGAACCTGCACTGTTCTTCGAGTACGACGCCACTGCAGACCGGTGGACCTGCTCGGCCGACCTTTGTGAGCTGTACGGCATACCAGCCGGCCAGGAACCCACGACTGCGCTGATGTTGGAACGCGTCGTCGAGGAGGACAGGGACGTGGTCCAGCATCGGTTCGAGGACGTCCTGCGCCAGGCCAGCCCCTTCTCACTCGAGTACCGCCTCGTCGCCCCTGACGGGAGGACGCGACGCCTTGTCCTCGTCGGGCAGAGCGAAGATGCGGGCGGTGAGGTCAAGCAGCTCTCGGGGTTCATCGTCGACATCACCCAGACGATTCGGGAGGGTGCCGCGGAGGCTGTGTTGGCCTCGACCGAGCACCGTGCGGCGATCGAGCAGGCAAAGGGTGCGCTCATGCTCAGCTTCGGGATCGGTGAGGATGCCGCGTTCGAGATGCTGCGCACCTACTCCAACCAGCACAACACCAAGCTGGTCCGGGTGGCGGAGTACATCATCACCGGCCTGGCCGACCCGGCCTTCGCGCGGGAGGAGCCGGTCCGTGCCCTTCTCGACATCCTGCTCAGCCTCGAGAAGGCCGAGGTCGAAGACGCGTTGGACACTGCGTAGCCCTCTTCCACACGACGCCTGATACCTCGTCGTGGCAGGATCGCGCTTGGCTGGAGCAAGGGGCACTCCTGCGCATCCGACATCGAATCGAGGTTTGTGTGATGGGGCCTGTGACGACGCGTCCGGCGACCACGACCTCCCCATGACGGAGAACCTCCACGTACCTGCCGATCCGCTGAGCGTCCCGGCCTCAACCATCGCGGCGACGCGCGTTGCTGACGTTCGCGACGACCCCCAGGCGCGGAGGGAACTACTCCGGTCGTCGTACGCACCGGCACTCGGCGGGGCGCCTCTGCACCTGCCGTATCCACGGGCAGCCCTGGCGTTCATGGACTGGCAGCTGGGCCGCGGCGTGCTGAACCCCCTCGACCACGAGCGCCCAGGCAGCCCGTGGTGGAGGGCAGTCAACGAGCGGCTGTTGCGCGACACCTGCGAGGCGCGCTTGCGGCTCCTCGGCCACCCTGGCCCCGCGTCAACCGCCAGTATCGACCGCTCCATCCAGTTTGCCCGCGAGCCTTCTCCCACCACCTGGTACGGAGCCCACAACGTCACGATCGTCAGCGCCTATCTCGACCACCGCGACCTGGCCGAGCAGGAGAACCAGGTCGAACGCTTCTTCATGAACCTGGTCCTCGTCCGGGTCCTGTACGCCCATGCACTGGTCGCAGCACCTCGCCTGGCCCTGGCCTGGCTCGCGCCGATCGCCCGATGGCTCGGCGACCCGCGGTTGGACATGACGGGTGTGTTCCTCTCGGTTCAGCGCGTGCTGCCAGACCGTTACCCGGCGCCGGGTGAGCTCGACGAGTACGTCGTCGCAGAACATGCCCTTGGCCGGCTGCTGGACCTGGGAGTCATCGCCCCGCGCCTGCCGGAGCTCTACCACTGGGCGGCCGAGGAGCTGCAGATCCCAGAAGTGGCGACCCTCTTCAGTGACCTCACACCGACCTATGCCTGGGACGCCGAGGACGGCAGCGCGTGGGCGCAACCGGCGAAGGGACTGGTGCGCGTCGTCCGCTGGGCACTGCCGCCGTCCCCGCGCCCGTGAGCCGCGCAGCCAGCCAAGTGGCCAGGTGGCCAACTGGACTGAGAACGGGGTCGGGGCAGCCGGGAAGGTTCCGCTCCCACCGGCGCATGAGGACCTGCTGAACGGGGTATGGGCCCGGCAAGCTTCCATCTGGGGAGCACTCCGAGTGAAGCAGGTACCCCATGACCGACGTGGACGTCGCGATTCTTGAGTTCGAACGTCAGTGGTGGAAGCACGCAGGTTCCAAGGACGACGAAATTCGGGAGCGCTGGGGACTGCGGCCCCTCGAGTACCGCCAGCGGCTGGACGCGATCGCGCAGCTTCCCGACGCGTTGGCCTACGACCCCATGACCGTCCGCCGAATTCGCCGACGACTGGCTTCCGGTTCCGGTGCCTCGGACGCAGATGCAGGTGCGCTCAGCACCAACGCCGCGGACAACACCGTGGGTGGGTGACCGAACAGCTGCCTGTCGGTCGTGGTCGTCAGAACGCGATTCCGAGTCATGCGGATTCCTGCTGTGCCAGCCCAAGGGCCTGGTCTAGCTGCGTGCTTGTGAGTCGGCCGTCGACCTTGGCAGCTGCAGCGATGACGTCAGCCAACAGCTCGATCTCGCCGCGGAGCGTCGCGTCGTTGAGCTCCGATTCGCCGCCGTCTCCGAGCATGTTGCGACCGTATGGCTGGACGTGGCAGCGCCACTACAGCGATTGCACCGGTCCACATGGGCATTTGTGGCTGCTCACATCGAGTCACGTCGCCTAGTCACGAGCGCGGCGACGGTTCACCGGAGCTGCAACGGGCGCACCAGCAGAAACGCCCCCGACCTGAGTCAGGGGCGTTTGCTGAGCCTCCTATCGGAATCGAACCGATGACCTATTCATTACGAGTGAATCGCTCTGGCCGACTGAGCTAAGGAGGCGGGTGCCCGAAGGCACGGACGATGAGTATACGGATGACTCGCCGGATTTCCGAACCAGCCCGAGGGCCCCGGCGCACCTGCTGCGGAACCCGACCGGCCGGCACACCGTCCCATCGCCATGAGCACCCAGCCGATGTCCCGTGGAGCGGTCGCCCTCGCGACCGCAGCGTTGCTGGGAGGCGCCTTCTGGGTCGGCTCCCACTCCGGACGCGAAGCCTCCGCCGCGCCCCTCGTCACGTTCCCCAGCCCGACCAACCCCGGCACCTCGGGCATCCCCGTCAGCAGCCCCGGCATCACGGTGACCGGGACCGCCCAGGTCGCGGGCAAGCCCGACAGCCTGCGCCTCGACCTCAGCGTCCAGACCCGCGGCGCCACCGTCGGCAAGGCGCTCGACGCCGCCAACTCGCTCACCTCCCGGGTCCAGTCCTCGCTCACCAAGAACGGCGTCGCCGCCAAGGACATCCAGACGTCCAACCTCCAGGTCCAGCCCGAGTACTCCTACCCCACCAACGGCTCCCCGGTCATCAAGGGCTACACCGTCAGCGAAGGTGTCACCGCCACCCTCCGCAACCTCGGCAAGGCGGGCAACGCCATCACTGCCGCGGTCAATGCCGGCGGAAATTCCGTGCAGGTCAACGGAATCAGCCTGGACCTCGAAGACAACGGCAAGCTGCTCACCGCCGCCCGCGACCAGGCAGTCGCCAATGCCAAGACCAAGGCCGAGCAGTACGCCAAGGCCTCCGGCCGCAGCCTCGGCGCCGTCGTCAGCATCATCGAGACCGTGGCCGACCCTCCCCCGGTCAACTACGACATGCGGGCCGCGGCCAAGGCGATGGACTCCGCCTCGCCCGTCCCGATCCAGGCCGGCAGCGAGAACGTCGGCGTGACCGTCACCGTGGTCTACGCCTTCCGCTGACCAACAGCTCGGTATGCCGCGTGCTCGCCCCTCTCAGCCGGCCACGCACCGCAGCTGCCTGGTCGCGACGGCGACCACGCGGCATACCGTCAGCACTTGGTGTTGTCGGCCGGGACCTTGCCACTCGTGTAGTAGTTGTTGACCGCGCTGTCGATGCACTTGTTGGACCGCGTGTAGGCGGTGTGGCCGTCGCCGTCGAAGGTGAGCAGCCGCGCATTGGCGAGCTGGTCACGCTCGCGCACCGCCCACTCGTAGGGCGTGGCCGGGTCGCGGGTCGTGCCGATGACGACGATCGGACCGCTCCCCTCGGCACTGATCTTGCGCGGACCCTCGCCTGCCTTGACCGGCCAGTGGCTGCAGGTCGCCGCGCCCCACGCCAGCGCCGGGCCGAAGACGGGAGCCTTGACGCTCGCCTTCGCGACGATGGTCTCGTAGTAGGCCGGATCGGGGCTGCCCGGGCTGTCGAGGCAGCTGATGGCGTAGAACGCCTCGAGCAGGTTCTCGGTGTACCTGCCGCTGGGGTTGCGTCGCGCGTACTGGTCGGCGATCTGCATCAGCGCGGTGCCGTTGTCCTTGGCCACCACCTGCCGCAGCGCCTGGGTGAGCGCATCCCACGAGCCCTGGTCGTACATCGCCTGTGCGACGCCCAGGGTCGCCCAGCCCTCGGTGAGTTCTGACTCGCGTCCGTCGCGCATGGGCACCGGGTTGGCATCGAGCCGCTTGAGCAGGGCCGCCATTCCCGACATCACCGCTGACTCCGAGTCACCGAGCGGGCAGTCACCCTGCTCGACGCAGTCCTGGGCATAGGCGTGTGCGGCGCGCTCGAAGCCCTCTGCCTGGCCCACAGCCGACTCCTCCCAGGTCAGGTCGGGAGGCAGCACCCCGTCGAGGACGAACCGGCCCACCAGCTTGGGGAACAGCCCGGCATAGACCGCACCGAGCTGGGTGCCGTAGGACTTGCCGAGGTAGTTGAGCTTCGCGTCACCGAGGGCCGACCGCAGGATGTCCATGTCCTTGGCGGTGTCGTCGGTGGAGATGTGGCCGAGCAACGGTCCGGTGCGGGCCAGGCAGCCGTCGCCCAGGTCCTTCATCGAGGCCAGGAACGCCTGCACCTCGGCCGGTGTGTCGGGGGTGGGGTCCTGCGACAGCAGGTCGTCCATCCCCTCGTCGCTCAGGCAGTCGACCGGGCTCGAGCGCTGCACGCCTCGGGGGTCGAAGCCGACGATGTCGAACCGCTGCCGCACCGGCTTGCCCACGATGAAGTCGGCTGCCCTGGCGTAGTCGATGCCGGACGCGCCGGGGCCCCCCGGGTTGACCACGAGGGAGCCCAGTCGCTGCGCCTTCTTCGTGGCACGCATCCGCACCACCTGGATGGTGATCGACTCGCCGTCGGGCTTGGCGTAGTCCAGCGGGACGGACAGTCCGGCGCACTGGGCTCGTGAGCAGGTCGTCCAGTCCAGCGTCTGGCCGTAGAACTTCGCGAGCGCCTCGGAGCCGGGGGGTGGTGTGCGCTCGACGCTCGGCATCGGGGTTGCGGCAGGCTCGGAGTCGCCGGGCAGCAGCGAGCAGCCAGACAGGCCGACCGCCAGCGCGGCGGCAGCCGCCACGAGGACTCGTCGCTTCACCGTCATGGGTTCGACCGTATCCCGGGTGGCTGCGGACGACTCAACGCGGCACGCGCAGCGAGATGGCCATGGCCTCCAGCGCAAGCAGGGGTGCGACGTTGAGGCCGATCCGCTCCCGAGCGGTGCCGATGGCATCCATCGCCAGGAGCAGCTGCTCGGCGCTCATCGACCGGGCCACCCCCTGGACGATGGGCAGGCTGTCCTGGTTGACCAGCCCGAGGGCTGCACCGCTGTGCAGGATGAGCGCGTCGCGGTAGACCGACAGCAGGTCGACGAGCGACCGGTCGAGGACGTCGCGCGCGTGTCGCGTGGCCCGCGCCTTCTGCTCCTTCTCCAGCCCGGAGAGCTGGCTGCGGATGTGCGGCGGCTGGGTGCGTGCCGAGGGGTCGGCCCCGAGTACCTCCATGAGCCGCTGTCGCTCCGCGGAGTCACGTTCTGAAGCGGCCGCGGTGGACTCCTCGTCGGCGATCGACGCGAGGTCGGCGGCAGCGCCGATCGCGTCACCGACGCCGTGGATCCGCCCAGCCAGGCTGATCACGTCGCGGCGCCGAATCCGGGCACCTTCGTCACGGGCCAGCCGCCGGGCGAGGCCGACGTGGCTCTGCGCCGCCCGCGCGGCATACATCGCCATCGGCATCTCGACTCCGTCGCGACGGTTGAGCAGCTCGGCCACTGCTTCCGCGGGAGGGGTGCGGAGCCGGACGTGCCGCGAGCGCGAGCGGATGGTGATGATGATGTCTTCCACCGATGGTGCGCACAGGATCCAGACGGTGCGCGGCGTCGGCTCCTCGAGGGCCTTGAGCAACGCGTTGGCGGGGGCGTCGGAGAACGCCGTGAGTCGGTCGGCGTCCTCGATGATGATGATCCGCCACTTGCCGACCGACGGGCGCAGCGCCGCGAGCTGGACGAGGTCGCGGATGACCGAGACCTTGATCGACAGCCCTTCAGTGGCGATGACGTCGACATCCGCATGGGTGCCGTCGAGGGCAGTGCGGCACTCGCGGCACTCGCCGCAGCCGCCGGTGGGGCACTGGAGCGCGGCGGCAAAGGCTCGAGCGGCCACCGACCGCCCGGACCCGGGCGGACCGGTGAGCAGCCAGGCGTGGGTCATCGCCGTGGTGTCGGTGACCGCCCGCTGCAGGGTCGCGACCGCCGTGTCCTGTCCGATCACGTCGCGCCAGACGGTCACGGCAGGGCCCCCATGGCGCGGAGCCGGTCGAGCACCTGGGCGTGGATCTCGTCAGGCGCGAGGGTGCCGTCGACCACGATGTAGCGCTGCGGGTTGCCCTGAGCCATCGCCAGGTAGTGGGCGCGGATCGCGTCGTGGAAGGTGTCCTCCTCGGCCTCGAGCCGGTCGTGGACGTCGCCGCGCCGGCGGCGTCCCTCCTGCGCCGAGACATCGACGACGACGGTCAGGTCGGGCACCAGGTCGTCGACCGCCCACATGTTGAGGTCGTGGATCTCCTGGGCACCGAGGTCACGGCCGGCTCCCTGGTAGGCCACGGCCGAGTCCGTGTAGCGGTCGGTCAGCACCACCTCGCCGCGATCGAGCGCGGGCCGGATCAGCTGGTCGACGTGGTGCGCCTTGTCGGCGGCGAACAGCAGGGCCTCGGCGCGGGGCGCCACGTGGGCGCCGTGCAGCACCAGGTCGCGGATCTCCCGGCCGAGGTCGGTGCCCCCGGGCTGGCGGGTGACCGTGACCGTGCGACCAGCGGTCTCGAAGGCCTCGCGGAGCAGGGCCACCTGGGTGGACTTGCCCGCGCCGTCGCCGCCTTCGAAGGCGATGAAGAGTCCGTCGGTCACGGGGCGAGCCTAGGCCAGCAGGCGGACAGGCCCCACGCGCGAGGTACGCCGGGTGGCTGGCGCCGCCACGCGGCATACCCCGCGTGTGTCGCCAGGGGTGTCGCTCTCAGGCATCCGTGTCGAGGTGGTCCCGCGCCCACAGGGCCGCACTCGTGCGGTCCACCACGCCGATCTGGCGGAAGACCCGGCCGAGGTGTGCCTTGACGGTGCGTTCGGTGATGCCCAGGGCTCGGCCGATCTGCTTGTTGGCCAGCCCGTCGGCGACGAGCCGCAGCACCTGCTGCTCCCTGGGGCTGAGGCCGTCGGCCGGTCGGCCCGCCGTCGCCGGGAGCAGCACCCTCGCCACCCGCGGGTCGAGGGGCACGTGGCCGGCGGCTGCTGCCCGCACCGCGCCGAGCAGGTCGGCAGGTTCGCAGTCCTTGAGCTGGTAGCCGACCGCGCCTGCCTCGAGGGCCTCGCTGACCCGGCGACGGTCGGAGAAGGAGGTGAGGATGACGACCTTTGCCTCGGGCACGGCGGCCAGCAGCTCACGGGTGGCTTCGGCGCCGTCCATCACCGGCATCGACAGGTCCATGAGCACGACGTCCGGCCGTGTCTCGACCGCGATGGCACGCGCCTCGCGACCATCGCCCGCCTGACCCACCACCGTGACGTCGTCGCTGGCCTCGAGCAGGGCGGCCAGGCCGGTGCGCACCATGGCGTGGTCGTCGACCACGAGCACCCGGATCACGCCGTACCACCCGGCTCGATGGCGAGCCGCCAGTGGGTGCCGGAGCCAGGCCGGGAGGCGACCTGGAGGTCGGCACGTGCGTCGCTCGCGAGGTCGGCCAGCACCCGCAGGCCGAAGTGGCCGTCCTCCGGGTTGTCGAGCCGTCCGGTGTCGAAACCCGGGCCGTCGTCGAGGACGTCGAGGACGACCCGGTCGCCCTCGCGGGCGAGCCGGATCGTCGCGGTGCACGGGGCGGCGTGGGTGGCACTGTTGCGCAGGCACTCCTGGGCCACGCGGTAGACGAGACGCTCCTCGTCCTGTCCCAGCCCGAGGTTGTCCGCGTCCGCCACGTCGAGGTGCACCGTGAGCCCGCGCGACGCACCCGTCTGCGCGAGGTCCGCGAGCGCGGTGGCGAGCCCGGAGCTGGCCAGGCTCGGGGGGTAGATGTCGACGAGCAGGCTCCGCAGCGTGCGGATGTTGCCGCGCACCGAGGCAGCCAGCCCGCGCAGGTCGTCCGCCATCCGTGGCTGCCCCGACGACTCCGCCTTGGCCGCCGAGCCGGCAGCAACGAAGGCCGAGGCCACCAGCTCCTGGACCGGACCGTCATGGAGAGTTGCCGCGATCCGCCGCCGCTCGGCGTCGGATGCCTCCACGGTGCGTTCGAGCAGGCGCTCGCGCTGGCGCTGTGCCTCGCCGAGCCGGCGCAACAGGCGCCACAGGATGGGCGCCGTCAGGACGACGAGCATCAGCAGGCTGCTGACCGTGACACCGGCAAAGCCGCGCCACAGCTGACCGCTGCGCTCACTGACCGAGTCGTACGGGGAGTAGGTCTCGAAGAGCAGCTCGCGGCCGCTCGGGGTCCACACAGGGCGGTAGACCTCGAGCGCCCGTCCACCGGTCTCGAACTCGTTCTCCGACGAGTCGAGCTCCGACACCTCCGCCTTGGTCTGGGGCTGGGAGATCGCGAGGCGCTGGTCGTCGCTGAGGGGGAACGTCCGGCCCACCAGCTGGGGCTCGTCGGCGTAGAGGACCTGACCCGAGGGCGACCACAGCTTCACCCGGGTGATCCGGGCCCCGAGGACCCGCTCGCGGACCACGGCATCCATCGCCGCCACCGCGGCGGGATCGCCGTCGGCGAGCGCGTCGGTGAGGGAGGGGGTGATCACCGCATCAGCCAGGACGTCGGCGATCGTCGCGGCGTCGGTCACCGCTTCGCGCTCGGCGAGGCGCTGGGCGGCCCACGAACCGAGGAGTCCGACCACCAGCAGCACCACTGCGAGGCCGGCGCCGACCTGGATGAGCACCCGCCGCGGGTTGACCGGCGTCTGCGCTGCCGCCGTCTCTCGTCGACGCGAGACCGTCACCCAGGGAGCAGCCTCAACCGCCTCGACGCGCAGGGGCTGCGTCGAGGCGACCGGGGTGCTGCTGTGGTCCATTCAGTCGTCGCTTCCGTGGCCGCCGTGGTCGTCGGACCCGCTGTCGTCGGAGCCGGAGTGTCCCGAGCTGCCGGAACCCGTGTCGTCCGAACCCGAGTGGCCCGAGGAACTGGTGCTTGAGCTGTCATCCGAACCCGAGCCCGAGCTGCCGGAACCTGAGCTGTCGTCAGAACCCGAGCCCGAGCTGCCGGAGCCGGAGTCGCGATCGTCGCCAGGCTCGGTGCGCTGGTCGCGGGGCGTGTCGCCGCCGTGGTCGTCGCCGGCCTCGGTCGTGCTCGTTCCGCTCGGGGTGGCGGTCCTCGTCGAGGTCGCCGACCTGTCGTCGCGGTCGTCACCGGGCTCGGTGCGCTGGTCGCGGGGCGTGTCGCCGCCATGGTCGTCCGTGGTGGTCGCCGGGCTGGTGGGCGTGACCACCTGCGCACTGGCGGGCACACGGACGGGCACCGCCTGCGAGAACGAGGCGTTGCCCCACAGCCCGACCGCTGCCGGGACGAGAGCTGCCAACAGGGCGGCCAGGGTGATCGTGGTGCGCTTCATGATGGATCCTTCCGTACAGGAGTGTGACGGATCCACAGTGCGGTCGGGTCATGGCCGGGCGATATTGGGCGATGGTCGTAGTACCTCAGCCGCCGGCTCGACCGCCGTCCCCGGAGGGCGACGAAGCCCACTCGGCCGCGGTCACGGCATACACGTAGTCGTCCATCCGGGGATGGCCGTCGCCGTCGCTGCCGGCGGCCTTCTCGGCGATGCGGCGCAGGCCGGCCTTCTCGAGGACCCGCTGCGACGCCCGGTGCGGCACGAACACGTCGGCCTGGACCAGGGCGACGCCCAGGTGCGTGAAGCACAGGCGGACCAGCGCCTCGGCCACCTCGGTCGCGAGTCCCCGCCCCGCCAAGTCCGGGTGGATCGTGTAGCCGAGGACGGCAGCCCACATGCCGTTGTCGTCCGGTTCGAGGCGCACCATCGCGTCGCCCACGACGGCGCCGTCGACCTCGACGACGAGGCCGAGGAGTGGCTCGGGGTGCCCCGGTCGAGCGCGCGCCATGTCGCTCGCGATCCGTTCGGCGACCTCGTCGGGATCGAGCGGTCCGCGGCTCAGGTACGTCGCGACCTCGGCGAGCCCCCGGTAGGCGTGCACCGCCTCCCGGTCGTCCGGGCCGACCGGTCGCAGTGCCGTCCGGCGGGTGCGCACTGGCCACGGCACGGCGCCGAAGTCGATGCTTGAGGTGCTCATCGTCCGAGGGTAGCCAGCAGGGCTGCCGGATCGCTCCGACAGCCCTGCTGGCGTGGTCAGCTTCCCTGCTGCTCCTGGCGGTCCGCGTTCGCGTGGATCGCGTCCCGGACGTAGTGCGCCATCCCCGGGCGGATCTCGTCGTACGTCGCCGTGAACCGCGGGTCGCTGACGTACATGTCCGCGAGGTTGCGGTGGAACTGCGGCGCGCAGTCGTAGAACCGCTCGGTGATGTTGAGCCGGTGGGCCTCGGCCGCATCCATCGCGCCGACACTGGTCGGGGGCTCCCCCGCGTCCATGGCGTCGGTGAAGCCCTTGTGGAGGGCGTCGCTCTCCGCCTTGACCTGTTCCCAGTCGGCCTTGGTGTAGTGCTTGGTGCGCTGCTGCGACTGCTGCCACGCGTCGCTGTCACCCCATCGCTGCTCCGCTTCGGCCTGGGCGTCCTCGAAGCCTTCTCCGAAGAGCTCCTTCAGGTCCTCGGCGGTGGCGTGCTCGTCGTTCATCTCTCTCTCCAGTGCTCGGTCGATGGCCGTGACGAGGTCGCGCATCTCGTCGAGCCGGTGCTGGACCGCTGCGCGTTGACGACGCAGGTGCTGCTCGACGCTCTCGGGATGGTCCAGCAGGAGTGCGATCTCCTCCAGGGCGAACCCGAGGCGGCGGTAGACCACCACGTGCTGCAGGCGCGTGAGGTCGTCCTCCGTGTACAGCCGGTAGCCGGCCGGCGATCGCTCGCTCGGCTGCAGCAGCCCGATCTCGTCGTAGTGGTGCAGCGTGCGCACCGTGATGTCGAGCCGCTCGGCCACCTGCCCCACGGTGAGCAGGGTCTGCGTCCTCTCGGTCATGCGACGACCGCCTGAGGACACAGCCGACGAAGGAGGCTGGCCCGGAAGGCCGAGGAGCATGACCACGTGAATTCGGTCATGGCACCACTGTGACGCCTCACGCCGCGTGAGGGTCAAGTTCCTTCTCCGGGACGGGCACGACAGTGGGCTCGCTGCCGCGCAGGAGGTGGCCGGTGACCAGTGCCATGGCCAGCATCGTGACGGCCGCGACGATCTCGGTCACCCGCATGCCGGACAGGTATGCCGTGCGGCCGGCGTCAAGGATCGCCTCACCTGCCTGCCCGGGCGCCTGGGTGGCGGCCACGACCGCGCCGGCGAGGCTGTCGTGGGCGGCCTCGTGGGTCGCTCCGGGGAGCCCGGACGGCAGCAGGGCGTCGATGCGGCCGCGGTAGCCGGCGGCGAGGATGCTGCCGAGGATCGCGATGCCGAGCGCCCCGCCGAACTCGCTGGTTGTTTCGAAGAGCCCGGACACGGCGCCCGCCCGCTCGGGTGGGGCGACCCCGAGGACATAGTCCGTCACGAGGGTCAGGATCGCGACGGTGCCACTCGCCACGACCCCGGCTCCGACGAGGACAACTGCCAGCGGGCTGCCGGTGTGGACTGTCGTCAGGATGGCGAACCCCGTTGCGGCGACGGCGAACCCACCCGACATGACGCGCGCCCGTCCCAGCCTCGCGGACAAGGTGGCAGCCACCGGGGCAGCTGCGCCAACGGCAACCGACGGCACAAGCCCCCACAACGCGGCACGCAGGGGGCTCATGCCCAGCACCGACTGGAGGTACTGAGTCATGACGATCGCGTTGCCCATCACACCGAACATCCCGACGACGTTGACGGCGACGGCACCACCCACGCGCCGGTCGCGGAACAGCGCCGGGTCCACCATCGGGTGTGCCGTGGTCCGCTGGCGGTGGACGAAGGCAGCCCCCAGGACCACACCGCATACCCCCATGGCTGTTGCGAGCGCGGACCACCCGTCGGTGGCGGTGGACTTCACGGCGTAGATGAACGGCAGCACAGCGGCCAACGAGAGGACGGCGCTCGCCAGGTCGAACGGCCGCCGGCCGGTCCCCCGGAACTCCGGGAGCAGCAACGGTCCGGCGATGAGCAGCAGCGCCATCACGGGCACGTTGATGAGGAAGACCGAGCCCCACCAGAAGTGCTCCAGCAGCACCCCGCCCAGCACCGGGCCGAGTCCGACGCCGCCGGACATCACGGCACTCCAGACCGCGATCGCCTTGCCGCGGTCGCGCTCGTCGTGGAACAGGTTGCGGATGAGGGCGAGGGTGCTCGGCATGAGGGTGGCTCCGCCGACTCCCAGGAGTGCGCGGGCACCGATCAGCATGGTGGCGCTGGTGCTGTAGGCCGCGACGAGGGAGGCCGCGGAGAAGGTGGCAGCTCCGATCAGCAGCAGCCGGCGCCGACCGATCCGGTCCCCGATCGAACCCATGGTGAGCAGCAGCCCGGCCAGGACGAACCCGTAGATGTCGAAGATCCACAACATCTGCGTCGCTGAGGGGTCGAGGTCCCGGGCGACGAACGGAACGGCGAAGAAGAGCACGGACACGTCCATCGACGCGACGAGCAGGGGCAGGCAGAGCACGGCAAGGGCGGTCCACTCGCGTCGTCCGGCAGTGGGTGAGGTCGGCATCAGCCGTCTCCTATCTGTGTATGTTGCATAGTGTTTAGCAGATACACGGAAAGGTAGAGGAGAATTGTCTGCGCTGCAAGCAGTTTCTCGGGAAGTCCCCTAGACTTCACTGGTGACCGACCCACAGACCGAGCCGACGCGGCCGCCGCTCGAGGTGGCGCGCTACCTGCAGCTGATGTGGGGCGTGGAGGCACCCGGACGTCGTGGACCCAAGCCGGGTCGGTCCATCCAGGAGATCGGCGAGGCTGCCGTGGCGCTCGCCGACCGCGAGGGCCTCGGGGCAGTCTCGATGAAAGCCGTGGCGCAGGCGCTGGGCCTGACCACGATGTCCCTCTACCGCTACGTCGACTCCAAGGACGAGCTGTATGCCGTGATGCTCGACGTCGCCTACGGGCCCCCGGACATGGCGGTCACGGCACGGGGCGGCTGGCGTGGACGCCTCGAGCGCTGGGCGCGCGCTATTGCCGCGGTCCGACTGGCGCATCCCTGGTCGGTGCTCATCCCCCTCACCGAGCCTCCTGCGACTCCGAACGCCACGGCCTGGACCGAGTGCGGGCTCCAGGCCTTCGCCGGTACCAAGCTGACTGCACAGCAACAGCTCTCGTCGATGCTGCTCGTCGACGGCTACGTCCAGCACCACATCCGGCAGTCGCTCCAGCTGGGGTTCATCAGCGAGACCGGCCAGTCACAGGACGGCGGCGACGACTACCCGCAGAACCTCGCCCAGCTGGTGGACCCGGTCCGCTTCCCCCGGATCGTGGCCGCTGCGCAGGAGGCGATGATCGACGACGACGAGGACTTCTTCGAGACCGAGCTCGACTTCGGGCTGCGCACCATCCTCGACGGTGTGGCCCAGCTCGTCGACCGCACCTCCTGACCCGACTGCCGCCGACGGACGACCAAGCTCGGGACGCGAGGGGTCGCCGCCGTGCTCAGCCGCCGGCCGATTCCGACCACCCTGGTCGTCCGGCGGCGGTCCTGGAGCGTCAGATGTCGCGGGCGTGACGGCGCTTGCGGAGCCAGGCGTTGAGGCCGTTGCGGGCGGTGCCCCAGATGCCGTGCCGAAAGGCCAGCACGATGATCACGAAGATCGCACCGGTCACGATGCCGATCCCGTTGAACCCCGACGACGCGAGCTGGTCCTCGAGGGTGACCACGAGCGCGGCACCGACCACCGCACCCCAGAGCGTCCCGATCCCGCCGAGGACGGTGATGAGCACGACCTTGCCGGACGTGGTCCAGATCAGCTCCTGGAGCGAGGCGAACCCGTGGCTGATGGAGAACACGCCGCCCGCCAGACCCGCCAGCCCGGCCGACAGGACGAACGCCATGATCTTGTAGCGCTCCACGTCGTAGCCGAGCGCCCTGGCCCGGGCCGGGTTGTCCCGGATCGCGACGAGCACCCGACCGAACGGGCTGTTGACGGTGCGCCAGGCGATGAAGACACCGAGCAGGATGATCGGCAGCGCCGCGTAGTAGAAGTAGAACGAGTCGGCGTTGATCGTGTCGGTCAGCGGACCGAGGTTCTTGGGGATCCCCTGCAGGCCGTTCTCGCCACCGGTCACCGAGCGCCACTGGTTGGCGATGAAGTAGACCATCTGCGCGAACGCCAGCGTCACCATCGCGAAGTAGATGCCGGTGCGCTTGACCGACAGGTAACCGATCGGGACGGCCAGCAGCATCGCGACGATGGCGCCGCCAAGGATGGCGACTGGGAACGGCAGTCCGAGGTGGCTGGCGATCAGTCCGGTCGTGTAGGCGGATGTGCCCCAGAAGGCAGCGTGTCCGAACGACAGGAGGCCCGTGTAGCCGAGCAGCAGGTCGACCGAGATCGCGAACAGTGCCCAGGCGGCGATGTCCATGGCCACCGGCGGGTAGACGAACCACGGCAGGGCCAGGGTCACGACCAGCCCGACGGCCAGCATCGCCCAGCGGACCACCGGACGCCCCGCGACCGAGACGGGCGCGGCTGGCAGCTCGACGTCCACCTTGTGCTCGAGTTCCGAGCTCATGACGCAGCCTCCTCACGGCCGAACAGACCCGAGGGCCGGACGAGTACCACCAGCGCCATGAGCATGAAGATGAAGACCTGGCTGAACCGGCCGGCATACCCCTGGCCGTAGGCCTCCACGAGGCCCACCAGGAACCCGGCCACGACGGCGCCCAGGATCGAACCCAGCCCGCCGATCACGACCACCGCGAACAGGATGATGATGAAGAAGCTGCCCATGTCGGCGTTCACCGAACCGGTGGGCGCACGCAGCACCCCAGCGAGTCCCGCAAGCGCGATGCCGAACCCGAATACCGGTGTGACCCAACGACTCACGTTGATACCGAGGGCCCGCGAGCGCTCGGCGTCCTCGGTCGAGGCCCGCACGATCATGCCCACCCGGGTCTTGGTCAGGACGAGCCAGACGGCGAGGCAGACGGCGATCGAGAAGACCGCGGCGAACACCTGGTAGGTCGACAGCGAGACCGAGCCCAGCGTGATCCGTCCGTCCAGACCGGCCGGCAGCGGGTAGGGCAGTCCGGAGACGCCGTACTTGCGCTTGACCAGGTCGACGAGCAGCAGGGTCAGGCCGAAGGTCAGCAGGAAGTTGTAGAGCGGGTCGAGCCGCAGCAGCCACTGGACCAGCAACCGCTCCATGAGCACCCCGAACAGGAACATCGCGATGGTCATGATCGGCAGCGCCCACCAGAAGCCCAGGCCGGTGGAGTCGAGCAGGACGGCCGCGCCCACCGCCCCGAGCATGAAGCAGGCGCCGTGGCTGAAGTTCACCACACCGAGGACACCGAAGATCACGGCCAGCCCCAGCGCGGCCAGCGCGTAGAAACCGCCCAGGGCCAGGCCCTGGAGCGTGTACTGGATGAAGGCGGTCATGGCGTCTTCCCGTGGTCGGTGCGTGGGGCTTGCGGTTCAGAGGAGGTATGCCGCCCGCTCGGGGCGAGCGGGCGGCATACCGCACTCTGGTGGTGGCTCAGTGGTGGTGAGCCGCGGTCACATCTTGCAGTCGGGGGACACCGTCGGGTTGAAGGCCTCGGCGGCGGGGATGGTCTTGACGATGTCCTCGTAGTCCCAGTCCTCCTTGACCTGGTCCTTGGACTTGACCTTGACCAGGTACGCGTCATGGAGCACCCGGTGGTCGGCGGCCCGGACCTCGCCGTTGCGCAGGAACACGTCGTTCAGCTTCTTGCCTTCGAGCTCCTTGACGACCGCGTCGGAGCCGTCGGTGCCGGCACGCTGCACGGCCTCGAGGTACTGGTAGGCCGCGGAGTAGTTGCCCGCGTGGGCGAACGACGGGCGGGTGTTCGTCTTCGCCTTGAACTTGTCGGCCCACGCCTTGTTCTGCGCGTCGAAGTTCCAGTACCACGCGTCGGTGAACGTGGTGCCCTGGAACTGCTCGACACCGAGGCTGTGGATGTCGGTGATGAACATGAGACCCACCGCGAGCTGGGTCTTGCCCTGGAGTCCGGCCTGGTTGTACTGCTTCACGAAGTTCACCAGGTCACCGCCGGCGGCCATGATGCCGATGACGTCGGGCTTCGTGGAGTTCGCCTTGGTGATGAAGGTCGAGAAGTTCTCGTTGGGGAACGGCGTCGCGATCTTCTGCTGGACCGTGCCACCGCCCTTCTCG
>CAVUGH010000023.1:0-281090 GCA_963740865.1 uncultured Actinomycetota bacterium
AGGACCTCGACGCACCTTCCAAGTGGCCCGCCGAACCTGGCGCGAAGGTCCTCCTCGTCGGCGACTTGGCCTGGCTGTCACCCGTCCAAGCCTGGAGGCGCGTTCAAACTCCTCGCAGAGACTGCGGCAGGAGCCCCGACCCTGCTACGAGGTGCACCGGTTCAACCACGACTGGGAACGCGACGCCTCACTGCAACTGCGCGGACGCGGACATCGCCCATACCTACGTCGCGAACGGTCGCATCGAGTCTGGGCCGCGCGAGGACATGCTCGATCTGCTCTTCGACGCCTGGCTCACCGACACCGAGGCTGGGCGAACCTCGCTCATGCTCGCCGGCGACATCCAGACCGTCACCGACCTAAACCAGCGCGCCCGCGCACACCGTGTCCGAACCGGGGCGGTCACCACAGACGGCGTTCACCTTGCCAACGGCACGACTGCCGGCCTCGGCGACCTGATCGTCACCCGGCTCAACCAGCGCGCCCTGGCCACCGGCCGGGGATGGGTCAAGAACGGCGACGACTGGAGGTCACTGAGATCCGCGATGACGGAGCCCTCACTGTCACCCGGGCCGGAGGTGGACGGTGGCCGTCCTGCCCGCCGACTACGTCCGCGAGCATGTCGAGCTCGGTTACGCATCCACCGCCCACCGAGCCCAAGGCCGCACCGTCGACACGGCCCACGCCTACGTCTCGGGTGAGACCACGCGCGAGCCGCTATACGTGATGGCTTCTCGGGGCCGGGACTCGAACCGCCTGTATGTTGAGCAGCGTGCCGCCGGACTCGGCGACGGCGCATGAGGAGGCTGCAGCGGTTGAGCCAGTCGAGATCCTGCAGAAGGCGATTGCTACATGCGGCGCCGACCTCGCCGCCCATGAAGTCCGCCGCCGGAGCAGGCTCGCGCGCGGCGAACCGAACGCGCGACTGCCGAGCGGGCTTCAGCGCTTCACACCACGCTGGAACCCACACGCCCGGGCCTCCACATTTGATCTCATCGCTTGCATACAAGAGATTCCTGCTCGCCACGCCTACGGGCACTTCTGCGTCGGGGAGTCCCGCTCGCACAACGGTGCGAGAAACTATAGCTTCAAACGTGTAATTGATCGCGAACCGGAAACTGCGATAGATCACTCCCACCCATGACTGCGGCAAGTATCAATCCCTCGCTGAGATATTGTAGATGCTGATACACTATAAAAGTGCAGGTAGATCAGTTCCAAACTGGCCAGCGGGTCGCCTCGAGCGTATCCGTGGTCATCACCACGCGCTCAAGCGCGACTACGACCACTTCGCCTTTGTTCCCAACGCCCTCTCGAACGACGCGGTGCTTGACAGCGCAAAGTACAAGGCCGCTTCGGATGCCATGCTCGCGCTGGGAGGCCTCGACTTCGCTGTCGCAGGTTGCCAAACCCCAACCTCTTGGTGCGCCCAGCTCTCCGTCGGGAGGCTCAGAGCACTTCAGCCCTTGAGGGTACCTACGCGACGCTGGTAGAGGTTTGGAGGCTGACTTCGTGGACGAGGCCCAGCAGAGGGCCGAAGTGCGCGAGGTGATGAACTACGTCCGAGCCGCCGAGCGCTCCCTACGCCTTGATCAAGGTCAAGCCGATCTGCGTCACCATCCTCTGCGGTCCAGGACATCCTCGTCCGCGGAACGCGGGGCGTCCATTCGACCGTGGAGTTTAAGACCGGCCAGGTCTACATCGGGGAGAGGCACAAGGGCATTGGGGCATCTCGCTTTGTCCCGCCCCCGGGGGGTGAGATCCTCGAGTCGGGTGTGTCTGATTGGAGAAGTGGATAAACTCTGATGATGATCTGCCCTTGATCGTCAAGGTAGCGATGGCTCACTACCAGTTCGAGACCCTGCACCCCTTCAGCGACGGCAACGGTCGATTGGGTCGCCTCATCGCCACGCTGCAGCTCATCACCGCAGAGGCCCTGACGTGCCGTGCTGAACCTCAGTCCATGGCTGGAAGTGCGAAAGGACGAGTACAAGGCGCACCTCCTCGCAGTGAGCCTGACGGGTGACCTCAACCCTTGGGTGACCTTCTTCTCGGAAGCAGTCATCGCTCAGGCAACACAGGGGGTCGATCGGATCGAGCAACTCCACGAGTCCGCGAGTCGGTGATGCGTCGCCTTGCTGAGGCGAAGGTTCGCGGTGTGGCAATCAACATTGCCGACAGCCTCTCGGCTACCCATTCATGTCTCCGGCCCAAGCTGCCAAGATGCACGGCGTTACGTATCCGCCAGCCAACCGGGCGATTCTGAAGCTGGTTGAGTTGGGGATCCTGCGCGAGTTCACAGGCAAGACATACGGTCGCGTCTTCGTCTGCGACGAGGTCCTGCGCTTGCTGACCTCAGACGACCTCACCTAGCGCCGACCCCTGCCGGTAACGGAACCGCCCCACCCTTAACGAAAACAGGTGGGGCGCTTCCGTTACGCGCGTTACCTGACGAAGCAGCGAACTGACCACCGCCCGCTGCCGAAGTGTCCTCGAAGGAATCAAGGCGGCGCTTCGCGCCCACCCACCCGGCCATATTCGCACCTGCGAGCGGCCTAGAAGTGCGGCAGTTCCATACCCCCCCTGCGCTCCCTGAGCCCGATACCGGCGAAGGAAGAGCCAAAGGACCGTGAGCGGCCCAAGAGTTATCGCCGGGAGCCAGAGCCACCACGACACACCCCATCGGCGTTGCACCTCCAGGGCAGCGAACCCAAGAGCCAGGGCACTGAGAACACCGAAAGTCAGCCAGGCCCGACCCTCGACGAATCCCCGGTAGGCTCCTCGGCCTTGTCCGCAGGTGCACCGCGTACTCGTTGGGACCTAGGGCGACCCACACGTCGCCGGACAACTCGATGATGACCTGGTCATCGGCCGCTCCCGTTCCATCACGAGGGTCTCCCACGCCGGAAACTCGCGATCGGCAGGCTCCGCCTCCACTCGTCAAGCGACCTGCCCCCGGATCCGTCGGATCCCGGGCCGCTCTCCCCTCGCCAGGGCGGCGTATCGCGCGGCCACCTCAGATTCTGACAGGCCGCCAAGCCGTCGAGGCTCGGCTTTCAACGCGATCGGACGGGCCCGTGCCAACGCGGAGGCGATCAGAACAGGGAAGGCTGAGGATTCCCGATGGTAACTGAACCGGAACCGTCCGCACGAGCGCACCTTACAAGGGCGAATCTGGTCACCTCCTGAGCCCTCGACCCGACGCGGCACACATCCGGCAGGCACTTCGACCCGGTCAAGCCCTCAGACCCAGCCCGGACCAGGTGCACACTCCGTGCACCCGGCGCTTCGACGGCCAGCGCGCTGATGGGGAGGCTTGCACAAGTCCCTCCGGCCCGCCTACTGGCTCCGCTACGGATCGGTGGCCCTCCCTCGGCCATCTTCCTAGTGGCGTTGCCGCTCGGTCCCTGTGTCGAAGTGCCGGTCAAGGTAGTCCTCCACGTCGAGGGAACTCACTCCGTATCAGACTGAACACCTCAGCGGCCACAGGTTCTGCCAGGAGATCGGAATGGGCCATACCGGTGCCCTCGGCGTCGACGTCGCCCGCGTACTCCGCTGCTCTCCGTCTCGGCGCGACAATTGCCGTCTCCATGTCGTCGGCCCGCCCACAGCGTCAAGCCAGTCAATACGTAAACGCGGCGGCTGGCTTGACGCTGTGGCGGGCCGAGGACATGGACACGGCAATTGCTCGCGCCGAGGCGGAAGCAGCGGAGTACGCGGGCGACGTCGACGCCGAGTACACCGGTCTCGCCCCAGGCGTATCTCCTGGCAGAACCTGTGGCCGACGGTTCTGAGGTGTTCAGTCTGATGCGGATCAGTCCCCTCGACGTGGAGGACTACCTTGACCGGCACTTCAACAGGGACCGAGCGGCAACGCCACTAGGAAGATGGCCGAGGAAGGGCCACCGATCCATAGCGGAGCCAGTAGGCGGGCCGGAGAGACTGTCAAGCCCTCCCCATCGCGCTGGTGGTGATGCGGCGGTACACGGAGTGTGCACCTGGTCCAGGCTGGGTCTGAGGGCTTGACCGGCTCGGAGTGCCTGCCGGATGCTGCCGCGTCGGGTCGGCGGCTCGGAGGTGACCAGATTCGCCCTTGTAAGGTGCGCTCGTGCGGACGGTTCCGCGCGTATCCATGGGAGATCCTAAGCCTTCCCATGTTCTGATCGCCTCCGCATTGGCACGGGCCCGTCCGATCGCGTTGAAAGCCGAGCCTCGACGGCTTGGCGGCCTGTCAGAATCTGAGGTGGCCGCGCGATACGCCGCCCTGGCGAGGGCGATAGCGGCCCGGGAATCCGACGCATCCGGGGACAGGTCGCTCGATGAGTTGGAGAAGGAGCCTGCCGATCGCGAGTTTCCGGCGTGGGAGACCCTCGTGATGCGAACGGGAGCGGCCGATGACCAGGCCATCATCGAGTTGTCCCGCGACGTGTGGATCGCCCTAGGTCCCAACGAGTACGCGGTGCACCTGCGGACAAGGCCGAGGACCTACCGGGGATTCGTCGAGGGTCGGGCCTGGCTGACTTTCGGTGTTCTCAGTGCCCTGGCTCTCGGGTTAGCTGCCGTGGAGGTGCAACGCCGATGGGGTGTGTCGTGGTGGCTCTGGCTGCCGGCGATAACTCTTGGGCCGCTCATCGTCCTCTGGCTCTTCCTTCGCCGGTATCGCGCTCGGGAGCGCCGGGGCGGTATGGAACTGCCGCACTTCTAGGACCGCTCGCAGGTGCGAATATGGCCGGGGTGCGGTGGCGCGAAGCGCCGCCTTGATTCCTTCGAGGACACCTCAGCAGTGGGCGGTGGTCAGTTCGCTGCTTCGTCAGGTGACGCGCGTAAGCCGGAAGCGCCCCACCTGTTTTCGTAAGGGTGGGGCGGTTCCGTTACGCGCGCAGGGGTCGGCGCTAGGTGAGATCGTCTGAGGTCAGCAAGCGCAGGACCTCGTCGCAGACGAAGACGCGACCGTATGTCTTGCCTGTGAACTCGCGCAGGATCCCCCAACTCAACCAGCTTCAGAATCGCCCGGTTGGCTGGCGGATACGTAACGCCGTGCATCTTAAAAGCTTGGGCCGGAGACATGAATGGGTAGCCGAGAAGGCTGTCGGCAATGTTGATTGCCACACCGCGAACCTTCGCCTCAGCAAGGCGACGCATCACGGGACTCGCGGAACTCGTGGAGTTGCTCGATCCGATCGACCCCCTGCTTCGCCGAGCGATGACTGCTTCTGAGAAGAAGGTCACCCAAGGGTTGAGGTCACCCGTCAGGCTCACTGCGAGGAGGTGCGCCTTGTACTCGTCCTTTCGCACTTCCAGCCACGGACTGAGGTTCAGCACGGGGTACGTCAGAGCCTCTGCAGTGATGAGCTGCAGCGTGGCGATGAGGCGTCCCAATCGCCCGTTGCCGTCGCTAAAGGGGTGCAGGGTCTCGAACTGGGAGTCAGCCATCGCCACCTCCACACTAATCAAAGGCAGATCATCATGAGCGTTGATCCACTTCTCCCAATCAGACACACCCGACTCGAGGATTCCACCCCCCGGGGGCGGGACAAAGCGGGATGCCTCAATGCCTTTGTGCCTCTCCCCGATGTAGACCTGGCCGGTCCTCAAGCGTCCACGATCGAATGTGTCGCCCCGCGTTCCGCGGACGAGGATGTCCTGAAGTCTCGCAAAGGATGGTGACGTAGATCGGCTTGACCTTGATCAGATCCCAGGGAGCGCTCGGCGGCTCGGACGTAGTTCATCACCTCGCGCACTTCGGCCCTCTGCTGGGCCTCGTCCACGAAGTCAGCCTCCAAGACCTCTACCAGCGTGGCGTAGGTACCCTCAAGGGCTGAAGTGCTCTGAGCCTCCCGGCGGAGAGGCAGCTGGGCGCACCAAGAGGTTGGGGTTTGGCAACCTGCGCACAGCGAAGTCGAGGCGACCCAGCGCCAGCATGGCATCCGAAGCGGCCTTGTACGTTGCGCTGTCAAGCACCGCGTCGTTCGAGAGAGCGTTGGGAACGAACGCGAAGTGGTCGTAGTCGCGCTTGAGCGCGTTGTCATGACCACGGATACGCTCGAGGCGACCCGCCGGGGATGCTTGGAACTGATCTACCTGCACTTTTATAGTGTATCAGCATCTACGATATATCTCCGCGAGCGATTGATACTTGCCGCATTCATGCATGCAAGAGATCTATCGCAGTTTTCAGTTCGGCGATTAATTACACGATTGAAGTTATAGTTTCTCGCACCGTCGTGCTCGACGGGACTCCCCGACGCAGAAGTGCACCTAGGCGTGGCAAGCAAGATCTCGTGCCTAGCGATGAGATCAAATCTGGAGGCCCGGGCGTCTGGGGTCCAGCGTGGTGTGAAGCGCTGAAGCCCGCTCGGCAGTCGCGCGTTCGGTTCGCTGCGCGCGAGCCTGCTCCTGGCGGCGGACTTCATGGGCGGCGAGGTCGGCGCCGCTCGTAGCAATCGCCTTCTGCAGGACCTCGACTGGCTCAACCGCTGCGGCCTCCGCATGCGCCGTCGCCGAGTCCGGCTCGCACGCTGCGTCGACGTACAGCCGGTTGGACTCCCGGCCGCGGGACGCCATCACGTACAGCGGTTCGCGGGTGGTTCGTCCGACTGACGTAGGCATGGGCGGTATCGACGGTGCGGCCTTGGGCGCGGTGGGCGGTGGAGGCGTAGCCGAGCTCGACATGTTCGCGCACGTAGTCGGCGGGCAGGACGGCCGCTGGTCTCGCCTCCGGCGCGTGTGACCTCGAGTGACCCGTCGTCGCGGACCTGGGTGACGATCCAGTCGTCGCCGTTCTTGACCCATCCACGCGCCGGTGGCCAGGGCGCGCTGGTTGAGCCTGGTGACGATGGTGTCGCCGACGCCGGCGGTGGTGCCGTCGGCAAGGTGCACCCCGTCGGCGGTGACGTGGCCGGCGCGGACGCGGTGGGCGCGGGCGCGCTGGTTCAGGTCGGTCACGGTCTGGGTGTCGCCGGCGAGCATGAGCGAACGTTCGCCCGGCTTGGGTGTCGGTGAGCCAGGCGTCGAAGAGCAGATCGAGCATGTCCTCCCGCGGCCCAGACTCGATGCGACCGTTCGCGACGTAGGTATGGGCGATGTCGGCGTTCCCAAGGCGCAGTTGCAGTGAGGCGTCGCGTTCCCAGTCGTGGGTGAACCGGTGCACCTCGTGCAGGGTCGGGGCGTCGGCGCCGCGGTCGTCGGCGAGGAGCTTGAACGCGCCCCCAGCTTGGACGGGTGACAGCTGGGCCCAGTCGCCGACGAGCAGGACTTTCGCGCCGGCTTGGCGGGCGTGGGTGGTGATGTGGTCGAGGTCCTTGGTGGCGGCCATGGAGGCTTCGTCGATGATGACCAGCTGGCCTTTGTCCAGGGACCAGCGCCGGTGCTCAGCCAGGGCGGCTTGGGCGCGCAGCTGGAGCTGACGGGTGGCCACCGACGGGTAGGCACCCGCCAGTTTGGCGGCGTACTGGCGCAGCGCCTCGGCGCGTTCGGGGGCGCGTCGGTTCTCGGCGATCCACTTGGCCGTGTTCTCCGTAGGTACCCCGACCGCGTCGGCGAGCACCTCGGCGGCCGCGGCGGATGGTGCAAGCCCGACCACAGACCCGCGTCCGTACTGGGCCTCCCACGCGGCCCGGACCATGGCCATCGCGCTCGACTTCCCGGACCCGGCCGGCCCGACCAGCACGTCCAGGGCCCGGCCGGAGGTGACGATGGAGGCGACCGCGGTGGCCTGCTCCGCGGACAGCACATGGTTCTTGCCGGGCGCGACCAGCTGCCCGAGCCGCGCGGCCACGGCAGAGCCGACGACAGGGCCGTCGGTGGCACGGCCGGCCTCGAGGAGCCGGGATTCGGCGTCGAGGATCTCGGCGGTGGCGTAGACCTCGCTGTTGCGGGCCCGCAAACGTGAGGTGCCGTCCGGGCGACGCAGATGCTCGGGCAGCAGGTCGGGTTCGGGAGCGGTGAGCCGGACCGCCACGTCGGTGGCGAGGGTGGCCACGTGCTCGGTCACGGAGACCCGGTCGGTGGCGGTGGCGAACCGGACTCCGGCCAGCTGCCGGCTGGTCTCGGCGAGCAGATTGGCCCGGGTGAACGTGGCCCGCTTGTCCGCCACCGTCTGGACCACGACGCCTGCCAGGTCGCGCAGCATGCCTTCCTCGAGGTCGCCCGCGGTCAGGAGTCGCTGGGTGTGCCGACCGCCCAAGGCGGCCACCCACCCCTCCTGGCGGCCGGCGTCGAGGAACGCGTCCGCCCGGTCCCGCCACCCGGTGACGAGGTCGTTGAGCGGTTTGACGTCCTTGTCAGGGCGGGTGGCGAGGGTGGCTTGTTGGCGCAGCTTGATCACCTCTGGCCCGGATGGCGCCCGCCCGCGCGCGGCCACGAACTCGTTGACGAGCTGGTCCTTGGCGGTCTCGATCGCGGTCGACCGTTGCGAGAACTCGTCCCGCAGTTCGGCCGCGACGCCGTCGACCTCCCACTTCGGCACCGGCGACCGACGCCGTGCTTCGGGCACCCATGCCCACCCGAGGTCGCGGGTCAGCTCGTCCGCGAGCAGCCCGTTGTACAGCTCCGACATCCCGACCGATGCGGCGAACAGGGCCTTGGAGTCCAACGTCTTCCACGCCCCGTCGACAACCGACTGGGCCCGGTTGAGCACCACGACGTGGGTGTGCAGCTGCGGGTCCCCGGCCCGGGAGTCCCAGTGGTCGAACGCGGTCGCGACGATGCCGCGCACGTCCTCGGACACGGCGCCGGCGTGGCCGCTGCGGGTGGCGAATACCTGCGCTTCCCCGTACGCGATCACCTGCTCAAGCGCGCGCCGGTGCGCGGCGTGGATCCGCCCACGGGTCGGCTCGTCCGCCAGCGCCCACGCCACCGACACGGACTTGGGCACGGAGAACGTCAGGTCGAACCCGGCCACGCTCGCCGGGGCCTTGCGCACCCGACCGAGGTGGTCAACGAAGACCGTCCCGCGGCCACGCGGAGGGCGTCCGAGCGCCTGCCCGGTGACCGGGTCCTGCAGCATCCCGAGCATCCGCCACAACGCGTCCTCCGACACCGGCGAGCCCGCGAGCCACGCCGCGCCCGCCGTCCAGCCCGGCCAACCCGGCGCCAAGGAACCGACCCGGCGGGGTGCCCTTCGCGGCGTAGTAGTCCGTCAGTCCGCGTGCCGGACCGGCCTCGTCCATCCGCGCCACCGAGGACATCAGGTACCGGTACCCGGCACCCAGGGTCATCCGGCGGATCGACATCGTCATGACAGGACAACGGGCTGTCGGGGGCACCACCTGAACCACACGGCCCACCACTGGTGCCAGACGTGTGAAACGGGATGGGCCGTGGACGAAGTGGGGTGGCGGCGCTGGGGGTCGTGGCATGGATGGAGCGGGCCGAGCAGAGCAGGCCGGCGATGGGGGAAGGTCAGCCAGGAAGTGGAGTGGTCGATGTGGCCAGGAGGGATGTGGGCGGTGGATCGGGCTTTGGTTTCGCGATGTGCGGATCGTCTTGCACTTCCGGCCCCAGACCTGTGCCAGCAGGGCCGTCGGGGTTTTGCCTTATCCACAGTCGCTGGCGAGGACCTTGACCAAGGCGTTGTCCGATGGCGAACTCAGATGGTGCCCCCTGATAGCCGTTGTCTAGCTAGTGGCGAAACCAAGCGTTCGATGACGGTGGACGCGGTCACCACGGACGAAAGGAGCAGTTCATGTCTGACGTGGTGCTGACGAGGCGCTGGCACACGGTCGCGGAGGTCGCCGAGATGCTGGGGTACGGCGAGACGAAGGTCCGCATGGCGATCCTGTCTGGCGACCTCAAGTCCGTGAAGGACGGCAAGCTCCGCCGGATCCTGCCCGAGTGGGTGGACGAGTACGTCGCGCTCAAGGTCGCGGAGTCGGAAGCAGACCGCTGATGGCCAGGCGGCACAACGGCGAGGGGACGATCTACCCCTACCGCAATGGCTACGCCGCGCAGGTGTGGGTGACGACGCCGCAGGGGCGGCGCGAGCGCAAGACCGTGTACGGCAAGACGCGCGAAGTGGTCCACGACAAGTGGGTCCAGCTGCAGGAGCAGGCACGCCGCGGGCCGGTGACCACCAAGGTCCCACGGCTCGAGGAGTTCGCCGTGGGCTGGTTGCGTGACGTCGTCTCGCCCAACCTGGCCCCGACCACGGCCGCAAACTACGAGCTGTTCACCCGCCTCTACATCGTCCCCGACCTGGGCATGAAGCGTCTCGACCGGCTGAGCGTCCGTGACGTACGGCTCTGGCTCAACGATCTCAAGCAACGGTGCCAGTGCTGCGCGCAGGGCAAGGATGCGGTCCGGGAGAGTCCGCGGTGCTGCGCGGTCGACCAGTGCTGCCACCAGGTCGCCTCGGAGTGGACCGTCCACCAGGCCTGGACGGTGCTCCGCAGCATGCTCAGCGAGGCCATGCGGGAGGAGCTGGTGTCGAGGAACGTGGCCGGACTGGTCCGCGTGCCGGTGCCACGAGCCGGGAAGCGCGTCATGTGGACCGTCGAGGAGGCGAGGCAGTTCCTCGAGTCCGCACGCACCGACGGCGACCCGATGTACGCCGGCTACGTCCTGCTGCTCATCCTCGGCCTGCGCCGCGGCGAGCTCCTCGGACTGGCGTGGGAGGACCTCGACCTCGAGCGCGGCGAGGCGCGCATTGCCTGGCAGGTCCAGCGGGTCAAGGGCGAGCTGGTCCGGCGGCAGACCAAGACACCCTCATCCGACGCACCCCTTCCGCTGCCGGACCTCTGCGTCCGCGCGCTCGAGGACCGCCGTCGGACCGAGGCGCGGCTGCGGCTGGCCTCGGGTGGGGCATGGGCGGGCACCGGCCTCGTCCTCACTACGCGCTTCGGCGATGCCCTGGATCCTCGGAACTTCCACCGCGCCTTCAAGACGCGGGCCAGCAAGGCCGGCGTTCCCGTGATCCCCGTCCACGCCACCCGCCGCACCTGCGCGAGCCTGCTGGTCGCGCTCGACGTCCACCCGCGGGTGGCGATGGCGATCCTGCGGCACAGCAAGATCGCGGTGACGATGGACATCTACTCCCAGGTCTCGTCCGCCACGACGCGGGAGGCCCTCAAGCGGCTTGGGGGAGGCCTTCGGATGACCACCACTGCAGTACTTTCCAGCAGTACGGGCACGAAAGAGGCCCTCCCCGGATAGCGGAAAGGGCCTCTGACCTGTGGTGGAGCCAAGGGGACTCGAACCCCTAACCCCCTGCTTGCAAAGCAGGTGCGCTACCAATTGCGCCATGGCCCCGTCGGATCACGGTCCGGCTCGAGTCCGGCCCGTCACCTGGGTGGTTGCCTACTTCGGGGAGTCCGTCGCCTCGGCCCAGAGGTCCTTCTCGGCCTGCTGGGCCTTGAGCTTCCGCTGGATTGCCGTGGCGCCGATGGCGGTCACGATGAGGAGCAGGAGCTTCTTCATGGGCCGTCGCCTTCCCTCGCAGAGCAACCGCGGGGATCGGGATTGGTGGGCCTAACAGGACTTGAACCTGTGGCCTCTTCCTTATCAGGGAAGCGCTCTAACCGTCTGAGCTATAGGCCCGTGAGCCCAATCTCCGCTGCGCCACGGGAGGTGGCGCGAGGCACGAGGTTACATCACCGGCAACCGGTCAGCCAAAACGGTTACCGCCCGCCGACCTGTGCAGGTCAACGGGCGGTTTCCGGTATGCCGTGGGGCCGGGTTTCGGGGCCGGTTCAGTCGTCCGTGAGGGTGAGCTGGAGGCCGCCGACGAGGGCCGAGCAGATGTTGTAGAGGAACGCGCCGAGCGTCGACAGGGCGGTCATCAGGATGACGTCGATGACCCCGATGACGATCGACAGCGACAGCACCCGGCCGAAGCCGAGGAAGTCCATGATGTCGAACGGGTTCTCCGCGTCGCTGATGATCGTGCCGACCAGCCGGTTGACCTCGCTGAAGACGCCCATGCCGGACAGGATCATCCACAGCACCGCCACCATGACGACGCCGGCGATGCCGAGGGCGACCGAGATGAGGAACGACATCTTCATCGCCGACCACGGGTCGACCCGCGAGACGGTCAGCTTGACGCGACGGGCGCGGGCGGCCGCAGCGGCGGACTGGGCGCCCGCCGGCCGGGCAGCACCGGCCGGGCGTGCACCCCGGGTCGAGCCGGCGCGTGGCCCGGGCTCACACTCGGGGCGGGCCCTCCCTGGGGGAGCGCCGACCTGCTGGTCTGGCCTGCCGTGCTCACTCGCTACCTCCACTGGCGTCGCGTCTCGGGTGCGTCGGACGCCTGCTCGGCAGTCCCCGGCAACCTGCTCGTTCCCTGACGACGGTACGGCATCAGCGGCCGGGGAGCCGCTTTCAGTGGCCGCGTCGGACGCACAACTGCACCAACGGCGCCATCGGCGTCGACGTCATCTGCCTCGACCTCGTCCACCGCCCGCTCGGGGTTGCGGGCCAGCGCGACGACCGAGTCACCGTTGCCCGGGTTGGCGAACTTCATGCCCTGGGTGTTGCGGCCGCGCCGCGTGACCGGGCTGACCGGCATACGCACGATGTTGCCCTTGCCCATGATGACCAGGACCTCGTCGTCCTCGCTCACCGTGAGGGCACCGACCAGGTCGCCGTTGCGCTCGGTGATCTTGGCGACGGCGACACCGAGGCCACCACGGCCCTTGGCGTTCCAGTCCGAGGCCGGCGAGCGCTTGGCCATGCCGTTCTCGAAGACCACGAACACGTCAGGGTCCTCGCCCTCGTGGATCACGCTCAGCGACAGCAGCGAGTCGTCGCCGCGGAACCGCATGCCGGTCACGCCGCTCGTCGCGCGACCCATCGGCCGCAGCTGGGCGTCGGTCGCGTGGAAGCGGACCGACAGCGCCTTGCGCGAGACCAGCAGCAGGTCGTCGGTCGGGGACGCGAGGTCCGCGGCCACGAGCTCGTCGCCCTCCTTGAGGTTGACGGCGATGAGGCCGCCGCTGCGGGGGGAGTCGTAGTCGCCGAGGCGGGTCTTCTTGACCAGGCCGTTCTTCGTGGCGAGCACGAGGTAGGGCTGCTGGGCGTAGTCGCGCACGTCGAGGACCTGGGCGATCTTCTCGTCCGGCTGGAACGCGAGCAGGTTGGCGACGTGCTGACCCTTGGCGTCGCGACCGGAGTCCGGCAGCTCGTAGGCCTTGGCGCGGTAGACCCGGCCGAGGTTGGTGAAGAAGAGCAGCCAGTGGTGCGACGTCGTCGTGAAGAAGTGGTCGACCATGTCGTCGCCGCGCAGCGAGGCGCCACGGACACCCTTGCCGCCCCGACCCTGCGAGCGGTAGGCGTCGACCCGGGTGCGCTTGGCGTAGCCACCGCGGGTGATGGTGACGACCACGTCCTCCTCGGGGATCAGGTCCTCCATCGACATGTCGCCGTCGAAGAACTCGATCCGGGTGCGGCGGTCGTCGCCGAACTTGTCGACGATGTCGGTCAGCTCGCTCGGACACGATGGTCCGCTGACGCTCCGGCTTGGCGAGGATGTCCTCGAAGTCCAGGATCATCGCCTCGAGCTCGTTGTGCTCGTCGATGATCTTCTGGCGCTCGAGGGCGGCCAGGCGGCGCAGCTGCATCTCGAGGATGGCGCGCGCCTGGAGCTCGTCGATGCCGAGCAGCTCGATCAGGCCGTCACGAGCCGACTCGACGGTGGGCGAGCGCCGGATGAGGGCAATGACCTCGTCGAGGGCGTCGAGCGCCTTGAGCAGGCCACGCAGCACGTGGATCTGGGCCTCGGCCTTGCGCAGCCGGAACTTGGTGCGCCGCTGGATGACCTCGATCTGGTGCTCGACCCAGTGCCGGATGAACGCGTCGATCGGCAGGGTGCGCGGCACCCCGTCGACCAGCGCCAGCATGTTGGCGCCGAAGTTGTTCTGCAGCTGGGTGTGCTTGTAGAGGTTGTTGAGCACGACCTTGGCCACCGCGTCGCGCTTGAGCACGATGACGAGGCGCTGGCCGGTGCGGCCGGACGTCTCGTCGCGGATGTCGGCGATGCCGGACAGGCGGCCGTCCTTGATCAGCTCGGCGATCTTCTGCGCGAGCGTGTCGGGGTTGACCTGGTAGGGCAGCTCGGTGACCACGAGGCACTGCCGGCCCTGGATCTCCTCGACCTCGACGACCGCGCGCATGATGACCGAGCCACGGCCGGTGCGGTAGGCGTCCTCGATGCCCTTGCGGCCGAGGATGAGCGCACCGGTGGGGAAGTCGGGGCCGGTGATCCGGGCGAACACCGCGTCGAACGTCTCGTCGCGGGTGGCGTCCGGGTGGGCGAGCAGCCACTGGGCGGCGTCGGCGACCTCACGCAGGTTGTGCGGCGGGATGTTGGTGGCCATGCCGACCGCGATGCCGGAGCTGCCGTTGACGAGCAGGTTGGGGAACCGGCTCGGCAGGACGACGGGCTCCTGCGTCTTGCCGTCGTAGTTGTCGCGGAAGTCGACCGTGTCCTGGTCGATGTCGCGCACCATCTCCATGGCCAGCGGCGCCATCCGGCACTCGGTGTACCGCGGCGCGGCGGCCGGGTCGTCGCCAGGGCTGCCGAAGTTGCCCTGGCCGTCGACCAGCGGGTAACGCAGCGACCAGTCCTGCACCAGGCGGACGAGGGCGTCGTAGATCGAGGAGTCACCGTGCGGGTGGTACTGACCCATCACCTCACCGACGACGCGGCTGCACTTGTTGTAGCCGCGATCGGGGCGGTAGCCACCGTCGAACATCGCGTAGACCACGCGACGGTGCACCGGCTTGAGCCCGTCGCGCACGTCGGGCAGCGCCCGGCTCACGATCACCGTCATCGCGTAGTCGATGTAGCTGCGCTGCATCTCGGTGTTGAGGTCGACCGCTTCGGTGCGGTCGTACTCGATCGGCGGTATCTCAGTCATGAATTCCCTTGTCCGTCAAAGCTATTCAACAGCCGTGCCATTCAACAGCCGTGCCATTCACAGTCAGTGGGTATGCCGGGCGGCTGGTTTCACGTGGAACCTGACCACCCGGCATACGAGCCCTAGATGTCCAGCCTGTGTCTTCGGGACACCTTCGTCATCGCTCGTTCCTCGCTTGATCCTCAGATGTCCAGGAATCGCACGTCGCGGGCGTTGCGCTGGATGAAGCCGCGCCGGGACTCGACGTCCTCGCCCATCAGGATCGCGAAGATCTCGTCGGCGGCGGCCGCGTCGTCGAGGGTGACCTGGAGGAGCACCCGGTGGTCGGGGTCCATCGTGGTCTCCCACAGCTCCTGGTAGTCCATCTCGCCCAGACCCTTGTAGCGCTGGATCCCGGCGTCTTTCGGCAGCCGCCATCCCTGGCCGAGTCCGGCCTGGACCATGGCGTCACGCTCACGGTCGGAGTAGGCGAACTCGTGGGGGTGGTTGCTCCACTTGAGGCGGTAGAGCGGCGGCTGCGCGAGGTAGACGTAGCCCTCCTCGATCAGCGGACGCATGAACCGGAAGAGCAGCGTCAGCAGGAGCGTGCGGATGTGCAGGCCGTCGACGTCGGCATCGGCCATCAGCACGATCTTGTGGTAGCGCGCCTTGGTCTTGTCGAAGTCCTCGCCGATGCCGGTGCCGAACGCCGAGATCAGCGCCTGGACCTCGTTGTTGGCCAGCACCTTGTCGATGCGGGCCTTCTCGACGTTGAGGATCTTGCCGCGGATCGGGAGGATCGCCTGGTTGTGCGGGTTGCGACCGCGCACGGCCGAGCCGCCGGCCGAGTCACCCTCGACGATGAAGACCTCGGAGATGGCCGGGTCCTTGCTCTGGCAGTCGCGCAGCTTGCCGGGCAGGCCGCCGGACTCCAGCAGGCCCTTGCGACGGGTCGCCTCTCGCGCCTTGCGGGCGGCCATCCGCGCGGCGGCTGCCTGGACCGACTTGCGGACGATGTCCTTGCCCTCGACCGGGTGCGCCTCGAGCCAGTGGCCGAACTCGTCGGTCATGGCCCGCTGGACGAAGCCCTTGACCTCGGAGTTTCCCAGCTTGGTCTTGGTCTGGCCCTCGAACTGCGGCTCGCCCAGCTTGACCGACACGACCGCGGTCAAGCCCTCGCGGATGTCGTCGCCGGTGAGGTTGTCGTCCTTGTCCTTGAGGAGGTTCTGCTTGCGCGCGAAGTCGTTGATGAGCTTGGTCATCGCCGCGCGGAAGCCCTCCTCGTGGGTGCCGCCCTCGTGGGTGTTGATCGTGTTGGCGTAGGTGTGCACCGACTCGGAGTAGGAGGTGGTCCACTGCATGGCCAGCTCGAGACTGAGCTGGCGCTCGGTGTCCTCGGACTCGATCGCGATGATCTCGGCGTGCACCGGCTCGGACTTCTTCGACGTGACGAGGTGGGTGACGTAGTCGACGAGGCCGTTGTCGTACTTGTAGGACACCTTGCGCGCCTTGCGCTCCGAGGCGTCGACCGTCTCGGCGTCCTCCTCGGCGCTCTCCGGCTGGCGCTCGTCGGTGAGGTTGATCCGCAGGCCCTTGTTGAGGAAGGCCATCTGCTGCATCCGGGCCCGGATCGTCTCGAAGTCGTAGGTGGTCGTCTCGAAGATGCCACCGTCGGCCCAGTAGGTGATCGTCGTGCCGGTGCGGTCGGACGCCTCCATCTTCTCCAGGGGGGCGACCGCCTCACCGTGGTCGAAGGTGACCCGGAAGACGTGCCCCTTCTGGAAGACCTCGACGTCGAGCCGGGTCGACAGGGCGTTGACCACGGAGGAGCCGACGCCGTGCAGGCCACCGGACACCTTGTAGCCGCCGCCGCCGAACTTGCCCCCGGCGTGCAGCTGGGTGAGCACCAGCTCGACCGCGGACTTGCCCTCGGCCGGGTGGATGTCGGTGGGGATGCCGCGACCGTTGTCGGCCACGCGAACCGCACCATCGGCCATCAGCGAGACGTCGATGGTGTCGGCGAAGCCGGCCAGCGCCTCGTCGACCGAGTTGTCGACGATCTCCCAGACAAGGTGGTGCAGGCCGCGCTCGCCCGTGGACCCGATGTACATGCCGGGACGCTTGCGAACCGCCTCGAGACCCTCGAGCACCGTGATCTGGCTGGCGTCGTAGTCAGAGCCCGGTGCCGCGCCGGCGAGGTCGGCCTCCACGACCTCGCGAGCCGCCTCGGCCTCGGCGGCCGTGAGGTGCTCAGTGGTGGCCTGCTCGGGGGCGATGGCTGCGGTGTCGCTGCCTGACTCGCTCGCGGTGTTGCTGGGTGTGGTGCTGTCTGCCGGGGTGCTGTCTGCGGGGGCGTTCTGGTCTGGCGTGTGGTCAGCCTCGGACACGGTGCTCCTTCTCCGGTGGCACAGCGAACAAGGGAGGTGCCCCCTGGTGGTCGCTGAACCCGCTCATGGCACGCGACCAGACTGGAGACCAGCTGGCCGCGAATTCACCCATGAGTCTACCTGTCACCGGTGTCAGATCTCGCGTCAGGAGGCCCGGGAACACGGATTTGAGACAAAAAAGTGCCCTCACACGGGTGGGGATACGTCGACCACCCCCTGAGCGCCCGATTCTCGCGTTTCTGGTCGAGCAGGACGGCCGGCTGCGGAGCCGGCCCCCACTCAGTCGCCGAGGGTGCGCTGGAGCAGGTCACGCACCGGTTCAGGTATGCCGTGTTCGGGCAGCGTGACCTCCTCACCTTCGGGCGGGCAGGCCACGTGGTAGGTGAAGGCATCGGGGATGGGCCGGGGCGAGGGGGTGGCCGCCAGCTGCTCGAGGCGATGGCTGGCCAGCAACGACCGCCAGCCCTGGGCGTCCTCGTCCGGGAGCTCGTCGAGGGCCACGGTCCTGGCTCTGCGCAGCCCGGCCACACCCCCCGTCCGGCGGACCTGGACCTGGGTAACGGCCCGTGGCCCACCACCTCCACCGTCGTCACGGTCGTCAGGAAGGTCCACGGCAGCAAAGGGGTCGTCATCGACAACAGGACCCGAGCCCTGGGTGTCGCCGGCAGAGCCCGCGACCTCGAGCACCCCGACCTGCTCCCAGGCAGCCTGGATGGCGCTCGCCTGGGGTGAGCCCGCGGCATACCTGCTCTCGGCTGCTGCCACGGTGAGCCGCGCGAACGTCGCGAAGTCGGCCGTCGCCGCGAGCCGGCCACCGGTGAGCAGGTCGAACCAGACCTGCCCCGCGACCTCCCAGGCGTTGCCGCCGATGGTGGTCGCGGCGAGGTAGAAGGCGTGGTTGGGGATCCCCGAGTTGAGGTGGACGCCGCCGTTGTCGTCGGTGGTCTCGACGTAGCCGGCCATCGTCGCCGGCTGCGGGTCCTTGCCCAGCGTGGGGTCGTCGTAGGCGGTGCCGGGTGCCTTCATCGACCGGAGCGCCACCCCCTGGACCTGGTCGGTGAACAGCCCGGCGCCGATCAGCCAGTCGGCCTCGGCCGCGGTCTGACCGAGGGTGCGCTGCTTGACCAGTGACCCGAACACGTCGGAGAGGCTCTCGTTGAGGGCACCGGACTGGCCTTGGTACTCGAGTGCCGCGGTGTGCTCGGTGACGCCGTGGGTGAGCTCGTGCCCGATGACGTCGACCGCGATGGTGAACCGGTTGAAGACCGTGCCGTCGCCGTCGCCGAAGACCATCTGGGTGCCGTCCCAGAACGCGTTGTCGTAACCCCGGCCGTAGTGGACGGTGCCGAGCAGCGGCAGGCCCCGGCCGTCGAGGGAGTCGCGCCGGTAGGTCTCGTCGAACAGGCTCCACGTCTGGCCGAAGCCGTCATAGGCCTCGTCCGCGGCGGGATCCCCCGTCGCGGGCTGGCCCTCGGTGCGGACGGTCCTGCCGGGAGTCGTCTGGGCGCCCTGCGCGTCGGCGATGGTGCGTTGTGGTCCGGTGCCGTCGTCGGGGTGCGGCGCAGCGATCCCGCCCTGGTGCTCGACCGGGTGGTCGGTGGTCGAGGAGGTGCGGGGGGCCGTGGCCGAGCGGTGGCTCCGAAGCGAGCGGTCGCGGTCCAGGGAGCGCCGGGCACACTCCGCGACAGCCTCGTCGGCGTGACCGGTGAGGGCGTCCAGCAGGTAGGGCGGGACGATCGTGCACGCGCCGTTGCTGGGTCGTTCGGTCATGAATCCATAGTGCGCCGGGCCGCCGACACCCGCCTCTCGGGGCGGGCGAGGGGGCGGTTCGGGGCCAGCAGAGCGGCCGAGGTCGTCTCCCACTCGCGTCCCAGTCCCCTCCGGCGGGGTTCCGATTTCCGGTGGTGGTGCCCGCGGCGAGGGTGGACACTGCCAAGTGGAGGTCGTTGCAGGGGACGCGAGCGCTTCAGTGCTGCTCGTCCAGGGAGGCTGCGAAATGACTACATCAGCAGGGGCGCGGGGGTTGCCATCGAACGGAGGGGCCCCGATGACGACCGACGCTGCCGTGATCCTGGTCGTGGACGACCTGCCACAGAACGTGAAGCTGATGGACGCCGTCCTCACTCCCCGAGGTTTCACCGTCCACGCAGCCGGCTCGGGGGAGGAGGCGCTCGAGTGGCTCTCGACCCAGGTCCCCGACCTCGTGCTGCTCGACATCCTGATGCCGGGGATCGATGGCTACGAGACCTGTCGGCAGATCCGCGCCAACGAGGCCACCTCCTTCCTCCCCGTGGTGATGGTGACCGCGAGTGGCCAGGAGCAGAAGCTGCGCGCCATCGAGGCCGGCGCGGACGACTTCGTCACCAAGCCCTTCGAGCAGGCCGAGCTGCTGGCGCGGGTGCGTTCACTGGTCCGGGTGAAGCGGTACCACGACACCATCGAGCGGCAGGCGGCCGAGCTGGCCGACTGGAACCGCGAGCTCGAGGCAAAGGTGGCGGCCCAGGTGACCGAGCTCGAGCAGGTCGGACGCCTGCGCCGGTTCCTCTCTCCCCAGGTGGCGGGTCTCATCGTCGAGAGCGGTGACGATGGTTTCCTGCAGAGCCACCGCAGCGAGATCACGGCCGTCTACTGCGACCTGCGCGGTTTCACCAGCTTTGCGGAGACGGCCGAGCCCGAGGAGGTGATCTCGGTCCTGCGCGGGTACCACGAGGCGCTCGGGGACCTGGTCTTCCGGTTCGAGGGGACCCTCGAGCACTTCGCCGGTGACGGGCTCCTCGTCTTCTTCAACGACCCGATCCCCTGTCCGGACGCGCCGGAGCGGGCGGTGCGGATGGCCGTGGCGATGCGCGGCCGGGTGGCCGAGCTCGCGGAGGGCTGGCGCAGCAACGGCCACGACCTGGGGTTCGGGGTCGGCATCGCGCAGGGTTACGCCACCCTCGGCCGGGTCGGCTTCGAGGGACGCTACGACTACGCGGCCATCGGCACGGTGACCAACGTCAGTGCCCGGCTCTCGGCCCTGGCCCAGGCCGGCCAGATCCTCGCCACCCAGAAAGTCGTGACCGGAGCCGCGGAGATCGCCGTGACGCGCTCGCTCGGGCCCACCGAGCTGCGCGGGATCACCCGACCGGTCGAGGTGTTCGACGTCCTCGGCCTCGACTCCGCCAGGACCACGTCATGACCTCGCTCGACGTCTCGCGGCCGCTGGCCGAGCTGAACGAGGAGGAGCGCAACGCGGCATACGACCGCCTGCAGGGCCGGCTTCCCTCGGTCTGGAGATCGATGCGGCTCAACGAGCCGGACGAGTCCGTCGTCGTGGTGCCCTCGGTGTCCCTCGACCGCGTCACCGCCAAGGCCGGTGCGGTCAACCAGGCGATGGAGGAGCGTTACCTGTTCCTGCTGCTCCTGCTGCGGCAACCCCGCCTGCGGATGGTCTACGTGACCTCGGGCCCGATCGAGCCGGCGATCGTCGAGTACTACCTCGCGCTCCTGCCCGGCGTCATTCCCAGCCATGCCCGCGCCCGACTGTCGCTGGTGTCGGTGGGAGACCTCACCGCGCGCCCGCTCACCGAGAAGCTGCTGGAGCGACCCCGGATCCTGGCCGACATCGGTGACCTCATCCCCGATCGCAACCGCTCGCACCTGGTTCCGTACACCACCACCACAATGGAGCGAGACCTCGCACTCGAGCTCGGCATCCCGATGTACGGCGCGGACCCGCGGCACTTCGCGCTGGGCACGAAGACCGGGTGCCGGCGCCTGTTCGACGAGGCGGGCGTGGACTACCCCGTGGGCTTCGAGGACCTCCGCTCGGTCGACGCCATCGTGGACTCCCTCGCCGAGCTGCGCGCCCGCAGACCCGGGATCGAGCAGGCCATGGTGAAGCTCAACGAAGGGGTGGCCGGCGCCGGGAACGCGCTCGTCGACCTCGCCGGGCTCCCGCCCGCGGGGTCCGCCACGGAACGCGCCGAGCTCGACGCTCGGGTGCGGACCATGGAGCTCGAGGGCAAGACCGTCACCCACGACCTCTACTTTGCCAAGTTCGCCGAACGCGCCGGCATCGTCGAGGAGCGGATCGTCGGTGAGGAGGTGCTCAGTCCGAGCGTGCAGCTGCGGATCACCCCGCTCGGCGAGGTCGAGGTGTTGTCCACGCACGACCAGATCCTGGGTGGCCCCACCGGCCAGTCCTACCTCGGGTGCCGCTTCCCGGCCGATCCTGCGTATGCCGGCACCATCACCGAGCAGGCGAGTGCGGTGGGTGCGCGGCTGGCCGAGCTGGGCGTGCTCGGGCGGTTCGCGATCGACTTCGTGGTCGTCCGGCGAGGCGCCGTGTGGGACTCGTACGCGATCGAGGTCAACCTGCGCAAGGGCGGCACGACGCACCCCTTCCTCACCCTGCAGTTCCTGACCAACGGTCGGTACGACAGCCAGACCGCCCTGTTCACCACCCCGGCCGGTCGAGAGAAGCACCTGGTCGCCACCGACCACCTCGAGGACCCCAGCCTGCGGGGACTTCGCGTGAACGACCTGTTCGACGTCGTGGCCCGCACCGGACTGCACTTCGACCCCGCCAGCCAGACCGGCGTCGTCTTCCACATGATCAGCTCGGTCACCGAAGCGGGTCGGGTGGGGATGACCGCAGTGGGTGACACCGCAGCCAAGGCCCAGGAGTCTTACGACCGGGCGGAGCGGATCCTCCTCTCCGAGGCCCGCTCCGCCGCCACCCCCAGATCTCTCCCCTGAGGAGGGTGGCCCCGAGCGCGTCATGAGCTCAGGCAGCGATGGTGGTGGCGTGCCGCAGTGCCTCGACGACGACCTGGTGCCAGTTCAGCTGAGTCAGGTCGGTGCGGCAGGACGCGCTGCCGCAGTCGCAGGACCACATCCACTTGCCCCGCACCTTGTGGATGACCGGGTGGTGGTGGGCGAGGTCGGGGTGCCGCCGACGGTTTACCTTCGTGACCGTTCCGTTCATGACCGCCTCCTTCGTCCGTCCGTCCCGGTGCTTCCGGGTGGTCACTCCACGGTCGCGGCTGGCGGCCGGGCCGTCTGTGCACCGGAGAACGGAGCGGGTGTGCTCGTCGTGACACAGCGCTCGTCGTGACACTGCGATAACCCGGGTCGCACTCCGTGCCGCATGTGGTGCACTGAGTCATGGAGTGGCAGCTGCTTCGCGACCTCACCGAGGGTGAGCGTCGCCAGGTCCTGGCAACGGCCCGGCGTCGTCAGTTCAAGCGCGGCGAGATCCTGTTCCACGAGGGCGATCCCGCGGACACGGTGCACTTCATCGCCGAGGGCCGGGTGATGGCCAGGCGGACCTCACCCATGGGGGACTCGGTGGCCTTTCGGGTGATCGGGCCGGGCCGCGCGCTCGGCGACGTCGCCGTGGTCTCGTCGGCCCGCCGCCGCAGCTCGACCGTCAGCGCGCTCGAGCCCACGACGACGCTCAGCCTGACCTTCACCGAGTTCGCGCAGCTCTGTGACGCGCATCCCGGGATCCAGACCCATCTGGCCACCCTCCTCGCCGCGCGGGTGAAGCGCTTGTCCGACCACCTGCTCGAGGCCCTCTTCCTGCCCACCGACCGCCGCGTGGTTCGCCGGCTCCTCGACCTGTGCGACCAGTACGCGGCCGGACCCGACGGTCCCGTGGTCATCCCGCTCACCCAGACCGACATCGCCGAGCTGGCCGGTGCCACCCGCCCGTCGACCAACCGGGTGCTCCGGGCCCTGGAGACCGAGGGCCTGCTCCGGCTGCGCCGCGGGCAGGTCGACGTCGTCGACCGGGCCGGCCTGCGCCTCAAGGACCGCTGAACCGAGCGAAGGACGCTCCAGGTGTCAGAACTCGACGACCTGACGGACCGCGCGGCCTGCCGCGAGCTCGTCCATCGCCTGGTTGAGGTCGTCCAGCCCGATCGTCGACGACACGAGCGACTCGACGGGGAGTCGTCCCTCGCGCCACCACTGGGCGAAGACCGGGATGTCGCGGGCCGGCACCGCTGATCCGAGGTAGCTGCCGATCACGGTGCGTGCCTCCGCCACCAGCGCCAGCGGTGAGATCGTGGCGCGGGCGTCGGGGTGCGGCAGCCCGACCGTGACGGTCCGCCCTCCGGGAGCGGTGGCAGCCACCGCGGCCTCGAAGGCCCGCGTGGTGCCGGCCGCCTCGACGACCACGTCGGCGCGGGAAGCATGGGCCGCGCTCGCGACCGCCGCGGCGAGCTGGTCGGGGCTGAGCGCCCGGGTCGCGCCCAGCTCGAGCGCCTGGTCGCGCTTGCTGGCCAGACCGTCGACGGCCACCACGTCACCGACCCCGAGCGCGACCGCGGTGAGCAGGGCGGCCATGCCGACCCCTCCCAGCCCGACCACCATGACCGACTGGCCGGGCTCAGGCGGCGCCGCGTTCAGCAGGGTCCCGCCGCCGGTGAGCACCGCACATCCGAGCACGGCCGCGACGGCAGGTGGCAGGTCGTCCTCGACGGCCACCACCGACCGGGTGTCCACCACGGCGTGCGTCGCGAACGCGGACACCCCGAGGTGGTGGTGCACGGGTATGCCGTCGCGCGAGAGGCGTCGACCGCCGCCGAGCAGCTCCCCGGCGGCGTTGCTCACCGAACCCGGGCCACACGGCATACGGCCACTGGTGGCGCAGCCGGCGCACTCTCCGCACCGGGGCAGGAACGTCATCACGACGCGCTGGCCGACGGCCAGGTCGCTGACCCCGGGGCCGAGCAGCTCGACGCGACCGGAGGCCTCGTGCCCGAGCAGCATGGGGACCGGGCGGGCGCGGTTGCCGTCGACGACGGACAGGTCGGAGTGGCAGACCCCGGCGGCTTCCATCCGCACGAGCACCTCGCCGGCCGCAGGAGGGTCGAGCTCCAGGGTGCTGAGGCTGAGGGGGCGGCTCTGCGCGAAGGGGGACGCGCGGCCCACTTCCTCCAGGACCGCTCCGGTGATCTGCATCAGCGGGTGGCGACGGCCGACTCGAGCAGGCTGCGGACCGGGGGCGGGATCGGGACGCTGGCCCGCAAGTCGCGGTCGATGTAGACGTGCACCCAGTGGCCGAGTGCGGCCAGCTCGTCCGCCTCGGCGTCGAACAGCCCCAGTGCGTAGGTGATGCTGCTGCGGCCCAGTCGCTCCACCCGGACGGCGACGTCGAGCGGCCGCGGGTACTCCAGCTCGCGGAAGAAGCGGCAGCCGGACTCGGCGACGACGCCGAGCTCGGGAAGAGCCATGACGTCGGCGTCGGTCCCGGTGATCAGCCAGCCGTTGATCGCCGAGTCGAACAGCTCGTAGTAGACGGCGTTGTTGAGGTGGCCGTACATGTCGTTGTCCGACCAGCGGGTCGTCACGCGGTGGACGTGGTCGAAGTGCCCCCGGGTCAGGGTGCGCGGGTCAACCGCGTCGGCCGTCATGGCCCGATCCTAGGCACCGCCGCGCTGACGGGCTCAGCCGTAGGTGTCGCGCGGGCCGGGACCGCTGGAGCGCCGGAACCCCTTGGACCACGACGGTGCACTCGGTCCGACGATCTTGAGTGCGGTCACCGTGCCCTTGCCGACCTCACCCTCCAACCTCGCCATGATCGAGGACTCCAGGAGCTTGAGCTGGGTGGCCCAGGCGGTCGAGTCGGCGCGCACCGTGAGGATGCCGTACTCGAAGGTCACCGGGATGCAGTGCTGGGCCACCTCTTCTCCCACGATCTGTGGCCAGCGCCCCATCACCGAGCCGACCGCCACGTCGACCTTCCAACCACGGTCAGCCATCAACCGGTCCATCTGGTCACCGAGCAGCAGTGGGTCACGGCGGTCGGGTTTCGAGCCAGACGACTGGACGCCGATCTGCCTGCGGCGCATGGGTTTGAGGCCGGGTCGCAGGCCCTTCTCCCGCGCGGCAGCCCGCGCCCGCGCCAGAGCGGCCTCGGCTGCGTCGTCGACCAGGTCGGACGGATCCGGTTCGCCGCCGGGGGCCGGTTCGCTGCCGGGCTCCAGCTGCGGTTCAGTGCCGAGGTCGGGGTCGGCTTCGTCGGCGCCGGCCTCAGGTGCCGTGTCGTCACTCACGCAGGGTCACCTCCCCGAGGCTCACCGTGAAGGTCTGTCCCACGAGGCTCTTGGGCACGTCGGCGTCCACCGCGGCGGTGATGAGCACCTGCTCGCAGTCGGCGACCATCGTCGCGAGCCGCTCGCGGCGGCCGGTGTCCAGCTCGGCGAAGACGTCGTCGAGGATGAGCACCGGGTCCTCACCGAGGTCGTGCCGCAGCAGCTGGTATGCCGCGAGCTTGAGTCCCAGCGCGAACGACCAGCTCTCGCCGTGGCTGGCATAGCCCTTGGCCGGCAGCTCGCCGAGCGACAGCACCAGGTCGTCGCGGTGTGGGCCGGCGAGGGAGATGCCGCGCTCGATCTCCTTGTCGCGCGAATCTTCAAGAGTCGCAAGGAGTTCCGCGCGCAGCGCGTCGATTTCAGGCACCTCCCCGGCAGCCAGGGATGCGGCCGCAGCCTCCCGCAGCGAGCTCTTGTAGGACACCCGCGCGTCGGACTGGCCGGCGCTCACCTCGTCGTAGGCCTTGGACAGGTAGGGACCCAGGTCGCGCAGCAGGCGCAGTCGCGCGTAGAGCAGCTGGGACCCGACGGTGGCGAGGTGGTCGTTCCAGATGTCCAGGGTGTGCAGCGCGGTGGCGCGGGCGTCGTCGACCGGTTCGTCACTGGGTCGGGACGGTGGTCGGCGTCGAGATCCCTTGCGCAGCAACGGTTGTGCCGACTTGAGCAGGGCGTTGCGTTGCTTGAGAATCTTGTCGTAGTCGCCGCGCACGCCAGCCCACCGGGGTTGGCGGGCAACCAGCAGGTCGTCGAGGAAGCGGCGCCGCTCCGAGGGGTCGCCTTTGACCAGGGCGAGGTCCTCGGGCGCGAAGAGCACCGTGCGCAGCGTGCCCAGCACCTCGCGCGGCCGCGACACCGGCGAGCGACCCAGCCTCGCGCGGTTGGCCCGACCGGGGTTCAGCTCCAGCTCGAGCATCGTCTCGCGCCCGGCGCGCATCACCGCCCCGCGGATCACCGCCTGCTCGGCACCGAACCGCACCAGCGGCTGGTCGGTGGACACCCGGTGACTGGACAGGGTCGCGAGATAGCCGATGGCCTCGACCAGATTCGTCTTGCCCTGGCCGTTCAGGCCGACCAGCGTGGTGACACCGGGCTCGAGCGGGAGCTCGGCGCTGGCATAGCTGCGGAAGTCGGCGACCGTGAGGTGCCGGACGTACACGGGCTGCTAGGACTCGTCGTTGCGGTTCAGGGTCATCGCGCTGCGCGCTTGCGCGTCGACCCTGATCCCGTGGAGCCGGTGCCGGACGACGGACCGGCCGTTGCCGCCTTGCGCCCCTTGGCAGCGGCCTTCGCCGCGCTCTTGGTCGGCTTCTCCTTCGAGGCAGCCTTCGCCGCCACGGCCTTCTCGTGCTTCGGCGCACCCTCGGCGCGCAGCTTCTCGCCCTCGGCGACCGACATGACCTGGTGACCACCGAAACCGCCACGCAGTGCGGCGACCGCCTGCATGGTCGGCGACTCCTGCTGCCGAGAGGCGAACCGGGAGAACAGCGAGGCCGAGATGACCGGCATCGGCACCGAGTTGGCGATCGCCTCCTCGACGGTCCAGCGGCCCTCACCCGAGTCGACGGTGTAGCCCGAGACGTCCTCGAGGTGGGGGTTCTTCTCGAGGGCGTCGACCAGCAGGTCGAGCAGCCAGGAGCGCACGACCGTGCCGCGGGTCCAGGCCTTGAAGGCCCCGGGGACGTCGGTGACGATGTCCTTGGCCTCGAGCAGCTCGTAGCCCTCGGCATAGGCAGCCATCAGGCCGTACTCGATGCCGTTGTGGACCATCTTCGTGTAGTGCCCGGCGCCGACCTTGCCGGCGTGGACGAAGCCCTCTTCGCGCGGACCCTCGGGCCGCAGCGCGTCGAAGATCGGCATCGCCTTGCGGACGTTGGCCGCCGAGCCGCCGACCATCAGGCCGTAGCCGTTCTCCAGGCCCCAGATGCCACCGCTCACCCCGCAGTCGAGGTAGCCGATGCCCTTGGTCTTCAGCAGCTTCTCGTTCTCGAAGTCGTCGGTGAACCGGCTGTTGCCACCGTCGATCACCATGTCGCCCTTGTCGAGCAGCTTGGCCAGCTGGGCCACCGTGTCGGTGGTCGGGGCACCCGCCGGCACCATCACCCACACCGTGCGGGGGGCCTCGAGCGCCTTGACCAGCCCGGCCAGCGTCTTGACGTCGGACACGGCGGGGTTGCGGTCGAAGCCGACGACCTCGTGACCGGCGCGGCGGATCCGCTCGCGCATGTTGCCGCCCATCTTGCCGAGACCGATCAGACCGAGCTGCATGTGACGACGCCCTTTCGTGTGGGTGGTGCGGTATGCCGCGAAGCTGGCTTCGCGGCATACCTCGTGGTGCGCGTGCTCAGGCTACGCCCGGGGGTGCTCAGCTCGCGAAGCGAACGGGCATCAGCACGTAGCGGTACGAGCTGTCGGCCTCGCCGTCGAGCTCGTCCTGGCCGGACAGCACCGCGGGGCGCGACGGCTGGGTGAACGAGAAGCGCGAGTAGCCGGTGCCGACGGCCCCGAGCCCGTCGAGCAGGAACTGCGGGTTGAAGGCGATCTCGATCTCGGGTCCGGTGAGGGTGGACTCGACGGCCTCGGACGCCTGGGCGTCGTCGCCGGTGCCGGCCTCGATGGTCACCTGTCCGTCGCTGAACTTCAGCCGCACCGGGGTGTTGCGCTCGGCCACGAGGGCGACGCGCTTGACGGCCTCGATGAGGTCGGAGGTCTTGAGGACGGCCTCGGTGTCGACGGTGGTGGGGAAGATCGAGGTGACCTTGGGGTACTCACCGTCGAGCAGGCGGGTGGTGGTGCGCCGCTGCCCGGCCTCGAAGCCGACCAGCCCGTCGCCACCGGCGGACGAGCCGAGGGCGACCTCGATCGACCCGGAGGCTCCGAGCGCCTTGGCCGTCTCGGACAGGGTGCGGGCCGGGACGAGGGCCAGGTGGCTGGCGTCGGTGGCCTCGGGGTTCCAGGTGAGCTCGCGCATCGCCAGCCGGTAGCGGTCAGTGGCCAGCAGCGTCATCTTGGCGCCGTCGATCTCGACGCGCACGCCGGTGAGGATCGGCAGGGTGTCGCCGCGGTCGGCAGCGATGGCGACCTGGGCCACGGCCTGGGTGAAGACGTCGCCGGCGATGGTGCCACTCGCGGTGGGGGAGATCGGCAGGGTCGGGTAGTCGTCAGCCGGCATCTGCATCAGGCTGAACCGCGAGGAGCCACAGACCACCGAGACCTTGTTGCCCTCGGTCGCGATGTCGACGGGCTTGCCCGGGAGGTTGCGGGAGATGTCGGCGAGCAGCCGGCCGAGGACGAGCACGGTGCCACCTTCGGCAACCTCCGCCGCGACGGTGATCTTGGCGGAGACCTCGTAGTCGAACGCCGAGAGGGTGATGGTCCCCTCGTCGTTGGCCTCGATGAGGACACCGGCGAGGACCGGCACCGGCGGACGAGCCGGGAGGCCACGGGCCACCCAGGTCACGGCGTCGGCGAGGACCTCACGTTCGACCCGAAACTTCACCGTGACTACCTGCCCTTTCGCACGCGGCCCGGCCGCAGAACTTCAAGAATGTGATTGCGCACTGACCCTAGTGCTCACGGTGCACTCGGCCAACCCGGATCCGGCAATCCGTCTCGTCGGCCTTCTTCCTGTCATTTCTGGTGGGTCGGGGCAGGATTGGTACTCGGGGCTGGATGCTGAGTGGAGATGGGTAGTCGTTGTCATAGGGGGTGTGGATCCTGTGGACGACGGACATCCGTGCAGGTCAGCGCGGCGCGTCCGGTGTGGATGCAGCGTGGACAACCGGGCGGACAACCTGGGTCGACCTGTGGAGGCGACGGCGCCGCCCACACGGCCTCCACACGGCATACCCCGGTTGTCCCCAGCTCAGCGCTGGGCGTGCACGGGTTGTCCACCGGTTGTCCACAGGGAGTGGATCGCTCGGAAACGAGAGATGGACGGAAATCATCCGTTCGGTGGATAGCCGTAGGGGCCGAACACATACCCACAGAGTTGTCCACAGGTGTGGACCACGGGGCTGGTTCCCGGATTGCGGCGGTTTTCGCGCGGCGGCTCGTGCTCAGCTGAGCACGGATCCGAGGTACATGTCGAGCAGGTGAACAGGCCCACACACCTGTGCACAACCCTGTGGAGAACCCGGATCGGCGCGTGCTGAACCCCTCAGCGGGACTGCTGCTTGATCCGGTTGGTCAGCTCGGTGACCTGGTTGTAGATCGCGCGACGCTCAGCCATCAGCTGGCGGATCTTCTTGTCGGCGTGCATGACCGTGGTGTGGTCGCGGCCGCCGAACTGCTGGCCGATCTTGGGCAGTGAGAGGTCGGTGAGCTCACGACACAGGTACATCGCGATCTGGCGGGCCGTCACCAGGACGCGCGAGCGGGACGTCCCGCACAGGTCCTCGATGGTCAGCCCGAAATAGGCCGCCGTCTGCGCCATGATCGTCGCGCTGGTGATCTGGCTGCCCTGCTCGTTGGGGATCAGGTCCTTGAGGACGATCTCGGCCAGACCCATGTCGACGCTCTGCCGGTTCAGGCTGGCGAACGCGGTGACGCGGATCAGGGCGCCCTCGAGCTCGCGGATGTTGGTCGAGATCCGGCTGGCGATGAACTCGAGCACGTCGTCGGGAGCGCTCATCCGTTCCTGGATGGCCTTCTTGCGCAGGATCGCGATGCGGGTCTCGAGGTCGGGGGGCTGGACGTCGGTCAGCAGGCCCCACTCGAACCGGCTGCGCATCCGCTCCTCGAAGCCGGACAGCAGCTTGGGCGGCAGGTCGCTGGTGATGACGACCTGCTTGTTGGCGTTGTGCAGCGTGTTGAAGGTGTGGAAGAACTCCTCCTGCGTCTGCACCTTGCCCTGGAGGAACTGGATGTCGTCGATGAGGAGCACGTCGACGTCGCGGTAGCGGCGCTGGAAGTTGCTCGCCTTGTCGTCGCGGATGCTGTTGATGAAGTCGTTGGTGAACTCCTCGGAGTTCACGTAGCGCACCTTGACGTGCGGGTAGAGGTTGCGGGCGTAGTGCCCGATCGCGTGCAGCAGGTGGGTCTTGCCCAGTCCGGACTCGCCGTAGACGAACAGCGGGTTGTAGGCCTTGGCCGGCGCCTCGGCCACCGCGACCGCAGCCGCGTGGGCGAACCGGTTGCTCGCGCCGATGACGAACGTGTCGAAGGTGTACTTCGGGTTGAGCCGGGTCGCCGACTCGTCGGTGACGCTGAGCACCTCGTCGCGCGGGCGGCGCTGGGGCTCGGTGGCCGGTGTCAGCGCGTAGACGTTGTCGACCCGCTGCTGGTCAGGGGCCCGGACCTGCAGCGGGGTGGACGGCTGTTCGTCGAGGTAGCCGGTCGTGTCCTCGGTGTGGTGCGACTCGTCGAGCGAGGTGTCCACGGTGACGGCCAGCTGGACCTGCTCGCCAAGCTGGGAGGACAGCGCCTGGGTCACCGCATCGCGGACCCGCTGCTCGACGACGTCCTTGGTGTACTCGTTGGGCACCTTGACCAGGGCAGTTCCGTCGAGCAGGCCGGCCAGGCGGGCCAGCGTGAGGAACGCGCGCTCCCGGGCGGGGAGGCCGTCGGCGTCCAGGGTGGCGATGGTGTTCTGCCAGATCTGTGTGAAGTCCAGATCTGTGTCACTCACCGGTCCCACATCCCTTTCGACGGTCTTGGCGGTTCAGCCCTGTCGCAAGGGTCCTGTGCCTGGTCCACCACTGTGCCTTATCCACATAGTTATCCACAACCTGTGGGCAAGGGATGGGACGAGGAGGGACGTTAACAACAGCGGAGCAGCGCGGCAACCGAAACGGCAGAAATTTGGCCCGCCCCGGGGGAAATCGGGGCCTCGCGTGCGGCGTGTCTGGGGGGAATTGCTCCTGAGTGGGTGATATTGGCAGCGCAACCACCCTCGGTATGCCGCGCGGCCGGCGCTGGTTTGACCCTGCCGTCCGCGCTCGCGTACCTTGGAACCGGCCTGTCGGCCGTTTTCGCATGCCCGTGACGCCCTGGATCGTCGGTGCCAGCACCGTGAACCACGCAAGGACACCTCGCGGGTCTCCGATTGCGGCCGACCCCCAGCCGCCCATGCACTCAGCAGGCCACCCGGGCCTGATCAGTAACGGAGATCCTCGTGAGCAAGCGTACTTTCCAGCCGAACAACCGCCGCCGGGCCAAGACCCACGGCTTCCGTCTGCGGATGCGGACTCGTGCCGGTCGCGCCATCTTGTCGGCACGCCGCGCCAAGGGCCGCACCGAGCTCTCCGCCTGAGGCCGACCCCGTGCTGCCCGCGGGGCACCGGCTCCGTGCGAGTTCGGACTTCGCGGCCACCTTTCGGGGGCCCGGGGGAGCCCGAGCTGGCTCCACGCTGATCGTGGTCCACGCCAACCAGGCCGACGCGCGTGCGGGACAACCGCCGCGGGTCGGTTTTGTTGTCTCCAAAGCCGTGGGCGGTGCCGTGGTCCGCAACCGGACCAAGCGACGCCTGCGGGCGCTGATGGCCGCGCGGGTTGCTGCGCTGCCGAGTGGCACAGACGTGGTCATCCGAGCGAATCCCGTTGCAGCACAAGCGAATTCGGTTCTGCTTGGCGTCGAGCTCGACAACCTCCTGGCGCGAGTGACCGCACGGCTGACGGCGGTGCGAGCGTGACCCTCGTCAAGCGGATCGTGGCGGCTCCCCTCATCGGGCTGCTGCTGTTCTACCAGCGCTTCGTCTCGCCGATGACGCCCCCCACCTGCCGTTACTACCCCTCGTGCTCGACCTACGCCCTCACCGCCATCCGGCGGTTCGGGCCGGTCAAGGGAACCTGGCTGGCCGCCAAGCGGTTGGCTAGGTGCCACCCCTGGGCCGCGGGCGGCGTCGACCACGTTCCAGCCAAGGACCCGACCTCCGCAGCGCGGCACTCCGCGGAGCCGGCGAACCAGACCCCTGCACCACCCGCCCACGCCGCCTAGCGGCCGGGCACCAGACCTGCCGGCCACGCGGCATACCCACTGCGCGGCCGGAACCACCGGTGGACCGTCACCACGACGGCCCACCACCAGATTGAGGACGACATGAGCTTCAGTGACCTGATCTACCCGTTCGAGTGGATCGTCTCGTGGATCCTGTTCGGCTGGCACAGGGTGTTCACGACCCTTGGCGTCCCGTCGGACTCGGGCGTCGCGTGGACCCTGTCGATCGTCGGCCTCGTGGTGGTCATGCGGGCCGCCATGATCCCGCTGTTCGTCAAGCAGATCCATGCCTCCCGACGGATGCAGCTCATCCAGCCGGAGATGCAGAAGATCCAGGCCAAGTACAAGGACAAGAAGGACCCGGATTCCCGTCAGGCGATGACGCAGGAGACGATGGACCTCTACAAGCGGACCGGGACCAACCCGTTCAGCTCGTGCCTGCCGATCCTGCTCCAGTCACCGTTCTTCTTCGGCCTGTTCCGGGTGCTCAACGGGCTCAAGAAGATCGCCGACGGCACGACCGACCCGATCGGCCCGATCACGGCGAAGCTGGCCGGTGAGGCCGAGTCGTCGACCTTCTTCGGTGCCCAGCTGTCCGACCGGTTCATCGGCGCCAACAGCGTGACGGTCCAGATCGTCACGGTCGTGCTCATCATCCTGATGTCGGCCAGCACGTTCACCACCCAGCGTCAGCTGATGATGAAGAACATGCCGGCCTCCGCGCTGGACAACCCGTTCGCCAAGCAGCAGAAGATGCTGCTCTACCTGATGCCCGTCTTCTTCGCCATCTCCGGTGTGAACTTCCCCATCGGTGTCCTCCTGTACTGGCTGACGACCAACGTGTGGTCGATGTGCCAGCAGTTCTACGTGATCCGCAACATGCCCGCGCCTGGTTCGCTGGCCGAGAAGGCCATGCAGGACCGGCGCCGCAAGAAGGGCAAGACTGTCGAGGAGTTCACCGTCAAGGGCCTGGACAAGGTCGAGGACGTCGAGGCTCCCAAGCCGAGCGGTCAGCGCGTGCAGCCTTCGCGGAACAAGAAGAAGAAGGGAGCCGCAGGCGGACCTGCCAAGAAGCAGGCGCCCGGCTCCACCCCAGACCCCAAGCCCCAGACCGACAACTGAGAGTGACCACCATGACCGAGCAGAACAACACCGTCGTGGACGACATCACCGAGACCAGCAGCGAGTCCACCGAGGCAGCCACCGGCGACGCGACTGTCCCCACTGACGACGCCTCGTACGTCACCGCCGACACCCAGACCGAGACTGACATCAGCACGGATGAGCCCGGGGACGACGCCGACGAGGCCGATGACTCCCAGGACTCGGACGACGCGGGCACCGAGGACTCTGGCGCGACCGGCGCCGCACGCCGCCGCCCGCAGGCCAAGGTGGCGGACCTCGAGCGCGAGGGCGAGGTCGCGGCAGACTTCCTCGAGACGCTGCTCGACATCGCGGACCTCGACGGCGACATCGACGTCGACGTGGATGGCGACCGTGCAGCGGTCTCCATCGTCGACTCCGACGAGGGCCGCGTGCCGCGCCGCCTGGTCGGCCAGGACGGCAAGGTGCTCGATGCTCTGCAGGAGCTGACCCGGCTCGCCGTGCAGTCGGCGACCGGTGAGCGCAGCCGGCTGATGCTGGACGTGGCCGGGCACCGGGCCGAGCGTCGCTCGATGCTGGTCGAGGTGGCCCGCACCGTCATCGAGCAGGTCAAGGCGACCGGTGAGAAGGCCGCCCTCGACCCGATGACGGCGTTCGAGCGCAAGGTCGTGCACGACGAGGTGCTGGCCGCTGGACTCGCGTCCGAGTCCGACGGGGTCGAGCCCAAGCGGTTCGTCGTCGTCCTGCCCGCATGATCGAGCTCCAGATCGCGCCGTTTCACGTGAAACAACGCGCATGACTGGCAGTGAGCCCAGCGACGACGGGCGCGGGACCGGGGAGACCGGGACCGCGCCCGTCGTGGCATCCGGGGACCTGGACCACGGCCTCGGCGGTCCCGCCGAGGCCCCCGACGCGCCCGCTTCGGCAGCGATGGTCTTCGGCCCCCAGCTGGCGCTGGCCGAGCGGTTCGCCGCGATCCTGGCCGACACCGGGGTGTCGCACGGGCTGATCGGCCCGCGCGAGGTGCCGATCCTGTGGGACCGGCACATCCTGAACTGTGCCGTCGCGCAGGAAGCGTTCCCCGACGGGGTGTCGGTCGTCGACGTGGGTTCCGGCGCCGGCCTCCCCGGACTGGCCCTGGCGATCGCCCGGCCCGACCTGCACCTGCACCTCGTCGAGCCCATGCTCCGGCGGACCGCCTGGCTCTCGACGACCATCGAGGAGCTGGGCCTGGACAACTGCACCGTTCACCGTGGGCGGGCCGAGGAGTTCGACGGCGTGCTGGCCGCGCCCTACGCGACGGCACGAGCGGTGGCGCGGATCGACAAGCTCGCCCGGTGGACCTTTCCGCTCCTGCTGGACGGCGGCACCCTGGTAGCGCTCAAGGGCGGTTCCGCGGCCGAAGAGCTGGCTGCCGAGGAGAAGGCGCTGCGCAAGCTCGGCATGACCAGCTCGCGGGTGGTGACCTATGGAGCCGAGCTGCTCCCGGTCGCCACCACGACGCTCCAGCTCACGGTGGGCGCTCGCCCGCTGTCCCGAGCAGCCAAACAGGCAGCCAAGCGCCGGGCCACCAACCGGGCCACCAACCAGGCCACCAACCGGCCCTGACGACCCCGCGTGACCGGGCGCTGCCTCCCGCGTTGTGACACCAGCGCGACGTAGGGTTGGATGATGTCCATGGCCAACGAGGTGACTGCGTGAGCTCAGCAACGCTGCAACTGACCAGAGGACTCGGATGGCCACAACAGCAGGGCCGCGCCAGTAGCGCCCTCGGGTGGCCAGTGGCTGACGGGGAGGCGCAGGACGCGGTGGTTTCACGTGAAACAGAGACGGTGACGGCGCCGCGCACCGAACGCGCCGATGGCGAGATCGACACCGACCTCGACGCCGACCACACCGAGATCGCTGACTCCGCCGCTGTTGCTGACCACACGTCAGCCGACCTGGGTGCCGACGCCGTTTCACGTGAAACAACCGAGTCGCCGGAGGCGGAGATCGCACCCATGGACGCTCCGCCCGAAGCCGCCGTCAGCGACACCCACCGGGGGACCGCCGCAGCCGCAGAGGAAGCGTTGGCTGCGGTTGTTTCACGTGAAACAGACGACCGGGAAGAACTGGCCTCCTCGTTGCCGATCGCCGACCGGGACACCCCACTCGCCCAGGCCGTCGCGGCCGACGCCCGCAAGCGGATCGCCCTCACCGGCCGGGTCTTCCCGAAGCCGTTGGCCACCCGTGTCCTGACGGTGGCCAACCAGAAGGGTGGTGTCGGCAAGACCACGACGACCGTCAACGTGGCGGCCGCGCTCGCCCAGGCCGGACTGACCGTGCTGGTGATCGACATCGACCCGCAGGGCAACGCCAGCACCGCCCTCGGCATCGACCACCACGCCGAGGTGCTGAGCATCTACGACGTGCTCGTCGAGGGCACCCCCATGGCAGACGTGGTCGCGGAGTGCCCGGACATCCCCGGGCTGTGGTGCGCCCCCGCCACCATCGACCTGGCCGGCGCCGAGATCGAGCTCGTCTCGCTGGTCGCCCGCGAGACGCGGCTGCAGAAGGCCATCGCGGCCTACTTGGAGCAGGCTCCCACCAGCGACCAGCCCGTGCCCGACTACATCCTGATCGACTGCCCGCCGAGCCTGGGCCTGCTGACGGTCAACGCCTTCGTCGCGGCGCAGGAAGTCTTCATCCCGATCCAGTGCGAGTACTACGCGCTCGAGGGGCTGTCGCAGCTCCTCAAGAACATCGAGCTGATCCGCAACCACCTCAACCCGACGTTGCACGTGTCGACCATCCTGCTGACCATGTATGACGGTCGGACCCGCCTGTCGGCCCAGGTGGCCGACGAGGTGCGCAACCACTTCCCGGAGCAGGTGCTGCGCAACACCGTCCCGCGCTCGGTCCGGATCTCCGAGGCCCCCAGCCACGGCCAGACCGTGATGACCTACGACCCCAACTCCAGCGGCGCCCTGTCCTACCTCGGGGCCGCAGCCGAGCTCGCCGACCGTGGCGCCGCCACCGCCGTCCACCCGACCGCGTCCACGCAGAACTGAGAGAAGACACCATGAGCGAGAAGCGTCGCGCCCTCGGCCGAGGCCTGGGAGCCCTGATCCCCAACGCCCCGACCTCCCCCAACGGCCGCCCCGTGGACGTCTTCTTCCCGGACCAGCGTCCCGGAGCGACCGCGTATGCCGGTGGGTCGCCCGCCGAGCGTGAGCGCGCGGGTGACGCCGCCGCCGGCGCGGGTACCTCGACCGCCACGATCGAGGACACCGACCGCCGGGACGACGCCTCCGCGACCAGCCCGGACGGTGGCGGCGACGCTCAGGGCGACCAGAACGGCTCGGATGGCTCCGCGGTGACGGACAACCCGCACGGCCTCGCACCGGTGCCCGGGGTGTCCTACGGCGAGATCCCGGTCGGGCAGATCCGACCCAACCCGCGCCAGCCCCGCTCGGTCTTCGACGAGGACGACATGGCCGAGCTGGTGCACTCGATCAGCGAGATCGGGGTGCTCCAACCGATCGTCATCCGACCCATTCCTGCAGGTCAGGGGCCCGACCAGCTCGACAACGCCCCGGACGGCGTGCTCTATGAGCTCATCATGGGGGAGCGCCGCTGGCGGGCCTCCCAGGAGGCCGGCAAGGCCACCGTGCCGGCCATCGTCAAGGAGACCGACGACGACGACCTGCTGCGGGACGCCCTCCTGGAGAACCTGCACCGCAGCGAGCTGAACGCGCTCGAGGAGGCGGCGGCATACCAGCAGCTGCTCGAGGACTTCGGCTGCACCCACGACGAGCTCGCGACCCGGATCGGCCGCTCCCGGCCGCAGATCTCGAACACGCTGCGGCTGCTCAAGCTGCCGCCGCTGGTCGCTCGTCGGGTGGCTGCGGGCGTGCTCTCGGCCGGCCACGCACGGGCCCTGCTGTCCCTGCCGGACGGCGCCGCGATGGAGCGGGTCGCCCAGCGGATCGTGGCGGAGGGACTCAGTGTCCGCAACGTCGAGGAGATCGTGGCAGTCGGCGGTCCGGACGACGTGGCCAAGCCCCGTCGCCCGCGGGCCGGCAACCGGCACCCGCAGCTCGACGACCTGGCCGCCCGGCTGTCGGACCGCTTCGACACCCGGGTCAACATCGCCCTGGGTCAGCGCAAGGGCAAGCTCACGGTGGAGTTCGCCTCGGTCGAAGACCTCAACCGGATCGTCGACATGCTCGGCCTCGACCGTCGCTAGCCAAGGCCCTGAGGCGCCCACCCGCACCGGTTGGGCGACGACGGACAGGCTGCAACCTGTCTCCGATGCACGAACCTCGGCTAGCAGGCGTTAGCGGCAGATCGATCGACGGATCTCGTTGGGGCACAACGTATTCCGCGCGAAGCGGTCGCGCTGGATCAGCTGTGGGCAGCGAGGTAGGCGCGCAGGTCGCCGAGGCGCAAGACGCCTGTCGTGGCGGTGTCGTCGTCGCCCAGGTAGAGCCGCTGGAGGCTGACCAGCACGGCCTCGGCGAGGGTGTCGCGGAACCCCGGGTCCGCCAGTCGCGCGGCGTCCGTGGGGTGGGAAAGGTAGCCCGCCTCGATGCGCACGGTGGGCATCCGGGTCTGCTGCAGGAGGGCCCAGGAGCGGCCGTGCGACCGGCAGTTCTCCAGCCCGGTGCGGGCCACGACCTCACGCAGCACGAGGTCGGCGAGGTGCTCGCCGACGGCTGACCACGAGGTCTTGCGGTCGCGGCCGAAGAAGAAGGTCGCGACCCCACTGGCTTCGGCCGCGTCGTGGGAGTCGCAGTGCAGCGAGAGCACGAGGTCGGCACCGGCATCGTTGGCCAGGGCGGCGCGCTCTTCCTCGGTGGGACAGGTGTGCTCGGTGCGCGTGTAGACCACCGAGACACCGATGGCCGTGAGCCGGCCCTCGATCCGGCGGGCGAGGTCCATGACCAGGTCGGACTCGACCAACCCGTGCGCCGCCGCGCCGGTGTTGGCGCCTCCGTGGCCCGGGTCGAGCACGACGGTGCGGCCGGTGAGGCTGTGCCCCGAGCGGCGAACCTGCTCACGCTCACGCAGGACGTTGGCCGAGCCGCCGGACACCGAGCGACGCAGGTCCTTGAAGGCCCGCAGCGTGTCGGGACCGACCGAGCCGTCGCCGGACAAGCCGTAGGCACGCTGGAAGCTGCGCACGGCACGCTCCGTCTCGGGACCGAACCGGCCGTCGACGCGGCCGGCCGCGAAACCGAGGGTGTTGAGCCGCTCCTGGAGCGTCACGACGTCCTCACCACGCAGCAGGTGGCCGGGCGTGTGCATCAGGATCCGGTCGCCAAGGGCCCACCGGGCCCCGTCGATCGCGGTGAACGTCTCGACGCCGACGACCCCGTCGACGATCAGGCCCTTGTGCTGCTGGAACGCGCGCACCGCCCGCTCCAGGGAGGCGTCGAACCGCGCCGGGTCGAAACCCTCCGGGACGCCGCCCCCGAGGTCGTCCCCGTCGGGCGCGCCGAGGGGAGGCTCCGGGAGCTGGTCGAGCGGGAGGGCGGCCAGCCTGGCCCGCACGTCGGCGACCTCGGGCCCGTGGCTGCCGAGGCCCAGCAGGCCGCGCTTGCTGTCGGACACTCGGCCTCCTCAGCTGCTTCGACGGTGTGACGGGGGTGTGGGACGGGCGGTTCGGGGTGCTGTAGCCGGCTCGTGGAACCGGCTGGATCATGCGTTTGTGCAGGTCAGCGGCCTACCAGGGGCTCACGAAGCATCCCAGCCGCCGCCTGAGCCTAAGTCAGAACCCGCCTGCGGACCAACCGGACCCCGGGCCGAACCGGGAGCCGGCAAACACGATGCCGGCCGTGCCCACGGTCGGGCACGACCGGCATACGGTCACGGCGTTGCTCAGCCGAGGTAGTCGGCGAGCTCGCGCACCAGCTTGGGCTTGGGCATCGCACCCACGAGCGTCTTGACGACCTCGCCGCCGACGTAGACGTTGAGCGTCGGGATGCCGGTGATGCCGTAGCGGCTGCTCACGGCGAGGTTCTCGTCGGTGTTGAGCTTGACGATCTCGATCTTGCCTGCGTGGGCGAGGGCCAGCTCCTCGAGGATCGGGGCGACGGCGCGGCACGGGCCGCACCAGGGCGCCCAGAAGTCCACCAGGACCGGCTTGTCGTTCTGGAGGACGTCGACCTCAAAGGTGGCGTCCGTGGTGTCCTTGATGGCTCCCACTCGGGGGCTCCTTTCGGTGGTGCTGCGGGGGTTGGGGGACTGCGTGTGCCGTGCCGCTGGGTGTGGCTCCCACGATCCCAGCAGGGTCCGACAGGTGGGTCAGTGGGTGAGTGCCCCTTCGGGAGCGGGCACGGGGTCGGTGAGGGCGGCCTCGGGGGTGGGTTGGCCGGCGTGCTCGCGGTCGGCGAGGTAGCGCTCGGCGTCCAGGGCCGCGGCGCAGCCGGAGCCGGCTGCCGTGATGGCCTGGCGGTAGGTGTGGTCGACCAGGTCGCCGGAGGCGAAGACGCCCGGCAGGTTGGTCAGCGTCGTGCGGCCCTGCACCAGGACGTAACCCTCGTCGTCGAGGTCGACGACGCCCTTGACGAGCTCGTTGCGGGGGTCGTGCCCGATCGCGACGAACAGGCCGGTCACGGGCAGCTCGCGGGTGGCGCCGGTCTCGGTGTCGCGCAGCGTGATCCCGGTCAGCTTGGCGTCGCCGTGGATGGCCTCGACCGCGGAGTTCCAGGCGAACTTGATCTTGTCGTTGGACAGCGCGCGTTCGGCCATGATCTTGGAGGCGCGCAGCTCGCCGCGGCGGTGCACGATCGTCACCGACCGGGCGAACTTGGTCAGGAAGGTGGCTTCCTCGACGGCGGAGTCGCCGCCACCGACGACCGCGATGTCCTGGTCGCGGAAGAAGAACCCGTCACAGGTCGCGCACCAGGACACCCCGTGTCCGGAGAGGCGCTTCTCGTCGGGCAGTCCGAGCTCGCGGTAGGCCGAGCCCATCGCCAGGATCACCGCGTGCGCACGGTAGGTGGTGCCCTCGGCGTCCACGACCGTCTTGACCTCACCGGTCAGGTCGACGGACTCGACGTCGTCGGTGATGATCTGGGCGCCGAACCGTTCGGCCTGGGCGCGCATGTTCTCCATCAGGTCCGGGCCCATGATGCCGTCGCGGAACCCGGGGAAGTTCTCCACCTCGGTGGTGTTCATCAGGGCGCCACCGGCGGTGACGGCCCCTTCGAACAGCAACGGCTGGAGGTTGGCCCGGGCCGCGTAGACGGCGGCGGTATAGCCCGCAGGACCGGAGCCGATGATGATCAGACTGCGGATGTCGGCGGGTGCGGTGGTGGTCACGCGGTTACAGCCCCTTGTGGTCGAGAAGGCGGTGCACCGCTACATACGGTGCCGGACTCTTCAACTGATCGTAGGGCCTGGATGTTCCCCGCCACGCTCAGTGGGACGCGACGCGCTGGTGAGCCGCTGGACCGACCCTTCGGTGTCAGCGAACCCGAAGCGGACCGGCCAGCAGCCCCGGGTGCTTCGCGTCGCAGCTGGGCGACACGGCATAGACCGTCTGCCCGGTGTCGCTGCTCACGAGGGCGATCACGGCGGGCGCTCCGTCGAGCGTCGCGAGGTCGGCCCGGACGGGCATCCAGGCCGCCACCCCGATGGCACTGAGGCACGCGCGGAGGCCGGTGTCGGTGTCGGCAGCGCCTCGCTGCGCCTTGGGTGCCGTGCCGGTGCCGTCCTGGGCGGTGGTGAGCACGGTGCTTGCCTGCGTGGCGAGCGCCGTCGCGGTGTATGCCGTGCCGCTGGCTCCCAGCGACACCTGCCCCACCGATGAGCTGACCCGGATGTCGCCACCGGTGGCCGGCTGGGTGCGTGGGGCCTGTCCGGGGACCTCGCCCGCGCTGGAACCGCTGTCGTCGTGGCTCTCGAGACTGGCGGCGCTGCCGGCGCTGTCAGCCGCACCCCCGCCAGCGAAGGAGGCCATCAGGTCGCCCGGGCCGGTACCGGTGATCAGGGCCGGGAGGCCGATGCCGAGGACGGCAGCTGCGGCAGCGGCCACTCCGACGTGCTGCCACCCCCACCGACGGGGCCGGAGCGGGATGACCGTGGCGCCCTCGCGGGCCGACTGCTCGGCGGCAATGCTGGCGTTGATCCGGGAGACGAGGTCGGCCGGCATGGGTCCGGGGTCCGGCAGGGAGGACAGCAGGGCACGGATGCCGGTGGGGTCGTGCTCGGGGACACCCTTGTCCGCGGGGGGCACGGGTGGAGTGCTCACCACGAGAACCTCCAGACGTCGGATACCAGATTTCGGGACGCGCAGATGTCGGTGCGGACACGACAAGGGCGACATGTGTACGACGTCACGGCTGTCCCGATGGTTCCCTGAGCAGCTCTGCCATGGCATCACGGCCGCGGCTGCACCGCGACTTGACGGTGCCCTCCGCCACCTCCAGCACCGCGGCCGCCTCGGCCACGGACAGCCCGTGCATGTCGACGAGGATGAGCGCCATCCGCTGGCCCTCCGGCAGCTGGTCCAGGGCCTCGCGGACGTCGAGCCGGGTGTCGACCGAGCCCTCCGCGTCGCGCTTGTCGGACAGCTCGTACTCGGGGAGCTCGCTGGTCGGCTTGTCGCGCCGCAGCCGGTCGAGACAGGCGTTGACGACGATGCGGTGCAGCCAGGTGGTGACTGCCGCGTCGCCGCGGTATGACTCGGCTCGCCGGAAGGCCGAGATGAAGGCGTCCTGCACGCAGTCCGAGGCCAGCTCGCGGTTGCGCGTCGTGCGCAGCGCCACCGCCCACATCCGGTCGCGGTGCCGGCGGAACAGCTCACCGAAGGCATCGGGGTCTCCGGCGACGTGGGCGCGCAGCAGGTCGCGGTCGTCGCGTTCACGCAGCGGAAGACTGCTCATGGGTATGCCGCCCTGCCGCCGCGCCGGGCTCAGCTGACCGTGACTTCGGCCAGGGTGGCCCGGAACCTGCCGTCGCTGACCTGGGTCACGCTGGTGAACCAGACGAAGACGTACTGACCCTTGACCGGCGCGGGGGCGGTGAGGGTGATGGCGCCGGACTTGCCCTTCGAGGCCCCGACCTGCGTCGCGGTGTTGAGGCTGGTGCGGTCCTCGCCGACGTAGACGGCCACGTCGGAGGCATTGGGCAGGACCAGCTTGACGGTGGACACGGTGCGGTTCTGGCCGAGGTCGAGTCGCACCCCGACGCCCTTCTTGAGGCCGCCGAGGTTGGCGCTGGCGTAGCCCTCGGAGCTCCAGAACGTGTTGTCCTTGCCGTCGAACACCCTGGGCGCCTCGCCGTTGCGCTCGGCCCCGTCACCGGCCGGGTCGAAGCCGGTGGCGCTGAGGATGGCGAAGGTGGTGCTGGCGGAGTCGTCCGGCTGGGTCGGGGTGACCGTGACGGCGGGGGCGGTGACCTTGACGGTGCCCTGGGGTCCGGGGGTCTCGCCGAGGCCCAGATCGGTGTTGGAACCGATCTTCGACGCGCCCACGTAGCCGAAGAAGATGGCCACGATGAGGAACACCGCCACGATCGCCAGCACGATCTTGGACTGGTCGCGGGTCGGTGCCGAGCCCGTGTCGGCCGGGAGCATCGGCAGGGGAGGGTCGAGCGGTTCGCGTCCCTCGATCAGGGCCTGGTTCAGGGAGATCCGGCGCTGCTCGGCCCGCTCTTCGGCAGCGTGGCGCAGCTCGCGCCGCTCGGCGGCCTTGTCGGCCGCGGCGCGGGCAAAGCTGCCGACCCGGTGGGCAGCGGCACCGGCCGCCTGTCCGGCTGCGTGCCCAGCAGTGCCGAGGGCAGACCCGACCGCGCTCGCGGCCGCAGCAGCCTGCGCGGCTGCTGCGGCACCGGTGCTCGGCTGGTCGTCGCCCGGCGGGATGCCCGTGGTCGCGCCGGCGCTGCTGGTCACCGGGTTGAACCGTGGCACCGTCGTGTCGGTGGTCGGAGTGGCCCCCGTCGCGGGCCGGGGGGCGCTGACGACCGGCAGCACCCTGGTCTCGATGTCGTCGTCCGTGGTGTCTGAGTTCTCGGTGTCGCCCGAAGTGTCCGCGGTGTCCGTGGCTGGCCGGTCAGGACTCTCGGCCGGTGTCGGCCCGACGGAATCACCGAAGTCACGGGACTCGCTGGCCTCGGCCTGGTCGGCCTGGTCGGCCTGGTCGGCCTGGGGAGTCGTGGGTGTCGGAAGTGTCGGAGGTGCGGGGACCGGCAGTGGTGCCGGCAGGCCTGCCAGGTCGGCGCGCAGCTGGTCCATCGACAGGGCGATCGTCTTGGTGCTTCCGTCGTCGATCGGCGTGGTTCCGCCCAGACCACTGACCTGCGACATCGCCCAGGGCGCGATCTGGGTGGCGAAGTCGCCGGGCGTGAGCGGTCCCTCGTCCTCGTTGAGGGTGAGCCGGCAGAGGGCGTCGAGGTCACCGGGCACGCCCGCGGCGATCTCGGACGGAGCGGGGACACCACCGACGACGTGCGGCGCGGACTCCAGGCCCGGAACCGAGGTGGCCATGGGCCACCGGCTGGTCAACGCGGCATACGTGAGGGCGACAACACCCACGGCGTCGAGGCGAGCCGCCTGTGTCGCGTCCAGGTCCTCCTCGGCGGCCATCGCGGCAGTGGTGGCCACACCGCGCACCTTGATGGTGCCGTCGTGGGCGCGTAGCACCGAGTGCGGGGTGAGGCGCAGGTGGTGCAGGCCGCGGCCACGAGCGGCTTCGAGGCCGGTGGCCGTCTCGCCGACGATGCGGCGGACCTCCTCGGCCGGCAGCCCGCCCTGCTCGAGGATCTGGGCGAGGGAGTGGGCGTCGTGGATGGCTTCCTCCACGAAGAAGGCGACCCCCTCGGAACGGCCGACATCGAGCACGCGCACGAGGCGGTGGTTGTCGAGGCCGGCGACCCGGCGGGCGGCGTCGAGGGTGGTGTCGGCATGCGACTCGTGCTCGGAGAAGCACACGATGACCACGTCTCGCTCGAGGGTCGTGTCGTGGGCGGACCAGCGCTCGGCCTTCGGCAGCTGCTCGAGCCGACGCTGCACGGCATACCGGCCGCCCAGCACCGTCGAAGGGCCTACCCCGTGCACTCTGCCTCCTCAGGTCTCCATGGACGCGACGCCCCATGCACCACCACGGTGCGGGCTCATCCTAGGGTGTGCCCGCTCAGGACGGGCGGCGCCGCAGACGGCGCACCACGGGGTCCAGCAGCTGCGACGCCTCACGAACGCGCAGGAGGTGGGCTACTCCGAGGGCGAGGGCCGCGAAGACCAGTCCGGTCACGCCCGCGACCAGGAGGCTCCCGACGAAGCCACTGTCGGCGATGCCACCGCCCAGCTGCAGCACCAGCCAGGCGACGCCGGCGGCCACGGCCGAGGCGACGGCGAGCCGGACGTAGACCTGCACGGCACCGGACGTCCGCAGCGGTCCGAGCTTGCGGCGCAGCAGGACGAAGCCGACCAGCGCCCCCAGCAGGTTGCTGACGGTCTGGCCGAGCCCGACGATGACCCCCGCCTCGTCGGGCTGCAGGACGAGGATGGCGATGTTGAACCCGGTCGCGACCAGGGCCACGAGCAGCTGGAGCCAGAAGGGTGTCTTGGCGTCCTCGTAGGCGTAGTAGACGCGCTGCACGAGGTAGAGCCAGCCGTACGGGACCAGGCCGAGCAGCATCGCCATCAGCACGTGCGCGACACCACGGACCTGGTCGGGGTTGTTGCTGAACAGCAGGACGCGCAGCACGGGCTCGGCGAGCAGGATCCCGCCGAACGTCGCAGGCACGAGGAGCACGGCCGGCATCCGAAGCCCTCGGCCGAGGTCGTCGATGACCTCGGAGACGCGTCCGGCGTGGACCGACCTCGACACCCGGGTGAACAGCGCGGTCACCAGCGACACGGTGACCAGCGAGTGCGGGAGCATGAAGAACAGGAACGCCGTGCTGTAGGAGTACTTGTCGGTGCTGCCGGTGAGCACCCGCGAGGTCACCACGAAGGCCACCTGGCTGACGGCCACCGCGGCGAACGTCCAGCCGGCGACCTTGGACGCCGACCCGAGCCCGACGCCCCGCAGCCCCCACACGGGACGGAACCGGAAGCCGATGCGCCGCAGCGGCAGCACGAGCACCAGGGCCTGGGCCGCGACGCCGAGGGTGGCGCTGCCGGCGACCAGCCAGATCATCGCCGGGGTCCACAGCTCGACCCCGGCCTCGCGCGGCTTGCCGAGCAGGAGGAAGGCTCCCAGCCCGACCATGCTCACGATGTTGGTCAGCGCGGGCGCCCACATGTATGCCGTGAAGTGACCGCGGGCGTTCAGCACCTGGCCGAGGAGCGTGTAGAGCCCGTAGAAGAAGATCTGGGGCAGGCAGATGAAGGCGAACGCGGTGCTGAGCGCGAGCGTCTGGCTCGACCACCGGGAGGTGGCATTGAGCTGCACGAGCCAGGGCGCCAGGGCGGTCGCGAGGACGGTGGCACCCGCCATCAGGACCAGCGAGAGGGTGAGCAGCCGGTTGACGAACTCGTCGCCGCCGTCGTCGTGGTGGGCGGCCTTGGTGATCTGGGGGACCAGGACCGCGTTGAGCACCCCACCCGCCAGCAGCAGGTAGAAGGAGTTGGGCAGCGTGTTCGCGACGTCGAAGGCGTCGCCGGTCACCGCGAAGCCCATGACGGCCGCGAGCATCAGCGACTTGGTCATCCCCAGGATCCGCGAGACGACGGTGCCAGCGGCCATCAGCGCGCTGGACCGGGCGAGGCTGCGCTCGCCGGAGGGGACGTCGGTCATGCGGTGGTGACCTCTCGGGGGAGCGCGGTGCCGGTGCCGGGGCGACGTCGGACGGTGCGCACGATACCCAGCAGGAGGACGAGGCCACCCACCGCGGCCAGTCCCCAGTAGATCCAGTTGCCGGTGGGCGTCACCCGGACCTGCACGTCAGCGCCCTGTCCGATGACCGTCCCATCCGGTGTGGTCAGGGTGGTCCGCAACGGCACCGAGCCGGCGGCGAGCGCGGTGACCCGCACGCTGACGGTGGCCTTGCTCTTGGGCCCGATCCGCAGGATGGGGGGTTGGCTGTCGATCCGCAGGCGGGGGTTGGACGCCTCCACCGTGAGCTTGACGTCCTCGACCGGGACGGCGAGGTCGTTCGTGACGGTGATCTGCAGCCGACCGGAGTCCGCGAGGAAGTTGATCGTGCTGGCTGACACCTTGACGGCCGTGGTGGTCTGCTTGGCAGCCTCGGACACCCGGCCGCTCAGGGTGTTCCACGCGGTCGGCGCCGCTCGCCACCGGGTGGAGGCGAGCTGCTCGGCTGCCCGGGTCCAGGTGCGCAGGAACTCGTTCCCGTCGTCGCGGATCTGCGCAACACCGCGGACGGTGCGGACAGTCCCTTCCAGCTGGCCGATCCGCGCGCTGGTGAGGACGGCCCGACCACCCGTGGCCGGGCCGGCGGGACGGGTCACCGGGGCGGCCACTGTCCCCACAGCCCGTCGTGCCTTGGCCAGGACGGCGTCCGTCGTCGTCGGGGTCAGCCACGGGATGCTGCCGGTTGCAGCGAAGAAGGCCCGGGCGGCATCAGGGTCGGGGTTGAACGAGCGCGGCGCCGCGACGAACACGCCACGCCCCTCGGTGCCCGGCAGCTCGTTGAGCAGCGCGACCGAGTCGGCGACGAACTGCTGGGTGCTCAACACCCCTTCCGAGGTGGAGGTGGTCCGGGTGAGGAGGGTGCTGAGCGCGTCGTCGTAGGCCAGCAGCGGCAGCCCGGTCGTGCTGCGCTGGGCGGATCCCGGCGTGATACCCGAACCGCTCGTGGTGAGCACTGCCGCCGAGGTCACCTGCCCGGCGAGGGCCGGGACCCGGAAGACCCGGCGCAGCGCGGTCTCGCGCGTCGCGGTGTAGCCGCCGTCGGCGGGCCAGACCACGTCCGAGCGACCGCCCAGCTTCTCGGCCACCGCCTGCGAACGCCCCACGAGGGTGCGCATCAAGGACTGTCCGGTCGTGGCTCCCGCAATCGCCGCGAGGTCAGCGTCGGTGTCGGGCAGCACCCACGGGGTATGCCGCGCGGCCGCGGCGGCGATGCGGCTCTGGGTCGCGGCCCGCATGGCCGTCTCCTGGTCGCCCTGGGTGGACCCGTCACCGATGTCGACTCCCTCGGGGAGCAGCCCCGGCGTGAGGGTGGGGTCGATGGCCCAGGTCACCGGGGCGTCCTGGGTGGCGTCGAGGATCCTGTTGACGCGGGACCCGTCGGTCAGGGCCTGGCTCCAGGCGGTCTCCCGGCTGGCGCCGCGGCCGCCGAAGAGGCTGGGGTCGGGATCGAGGGTGAGCGGCACCGCCCAGCTGATCGACATCGGCTCGTACTGCTTGGTCTGCTGGTAGCCCGCGAAGGTCCGCAGGCTGGTGGTGCCGGTCTGCACGCTGAGCGGGATGGCGCCGTAGGCGGCTCGTCCCAGGGCTGCCAGTCGCGGCACCGTGACCGAGAAGGTCGTCGTCTCCCCGGGTGCCACCGCGGCCGCCAGGCGCGTCTGGCCGACCACGGTGCCCTGGGACGGGCCCGTCGCCGTCGCCCAGCTGCGGACCGCTTCGCGGGTGGAGCGCAGGACGGCCTCGCTGGTGGGCATGACGACCGCCACGGTCGGGCGGTTGAGGGGGGTGCCGCCGTCGTTGTGCAGGGTGCCGGTGATGACCAGGTCCTGGCTGGCCCGCGCCACGGCGGGCGTGACGCTGGTGAGGGCCAGCTCTGCACCGGCAGCCGTGACCGGGCTCGCGCTACCCGCACTCGCTGCCCATGCGGGCAGCGCGAGCGCCACCGCGGCGAGCACGCGGCATACGGGTGCGCGGTGCATCACCCGTCTCCGGCCAAGCGCGCCCAGGCCTGCCTCGCGATGCGTCGCTCGTTGGGGAAGGTGAGGTGCTCGTGGGCCTCGCGCAGCGGCAGCCAGGCGACGTCGATGGCCTCGTGGTCGGGGTCGTTCTCGATGGTGAGGTGACCGCCGGTGGCTTCGAGCAGGTAGTGGTGGACGAACTTGTGCACCCGGCGCTGGTCGGTCGCGAACCAGTAGTCGATGGTGCCGAGCTCGGTGAGGACGCGGCCCTCGATGCCGGTCTCCTCCTCGACCTCGCGGGCGGCGGCCTGCTGCAGGGTCTCGTCGTTCTCCAGGTGTCCCTTGGGCAGGCACCACTCGATGCGTCCGGCGCGGTTGCGTCGCGCGATCACCGCGATCCGGGCGATGCCCTCGTGCACGTCGACGACGATGCCGCCGGCGGAGCGCTCCTCGACCGCGGGCAGCCGGGGCCGGTTGGGCGCCAGCCTTTCGGGGTCGCGAGCGGGGGAGGTCACCGTGCCACTCTAACGAGCGCCTACCCTTGATCTTCGTGTCCTCCGCCGATCCCCGCGAGCCGCAGACCGGCCCCTCCTCCTCGACGCTGGCGCCACTGCTGCCCGAACTCATGCGACGGGCCACCGCCCACCTCGCGCCGGTCGTGCCGCTGCTGACCGAGCTCGGTGAGCTCTTTGTCGCGCAGGGGCATGAACTGGCCCTCGTGGGGGGCCCGGTCCGCGACGCGTTCCTCGGCCGGATGTCGCCGGATCTGGACTTCACGACGAGCGCCACGCCCGAGCAGACCCTCGCGATCCTCAAGCCCTGGTCCGACGCCCACTGGGACATCGGGCGGGAGTTCGGCACCATCGGCGCCCAGCGCGGCGAGCACACGGTCGAGGTGACGAGCTACCGCGCGGACGCCTACGACGGGCAGACCCGCAAGCCGGTCGTCGCCTTCGGTGACAACCTCGAGGACGACCTCGTCCGGCGCGACTTCACCGTCAACGCGATGGCGATGCGCCTCCCGACGATGGAGTTCGTCGACCCGTATGCCGGGTTGGCCGACCTCGCCGCGAAGCGGCTGCGGACTCCCGGAGCACCCGAGGTGTCGTTCGGCGACGACCCGCTGCGGATGATGCGCGCCTGCCGGTTCGCGGCGCAGCTCGGGGTCGACGTGGCACCCGAGGTGCGTGCGGCCATGGCGGCCATGGCGGCATCGATCGAGATCGTCTCGGCGGAGCGGGTCCGCGACGAGCTGACCAAGCTGCTCCTGGCGCCCCAGCCGCGGGCGGGGCTGCGGCTGCTCGTCGACTCGGGACTGGCTGACCACGTGCTGCCCGAGCTCCCCGCGCTCAAGCTCGAGATCGACGAGCACCACCGCCACAAGGACGTCTACGAGCACTCGCTGACGGTCCTCGACCAGGCGATCGCGCTCGAGGGACCGGCCGACGGCCCGGAGTCCTCGGTGCCCGGCCCCGACCTGGTGCTGCGGCTGGCCGCGCTGCTGCACGACATCGGCAAGCCGGCGACCCGCCGGTTCGAGGACGGTGGCGGGGTCTCGTTCCACCACCACGAGGTGGTCGGCGCCAAGCTCACCAGCAAGCGGCTCAAGGCGCTGCGCTACGACAAGGACACCGTCAAGGCGGTGTCCCGACTCGTCGAGCTGCACCTGCGGTTCCACGGCTACGGAGACGGCGCCTGGACCGACTCGGCCGTCCGCCGCTACGTCAACGACGCGGGTCCGCTTCTCCAGCGGCTGCACCGGCTGACCCGGTCCGACTCCACCACCCGCAACACCCGCAAGGCCGCCCTCCTCTCGCAGACCTACGACGCGCTCGAGGTACGGATCGAGGCGCTGATGGAGGCCGAGGAGCTGGCCAAGGTGCGGCCCGAGCTCAACGGCAACGAGATCGCCGACGTCCTGGGCATCAAGCCCGGGCCGGTGCTCGGCCGGGCCTACGCCCACCTGCTGGAGGTCCGCCTCGACCGCGGGATGGTCGGCCGCGAAGCCGTCGAGCAGGAGCTGCGCGCCTGGTGGGCCGGGCAACCCGAGTCGGAGCCGGAGTCCGAGCCGGCGGACCAGTGACGGTCTTCGGCGGCCGACCGACCCTGCTCGGCCACCGCGGCCTGGGACGGGACACCGTCGAGGGTCTGTTCGAGAACACCCTCGAGTCGATCCAGGCTGCCGCCCGCAGCGGGTTGCGGTGGGTCGAGTTCGACGTGCGCCGCACCGCTGACGACGCCCTGGTCGTCGGTCACTACCCGACCCTCGGGGACGCACAGTTCCTCGCCGACCTCACCCTGCCCCAGGCCCGCGCGCTGGGGGTGGTCACCTTGGCCGAGGTTCTCGACGGCCTTCCGGACGGGATCGGCGTCAACTTCGACCTCAAGACCGCGATGGAGGACGCGCTGCGGCCGCGCACCGCGACCACCGCGGCCCTGCTCGCCCCGGTGGCTGCGGCCGAGCGCGACCGCCGACCCGTCCTCGTCTCGTCCTTCGACCCCGCGGCGCTGCTCGTCCTCGAGGAGGTGGCACCCGGCATACCCCGGTCGTTGCTCACCTGGATCGGCTTCCCGCTGCGCAAGGCGATCCCCGCTGCCGCGCACCTGGGTGTCGACGCCGTCGCCGCGCACTGGTCCTCGTTCGGCCCCAACCCCGCCGACAGGGCTCCCACCTTCCGGTCCGCGAAGTATGCCGTGGCACTGGCCCACGACGTCGGGCTCGAGGTGGTGGCGTGGTGCCCGCGGGTGGCCGAGGCCCGGGAGCTGCTGGCTGCCGGCGTGGACGCCGTGGTCGTCGACGACGTGCGCTCGACGCTCGCGGCGCTGCAGGATGTGGCGGATTGAGGCGCGGACGTGGGGTTTTGCCGGTTTGCCCACGTGTGGGAACCTTGCCCTGACTGAGTCGACTCACGGTCGGCAGGGTGGGGAGTGCTAGGGGAGTGCTCCCCATTGGTACCGGTCACCATCCGGCCTAGCCTTCGTCGATGCAGCCCCCGGTTGTCGCGAGGTTCCCCCGAAAGGTCCCGATGCCCACCCTGAAGTATCCGAGCGCGCAGTTCCCCGGCCCGCCGTCGGTCACCGTCGACATCCCCGACGGCTGGTCCCCGGTGCGCGTGCCCGGCACGCTGCTCGCCGCCCGCCGCAACGACACGGGCGGCCGGTTCGCCCCCAACGTCGTGGTCCGTGGCTTCACCCGCTCGGGTGACTTCACCATCGGTCGGGCGCTCGCGGAGCTGAAGGCCTACGTCGAGGACCGCAGTGACGGCGAGATGGACGCGCCGTTCACGCTCGAGATCGAGTCGGTCCCCTTCGTGGGGGTCAACGTGTCGTGGACCGACAAGGCGGTCGGCGACGTCGTGCAGGCCCACCTGTTCGCCGGCGCGCGGCGCGGCCAGGTCGTCGACCTGCTGCAGGTGACCGGATCGGTCGGCGGCGAACAGGTCGACGTCGAGTACGAGTCCCTCCAGCAGCTCATGCAGACCGTGCGGATCACCCGGTGACCACGCCCGAAGCTCCCGAGGCTTCTCGCGGTGGCGGCCTGACCGTCCGGGCCGGCGCGGCCACCGACGTCGGCCGGGTGCGCCAGCACAACGAGGACAGCCTCCTGGCCGACCGCACCGTCTTCGTCGTCGCGGACGGCATGGGCGGGCACGCGGCCGGTGAGGTCGCCAGCGGCATCGTCACCGCCACCCTGGGCGAGCTCGCCTCGGCACCGACGCGTCGCCGTGAGGACCTCGTCGAAGCCCTGGCGCTGGCCAACCGCCGGATCCTCGAGTCGGTCGCCAAGCACCCCGAGCAGACCGGCATGGGCACCACCGCCGCCGGCCTCGCCGTGGTGAAGGCCGGCGGCTCCGACCACTGGGCCGTGTTCAACGTCGGCGACTCCCGCGTCTACCGCTTCGTGGACGGCCAGCTCCGACTGGTCACCGTGGACCACTCCGAGGTGCGCGAGCTGATCGATGCCGGGCTGATCACCGAGGAGGAGTCGGCCCGCCACCCGCTGCGCAACGTCGTGACCCGGTCGATGGGCTCCGAGACCCTGCCGACCCCGGACATCTGGGTCTTCCCGCCGCACGCGGGCGAACGCTTCGTCATCTGCTCCGACGGGCTGTCCAACGAGCTGAGTACCGACCGGATCCGCGAGATCGTCGCCACCCACGACGACCCGCAGGCCTGCGCCGAAGCCCTCGTCGCCGCCGGTGTGGAGTCCGGCGGCCGCGACAACGTGTCGGTCATCGTGGTCGCGCTCGACTCCGGTGACGACGACCTCGACGACATCGACACGGCGCCGCGTGGCAGCGCGGCCGCGTCGGGCGGGCCCGGATGACGGCCGTCCCCATCGAGCTTCCCGACGAGCCCGGTTGGTCCACCGTCTCGGTCGGCGGCATCCACGTGCTCGTCCGCGCCGGCGGCGCCCTCGTCGAACGCGTGCGCGCTGCCGCGGACGGCGGGGACCTCGACGACGTGCTCGACGCCCTGTCCGCCGACGGGGTGCGCGCGACGCCGGACTTCGTTGCGGTGCTGGAGGGTTCGCCGCTGCGCGTGGTCGCCCGTGGCAGCGCGTATGCCGTGGGCTCCGGCCCCGAGGGCACCTCCGAGCTGCGCGCCACCGGGCGCGGACCCTGGGCCGACGAGGACGCCGACCCGGGTGTCACGGCCGTCGTCCTGCACACGGGATCGACGACCGCCGCCGAGTCACTCACGGTTGCCCAGGCCGCACCCTCTGAGCCGAGCCCCGCCGTGCCGGAAGCCACGACACCACCGCAGGCCGAGCCGCAGTCCAACGGCGGAGCTGGGTGGAAGCTGCCCAGCGTGTTCGGACGCACTCGCGACCAGGCCTCTCCCGCGGAGCCAGCAGCGCCGGCCGCCGAGGCCCAGCCGCAGCCGGCTGACGAGCTGGGCGAGGTCGAGGACCTGCCGAGCTACGACCACCTGTTCGGTGCGACCCAGCACGACCGTCCGTCCTACATCGAGAAGCACGACACCCAGGGCATCAGCGAGCCACCGATCGGCCACGCCCCCATCGAGTCGGCCGGTGGCTTCGACCCCCGCGACGCCGTCGACCAGCAGGAACCGCCGGCCCACCCCGAGCACACGCTCGCCCCGCCGAGCGACACCGCGCGACCGGTCACCCCCGCGGGGCAGCCCGCGCCGCCCGCGCCGCCCGCGCCGGTGGCGCCCCCGGCAGCCCCGGGACCGTCGAAGGGCGGCCTGATCGACTCCGTCCCGTGGCGCAGCGGTGGTTCCAACGTGCCCGCGCCCGATCCCGCTCCGAGGGCTGCAACACCCACGCCCCCGGCACCCCCCACGCCTGCCGCGGTGTCGCCGCTCCCCCCGCCGCCGACTGCGGCGCCGCACTCATCCGTCCCGGGAGCCGTGCCGCTCCCGCCCGCGCCGGCGCCCCGGGTCGCCGGCCCGGCCGTGACTCCCGAGCCGACCAGGCCCGTGGCCTCGCCCGCCGCTTCGTCACCTGCTCCGCTCGTGACTCCTGCGCCGCAGCCACCCGCTGCCTCCGCCCCGCCGTTGCGACCGGCCACGCCGCTGCAGCACGCCGCCCCGGTCACCCCGACCGTCGGCGGCGGCGCCGAGGCCACGGACGACTCCGACGCCACGGTCGACCGAAGCGCCCTGCTCGCCGGTCGGGCTGCCACCGTGAGTGGTCCCACCGTGCTCGCCGTGCTCTGCCCTGCCGGCCACTCCAGCCCACCCCACTCGGGTGCCTGCCGGCTCTGTGGCCGCGAGATCCCGCCGCAGCAGCCGTTCCAGACGGCCCGGCCTCCGCTGGGCCTGCTCCGGCTCGCATCCGGCGACGTCGTCCAGCTCGACCGCGGTGTCCTGCTCGGGCGGTCACCCAAGGTCAACGCGGAGCTCAGCGCCGCCGACCGCCCTCACCTCGTGCGAGTCGCGTCCGCCCAGAACGACATCTCGCGCAACCACGTCGAGATCGTGCTCGAGGGCTGGCACGTCCTGATCCGGGACCTGGGCTCGACCAACGGGACCACCGTCGCACTGCCGGGGCAGCACCCGGTGCGACTGCGTCCCAGCGACCAGCAGGTCATCGAGCCAGGCACCGTCATCACCCTGGCCGACGAGGTCAGCCTGACCTACGAGGTCGGCTCGTGAGCACCTCCACCCCGCCGGAGATCCCGGGCCTGGTCTACGTCCAGCCGGTCGGCTCGGGCGGCTACGCCGACGTGTTCCTCTACGAGCAGCAGATGCCGCGGATGAACGTCGCGGTCAAGGTGCTCAAGGGCGAGGGACTGACCCCGGCCATCCGGCGCCAGTTCGCCGACGAGGCCGACACCATGGCCCAGCTCGCCGACCACCCCTACATCGTCCAGGTGTTCCGCGCCGAGACCTCGGCCGACGGTCGGCCCTACCTCGTCATGAAGTACTACCCGCCGCCGAACATGGCGGTGCGGGCCCGGTCCGAGCGGTTCACGGTCGAGGAGGTCCTGCGCATCGGGATCCAGCTGGCCAGTGCCGTCGAGACCGCGCACCGCGCGGGCATCACCCACCGGGACATCAAGCCGGCCAACGTCCTGGTCAGCCAGTACGGCGCACCCGGACTCACCGACTTCGGCATCGCCGGCCGGGGTGGGGCCGCCGCCGAGGAGGAGGCCGACGACGTCGGCGTCTCGGTGCCCTGGGCGCCGCCAGAGGTGTTGTTCGGGCAGTCCAACGGTGACGCCCGAGCCGACGTCTACAGCCTGGCCGCAACCCTGTGGCAGCTGCTCGTCGGCCGCTCGCCGTTCGAGGTCGCGGGTGGCGACAACTCGGCCTACGCCCTGATGCCCAGGATCCGCTCCAACCCGGTGCCCAGCACCGGCCGGGCCGACGTGCCGGTCTCGCTCGAGCGGCTGCTCGGGCAGTCGATGGCCAAGGACGCCAACAACCGTCCGGCCACTGCCCTCGGCTTCGCCCGGGCGCTGCAGGAGATCGAGCAGGAGCAACGTTTCCCGCGCACGGCCATCGTCGTGCTCGACGAGCAGGGCCAGACGACCCTCGCCGACCAGACCCCCACACCGGTCGGCGACGAGGAGGACCGCACCCGGGTCCGCAGCCCGCAGGCGGTGCGCAGCGCCCAGGCCCTGCCGCAGGCGCGGCCCGCGCACACGGCATACCCGTCGCTGAGCGGCTCCACCTCGATCCCGGCGGCAGGGCACACCACCGTCACCACCGCCCACGCCGGCTCGTCGGGCACCGCTGTCCCCGACGACATCGCCGAGGAGGGCACGATCCGGGTGGACCGCTCGCGTGATGCCGGGGTGGCGACCGCCCCGTCTCCCGACGCGGCACCGACCCCGGCGGACGGCTCCCAGCGGCACGAGATCAGCCCGGCGATGCTGCTGACCCTGGTGGGAGTGGTGGTCGCCCTCCTCGCGGGAGTCGCCCTCTGGGCGGTCTTCGGTCGCGGCGACGCCGAACCCGTCACCCCGCCGAGCAAGACCGTGGCCGGCCCGGGTGAGGACAGCCCACTCGACATCCCGGAAGTACCCACCATGAGCGTCCGGCCAGTCATCGGCGGGGTGGCCTTCTCGTGGAGCTACCCCGGCGCGCAGAAGGGCGACACGTTCCGGTTCCGTTCCGCCGCAACGGTGGACGCGGTCTCGGACGCAGGCACCTCCGGACCGCTGCCGACGTCGACCAGGCTCGTCAAGGTCGCCAAGGGCACGCAGGTCTGCGGCGAGGCGCGGGTCGTCAGGGGCGGGCAGCAGACCAACTGGTCCCCTCCCAAGTGCGAGAAGGCGGGCTAGCAATGGGGGACCTGACATGGGTGTGACCGTGGACTTCTGCGGTGAGCTGTTCGTGGCCGAAGGGTCCGGACCGCTGACCATCGGGCGGGTGGGAGACGTCGAGATCGACGACAACCCCTACCTGCACCGCAACTTCCTCCAGATCGTCGAGGAGGGCGGGCTCTGGTGGCTGGCCAACGTCGGCACCACGCTCACGGCGACCGTGGCCGACAAGAAGGGCCTGTTCCAGGCGTGGCTCAACCCCGGGGCTCGGATCCCGCTCGCGCTCGAACGGCTCACGGTCTGGTTCACCGCCGGGCCGACGACCTACGACTTCGACATCCTCGTCGACTCTCCCGCCTTCACCTCGACCGGCACCGAGGACATGGTGGAGGACGACGCGACCGGTGACACGACCGTCGGGCGGGTCTCGTTCACGCCCGACCAGAAGCTCTTGATCGTGGCCCTGGCCGAGCCGTTCCTGCGTCGCGGACAGGCTGGGGTGGCGCAGATCCCGTCCTCGGCCGACGCCGCCGCGCGGCTGGGTTGGAAAGTCACGAAGTTCAACCGAAAACTGGACAATGTATGCCAGAAGGTGGCAGATGCTGGTACACGTGGACTGCACGGGGGACCAGGAAAGCTAGCCAGCAACCGCAAGGCGAGGCTTGTCGAGCACGCACTGTCGACGCGCCTGGTGACAGAGCCTGACCTGATGCTGCTCGACAGCATCACGGACGGCACCCAAGGGGAGTAGGTAATGGTGAGTCCGATGTCGACTCGAAGGGTGGGGGTGGCGTCCGGTCTCGTGGTGGCGCTTGCCGCGACGAGCCTGACGTTCTTTGCGGTCACGTCCAAGGGCGAGACCGTGCACGAGACCGAGCTCAGCGACGGCGGGGTCTGGGTGTCGTCCGCCAAGGACGCCCGGTTCGCGCGGGTCAACAAGGCCGTGGGTCAGTTCGACGGTGGGGTGGCCGCCTCGAGTGGTTCCGGCGAGCCCGTCGACATCCTCCAGGACGACAACGCGGTGGCCGGTCTGGTCGTCGGCTCAGGGGCGCTCACGCCGATCGAGCCCAAGTCGGGCCGACTCGACGAGGGCACGGGTGTGTCCGTTCCCGCCCAGCAGGCCGGCACCAACCTGCAGGTCTTCGTGCCGCGCACGGTGGACATGCGAGGCGGCACCGCCGCCATCATCGACCCCAAGACCGGCAAGATCTGGGCCCAGACCTATGACGCCAAGGCGGGGTTGGTCACGCTCGAGGCCCTCACCACCGGCGCCAAGCCGCTAGCGACCGTCGGCGCCGTCGCCGCACTGGCAGTGGACGTCAAGGGTGGCGTCCACGCGGTCTCCGGTGCGACCGGCAAGGTGGTCTCGATCGCCCGCACCGCAACGGGATTCGCCAAACCCGTCGCCGAGTCGATCAAGCTCAAGGACGCCAAGATCGTCGACATCACGGCCGTGGGCACCCGCTGGGTGGTCTACAGCGCAGGCGACGACAAGCTCTGGACCCAGGGCAGCGACAAGGCCGTCGACGGTGGCACGACGCGCGTCGAGGGACAGCCTGCGTATGCCGCGTTGCAGCAGCCCGGCCCCGACGCCGACTCCGTGGGTCTCCAGGACTCCACGACGCTGCGGCTGCTCGGTATGGGTGGCGAGGGCCCCACCGGTGGCGTCGAGGTCACCATCGGCGACAACGAGACCCCGCCGCGGCCGTCGCGGCCGCTGCGCACCGGAGCGTGCATCCACGCTGCCTGGGCCAGCACCGTCAACAACTACTACGGCAAGGACTGCGGCTCCGAGCAGCCGAGCCCGGCCGTGACCATCGTGCGCGAGACCAAGGAGCCCGTGAAGTCGGGCGTCTCGCTGCGGACCAACCACGGGCTGGTCGTGCTCAACGACCTCGACGGCGGTGAGGTCTGGGACCTCGACAGCAAGCCGAAGAAGCTCGACGAGTGGGACTCGCTGATCCCCCCGCCGAAGACGGACAAGCAGAACAAGAAGAAGAACGAGAACCTCATCGACGAGACGTCGGTGGCCCAACCCCCGCAGGCCAAGCCGGACAACCTCAAGGCGCGACCGGGTCGCACGTCCAAGCTGCACGTCCTCGACAACGACACCGACGCCGCGGGCTCGGTCCTGGCGATCAACCCCACCGACCTCGGTCCGGTGGACATGGGCGGGGTCACCGCGAGCGTCGCTGCCGACGGGCAGAGCATCGACGTGGCCATCCCGGAGAAGCCCGAGCGCCAGTCGTTCTCGTTCACCTACAAGATCAACAACGGCAAGGCCCCGCAGAAGTCGGAGGCCAAGGTCACCGTCACGATGGTTCCCGACGAGGTCAACAGTCCGCCGACCCTGCGACCGGGCACGGCCACCCTCTCCCGCACCGTCTACCCCGTGATCCGCGGCAAGCTGCTGCCGGTGCAGGTCATCGGCGACTGGCGCGACCCCGAGAGCGACTCGCTCAGCCTCGAGGCGACCGGCGAGGGCTCGTCGGTCGACGGCCTCGGCCGGCTCAACGTGCTGGCACCGATGAAGCCCGGCACCCAGGGAGTCGAGTACTCCGTCAGCGACGGTCGCAACAGCACGAAGGGCACCGTGACGGTGAAGGTCATGGGCCCGGACGAGCCACTCCAGAAACCCGAGACCCAGCCTGACGTCGTGCGCGGTGTCGTGGGCAAGCCGCTCCAGCTGGAGCCGCTCGGCAACGACATCCCGGGCGCCGACCCCAGCGAGCCCGACGCCAAGCTGCGGCTGAGCCGCCCGCTGCAGTCCAGCGCGGTCCAGGTCGACACCAACCTCGACACCGGCGTCGTCACGATCACCGGGGCCACGGCCGGGACCTTCGAGATGACCTACGGCGCCCAGGTGGGCGGCGGTATCGCCGCGGGCCGGGTGCGCGTCGACCTGATCGCCGACCCCGACCCCGACGCCCCGCCGGTGGCCGTGCCTGACTCGGCAACCCTGCGCGACCAGACGCCGGTGCTCACCGACGTCCTGGCCAACGACTACAGCCCCCGTGCGGATGTGCTCGTCACCCGCTCGGTCACGGTCACCTCGGACAACGCCTGGCTGCGGCCGTCCATCTACCAGGGCCGCTGGGTCCGCATCGAGGCGCTCGACCCCGCCAGCCCGAGTGGTCGTCCACGCACGGGCACCGTCACCTACACGATCAGCGACGGCGTGAAGTCGACCACCGGGCAGGTGGCCGTGTCGCAGTTCCCGGCAAACGACCGCAACGTCCCGGTGGTGGGGGACGACCAGGCCGTGGTCCGTGCCCAGGACACCGTGACCATCCCGGTCATGGACAACGACAGCATGGCCGACGGGATCCCGTTGGTCCTCGACCCCGCGAGCGTCAAGGTCATCAACGGAGCCGGAGACGCCTTCGCCTCCGGCAACGTCGTGCGCTTCATCCCCAAGAACCGCACGCCCAACGTCCAGGAGACCGTGACGGTGGAGTATGCCGTCTACCCGATCGGTGACAAGCAGAAGGCCACGACCGGACGGATCGCCGTCACCGTCATGCCGCTGCCCTCGACGGGCTCGCCCAACCAGCCACCGGTGGCGCGCAGCTTCTCCACCAGCGTCACGGCCGGCGACCCGCTCACCATCACGGTGCCCTCCTCCGGTGTCGACCCGGACGGCGACAGCGTGACCGTCGTGGGCCTGGTCGGGGACGACAGTGGTGCCGTCGACCTCCGGTACGGCCGGGTCACCGGCTTCGGGCCCTCGACGATCAAGTACGAGGCCTACCCGACTGCCGCCGGCACCGAGGTCCTCAACTACGAGGTCCGCGACCGGTTCGGTGGGACCAGCCGCGGCTTCGTCCGCATCGGCGTGGTGCAGCCGGGTGACCCGCAGCCACCGGTGGCGGTCGAGGACGAGGTCCGGGCCAAGCCCGGAAAGAGCGTCACTGTCGACGCCACCCTCAACGACCTCATCGCCCGCGGCGACAGCATCGAGCTCGAGTACAAGGCCCCGCTGAACCCCGCTTCCGAGCTGGCCAAGTGGAAGGTCGACGAGGCCAACACCTACTTCACCACCAAGGTGCCGGATGCCAAGGCGGGCGTGCAGCACCTGACCTACGGCATCAGCAACGGTCTGTTCGACCCCTCGCGGTCGACCATCACCGTGGTCCCTGACCCCACCGCCAAGAACCCCCCCACCGCCGTCGACGACACGGCCAAGCCCACCAAGGGCGAGACCAGCACCGTCGTCGACGCGCTCGCGAACGACCGCGACATCGACGGCACCCGCGAGTCCCTCAAGGTCTCCGCGGTGCTCTCCCCGGACGGCAGCACTGAGCCCGACGGCAGGGTCCGCGTCAAGGTCAAGCCCTTCCCGTACACCGTGCCCTACGTCATCACCGACGAGGACGGCCTGACGGCGATGGCGCTGATCTACGTGCCCACCGGTGAGTCCGGGGTGCCGTTCGTCGTGTCCGGTGCGCTGATCGAGATGGACAGGGACTCGAGCAAGTCGGTCAAGCTGTCCGACTACGTCAAGTCGCCGCGGGAGCGGGTCGTCAGCATCACCACCGCGGACAACCTCAGTGCCTCGCCCAAGGACCGGCTGAGGGTGGAGGCCGACGGCCGCTCCGGACTGAAGCTGACCTCCTCCGGCGGTTACATCGGGCCGGGTGCGGTGATGCTCGAGGTGAGCGACCAGGAATCGGTCGACCAGAAGGACTTCAAGACCGCCTACGTCTCCATCCCGGTACAGATCGGGCCCAAGATCCCGTTGCTGCGGTGCCCGGACTTCTCGGTGTCGCTCAACGCCGGAGGTCTGGCCCGCACCATCGACGTGCCCACCCTGTGTCACGCCTGGCTGCCGATCGGGATGACCCTCGATGACGTCCAGTTCGAGAGCAGCTGGCGCCCCGAGCCCAAGGGCGTCGACCTGACCAGGAGTGGTGCCGGCGACCGGACCATCGGCCTCAAGGCGGGCCGCGACGCGCCGAGCAGCGTCAACGGCCGACTGGTGGTCAAGGCTCGGGGTGGACCCGAGTCGGTCATCAAGGTGTCCGTCGTCGGGCTCGGTGACGGACCCGTCGGCACCGACGCCAACGGCAACCCCCTGCCCAACCTGGGGCCGCCGCGGCTGCGCCCCTTCTCGATCTCCGGTCTCAAGGCCGGCTCGTCACAGACCGTCAGCCTGCGGTCCTACCTCGACTCGCCGTTGGAGAAGCCCGAGTGCTCGATCTCGTCGGCGACCGTCCCGGCCGGGTCCGGCCTCACGGTGCGCTACTCCGGGTGCGACCTCACCGTGACGGCTGCCGCCACGGCGCGCGGGCAGGCATCGGTCGACGTGTCGGTCTCCGACGGCCCGGGTCGTAGTGCCGCGGGTCGCGGCACCATCGAGATCCTCGGCAAGCCGGACGCACCCACCGGTGTTGCCGCCGAGGCCGATCGCGTCAGCGGTGGTTTCGCCCGGGTCCGCTGGCTGCCGCCGGCCATCGACGGAGGCAGTCCCATCACGGGCTACATCGTCACCGTCATCGGTCCCGGTGGGCGCGAGGAGAGCTGCTCCGCCTCGCCGTGCACCATCACCGGCCTGGAGAACGGCAAGTCCTACACCTTCACCGTGGCTGCGGTGAACGCCATCGGGCGCAGCCCGGAGAGCAGGACCAGCAACGCCGTGGTCCCGGACACGCTGCCCAACCCGGTGACGGGCGTGCGCATGGCGGGGCGGGGCGACGGCTCGCTCGACATCGCGTGGGCCGCCCCGGCCAAGAAGGGCAGTGATGTCACGGCCTACCAGGTGCGCGTCACCGACACCGCCAGCGGCACGGTCAAGCAGCCTGTCGTGACCGCGCCGACGTTGCGGGCCACGGTCGCGGGTCTGGTCAACGACAACGAGCAGACCGTCCAGGTGCGCGCCAAGAACCAGCTCGGCTACGGCCCGTTCGGTCCGGCGGTCAAGATGCAGTCGGCCGGCACACCGCCGGCGGTGGCAGCGCCAGCCGTCTCGAACGCCGGCACCGGCCCGGCAGCAGGCTCGTCGCGACTGACCATCTCGTGGCCTGCGGTGCGTCCCAACGGTCCGCCGCTGACCAAGTACACGGTCTACGAGAGCCGCAACGGCGGCGCGTGGGGTGCGATCGGCACCACCTCGCCCAGCACGCGCTCGCTCGGACACACGACCGTGTATGACGGTGCGAGCTACCGCTACGTCGTGACGGCCACCAACGGTGCCGACATCGAGGGGCCGAAGACCAACCCCACCACCTTCGACAGCACCGGCATCCCCGAGGTCCCCGGTCGACCGAGTGTGACGACCCCCGCCCCCAACCGCGATGCCGTGGTCCGCGTCAGCGTGGGCGACTCCAGGTCGACGGGCTTCACCCAGCTGCAGTGGCGCAGCGGCAGCCGCACCGGCACCGTCGGGTGCAGCTGTCCCGAGGGATCGGTCAAGGCGTTCACGCTCACCGGCCTGGGCACGGCCCAGGACCGGACCCTGGACGTGCGGGCCTACAACGGCACGAACTGGTCGGGCTGGTCCACGGCGAGCAACTCCTTCCGGCCCTACGGCTCGACCCCGAAGCCGACCGGGTTGAGTGGCACCCGCACTGGCAACGACATCACCTGGCGCTGGAACAACCAGACCGACGGACGGGCCATCAACGACGTCGAGGTGTCGCTGAACAACGGCGGCTGGCAGTCCCTCGGAGGGGCTCGCGAGTCGTTCAGCATCACCAACCGGTCTCCTGGCCGCTACCAGCTCGAGGTGCGGAGCATCGCCAACCGGCGAGCGGGCGACGCCGGCTCACCCAACTGGTGGACCAGCCCTGTCGCAGGGCCCGACGCGGTGACCATCCCTGACCCACCGCCCACGGTGACCGTCGGCAAGGGCAGCACATGTTCCGAACGCTCTTGCAACACCGGCAACGGCAGCTGCACCAGCGCATCGTGTCGCTGGATCAAGGTGACGACCACCAACTTCAACGGCGGGGTCACCTGCACCTTCCGTGAGGACGGGGGCACCGTCTCGGGCTGGAGCAACATGTCGATGGGCGGCAATGCCACCAAGGAGAGCGACAACTTCTACGGCTTACCAGGCCATCGGATCACCGCGATCTGTGACGGGGTGAGCGACTCCATCACCTGGTAGGGGGCCACGGCCCCCCACCCGCAGGCAGGCGCACACCGGCATACCGCAATGCCCCCGTGACCAGCACGACCGCATGACCGCATGACCACCACACGAAGACCACCACCGGAAAGACAAGGCGCATCGATGACCGTCACCAATGACCAGGCCCAGTGGTTCGCCCAGGCGTTCACCCAGATGGTCGACAACGTCGACAAGGCTGTCCTGGGCAAGCAGCACGTCATCCGGCTGGCCCTGACCTGCATGCTCTCCGAGGGGCACCTGCTCCTGGAGGACTTCCCGGGCACCGGCAAGACGCAGCTCGCCCGGGCGATGGCCAGCACGGTGCAGGGCACCAACAGCCGGGTCCAGTTCACGCCGGACCTGCTGCCCAGCGACGTCACCGGTGTCACCATCTACGACCCGGCCAAGCAGACCTTCGACTTCCACCCCGGGCCGATCTTCGCCAACATCGTGCTGGCCGACGAGATCAACCGCGCCTCACCCAAGACGCAGTCCGCGCTGCTCGAGGTGATGGAGGAGGGCCGGGTCACGGTCGACGGAGTCCCCCACCCGGTGGGTGAGCCGTTCATGGTCATCGCCACCCAGAACCCGATCGAGCAGGCGGGCACCTACCGGCTGCCCGAGGCGCAGCTCGACCGGTTCCTCATGAAGACCAGCCTGGGCTACCCCGACCACGAGGCGACCGTCGCGGTCCTCGCCGACGCCAAGACCCGGGACCGCACCAAGGCCCTCGAGGCCGTCGTCACGAGCAACGTCATCATCGAGATGGCGGCGCTCGCCGACGAGGTGCACGTCGACCCGGCGATCCTGGCCTACATCTCGCGCATCGCCGAGGAGTCGCGTCGCCACGTCTCGATCAAGCTGGGCCTCTCGGTCCGTGGCTGCCTCGCCTTCGTGCGCTGCGCCAAGACCTGGGCGGCCAGCCAGGGCCGCACCCACGTCATCCCCGACGACGTGAAGCTGATCAGCCACCCGATCCTGTGCCACCGCCTGCTGCTGACCGCCGAGGCCCAGTTCGCGAACATCACGGTCGACCAGGTCATCACCCAGATCCTGTCCGAGGTCGCCCCGCCTGCCGAGCGAGTCGCCTGAGCATGACGGTGCCGAACCCAGGGCCGGGTACGGGGCAGAGCCCCACCCAGCTCGACGACGACGCGGGACACACGACCCGCCGAGCCGACCTCAAGAAGGGGCGTCGGCGGGGCGGTCCTGCCCCGACGGCACCCGTGGGCCCAGCTGGCTCGGCGGGCTCACCGCTGGCACCGCCGCCGTATGCCGGCTCGCCTGCTGCGTCGGGCGCGAGCGGCGCCCGCCCCCGTCGGCTGCCCTCGCTGCCCAGCATCACGGTGCCGCGGCCGAAGCTGCCGACGTTTGTCACGAGCGCGAGTGACCGGGCCGCGGGCGCGCTTGCCGAGCGCACCGAAGGACTGCGGGCGGCCACCCGACCGGTATGGGGACCGGTGGCGGCCTTCCTGCGCTGGGTATCCCCGCTCGGCTGGAGCATCCTCGCCCTGGGCGTGGCGTGTTGGCTGGTGGCCGCGCTGACCGACTGGGACGAGTGGGCCATGATCGGCACCGCGGCGATGGCCCTGGTGCTGTGCTGCGCGCTGATGGCGGTCGGCCGCACCCGGGTGCGCATCGACACCGAGGTGGACCCGCTGCGGGTCACCGTCGGTGAACCGGCCACCGGGCGGATCTCGGTGACCAACGAGTCCACGCGGGGCATGCTGCCCCTGCTGGTGGAGCTGCCCGTCGGCATTACCGCTGCGCGCTTCACGTTGCCGCCCCTGGGGTCGGGCAAGGCACACGAGGAGCTGTTCGTCGTCCCCACCCAGCGCCGCGGCGTCATCGCGGTCGGCCCCGCCTCGACCATCCAGGGCGACCCGCTCGGAGTCGTGCGTCGGACGCTGCGCTGGACCGACGTCACCGAGCTGTTCGTGCACCCCCGGACCGTCTCGCTGGAGAGCCTCGGCGCCGGGCTGCTTCGCGACCTCGAGGGTGAGACCACCCAGGAGATGTCGATGTCCGACCTGGCCTTCCACGCCCTGCGCGAGTACCAGCCCGGTGACGACCGCCGCTACATCCACTGGCGCTCCTCGGCCAAGGCCGGACGCCTCTTGGTCCGCCAGTTCCTCGACACCCGTCGCTCGCACCTCACGCTGGTCGTCGACGCCGACCCCGAGAGGTACGCAGACGGCGAGGAGGACGCCGAGACCGCGATCGAGGTGGCTGCCTCGGTGGGCAAGCGCGCCCACATGGACGAGCAGGACTTCACCATCGTCTGCCGCGACTCCACCGCGTCCCGCACCAGCGCCCCGCTGGCCATGGACGCGCTCGCCCGCGTCGAGCTCGGCCCGTGCGACCTCTACGCCATGGCCGGCGAAGGTCTCTCGCTCGCCCCGGACACCTCGATGGCCGTCCTCATCACCGGCTCGGGCACACCGTTCATCCAGGTCCAGCGAGCGCTGGGACGGTTCGAGACGGAGGTCCTGCGGGTCGCCCTCACGATCGACCGCGACCAGCGCGTCGGTGTCAAGAACGTCGGAGGCATCACCCTGATGAACATCCACGGCCTGGGCGACCTGCCTGCCGTCCTGATGGGAGTGATGGCCTCATGAGCGCCTCCCCGCTCGCACCTCCCCGCGAGTCGATGATGCCCACCGAGCGCACCCGCGCCGACCGGATCGCCGGCCTGCGCGCCACGCTGGTGCCGTCCCGCGACGACCTGGTCGACCTCGGTTTCACGGTGCTGCTGGTGGGCCTGGCGCTCTGGGGTTTCCGCACCGTCTTCTTCGGCTGGGAGTGGATCCTCGCGGCCGTCGGTGGACTCCTGCTCGGGCTGCTGGTCGCCCACGTGGTGACCGCCTTCCGGCTGCCGGCGGTGGTGACGCTGCTCGGTCTCACCGCGGCATACCTGCTCCTGGGTGGACCGCTCGCGGTCCGCGACCACCTCGCCCTCGGGGTGTTCCCGACAGGGCGCACCTTCCGCGACCTGGCCGCAGCCGCGGTGCACGGCTGGAAGCGCCTGCTCACCCTGCTGCCACCGGTCGACGCCACCGTCACCTTGCTCGCCCTGCCGCTCATCGTCGCCCTCGTCGCCGCAGCGGTCACCTACACGGTGGCTCGCCGCCGCAGCCACGGGTATGCCGTGGTGGTGCCTCCGCTCGCCGCCCTCGCCCTGACCATCGTGCTCGGCACCCTCGAACCGGCCTCCCTCATCGCCCAGGGCGTCGCCTTCGGGCTCGCTGCCATCGGCTGGATGATCGTGCGGAGCAACCGGTCGCGCCCGCCCCTGCAGAACGGCGCGGGACGAGGAGCCCGGCTGGGGATCGGCACCGGGCTGCTCGCCCTGGCCGCTGTCGCCGGCCTGCTCGCGGGTCCGCACCTGCCCGGTACCGACGGTGACCTGCGCCGGGTCGCCCGCACCGAGGTGGTGCCGCCGTTCGACATCGCGGCCTACCCCAGCCCGCTCGCCGGCTTCCGCAAGTACACCGAGCCCAACGACGCCAAGCTCTTCGACACCGAGCTGATGCGCATCACCGGTGCCCCCGCTGGCACCCCGGTCCGGTTCGCGACCCTCGACTACTACGACGGCGGTGTGTGGGGTGCGGGCTCGCGGGCCGGCATCGACTCGCCCGATCCGGGGACCGCGTTCCAGCAGGTGGGGGAGCGGGTCAGCGCGCGGGGCGAGGGCAAGCCGGTCTCGTTGCAGGTGAGCATCCCCGAGGGTGGCTACTCCGACGTCTGGCTGCCCACCGTGGGCCAGGTGACCGGGGTCAAGTTCGCCGGCGCGCGGGCCGACCTGTTGGCGTCACGGCTGTGGCTCAACGTCGACACGAGCACCGCGATCGTCCCCGACCGGGTGGGTGCCGGGGACCGCTACACGATGAACGTGCTGCTGCCGAGCAAGGTCGTGCGGGACGACCTCCCCGCGTCGTTGTCACCGGCGAGCGGCAACCTCGCGGAGAGCCAGGAGCTCGGCTTCCTCGACGCCAAGGTCGACGCGTGGACGCGTGATGCCGCGAGCCCGTGGGAGGAGCTGCGTTCGGTCGCGGGCGCGATGCGCGGTGACGGCGCCTACACCGACGGTGGCACCAAGAACTCGGTCGAGAGCTACTACCTGCCGGGTCACTCGCGGGGCCGCCTGGCCCGTTTCGTCGGGGTGACCCAGCTGGCCGGCAACGACGAGCAGTACGCCGCGACCCTCGCCCTGGTGGCCAACCGCCTCGACATCCCGACCCGGGTCGTGATGGGGGCCGAGCTGCCCGAGGGTGGCGTCATCAAGGGCAAGGACGTGCATGCCTGGGTGGAGGTCCAGGACACCACCGGCAGCTGGATCCCGTTGCTGTCAAAGACCTTCCTGCCCGACCGCAACCAGAAGCCCAACCAGCTGCAGTCCAAGACCGACGAGCAGAAGATCGGCGCTCTGGTGCCGCCGCCGGCCGGGGTCAACCCGCCGAGCGTGCTCCAGGGTCCGGACCAGGCCCAGAACGCCGTGAACCTCAAGAAGCCGCCGAAGAAGCTGTTCGACCCGTCCGCCTGGCCGTCGTGGGTGCGGTTCCTGGTCTTCTACGTCCTGCTGCCCCTGCTGGTCCTGGTCGCGCTCTACTGGGCGATCCGCGGCGCCAAGGCGTGGCGCCGTCGTCGGCACGCCACCCGTGGCACCGCGACCGCCCGGGTCGCGTGGGCCTGGGACGACCTGATGAACAGTGCCAAGTCGTTCGGCCATGCCCTGCCACGCCGGTCGACCCGGCTCGAGCAGGCAGCCGCGCTGCACCGATTCCCGAGCGCGAACCCCCTTGCCGTGCAGGCGAATGCGTTGATCTTCGGCCCCGACACCCCTGACGTCAGTGACGCCGAGGACTACTGGAAGTCGACCAACGAGGCGCGTGGCGACCTGCGCGCCAACTGTGACTTCTGGCGCCGGCTGCGGTCCGACATCGACCCGCGTCCGCTCTTCGCCCGCGGGCCGGAGATCCCCGGAGCGGGCCGACGCACGCTGCCCACGTTCGCCACCCTGACCCGGAGGACTGCTACCCCGTGAAGCTGAAGTTCACCCTGCGCGCCTCCGGCGACGTCGACACCGACCTCGTCGCCACCGTCGACGGCACCACCACCGTCGGGCAGCTGGCCGAGTACCTCGTCCTCGCCGACCCGGCACGGGCGGGGTCCGCTCCGCCGCAGCCAGGACTGGGTGACTTCACGCTGTCCCACGTCGCTGACGGCTACCGCGCCGTCGACCCGCGCGCCACCATCGCCGAGAGCGGCCTGCGGTCCGGCGCCCACGTCGCGGTCACCCGCCGCACCGAGGGGTATGCCGACCGGGGCCAGTCCGTCGCCACGGCCGTGATCGTGGCCGGACCGGACACCGGCAGGGAGGTCCCGCTCGGTGCCGGCACGGCATACCTCGGTCGTGGTCGGGGCTGCGAGATCCAGCTGAGCGACGCGCAGGTGTCGCGCCGCCACGCGCGGCTGCTGGTCACCGACATCATCGAGGTGATCGACCTCGGCTCCTCGAACGGCATCCAGGTGCAGGGGCAGCAGGTCGACCGCGCCGTTCTCAAGAGCGGTGACCGGTTCAAGATCGGTGAGACCGAGGTCGAGGTCCGCATCGCCGGTGGCAACACCGGGCTGGCGGCCGCCCGCGGCACGTCCCTGCCGTTCTCGCGCTCGCCGCGGATCGCACCGCTCTACGTCGGCCACGAGTTCCCCGTGCCGGCACTGCCCGAGCGACCCAAGCCCGAGCGGCCGCCGTGGATCGCCGCTGCGGTGCCGATGCTCATGGGTGTCGCGCTTGCCGTGGCCCTCAAGAACCCCATGTTCCTGCTGTTCATCCTGCTGACCCCGGCCATGTTGTTCGGGCACTACCTCGAGGCGCGTCGCACCGCCCGCAAGGACTACGAGCAGGCCCTCGTGGAGTTCCGCGAGGACCTCGCGATCATGGTCGAGCAGCTCGAGGAGGAGCAGGTGCGCGAAGTCGCCGGCCGGCAGGCCGAGCACCCCCCGAGCAGCGAGGCGGTCGAGGCTGTCGGCAGCGCCTCCAGCCTGCTGTGGACCAGGCGCCCGGGTGACCCCGGGTTCTGTGAGTTCCGGCTGGGCCTGGGCATGCTGCCGTCGCGCAACACGCTCAAGCTCCCCGAGCTCGGTCGCTCGCGCGCCGAGGCGTGGCTCGAGGCGTCTCGGGCGGTCGAGGGGATGGGTGCCGTCGAGCCCGTCCCGGTCGTCGCCGAACCCCTGCGCAGCGGTGCCATCGGCATCTCCGGTCCGCGCCAGCGAGCCCTCGAGGCCGCGCGCGCCGTCGTGGTGCAGGCCGTCGCCCTGCACTCCCCGGCCGACCTCGTCGTCGCGGCGGTCGGTTCCCCGGCCACGGCCCGCGACTGGGACTGGCTCAAGTGGGTCCCGCACACCGCCTCTCCGCACAGCCCGATCGACGCCCGCCACCTGGCCAACACCGGTCCCGCCAGCCTGTCCCTGCTCACCGAGATCGAGGAGCTGATCGCCACCACCGAGCCAGCTCGTGAGCTGGAGGACGACGCGACCGGCCCCGTCCAGGGCAAGTTCAAGCCGCCGCGGCTGCCCGTCGGCCGGCCGATCATCCTGCTCATCGTCGAGGACGACGCTCCTGTCGAGCGGAGCCGCCTGGTCCAGCTGGCCGAGCGCGGCTGGCGCCACGGCATCGTCGTCCTCTGGCTGTCGCCGACGACCGCGACCCTGCCGGCCGCGTGCCGCACCTTCGTCGAGCAGGGCCCCCAGCCCGGTGACGCAGTCGTCGGCTACGTCGGCGAGGCGGTCGTGCGGATGCCCGTCGACGCCGACCACGTGGAGGCACCCGAGGTCGAGCGGCTCAGCCGCCAGATGGCTCCGCTCATCGACTCGGGTGTCCCGGTCGAGGACGAGAGCGACCTGCCCAGGTCGGTGTCCTTCCTCAACATCGTCGGGCAGGAGCTCGCCGAGGCCCCCGGACCGGTCATCGAGCGCTGGGGCGAGAACCGGTCGATCCTCACCGGCCCCTACGCCGCCGGACCGGTGGCCCGCCCCAAGCCGGGCAACCTGCGCGCCGTCATCGGCCAGTCGGCCGCCGGCACCTTCTCGATCGACCTGCGCGCCGACGGCCCCCACGCGTTGGTCGGTGGCACCACCGGTGCCGGCAAGTCCGAGCTGCTCCAGGCCTGGATCCTCGGCATGGCGGTCGCGCACTCGCCGCAGCGGCTGACCTTCCTGCTGGTCGACTACAAGGGTGGCTCGGCCTTCCGCGACTGCGTCAACCTGCCGCACACCGTCGGTCTCGTGACCGACCTGTCGCCCCACCTGGTGCGCCGGGCGCTCGCGTCCTTGTCGGCCGAGCTCAAGCACCGCGAGCACATCCTGGCCCAGCACAAGGCCAAGGACCTGATCGAGCTCGAACGCCGCGGCGAGGTCGCGGCTCCGCCCAGCCTGGTCATCGTGGTCGACGAGTTCGCGGCTCTCGCGCAGGAGGTGCCCGAGTTCGTCGACGGCGTCGTCAACGTCGCCCAGCGTGGCCGCTCCCTCGGGCTGCACCTCATCCTCGCGACGCAGCGCCCGGCGGGCGTCATCAAGGACAACCTGCGCGCCAACACCAACCTGCGGATGGCGCTGCGGATGGCCGACGAGTCCGACAGCGACGACGTGCTGGGCACGCCGGTGGCCGCCTACTTCGACCCTGCCTTGCCCGGCCGCGCCGTCTCCAAGTCCGGTCCCGGACGGCTCACCCCCTTCCAGACCGGGTATGCCGGTGGATGGACCACCGGCGAGGCGCCGCCTGCCTCGCTCGACGTCGAGACGCTCGGTTTCGGTGTCGGCAGCGGGTGGGAGCTCCCGGTCATCGAGGACTCCCGCGAGGTGGTTCAGGAGGACCTCGGGCCCACGGACATCCAGCGCATCGTCACCCAGATCGGTGCCGCCCAGGAGTCCGCCGAGATCCCCGCGCCACGCAAGCCGTGGCTGCCGGAGATGGCGTCCGTCTACGAGCTCGCCGACCTGCCGACCAGACGCCGCGACGACGAGCTGGTCATCGGGATCAGCGACGACCCCGACAGCCAGACCCAGCCGGCGATCAGCTTCCGACCCGACATCGAGGGCAACCTGGCCGTGTTCGGTGCCTCCGGTGCCGGCAAGAGTGCGTTCCTGCGCACTATCGCCGTCGCTGCGGGCTACACCGTCCGAGGTGGTCCGTGCCACGTCTACGGCCTGGACTTCGGCAACCGCGGACTCGCGATGATCGAGCCGCTTCCCCACGTCGGCAGCGTCATCTACGCCAGCGACCACGAGCGGGTGGTGCGGCTGCTGACCATGCTGCGCGAGACCATCGACGAGCGGGCGCTGCGCTACTCGGCCGTCAATGCCGCCACCATCACGGACTTCCGACGGCTGGCAGACGCCCCGGACGAACCGCGCATCCTGGTGCTGGTGGACGGCCTCACCAGCTTCCAGGCCGCCTATGACAGCCACGCTGGACAACGCTGGCTCGACCTGTTCACCTCGCTCGCGGGCGACGGTCGACCGGTCGGTGTGCACTTCGTCGTGACCGCGGACCAGCGCAACGGCCTCTGGGGCGGGCTGTCGTCGGCGATCCAGAACCGCGTCGTGCTGCGGATGGCCACGGTCGACGACTACCTGTCGCTCGACGTGGACGCCGACGTGCTGTCGCTCAACTCCGCTCCCGGTCGGGCGATCGTCCACGACCGCGAGGTGCAGATCGCCGTCCTCGGCGGGTCCTCGGACTCGACGGTGCAGGCACGGGCCATCAACGGCTTCGCGGAGGGAGTCCGCAGGGCGGGTGTGCCGGACGCGCCGCCGATCCTGTCGCTGCCGGAGTCCCTGCGCCTGGAGGACCTGCCGGCGGTCGACGCGGCAGGCCGGCCCACGATCGGGCTGTCGTCCGCCACGATGCGACCCATCGGCTTCGACCTCCGCGGCAGCCAGATCGTCCTCGGCCCCTCGGGGAGTGGTCGCACCACGGCCGTCCTCACCATGGCGCAGGCGGCCCTGCGGGCCCAGCCCGGGCTGCGGTGCTGGCTGTTCAGCCCACGCCGTTCGGTGCTCACTCGGGCCACCGGCGTGTGGACCGAGAACGCCGTAGGCATCGACGACTGCCGCGCGCTGGCCAAGCGGCTCACGGACGAGGTGGTCGAGGCAGGACCCGGTGGAGCCACCATGCTCGTCGTGGTCGAACGCACCCAGGACTTCGACGGGTCGAGCGCTGAGGATGACCTGGTCGAGCTCTTCAAGGCGATCGTCAACTCTGAGCAATGCGTTGTGGCAGAAGCCGATTCGGGCTTCTTCAACTCCAACTACGGCATGTCCGGCTCGTTGAAGTCGTCGCGCTCGGGCTTGTCGTTGCAGCCGAGCGGTGACGACGCGGCCGCCTTTGCGGCCGACTACCGCGGCGTGAGCAGGGACCAGCTCCTCGAGGGCCGTGGCTTCCTGGTCCGGCGCGGCAACCCAGAACTTCTCCAGGTGGCTCAGCCGCTGTCCACGAACCAGCTGGGGGGTGGAAACGGCCCGACGTGAGGAGGCTGCACCGGAAGCCACCGGTGCCGCAGCGCGGCGTCTGGTGGGGAGTCCTCCCCATTGAGCCCCCACAGATCCGCCCATAGTTTGTGCACACCAAGGCGTGACCAGATCAACCACACACCGCGAGGACAGCAGGTGCTCGCGACAAGAAGAGGGGAAATGTCATGGCAGAACTGTCCATGCAGACGGGCGTCGCCCGCACCCAGGCCGGCGTCCTGGACGACTCCGCGCAGAAGATCAAGAAGGCGAAGTCGGAGATCGACGACCTGATCGGTCAGCTCAAGAGCAGCTGGTGGGGTGAGGACCAGAAGAAGTTCGAGACCAAGTGGAACGGGCAGTATGCCGCGGACCTCACCAAGGCCGCGAGCGGCCTGAGCAAGGCTGCGGACCAGATCCGCACCGAGGCCAAGCAGCAGGACCAGACCTCGAACTGAGCCGGGGGGCTCCGCTCGAGGCACCACAGCACCAGGCTTCACAACAGCAGGCACGACAGCACCACCCAGAGCACGACCAACCACGAACTTCGTAGCAAAGGAGAAACACCATGCTTCCCACTCCCGATGGTGGCGGCGGCGGCGGCGAGAAGAAGGGCATGGACCCGGCCAAGGTCCAGGACGTCGTCTCGCGTCTCGGCAAGGCCAAGGCCGACCTTCAGCACGCCAAGCAGGACGCTGACCAGGCGGCCCACAAGCTGGCCAGCAGCTGGCACGGACCGGACTCCACCCGGTTCCAGTCCCAGTGGAAGTCCGACGCGAACCACATCGACCAGACCGTCCTGGACGTCACGGAGATGCACAAGCGTCTGCAGGCCGAGGTCGCCGAGCAGAAGGCCGCCTCGAACTGAGGCCGTTCACGCCGGTGGCTGCCCTGGTCTCACCACAGGCGGCCACCGGCGTGACCTCGATCCACTCGCGTGACCTCGATCCACTACGTGCCCCTCGCGGCACTTCTCGCAAAGGCAGAGCAGCATGGGCGGCACGGACAAGAAGGGGATGGAGAACCAGAAGGTTCGCTCCATCGCCGAGCAGCTGTCTCGGGTGCAGGGTGAGCTGACCGACGCCACCGCCAACGCCGAGAAGGCCGTGCGCCAGCTCCGCTGGGTCTGGGAGGGTGACGACGCCACCACCTTCTTCAACGCCTGGCCGACGACCCGACACAGCCTGGACCTCAGCACCGGGGGCGTCGACGAGCTCGCCAAGAAGCTGCGTGACGAGATCGGCGAGCAGGAGCTCACCTCAGGGGTCTCCGGAACCGGCAGCGGCGGCGATGGTGCCGGGGACGGCGACGGGGACGGGGACGGGGACGGCACGCCGGACGGCGAGGACAAGGACGACGACAACGACGGCACGCCGGACGCCGAGGACAAGGACGACGACAACAACAAGGTCCCCGACGACCGCGACGACGACCCTGAGGACGACGACGACCAGGACGACGACGGGGTCGACGACAACAGCGACGAGGATGACGACAACGACGGCATCCCGGACGACCAGGACGACACCGACGACAACGACTCCGACGACGACGGGGTCCCGGACCGCGACGACGTCGACGACGACAACGACGGCACCAACGACGAGGACGAGCACGGCGAGCACCGTGATGGTGAAGGGGTCTGGGACAAGAGCGAGTTCGACAAGACCCCCGAGGTCAATGTCGGCATGACCGTCGCGGAGGGGGAGAAGGAGCTCTGGGACAAGGAGGTCATCGGCGGGACCTGGGGTGACGAGGACGGCAACCACCTCTCTGGGGAGCTGCTCGGCACCGAGGGCAAGGCCGACTACGAGGTCGGTATCTCCAAGGAGGGTCTGGTCGCCTCGGGCGGTGTCATGGCGGGCGCCTACGTCGCCAAGGTGAGCGGGTCCTACGCCAACAGCTACGGCACCCAGGCCGAGGGCACGGCCTACGCGGGCGCCGAGGCCAACGCCGACGCGGGCGTCAAGCTCGGGCTGGACGGAGCCAAGGCCAACGTCGGCGGCGAAGTGTTCGTCGGCGGCAAGGCCGAGGCCTCGGTCAGCCAGGACCTCGGACCGGTCGACGTCGGGGTCGGCGGGGAGATCTCCTACGGCATCGGCGCGCATGCCGAGGCCGACGCGGAGATCAGCAGCGACAACATCGGCGTGTCAGTCGACATCGGCGCCACCCTCGGCATCGGTGGCGGGATCAAGCTCGACATCGGTTTCGACCCACCCTGGTAGGCCAGCTCGCGAGCCGGGTCCCCGACCCACGCTGACTACCCTGAGCACAGACGTTCGACCAGCCATGAAAGGGCACCATGAGCACCCTCAGCTTTCCCTCCGATCGCTTCCCCGCGCCGCCCGCGGTGAGCATCGACGTGCCCGACACCTGGGAACCGGTGTCGGCGCCGGCCGTGGCCCTTGCTGCGAAGCAGACGGAGGTCAACGCCGACTTCACCCCCAACGTCATCGTCCGGTTGGGCACCCGCCCCGAGAACGACCAGCCGGCCGACGCCCTCATGGAGCTGCGCGGCTCGGTCGACGCACGAGCGCAGGCCGAGGTCGGCGAGGTGCACGCGGTGCAGATCAACGACCAGCAGTTCCACCGGGTCGATGTCTCCTGGGTCGATCCCCAGTTCGGCACCATCCGGCAGATCCACGCATTCGCGAGCCTGCCGCGTGAGGACTCGCTGCAGGACTTCGTACACGTCACCGGCTCGGCCGGCGGCGCCGGCGTCGACATCGACGTCCCCGTCGTGGAGCAGGTCATCGCCTCCACCCGCATCACCCGCTGAGCTCCCGGCGCTGCGACGTGCAGTGCGGTATGTCGTCGCCGTGCCACACGCACCCACGGCACCCACCCCTGTGGTGACTGCACGTCGTTGCGCCGCCACGCGGCATACGAAAGGGCACCCGACCACGTGGTCAGGTGCCCCTTCGGTATGCCGTGAAGTGCGTCAGCGCTCTTGCTACTGGTCGCGCTTCGTCAACGCTGCGCTCGGCAGGTGCGCCCACGCGGACGTGGGACCCGGTACCTCGCCCCTACCTCGCTGCGCTAGATCCTCAGCGCTCTTCGGTGCCGGCGATGAAGGCCTCGAGCTTGGTGCGGCCCTCGGTGTCCTCGCGCTGCACGGGCGGGGACTTCATCAGGTAGGACGAGGCGCTGATCAGCGCGCCGCCGATGCCGCGGTCCTTGGCGATCTTCGCCGCACGGATGGCGTCGATGATGATGCCGGCCGAGTTCGGGGAGTCCCAGACCTCGAGCTTGTACTCGAGGTTCAGCGGCACGTCGCCGAACGCGCGACCCTCGAGGCGGACGTAGGCCCACTTGCGGTCGTCGAGCCACGCGACGTAGTCGGACGGGCCGATGTGCACGTTGCGGCTGTCGGTCAGACCCGCAAGGGCGCCGGTCAGGTTGGACGTGACGGCCTGGGTCTTGGAGACCTTCTTGGACTCGAGGCGCTCGCGCTCGAGCATGTTCTTGAAGTCCATGTTGCCGCCGACGTTGAGCTGGTAGGTGCGGTCCAGCGTGACGCCACGGTCCTCGAACAGCTTGGCCATCACGCGGTGGGTGATGGTCGCGCCGACCTGGCTCTTGATGTCGTCACCGATGACCGGGACGCCAGCAGCCTCGAACTTCGCGGCCCACTCGGGGTCGGACGCGATGAACACGGGGAGGGCGTTGACGAAGGCCACGCCGGCGTCGATCGCGCACTGGGCGTAGAACTTGTCGGCGACCTCGGAGCCCACCGGGAGGTAGGAGACGAGCACGTCGGCCTTGGTGTCCCTGAGGACCTGGACGATGTCCACGGGCTCGGCGTCGGACTGCTCGATGGTCTGGGCGTAGTACTTGCCGATGCCGTCGTAGGTGTGACCGCGCTGCACGGTGACGCCGGTGGGCGGCACGTCGGCGATGCGGATCGTGTTGTTCTCGGAGTTGCCGATGGCCTCGGAGAGGTCGAAGCCGACCTTCTTGGCATCCACGTCGAAGGCGGCGACGAACTCGACGTCCTTGACGTGGTACTCACCGAACTTGACGTGCATGAGCCCGGGGACATTGCCAGCCGGGTCGGCGTCCTTGTAGTACTCGACACCCTGGACCAGCGAGCTGGCGCAGTTGCCGACGCCAACGATGGCGACGCGAACGGATCCCATGGGATGACTCCTCTTATTTTTTCGGGGTGGTGGTCGTGGTGCTGGGGGACTGCTGTGCAGGTGAAGACGTTCGTGCAGGCGCAGCGGTATGCCGCGTGGATGCCGGGGCGGGGACGTTCCGCTCGGCGGTGATGAGCTCGTTGAGCCAGCGGACCTCACGCTCGGCGGAGTCCAGGCCGTGCCGCTCGAGGGCGGCGGTGTAGGTGTCGAAGCGCTCGCGGTTCTTGGCCGAGCTGGTGCGGATGGTGTCCAGCCGCTCCTCGAGCCGGCTGCGGCGTCCCTCGAGGATGCGCAGCCGGACCTCGGCCTCGGTGCGGGCGAAGAACGCGAAGTGGACGTCGAAGGTGTCGTCCTCCCACGCGGTCGGCCCGGCTTCCTTGACCAGCTCCTGGAAGTGCTCCTTGCCGTCCGCGCTGAGCTCGTACACGATGCGGGCGCGCTTGGAACCAGAGGTCGCTGCCGCGTGCTGGGTGCCGACGGCCTGGGCGATCAGGCCCCGGTCGAGCAGCTCCCGCAGGCAGGGGTAGAGCGTGCCGTAGGACAGGGCACGGAAGACGCCGAGCGCAGCGTTGAGGCGTTTGCGCAGCTCGTAGCCGTGCATGGGGCTCTCGTGCAGCAGCCCCAGGACGGCGAACTCGAGCAGTTCGGATCGACGGCTCATGCGGTTCGCACCTCCCTTCGCGATCGGCATACGGACTGGTCCGTGGTGGTCTTCGTGGTGGTCCCCGAGTGTTCGACGACGGCAGCAGCCTACACCAGATATATCGGGCCGATATATCTGGGCGTCATGGCATAGAAGGCGGCCGTCGTCCCGCGCCGGGGGACCGCGAATGCACGATTCACATGGTCGGCAGTCATACTGAGGGTCACTTGACAGCGCGCGGGCGCGGCCCGGGGCCGCATGCTGCGCCAGTTGTATGTCGATCTGGAAGGTTCCATGAGCACCTCACGTCCGAAGACGCGCGCCCAGGCGAAGGCGGGTCAGGCTCGTCGCGCCAAGGCGGAAAAGGCGGCCAAGCCCGAGGGCGGCGCCGGCAAGCGGTGGGCCAAGCGGCTCGGCATCGCGGCGCTGGCTGGTTTCCTGCTGGCTGTGATCGCCTTCTTCGTCGCCTACGCGACGATCGATGCGCCCAAGCCGAACGACCTCGCGGCGGCGCAGGCCTCGATCATCTACTACGCGGACGGCAAGACCGAGATCGACCGGATCAGTGAGGTCAACCGCGAGTCGGTGCTCCTCAAGCAGGTGCCCAAGCCCGTGCAGGAGGCGCACCTCGCAGCCGAGGACCGCAACTTCTACGAGAACTCCGGCATCAGCCCGACCGGCATCGCCCGCGGCGCCTGGACCACCCTGCGGGGCGGTACCGCCCAGAGCGGCTCGACGATCACGCAGCAGTACGTCAAGAACTACTTCCTGACCCAGGACCAGACGCTGTCGCGCAAGGGCAAGGAGATCATCATCTCCATCAAGATCGCCAAGCAGCAGTCCAAGGACCAGATCCTCGAGAACTATCTCAACACCATCTACTACGGCCGCGGGGCGTTCGGCATCCAGACGGCGTCGAAGGCGTACTTCAACAAGGACGTCTCCAAGCTGACCCCTTCCGAGGGTGCGTTGCTGGCATCGGTCGTCAAGGGGCCGTCCTTCTTCGACCCAGGTCTGGGAGCCTCCCAGAAGGCCAACGCCGAGGCCCGCTGGAAGTACGTCATGGACGGCATGGTCACCGAGGGCTGGCTGACGCCGGAAGCGCGCGCCGCCGCAACGTTCCCGAGCAAGTCCCTGGTGAAGTACCAGCCCAACCGGAACACCGCTGGACCCAACGGCTTCATCACCGACGCGGTCAAGCGTGAGCTGAAGGCCAAGCTCAAGCTCACCGACGCCGACATCGACAAGGGCGGCTACCGGATCGTCACCACGATCGACCAGCGGGCGCAGAAGGCCGCGGTTTCCGCCGTCAAGGAACGGATGCCCACGGGCAAGGGAACCTCGACGCTGCGGGTCGGCCTGACCTCGATCAAGCCGGGCGACGGCGCGGTCGTGGCGATGTACGGCGGTGCTGACTACCAGAAGGAACAGTTCAACACCGCCACCCAGGCCACGATGCAGGCCGGGTCGACGTTCAAGGTCTTCACCCTCTTGGCGGCGCTGGCGCAGGACAAGCCGATCAGCACCAAGACCAAGTTTGACGGTCGCAGTCCCCAGTACTTCAAGGAGTTCGAGGACAAGGCAGCAGGCACCGACTTCCTGCGTCGTGGCGGGGTCCGCAACTTCGGGCCGGGCTCGGGCGAGCAGTTCGGCAACATCGACCTGCGCAAGGCGACCGGACACTCGGTCAACACCGTCTACGCCCAGCTCAACATCAAGGTCGGTCCCAAGGCGACCCGCGACGCAGCGGTCGCGGCGGGCCTGCCCTCCAAGGGTCTGGGCACCAACTACGCCAACGTGCTCGGCACCTCGCACGTGACGGTGACCGACATGGCCAACGCCTACGCGACGATCGCCTCGCAGGGCACCCGGGTCGCGCCGTACTTCATCCGCACCGTGAAGGGCGGCCCCGGCGACCTGGACTACAAGGCCAAGCCGGCCAAGAAGGCTGCCTTCGACAAGGACGTCACGGCCGACGCGGTCGACGCGATGGAGCAGGTCGTCAAGGACGGCACCGCCGAGTACGCGCAGACCCTCGGCCGTCCGGTCGCGGGCAAGACCGGAACCACGACCGACAACAAGGCGGCCTGGTTCGACGGGTTCACCCCGCAGCTGGCCACGGCCGTGGGCATCTACAGCACCGGCAAGAACGGTGAGGAGCTGTCGATGAACAAGGTCAACGGTGTCGGTGAGCTGACCGGTGCGACGGTGCCGCTGCACATCTGGGCCGACTTCATGGAGACCGCGCTCAAGGGCCAGAAGGTCGTCGACTTCCCGAAGCGCGCCGGTCTCGGTGATGACGACGTCTACACCCCGCCCCCGCCGCCGCCCAGCACGACCACCACCACGACCACCACGACCACGACGCCGCCGACCACGACGACGACCACCCCGACGCAGACCAAGACCAACGGAACGGGCAAGCCCACTTTGCCTACGCAGCCGCCCACGAGCGGGACGATCACGTTGCTCGGTGACCGACCGCGGAGCACCACCGCGGCACCGTGACCCGACCGACCGACCGCACGCAGCAGGACGTGCTGCCCGGGGGTGCGCTGGCTATCGCCGGTGGGCCCCTGGGGCGGCACGTCTCCGCCCGGGCGGTGTCGTGGGCCGCCACCGTCGTGCCGTTGCTCGTCGCCACGGCCGCCACGATGGCCCTGTCGGTCGCAGAGCGCGCCCACTGCATCCAAAAGGGCTGGACCGGCTCCGACCAGTTCTGGCACGCCTGCTTCTCCGACCTCCCCGCCCTGTACCAGCTCGGCAACCTCGACAACGGGCTGGCGTCCTACGTCGGCGGTGAGGGAGCGCGGGCCGACCACCCGGTGCTCACTGGTGCGGTGATGGCCTGGGTCGGTGGCCTGGTTCCCGATGGGTCGTTCCTCGACCAGACCCGCTGGTACTTCGCGCTGTGGGCGCTGTTGGCGACGGCCCTCGCGGTGGCGATCGTCTACCTCGTCGCCGCCGCACGCCCGCTGCACTCCACCCATGCCGCGCAGTTCGCGCTGAGCCCGGTGCTGCTGCTCACCGCGATGCTGTCGCCCGACATCTTCGGGGTCGCCCTGGCCACCGCCGGGATCTGGGCCTGGAGCCGCCGCCGGCCTGCCCTGGCCGGCGCCCTGCTGGGGCTGGCAGTCGCCGCCCGCACCTACCCCCTGCTGATCCTGCTGGCCCTGGTCGTCCTCGGGCTGCGCACCGGCCGGCTAGGGGCGGTGGGCCGGACCCTCGCCTCTGCGGCCGGCGCCGTCGCCGTGGTCCTGCTGCCCTTCCTGGTGGCGAACCCCGGCGCCATCCTGCGGTCCTACGAGCTGTGGTGGGACAGCGCCGCGGGGCTGGGTTCGCCGTGGATGATCCCGCAGCTCGTCGGCCACCCCCTGCCGACCGGAGCCACCACGCTGCTCACCGTGGTCGGCCTGCTCCTCTCGACGGTGGCCGGTGCGGTCTTCGCGCTGAGCACTCGCCGCCGCCCCACGCTCGCCGAGGTCGCCCTGGTCCTGGTCGCGCTGGCCATGGTGACCGGCAAGGCCTTCCCCGTCCAGGCCTCGCTCTGGCTGCTCCCGCTGGTGGCGCTGTGCGGGCTGCGCTGGCGCGACCACCTGTGGTGGGCGGGTGCCGAGGCCCTCCACTTCGTCGCCGTGTGGATCTACGTCGGGGGTCTGTCCAAGCCCGACCGTGGCCTGCCCCCCGGCTGGTATGCCGTCTTCCTCACCCTGCGCGTGATCGCCGTCGGCTATCTCGTCTGGCGGGTCTGGCACACCGCCGCCCTGCGCGCCGAGGCTCCCGGGCCCAACCGAGAGTTCGCGGAGACCTACCGCGCGCCCGACGTCGAGCTCGACGCCGAGCCTGTGACCGACGCTGGGTCTTTGCAGAATCTGCCGGACCGGGATCCCTCGGAACCTGCAAAGACCCCGGTTGTCGTGCTCCACGATGACGACTCGGACGCGGTCGTCGACGAGCTGGCCGGTGACTTCACCGACGCCACGGACCACCTCTTGGTCCGTCTCGCCTGATCGCGTCCCGGAGCCTGTGGACAACGATTCGGCGTTGTCCGTGCGGCCCGGTACTCTGTTCCACGTTCCCCCACGGCATACCTCGACGGTGTGCTTGAGGGGGATCGCACTGCAACCCTCCTGTCACGGAAACGCCGTGACCGCTACAGACCAAAGGAGGCGGGTTATCAGCATGCGTCAGTACGAACTCATGGTCATCCTCGACCCCGAGCTCGACGACCGGACCGTCGCGCCGTCGCTCGACAAGTTCCTCACCGTCGTCACCAAGGACAAGGGCACCGTCGACAACATCGACATCTGGGGCCGTCGTCGCTTGGCGTTCGAGATCAAGAAGAAGGCCGAAGGCATCTACGCCGTCGTCAACTTCACTGCAGAGCCGGCTACGGCCAAGGAGCTGGACCGTCAGCTCAGCCTCAACGAGTCGGTCATGCGCACCAAGCTCCTGCGCCCCGGCGCCTGAGCTACACCGATCTAGATCTGAACCACCAGTTCCACCAGACCTGACCAACGAACAGGGGACACGCTCCATGGCTGGCGACACCGTCATCACCGTCATCGGCAACATCACCGGCGACCCTGAGCTGCGCTTCACTCCTTCGGGTGCTGCCGTCGCGAACTTCACCGTGGCCTCGACGCCGCGGCAGTTCGACCGGCAGTCCAACGAGTGGAAGGACGGCGAAACGCTGTTCATGCGCTGCTCGGTGTGGCGTGACGCGGCGGAGAACGTCGCCGAGTCGCTGCAGCGCGGCACGCGCGTGCTCGTCACCGGTCGCCTGAAGTCTCGCTCGTACGACACCAAAGAGGGCGAGAAGCGCACCGTCATGGAGCTCGAGGTCGACGAGGTCGGCCCGTCCCTGCGCTACGCCACCGCGAAGGTCAACAAGACCCAGCGCGGCGGAGCAGGCGGCGGTGGCGGCTTCGGCGGCGGCGGACAGGGTGGCGGCCAGGGCGGCTCGCAGGAAGACCCGTGGGCAACCGGTCCGTCCGGTGGCGCACAGGGTGGTCCGCAGGCAGCCCCGGCAGCCGGCGGTCAGCAGTCCGGTGGCCAGCAGGGTGGCGGGTGGGGCGGCGGAGCGCCGTCCTACGACGAGCCCCCCTTCTGATCAACAACTGTTGACCCAGCACAGCTGATCGGTTCAGATCCTCTCGGTATGCCGGGTGGTGAGCTTCCGCAGGAAGCCGGCCACGCGGCATACCCACCGTTTGACACCTTGAAGAACACCATCCCTGGGAGACCAGGGCTCATCCGCTGAGAATCTCAGCAGAAGGAGAGCACCACGATGGCCAAGCCCGTTGTGCGCAAGCCCAAGAAGAAGGCCAACCCGCTGAAGGCGGCGAAGGTCGAGAACATCGACTACAAGGACACTGCGCTGCTGCGCAAGTTCATCTCCGACCGCGGCAAGATCCGCGCGCGTCGGGTGACCGGTGTGTCCGTCCAGGAGCAGCGACTCATCGCCACCGCGGTCAAGAACGCCCGCGAGATGGCGCTGCTGCCCTACTCGAGCTCGTCCCGCTGAAAACCACCCCACGAAGTTCTCCGCTCGTTCCTCGCTTCGATACTTCGCGGGGACCCCGGTACGCGTTCAACTGAAGGATGAAGTCATGAAGGTGATTCTGACCCACGAGGTCTCCAGCCTCGGCACCGCCGGTGACGTCGTCGACGTCAAGGACGGCTACGCCCGCAACTTCCTGTTCCGCCGTGGCCTGGCCACCGCGTGGACCAAGGGCGGGCAGAAGCAGGTCGACTCGATCAACAAGGGCCGCGAGGTCCGGGCGATCAACTCCCTCGAGGAGGCCAAGTCGATCAAGGGCAACCTCGAGAACAAGGCCGTCAAGGTGATCGCTCACGCGGGCGCCTCCGGCCGCCTGTTCGGTGCCATCTCGACCGCCGACATCGCCGCTGCCGTCAAGGCGGCCGGTGGCCCGGAGCTCGACAAGCGCAAGATCGAGGTCACGACCCCGATCAAGTCGGTCGGCACGCACGAGGCGCTCATCCGCCTGCACCCCGAGGTGCAGGCCAAGGTGAACCTCGACGTCGTCGCAGGCTGACCCAGCAGCACGCACGACCCAGGCCCGGCTCCCCGCTGACAAGCGGGGGCCGGGCCTTGGTCATCCCGGGCCTCTCGGGACGTGTTGGAAGTGAACCTTCCGGCTATCCGGAAGTTTCACTTCCAACAGACGGGGAGTCCCGGGTGCGGGGCCGGGGCGGAGGTGGGCGGGGCTGGGCGGGGCTGGTTCATCCGTTCGGGTGGGGTTGGGCACGAATCGGTCACAGCATCTGCGGACCGGCCCGGGTGGAGGGCAACGCGTTTCTAGACTGCACCGGACATTTCGCACGGTCTTTGACCCATGGGGGGACACACCATGAGCACGCCCGAGAACCTGTTCGACCCACCTGCTCGGCCCGCTGCGGCGGGCGCGGCCGGCCCTGCCGGCGACGCGATCGAGGAGCAGCCGGGTCCGTCCGGTGGTCGCGGCCGCACCGTCGCCCTGGTCGGTGGCCTGCTCGCCATCGTGGCCGTCGCTGCCGGTGGCGCCGTGGTCTTCAACCAGGTCAGCGGTGGCGGCGCCCAGCCCGAGTCGGTCATGCCGGCGACGACGATCGCCTTCGCGAAGGTCGACCTCGACCCGGCGGCCGGGCAGAAGCTCGACGCCATCCGGTTCCTGCGCAAATTCCCTGACGCCAAGGGCAAGGTCGAGGACGACTCCGACCTGCGCGAGGTCATCATCAAGGGTCTGCAGAAGGACGGCGAGCTCAAGGGGATCGACTACGCCAAGGACATCGAGCCCTGGCTCGGTCAGCGCATCGGTGTCGGCGCCGTCCCCGGCGCGGACAGCAAGTCAGAGCCCACCATCGTCGTCGCCCTGGCAGTCACCAACAAGGGCAAGGCGGAGGAGGGCCTGCGCAAGGTCGAGAGCGAGCTGCACTTCACCTGCGAGATCCTCGACAGCTACGCGCTGTGCACCGACACGGGGGACAAGCTGGCTGCCGTCGTCAGCGCCACCGCAAAGGGAACGCTGGCGGACTCGGCCACCTTCACCAAGGACATGGCCGAGCTCGGCGAGGACGGCGTGGCCGCCTCCTGGTTCGACGCTGGCAAGGCCCAAGATCTGCTCGGGGCAGGCTCCGGTGCGCTGTTCGGTAGGACGCCCTCGACAGCCGGCGGTGTCGGTACCGGCCGAGCCGCCATGGCGCTGCGGTTCGACGGGCCACACCTCGAGCTCGTCGGGCACACCAACGGTGGGACCACCCGGTTCGCCGGCAAGGAGAGCGCCAGCTCGATCCGGTCGTTGCCCAAGGACACCCTGGCGGCCCTGACGGTCGCCAACGCGGGCGCGCAGCTCAAGGCCGGGTGGCCCGAGATCGAGACGGGTTTGAAGGGCCTCGTGGGTGACAAGAAGTTCGCCGACGGGCTCGAGCAGGCGCAGGACGCCCTGGGCATCAAGCTCCCGGACGACCTCTACGCCGCGCTCGGCAGCCAGTTCTCGGTTGCCTTCGGCGGGCTGGGCGCCGACGAGAGCGACGTGAAGGTGGCAGTGGTCAGCAACGGCGACAAGGCCGTCCTGCAGAAGCTCGCGGACACGGCCGGCGAGCTGATGGACTTCGCTGATCCGACGGGCAAGGCTGCGCTGACCCTGAAGCCTGCGGGAGACCGCACCATCGTGTCCCTGACCGACGGCTACGCCAACGAGATCGCGTCAGGCTCCGGTCTGGGCGACACGCCTGGCTTCAAGGCCGCGGTCAAGGACTCGGACGAGGCCCAGATCGTCGGCTACGTCGACGTCGCCGGTCTCCTCACGGCGTTCAAGGGTGAGTTCTCCGCCGACGAGGCGAAGAACCTCGGCTCGCTGTCGGCGCTCGGCTTCAGCGTGACCGCCGACGGCGGCTCTTCCGACTTCTCGATGCGCCTGACCACGAAGTAGGTCACGGGGTTCGGCCGCCCGCGCAGCCGCGGACGGCCGAAACCCTGTCGTCGCACGGGTGTGGGTGGTCGAACCCGTGGGGCCAGTGAATGCGCGTCGGTTAATGCTCGTCGGTCAACGCTCGTCGATCTGGACGTCGATGCTGTAGGCGGATGCCGTGTAGCAGTGGTCGCCGTACTCCACCGGCCGGCCTTCCGCGTCGAACGCGCTGCGGGTCATCGTGAGGACCGGCTCGCTGCCGCGGATCGCGAGGTGACGGCGCTCGGCGGAGGTGGGCATCCGTGCGCCGATGCGCTGGTGGGCCACGACAGGGCGGATACCCCGCTCGCGCAGCAGGGCGTACAGGCCACGGTCCTCGAGGTCCTCCCGGGTGATGTCGTTGAGCCCCGGAGGCAGCCAGTTCTGCATGACCGCCAACGGTGTCGACCCTGAGCTGCGCAGCCGGACCACGGACAGGAACACCGTGGCGGCCGGCAGGTCGAGCGCCACGGCGACCTGCTCGTCCTGCACGAGCTCATGGGCCAGGACGCGGGTCCCGGGGTGTCCGCCGTCCCTGGCCAGGTCATCCCACAGGCTGGTGAGCTCCGCGCGGCGATGCACCTTGCGGGCGGCCACGGTCGTGCCGAGACCCCGACGCCGCAGCAGCAGTCCCTGGTCGACGAGCTCCTGGATGGCACGGCGGACGGTCGGACGGGAGAGGGTCAGACGCTCGCCTAAGGCGACCTCGTTCTCGAACGGGTCGCCCGGCTGGAGCTCGCCGCTGTTGATGGCGCCGCTGAGCTGCTGTGCGAGCTGGTGGTACAGCGGCACCGGTGAGGACCGGTCGATCGTCACGGTGAGTTGTTTGGCCACGAGTGCACTGTAGACCTCATGCCGACAGGTGGTCAGAACTACACGACGTGAGAATGTCCTAACATATGCTTGACAGGCTCAACGGGTCGGAGCAGTGTTGGCGCGGACGGAAGGCAAACGGTCCACGCATCCCGCGCGGACCGTTCTCGGCGCCTCCGACACAACGGTAGGAACGGACGGCGGACATGCGCATTGGGCTGGTTGGGGTAGGGCGGATCGGCGCCTTCCATGCGGAGACCCTCAAGAGCCTCGACTCCGTGGACCAGGTCGTCGTCACGGACGCCAGCACCGAGCTGGCGCAGCGGGTGGCCGCGGACCAGGGCCTTGAGTTCGCTGCCGACCCCGAGACCCTCCTGCGGTCAGGGATCGACGGACTCGTCATCGCGACCGCCACCCCGGGTCACGCTCCGTTGCTCCGCCAGGGCATCAAAGCTGGCATCGCGACCTTCTGCGAGAAGCCGGTTGCCGCCACCCTGGACGAGACGATCGAGCTGGCTCACCTCGCCAGCCACACCGACGTCCCCGTCCACATCGGCTTCCAGCGTCGCTTCGACGTCGGTTACCGCAATGCCAGGACCGCGGTCGAGTCAGGCGAGCTGGGCTTCATCCACAGCATCCGCGCCCTCACCCATGACCAGTCACCACCGCACGCTTCCTACGTCCCCACCAGTGGCGGGATCTTCCGGGACTGCAACATCCACGACTTCGACATCATCCGGTTCGTCTCCGGCCGCGAGGTCGCCTCGGTCTTCGCGACCGGTGCCAACAAGGGAGCCCCGTTCTTCTCCGAGGCTGGCGACGTCGACACCGGTGCAGCCATCCTGACCCTGGACGACGGCACGCTGGTCACGGTCTCCTCCACCCGGTACAACGGCGGCGGTCACGACGTGCGCATGGAGGTGATGGGCGAGAAGGGCGCGGTGGCGGTGGGGCTCGACGACTCGCTCGCGCTGCGCTCCATGGAGGACGGTGTCGAGTTCCCGCACGGTCCGCAGAAGTGGTCGTTCATGGAGCGGTTCCTGCCCGCCTACCGCGCCGAGCTCACCGCCTTCTTCGACGTGGCGGCGGGCACCATCCCGAGCCCCTGCACGGTGCAGGACGCGCTCCAGGCCTTCCGCACCGCAGAGGCGTGCGAGCTGTCACGGGCCGAGCGCCGCCCAGTCGACCTCTCCGAGATCAAGGGCGGCTGACATGTCGTCCCCGCTCTCGGACCGCATCGCCGCGGCTCCTATCTCCTGGGGGGTCTGCGAGGTGCCTGGCTGGGGCTACCAGCTCGCAGCCGACGCCGTTCTCGCCCAGATGGACGAACTCGGCGTGGCCGCAACCGAGTTCGGCCCCGATGGCTTCCTGCCGGACCTTCCGGAGGACAAGGCCCGAACCCTGCGTGAGTACGGCCTGCAGGCAGTGGGCCAGTTCGTGCCGGTCGTGCTGCACGACCCTGCCCACGACCCCCTGCCCGAGGTCGAGGTCGCCATGGAGGGACTCGTGGCCGCCGGGGCATCGACGGTCGTGCTCGCCGCCGCCACCGGGCTGGCCGGCTACGACCGGCGCCCCGAGCTCGACGACGGCGGTTGGGTCACCCTCCTTGCCAACCTCGACCGGCTGGCCGCCGCCGCTGCCCTCCGAGGGCTCACCGCCACCCTCCACCCGCATGTCGGGACCATGGTCGAGAGCGGTGAGGAGACCGAGCGGGTCCTCGCGGGCAGCGCCATCGGCCTGTGCCTCGACACGGGCCACCTGCTCATCGGAGGTGGTGACCCGGTCCGGATCGCCCGCGAGCACCCCCGCCGGATCGCCCATGCCCATCTCAAGGACGTCCGGCTGGAGCTGGCGCGTCGGGTGCAGGCAGGGGAGCTGTCGTACACCGACGGCGTGGCCGCCGGCATGTATGTGCCACTCGGTCAGGGCGATGTCGACATCGCCGCCATCGTGGGGGCCTTGGAGGACGCCGGGTATGGCGGGTGGTACGTCCTCGAGCAGGACACCATCCTGCCCGGGCCGCCCGAGGACGAGGACGAGGGGCCCGTGGCCGACGTCCGCACGAGCTTCGACTACCTGCTGGCGCTGGCAGCCCAGCACTCCGGCGTCGGGATCTGACGTGGGCACCGCGGCGGACCTACGCCCGCACGGCGACCAGGCGGCATACGACGTCGTGGTGATCGGCCGCACTGGGGTCGACATCTACCCACTCCAGCACGGCGTGGGGCTGGAGGAGGTGCGCACCTTCGAGAAGTTCCTCGGGGGCAGTGCCACCAACGTCGCGGTCGCCACGGCGCGCTACGAGCACCGCGTCGCCCTGGTCACCCGCACCGGCGAGGACGCTTTCGGCCGGTTCGTGCACCAGGCGCTGCGCGGTTTCGGAGTCGACGACTCGTTCGTGAGTGCTGTCGGCGGCCCACCGACTCCGGTCACCTTCTGCGAGGTGTTTCCCCCCGACGACTTCCCGCTCTACTTCTACCGCTACCCGACCGCTCCCGACCTGCTGATCGAGGCGGAGGAGCTGCCCACCGAGGCCATCGCCGAGGCAGGCATCTTCTGGGCCACCGTGACCGGGCTGTCGCAGGAGCCGAGCCGGAGCGCGCACTTCGCTGCCTGGCAGGCCCGCGGGCGCCGTCCGCACACCATCCTCGACCTCGACTACCGACCGATGTTCTGGCCGAGCGCCGACGAGGCCACCGAACAGGTCGGCAAGGCGCTCGAACACGTCACGGTGGCCGTCGGCAACCGCGAGGAGTGCGAGATGGCCGTCGGGGAGCGCGACCCGCACCGGGCGGCCGACGCGCTGCTCGAGCGAGGAGTGGAGCTGGCCATCGTCAAGCAGGGCCCCAAGGGGGTGCTTGCTGCGACCGCTGACGAGCGGGTCGAGGTGGCGACCTTCCCGGTCCAGGTCGTCAACGGGCTAGGAGCCGGCGACGCCTTCGGGGGCGCGCTGTGCCACGGGCTCCTCCAGGGCTGGGAACTGCACCGCATCCTCGAGTTCGCCAACGTGGCGGGTGCCATCGTCGCGTCCAAGCTGGAGTGCTCGACCGCCATGCCCACCGAGGCCGAGGTCGACGAGAGACTGGCCCGACACCGCCGGTCAGCCGGCGCGGTGGAGGCCTGATGACCCCACCTGCCCTGGTGAGGGTCGCGGACCTGACCGAGATCCGGGCCCGGGAGCCGCACCGCATCGGCGATACCTGGCAGGCACGCACCCGTCGCGAGCTCCTCGGCCAGGACGGTCGACTGCTCATCGTGGCGGCCGACCACCCCGCGCGCGGGGCGCTCGGGGTGCGCGGGCACGCCACGGCCATGGCCAGCCGCAGCGACCTGCTCCACCGCCTCGTCACCGCAGTCTCGCGGCCGGGGGTCGACGGCGTGCTCGGCACTCCCGACATCCTCGACGACCTGCTGCTGCTGGGGGCCCTCGAGGGCAAGGTCGCCATCGGCTCGATGAACCGCGGCGGCTTGCAGGGGGCGAGCTTCGAGCTCGACGACCGGTTCACGGCATACCGCGCTGCCGACCTCGCCACCAACGGGCTGGACGGCGGGAAGATGCTCACCCGCATCGACCTGGACGACCCGGGCACCGCAGCCACCCTCGAGGCGAGCGCGCGGGCGGTGACCGAGCTGGCCGAACACCGGCTCATGGCGATGGTCGAGCCGTTCCTGTCGACGCGACGCGACGGGCGGGTGGTCAACCTGCTCGACCCCGACTCCACCATCAAGTCGATCCACATCGCCGCCGGGCTGGGCGCGTCGAGCGCCTACACCTGGCTGAAGCTGCCCGTCGTCGACGACCTCGCCAGGGTCATGGACGCGACGACCCTGCCGACGTTGCTGCTCGGCGGCGACCCCCAGGGAGACCCGCACGACACCTACGCGGCGTGGGGAGCGGCCCTCGAGCTGCCAGCGGTGCGTGGTCTCGTGGTCGGCCGCGCCCTGCTCTATCCGCCGGACGAGGACGTGGCCGCGGCCGTCGACATCGCCGGCGAGCTCGTCCACGGGGTGCGCCCGTGAACGACCACGAGCGCTGGGTGCTGCCCCTGGGGACCGCGAGCCGCGACGGCTGGGACGTCGTCGTCGACTCGGCCACCGAGGGCTGGCAGCACACCGGGCTGTTCGTCGCGGAGCTCACGGAGGGCCAGACCCGAGAGATCGCCGCCGGCGACTGGGAACACGTCGTCGTCCCGCTGTCAGGTGCCGTCCTGGTCGAGTCCGGTGGGGACCGCGCCCAGCTCACCGGTCGCCCCTCGGTCTTTGCCGGCCCGACCGACGTGGCGTATGCCGCGAGCGGCCGCAGCCTGTCCGTCACCGCCACCGGGGGCCCGGCGAGGGTGGCCGTCTGCGCGGCGCTCGCCACCGCGGCCGCACATCCCGTCGTTCCGGCACGTCACGGCCGCAGAGGTGCCGGTAGAGCTGAGGGGGGCCGGAACTGCGAGCCGCGAGGTGCGCAACTTCGCCACGCCGGGGGTCCTCGATGCCGACTCGCTCATCGCCTGCGAGGTCGTCACCCCGGCGGGCAACTGGAGCTCCTACCCGCCCCACAAGCACGACGAGGAGCGCGCGGGTGTCGAGTCAGAGCTCGAGGAGATCTACTACTTCGAGACGCAGGTCGAGCTGGGAGGGCCCGCACCCGAGGGCGTGGATCCGGTTGGCTACCAACGGGTCTACGGCACGGATGAGCGGCCGATCGACGTGTTTGCCGAGGTGCGCAGCGGAGACGTGGTCCTCGTCCCGCATGGCTGGCACGGTCCGGCCATGGCGGCACCGGGCTATGACCTCTACTACCTCAACGTCATGGCCGGTCCTGGTGCCGAGCGAGCGTGGCTGATCTGCGACGATCCTGCCCACACCTGGATCCGGTCCACCTGGGACGACCAGGCTGTGGATCCGCGACTCCCCTTTGGAGGCACCCGATGACGCAAGACACCGTCCGGCTCACCGTGGCCCAGGCCGTGGTGCGCTTCCTGTCCCAGCAGTGGACCGAACGTGACGGCGAGCGCCAGAAGCTGTTCGCCGGGTGCTTCGGCATCTTCGGCCACGGCAACGTCGCGGGGATCGGCCAAGCCCTGCTGCAGGACGAGCTCGGGGATGACTCAGCGGACCACGACCAGCACCTGCCCTACGTGCTGGCCCGCAACGAGCAGGCAATGGTCCACACGGCGGTGGCCTATGCGCGGCAGAAGGACCGCCTGCAGACGTGGGCGTGCTCTGCGTCTGTCGGTCCTGGTTCGACCAACATGCTGACCGGTGCGGCGCTCGCGACGATCAACCGGATTCCCGTGCTGCTGCTGCCTTCCGGCACGTTCGCCACGCGGGTGTCGGGACCGGTCCTCCAGGAGCTCGAGCAGCCGTATGCCGCCGACGTCACCGTCAACGACGCGTTCCGGCCGCTGTCCGCCTTCTTCGACCGCGTCAACCGATCCGAACAGCTGCCCTCGGCTCTGCTGTCCGCCATGCGGGTGCTGACCGACCCCGCGGCCACCGGGGCCGTGACGATCGCCCTCCCGCAGGACGTGCAGGCCGAGGCGTTCGACTGGCCGGTGGAGCTCTTCGCCGAGCGGGTCTGGCGGATCGCCCGGCCTGTCCCGGAGGCTGTCGACGTCGCCGATGCCGCGGCCTTGATCCGCTCTGCCGCAAGGCCGTTCGTCGTCGCCGGTGGCGGCGTCCACTACTCGGGTGCCGAGGACGCGCTCCGGGCGCTCTGCGAGCAGACCGGCATACCCGTCGGGGAGACGCAGGCGGGGAAGGGTTCGCTGCCGCACGCCCACCCCCAGCTGATGGGCGCCGTCGGCTCCACGGGTACGACGGCGTCCAACGCGCTCGCCGCCGAGGCGGATGTGGTCATCGGCATCGGTACGCGGTGGAGCGACTTCACCACGGCATCGCGAACCGCCTTCCAGGACAGTGCTGTTCGGTTCGTCAACATCAACGTCGCGAGGTTCGATGCGGGGAAACAGGCGGGCCTGCCCGTCGTCGCCGATGCCCGCGAGGCCCTGACCGCCCTGACCGCCGCCCTCGACGGGTACGCCGTGGAGCCGGGCTACCGCGCCCGTCAGGCAACCCTCTGGCGGGCATGGGACGAACGGGTCGAGACGGCGTACCACCCGCCGGCCGAGGTGACGGGTGCGCTGGCGAAGGGGCTGCTCACGCAGGCCGAGGTGCTCGGCGTGGTCAACGAGCAGACCGACCCGGGCGACGTCGTCCTGTGTGCTGCCGGCTCGATGCCTGGCGACCTGCACAAGCTCTGGCGGGTGCGCGACCGCAAGGCCTACCACGTGGAGTACGGCTACTCCTGCATGGGCTACGAGGTGCCGGCGTCGATCGGCATCCGGCTCGCTGACCCGACCCGTGACGTCTTTGCCATGGTCGGCGACGGGGGCTACCTGATGATGCCCACCGAGCTCGTGACCGCTGTGCAGGAACGGGTCAAGGTCGTCGTCGTGCTGGTCCAGAACCACGGGTTCCACTCGATCGGCTCACTGTCGGAGTCGCTGGGGTCGCAGCGGTTCGGCACGAGGTACCGCTACCGCGACGGCACGACCGGACGCCTCGAGGGGGACCGGCTGCCGATCGACCTCGCCGCGAACGCCCGCAGCCTCGGCGCCCACGTCATCGAGGTGCACTCGCGCGTCGAGCTCGAGCAGGCGGTCAAGGAGGCCAAGACAGCGCCTGCGGACGGCGGCCCGGTCGTGATCCACGTGGAGACCGACCCGACCGTCTACGCCCCAGACAGCAATGCCTGGTGGGACGTCCCGGTCAGTGCGGTGTCCGAGCTGGAGTCGACGCAGGCTGCCCACGCGGAGTACGTGAAGCACAAGGAGAGGCAGCGACCGTTGCTGGCGCCGGTCGAGACCCCGTCGACCGCGGACTAGCGCACGAGCAGGGCTACGGCCGCGACTCCCGTGGCCACCAGGACGGCGGTGTCGAACCGCGCCTGGCTCATCCGGGCCGCCGTGTGGAGCCCGGCCCAGGCACCCAGCAGCACGAGGGGCGCCAGGAGCAGCGCATTGCGCAGGGCGTCCATGGTGAACAGCCCCAGGCCAGCGCTGAAGGGAACCTTGCAGAGGTTGACTCCCAGGAACAGGCAGGCCCCGGTGCCGAGGAACTGCATCTTTCGCACTCCCTGGGCGGTGAAGTAGAGGGTCATCACGCCGCCGGCGGCGTTCGCCGTCATCGTCGCGAAGCCCGCGGCCAGTCCGGCGAGCAGTGCTGCCGGGCGCGAGTGCGCGCGAACCCGGACCGCTTCGCGGGAGTCGCCGCCACGGCTGGCCAGGATGAGCTGCACGGCGGTGAGCACGAGGAGCATCGCGCCGATGCTGCGCCGAAGCACGGCGTCATCGACCGCCGCGAGGAACGCCGCACCCAGCGCCAGGCCGGGCAGTACAGCCGGCACCAACCGGCGCAGGATGCCCCAGTCGCACTCCCTGCGGTAGTGCCAGACCGCGAACACGTCACCGACGAGCAGGATCAGGAGCAGCGCCGCCGTGGACTCCCTGGCCGGCATGACGCTGGCGAAGATCGCAACCGAGATCGTGGCCAACCCGCCGATCGAGGTCTTGGAGAACCCCACGACCAGGGCCGCCACGGCCAGAAGGGTGGCGGTGATCATGTCGGCGTGGCCTTTCCTCGGAGTGCGGCCACGCTACGCCGACGGGCGCGCGCCGCAACCACGGAATGTGCCAGGGCTCGGTCGTTGGCACAATCACCCCATGAGCCCACGCGTCGCCGTCGCAGCCACCGGTCCGGCGTCTGCCGAGGCAGCCCTCGCAGCAGCGGCCGCAGGTGGCAACGCCGTCGACGCGGCCATCGCGGCGATGGTCTCGGCGATGACGACCGAGCCGGGGATCGTCTCGGCAGCAGGTGGTGCGTTCGTCAGCGTCTGGCCGGCCGGCGGTGACCCCGAGGTGATCGACGGCAACGTCGAGATGCCCGGTCGTGGCCAGGACCCGGAGCGCTTCGGGTCCGGGCTGCGCGAGGTGCACACCACCTACGGTGGCGGTCTGACCTTGTATGCCGGGCACGGCTCGGTCGCGACGCCCGGCGCCTTCGCGGCCCTGGGCGTAGCCCACGACCGTCATGGTGCGGCGCCCTGGCGCGAGGTGCTCGCGCCGAGCATCCAGGCGGCCCGGACGGGCTATGCCATCGGTGGCGCCGCGGCGAGCTACCTCGCCATCACCGGTGACTCGGTCTTCGGCTGGGACGAGCACACCCGTCCCCTGGTGAGGGGAGCCGACGGAGCCATCGTCGTCGCCGGGCAGGGGGTGACCAACCCCGACCTGGCCGACACCCTCGAGCAGATCTCCGTCGAAGGGGCTCGCTCGCTCTACACCGGCGACCTCGCAACCCGGATCGCGGCGGACAGCGACGCCCGAGGTGGGCTGGTCACGGCAGCTGACCTTGCGGCATACCGGGCGGTGGTCCGCACCCCGCTGCGCCTCACCCTCGGGGAGTGGGACCTCGCGCTCAACCCGCCTCCGTCGGTCGGCGGGCCGATGCTCACGGTGATGCTGCGCGAGCTGGCGGCCGGGCGGTGGGACTGGTCGCGGATCATCGACATCCAGCGGCGGGTGCTGTCCTACCGGCACCAGGTGCACGACCTGTCCACCGACCTCGAGGACGACGGCTACGCGCTGCTGGAGGCGATCGACCGCAACGGTCTGGCCAGCCTGCCGACCTCGTCGTCGACCGCCCACGTGTCGGCGGTCGACAGCGACGGCACGGTCTGCGCGATCACGGCCTCGAGCGGATACGGTTCCGGCGCAACGGTTCCCGGGACGGGACTGATGCTCAACAACTGCCTGGGCGAGCCCGAGCTGAACCGGTTGGGGCTGCACGCCCTGGCGCCGGGCACTCGGCTGGCATCCAACATGTCGCCCTCTGTGGGCCGCTCCGTGTCGGGCGGATCACTCGCCATCGGGAGCCCGGGTGCGGACCGGATCACCACGGCCCTGATGCAGGTGCTGGGGAGGTACTGCCTCGAGGGACTGCCCCTGCAGGAGGCGATCGACGCGCCCCGAGTGCACGTCCGGATCCTCGATGACGGCACGCCGCGGGTCGATCATGAGGATGACGAGGGCGTGTCGGCAGCGGTGGAAGGCCTTGCGCTGCAGTCGTTCTCGCACGGCACGACGTCGATGTTCTTCGGTGGGGTGGGCGCGGCTCGGCAGCTCGCCGACGGCACCCTCGATGCAGCAGGCGACTCCCGGCGCGAGGCAGCCACTCGCATCTCTCCCTGACCCCCTGACTTCGCACTTCTGGCCACGCATGTGGCATGCGGGCGCCGAGCCGGCCCGCGACGAGGCATGAGTGGCCAGAAGTGCGGGACCTCAGCGGGCGGCGCCGGTCACGACCCAGGCGTCGCCCCGGATCCGCCACCAGAAGAAGCAGGCGCGGATCGCCATGAAGGCGGTGAACACGACCCACAGGACGGCCACCGCCCGGGGTGCTCCCTCCGCCAGGAGGTCGTCGCTTCTGGCGTGCACCCAGACGGCCAACGGCAGGTAGAGCGCCAGGGTCGCGGCCATCGCTCCGGCCAGCCATCGTCCGTCGCCGGCCCCGATGAGGACGCCGTCGACGACGAAGACGTAGCCCGCCAACGGTTGCCCGAGCGCGACCACGATGAGCCCGGCGGACAGTGCCGACCGGACCGCCGGGTCGGTCGTGAAGAGGGCCGGTAGGAATGAGTGGATGGCCAGGACCAGCAGGCCCAACACCGCTCCGCCCCAGACACCCCACCGGATCATCGTGGTCGTCGCGGCGCGGGCCGCAACCACGTCGCCGGCGCCCAGTGCTTTGCCCGTGAGCGCCTGCGCGGCAATGGCCAGGGCGTCGAGGGCGAAGGCGAGGAAGCTCCACACCGTGGCTGCCACCTGGTGCGAGGCCAGCGGAACGTCACCGAGGCCGGCCGCGACCCACGTGGTGACGAGCAGGATCGCGCGCAGCGCCAGGGTGCGCACGAGCAGCGGTATGCCGGTCAGCGCAGCCCGCAGCACCCGTCCAGGGTGCGCGTGCAGGGTCGCCCCCGCCCGGCGGGCGTGTCGGACCAGGACGGCGACGAGCCCGACCGCCATCCCGGTCTGGGCGATGACCGTGCCCCACGCGGATCCCGCTATGCCCCAACCGAACCCGTAGACGAAGAGCAGGTTCAGCAGGACGTTCGACGAGAACCCGACCGCCGACGCCACCAGTGGGGTTCGGGTGTCCTGAAGTCCACGCAGCACGCCCGTGGCAGCCAGCGCCACGAGCATCGCCGGGATGCCGAGGGCCGAGATGCGAAGGTATGTCACGGCATACCCGATGGCGTCGTCGGACGCACCGAAGACGCGGCAGAGCGGTTCGGCGGCCAGCGCCACCGCCACGGAGGTGAGGGCGCCGAGCCCGACCGCGAGCCAGGTGCCGTCGATACCGGCCTCGAGGGCGCCGCGCTCGCTGCCGGCGCCGATCTGGCGCGCGACGATCGAGGTGGTGCCGTAGGCCAGGAACACGAAGATGTTGGCCGCGGTGATCAGGGTCGCGCTCGCGACGCCGAGACCTGCGAGCTGGGCCGTGCCGAGGTGTCCGATGATCGCCGAGTCGGCGAGCAGGAACAGAGGCTCGGCGACGAGGGCGAGAAAGGCCGGGACCGCGAGCCGCAGGATGTCCCGACTCTGCGCCGACCCCCGCGCCCGGTTCCGCGCCGACCCGGCGCTCCCGTCCCCTGTGCTCACCGCGCCACGCTAACGGTTGGGACGGGTGCCTATCCGGGCGTGGTCGCCCACCGGTCCCGCACGGTTGCGAGATGAGCCGCGACGTCGGCGGCCATGTCCACCTCGTGGGGCGCCATCAACCACTGCAGCTGCAGGCCGTCCATCAGGGCGACGAACTGGCGTGCGATCGTCCGCGCCGGCACCGCCGGGTCTGCGGTGCCGTCCGAGACGGCCTCGTTCAGCGCGTGGGTCAGTGAGTCGACCGCAGCCGCGTGGTGCCGCCGCAGCCAGTCGTGGCCCGGGTGGGTCGGGTCGACGGCCTCCCCGGCCAGGTTCGTGAACAGCCGGACGAGCGCCTCACGGTCGGCGTTGAGGCGGACCAGCTCGACCATGTCGTCATAGACCTCCCAGCCACGAGCCGGTGCCGCGCGCCGGGCCGACAGCGCCTCCACGTCACGGGTGTCGCGCTGCTCCAGGACGGCGGCGAGCAGGTCCTCCTTGGAGGCGAAGTGGTGCAGCAGCCCGGTCTGGCTCAACCCCGACGCCTCGGCGATGCCAGTCATCGGCGTCGCATGGAAGCCCCGCTCGGCGAACAGCTCGGCCGCCGCTGCGACGATCTGCTCGCGCGTCCCGCGCGTGCCTGCTGCGCCCTTGGGCCGGCCACGGCCCCGCCTCGCGGAACCGGTGGCTGGGGTTGATGCCATGCCGGTCGGGGTATGCCGGGTGCTCACCGTCGCCGCGTCCCGTCAGGACAGAGGGAGGGTGGCTCGGACGTCGCCGAGGCCGCGCGCCACCAGCAGGTCGCCGCCCGAGAGCGGCGTGCCCCAACCGCCGGCTTCGGTGTCCCAGCGACGCCACAGCCTGGCTTCGGTGGCCACCTCGACCGCGGCGCTGGCACCGGCCGCGACGTCCACCGTCGCCCACCCGACCAGCCGCACTGGTTGTTCGGTCTCGGTCGGCTGGAAGTAGACCTGCACCAGCTCGCGCGAGTCTCGAGCGGAGGTGTTGCGCACGGTGACCGCCACGGTCGGCGGACTGTCCGAACCGGCGGCGGCAACCGTGCCGGAACCGGTCCCGACGAGCTCGGCGGCTTCGTACTCCCACGACCCGTAGCCGTCGCCGGCCCCCAGCCAGTAGGCGGGTGCGTCGGCCCGACCGGCGTGGAAGCCGCGGTAGCCGACGAAGGTCCCGTCGGTGTAGTCGAGCTGCAGGTCGGTGGGCTCCACCTCCCAGGCAGGTGCCGCGCCGTCGGCTGCCGGCCACGACGTGACCAGCCGGCCGGCCGGCTCCCGGACGCCGAGCAGCGCGTCGGCCACCGCGTGACCACCCTCCTGGCCGGGCAGCCCGACGACGATGATCGCGTCGACCTCGCCGGCCCACGGCATCAGCACGGGCGTGGCGGCGTTCACCACGACGACAGTGCGCGCAGCGGCCGCCGCGACGGCCGACACCAGCGCGTCCTGGTCCCCGGGCAGGGCCAGGGTGGACTTGTCGGTGCCCTCGGTCTCCTGCTCGGGGGTGACGCCGACGACCACCACCGCGACCTCGGCGCCGCGCGCCACCTCGACGGCCGCATCGATCACCTGGGCCGCCGGCAGCGGCACCGGACCAGCCACGAGCGACTTGACGCCCATGCCCGAGGCGAGCACGTGGGACAGGGTGCTCATCTTCCCGTCGGGACCGGGCTGGGGGTCGGAACGCAGGATGGTCAGCACGGCCTCGACCAGCGAGCCCGGCTCGGCCAACACGTCCGCGGTCCACCGTGGCGGCTTGAACATGCCCTCGCCCGGGTCGGCCCCGCTGGCTGCGAGGTCGCCACCACCGAGCTCGGCGCCGTCGAGGCTGACCTCCCAGCGGCCGGTGCCCAGCGCGCCCAGGCGCACGTGGCCGCCGTCGACGAGCCGGGCCTGCATCCGCAGCTGCTCAGTCGGTCGGGGCAGGGTGTGGTCCCACCCGGTCGTGACGTCGGCGCTGTCCACGTGTTCGGAGAGCATCACCTCGCCATCGGCGTCGAGGTGCTCGACCCGCATGCCGGGTGTTGCGGTCTCGGGGTCGCGGATGGCGGCTGGCGATGCTGGCAGCGGGCGTTCGCGGACCTCCACGCCGTCCACCACCGTGAGCCGGTCGCCGATCGCGGCACGAAGCCCCTCGGCGATGGACACCTGGTAGGGCGGGTTCACCTGGGCCGAGCCACCGCCCATGCAGACGGTCTCCACGGCGTGCCGTCCGATCAGGGCGACGGTGCCCGCCTTGGTCAGCGGCAGAACTCCGCCCTCGTTGCGCAGGACGACCATGCCGTCGGTGGCCAGCCGGCGCAGCTGTGCCTGGCGGGAGGGGGCGTCCGGTGCGACCGAGTCCGTCGGCCACGACCTGTGTGCCTCGGGACCACCCAGCGCGCCGACCCGCTCCGCGAGCAGGAGCAGCCGGCATACGTGCTCGTCGATCACGGACTCGGGCACGGCACCCGACTCGACGTCTGCGACCAGGGCGTCGCCCCACGGCCCGTCCGGGCCGGGCATGACGAGGTCGAGCCCGCCGAGCGCCGCCGGGGCCGAGGTCTTGGTCGCGAACCAGTCGCTCATGAGCAGGCCGTCCCAGCCCCACTCGCCCTTGACCACCTCGTTGTTGACGTGGTCCTGCTCCGTGGCGGCGGCACCGTTGACGTCGTTGTAGGCGGCCATGATCGACCAGGGCTGCGCATCGTCGACCGCGATCTCGAACGGCAGGAGGTAGACCTCGCGCAGCGCCTCCTCGCTGACGACGGAGTTCATGTAGTTGCGCAGCGTCTCGGACTCGTTGGCGACGAGGTGCTTGAGACAGGCGCCGATTCCCTTGCCCTGCAAGCCCTGCACGTATGCCGCGGCGAGACGTCCGGTGAGCAGCGGGTCCTCGGAGTAGGCCTCGAAGAGCCGACCACCGAGGGGGGAGCGGTGCAGGTTGATCGTGGGGCCGAGGACGACGTGGATCTGCTGGCGCTCCGCCTCCTCGGCGAGCATCTCGCCCACCTCGCGCGCCGTGTCCTCGCTCCAGGCGCTCGCGAGGAGGGTGGCGTTCGGGAAGAGCGCGACCTCCTCACCGCCGGTGAACTTCAGCCCGCGGACCCCGGTGGGGCCGTCGGAGAAGGCCATGGGGGCCAGGCCGATCGAGTCGTCGCCGTGCAGGGTGAAGGAGGTGGCGCCGGTCAGCAGGCGCACCTTGGTGGCGAGGTCGAGGGTGGCGACGAGGGCCGGGTAGTCAGTGGTCACGCACCCAGTGCAGCGGAGAGCCTCAGCGCAGTAAATAGTTGGCTATAACTATTTCATGGGCTGAGACGACGCGGCGACCTCGTGCAGCGTCGGCGGGCGTTGGCATGATGGCGTCGTGTCCACGATCGTCTTCCTCCACGCCCACCCCGACGACGAGGCCTCGCAGACCGCAGGTGCGATGGCCCGCGCGGTCGACGAGGGCCACCGCGTCGTCACCGTCTTCGCCACCAACGGCGATCACGGGGAGATCCCTGTCGGTGGCCTGCCCGATGGGGAGACCCTCGTCCACTGGCGGCGCCGTGAGGCCCAGGCCAGTGCCGACGCCCTGGGGGTGCAACGGATCGAGTGGCTGGGCTACCGCGACTCGGGCATGAGCGGATGGGCGCAGAACTCCGAGGAGGGCGCCTTCACCGGCGCCGACCTCGAGGAGGCTGCCGCCAGGCTCGTCGCCATCCTCGACGAGGAGGATGCCGACGTCCTCGTGGGCTACGACTGGCACGGCGGCTACGGCCACCCCGACCACGTCAAGGTCCACCCCGTCGTGCACCGCGCGGCCGAGCTCGCCGCCCGGCGACCACGCCTGCTCGAGTCGACGATGAACCGCGACGTGATCCGGGGTGTCTACCAGGCGGCGGTGGCCGCGGGCGCCGGCGACCAGGCGTTCGACCCCGACAGCCCGATGGACGACGGCAACCCCCTGGGCACGCCGGAGGCCGAGATCACCTGGCAGGTGGACGTGAGCGGCTACCTCGACCAGCGGCGAGCCTCCCTCGAGGCGCACCGCAGCCAGGCCACCGACATCGAGGGCATGCTCTCGATGCCGCCAGACTTCTTCGCGGTGTTCTTCGGGCGTGAGCACTACATCGAGCCCGGCGTCGACAAGGCCCAGCACCCGCAGATGCAGGTCGGCTGGCCGTTCGGTGACCGAGCCCGCGCCGGTGCCTGAGGGCTCCCTCAGTCCCGTCGGCCTGCTCCGGCTGCCGCAGGTTGCCCGCCTGCTGTTCTCGGCGGTGGTCGGCCGGTTGCCCAACGGCATGGTGCCGCTGGCCCTGGTCCTGTTCGCCCGCGACACCGGCAGCGGCTTCGGCCGAGCCGGTCTGCTCACCGCGGCATACTCGCTGGGTTGTTGCCTGGGTGGGCCGGCCTTGTCGCGCGTGATGGACCTGCGTGGGCAGCGCGCGGCCCTCGTGCTCGGGGGCGTGCTCTCCTCGCTCGCGCTTGCGGTGCTCCCGTGGGTGCCGTCCGGCGGCGCCCTCGTCGTGGCCCTGGTCGCCGGTCTCGCGACACCTCCGCTGGAGCCGGCGTTGCGGACGCTCTGGCCGTCGGTGCTGTCACAGCGCCAGGTGCCGTCGGCGTTCGCCCTCGACGCTGCCGCGCAGGAGCTGATCTTCGTCCTCGGCCCGCTGGTGGTGTTGGTCGCCCAGCTGGGCGGCTCCGGTGGCGGGCTCGTCGCGGCGGGACTGATCGGGTTGCTGGGCACCGCCTGGTTCGTCGCGTCGCGGGCCTCCGGCGAGTGGGTGCCGCCGGTGCACGAGGACCGGCACTGGCTGGGCCCGCTGCGCTCTCGTCGACTGTGCGTCCTCTACGCGGTGGTCGCCCTCGTGGGGCTGAGCATCGGGGTGCCCGCCGTGGCGCTGGTGGCCTACGCCGAGTCGACGGGTGACCGCGGGCTGGCCCCGTGGCTGGTCGCCGCCAACGCGCTCGGTGCCCTCATCGGCGGCGTCGCCTACAGCCCGCGCGCGCCGCACCGCGATCCGCGACGTGACCTCCTGCTCGGCCTGGGCGTGATCGTCCTGACGTATGCCGCCCTCGCGTGGGTGCCCTCGAACGCCCTGCTGATGGGGCTGCTCGCCGTGGCCAGCGGAGTCGGTCTGCCGCCGGTCCTGACCTGTGTCTTCCAGCTCGTCGACCAGATGGCCCCGCCCGGCACGACGACCGAGGCCTTTGCCTGGCTGATCTCGGCGTTCCTCGTCGGCTCGTCGGCGGGTGCCGCTGCCGCGGGGTCGCTGTCGGATGCCGGCCGGATCGGCGGAGCGTTCCTCGTGGCGGCCGCGTCCGCGCTCGGTGCGTTGGCCGTGGCTCGGGTCGTCGTCCGGGGCAGTGCGGCTCGGGGTTCTGCTGCCTAGAGGTGCTTGAGGGCCTCGCGCCGGCTCAGTCCGCTGAGCCGGTCGCCGTACTCGGCCACGGCCCCGCGGACCCAGTCCGGGTCGGTGCGGGCGTACTGACGTAGCGCCCACCCGATCGCCTTGCGGATCCAGAAGCTGGTGTCTGCGAGGTTCGGCTCGATGGCCTCGCGCAGCAGCGGGAGGTCGGTCTGCTCCTTGAAGGTGAGCTGGCTGATGATGGCGGTCCGCCGTAGCCAGAGGTCGTCATCGGTTGCCCAAGAGCGCACGAGCGGCGTCATGATCTCGTTGTGTGACAACAGGATCGGACCGATCCGGTTGCTCGCGAGCTCGTCCACATGGTCCCACCACGCACCGGTGACGATGAGGTGCCGATAGAGCGGGACGACGGCCGGGTCCTGCCACGGCTGGTAGGCGCGGTGCCCCGTGAGCGCCGTCGCGGCATACCTCTCCTCGCGGTGGGTGGCTCCGTCCCAGAGGTCCCGCACCGCGCCCTCCCAGTCGTCACGCTCCGCGATCCGGTATGCCGGGTCGGCCAGGATCGGGCGCAGCAGCGCCTTGAGCTCGGGCGAGGTGAGGCCGCGGTAGGGCATCGACGACTTCATGTAGGCCTGCTGGGCGACCGCGCGGTCGGGGTCACCGGCGCCGGCGAGGGCGGTCCGGACGGCATCGACGACGGGGTGTGTCACGGAGCCAGCATGCCGTCAGCCACGTCAGAATGTCGCCACGTTGCGCCAGCGCACACACCAGGGGGATCCGATGTCACAGCCGTACCAGGTCGCCGCACAGCCCGACCCGCCCAAGCCGCCGATCGTCCGGTTGCAGCTGTGGGCCAACATCGTCCTGGTGCTCATCCTGTTGGCCTCTTGCGGCGCAGACCGGATCTCAGCGGGGTCGGTGGCCGACCAGGTAGCCGAGCGCCTCGGTACCAGTGGCAGCGGGGGCGTCTCCACCGCGGGGCTGGCATCCCAGGACGACGTGATCGACATGTGTCGCCTGCTCGGAGCGGTTGCGGCTCGGGAGCAGATCTCGCCTACGGGGGTGATGTCGCCGGACAGCATGACCCAGTGCCACGAGGTCGCACAGGAGGCGGCAACCCGCACCACGCGCTAGATCCGTGCCGTCGCCGCACTTCCGGCCACACAGCTCGCACCAGGCCGGTGGATCCGGGACCTGGTGCGCGCTGGGCGGCCAGCAGTGGTGCTGGGTCAGTGCTGCGCGGCGGCTGTGTCCTCGTGGGCGGGGAGCGCGGGGGTGCGGACCGCGAACGACACGGCGACGACGGCCAGGGCGATGACTGCGCCGACCCCGAAGCCCCACCGGACGCCGGTGCTCAGGGCGCCGAGCTGGGTGGCCCCGTCTGCGGCGGCCGAGGCGGCGCGTCCGGCCATCACGCTGACGACGATGGCGGTGCCGGCTGCGGCGGCGACCTGCTGGAGCGAGCCGAGGACGGCGCTGCCGTGGGCGTACAGGTGTGGGGGGAGGACCGACAGGCCGGAGGTGAACACCGGCGTGAAGATCAGGCCCAACGCCGCCATGAGGAACACGTGGTTGACCATCAGCAGCCACGGTGAGGTGTCCTGACCGACTCGGGTGAACAGCGCGAGGGTGACGGCCATGATGACCGCGCCGGGGATGACCAGCCGTGCCGCGCCGACCTTGTCGTAGGCCCGACCCACCAGCGGTCCGAGGAGCCCCATGACCAGTCCGCCGGGCATGAGGAGCAGGCCGGTCATCAGGGTGCTGAGGTGGAGGACGTCCTGCAGGTAGAGGGGCAGCAGGATCATCGCGCCCATCATCGCCATGAAGGCCAGGCACATCAGGCCGAGGGCGACCGCGAACGGCGCGAAGGTCAGCGTGCGCAGGTCGAGCAGCGGCCCGGCGCCACGCTGCAGCGTGATCTGGCGGCGGACGAACGCGACGAGGGCGAGCACACCGATCGCGGTGACGACGGCCGGCGGCACGGTGTGGCTGGCACGGCCGCCGTCGCCGAGACCGCTGAGGCCGTAGACGAGGGCGCCGAAGCCGACCGCGGACAGGACGATGCTGGGCAGGTCGATCCGGGTGGCGCGGGGTTCGCCGATGTTGACGAGCTCACGCAGTCCGAGCAGCCCGACGACGCCCGCGATGGGCAGCACGACGGCGAAGATCAACCGCCACGACCCGAGCTGGAGGAGCACTCCTGACACGGCCGGCCCGAGGGCGGGCGCCACGGAGATGACGAGGGTGACGTTGCCCATCATCTTGCCGCGGTCCTTCGGCGGCACCAGCGTCATCATCGTGGTCATCAGCAGCGGCATCATCACGGCGGTGCCGCTGGCCTGGATCACGCGGGCGACGAGGAGCACCGAGAAGGTGGGTGCGAGCGTCGCGATCGCCGTGCCGGTGAGGAACAGGCCCATGGCGAGGGCGTATGCCGTGCGGGTGGGCACCCGCTGGAGGAACCACCCCGTGGCCGGGATGACGACTGCCATGGTGAGCATGAACGCGGTGGAGAGCCACTGCGCGCTCGTGGCGGGGACGGCGAACTCGCGCATCAGCCGGGGGATCGCGTTGATCATGATCGTCTCGTTGAGGATGACGACGAAGGTCGACAGGACCAGGATCCGCATGACCAGGGCGACGTTGACGTCGGTGTCGGCGGCGACGTCAGTCGGGCCATTTGCCGAGGATGCCGGTTCGGGCGGGTGCGGGGGAGTCGGTGCCACCGTCGGCTCCGGCTCGGTGACGCAAGTGGTGTCGCTCATGGGACTTCCTCTGGTGTGGTCTGTGAGTGCTGGGTTCACAGACTTAGACCGGGGGCCTCCCCAGAACTCATCGCGACCCCGTGTCGAGGACCTCGTCCCGGCGGGAGATGAGCAGTGCCCGGGTCGAGCCGAGCAGGGCGCCGGGCAGCCCGGTTGCCCGCAGCCTCGGCGCCCCAGCTGGTGCCACCAGCTGGTCGGTACCCGGCGCGAGTCGCTCCAACAAGGCCGCGCCCCGTCCGGCAGCCGAGGGAGGTACGCCCAGCCGCGGCCACAGCTCACGCGCCAGCAGCCGCCCCTCAGGACCGATCAGCGCGTTGGCCTGACCCGCAGCCCACACGAGCGCACCCATCGCGGTGTCGTCACGCGCACTGCGGTGGAGCATGCCGGGGTCAGCCGCCAACGCGGCGCCGAGCAGGTGCCGCACGGCTGCCCCGAGCTCGGTGAGCCCGAAGGCCTCGACCGCGTGCCGCTCGCAGTCCTCGCCGATCGCCCGCGCCCGCACCTGCAGGTCCGGGGTAAGGTCGCCGAGGTCGAGGGGTCGCGTGACCAGGGGCCGGTCGTCGAGGGCGAGCAGCGCCTCGCGGCCGCCCACGAGGCAGTCCAGCCAACGCAGCTCGCGCTCGCGGTCGTCGTGAGCGGTGGACAGCGTAGGTCCGCCTCGACGCCGGAGCCGCGACTCCCGCCGGCCGTCCATGCCCTCCTCGACCCAGTGGTCGGCAGGGAGCCCGTCGACGAGCACCAGGTGGGTGATCCGGGGCCGCCGTGCGTGGCTGGGCGCCGCATCCGCGTCATCGGCGTCTCCCCAACGGCTCGACCACCCGTCGCCGCCGCCGGGTGGGTCCTCGCCCTCTCCGGGCGCTGGCGACGGTTTGGGCGAGGGGGTCGGCGAGGGCGTCATGCCCTCACGATGGCAGCGACGACGGGCCGCCCCCGCGGATATCCACAGCCCCTCGTCTCCCGCATCGTGGGGGTGGCACCTTCGCTGCGGTGGAGACCACCCGGCATACCCCGTCGTGGGTATGCCGCGCTGCTCAGGCCGCGCCGTACCGCGCCTGGGCGCGGGCCCGGGCCTTGGCGGCCTCGGTCTCGCGGTCCTTGGGGGGCGCGGTCGTGGTGAGGTGCTCGAGCAGGTGCTGGGTCGCGTGCGCGACCTCGGCCACGGCCTCGTCGAAGGCGGCCTGGTTGGCGGCGCTGGGCTTGGTGCTGCCGCTGACCTTGCGGACGTACTGGAGGGCAGCGGCCCGGACCTCGTCGGAGGTGGCGGCGGGCTCGAAGTTGTGCAGTTGTCGGATGTTTCGGCACATACGGTCAGGCTACGTCGAGGAGGTCGAGTGTGTCGCGCGTCATGTGGACGAGGCACAGCGTGGACACGCCCGAAAATATTGTGGGTCCACACCCAGTGGATCACGAACCTGCAGGTCAGCGCCCTGACGCGGGACGGTCCGTCGCGAAATCCACAGGGTTATCCCCCGACTGTGCACAAGCAGTCCGGGCGTTGCGCACACGTTGTCCCCAGCCTGTCCACAGGGCTGGTTTGAGGTGTGGGGCACGCGGCCATACGTTGTGCCGGATCACGGGTTCTGGTGTCGCTGACGTGGGTTGTCGGTGCGGGCTGGTCTACTCGAATCACACAGGTGGAACTCATCGCCGGTGGCCGTTGAATGATGTGACAGGGAGTTGCCCGGGTGTCTCTTGCGGAGTTGAGCACGAGCGCGTTCGGCTCTGGTGGCGACGGGCCGCCGCCGAGCGACGAGCGCGTTCCCCCGCAGGACCTGCACGCCGAACAGTCCGTCCTCGGCGGCATGCTGTTGTCGAAGGACGCGATCGCCGACTGCGTCGAGGGACTGCGCGGCACCGACTTCTACCGCCCGGCCCACGAGCTGATCTACGACGCGATCCTCGACCTCTACGCCCGCGGTGAGCCGGCCGACGCGATCACCGTGTCGGACGAGCTGTCCAAGCGAGGCGACCTGCAGCGGATCGGCGGTCAGGCCTATCTGCACACCCTCATCCAGGCGGTCCCAACGGCGGCCAACGCCGGCTACTACGCCGAGATCGTCAGCGAGCGGGCGGTGCTGCGTCGCCTGGTCGAGGCCGGCACACGCATCGTGCAGCTGGGCTACCAGCAGGGCAACGGCGACATCGAGGACATCGTCAACGCGGCCCAGGCCGAGGTCTATGCGGTCGCCGACAAGCGCGGCGGCGAGGACTACCTCGCGCTCGGCGACATCCTCGAGGAGACGCTCAACGAGATCGAGGTCGCCTCCGGTCGCGACGCGAGCGAGATGATCGGCGTGCCCACCGGCTTCATCGAGCTCGACGAGCTGACCCACGGCCTGCACCCCGGCCAGATGATCGTCCTCGCCGCCCGACCTGCCGTCGGCAAGTCGACGATGGGCCTGGACATCGCCCGGTCGGCCGCGATCAAGCACAAGATGGCCACCGCCGTCTTCTCGCTCGAGATGAGCCGCTCCGAGATCACCATGCGTGTGCTCTCGGCCGAGGCCCAGATCCAGCTGCAGGACCTGCGCAAGGGCACCATCGGCGATGCCGGGTGGAAGAAGCTCGCCCGCATCATGGGGCAGATCTCTGATTCCCCTCTGTTCATTGATGATTCGCCCAACATGTCACTGATGGAGATCCGGGCGAAGTGTCGCCGCCTCAAGCAACAGCACAACCTCAAGCTCGTCGTCATCGACTACCTCCAGCTGATGAGCTCGGGCAAGAAGGTCGAGTCGCGCCAGCAGGAGGTGTCCGAGTTCTCGCGTGCGCTCAAGCTGCTTGCCAAGGAGCTCGAGGTCCCGGTCATCGCGATCAGCCAGCTGAACCGTGGCCCCGAGCAGCGCACCGACAAGCGCCCGCAGATGTCCGACCTGCGTGAGTCGGGCTCGATCGAGCAGGACGCCGACATGGTCATCCTGCTGCACCGCGACAAGGCCGACCCGGGTCGCGAGGGCGAGGCCGACGTGATCGTGGCCAAGCACCGTAACGGTCCGACCAAGGACATCGTGCTGGCCTTCCAGGGCCACTACTCCCGGTTCGCCAACATGGCCCGCGACGGCTTCTGAGCCTGACCCGTCGTGTGAGGGGACACGAGGGCGGCGCCGGACCGTGCGTGCTACCTCTCAGCAGCGAGCCATCCCCGCGATCCGCCCGAACTCTGCCGCTACTCCACAGGACCTGCGATGATCGGACGCATCCTCCGTCTCGGTGCCCCCGGTGTTGAGGCGTGGACGTGAGGTCGACGATCGGGGGAAGTGAAATGGACACGGACACGTCGGGGATCTCGGCGGTCGGTCGAGCGTTCGCTGGTCGAGCCGGAGTCGTTCAGGCGCTCGCCGCGTGGGTAGGCCTTGTCGTCCTCTGGGTGGCCGCCTTCCTCCTCGGAGTGGCGTTCATCCTGCTGGCCGGAGCGGGCACGGCGGTGGCCGTCATCGCTGCGTGGCGCCTGGCTGGGGACTGGACGCCCGGCAAGGCGGTCATGGCCGCCTCCGCGGCCGTGTGGGCGACGTGCACAGTGGGGTACTGGTGGCTCTGGGGAGTTTCTGGCAGAGCGTGTCGATTCCGCTCGTCGTCGTTCGGCACAGGGGGTGAAGGCACCACCCGGGTGCCGGTTCACCGCCCAGGGTCCGACCGGATCCGCACCACCAAGGAGTCATCATGGGATTCATCAAGTCCAGCCTCTTCATCTCCCTCGACGGTGTCATCGAGGCACCCGAGACGTGGCACTTCGAGTACTTCAACGACGAGATGGGAGCGGTCGTCGGCGAGATGATGGCCGAGAACGACGCCACCCTCCTGGGGCGCCAGACCTACGACGAGTTCGCCGGCTACTGGCCCAACGCCGACCCGGCCGACCCGTTCACGGCAGCCATGAACGGCGCCCGCAAGTACGTCGTGTCGACCACCCTCACGGACGCCACCTGGGAGAACTCCTCGGTCGTCAACGGCGACGTCAAGGCGGCTCTCACCGAGCTGAAGCAGGAGACCCGGCTCGGCACCACCGGCAGCGCGACCCTGGTCCGCTGGATGCTCGAGCAGGGCCTGGTCGACGAGCTGCACCTCCTCGTGCACCCCGTCGTGGTCGGGCACGGCAAGAAGCTGTTCGCCGACGGCGCCAAGGTGCCGCTCGCAGCTCGTGTCCTCCACCACCTTCACGACCGGGGTGCTGCACCTGGTCTACGCACCGGCGGCCGCCTGACGCGAGCCACTCGCGCGGGCTACACCCAGATCGCTGCCGGTATGCCGTCGGAGAAGGTCTCCGGCGGCTCCGGCAGCGAACGTGCGAGCCCGGTCGTGCGACGTGCTGCCGTCCACGCGGCAGCACACGCGTCGAGGACGTCGTCCGCGGCATACCCGTCGCCCTTGAGCACTGACGGTGAGGCGATGCCGGCGGCGGCGAGGGCAGCGAGCCTGGCCGTGCGCCCCTCGTCGGTCTTCTTCTTGGCCAGGACCGGCGCACCGGTCATGACGGCGAAGCTCAGCTCGGGGTGCACCTCGAGCACCGCCACGGTCGGGCGGCTGCGGACCCACGCGTCGACCTCGAGGATCTTGTCGCGCAGCCCGAAGGCCTGGGCGCCCACTCCCTGGCCGGACAGCTCGCGGTTGACCAGGTCCGACTCGGCTCGCGACTCAGCTCCGTAGGCCGCGCGCGTGAGAGTCGTGAAGACCGAGGAAGCCTTTCCCTTCAACGCTTTTCGTGCCAGGACATCTGCCTGTCGGGTGCTGTCGTCAGGGAGCCCGATCGGGATGTCGATGGCGACGGCCTGGATGTCGAGCGACTGGCGCACCGCCTCGACGAGGGCGGCGATGGACGCAGCGACGGCGATGCGCGGTCGCGGCGCCCCGGGCTCGAGGATGGCTCCGACCCACCCGGCCGCGCAGGCGTCGACGCCGAGGACGGGCACGGTCACCTCCACCGGAGGCGCAGGAGTCGGACCATTCGCCGCGCTCGCGGCCGCTTCGGTGTGCCGCGTGGTGACGTCGTCGAGGTCGACACCGAGCGCGTCGCCGAGCCGTCGCAGCGTGGCCGGCAACGATCGCAACCGCCTCGGTCACGTCGGCGCGCTGGCCGGTATCCGCGACCGGCCGGCCCGTCCGTGGTCGGTGCGTCGAGCAGCTGGGCCAGCCCCGCCGTCTGCTGGGACAGCTCGTCGGCCAGGTCACGCGCGCTGGGATCGCCCGCCATCTCTGCCCACCACCGTTCGGTCACGTGTCCGCCGTGCGCCAGCGTGCCATGCCTCGCCCGGGAACGTCGGGTCTGGGTGGTGGGCCGCGTCCCCACGTGCGCGGTGATGGCACAGTGCGAGGTATGCCGCCGACCGAGTCCCAGCCCGTGTCCCACCGCCGCGTTCGACGTCGAGGCCCTCAGGTCCCAGTTCCCCGCGTTGCAGGGCGGGGCAGCGCACTTCGACGGACCGGGCGGCTCCCAGACCCCGCAGTCGGTGGCCGACGCGATCAGCCGTCAGCTCACCACCCCCATGTCGACCAGGGGTGAGGTGACCCAGGCGGAACGCAACTCCGACGCTGCGGTGCTCGAGGCCCGGGCGGCGGTCGGTGACCTGCTGGGCACGGACCCGGCGGGGGTGGTCTTCGGGCGGAGCATGACGGCGCTGACCTTCGAGATGGCGCGGACCCTTTCGCAGGACTGGGGCCCGGGGGACGAGGTGGTGGTCAGCCGCCTCGACCACGACGCGAACATCCGACCGTGGGTGCTGGCTGCCGAGGCGGTCGGCGCGACGGTCCGCTGGGCCGAGTTCGATCCTGCAACCGGAGAGCTCGACCCCGCAGCTGTCGCGGCCGTGGTCGGTGACCGGACCCGGCTCGTCGCCATCACGGCGGCCTCCAACCTGATCGGGACGATGCCGGACGTGGCGGCCATCGCCGCAGTCGCGCACGACGGTGGGTGCCCTGCTCCATGTCGACGCCGTGCATCTTGCCCCGCACGGGCTGGTCGACCGAGTGGCGATGGGCGCCGATCTCGTCGCGTGCTCGCCCTACAAGTTCTTCGGCCCGCACTGCGGTGCTCTCGCGGCCACTCCGTCGCTGCTGGAGTCGCTGCGCCCCGACAAGCTCGTGCCCTCCTCGGACTCCGTCCCCGAGCGGTTCGAGCTCGGCACCCTGCCCTACGAGCTGCTGGCCGGTGTGACCGCAGCCGTCGAGGTGATGGCCGGCATCGTGCCCAGCGAGGGCAGCCGGCGCGAGCGGCTGGCCGCGTCGATGGCGGCCGTGGGCAAGCACGAGCTCGCGGTCCGCGAACGCCTGGAGTCCGAGCTGGCGGCACTGCCCGGCGCGACGCTGTATGCGCGTTCGGCCCGCCGCACCCCGACGCTCCTGGTGACGTTCGACGGGCACGACGCCAAGGCCGTGTCGCGTCATCTCGCCTCCCGTGGCGTCAACGCTCCCGCCGGGCACTTCTACGCCCTCGAGGCGTCCCGCGCCCTCGGCCTCGGGGAGACCGGGGGCCTGCGGGTGGGGGTGGCGTCGTACACGACCGACGAGGACGTCGACCGGCTGGTGGCGGGGCTGCAGGACTACTTCAAGTGCGCCCACTGACGACCTGCGTTCACCCACGGCCGATCTTGCGGGCCAGGAGGGCGAGCTGTGGGACCCGCTCGCCCTCCCCGGGCTGCCGGACGAGCCTCGCTGTCTCCACCAGGTCGTGCCGGCCGAGCAGGTCGGACAGCAGGTCAACCGGCCAGCGGTAGGCCGGCGCCACCTTGTGGTCGTACGGCTGGGCCACCACGTCACCAGGGTCGGCGACCTGGAACCCCACCAGGAGGCGGCCGCCCTTGGCCAGCAGGCGGCCCAGCTCGGCGATGGTGTCCTCCAGCTGCGCCGGGGGCACGTGGATGAGCGAGAACCATGCCACGATCCCGGCCAGCGCTCCGTCGTCGAGGCCGAGGTCGGTCATCGAGCCGTGGCGGAACCGCGCCTCGGGATGGTCACGCCTGGCCATCTCGACGAACGCGGCCGACAGGTCCACGCCAAAGACGTCGAGCCCCCGCGCGTGCAGGTGCCCGGTCAGGTGTCCCGGTCCGCAGCCCAGGTCGGCGACCTGCCCAGCCGGTCCCGGGGCGTCGCCCACCTCCTGGGCGAACTCGTCCACCAGCGCACGGTCCAGCGGGTGCAGCCGGGACACGTGTCCGAACCGCGCGGCGTACACGTCGGCGACCTCGTCGTAGGAGTCGCGCACGACGCGTTCGTGGAGGGGCTCGGCCATCCGGGGAGGTTACTGCGGCAGGATCGTCGGCATGGACCTGCAGACCCTCGCCCGGGACATCGACTCGACCTGTCGTCTCCACGGGGAGTTCGAGCTGAGGTCTGGTCAGGTCGTCTCGGAGTACTTCGACAAGTACCTCTTCGAGTCCCAGCCTGCGCTGCTGCGCCGGGTTGCGGAGGCCATGGTCCCGCTGCTGCCGCCCGGGACCGACCTGCTGGGCGGCCTCGAGCTCGGTGGTGTGCCGATTGCCACGATGGTCAGCAGCCTCACCGGCATACCGGCGCTGTTCGTCCGCAAGCAGGCCAAGGCCTACGGCACACGACGACTCGCGGAGGGCGCCGAGGTGGCGGGCAAGACGGTCACCCTGGTCGAGGACGTGGTGACCACCGGTGGTGCCGCGTTTGCCGCCGCGTTGGCGCTGCGGGAGGCCGGAGCCACCGTGGCGGTCGCCGTGTGCGCGATCGACCGTTCCGAGCCGGGCGCCAACCGCCTGGACACGATCAGCGTGCAGACGCGCGCGGTGCTCACGCGGGCCGACCTCGACCGGGCCGCCGGGCTCTAGCCGGCTCCAGCCGACTCGCGGGTCAGGCCAGCGCGTCGGCGATCATCCGGTGGCCCTGGGCCTCGAACGCCTCGTCACCGACCTGGTGCGCCCAGACCGCTGTGCTGATCGCCTCGCGGACGAGGGTGCGGTGCCAGGCGCCCGGCTCCCGCGGGTCGCGAGCCGTAGCCATCGAGGAACGCCGCCTCAAGGGCGGGGTCACGACGGAACTCCTGCGCCGCGAGCCGCGAGAAGTCCGACAGGGCAGGCCGCAAGGCAGCCCTGCCGAAGTCGATGACCCTGACAACTCCGTCGTGGATGAGCCAGTTGCGCGGCTGCCAGTCGCCGTGGGTGGGCACGAGAACGGTCGTGGGTGTCGGCCAGGTCGCGATCTCGGCGCGCAGCTGCTCCTCGACCTCAGGTGCGATGCGGTGCGGTTTGTCCAGCCAGGCAAGGGATTTCGCGTTCTCGGTCGCCTCGTAGCGGCCGTCCGGCACCGACAGCTGGGAGTGCAGCAGCGCGAGCAGCTCGCCCGCCTGTCGGTATGCCGCAGGGTCGCCCACGTGGGCGGTGTCCAGCAGGAGCGCGCCCGGAAGATGTCGGGTCACCAGCATCTTCGCACCCAGGTCGCCGTGCTCCAGCCGCGGAGCCCGGCCGGTTGCCGTCCAGGGCTCGAGCCAGTGTCGGTGCGCGTGGATCTCCCGGGCGATGTGGTGGTCGTCCCGGCCTGCCGCCTTGGCGATGAAACGGGTGCCGGCGTGGGTGAGCTCGAGCACGGTCGTCTCCACCAGTCCCCAGCTGTGGTCCCGCTCGACGACGGCCCCGGGTAGCCACTGGTCGAGCAGGGTTCGCTGCTCGGGAGACAGGTTCTCGATGCCGGGCGCCACCCGGGCATCGTAGACGCGACGATCTCGGGCCGCCCGGCGCGGCCCGTGGGCCTTCGGAACCCTCGCCGTCGAGCGACGGAACGCCCGAGTTCGCCAATCGGATGGCCGGTTCACGACGCGGTGCACCGGTTTGTGTCCCTGTCTGCAGTCGGCGCCACGCGAGTAGACTCGATCACGAAGGCTGCCCTGGACCCGGTGGCGCACCACCACCACCCGGGAGTCCGCTATGACCACCCTTCCCAGCCCCGTCAGGTCAACGGACGACGCACCCCGGCCGCTCTACGCAGACGTGAACGCCGCCGTGCGCGCGGCCGGTCTGATGGACCGGCGGCTGGGGTCCTACGCCCTGCACTTCGCGTTCAACATCCTCGGCCTGCTGGCCGTCGCTGGCGGCCATGGTGATCTGGCGCAACTCATGGTGGCTGATCCCGTGGGCGGCCGTCCTCGCCGTGGTGTCGGTGCAGATCGGCTTCCTCGGCCACGACATCGCGCACCGCCAGGTCTCGCGCCGGGCCAGGACCGCCACGCTGCTCGGCCTGGTCCACGCCAACCTGCTCAGCGGCCTCAGCTACGGCTGGTGGGTCGACAAGCACAATGCGCACCACGCCCATCCCAACGACCTCGACACCGACCCCGACGTGCGGGCCGGGGTCCTGATCTTCGACGTCAGCCAGGCGCTCGAGCGTCGGGGGCTGGCCGCGACCGTGACGCAGGTACCAGGCCTGGCTCTTCTTCCCGATGCTCACCTTCGAGGCGGTCAACCTCTACTTCGCGGGCATCCGCACGATGGTCCGCCCCGGATTCCGCTACCGGTCGACCGAGCTGCTGCTGATCGGTCTGCACACGGTGGTGTACCTCGGGCTGGTGATCGCCACGATGACCTGGCTGCAGGGCCTGGTCTTCATCGCGGTCCACCAGGGACTGCGCGGGCTCTACCTCGGGGTGTCCTTCGCCCCCAACCACAAGGGCATGCCGGTGCTGTCCAAGGCCGACGAGGCCGACCCGTTCCTGCGCCAGGTGCTCACGTCCCGCAACATCCGCGGTGGCCCGGTCGTGGACTGGGCCCTCGGTGGGCTCAACTACCAGATCGAGCACCACCTCTTCCCGAGCATGCCGCGGGCGAACCTTCCCCGCGCGCAGGTGATCGTGCGCTCGTTCTGCGCCCGGGACGGAGTGCCGTATGCCGAGTCGTCGGCACCTTCGTCCTACGCGGACGTGGTGCGCCACCTGTACGCGGTCGGCGCCCCGCTGCGCCTGCGCGACTGACCCTCGGTACGTGACGCTGCCGAACTGACCCTGCCTGACTGGCAGCTCGCTGCTCAGGGTCAGCGGGCGACGTCGAGCCCGAGCCACTCGGCGAGGTCGTCGATCTCGGCGTCCACACCCGCCCGCACCGCTTTCGAGAACGGGCACGTCCTCGTGGACGGCGGCGACGCGCAGCACCCCGGCCGGCAGGTCGGCCGTCGCGTCGACCTTCCCGACGAGCCGGTCCTCGTGCAGGATCGGCAGCGCCCAGTAGCCCCAGCGGCGGGTGGCCTCCGGCTTGTACATCTCGAGCTGGTAGTCGAACTCGAACAGCTCGCTCATCCGCTTGCGGTCGAAGACGAGCCGGTCCAACGGGGACAGCAGCGCGGTGCGCCCCACGAACGGCTCGCCCAGACGGTCGAGCTGGTCCGGGTCGACCTGCCACGTCCCGCGCACACCCTCCACGACGGCCACCTCGCCCACCGCACCGACATCGTGCGGCTCACCCGGAGCCTCCACGGCCTTGGCGCGAGCCACCCCGAGTGCGGCCAGCCGGCGCCGAGCCCGCTCGGCCAGCGCCTCGTCGACGGGCACGGCCGCCGTCTCCGGGAAGACCCGACTCGCCAGGTCCCACTGCCGCTCGCGCCCCTCGCGGCTGACCACGGCAACCTCGCCGCGCGCTTCCATGAAGTCGAGCATCCGCTGGGTGTTCTTGTTGTTGGTCCACCCGGACGAACGCCACGGCACGACGCAGGAGTCCGGCAGCCGCCGAGCCGACAACGGTGCCTCGGACTCGAGCTGTTCGAGGATGTCGAGGCGGCAGTCGTCGTTCGCCGCCACCCACTCGGCGACGTCCATCTGCCAGTCGTGCAGCGGCTCCGGACCCGGCCACTGGGCCATCTCGGCGCGGTAGAGCGAGATGTCCTCGGCCGGCCGCAGGAAGCCCCGCAGCTCGACCACCGCCCGCTCCTGGAACAGCTCGTCGAGGTCACCCACCGCGTAGGCGCCGCCCAGACGGCTCCAGCACACCAGGTCGGCGCTCGGGCGCGACGGCGGCCGTGAGGTCGACCTGCACCGCAGCCAGCCGCTGAACCACCTCGAGCAGGTCCGTCGGTCGAGGCGCGTCGAGCAGCTGGGCACGCACCGCGATGCGTCGCGCCTCGGCACGGGACAGCCGGATCTCGCTCACCTCGGCACCCTAACCTCGCCCCCGACGCGGCCCCGCCGGCCGGGCCGTCCGTCGCCGTGCCGCCGACGTGCCGCCAGCGTGCCGCAGCCGGACGCGAGGGACGGTCAGCCGCGGCCGGACTCGATGGCCAGCCGGCGCTGCAGGACCTTCGCGAGGTAGTTCATCTGCGCGACGTGCGCCGAGTCGCCGTCGCTCTGGAGCACCGCGGGCCCTTGGGCGTCGGTGATGATCGCGACGGCATACCCGTTGACGATGCCCATCTGCCGCGTGACGGTGTCGCTGCGCAGCCAGCCGCCCTTGAACGGCCCGGCGCCGATCGTGCCGAGCCCCCAGCGGTGCGCCGAGATCGGCCGCATCGAGGACAGGATGTAGGCGCTCGAGGCCTTGGACACGACCCGGCCGGAGTTCAGCGCCGCCATGAACCGCACCTGCTCACGGATGGTCCACTGCATGCCGCCCTGGGAAGCGTCCGGGGCCACCGTGCGCGAGTCGCCGACCGACCGCAGCACCCGGGTGATCGCTGCGCCCGGGCTCCCGGGGATCGCGTCGCGGAGCGCGATGACGGCGTTCATGTCGGACGCGGTCAGCGCGGCGGTGACCCAGCGCTTCTGCTGGGCGGTCGCCTTGGCCGGGTCGCCGTCGCAGACCGTGTCGAGGAAGGCCGCGACCACCAGCACCTTGGACGTCGACCAGGCCTTGTAGCTCGAGACCGAGCCCTCGACGGTCACGTTGCCGGGTTGCTGAGCGGGGCGAACGCGAACGCGTCGTTGGTGTCGCCCTTCAGGCTGGTGCGTGGCTTGGCAGGGGAGGGCTTGGCGGCGGACGGTTTGGCTGGCTGCGGTGGCTTCACGGTCGGTGCCTTGGTCGTGGTCCGGGGCTTCGTGGTGGTCGTGGTGGTAGCCGGCGTCGTGCTGCTCGGCGTGGCCGTGGTGGCGGTCGAGGAGGTCGTGGTGGCGGCCCGTGGCGTCGACTCCGCGCCCGCGCACGCGCCGAGCGCGAGACAGGCCACTGCCAACCAGACGGTATGCCGCATGGTCACCGAGGGTATCCCGACACCGCGAGCGCGCGGTCCGGCGACGGCGTCTGACGCGGTCCGGCGACCGCATCCGCCGGGGCGCAGACACCCTGCAGCCGGTGTCTCACCAGCGTCCAGAGCGGGGTGCCATGATCGCGCCATGCCCTACCTCGTCAAGCAGCGACACCTCGCACCGGCGGTCACCTCGCCGGTCGCACCCGATCCCTCCCTGCCGCGCGCCTGCGTCATCGGCGCGGGCTCGTCCGGGCTCGCCGCAGCCAAGGCGCTGTACGCGGCCGGGATCCCGTTCGACTGCTTCGAGCGTGGCAGCGTCATCGGTGGCAACTGGGTCTTCAACAACCCCAACGGCCAGTCCGCCTGCTACGAGACCCTCGAGATCAACACCTCCTGCCCGCGGATGGCGTTCTCCGACTTCCCGATGCCGCCGGACTACCCGGCCTACGCCCGGCACGACCAGGTGGCCGCCTACTTCAACGCCTACGTCGACCACTTCGGCTTCCGCGACCGGATCACCTTCGACACCACGGTCACCGACGTCACCCGTGGTGGCGACGACACCTGGCAGGTCCGCACGACCGGACCCGACGGCGAGCAGGTCCGCACCTACGACGCCGTGCTCGTCGCGAACGGCCACCACTGGGACCCGCGGTGGCCGGATCCGGCATACCCCGGCGTCTTCGACGGTGAGCAGATCCACGCGCACGACTACCGCTCGAGCGAGCAGCTGGCCGGCCGCGACGTCGTCGTCGTGGGATCGGGCAACTCCGCCCTCGACATCTCCGTCGAGGCCGGGAAGGTGGCCCGCTCGGCCACCCTCTCGCAGCGCCGCGGCCAGTGGGTGCTGCGCAAGTTCGCCCTCGGGCGACCGGCGGACCAGGTCGTCCTGCCCGGGTGGCTGCCCTGGTGGGCCACGGCGGCACGGCTGCGGCTGGGTGCGACGCTGTCCGGCAACGTCGCGAAACTCGGTCTGCCGCAACCGAAGCACAAGCCCGGCCAGTCCCACCCCGTCCAGTCCGAGGGCATCCGCGGACGCCCTGCGCTCGGGTCGGGTCACGCCGCGGCCGGCGATCGAGCGGCTCGACGGCGACCACGTGGTCTTCGTCGACGGCAGCCGGGTGCCGGCCGACCTCATCGTCTGGGCCACCGGGTACAAGGTCAGCTTCCCGTTCCTCGACCCAGAGCTGATCGCGGCCAGGGACAACGACCTGCCCCTCTGGAAGCGCACCGTCCACCCCGACCTGCCTGGGCTGTACTTCATCGGTCTGCTCCAGCCTGTCGGCGCCACGATGCCCCTCGCGCAGGCCCAGGGCGAGTGGATCGCGGAGCGCCTTGCCGGCCGCTACGCGCCCCCGCCGGACGCCGAGATCCGCCAGCAGATGCGAGCCGACCACGAGCGCAACGAGCGCCAGTTCTACTCCTCGGTGCGGCACACCATGGAGGTCGACTTCGACCACTACCTGTGGGACCTGCGCCGCGAACGCCGGCGCGGTGCGGCCCGGGCCACGTCAGCGCGCGCGGACCTCGCGTCGTGAGCGTCGGTGGCGCCGTCGTCACCGGTGCAGGTCGCGGGCTGGGTCGCGAGATCGCCCTGCGCCTCGCCAAGGCCGGGTATGCCGTGTACGTCACCGACGTCGATGAGCAGGCCGCCCGGGAGGTGGCAGCCGAGATCGGTGGTGAGGCCTGCGTGCTCGACGTCCGCGAGCAGCAGGCCTGCCGAGAGGTTGCCGCCGCGGTCGTGGCGAGCGCAGGGTCGCTCGACCTGTGGGTCAACAACGCGGGCGTGCTGATCACTGCCCCTGCGTGGGAGCACAGCGACGAGCAGCGGCGGCTGATGTTCGAGGTCAACGCGCTCGGGACGATGCACGGCACGATCGCCGCCCTGGAGGTGATGCGCCCGGCGGGTCGTGGCCACATCATCAACGTCGCGTCGCTCGCCGGGCTGGTGTCCGTGCCGGGTGAGGCCGTCTATGCCGGGTCGAAGCACGCGGTCATGGGCTTCAGCACGTCCACCCTGGCGGACCTGCGGGTGGCCGGGATCAGGGACGTCCACATCAGCTGCGTCTGCCCCGACGGGATGTGGACGCCGATGCTGCACGACAAGCTCGATGACCCGCAGGCGTCGATGTCGTTCTCCGGCAAGCTGCTCCAGCCCGAGGAGGTGGCCGACCTCGTGATGCGCGTGGTCCGCCGGCCACGACCGGTCGTCACCGCTCCCCGGTGGCGTGGGCGCGCAGGTCCGGCTGTTCGACCTGACTCCCGGGTTCGCCATGCGCGTGGCGCCGCTCGTCGTCCGCGTGAGCCGGGTCCAGCAGCGCTCGGCCGCGCGCAGGATCCGGCGACGCCCGTAGGTTCGAGCCATGACGTCACCCGATCTCGCACTGCTGCTGGACTACCTCCAGGGCCAGCGACGCCACGTGCTCACTGCGTTCGACGGCCTCTCCGACGAGGACATGCACCGCGCGGTGCTGCCCTCCGGCTGGTCCGGCGTGCAGCTGCTGCACCACCTCGCCCTCGACGACGAGCGGTTCTGGGTGCGCGCGATGATCGCGGGTGACGCGGAGGCGCAGGCCGGCCTCAGTGACGAACGCCTGGCTGGTGCCCGAGGGTCTGTCCGTCTCCGACGTCCGCGAGCTCTACCTCCGCGAGGCGGAGCTCAGCGACGCAGTCCTCTCCGAGGTCGACCTCGACGCTGCACCGGCGTGGTGGCCGGACTTCATGGGCGAGCAGTGGATGCACACGAACCGCGACGTGCTGCTGCACGTGATCGTCGAGACGGCCGCCCACGCTGGTCACGCCGACGCGGTCCGCGAGCTCATCGACGGCAAGCAGTGGGTGGTCATCACCTAGGTCGGCAGCGAGCCACCGCCCCTGCGCATCATCTACGGACCGGACTACACGACCGAGGCCAACCTCGCCCGGCTGAGGTCCCGCAACCTGGGTCACAAGCGCTCGCTGGCGCTGCGCGAGTACGCGTTGGGACTCGAGTCGCTGGAACGACTGGCACGCGCCGAGCCGCTCTGGCGGGTGCACGAAGCGGTGTTCGCCGTCCTGGCGATGGAGTCCGAACCGGTCGACCCCCGCCTCTGAGGCCCCTCCGCCCCGGACCCCTCGTCGGGGTCCGGGCTTCGGCGTCAGCGCCGGGAGCGCAGAAAGGCGTTGGCGCTCGGGTCGGTATCGCCGACAGGATCGGGGCATGGCATCGAAGGCGCAGAAGTATCCAGACATGTGGGTCGACCCCGAGGACGACCCGCGCGGGAACGACAGCGCGGGCAGCAGCGAGCGCGAGGTCCTGCTCGACTACCTCCGGCACTTCCGGCTCACCTTCGAGATGAAGTGCGAAGACCTCGACGCCGAGCAGATGGCGCGTCGGTCCGTCGAGCCGTCGACCATGTCGCTGCTGGGGCTCCTGCGTCACCTCGCGGCGGTCGAGCACACCTGGTTCCGCATCACGATGGCGGGCGAAACCGTGCCACGCCTGTGGGGCAAGGACGATGACCGCGACGCCGACTTCGACGGCGCGGTGGCCGACGACGACGTGGTCGCCGAGGCGTGGCGCTCGTGGCGCGAGGAGGTGGCCTATGCGGAGGCGTTCGTCGACGGCGCCGAGTCGCTCGAGCTGATGAGCACCCACGCCACGCGCGACCCCATCTCGTTGCGAGAGCTGCTGGTCCACCTGATCGAGGAGTACGCCCGGCACTGTGGCCACGCCGACCTCATCCGCGAGCGCATCGACGGTCGCACCGGCCAGTAGCCGCCGCTCCGCGGGCGGTGCATGCGGGGAAAGGCGCTCCCGGCCCCATAGCCTGTGCTTCGTGAGCGACGAGGCCGCACGTCCCGAAACTGTCAGCGCGCATGACGCGGTGCAGGAGTATGCCGCGTTGCAGCCCGACCTGCGGGTGCCGACGGAGCAGTTCATCGCCCTCGTCACCTCGCTGCTGGACGACGCCGGCATCAACTACGTCAGCGTGACCGGCCGGGCCAAGTCGGTCGCGTCGTTCGCGGCCAAGGCGACCCGGCTGCTCGACGGCGAGCCCGTCTACAGCGACCCGCTCACCGAGATCACCGACCAGGTCGGCGTCCGGGTGGTGACCTACCTGCACGGCGACGTGGACGCGGTGGCCGGCCTGCTGTCCGACCAGTTCAGCGTCCTCGACGACCGCGACATGGGTCGTGAGACGGCCCGCCAGGGCCGGTTCGGGTACTCCAGCCGCCACCTTCTCGTGGCGGTCGACCCCGTCAAGGGCGTGCCCGCGGCATACGAGACGTTGAAGGGGCGCAGCGCGTCGGTGCAGGTGCGCACGATCCTGCAGCACGCGTGGGCCGAGTTCGAGCATGACGTGCGCTACAAGGGCACCATCCCCGAGGAGCACGTGCCCGACCTCGACCGCCGGTTCACCCTCGCGGCCGGGTTGCTGGAGCTGGCGGACCGGGAGTTCTCCGAGATCCGCGACACGCTGCAGGCGACGATGGGTGGCCAACGGCTGACCGTCGACGAGGACGACCCGCGGATCAGCGCCTCGGACCTCGCGACCTTCCTCGCCGGCCACTTCCAGGACGCCGGCTGGTCGCGCACCGACCACTACGCGTGGATCTCCGGGCTGCTGCTCGAGCTCGGCATCACCTCGCTCGACGAGCTCTCCGGCCTGCTGTCCTCGATCGACCTTGAGGGCATCAACGCGCGGATGGGCTACCGCTATCCGGCCGGAGCGGTGCGCCGGCTCGATGACGCCTTGCTCGCGGTCTACGGCTCGCGCTACCTCGCCCTGCACGGCAACGCCCATCGCGAGGCGGCCCTGCGCAACCGGCTCGAGAAGGTCCGCGCCGTCTGAGGGCTACAGCAGGTCGAGCAGCGCGCGGGCCTCGCCGAGCCGGTCCCGCTCTCGCTCCAGCAGGGCACGCCGCTCCGCGCTCCGGTCGGCCTGCTCGGCGACCTGCCGGGCAGCCAGCACGTCGAGCTCGACGGCCGTCCAGTCGATGCAGGCCTGCAGGATCTCGGCGCCCTCCCGTCGCCAGGTGGTGGCCCGGCCCTCCAGCTCGGTCAGGCGGCTGCGCGCCTCCACCAGCTCCTGCCGGTACTCGGCGCTCAGCCGCTCGTGGGCCTGAGTTCCCACTGATCCCTCACCGTGGGCTGTGTTGAGCCGACGCTGGTAGGACTCGACCGCCTGCACCGCGGTGCGCGCCTCACCGAGGTCGTGGACCAGCTCCGGCAGCAACACCGAGGCCGCCACCCGCAGCTGCACGATCCGGGCGTCCTCCGGGGGCAGCTGACCGGAGAGGCTGCGCAGCTCGGCCAGCTCCAGCTCGAGGAACAGCTCGAGAAGCCCCACCTCGTGCGACAGGTGGGAGACCTGGCTCGGGAGCAGCCGGACCTTGTCGCGCACGTCGAGGAACGGGCGCATCACCCACTCACGCAGGTCGCCAGACCGGTCCGTGGTGCGGTGCTGCACGTCCTTGAGGCGCCGCTGCAGCGTGCTCGAGAACCCCGAGGGCGGCTCCGGGCGGTCGCCCTCCCCGGGCTCGGCCTCCACACTGCTGAGGTCGACCTGCAGGATGGCGTCGACGACCTGGCCCAGCTGCGCCACCCGGCCGAGCACGGCCTTCCACGCCGTGGTGCGCCACCGGATGTCGTCCAACACCTTGAGGTCCTTGCGGATCCGTGTCGCGTCGACCTCGCCGTCACGAGACTGCCGCTGCTTCTCGGCGAGGTCGCTGACGCGCTCGAGCTCCGCGAGGTAGGACTGGAACTCGACGGAGGCGGAGGTCACGAACTCGGTCCAGGTGCCCAGCGGCACCCCCGTCTGCTGCTTGACGTACTGGCTGGCCAGCGCCTTCACCGCGCGCATGGCACCGACGATCGGCAGGCCGATCAGCCCGAACCCACCCAGTGCCTGACCGCCACCCCCACCCAGGCCCCCGCCGCCATGGGTCACGACCGTCAGGGCGTCCTCGAGGGCGGCCAACGTCTCCGCGACCTCCCTGCAGTCGGACTGCACGGCCGCCACGGTCCGCCGCAGCGCCACGAAGCTGGTCTGGACCGCCACGACGTCGCTCACGCTGACCACGTCACCTGTCATGGGTGGCCCTCAGCCGTCCCGCTGGGCGGCCCGAGGCTCCTCGCGCCGTAGACGACCGGTGCGAGTGCCTGTGGTTGCCACCCGATGGGACAGCTGGCAGATGGTGGGCTCCCCGAAGCCATGTTTCTGATTGTCCTCGAGCGCTCAGGGGTGTCTTCCGCCATTTGGATGAGGCGTCGAAGCAGCTGGGCGGGTGCCTGCCAACGACCGGTCGGCGACTCCCGCTGTGTCCGAAGGTGGGTGCCCGGGCCCTCCTGAGGCCTTCTCGTTGCCCAGCTCTCGCCTCCAGACGTTGGCCCCTGAGGCTGACACCGGACGGGGCTAGTCTGCGAAACACCCCCTCCCCTTCTCACGCAGGAGCGCGTCATGGCCTCGATCCTCAACCCCTACATCTCGTTCAAGGACAACGCCCGTCAGGCGCTGGAGTTCTACCAGGAGACCTTCGGCGGCGAGCTGACGGTGAGCACGTTCGGAGAGTTCGGCGACCCCAGCCAGCCGGGCGCCGACGGCATCATGCACGGCAACCTCGAGACGCCCTCCGGCTTCAGGATCATGGCCGCCGACACCCCGCCAGGCATGGACCACAACCCGGGCACCAACATCTCCGTCAGCCTCTCCGGCGACGACGGCGACGAGCTGCGTGGCTACTGGGACAAGCTGTCGTCCGGCGGCACGGTCGCGGTCCCGCTGGAGAAGCAGATGTGGGGCGACGAGTTCGGCATGTGCGTCGACCAGTTCGGGATCGGCTGGATGGTCAACATCGCAGGCGAGCCGGCCTAGCGGCAGGTCCCCGCACTTCTGGCCATCGGTGTTGCACGGGCGTCCCCAGATCGGGGGTCGGTGCGCCATGTGCGGCCAGAAGTGCGGGGTTTGGACTAGGGGCGGAGCCAGGCGGTTGCGTCGGTGGGGAGCAGCCCGTCCTCGAGCGGGATGCTGCTGAGCAGCACGCGGTCCTCCGGCACCGTGAACGGTGAGCCGGAGAGGTTGGCCACGCAGCGCAGCGCCTCGCCACGGTCGAAGTCGAGGACACCCTCGGGGGCGTCGTGGCGCCACGCCAGCCCCGCGGCATACAGGCCAGCGGTCTCGCGGCGCAGCCGCAACGCGTCGCGGTAGAGCGCCAGCATCGAGGCGGGGTCGCCGTCCTGCGCCTCCACGGTGAGGGTTCGCCAGGCGTCCGGCTGTGGGAGCCACGGGGTGACGCCGTCGGGGGAGAAGCCGAACGGCGGCGCCTGCCCGCTCCACGGCAACGGCACCCGGCAGCCGTCGCGGCCGCGCATCTCGCCACCGCTGCGCAGGAACATCGGGTCCTGCAGCACCTCGTCCGGCAGGTCGTCGACGTTGGGCAGGCCGAGCTCCTCGCCCTGGTAGACGTAGGCCCCGCCGGGCAGCGCCAGCATCAGCATCGCGGCGGCCCGCGCCCGCCGCGTGCCGAGGGCCAGGTCGGAGACCTCGCCCGCACCGTCGGCGATGAAGTATGAGCTCGTCGTCGGGACGGCCGTAGCGGGTGACCGGGCGGATCTCGTCGTGGCTGGTGAGCACCCAGGTCGAGGGGACGCCGAGCGGCGCGAAGGACGACAGCGTGTCGTCGATGACCTCGCGCAGCGGCCCGGCCTCCCACGGCCCCTTGAGGTAGGGGAAGTTGAAGGCGGTGTGCATCTCGTCGGGGCGCAGGTAGTGCGCCAGCCGCTCGGGTGAGCTGACGACGGCCTCGGCCACGAACACCCGGTCACCGTCGTAGGTGTCGGCGATGGCCCGCCAGCGGCGGAAGATGTCGTGCACCGTGTCGACGTCCCAGTGCGGGTTGTCGTCCCAGTCGACCGTGCGGAACTGCAGCACGCCGCCGTAGTCGGCGTCGGGCAGCCCGGCCTTCTTGGACATCGCCGGCGCCGCGTCGATCCGCAGCCCGTCGACCCCGCGGTCGAACCAGAACCGCAGCACCTCGTCGAAGTCGGCCAGCACCTCCTGGTTGCTCCAGTCGAGGTCCGGCTGCTCGGGCGCGAACAGGTGCAGGTACCACTGGCCGGGCGAACCGTCGGGCAGCGGTGATCCGCGACCAGGCCGGCCCACCGAAGGCGCTGATCCAGTTGTTGGGCGGCTCCTCGCCGGACTCGCCCTGCCCGTCGCGGAAGAAGTAGCGCGCCCGCTCGGGTGAGCCGGGGGCCGAGGCGAGGGCGGCCAGGAACCACGGGTGCTGGTCGGACGTGTGGTTGGGGACCAGGTCGATGATCACCCGCAGGCCGAGCGCGCGGGCTTCGCGCAGCACCGCGTCGGCGTCCTCGAGGGTGCCGAACATCGGGTGTATGCCGCGGAAGTCGCTGACGTCGTAGCCCCCGTCGGCCATCGGCGAGGGGAACCACGGCGAGATCCACAGCCCGTCGACGCCGAGGTCGGCGAGGTAGGGGAGCCTGGCCCGGAGGCCGGGGAGGTCACCCTCGCCGTCGCCGTTCCCGTCCGCGAAGCTGCGCGGATACACCTGGTACATCACCGCGGAGCGCCACCACGGGGACGGCTGCAGGTCTTCGGCCACAGGCCGAACCTAGTGCCCGACGGCAGCCTCCGACAGGGTCAGGGGAACGATCCCTTCGGCTGAGACGGCACCGCTGGCGATGCGCAGCCCGTCGGCCCGGTCCGTCGGACGGACGGTCGAGGTCGAGGGCGTCGTCGACGAAGTCGAGGAAGTCGGTCAGGGCCCGCACGCTGCGGTAGTAGGTGAGCCGAGTGGCATCCAGGTCGGACGCGTGTCACGCCACCCGATGCCGGCGTGTAGCCGTCGAAGAAGGACCGCTCGTCGACCGGCGTGATCGGCGCGAACGAGAAGACGCCACCGATGACGAAGATCAGGTCGGCCTCCCGCGGGGCGAGCACCGCGTCGTCCCAGTCGACCAGCCACACGCCGCCACGCTCGTCGAGCAGCAGGTTGCCGTGGTGCGGGTCGGCATGGCAGATCACCGGCTCGGCGGTCGGTCCAGGCTCCGGACGACCCGGCCGACAGCCTCGGCCAGCTCGGCAACCGCCAGGACGTCGCCGCCCGACTCGCCCCACAGCCTCGTCAGCTCGCCGATGACTGCGTCGTCCCCTGCGCACAGCCTGCGCTCGAGCGGAGTCGCTCGGGGAAGGCTCGCGCTCGCTCGACCTCGACGCTCGGGTCGTGCCGGTCGACCGGCAGCAGCGCCCCACCGCCCACCAGTGGTGCCGCCGGGGCCGTCGTGTGGACCGCTCCGAGCACCGCGCCGAACGTCCGCCACTGCTGTGGGCCCAGACCCATGTCGATCGCCCGCGGCCCGTCGATCCAGGGCACCACGCTGACCAGGCCGCCTTCGTGGTCAGCGGTGAGCCCGCCAGAGCGAGTCGACACCGGTGCCGGAACCCCGGCCACCCCTTGTCGCGCAAGGAAGTCCGCCACCACGAGGCCGGGCTGCGGCGCCGAGCTGGTCTTCACGGCATACCTGCTGCCTTCGGCGGTCAGCCCGCGCCAGAGGGAGGCACGCGCATCGGCGCCCAACCCGGTGGGTTGGACGCCGATGAGCGGGATGCCGAAGTCCTCGCGGACCCTGGCGGCGAGGTCCACGTCAGTGGACCACCACCGGCGGCACCCCTTGGTCGTCGAGCAGGTGCGACTTCTCCTGCTTGCGCGGCAGGAAGTAGGCCGGCACGAGGGTCAGCGCGACGAGGATCGCAGCCAGCCAGAAGGTGCTGGCAAAGGCCTGCGCTGCGTCGGACAGACCCTTGGCGACACCGGCTGGGCCACCGAGCTGGTCGATCAGCGAGGGATCCCGACGCGAGGCGATCGCGGGCAGCGCGATCGGGGACTCCTTGAGGTTGTTGGTGAGGACCACGGACATCACGGCCACACCGATCGAGCTCGCGATCTGCTGAGTGATGTTGAGCAACGTCGAGCCGCGGGCCACCTCGTGGTGGGTCAGCGTCTTCAGCGCCGTTGTGAAGATCGGCATCATCGTGCCGCCCATCCCCAGGCCCATGACGAACAGCAGGGCGGTGATCGTCAACTTGGAGGTGTCGGCGTCGATCTGGGTCATCCCGAACATCCCGGCGATGATCCCGAGCAGCCCGAACGGCACGATTCGCCCGACGGGGATCTTGTCGACGAGGTATCCGGCCACCGGCATGGTCAGCATGGCGCCCAGACCCTGGGGGGCGACCAGCCAGCCGGCCGACAGGGTCGACTCACCACGCACCTGCTGGTAGTAGGTGGGCACGAGGAGCAGTCCGCCGAAGAACGCCGCGGCGAAGATGAACATGGTGATGCTCGAGACCGAGAGGTTGCGGTTGCGGAACAGCCTCAGGTCCAGCAACGGGTGCTTCGGGCGGAACGAGTGCCACACGAAGGCCAGCATCAGGGCGAGCCCGATGGCCATGCTGACGTAGACCTTGGGCGCGTTCATCGTGCCCTTCTCGGGGATGGACGAGACGCCGAAGAGGAACAGCGCCAGGCCCGGAGACATCAGGGCCACCCCGAGCAGGTCGAGCGACTCCGTGGGTTCGGTGTGGTCCTTCGGGAGCACGAGGTAGGCGTAGACCGCCGCGATGAGACCCAGCGGGACGTTGATGAGGAAGATCCAGTGCCAGCTGGCGATGTCGATGAGCCAGCCGCCCAGGATCGGCCCGAAGATCGGGCCGAGGAGCATCGGGACGCCGAGGATCGCCATCAGCCGACCCATCCGGGCCGGGCCGGCAGCGCGGGTCATGATCGTCATGCCGAGCGGCATGAGCATGCCGCCACCGAGGCCCTGGAGCACCCGGAAGCTGATGAGCATGTTGAGCGACGTGGCGGCGGCGCACAGCGCGGAGCCGGCCGTGAACAGCACGATCGCCATGATGTAGAGCCGCTTGGTGCCGAACCGGTCGGCGGCCCAGCCGGTCAGCGGGATGACCGTGGCGAGGGCCAGGGTGTAGGCGGTGACGGTCCACGCCACCGCGGAGTAGGCGAGCGGTTGGGCTGCGTTGTCGGAGAACACGTTCTGGAAGACCGGAAGCGCGACGTTGACGACGGTGATGTCGAGGATCGACATGATCGCTCCGAGGACGACGACTCCGGCGACCTTGAGGACGGCAGCGTCGATCTTCTCGGGGTAGTCCACGGGTGTCGTGGCAGGTGCAGACACTGGGAGTCCTCTCGGAAATGGTTGAAGGGAGCGCGTCCCCGCGACGATGCGTAGCGCCCGGAGAAAAGCCTAGACCTGACGACCGACACCCGACACACCCTTTTCCTCGCTCAGGTCCGGGGGTCGGACATCGCCGCAGGTCGGGGCGGTGCTCAGCTGTTTCCGGCTGCTTCGAGGGCCGCGATGTCGAGCTTGCGCATCGTCATCATCGCGCCGAAGACCTTGGCTGCGCGGTCGGGGTCTTCGCTCGCGATCTGGTCCCAGTTCTCCGGTACGACCTGCCACGAGAGACCGAACCGGTCCTTGAGCCAGCCGCACGGACCCTCCTGCCCACCATCGGCGGTGAGGGCGTCCCAGTAGTGGTCGATCTCGGCCTGGTCCTTGCAGTCGATGGTGATCGAGATGGCCTCGTCGAAGGTGAACTGCGGGCCGCCGTTGAGGGCGACGTAGGGGACCCCGTCGAGCTCGAAGCCCACGGTGAGCACCTCGCCGGCGCGGTCCCCGCTCCCCTCCGGATAGCGGGCGATCGTGCCGATCTTCGAGTGGGGGAACACCGACGTGTAGAACTCGGCGGCGTCCTGGGCCTGGTGGTCGAACCACAGGCAGACGTACTGACGTGGCATGACGCGCTCCTCGCTGGTGGGTGGCTGGTGAAGGCTTTGACCTCCGATGGCGCCCAAACTCATCGGTCGGTATGCCGTAGCGTCGCCACCGTGACCCAGTCACCTCCGTCGCTGCTCACCGGACCCCGTGCCGACGCGGACGTCCCGGCCTACTGGCAGGCGCTCGGGTTGCCGGGTCTCGCCGACCTCCACATCCACTTCCTGCCCGAGCCGATGCTGGCCAAGGTGTGGGCCTACTTCGACTCCGGCGCCGACCACTACGGCCAGCCGTGGCCGATCCACTACCGCGACGACGAGGCGACCCGGGTGGCCACGTTGCGCGAGCTCGGCGTGCGGGCCATCCCGGCCCTGGCCTACCCCCACAAGCCAGGCATGGCCGGGTGGCTCAATGACTGGTGCGCCGAGTTCGCGGCGCGTGTCGACGGCGCGGTCCACTGCGCGACCCTCTTCCCGGAGCCCGGGGTGGGAGAGCAGGTGGAAGAGTCGTTGGAGTCCGGGGCACGGCTGTTCAAGATGCACGTCCAGGTGGGTGGCTACAGCCCGAACGACCCACTGCTGGACCAGGCCTGGGACGCCCTCGAACGCGCGGGTACGCCGATCGTGCTGCACGCCGGGTCGGCGCCCAAGGAGGGTGCCCACACCGGACCGGCGGCTGTTGCGGCCGTCCTCGACCGCCACCCCGACCTGACGCTGGTCATCGCGCACCTGGGCATGGGCGAGTACGACGCGTTCGCGGACCTGGCGGAGGCCTTTCCGCGCGTGCACCTCGACACGACGATGGCGGGCACCGACTTCAGCAACGCGTTCGCACCGTTGACCCCGGCCTATGTGGAGCGCCTCGCGGGGCTGGCTGACCGCGTCGTGCTCGGGACCGACTTCCCCAACATCCCCTATCCCTACGCCCACCAGATCGAGGCCCTGCACCGCCTGGGGCTGGGCGACGAGTGGATGCGCAAGGTGTTGTGGAACAACGGCGCCCGCCTCCTCGGGTTGGAGTCCACCGATGCCTGACCAGACGTCCGAAGGCGACACGAGCAGCGATGCCCTCGCCGCAGCCATGCAGAGCCTGTACGCCGCTGCGCCCGACGCGTTCATGGCTGTCAGGTCCGCGCTGGTTGCCGAGGCGAAGGCGGCCGGTGACGGGTCTGCAAGCGAGATCGGCAAGCTGCGCAAGCCCAGCCTGGCCGCGTGGGCGGTCAACCTCACGGCGCGCTCCGCGCCGGACGTGGTGGCCGAGCTGACCGACCTCGGGGCGCAGATGCGTTCCGCGCAGTCACGGCTCGACACCTCCGCCCTCAGCGCCATGCGTGGCGAGCGTGACGCGGCGGTGGACGCCTTCGTCCGAGCGGCGGTCGAGACCGTCAGCGAGGCGGGTCGCACGCTCAGCGCAGCAGCTCAGCAGGACGTCCGTTCGACGGCGATCGCTGCCCTCGCCGACGAGCGTGCGTCCGCGGCCGTGACGTCCGGCCAGCTCACGCGAGCGTTGTCCTACAGCGGGTTCGGCGAGGTCGACCTGGACGAGGCCGTGGCCCGCACGACCGGCGGCGCCATCCTGACCATCCTGCCGGGAGGGCGTGGGCGTGGCGCGGGCGACGGTTCAGGCACGGCTGACACCGACTCCGATCACGGCGCAGCCGGCGGGCACCAAGGCGACGACGACGATGAGAGCGACGAGGCGCCGTCCGCCGAGGATCTTGAGGAGGCGCTGGCCGAGGCGGAGAAGGCGTTTGCCGATGCGCAGTCCGCGGTCGACGCGGCACGCCAGCGGGCAGAGGACACCCGGGAGCGGATGGCGGTCGTGGAGCGCCAGCTGACCAAGGCCCGGGAGGCCGACGAACGCGCGCTCGAAGCGGTCACCGACGCGGTCCGGGCGCGCAAGCAGGCCGAGGCCGCGCGGCATACCGCTCAGGCGGCGCTGGACGACGCGCACGGGCGCGACTGACGCCGAGCCGGGCACCGGCCGTTCGACACCGGCGCCGCTGCTCACCAACCGTGCGTGCCGGGTCCACCCTTGAACGGTCCGACCACCCGGTCGGTGATCCACCCGCCATAGAAGCCACCGGCCTGGGGACGGACGACCTCGCCGGCCACGACGCACCGGTCCACCTGACCGGGCATCACCGCCACGGCGTCGGTGATCACCGTGAAGCCCGGGGTCGGATGCGGGTAGAACCACCCGGCGCGGGGAGCGACCACGTCGCCGCCCACGAGGTCGAGGTAGGACGCGTGGCCCTTCCACTCGCACCACGACGAGCCCTCCGCGGGGCGCAGTGCGCCGTCGACGAACGCGTCGCGCGGCAGGTAGTAGGTCGGCGGATGGCTGGTCTCCAGCACGCGCCATGATGCGGTCGTCCAGGCGATCCGCACGCCACCCAGCCAGACCTCTACCGTCTCCGGGCTGGGCTCGACCAGCGGCGGGCGAGGGTAGTCCCAGACCGACTCCTGGCGCGGCGCTACGGGGTCGGGCACCGGTGGGGGCATGCCTCAACGCTATGCCCTGACTCCGCAGGCCGTGCGCCGCAGCGGGGGAGGCCGGGGGTCGACCCTCGGGTGCGCCGAGACGGGTGCGTCCGAACGCTGGCCGAGTCACCCGGTGACGCCTAGATTCGGGACATGACCCAGCCACACGGAGAACGACCGGGCATCGACGTCGCGGTTCAGCCGAGCGGAACCGGCTGCGTGGAATGCCTTGCGGCGCAAGGGTGGTGGGTGCACCTGCGACGTTGCGCCCAGTGCGGCCACATCGGCTGCTGCGACTCCTCGCCGCGGCAGCACGCGACGCGGCACTACGAGGAGACAGGGCACCCGGTGGTCCGCAGCTTCGAGCCGGGGGAGGACTGGTTCTGGGACTACGGCCAGGGTCAGGGGTTCCGCGGCCCGCAGCTGGCCGAGCCGTTGCACCATCCGGTTGAGCAGCCGACGCCCGGTCCGGCGGGCGCCGTGCCGACGGACTGGCAACAGCACATCCACTAGCGGCTGCCGGGCCCCCTGGGCCGCTCACGGCTCGCTGCCGTGCGCTCCGGGTCTCAGGGTTGTCCCTGAGGTGACTAGTCAGGTCGGAGGGTGGATCTGGGTATCTTCCCCGATGTGGCGGCGACCACCTTCGCGGGACCGTGCGGTCATGGCCCTCCACACCGAACTGTTCCCGCCGACGGCACTGACCGCTCCACTGCGGCCGGTGACCGCGCGGGCGCGGGTCGCCCGCCGCACGCCGGGGGGCGTTCGCGGCGGGGGGAGGGCCGCCAAGCTGCTCGTGTCCGGTGCCCTCGCCACCGGCATCGTCGCCCTCGCCCTGCCCAAGGTCGCCGGCGCCGAGTGGGTCGACATCGCCACCGCGCTCAAGGGACTGTCACTCGGTCAGCTGACCGTCCTCGCCCTGCTGTGGCTCGCGGGGCTCTGGGTGCACACGCCGGCCCTGACCGCGGCCATGCCGGGACTCTCGCACCGCCGGGCTCTCCTGCTCAACCTCACCGGCTCGTTCGTCTCCAACCTGCTGCCCCTCGGCGGCGCGGCCGGCACCGTGGCGAACTGGCGGATGGCCCGGTCCTGGGGCTTCGAGTCCCCCGCCTTCGCGCGCTGGGCCGTCCTGACCAACCTTGTCGACACCTTGCTCAAGTTCGTGCTACCCGGTCTGGCACTGTGCTGGCTCGGGGTCGCGGGCGTCGAGGTCTCCAGCAGCGTCAGCACGGCGGCATACATCGGGCTCGGTCTGCTCACCGGCAGCGTTGCGGCCGTCTGGCTGGTCGCCCGCGACGACCGCGCCGTGCGCTGGCTGGGTCGGTGCGCCGACCGCGTGGTGGCCCGGGTGCGGTTCCTGCCCGTCGCCGACGAGGGGTATGCCGAGCGGGCGGCGGCGTTCCGTCGCGAGAGCGCCGGGCTGGTGGCCGCCGGCTGGGGCCGGATGGTCGGTGCCAAGCTCGGGTATGCCGCGTTGCAGGCGGTGCTCCTCTGGGCCTGCCTGCGGATGGTGGGCGCCGAGGTGCACCCGGCCGTGGTCGGTGCGGCCTTCGCGGTGGAACGGATCCTGACCATGGTGGCGATCACGCCGGGCGCGACCGGGATCGTCGAGCTCGGCATGACGGGGGTGCTGGTGGCCTTCCACGGCGAACCGGCCGTCGCCGCCGCGGGAGTGCTGCTCTACCGGGCGTTCATCTTCGGAATGGAGATCCCGGTGGGTGGGCTGTCGATGCTGGCCTGGTCGCTGCGCCGCCGCCCGGCCATCGCCACCGTCTGACCTCGCGGCGCCCGCCTGACCCGGCGGCGCCCGTCTGACTCGGCGGCACCTCCCCAACCTCTGTGCACAGAGGTTGGGGAGGGTGCGCAGAGACCAGGTCTGAGCGCAGCGTGACCCGGATCTGTGCACAGAGGTCGCGGCAGGTCGGGGCCGATCGGGACGTCGAGACGTCAGGGCCTGAGCGGACGGGGCCGTCAGCCGGTCCGCTCGATGAGGAACGCGAGGATGGCGGCCTGGGTGCGCAGCCGCGCGGCGTATTCGCCCAGGCCGCCCGCCTCCGACTCCTCCGCAGCCCGGACGCGGTCCTGGCGCTCGTGCTCCACGACCTCGCGCACCTCGTCGGCCGTGAGCTCGCGACGAGGTGCCTCCGTGGAGCCGACGCCGGTCACGGCTCCGGCGATCGGGCCGCCAGTGGTCGAGGTCGACCGTTCCACGCCCGGTACCGCCTCGGCATTCGCGATGGCAGCCAGGGCCGAGCGCACGACGGCAACCGTGTCCGCGTCACGGGCGCGCATCGCCGGCAGAAGGGCGGACTGCAGCACGGCTCGCAGGTCGGTGGACACGGCCCGATCCTGCCACGCACACCCTGCCGGAGTCTTTGAGGATTTTGACGCGCCAGGGTCCGTCGGATCCTTCAAAGACCCGTCAGGGGGTGGCCTGGAAGCCACGTAGTCGCAGGCTGTTGGTCACGACGAACACCGACGACAGGGCCATCGCGCCGCCCGCGATCATCGGGCTGAGCAGCCCGAGCGCGGCGAGCGGGATGGCGGCCACGTTGTAGGCGAAGGCCCAGAACAGGTTGCCCTTGATGATGCCCAGGGTGCGCCGGGCCAACCGGATCGCGTCGGGCGCCGATCGGAGGTCACCCCGCACCAGGGTGAGGTCGCTCGCCTCGATGGCGACGTCGCTACCTGTACCCATCGCGAGCCCGAGATCTGCTTGGGCGAGAGCCGCCGCGTCGTTGACGCCGTCGCCGACCATCGCGACCGTCTTGCCCTGTGCCTGAAGGCGTTTGACGACGTCGACCTTCTCCTGGGGCAGGACGTCGGCGATGACCTCGTCGATGCCGACCTGGCCGGCGATCTCGCGGGCCGCTGCCTCGTTGTCACCTGTGAGCAGGATCGGGTGCAGTCCCAGCGACCGCAGCTCGCGGACGGCATCAGCAGAGGTGTCCTTCACGGTGTCCGCGACGGCGATGACCCCACGTGCCACCCCGTCCCAGGCGACCACGACGGCGGTGGCGCCGCGCTGCTGGGCCGAGCCCACGGCATACGCGAGCTGGTCGGGGACCGGCACCGACCAGTCGGCGAGCAACCGTGGTCGGCCCACCACCACGGCGCGGCCGTCGACTGTGCCCTGGACGCCGAGGCCCTCGCTGTTGGCGAAGCCCTCCGCGGTGGGCAGGGTGCCGGCTTCGCGCGCAGCCGCAGCGATGGCGCGGGCGACCGGGTGCTCGGAGGCGTCCTCGAGGGCGCCCGCGAGGCGCAGCACCTCGTCGGCGTCCTCGCCGTCGGCCGGCACGACCTCGATCACCGTCATCCGGCCCGTGGTGACCGTGCCCGTCTTGTCGAGCACGACCGTGTCGACGCGGCGGGTGGACTCGAGGACCTCGGGACCCCGGATGAGCAGCCCGAGCTGGGCCCCGCGTCCGGTGCCGACCATCAGCGCCGTCGGCGTGGCCAGCCCGAGGGCGCATGGGCAGGCGATGATCAGGACGGCGACGGCAGCGGTGAAGGCTGCGGTCCAGCCGGCCCCGGTGCCCACCCAGAAGCCCAGCGTCGCGGCGGCCAGCACGATGACGACGGGGACGAAGATCCCGGAGACGCGGTCGGCGAGGCGCTGCACGTCGGCCTTGCCGTTCTGGGCGTCCTCGACGAGTCGGGCCATCTGTGCGAGCTGGGTGTCGGCGCCGACCCGGGTGGCCCGCACCACGAGACGGCCGCCGGCGTTGACCGTGGCGCCGACCACGGCGTCTCCCGGCCCGACCTCGACCGGCACCGACTCGCCGGTGACCATCGACGCGTCGACGGCGGAGGTGCCCTGCTCGATGGTGCCGTCGGTCGCGACCTTCTCGCCGGGACGCACGACGAAGCGCATCCCCACGACGAGCTGCTCCACCGGGATGCGCTCCTCGCGGGCCGTGTCCCCTTCGCCGCGCAGCACCGCGACGTCCTTGGCGCCCATCTCCAGGAGCGCGCGGAGGGCTGCTCCAGAGGTTCGCTTGGCGCGCGCCTCGGCGTAGCGGCCGGCCAGTAGGAACGCGGTGACGCCAGCGGCGGCTTCGAGGTAGATGTTGCCGGCACCGTCGGTGCGTTCGAGGGTGAACCGGAACGGGTGGGTCATGCCGGGGATCCCCGCCGTGCCGAAGAACAGCGCGTAGACCGACCAGCCGAACGCGGCCAGCGTGCCGACCGAGATCAGGGTGTCCATCGTCGACTGCCCGTGCCGCAGGTTGGTCCAGGCCGCGCGGTGGAACTGCCAGCCGCCCCAGACCACGACCGGGCCGGCCAGGGCCAGCGATGCCCACTGCCAGTAGCGGAACTGCCACGCCGGGACCATCGCCATCGCGACGACCGGGACTGCCAGGGCCACCGAGACGAGCAGCCGGTGGCGCAGCGTCGCGGTCGGGTCGGCGCCGTGGTCCGCGCCGGCGTCGGCGTCGGACTCGACGGCGGGAAGGGTCGCCGTGTAGCCGGTGCGCTCGACGGTCTGCAGGAGCTCGTCGGTCGTGACGCCCTCGGGGAAGGTCACCTTCGCCTTCTCCGTGGAGTAGTTGACCGTCGCGGTGACGCCGTCGATCTTGTTGAGCTTCTTCTCGATCCGGGTCGCGCAGGAGGCGCAGGTCATCCCGCCGATGACGAGCTCGACAGCGCTGGTCGGGGTGGCCGCGCCGGTGGCTGCGCTGGTCTCAGTGGCCATGGGCCGTTGCCTCCTTCCCTGCGGTCAGGGTGAACGGGGCGGTCCGCACGATGTCACCGTGCTTGAAGTCGAGGAACAACCGATAGCTGCCTGCGCTTGGCGCCGTGGTGTGGAAGACGATGTCCGGGCCGGCCTTGGTGCGTCCGTCGCCGGGCTCCCCGTCGGGGTGCACGTGGAGGTAGGCCAGATCGCCCTGGCGCAGGGCCACGAGGTGCCCGTATGCCGCGAGGTAGGGCTGCAGGTCCGTCACCGGACGTCCATCGCGGCTCACGGAAAGGGTGAGCTGCGAGTCGGTGCCGGGGGACAGGGAACCCTTCAGGGTGACGGTGTAGCCGTCCACGGTTGCGGTGGCACTCTGTTGCGGAAGCGGTTGCGGGTCAAAGGATCCCGACACGTGAAGGTCGGTGCCGAGGGTCACAGGTGCGACCGCACCTGCGGGGTCGAAGTCGGCGAAGACCCGCCAGGCTCCAGCGGTGAGGTCCACCCGGGTGGACCAGGTGCCGTCGGAGCCGAGCTGCGGGTGGACGTGCTGGAACCCGGTCAGGTCGCGGCGTACCGCGATGAGGTGCAGGTCCTTGTCGTGGGTGCGCGTGTAGCCCTTGAGCGGCGCATTGTCCGGACCGATGATCCGGAACGTCAGCGGCGCTTGACGGGCCGGTGCTGCACTGGAGTGGTCGAGCACCAGGCGGTAGCCGTCCTGGGCGACCTGCAGGCCGCCGGGCAGCGCGTCGGTGCCCTCTTCGGCGTGGCCGCCGTGGCTGGTCGCTTCCCCATCGGGGGTGTCGTGACCGACGGCTGGGTCAGCAGAGCCGTCGTGGCCGGCCATGCCGTCCGCTGCGGTGACGTCCGCGGGTCGGTCGGCACCCGGCATACCCAGGTCTGCTGCGCGGCCGACGCCGAAGGCGGCGCTGAACGCGACCGCGACGCCGGCAGCGAACACCGCCGTCCTGGCGGCCGCGTTCACGGCACCAGGCTGTAGTCGCCCGCCTCGTCGAGGGCAGCAGCCACCTCGGCCGGGGTGAGGTCGCGCTCGGCCTCCACAGTCACGGCGGAGATCCCGTCGGGCACGAGGTCGACGGAGACGCGCGTGACACCGTGCAGGGCCTTGAGCTCCTGGGTCACGGCGCTCGCACAGTGGCCGCAGGTCATGCCGTCGACGGAGAAGTTCTGGGTGCTCATGGGGTGCTCCTTGTGGACGAGGGTTTACGAGGGGGGCGGGTGGTTCTGGGCGGGGGAGTCAGGACCGGACGAGCCGGGCGATCGCGTCGGAGGCCTCGCGGACCTTCTCCTGCGCCTCGGGCCCACCCTTGCGAGCGGCGTCGACGACGCAGTGCTCGAGGTGCTCTTCCAGCAGCTCGAGGGAGAACGACTGCAGCGCCTTGGTCGCGGCGGACACCTGGGTGAGGATGTCGATGCAGTACTTGTCCTCCTCGACCATCCGCTGCAGACCGCGGACCTGCCCCTCGATGCGGCGCAACCGCTTCAGGTGGCTGCTCTTCTGGTCGTGGTAGCCGTGGTGCGTCTCGGTCTCGCTCATGGCTAAACCATACCCCCCTATGGTATTAAGTCAACCCCACGCCCCCACGACTTCTGGCCACTGGTCCGGCACAGGCGGCGGGAAGTCCCGTCGGTATGCCGGCTCAGTGGCCAGAAGTGGGTGGTCCGGAGGAGCGGGAGGTGTGAGCCCGACGGTCAGCGCAGAGGTCAGCGCAGAGGTCAGCGCATCGGGTCGAACGGCTTGAGCTGCTCGACCTGCTTGCCGGTGACCATCGTCTCGGCGAGGAGGCGGCCGGTGACCGGGCCGAGGGTGATGCCCCACATGCCGTGGCCACCAGCGGCGAACACGCGCGGGCTCTTGGTGGCACCGATGAGCGGCAGGCCGTCGACGGTGCAGGGGCGCGAACCGACCCACTCGTCCTGGCGGTTGTCGAGGTCGGCGCCGCGCAGCAGCGGGCGGGCGGCCTCGGCGATGGCCTGGATGCGGCGCTGGTCGAGCGCGGCCTCGGGCTTGCGGAACTCCATCATCCCGGCCACGCGGAGGCGGTCCCCGATCGGCGTGCAGGCAACGCGCTGCGCCGGGAAGTAGACCGGGCCGTTCGGGACGTGGTCGATGGCGACGGAGAAGGAGTAGCCGCGGCCGGCCTGGACGACGTTCTTCACGCCGAACTGGCGAGCCAGCTTGCCGAGCCAGGCGCCGGTCGCGAGGACGGCGGCGTCAAACTCCTCGACCGAACCCTGCGACGTGGTGACGACGACGCCGGCGCCGGTGTCGCGGATGTCCACGACCGTCGAGGCGTCCATGATCTTGCCGCCGCGGTCCTTGACCGAGTCGGCCAGCGCGTGGACGTAGCTGCCCGGGTCGATGAACCGCTGGCCCTTGAGCAGGATGGCCGCACCGATCTCGTCGGAGAGGCTCGGCTCGATCGCGCGAGCCTGGTCGCCCGTGAGCGCGTCGAACTCGATGTCCTGGCCGGCGGCGTGGATGTGCTCGATCTCCTCGAGCAGCGTGACGCGCTCGGCCTCGGTGCGGTAGGAGGCGAGGAACGACTTGGCCTCGCGGGTGTCAGCCTGGACGCCGCCCGCCTTCAGCAGGTCGAAGCTCTCCAGCGACAGGTCGTTGACCGGCACCAGCGAACCCATGGCCTTCTTCCAGGCCTTCATCGTCGAGTTCTTGGTGAAGCCGGTGACGAACTTGAGGAACTTGGGGTCGGCGCTCGGCGGCACGTAGACCGGCGAGGACGGCGACAGCACGGCGCGCAGGCCGTACTTCAGGACGGCGGGCTCCGGCAGCGGCGTCGCGATGCCCGGCGTCAACCACCCGGCGTTGCCCCACGACGAACCCGCGGCGACACCCTCGCGGTCGAGGACGGTCACCTCGACGCCGTGCTCCTGGAGGAACCAGGCGGTGGACAGACCGACCATGCCGGCGCCGACGACGGCGACGCGCTGGGGGACGGGAAGACCTGCTGCGGTGATGGGAGCCATGCATCGAGAGTGACAGCGGCGCTGGTACGTCGCCTTGTCTCAACAGCACGAAGCGTGGCCCCCCACTTGTGCCAGCAGCACAAGCCGCGCAATGCTGGGCGGGTGCTCGCCGTCACCGACCTCGTGGCCACCCTCGGTGGCCTGCTGACCCTCGGGGTGGAAGCCGACGGTGCCGAGGTCGACGACCTCACCATCGCCGAACCGGGCCAGGGCATCGTGGGCCAGCCCGGCGACCTCGTCCTTGGTGTGGGCGTGGAGTCCGCCGAAGCCGCCGCCGATCTCGTGCGCCGGGCAGCCACAGCCGGGGCGGGTGGCGTCGTGCTGCGGCGCAGCATCGCCCGGCGACGCACGGTCCGGGACCGGGCCCGCCGCTCGAACATCGCCCTCGTCGAGCTCGCCGAGCAGGCGTCCTGGGCCCACCTCGTCTGGCTGCTGCGGGGTGTCATCGACCGTGCCGCAGTCGGCCCGGGACGGCGCGACGACGCGCCAGTTCAGGACGACCTGTTCGCGCTCGCCGACGCCGCGGCCGCACTCGTCGACGCCCCGGTGACCATCGAGGACGCCCAGTCGCGGGTGCTCGCCTACTCCTCCCGCCAGGACCTCGCCGACCCCGCGCGCGTCTCGACCATCGTCGGACGCCGGGTCCCGGACGAGGTCCTCGCGACCTTGCGGGCTCAGGGAGTGTTCCGTCGGCTGGCCCGCTCGGCCGAACCCGTCTTCGTCCCGGCCTCGGGTGGCACCAAGCCCCGCCTCGTCATCCCGGTGCGCGCCGGCGGCGAGTGGCTGGGCTCGATCTGGGCGGTGGTCGAGGAACGTCCGCCCGCGGAGCTCGTGGGCGAACTGGTCCAGACCTCGTCCGTCGTAGCCCTGCACCTGCTGCGCCTGCGCGCGCAGGCCGACCTGTCCCGTCGCGTCGCCGCCGACCGCCTTCGCGGCGTCCTCTCCGGCAACACCTCCGGTGCCGAGGACTGGCTGCCCCCCGGCCCGTGGCGCGTCGTCGTGCTCGGTGGCGAGGGCGACTCGGTCCGACTGCTCGACCTATGGGAGTCGGTCTGCCGTCGACACGCGTGGAACCAGCCCCTGCTCGCCGACCTCGACGGCCGTGGGTATGCCGTGGTGCGCGACACAGAGGACGAGTCGCCGGGCACGTGGGGCTGGCTGAGCTCCGTCGTCGCCCAGGCGCGCGACGAGGCGGTGGCGCTGACCGCCCGCGCCGGCCGCACGGCATACGTGCCGGGGGAGCTGGAGCGGTCGCGAGGTGAGGCGCAGGAGACCGATCGCGTGGTGGGGCAGGGCAGTTCGGTCGCGTCGCACGAGGAGGTGTGGGCCGAGGTCACCGTCGCCCGCGCTGCGAGCACGCTGGTCGGTGACCCGCTGGGGCCGCTCGCGGTCCTGCGTGACCACGACGCGACGCACCACAGCGACCACCTGCGGACGCTGGCTGCCTGGCTGGACCACCCAGGCGCACCGACCCGGGCTGCGCACTCGATCCACGTGCACCCCAACACGATGCGCTACCGGATGGCACGCATCGCCGACCTCGCCGGACTCGACCTCGACGACCCCATCGTGCGGCTTGCCGTCCGGCTCCAGATCGCGGCGGAGCTGGGCCAGTCCGCTCAGTAGCGTTCGGTCAGTCCACCCAGTAGTTGTCGTGGTAGCGCATGAACTCCGCGTGCTCCTGCTCGGTCATCGTCTCGCCGGCGGCGGCGCGGGCCAGACCCTCGAAGTAGGCCTCGCGTGGGGCGCCCGGTGCGAAGTGCAGCAGCATCGAGGCTGCGCCCGACTCGTTGCGGAAGCCGTGCAGCCCACCGGGTGGGACGTGCGCGTAGTCGCCCGCGCGGGTGACGTTCCACCGGGTCCCGTCGAAGATGCTGACCTCGCCGGAGAGGATGTAGAACGACTCGGCCATCGTCTTGTGGAAGTGCGAGTCGGGTCCGCTGGGCGGCCCTGCGAACTCCCAGCGGTAGAGCCCGAAGAGCCGGCCCGTCGAGTCGCCGGTCGACAGGTAGTGGACCCGGTTTCCGTTGGGGTAGATGACATTCGGCTCGGCATCGTTGAGCCGGATGGTGGCGCTGACCGCACCGGTCGTGCCGTCGTAGATGGGCGGTGGATAGCTCACCCGACCCATCCTGCCCGACGTCGGGCGACCTCGCCCGGCACCGCGTCGAAGTCTGCTGCAGCAGGGATCAGACGGCGACGGCTGCGGGCAGCCGGTGTAGCGCGTCGACGAGGGGGGCCAGCTCGGGCGTCTCCTCGGCCTGGCGGATGGCCTGCTCGAGCACCCGGTCGTGGGTCGGCCGGGCCGCGTCAAGCAGCTTGACGCCGGCCGGGGTGAGCTCGGTGTAGATGCCACGGCGGTCGTCGGCGCACAGGATCCGCTTGATCAGCTTGCGGTCCTCGAGCCGGTTGACCAGCCGCGTCGTCGCACTGTTGGACAGGGCTGCGGCGCGGGCCAGCTGGGACATCCGCATGTGCCAGCCGTCCTGTCGGGAGAGCGCGTCGAGCACGGTGAACTCCACGACCGACAGGTCGTGAGAGCCGGTGAGCTCACGCTCCAGCGATGACTCGATCAGCCCGTGCAGGGCGGCGAGGGTCCGCCACCCCTGGGCGCGGATCTCGACGGCGTCGTCTGCGATTCCCATGCGCCCACTATAACCCGCATTTGCAATAAGCCGCGCCTGCAACTAACTTGATGCATGCGCTGGTAGTTGCACACGCGGCATACCGCTCCTGATCGTTCACCACCTCCTCGGAAGGCACGTCATGCCCCTCGCACTCCTCGCCCTCGCCATCGGGGGCTTCGGGATCGGACTCACCGAGTTCGTCATCGCCGGACTGCTCCCCGAGGTGGCCGCCGACTTCGGCGTCGACGAGGCGGCTGCGGGCTGGCTGATCTCGGGCTACGCCCTGAGCGTGGCCGTCGGCGCCATCGGCCTGACCGCGGCGGTGACCAGGTTCAACCGCAAGCACGTCCTGACTGCCCTGATGGTGCTGTTCATCGCGGGCAACCTCGTCTCCGCGATCGCCCCGACCTACGAGGTCCTCCTGCTCGGCCGGATCCTCGCGGCCCTGACCCACGGTGCGTTCTTCGGCATCGGCGCGGTCGTCGCGGGCAACCTCGTCGCACCGGAGAAGAAGGCCGGTGCCATCGCGATGATGTTCGCCGGGCTCACGACCGCCAACGTGCTCGGCGTCCCGTTCGGCACCCTGCTCGGCCAGCAGCTCGGGTGGCGCGCGACGTTCTGGGCGATCACGGTGATCGGGGTGCTGGCGCTCATCGGCATGGCGACCCTTGTTCCGTCGCAACCAGTTTCGCGCGACGACGCGGGTCTGCGCGGTGAGCTCGGCGCGTTCCGGTCCGGCCAGGTGTGGCTGTCGCTGCTGGTGACCGTGCTGGGCTTCGGCGGGATGTTCGGCGCCTTCACCTACATCGCCTACACGCTCACCGAGGTGTCCGGCTTCGCGTCCTCCACCGTGCCGTGGCTGCTCATCCTCTTCGGGCTCGGCTTGTTCGCCGGTAACTGGGTCGGTGGCAAGGCGGCCGACCGGTCGGTGTCGCGGACGCTGACCGTGGTGCTCGCCGGGCTGACCGTCGTGATGGCGGTCTTCGCGCTGACCGCAGCGTCGCCGGTGATGGCCGTGGTCTCGCTGGTGCTCATGGGCGGGTTCGGGTTCGCCACCGTCCCGGGGCTGCAGATGCGGATCGTGACGTATGCCGGGTCGGCACCAACCCTCGCCAGCGGCGCCAACATCGCGGCCTTCAACATCGGGAACGCCGCGGGCGCCTGGCTGGGCGGTCTCACCATCAGCGCAGGCCTCGGCTATGCCTCGACCATCTGGGACGGGGCGGCCCTCAGCCTCGGAGCGCTGGTCGTCCTCCTCGTGGCCGACCGGCTGGCCCGCCATCGGTCGGCGCTGCCGCATGAGGACCGTGTGCCTGAGCCCGTCCCCGCCTGAGCAGCCGGCGGCTCGACACCGAGTCTTTGAGGGATCTGCCACGTCCTGACGTCGCAGATCCCTCAAAGACTCGGAGGCAGCGGGGGAGTCAGTGCTGGTGGACGGCCGACAGCAGGGCGGCGTAGCGGGCCAGGACCTCGGCTCCGCGGCCGTCGGCCGGCGGGTCGAGCGTCGTCTCGATCCGCACCGGCCAGGACGGCGGCTGCTGCTCGCCGCTGAGCACCCAGGCCGCCTGCCGGGCGGCGCCGAGTCCGACGTACTCACCCGGTTCCGGGATCGCCACCGGCACCCCGAACAGGCCCGGAGCCACGGCCCGGACAGCTGCCGAGGCCGACGCGCCACCGATGAGCAGCACCCGCTCGACCGGGATGCCCAGGTCGCGCAGGTCGTCCACCCCGGCGACGAGGTTGGCCAGCATGCCCTCGACGGCCGCACGGGCGAGGTTCTCCGGGGTCGTGTTGGCCCGGGTCATCCCGCCGAGCGTGCCGGTGGCCTCGGGGAGGTTGGGGGTGCGCTCCCCGTCGAGGTAGGGCAGCAGCGTCAGCCCCCCGGCGCCGGGCTCAGCGGCCAGGGCGAAGAGGTCGAGACCGGCCAGGTCGGTGCCCACCAGCTGGGCCGCCGCGGTCAGCACCCGAGCGGCGTTGAGGGTGCACATGAGGGGCAGGTGCCCACCGGACGCGCTGGCGAAGCCGGCCACGTCGCCACTGGGGTCCTTCACCGGCACGGAGTGGTCGGCAAAGACGGCCCCGCTCGTGCCCAGCGACACCACCACGTCACCGTGCCGCAGTCCGAGGCCGAGCGCCGCACCGGCGTTGTCACCCGTGCCCGGGCCGACGACCACGCCGCCGTCAGTCGTGCCTGCGGCCTCCGACGGACCGAGCACCCGTGGTGTGCCGAACTCCCGTCCGAACGCGAGCCGTTGGATGTCGGGCAGGTAGGCCCCGTCGGCCGGGGAGAAGTAGCCCGTCCCCGAGGCGTCGCCACGGTCAGTCACGTGCCGCTCGAAGGCGTTGCCCTGCTTGAGGATCTGCCCGGTCAGCCAGTCATGCGGCAGGACCACCTGGGCGACCCGTCTGGCGTTCTCCGGCTCGTGCTCGGCAAGCCAGCGGACCTTGGTCACGGTGAAGCTGGGGACGGGGACCGAACCGGTGCGGTCGACCCACGCGGCGGACCCGAGCTCGTCGACGAGGTCGCGGGACGCCTGGGCGGAGCGGGTGTCGTTCCACAGGAGGGCGTCGCGCACCACCTCGCCCGACTCGTCGAGCGCCACCATCCCGTGCTGCTGACCTCCCACCGAGATGGCGGCCACGCCATCGAGCAGCCCGTCGACCGTCGCGGCCCCGAACGCCTCCCACCAGCGGTCGGGGTGCACCTCGGTGCCGTCAGGGTGCGGCGCCCGGCCGCTGCGCACGATCTCGCCGGTCGCGGCGTCACAGACCACGACCTTGGTCGACTGCGTGGACGAGTCGACCCCGGCGACGAGGGTGCGGGGGGCGTCGGGCATGGGTTCCTCCGTGGGGGTGGTGGCGAGTCGATGGTGCTGCGCCAAGGGGCAGGTCAGCTCTGGGGGGTGATGACGGACTTGATCGCACCAGGGGTGTCACGCGCAGCGGTCAGTGCGGCGGCGGTGTCCGCGAGCGCGAACCGGCCTGTCACCAGACGCTCCAGGTCGACCTGGCCCGATGCCGCCAGCGCGATCGCGGCGGGCCACGTGCCGGCATAGCGGAACGTGCCGGTGACGATGAGCTCGCGTTCCTGGACCACCGACAACGGCAGGGGCAGCTCGTCGCCGCCCATGCCGACCAGGACAGCCCGCCCGGCCGGAGCCAGGGCGCGGATGCCGTCCCCGGTGGCGCCCGGATGCCCCGAGCACTCGAGCAGCACCTCGGGAGCCGGCCGGCCGGCATACCCGTCGGCGATGGTCTGCGCACCCGACGTGATGGTGCGGGTTGCTCCGAGCTCTCGTGCCACAGCAAGTCGTTGCTCGTTGAGGTCGGCCACGACGATCTCGCTGGCACCGCACGCCCGCGCGACCTGGACGCAGACGAGGCCGATCGGTCCGGCGCCGGTGACCAGGACTCGCGACCCAGGGCCGACGGCGCCCTTGCGGCAGGCCCAGACCCCGACCGAGAGGGGTTCGAGCAGCGCCGCCGCCTCGTCGCTGACCGAGTCGGGGACCGGGTGGGCGAAGGCGTGGTGGATCGCGACGAGCTCGGCCAACGACCCGTCGACCGGTGGCGTGGCATGGAACACCATGTCGGGACAGAGGTTGTAGCGGCCGGCCAGGCACTGCTCGCATGCGCGGCACGGGACGCCTGGCTCGATCGAGACACGCTGTCCCACGCGGGCGCCGTCCACGGAAGCCCCGACCGCCTCGATGACCCCGGCTGCCTCGTGCCCCAGGACCAGCGGGGACTCCACGACGAAGCGTCCGATCCGGCCGTGGTCGAAGTAGTGGGTGTCGGAGCCGCACACGCCGACGGCGAGGACGCGCACCAGGACCTCGTCGGCGGCAGGAGTGGGTGTGGGCCGCTCGACCACCTCCACGTCGCCAGGGCTGTTCAGCACCGCGACGCGCATGGGTTCACCCTTCTCCGGCGCCTGCCCTGGCGCTCCAGGCCTCAAGCGTCTCCCGTGCGCCGAGCGTGTGCAACCGATCGAGGGCTTCGACGTATGCCGCGGCGAACCGTTCGTCGTCGACGAGGTCGCCGAACAGGTCGCGGTCGCGCAGGAAGGCGAGCGGGTCGTCCTGCTGCTTCGCGGCGGCAGCCATCACGCGTTCCTTGAGCCGGTCGACGACCTCGATGGGGTTCCCCTGCTCGTCGACGCCCTCGGCGTAGCGGGCCCAGGAGGCGACGACCAGCGCGGACAGCTCGATCTCGCCACCGCTGCGCAGGTTGGCCTGGATGACGGGCACCAGCCACTTGGGGATGCGGTCGCTCGACTCGGCGCACAGCCGGGCGAGGGTGTCCCGCACCTCGGGGTTGGCGAAGCGTTCGACGAGCTGGTGGCGGTAGGCGTCGAGGTCGACTCCCGGCACCTCGGGCAGGGTCGGACTCCCTTCGCGCTCCATGTAGGCGAGCAGGAAGGACGCGAACAGCGGGTCCTGGCAGACCTCGTGGGCATAGCGGTAGCCCGACAGGAAGCCGAGATAGGTGAGCGACTGGTGGCTGGCGTTGAGCAGCCGAAGCTTCATCAGCTCGTAGGGCACCACGTCGTCGACCATCTGCACCCCGGCGTCCTCGAAGGGCGGACGGCCCTGTCCGAAGCGGTCCTCCAGCACCCACTGGGTGAACGGCTCGCACACGACTGGCCAGGCGTCGGCGACCCCGAAGTCGTGGCTCAGACCGGCGATGTCCTCCGGAGTCGTCACCGGCGTGATCCGGTCGACCATGCAGTTGGGGAAGGCCACCTCGGCCTCCATCCAGTCCGCGAGCGCCGGGTCCTTGATCCGGGCGAAGGCGCAGATCATCCGCTTGGCGACGTCGCCGTTGTCGGGCAGGTTGTCGCAGCTCATCACCGTGAACGGTGCCCGCCCCTCCGTGCGGCGCCGGTCAAGCCCGGCAGTGATGAACCCGAAAACAGTTGCGGGAGTAGCGCCCCCGACAAAGTCGGCGGCCAGGTCGGCCTCGATCGAGGGGTCCGACGCGTCGAACTCCCCGGTCACCTGGTTGACGAGGTAGCCGCCTTCGGTGATGGTCAGCGAGACGATCCTGGTCTGCTCGTCGGCGAGCCGGTCCACGACCGCCTTCGGGTTGTCGGGCGCGAACATCACCTCGACGATGCTCCCGATGACGCGCGGCTCACGGTGGCCGTCGGGGTGCTTCACGACCAGCGTGAAGAGACCGTCCTGCGCCCGCAGCGTGTCGATGATCCTCCGGTCATGGGGCAGCGCACCGACGCCGCACAACCCCCACTCGAGGGCCTTGCCCTCGTTCATCAGGGCGTCGAGGTACATCGCCTCGTGGGCGCGGTGGAAGCCGCCCACGCCGAAGTGGACGATGCTCGCGGTGACCTTCGAGCGGTCGTATGCCGGCCGGCATACCTCGTCTCCGAGCTCACCGATCGTGCTCTGGGACAGGGCGACCGGGGCGTCTCCCGTCACTTGACGGCACCCATCGACAGGCCCTGGACGAGCTTGTCCTGTGCCGCGAACCCCGCCGCGAGGACCGGCAGCGAGACGACGAAGGATGCCGCGCACACCTTGGCGAGGAACAGGCCCTGGCTGGTCACGAACCCAGTCAAGAACACCGGCGCCGTTCCCGCCACCGTGCTGGTCAGCACGCGGGCGAGCAGCAGCTCGTTCCAGCTGAAGATGAAGCAGATCAGCGCTGCCGAGGCGATACCCGGCATGACGACCGGGGCGACGATGTCCTTGAGGGTCCGGGTCAGGCTCGCGCCGTCGACCGAGGCGGCCTCCAGCATCTCCACCGGCACCTCGGCGAGGAACGAGCGCAGCATCCACACCGCGATCGGGAGGTTCATCGAGGTGTAGAGCAGGATCAGCCACCAGATGTTGTCGAGCAGACCGACCGTCTGGGCGAACAGGTAGAGCGGCAGGATGCCGGCCACGATCGGGAGCATCTTGGTGGAGAGGAAGAAGAACAGCACGTCGGTCCACTTCTTGACCGGCCGGATCGACAGCGCATAGGCCGCGGGGAACGCCAGCAGCAGCACCAGGATCGTGGACAGGACGCTGGCCGTCAGCGAGTTGAGCAACGGCGGCCAGGGCCCGGCGTCGAAGAACGACCGGTAGCCGTCGAGCGAGAGCGGGGCGAAGAAGTCGGGCGGGTTCTTGGCCGCGTCGTTCTCGCTGTGCAGGGACGTGAGGATCATCCAGAGCACGGGTAGGGCGAAGAGGACGCCGATGATCCAGGCAGCCGCGCTCAGGAGCACGCCGCTGCGTGGCGGCTTGGCGTGGTGTACCTCTTGGCTCGCGCCGGTCGAGGAGGTCCCCGTCCCGGGGGTGGTGGCGGTGCTCATCGAGGCCCCCGCAAGGTTTCGGAGCGACGAAGGAGCGCAGAACTTTGTGGGGTGATGTTCATCAGGACTCCTCCTTGAACAGGCTGAACGCGGTCCGCAGGGCGGCGGTCGCGATGATGATGGTGCCGATGACCACGACGACGCCGGCAGCGGATGCCCGCCCGTAGTCCTGGGCGGTGTAGAAGGTCTGGTAGATGAAGTAGGGCAGGTTCGCCGTACCCAGGCCACCCGAGGTGATGGTGAAGACGTGGTCGAAGTTCTGCACCACGTAGATCGCGCCGAGCAGGCCGGACAGCTCGATGTACTGACGCAGGTGCGGCAGCGTCATGTTGGTGAAGATCTGCCAGCTGTTCGCACCGTCGATGCGAGCCGCCTCGACGACGTCGAGGGGTCGGCTCTGCAGGCCCGCCAACAGGATCAGCATCATGAACGGCGTCCACTGCCAGACCAGCGCTGCGATGATCGCGGCCAGCGGGTTGTTGGTGATCCAGTCCGGCTGCGGCGCGTTCTCACCGAAGAGGGTCTTCAGCAGACCGTTGAACAGGCCGTACTCCGGGTTGTAGAGGGCGTGCTTCCAGAGCAGCGCCGCGGCCACCGGCACGATGAGGAACGGCGTGATCATCATCGTGCGGACGATGCCCTGACCACGGAACTTCCGGTCGAGCAGCAGCGCGATCCCTAGGCCGAGTGCCAGACAGATGAGCACCACCGAGACGGTCAGCAGGATGGTGACCCAGACCGCCTTGCGGGTGTTCGTGTCCGTGAAGACGCGGGCGAAGTTGTCCACCCCGGCGAAGCCGCGCTCCTCCGGGTAGTAGGCATTCCAGTTCATGAACGAGATGACGATCGTCGCGACGAACGGCAGCTGCGTCATGAGGATGGTGAAGATGAGCGCCGGGAGCAGCGGAGCCCTGCGGGCCCAGTCCCCGGAACGCTGGAGCGCCTTGCTCGGAGCAGGCGGCCGGGTGGTGCCGGTCCCGGTCTTGGTGGCGGTCGTCGAACTCATCGGGGCCCCCGCGAAGTATCGGAGTGACGAAGGAACGCAAAACTTTGTGGGGTGATACTCATCACTGCCCCCTCGCTTGGTAGCGCTCGGCGACGTCCTCGGCGAGCTGCTGGCCACGTTTCAGAGCGTCATCCACGGACATCTTTCCGGCGATCGCCGAACTGACGTCCTGGCTGACCTGGGTCCCGAGATCCGGGAACTCGGGGATGTCGACGAACTGGATCCCGATGGCCGGTCGAGGCTGCGCGCCCGGGTTCTCGGGGTCGGCCGCCTCGATGGCCGCCTTGGTCGGTTCCGCGAAGGCAGAGGCGACCTTGAGGTACTCGGGGTTCTCGTAGGTCGAGGCCCGCTTGCCTGCCGGGACGCTGGTCCAGCCGACCTCGGTGCCCACGAGCTCCTCGTACTTCTTCGAGCTCGCCCAGGAGATGAACTTCCAGGCGTTGTCCTTCTTGGTGCTGGCCTGCTGGATGCTCCAGGACCAGGCGTACAGCCATCCGGCGGAGTCGGTCTTGACGACGGGAGCGGGGGCGTAGCCGAACTGGCCCTTGTACTTCGAGCCGTCCGCCTCGAGCGAACCGGCGGCCGACGTGGCGTCGTACCACATGGCCACGTTGCCCTGGATGAGGTTGTTCAGGCACTCGGTGAAACCGGCCTGCGGTGCACCCTTCTCACCGTGGGCCCGGACGAGGTCGACGTAGAAGTTGACCGCCTCCTTGAACTCCGGCGCATCGACCTTGGGGGTCCAGTCCTTGTCGAACCAGGTGCCGCCGAAGGTGTTCACCACGGTCGTCAGGGGAGCGAAGATCTGTCCCCAGCCGGGCTGGCCGCGCAGGCAGATGCCCTTCATCCCGGGCTCGGCGCCGTCGACCTTGGCCGCGATGTCGGCGACCTCCTGCCAGGTGGGCTTGGCCGGCATCGTGATGCCCTTGGCCGCGAGGACGTCCTTGCGGTACATCAGGAAGGAGGACTCGCCGTAGAAGGGCTCGCCGTAGACCTTGCCCTCGCTCGAGAGCGAGGTGGTCATCGACTTGAGGATGTCGGCCTGGTCGAACTCGGTGTCCGACGCGAGGTAGGTGTCGAGCGGCGCGATCCACTTGGCCTTGGCGTAGATGGGGATCTCGAAGTTGCTCAACGACGCCACGTCGTACTGGCCGGCCTGGCTGGAGAACTCCTGGCTGATCTTGTCGCGGACGTCGTTCTCGGGGAGCACCGTGAAGTTGACCCGGATCCCGGTCTCCTTGGTGAAGTTGTCGGCCGTGAGCTTCTGCAGGTCGACCATCTGGGGGTTGTTGACCATCAGGACGTTGATGCTGTTCGCACCACCACCCCCCACACCGCCGCCGCCCCACCCGGCACAGGCCGTGAGGCTCAGCGCCAGGCCGGTCGTCGCTGCGACCAACGTGGCCTTGGAGTTTCGACTACGCACGCGTCCTCCTCCGTCGCCATTGACGGCGTCAGTTTGACTGGTGCTCATTTGAGCGACATGATGCCCAAACGAGTAAGACGAGTAAATCGGCGCAAGCCGAACCTGTCAACGGCAAGGATGTGCAGGTGATCGACGACGGACCGGCCGAGCTGGTGATGCTGGCTGCCGTCGCGAGGCGGCACTACCTCCAGAACCAGTCCAAGGTCGAGATCGCCGACGAGCTGGGGATCAGTCGTTTCAAGGTGGCCCGGATGCTCGAGTCGGCCCGTGAGCGTGGCCTGGTCCGCATCGAGATCGTCCGCCAGGGCTCCCTCGACGTCGATGCCTCGGCCCAGCTGCAGGAGCGGTTCGGCCTGGCCCATGCGGTCGTCGTGGACACTGCGGATGCCGACCCGGTGGCCGTCCGGCACCAGCTCGGACGGGCGGCCGCCGACCTGCTCACCGAGGTCCTGGTGGACGGCGACGTGCTCGGGCTGCCGTGGTCGCGCAACGTGCATGCAGTGGTGGCCGCGCTGACCGCGCTGCCGCGCGTGGAGGTGGTCCAGCTGACCGGCGCGATCGCCCTGCCCGACTTCGACAGCAGTGCCGTGGACATCGTCCGGCGAGCCGCCCGGTTGTCCGGTGGCAAGGCACATGTCTTCTATGCGCCCTTTGTCCTCGACACCAAATCCAGCGCCGACGCACTGCGTCGCCAGCAGGCCGTGGTCGAGGGTCTTGCGCGCGCCTCGGTCGTGACCAAGGCCGTCGTGGGCATCGGTGCCTGGCAGCCCGGCGAGTCGACCATCCACGACCTGCTCGACGACGCGGAACAGCGCGACCTGGCGAGCCGGGGAGTGGTCGGCGAGCTCGCCGGGATCTTCTTCGACAAGAGCGGAAAGACGTTGCGGCCCAAGGTTGCTGCGCGTCTGATCACCATGGACCCCGAGGACCTTGCGCGGGTGCCAGAGGTGATCGCGGTGGTCTCCGGAGCATCCAAGGCCCCCGCCGTCAGGGCTGCTCTCGCGGGTGGTCTGGTCCACGGCCTGGTGCTCGACGCGACGCTCGCCGACGTGCTGCTCGCCGGCTGACATCCGGCCCTCGTCGAGCCCCCGAGAATCGGTCATTGCGGGCCTCTGAGGACAACTCTCGCGACCGGCACCTCTTGCGCCAATCGCCCGACCCGTGGCAAGGTCGATCTCGGATGTAAGCGCTTTCAACGAGGAAGGCAGACCTGTGGCAACCGGCTCGACACCCAGCACCGGGACGACGATCTACTCCGTCGCCGAGCTCGCTGGTGTCTCCATCGCCTCCGTCTCCCGGGTCCTCCAAGGCTCCACGGCCGTGTCGGAGAAGACCCGCCAACGGGTCCTCGCGGCGGCCGACGAGCTCAAGTACGTGCCCCTCGCAGCCGCCCGCAGCCTGGCCGTGCGCCACCACGAGGCCCACGGCCTGGTCCTCCCCGAGCTCTCCGGTCCCTACTACTCCGAGCTGCTGATGGGCTTCGAGTCCCGCGCTGCAGAGCTCGGCCAGAGCGTCGTCCTCATGCTGGCCGAGGGCAAGAGCGACCTGGCCCGCGCCGTCCGCAACCTCGCGACCCGCGTCGACGGACTGGCCATGCTGGGTTCGTCGGCCATCCCGGACAGCACCGTGACCGCACTGCACGGCTCGAAACCCGTTGTGCTCATTGCCGGTGACGCGCGTCCGGATATCGACACCGTCACCTCCGAGAACACCGGCAGCGCCCAGGAGATCACCAGCCACGTGCTGGGGCACGGTCGCAAGCGGGTCCTTTTCGCCGGTGACCCCACGTCCGGACCAGACGTGCGCGACCGGTATGCCGGCTTCGTCGCCGCCCACGAGGCGGCTCACCGTTCCGCCGCAGAACCGCTGCGGGTCGCGTTGCGGGAGGTCGATGGCACCGCCCTCGCCGACCGACTCCTGTCTGGCGAGCTGTCCGCGGACGCGCTCGTCTGCGCCAACGACGAGCTCGCCCTGGCCGTGATGAAGCGGCTGCGCGAGGGTGGAAAGGTCGTCCCCGACGACATCGCCATCGTCGGCTGGGACGACGTCATGACCGCTCGCTACGTCGAGCCCGGTCTGACCACCGTGCGCCAGCCGGTCCGCGAGCTCGGAGCCAGCGCAGCCGACCGCCTCCACCAGCGCATCACCGGAGCCCCGGTCGGGGACCGGCCCCAGGTCATCCCGACCAGCCTGGTCATCCGGTCGTCGTGCGGCTGTCCCCCCGGCCGTGTTTCGCCGTGACCGGTCCGGGGCATCTACCCACCAACTTCACCTCCGTCATCCCCTCCCCCCTAGGAAAGAGAGAAACCCGATGAGACGCACCTCCGCCATGGCGGTCGCGACGATCGCCGCCGCAGCGCTCACCCTGACGGCCTGCGGCCGCGACGAAGCAGGCTCGACCGCAAGCGAGACAGGCAAGGACGTCAGCTCAGGCAAGGCCACTGGCACCATCACCGTCTGGGCGATGGGTGCCGAGGGCGACAAGCTCCCCGCTCTCGCCAAGGAGTTCGAGGCAGCCAACCCCGGCGCCAAGGTCAACGTCACGGCAATCCCGTGGGACGCGGCATACCAGAAGTTCACCACCGCGATCACGGCCGGCACCACGCCGGACGCCGCGATGGTCGGCACCACCTGGATGGGTGAGTTCGCCGGCAACGACGCGCTCGACCCGACTCCTCCGTCGATCGACAAGTCCGCCTTCTTCGAGGGCGCCCAGAAGACGACCGAGGTGAACGGCACCTCCTTCGGTGTCCCGTGGTACGTCGAGACCCGCCTCGTCTACTACCGCACCGACCTCGCCAAGAAGGCCGGCTACGACAAGGCCCCCACCGATTGGGACGGCCTGAAGTCGATGGCCAAGGCGATGCAGACCAAGGCCGGCGCCAAGTACGGCATGGGCTTCCAGGCTGGTGGCGTCGGTTCGTGGCAGTCGATCATGCCGTTCGGCTGGTCCAACGACGCTGACCTGACCAAGGACGGCGGCAAGGCCTACAACTTCGACAGCCCCGAGGTTCTCGAAGCGGTGAAGTACTACCAGAGCTACTTCACCGACGGGATCTCCGACAAGGCGGCACCGGCCACGCCGACCACCGAGCCGGACTTCAAGAGCGGCCGCGTGCCGATGTTCCTCTCGGGCCCGTGGATGATGTCCGCGGTCGAGAAGGTCGGTGTGAAGAAGGACCAGTACGACGTCATGCAGATCCCGGCCAAGACCACGTCGTCGTCGTTCGTCGGTGGATCCGACCTGGTCGTGTTCAAGAAGTCGAAGCAGCGCGACACCGCCTGGAAGTTCATCCAGTGGCTGAGCGACCCCAAGACCCAGGTCAAGTGGTACCAGTCCTCGACCGACCTTCCCGCGGTCAAGTCCGCCTGGCAGGACCCGGCCCTCACGGCTGACGCCAAGCTGGCCACGTTCGGCAAGCAGCTCGAGACCGCGCAGGCGCCGCCGACCTTCCCCACCTGGGAGCAGGTCGTCGCCAGCTTCGACACCGAGATGGAGAAGGTCACCAAGCAGGGCGCCGACCCCGCTGCGGCACTGAAGACGGTGCAGCAGCAGGCTGACTCGATCGGCACCGGCCAGTAGTCATGGCCACCACCACCGAGGTAACCCCCGCCGGGGGGACGGGCAACCCCAGCTCGTCCCCCCGGCGGGGGGGTGCTGAGGGCAAGGCCATTCGCGAAGGGCGGGCGGCGTGGGTGCTCGCGCTGCCGTTCTGCCTGCTCTTCCTCATCTTCACGGCCTGGCCCCTGATCCAGTCGCTGTTCATGAGCTTCACGGACACCAAGTCCAAGGACCTGCGCAGCCCGTTCGCCGTGGACATCGTCGGCCTCGACAACTACACGAGGTCGTTCTCCGATCCGATCTTCCGCAAGGCGGCGCTCAACACGGCCTACTTCGTGGTGGTGGGGGTCCCGCTGACCATGGTCCTCGCGCTGGCGGCGGCGGTTGCGCTCGACAAGGGCATCACGCGTTTCCGGTCGGCGTTCCGCCTCGGCTTCTACCTGCCGGTGATCACCTCGATCGTCGCCGTAGCCGTGGTCTGGCGCTTCCTGCTGAAGTACGAGGGCGGGCTCATCAACACCGTGCTGGGCTGGGTGGGCTTCGACGGCCCCAACTGGCTGGGTGACCCCAACTGGTCGATGCCCGGCATCATCCTCATGGCGGCGTGGCGCTCGTTCGGCACCGGGATGATCATCTTCCTCGCCGGGCTGCAGGGCGTTCCATGGTCCCTGCACGAGGCAGCCGCAATCGACGGCGCCAGTGCGTTGCAGCGGTTCCGCCACATCACCATCCCGATGCTGCGCCCGACGCTGCTCTTCGTCTCGGTGACCACCTCGATCGGCTTCATCCAGGTGTTCGAGGAGCCGTTCGTCATGACCCAGGGCGGCCCCCTCAACAGCACCATGACGGTGTCCTACTACACGTTCAAGCAGTTCGGCTTCGGCAACTACGGCTACGCAGCCGCGATGAGCTACCTGATCTTCGCGGTGATCGCCGTCGTGGCCGCCATCCAGTTCCGCCTGCTGCGCGACAACACGTGAGGTGACGACATGAACTCCCGATCACAGAGCAAGTGGTGGCTCTACGCCGTCCTCACCGTCTTCCTCCTCGCAGTCATCTCCCCGTTCGCCTGGATGGTGCTGGGCAGCTTCAAGACCCAGGGCGAGCTGCTGCAGAGCCCCCCGACCTGGTGGCCGCAGACCGCGACGCTCGACAACTACACCCAGCTGTTCTCCCGGCTGAACTTCAAGCAGTACTTCTTCAACTCCACCGTGGTCGCCGTGGCGGTGACGGCGGGCAACCTGCTCTTCTGCTCGATGCTGGGCTACGCCTTGGCCATGCTCAACTTCAAGGGCAAGAGGGCGCTGTTCGGCATGGTGATGGGCACCCTGATGATCCCCGGTGTCGTGACCTTCGTGCCGTTGTTCGTCCTCGTGGCCAATATCGGCCTCATCGACACCCTGCCCGGGCTGATCCTGCCGTTCTTGGTGGCACCGTTCGGGGTCTTCCTGATGCGGCAGTTCTTCCTCGGGCTGCCGAGGGACCTGCTCGACGCGGGTCGGGTCGACGGGGCCAACGAGATGCGCATCTTCCGGCAGATCTTCCTACCCCTGGCGGGTCCGGCCCTGGCGACACTCGGCATCCTCACCTTCCTCGGTAGCTGGAACAGCTTCCTGTGGCCGCTCGTCGTGGCACAGAACGAGGACCGCTACACCCTTCCCGTTGCCCTCGCTCTCTACTCGACCGGCCAGAACTCGACGCAGTACGGACTCCTTCTGGCCGGGGCCACCGTGGTGGTCCTTCCCGTCCTCGCGATCTTCCTGGTCTTCCAGCGGCGCTTCATCGAAGGCATCGCCACGACCGGAATCAAGTAGCCGTACCACCAGGCCGGACGCACGCAGCCGGCCGCACCACCAACCAGGACGCCCGGACCCAGGCAGTCCGCATCACCACTGAAAGTCCGCGTCACCCCGGCACAAGTGAACCAACCACGATGGGAGCATCACCCATGGCCAAGTTTCACCTCCCCACGTCCAGTACGCCGTACACCGCACCCGGTACCGGCGCACCCACCCAGTCCGTCCCCGCGTACGCCTCGCCGAGCCGCCGCCAGCTGCTCGTCGGCGCGACCGCCGCGGCGGCGGTGGGCCTCACTGCCAGCCGCGCGTCGGCCGCCGGTGCACCTGCCGTGAGCGCCCCCGCGTTCCTTCGCGCAACCGACCTGGGCGCCGCCGCCCAGTCCGCGCGCGTGCACGGCTGGGCCACGGACACCTGGCACAGCCTCGTCGCGATGACCGACGAGAAGACCGGGCTGGTGGGCGACAACATCAACGCGGGTCTGGGTGCTGGCGACCGGTCCGGCTACACCTCGCCCACCAACATCGGCGGCTACCTCTGGTCCGCCGTGGTGGCGCGCGAGCTCGGCATCATCTCCAAGGGCGAGTGCACCAAGCGCCTCATCCAGACCCTCACCACCCTGCTGCGGATGAAGCACCACACTCCGAGCGGCCAGTTCTACAACTGGTACGACGAGGCCACCGGCGACGTCATCACGACGTGGCCGACCGACGGCAACCGGGTCTACCCGTTCTGCTCCTCGGTGGACAACGGCTGGCTGGGTGCCGCCCTCAAGGTCGTGATGTCGGCCGACAAGGGCGCCGCCCCCCTCGCCCGACGCATCTTCGGTCGGATGCGCTGGGACATGTACTACGACACGAACGCCGCACGGAAGCCCGGGCTCATCTACGGCGGCTTCTACCCTGGAACGCCGCCCAACGAGGATGACTTCGCTCTCGGCAACACGATCGGCATCGGCCCGGACGTCTGGTACACGAAGAACCACCACTACGACACCACGGTGTCCGAGACGCGCATCACGAGCTACCTCGGCATCATCACTGGCCAGATCCCGGCCTCGCAGTACTTCGCGATGTGGCGGACCTTCCCCGGAGACTGTGGCTGGAACTGGCAGGAGATGCAGCCAGTGGGGGAGAACCGCACCTACCTGGGTGTCGACGTCTACGAGGGCGCCTACACCTACCGTGGCATGCACATCGTCCCCGGCTGGGGCGGCAGCATGTTCGAGGAGCTCATGCCCGACGTGTTCGTCCCCGAGTCGAGCTGGGCGCCGCGCAGCTGGGGCATCAACCACCCGTTACACGTCCGTGCCCAGCGTGAGCACGGCCTGAACGAGGCCGGCTACGGCTACTGGGGCTTCTCACCGTCGAGCAACCCGGCCGGTGGCTACCGCGAGTACGGCCTGGACGTCCTGGGGCTCAACCCCGAGGGCTACTTCTCCGATCAGGAGAAGACCGACGTCAAGCTCGCCTACGCCAACTGCCGTGACGCCCTCAACCCGAACCCCACGTTCGGCGACGGGGTCGTGACGCCCCACGCGGCGTTCCTCGCGATGATGCACGAGCCCGACCACGCCTTCACGAACCTCGCGAAGATCCAGGACGAGCTCAAGGCCTACGGTGCTGGCGGCTTCTACGACGCCGTCGCCGTCAAGTCCGGCAAGATCGCCGAGCGCTACCTCTCCCTCGACCAGGCCATGGTCATGGGCGCGATCGGCAACGTCCTGGCGGACAACGTGCTCCGTCGCGCGTTCAGCACGGCCGACGTCAAGCGGGCGCTGCAGCCCGTCATCGGCCTGGAAGAGTTCGGCGCAGGCATCGCCTAGTCGCCTTCGGACCCGTCGTGTGCCTCAGGCATCCCCTGATAGGCCTGGGGCACACGGCGCCGGAGACGACCCACGAGACAGACCTGAGAGGACCCCATGCACCCGGTCAGGAAGACCAGCCCCGAGGGAGTCGAGTACCGCGACCTCAACGGGAACGATCGGATGGACCCTTTCGAGGACTCCCGTCTGACCGTCGCGGAACGGGTCGCCGACCTGCTGCCCCGGCTGTCGCTGGAGGAGAAGGTCGGCCTGATGTTCCACACCGTCATCGAGGCGGGCCTCGACGGGACGGTCCTGGAGGAACCGGGCGCCATCAGCAAGTCGGGCACCTCCGACGTGGTCCTCCGCAAGCACCTGACCCACTTCAACGTGCACGCCCTCGACGACCCCCGGATGGCGGCACGCTGGCACAACGCGCTCCAGGCCGTCGCCGAGCAGACACCACACGGCATACCCGTCACGGTCTCGACGGACCCGCGGCACGCGTTCATCGAGAACGCCGGCGCCTCGTTCGCGGCGAAGTCCTTCTCACAGTGGCCGGAGTCCCTGGGACTGGCCGCCCTGCGCGACGCGGACCTCGTGCGGGAGTTCGGTGACATCGCCCGTCAGGAGTACTGCGCCGTCGGGATCCGTGCCGCACTGCACCCCACGCTCGACCTCGCCACCGAGCCGCGGTGGGCCCGCCAGTCGGGCACCTTCGGCCAGGACCCCGACCTCGTGACCGAGCTGGCAGTGGCCTATCTCCAAGGTTTCCAACAGGATTCGCTCGGGCCGGGCAGCGTCGCGTGCACGAGCAAGCACTTCCCCGGCGGTGGCCCGCAGAAGGACGGCGACGATGCGCACTTCCCCTACGGCCGCGAGCAGGTCTATCCCGGCGGACGGTTCGCGGACCACCTCAAGCCGTTCCCCCCGATCATCGCCGCAGGAACCGCCGCGATCATGCCCTACTACGGCATGCCGGTCGGCCTGGAGATCCACGGCGAGAAGGTCGAGGAGGTCGGCTTCGGCTACAACAAGCAGATCATCACCGGCCTGCTCCGGGGCGCGCTCGGGTACGACGGCGTCGTCGTCACGGACTGGGAGCTGGTCAACGACAACCACGTCGGCGACCAGGTCCTCCCCGCGCGGGCCTGGGGGGTCGAGCACCTCGATCCCGCTGCGCGGATGGAGCTGATCATCGAGGCCGGCTCGGACCAGTTCGGGGGTGAGGAGTGTGTCGAGCTGCTCCTCGAGCTCGTCGCCGAGGGTCGGGTGAGCGAGGCGCGCATCGACGAGTCGGCGCGCCGGCTGCTGACCGTGAAGTTCCGGCTCGGGCTGTTCGACAACCCGTACGTCGACGAGGATGCCGCAGCACAGACGGTGGGGCGCAGGGACTTCCGCGATGCCGGGTATGCCGCCCAGGCCCGGTCGGTGACCATCCTCCAGAACGGTGCGGACGGCCGCGCGCCCGTCCTGCCGCTCGCCAGGGGTCAGCGCATCTACGCCGAGAACATGTCGCCCGAGACCGTCGCCGCGCTGGGCGATCGGGTCGACCGACCCGAGGACGCCGACCTCGCTCTGGTGCGGCTGCAGGCCCCCTTCGACCCACGATCCGACCTCTTCCTCGAGTCGTGGTTCCACCAGGGCTCACTCGACTTCCCGCCCGGCCTGGTGGCGCGCCTGGGCCGGATCGCCGCCCACTGCCCGCTGGTCGTCGACATCGTCCTGGACCGCCCTGCGGTCCTCACCCCCCTGCTGCCGCTGACCAGCGCACTCGTGGGCAGCTACGGCACGAGCGACGAAGCCCTGGTCGACGCACTCACCGGCGCCATCGCGCCCGTGGGACGGCTGCCCTTCGACCTGCCGCGGTCGATGGACCAGGTGCGCCGACATGGTGAGGACGTCCCCGGTTATGACGACCCGCTGTTCGCGTTCGGACACGGCCTGTCGGTCATCCCTACCGTTTGACCGCCTCACCCTTTATGTTTAGGCCGTGAACTCAACCCCGGCGGCTCCTGGCTCGCAGGCGTCCCTGCGTGAAGCCAACCGTCTGCGCGTCCTCGATGCGCTGCGGGACCAGGGTGCGATGACGCAGGTGGAGATCGCCGGTTTCACCGGGCTCAGCCCGGCGACGGTGTCCAACATGGTCAAGGAGCTGGACACCGCCGGAGCCGTCCAGCTCGAGCCGAGCATCCGCAACGGACGCCGGGCCGTGCTGGTGTCGCTCGCGACCGGGAACACGCTCATCGCCGGGATCGCATTCGGTGACCGCGACGTCCGGGTCGCCCTCGGGACCGGGCCGCGGAACATCATCGGACGCCAACGGATGCCGCTGCCTGCCGACCACGCCGCGGACGAGGGCATGGACCGGGCCTCTCGCCTGCTGCTCGATCTCGTGGAGAAGGCCGGCAAGACGATGGCCGACGTGCGCGCGGTGGGCGTGGGCATCCCCGCGCCGGTCGACTCCGTCTCGGGTCAGGTGGGCAGTGAGAGCATCCTGCCCGGTTGGCGCGGCGTTGCCGTGGCGGCCGAGATGCAGGGGCGTATCCAGGCTCCCGTGGCTGTTGACAACACGTCAAATCTCGCGGCCTTGGGCGAGCTCAGATGCGGTGTGCTGCAGGGAGTTCAGCACGGCGTCTACATCAAGCTCTCGTATGGCGTGGGTGCCGGGCTGATCCTCGACGGCGACCTCTTCCGTGGAGCCGCTGGCACCGCAGGTGAGATCGGGCACCTCACGATCGACGAGAACGGCCCGGTCTGCCGATGCGGCAACCGCGGGTGCCTGGAGACCTACATAGGAGCACGCGGCCTCCTCGAGGCACTGGCTTCCTCACACGGTCCGTTGAGCCTGCGTGACGTGATCACCCGAGCGCTCGACGGGGACCCCGGGTGCAGGCGCGTGCTCGAGGACGCCGGCCGGCACCTCGGGGTCGCGGTCGCGGGGCTGGTCAACCTGCTCAACCCCGAAGTCATCGTGCTCGGCGGGCAGCTGTCCCGAGTCGGCTCGATCATCATCAGCCCGATGCGCGCGTCGCTCGAGCGCTGCGCCATCCCGAGCGCCGCTGCGTCCGTCGTGCTGCGGGAGAGCGAGCTCGAGACCGACGCCGACGTGGTCGGTGCACTGGTCTGTGCAGCGGCTCTGCTGCCCGCCAACGAGGGCATTCTGGCAACTGCCGCGTCCATTTCTTGAATTCAACTCTTGACGTCAAGGGTCGGTCAGCGCTTAACTCACCTCATGCCCGCACCATCGTGGTTGCCGGTGCCTGACCAAGGGAGTTCAGCTATGCCCACCCGTTCCATTCGTCTCGCCGGGGCCGCTCTCGTGGCTGGTCTCGGCCTCGCGTCGCTGGCCGCCTGTGGCAACGGCGACGACTCCGGTTCCGGCAGCAGCTCGTCCAGTGGTGGCGGCGGCAAGAAGATCGCCCTCCTGCTGCCCGAGTCCAAGACCACCCGCTACGAGACCTTCGACCGGCCGCTCTTCGAGGCCGCCGTCAAGAAGGACTGCGCGGACTGCACGATCATCTACAGCAACGCCGACCAGGACCCTGCCAAGCAGCAGCAGCAGGCCGAGGCCGCGCTGACCCAGGGCGCCAACGTGCTGGTCCTCGACCCGGTCGACGGCAAGGCCGCCGCCTCCGTCGTCGCCAGCGCCAAGAGCCAGGGCGTCCCCGTCGTCGCCTACGACCGGTTCATCGCCGGCGCCGACTACTACGTGTCCTTCGACAACGAGACGGTCGGCAAGATCCAGGCCCAGACCCTCGTCGACACCATCAAGGCCGGCGGCAAGACGTCCGGCGACATCGTCATGATCAACGGCTCGCCGACCGACCCCAACGCCGGGTCCTTCAAGAAGGGCGCCCACAGCGTCCTCGACTCCAGCGGCTTCAAGATCGCTGCCGAGTACGACACCCCGGACTGGAGCCCCGACAAGGCCCAGGCCTGGATGGAGGGCCAGATCTCGGCCGTCAAGGGCAACCTCGTCGGTGTCTACGCCGCCAATGACGGCACCGGTGGTGGCGCCATCGCCGCCCTCAAGGCCGGCGGCGTCACCCCCCTGCCGCCCGTCACCGGTCAGGACTCCGAGCTCGCCGCGATCCAGCGGATCCTCGCCGGAGACCAGGCCATGACGATCTACAAGCCGGTCCCCCCGGAGGCCGAGGCTGCAGCCAAGGCGGCTATCGCGCTGGCCAACAAGCAGAAGCCCGCGTCGACCACCGACACCGAGGGCGTGCCCTCGACCATCCTCGACCCGATCGCGGTCACCAAGGACAAGGTCAAGGACACGATCGTCAAGGACAACGTCTACAAGATCACCGACATCTGCACCAGCGCTTTCGCAGATGCCTGCGCGAAGGCAGGCTTGAGCTGACGCACCGCACACCAGCGGGTGGGAGCAGCGCCTCGGCGCCGTTCCCACCCGCCGGTGCACGCGGCATACCGACGCCTCGGACATGTTCCGGCGCAACGGCATTCGCACCCGCTCCGGCCCCACCGAACCACCCGAAGGACTGACATGACCGCGACCCTCTCACCGCCGACGACAGCCGTCCTGGCGCTGACTGGCATCTCCAAGCGCTTCGGCGCCGTCCAGGCGCTCAAGGACATCGACTTCGACGTGCACTCGGGAGAGGTCGTGGCGCTCGTCGGTGACAACGGCGCCGGCAAGTCGACGCTCGTCAAGACCATCGCCGGGGTCTACACCCCGGACGACGGGCAGATGACGTTCGACGGACAGTCCGCGAGCGTCTCCAGCCCGGCCGAGGCCCAGGGCCTCGGGATCGCCACGGTCTTCCAGGACCTCGCGCTGTGCGACAACCTCGACGTGGTCGCCAACCTGTTCCTCGGTCGCGAGCTCTACCGCGGCCGCGCCCTCGACGAGGTCACGATGGAGCAGGAGTCCTGGCGGCTGCTGCGCCAGCTGAGCGCCAAGATCCCCTCCGTGCGCATCCCCGTCGCCAGCCTGTCCGGTGGACAACGCCAGACCGTGGCCATCGCGCGGTCCCTGCTCGGCGCGCCCAAGGTCGTGATGCTCGACGAGCCGACCGCGGCGCTCGGCGTCGCCCAGACCGCCGAGGTCCTCAACCTCGTGGAACGCCTGCGGGAGAACGGACTTGGCGTCATCCTGATCAGCCACAACATGTCCGACGTGATGGCCGTGGCCGATCGGGTCAGCGTGCTTCGGCTCGGCCGCAACAACGGCACGTTCAACGTCAGCCAGACCACCAGCCAGGAGATCATCGCCGCCATCACCGGCGCCACGACCAACGCCGTCTCCCAACGGGCCGCCCGTCGCGAGACCCACACTGCCGCCCCCACTGCCACCACGGAGGAGCAGTCATGAGCACCCCCACCCCGACGCCCGAGGTCCAGCCCGTCGACGGCACGGCCGCCCTCCCCGCCGACCTCCAGGACGAGCGGCTGATCGCCTCCCAGGGCATCGGTGGCTTCCTGCGCGCGTTCCTCTCACGGCTGCGCAGCGGAGACCTGGGCTCGTTGCCGGTCGTCGTCGGGCTCGTCGTGATCTGGGGCGTGTTCGCCTTCGAGAACGACGCCTTCCTCTCCAGCCGCAACCTGGTCAACCTGACGCAGCAGAGCGCCGCCACCGGCACCATCGCCCTGGGGATCGTGCTGGTCCTGCTGCTCGGCGAGATCGACCTGTCGGTCGGGTCGATCAGCGGCCTGTCAGCCGCGATCCTCGCTGTCGGCTTCGTCGGTCACGGCTGGTCGCTCCCGCTGGCGATCCTGGCCTCACTGGTCGCCGGTGCGGTCATCGGTGCGCTCTACGGCCTGCTCTACACGCGGTTCGGTGTGCCCAGCTTCGTCATCACGCTGGCGGGCCTGCTCGCCTTCCTCGGGCTGCAGCTCAAGGTGCTCGGCAAGGAGGGGTCGATCAACATCCCGTTCGACTCCGGGCTCGTGAAGTTCGCCCAGGCCAGCTTCCTGTCCGACGCGGCGTCCTACATCCTCATCGTCATCGTGGTGCTCGTCTACCTCGCGACCCGGCTGCAGGCCAACCGGCGTCGCACCGCTGCGGGCCTGTCGACCACCCCGGTGGTGACGCTCGGGGTGCGGGGCGTGGCGATCCTGCTGCTCCTGAGCATCCCGGTCTACGTCCTCAACCGCGACCGCGGGGTCTCCTACATGTTCCTGCTGTTCGTCGGACTGGTCGTCATCTTCGACTTCGTCATCCAGCGAACCCGTTGGGGCCGTTCGGTGCTCGCGATCGGTGGCAACGTCGAGGCAGCGCGTCGGGCCGGCATCAACGTCAAGCGGGTCTACATCTCCGTCTTCGTCTTCTGCTCGACCCTGGCGGCCCTCGGCGGCCTGCTCGCGGCCGGACGCCTCGCGTCGGCCAACCAGGGCAGCGGCGGCACCGACACCAACCTCAACGCCATCGCGGCCGCGGTCATCGGCGGCACGTCGCTGTTCGGCGGTCGTGGCTCGGCCTACTCGGCCCTGCTGGGCATCCTCGTGATCCAGTCGATCTCCAACGGGCTGAGCCTGGTCAACCTGGGCTCTCCCGAGCGCTACATGATCACCGGCGGCGTCCTGCTGCTCGCGGTCATCGTGGACTCCCTGAGCCGCCGCAGCCGCGCTGCCCACGGCCGCGCCTGAGGGTTCACCGCACGACGACGAGAGGGGTATGCCGGGTGGTCACCACCCGGCATACCCCTCTTCTGTTGGTCTGCCTGTGTTGCTCGGCGCAGTCGCTCAGCGCCTGGCGAACTCGGCTGCCTGCCGCTGGGACCAGGTGCGGTCCGCGGCGTCGATGCTGGCCCGCGAGCCGAGGTCGACACCGGCCTGCTTGGCTGCCGCCTTGGCAGCGGCGGTCGTCAGGTCGGGAGCCCGGAACTGCTCGGGTGCGATCGAGGCGTCGGCAGCCGCGTAGCGACGCTGCTGGCTGGCCACGCGGTCGGCCGACAGCTCGGCCTGGCGCAGCGTGCTGCCGCTGATCTTGACGGCGCTCCCGGTCAGCGGTGTGCTGACGAGCGGGGCGAGGCCGTCGCGGTGCCCGGCCACGTTGGGGTGGTAGCTCTCGCCGACCGGGTTCGACAGGCCGTTGAGCCACTCGGTGCTGTCGCAGACCGCGTGGCCGACGAACCGGCTGGTCGGGTTGGCGAAGGTGAAGCCCTTCGCTCCGGCCTGCGCCGAGGTCTTGCTGTTGAGCAGGTCGGCGGTCTGGTTGAGGCGGGTCTCCTCGGCAGGTGAGAACCACGTGAACGCGTTGCAGTCCTCGCCCTGGAAGATGCGCGGGTAGCCGACCACGACGACCTTGGCGTTCGGCGCCTTGGCCTTGATCGACGCGTAGAGCGTCGACAGCTTGGCCGGCAGGGTGTTGTTGATGATGCTCTGCGCGCCGTCGATCGCACCGTTGCAGTCACTCATCCAGCCGGGCTGTGCGCACTCGGTGAGGACGTCCGCGAAGCCGGCGTCGTTGCCGCCCACCGAGATCGAGACCTGCGTCGTCGCGGTGGTGAGCGCGCTCAGCTGGGTGTTGGTGACGTCGGCGACCTTTGCGCCCGAGCACGCCCGGAAGTTGAGGGTCAGGCCCTTGCTCGCCGAGATGAGCGACGGGTACGCGTAGACCGAGCGCTGGCACGAGGTGCCGTCGTTGATGTAGGTCCTGGTGCCGGTGCCCGAGGCATACGAGTCACCCAGTGCCACATAGGAGTTCGCGGCCTGGGCGGGTGCTGCTGACACAGTGAGGGCGGCTGCGGCACCAAGTGCTGCGAGTACGCCGAACGTGCGGGTCATCGCCATTGATCTCTCCCTGCAGTCCAGTGGATCGGTGCTCGCACAGTAGGGCGGGGTGGGCGCTCGTGACGGGGTGAGGACGAACCCTTGCCAAGTTCTTACCTCCGGTAGGGACTATTCGGCCGCGCCCGATCCGGTCGACGTCGACACCTGTTCCGGCGCCCTGACCTGCGCAGACGTCAGGTTCTGAGTGGCGCGGCGGGCCGCGGTGGCATAGGAAGGAAGAGCGACGCGACGAGGCGCCGCCCGAACGTAGGGAGATCCAGCCATGAGCGAAACCCCATTGAGCCCCGACACCGAGTCCGACGACACCGGTGAGGGCGTGGCCGACGGCGGCGCGAACCCCGGGGGTCACGACGGCGGTGCCGATGGTGGCGCGACGGTGGCGCTGACGGTGGCGCTGACGGTGGCGCGGGTGAGGGTCCGGCTGACGGTGGCGCGAACCCCGGAGGTCACGACGGCGGTGCCGACGGTGGTGCCGACGGCGGTGCCGACGGTGGTGCCGACGGTGGTGCCGACGGTGGCGCTGACGGCGGCGCCGACGGCCAGGCCTAGCGGTCACGGAGCAACCGACCAGGTGACTCGGTGACGACCACGTCATCGCACCGAGTGCCCACCACGAGCGGTGGGCACTCGGTGCTGTCGCGTCTGCTGGCCGTCACCCCGGCCGAGTTCGGCGAGCGCTACTGGTCCCGCGAACCCCTGCTCAGCCGGGCGGCTGACCTGCCGTCGGTCTTGACCGACCTGTTCTCCGCGGACGCGGTCGACGAGCTGGTGTCCGGCCGTGGTCTGCGCACGCCGTTCCTGCGGATGGCGCGCGAGGGAACGACCCTCGAGGACCGCACCTTCACCCGTGGTGGGGGGATCGGCGCAGCCATCGGTGACCAGGTGAGCGACGACGCCGTCCTGCACCACTTCTCCGAGGGCGCGACGCTGGTGCTCCAGGGGCTGCACCGGACCTGGCGCCCGATCGTCGACTTCTCCCAGGCGCTGGCCGGCGAGCTCGGCCACCCGGTGCAGGTCAACGCCTACGTCACCCCGCCGGAGAACACCGGCTTCAGCGACCACTACGACGTCCACGACGTGTTCGTGCTGCAGATCGCCGGCGAGAAGCGGTGGCGGATCCGCCCGCCCGTGCACGAGCTGCCGCTGCGGGACGAGCCGTGGACCGCCCGGCGGGGCGCCGTCGAGCAGGCCGCGCAGGACGAGCCGCTGATCGAGGCGACCTTCGCGCCCGGTGACTGCCTCTACCTGCCCCGCGGGTACCTCCACTCGGCCACCGCCCTCGGCGGCACGAGCATCCACCTGACCATCGGCGTCCACGCGTGGACCCGCAGACACGTCGCGGACGAGCTCCTGAAGGCTGCCGTGACGCGTGCCAGCCGACTCGCGCGAGCTGCGGCAGGCCCTGCCGCTGGGCACCGACCTGGTGGCAGACGGCCCCGCCCCTGCCGACGTCGAGGCGGTGCGGGCCGCCCTGATCGAGGCGCTGGAGCAGGTCGACGCGGGCGACCTCCTGGCCGGTCTCGCCGGGTCGGCCAGAGCCGCGCAGCGCCCGGCACCCCTGGCGCCGCTGGCCCAGGCCGAGGCGGCCAACAGCCTGGCCGAGTCGTCGCAGGTCGCGCTGCGCGAGCACGTCGCGGCCGCGTTGGTGCCGGCCGCCGGGGGCCGCACGGTGCTGCGAAGCCGGGTCGGCACGATCGCCGTCGAGCGCAACGACCTGGCCGCCATAGAGCAGCTGCTCGCCACTGGCAGCGCGACGGCGGGCGACCTCGGCGTCGAGCTCACCCGCACCCTGTTGCGCTCCGGCGTCGTCGTCCCTGCATGACGACGCCCCCGTGTTCGACGTCTGCGCGGCGTCGAGGCGACCCACTGGTGGGTACCGCGGCGCCAGCCACCCGCTGGCTGCTCGTCGAGCACCCCGGTGGCTGGGCACCCGCGGCCCTCGACAGCGAGGGCATCGACTCGACCGTCGCGGCCCGCCTGCATCGGGCGGCCCTGGCCGTGGGGGGACGGGTGGTCCTCGTCCGCAGACCCGTCGAGCGAGGTGCCGGAGCGCGTCGAGGGGCGGTCCGTCGGTGGGGGGTGGTGGACGTCGACGGCCGCCAGCAGTGGGGGACGTGGCGCGGGTCCGAAGACCTGCTCGCTGCCCTGCCTGTGCTGGTCGACGGCCCGGCCGCCTCGGCTCACGGCCCCGGCGACCCTGTCCCCGAACCGCCGCCCACCCCGCTGCTGCTCGTCTGCACGCACGGTCGGCACGACGTGTGCTGCGCCGTGCGCGGGAGGCCCGTCGCGCTGGCCCTGGCCGCCCGGTGGCCGGAGCAGGCCTGGGAATGCACCCACATCGGCGGCGACCGGTTCGCCGCCAACGTCCTGGTCGTCCCGGACGGCACCGTGTACGGCAGCCTCGACGCCGAGTCGGCCGTCGCCGTCGTGGAACGGCACCTGCTCGGGTTCGTCGACACCGAGCACCTCCGAGGTTTCTCCGCCCACCCGCCGCCGGTGCAGGCCGCGCTCGCTGCGGTGCTGCGGGCACACGGCCCGGCAGCGGCGGGCGACGTCCGGCCCGGGGAGGTGGTGAGGAGCGGTGACGACTGGCGCGTGGAGGTGCTCGGCGCAGGCGGGGTGCCGGTGCGCTCCGTGGTGACGGTCCGGCGAACCCGTCAGGCGGCGGCTCGGCTCACCTGTCGTGCGGAAGCGGACGCGTCTGCCTTCGTGTGGACGAATTCGCTGGCCGGCCTCGACACCTGAGCAGTGCCGGGCGCGGTCAGGCGATCCTGCCGCCGCACGACGCGGATCCCAGCCAAGTGTGCGGGTTGCCCTCCCAGCACCAGCCGAGCCTCGGGTGCCCCTTGCTCACCCACAACGCCGCGACCCGCTTGCTCGCGTCCCTCGCGCCGGGGAGGAAGAAGGCGTTGCGGTCCTTGAGGATTCCCGGCCACAGCGCGAGCAGGCTGACTCCCTCGTCGACGGTGAGCGGCGTGCGTCCTTCGGCCTCGATGAGGGGCACGGCGTCCTTGGCCCGCACGTCGAGGGTTGCCTTCCCGGTGTCGACGTCGGTGAGGAGGTATGCGGCGTGGTCCGGCACGGCCACGCCGGCGATCGGGCGGTAGCCGGCGAGGTCGTCGGCGGTGTACTCGGTCCAGCCGGTGGTGGCTTTCCAGTGGATGGTCGGCAGGACCTGGTCCGCGCTGACCAGCCGTGACGTGACGACAAGAGCGAACGGGATCCGGTCGTCGGCGCTGGCTGTGGCGTGGCTTGCCCTGTCCCGCAACGGTTCGACGAGTTCGAGGAATTCGCTCTCGTCGATTCCTGCGAGGGCCGGGTACTTGGCGTCGAGATAGGTCTGGAGCTGTCGGTCGAACTCGGCTGCGGTCACGGTTCTCCTCTGGGCACGGTGCTGGTGGCCGAGGTTCAACGCGGGGCGACGGTCACGCGTTCCCGGGTCTGCTCCATCGTCAGGTCACAGCTTCGCGCCGGCTTCGTGGTTCCCGTGGCGTCGACTCCACCGGCCGGCGGAGCAGGGTCGGGGGCGCGCTGCTCGATCCGGGACCCGTTGACAAGCGTCACGTTGTCGTAGGCAGGTCGTCCTTCGATGACATTGCGGAACTGGTAGCGGGTGAGCGAGGCCAGACGGCAGTCCGTGCCGAAGGTCGCGATGTCGAATGCGGACGGCTGACCCCTGAGCTCCCCGGCGTCGGCGCTGTCCCCGTTTCCGTCGCTGGCGATGAAGTGACTGAAGGGCCCCCCTCCGGTGAAGGTGCCCACTCCGATCCGCGAATCCTGGAGCTGGCTCGCGTGCATGTGGCCGTTGATCCGGATGCCCGCTCTGGCAACGTCTCTCACGGCCGCTGGCTCGTGGGACACAACGATGTCGGGCACGGGCTGGTCGGCCATCGCGGCATTGAACCGCGCCGCCGCCGGCTTCTGCTTCGCAGCGTTGTTGGTGTTGTCGTCGCCGAACCATCTCGGGTCGTTGAACCCAGCGATCCGGACTCCGTGGATGCTCTCGACCGCATAGGTCTGGTCGTCGGGCTCGAGCAGCACGACGTTGGGGACGGCGGCAAGCCGGTCCAGCAGCTCGCGGTCGACGTCGGAGCGCCCGTCGTGGTTGCCCTTGACGAACAGGTAGGGAACACCGAGGGATTCGATGCCCTGCAGGAGGCTGACGGCGTCCGCCTCGGTGGCGGTGCCGAAGTTGACCAGGTCACCCGAGTCGATGACCGCGTCGATCCGTTCCTGTTCGACGATCGTCTTCATCAGGGGGTACTGGTTCCCACCGTGGACGTCCGACACCAGGAGCAACCGCGCGGCCACCGGCCGGTCGAGTTCCTGCGGCACGTACTTGTCCTGGAGCGCTGACGACAGGGCCAGCAGGTTCTTGAGGTAGGGCGTGACCTGCTCGGCCCGGGTCTCGACGCCCTCGAGGAGGTCAGCGTTGCGTTGGACCGTTCCGAGGACGCCGGTCAGCGTGAAGGTGTCGAGCCGGGCCGGCTGGTAGGTCAGCCCGATGACTCCGAACGTCGCGACGCACGACGCGACCCACACCGTGGCGACCGCCGCGCTCCACCGCAGGCCGGGCGCGCGCCGCTGCCACACGGCATACCCGAGGAGGCAGAGGAGGGCGACGAAGAGGGCCCCGGCCGCGAACCGCCAACCCAGCGCGATCGCGCCACCGCGGGCTGCCTTCTCGAGCTCGAGGGGGCCGGGCTGGAGGGACTGGACCGAGATGTTGGGCCGCGCGAGCAGACCGCTGATGCGGTCCTTGACGTGCACCTGGGCGACCACGCCGGGCGCCGGGACCAACCCCACAAAGTCCACACGGATGTTGCCAAAGATGGTCGGGCTCTGGATGGCCGAGATGTCGCCGGGGTTGAGCGAGAGCCGCAGGTCTGCCCCGTAGTTGAGCGTGTCGGCACTGCTGGGAAACAGCGTCGTCGCTGCCACACCGCCGCTGTTGCAGGCGACGAAGAGGAGGGCGAGCGCGCCCAGCCGCACCAGCCGCCGGGGCGCACGCCGCCGCTGGCGTGGGCTCTCGGGGTCGGTGCTCACCTCCCCACCGTAACCGGCTCGCCTCCTGGTCCACCGCCGCTTCGCCACTCCTCACCTCCTAGGGTTGCGGTATGCCGCGCAGCCTGGGGACCCTCGAAGGCCGCAGCTTCGCGGCAGTGCTGTTCGACATGGACGGGACGCTGATCGACTCGATCCCCGTCGTCATCCGGTCCTGGGTCCGGTGGGCCCAGGAGGAGGGCGTCGATCCTCGTGACCTGACCGGCTTCCACGGCGTCCCGGCGAAGGGGATCATCGCCACGCTGCTGCCACCGGAGCGGGTGGACTCCGCCTTCGACCGGATCGAGGCCATCGAGATCGCGGACACCGACGGCATCACGGTGCTGCCGGGCGCGCTCGACGCGCTGGTTGCCCTGGGCGGCGAGGTCGAGCGCTGCGCCATCGCCACGTCGTGCACCCGTCCGCTGGCGGACGCGCGACTGGCCGCCACGGGTCTCCCCGCTCCGACCGTGGTCGTCACCGCGAGTGACGTCCGCCGGGGCAAGCCGCACCCCGACCCGTTCCTGCTCGCGGCCGAGCGGCTAGGGGTCGACCCGGCCGACTGCCTCGTGGCGGAGGACGCGCCCGGTGGCCTCGAGGCGGCCCGCGCTGCCGGGTGCGCCACCCTCGCGGTCTCGACGACTACTGCCGTGGCCGACCTCCTGGCCGACGCCGTCGTGGAGACCCTCGCGGACGTGCGGTTCTCCGTCGTGGCTGGCCGCGTTCACGTGACGGCGGCGATTACCGGCCCCTAGGTTGGGACCATGGACGCTGACGTCATCGTGGTCGGAGCCGGCCTCTCCGGACTCGTCGCTGCTGCCGAGATCGCCGACGCAGGACGCCGCGTCCTGGTCGTCGACCAGGAGAGTGCGGCCAACCTCGGCGGGCAGGCGCACTGGTCGTTCGGCGGCCTGTTCCTCGTCGACAGCCCCGAGCAGCGGCGGATGGGGATCAAGGACGGCGTCGACCTGGCCTGGCAGGACTGGCAGGGCTCGGCCGGGTTCGACCGGCTGGACGACGAAGACAAGTGGGGCGCCCAGTGGGCCCGTGCCTATGTCGACTTCGCCGCCGGGGAGAAGCGGTCGTGGCTGCACGCGCAGGGCATGCGGTTCTTCCCGGTCGTGGGCTGGGCCGAGCGCGGTGACGGCTCCGCGTCCGGCCACGGCAACTCGGTGCCCCGGTTCCACATCGTGTGGGGGACCGGTCCCGGGGTGTTGGCACCCTTCCTGCGGCGAGTTGGCGAGCACGTGGCCAGCGGGCGGGTGGAGATCAGGCACCGTCACCAGGTCGACGAGCTGGTCACCTCGGACGGCGCGGTCACCGGCGTGCGCGGCACCCTGCTCGCACCCGACAGTGCCGACCGCGGCCGCCCCACCAACCGTGACAGCGCAGGCGAGTTCGAGCTGACCGCGCAGGCGGTCGTCGTCACCAGCGGTGGCATCGGCGCCAACCACGACCTCGTCCGCGCCAACTGGCCAGAGCGCCTGGGCACGGCGCCCGAGCACATGCTCACCGGTGTCCCGGCGCACGTCGACGGCCGGATGCTCGCGATCACCGAGGCGGCCGGCGGTCGTCTGGTGAACCGCGACCGGATGTGGCACTACGTCGAGGGCATCGAGAACTGGGACCCGATCTGGCCGTCCCACGCGATCCGCATCCTGCCCGGGCCGAGCTCGCTGTGGTTCGACGGCAACGGCGACCGGCTGCCGGCGCCGCTCTTCCCCGGGTTCGACACCCTCGGCACGTTGTCGCACCTGCGCCAGACCGGGCACGACCACAGCTGGTTCATCCTCACCAAGAAGATCATCGGCAAGGAGTTCGCGCTGTCGGGGTCCGAGCAGAACCCCGACCTCACCGGCAAGTCGGTCAGGGACGTGCTCGGGCGCGCGCGGGCGGACATGCCCGGTCCGGTGCGGGCGTTCCTCGACAAGGGAGCCGACTTCGTCTCGGCCGACACCCTGGGCGAGCTGGTTGCCAAGATGAACGCGCTGACCCCCGATGCCCCGCTCGAGCTGGCCCACCTCGAGCGCCAGATCGTCGACCGCGACCGGCAGATCGACAACGACTTCAGCAAGGACGCGCAGGTGACGGCGATCCACGGCGCGCGAAACTACCGTGGGGACAAGCTGATCCGCACCGCCACCCCGCACCGGATCCTCGACCCCAAGGCTGGACCGCTCATCGCCGTGCGGCTCAACATCCTCACCCGCAAGACCCTCGGCGGCCTCGAGACCGACCTCTCGTCGCGCGTCCTGTCCGCGTCGGGTCAGCCGGTGCCCGGCCTGTATGCCGCGGGCGAGGTTGCCGGGTTCGGCGGTGGTGGGGTGCACGGTTACCGCGCGCTCGAGGGCACCTTCCTCGGCGGCTGCATCTTCTCCGGTCGCACGGCCGGGCGGGCAGCGGCGGCCGCCGTCAGCTGAGTGATGCATTCGTGACCTGAGGGGCTGCCCGTCGTTGTCCGACCAGAGCCGCACCTCTGGAGGAACACATGAAGCGCAAGAGCCCATCCGTCCGCACCGTCCTGACCGGCCTCGTCGCGGCCGCCACCGCAGCCGTCCTGGTCCCGGCGACCGCAGGCACAGCCTCGGCCCACGGCGACCACGGGAAGGACGCCGGACGTGCTGCAACGGCGCGCCAGGCCTACGCAGACGGCACGAACGTGCCGGTGGTGACCAGCCCCAACCTGCGCCTGGCCGCCAACTTCCCGGAGACCGCAGGCATCTCGGGTTGCTTCCTCAAGACCGCCCCGCTGTTCGTCATGTCGTCGCTGGACTCGCTGAGCGTGTTCGACGTCAGCGACCCGGTCGCCCCCAAGCTGGTGGGCACGCTGCCCAACCTGGTCTTCGAGAACGAGGCGATCAACTGCGGGGAGCGCAGGACGAGCGGCGGCACCGAACGCTTTGCGCTCATCGGAGTGGACACCTACGACGTGTCCGCCGACATCCAGCACACCGCTGCGGCGGCTGGGGGCAAGGAGCTCATCGTCGTCGACGTGACCGACCCGACCAAGCCCCGACTGCGATCGAGCGCGACGGCCACGACGAGCACCCACACGGTGGCCTGTGTCGACGACCGGGACTGTCGCTACGCCTACTCCGCGGGTGGCCGCACCAACTTCTCGATGATCGACCTCGACAACCTCGATGCACCGCACGAGGTCGACGCTGACCCGGCGGCCGTCGGGGTGCAGCCCTTCGCCTCGCCGAGCGGTGGGCACAAGTGGAACTTCGACAAGGCCGGGTACGCGACCCACACCGGCTACAACGGCTCGTCCATCTTCGACGTGCGCGACCCGCTGAACCCGCGGGTCGTCACCACCACCGGACTCGCCGGACGCGGGTTCGAGCCGGACGGTGCCACCAAGAACGGGTACAACGACTTCATCCACCACAACTCGTTCCGACCGAATGCCAAGTCGTTCGTCCCCGAGGCCGCGCCCAGCCTGGCCAACGGCAACATCCTGCTCGTCACCGAGGAGGACTACGAGCAGGTCGACTGCACCCAGGCCGGGTCGTTCCAGACCTGGTGGGTGAAGCGGCTCGACGGGACCCCGGACGCGATCGTGCCGCTCGACAAGGTCGAGCTGTCCGACCTGGGCTCGTTCCCGCTGCCGGTCGGCGCGTTCTGCTCGGCGCACTGGTTCGACTTCCACCCGTCCGGAATCGTCACAGTGGGGTTCTACGGCGGCGGGACCCAGCTCGTGGACGTGCGCAGCCCGCGCGACATCAAGCCCTACGGCCACGCCGTCTGGGGTGCCTCAGAGGTGTGGGACTCCTACTGGGTGCCGGACTACACCAACCATGACGTCCGAACCGAGCACAAGACCAACATCGCCTACTCGGTCGACCTCGTCCGCGGGCTGGATGTCTACACCGCAGACCTGCCCGGCGGTCAGACCACGTCGTCGCCCACGCCGGTCCTGCCCAGCGGTCTGCTGCCGTAACGGCCTGGTCGCGGGTCTGTGCACAGGCCTTGGCACCTGTGCGCAGAGACCGCATCAGTGCGCACCTGGCCCGGGGTCTGTGCACAGACTCCGGAGGCTAGGGGAGGCGGTCGCGCACGACCGTGTCGAGCACGGCCAGTGGGAGGCTGCCACCATCGAGCACCGCATTGTGGAACGCCTTGATGTCGAAGCGCTCGCCCTGACGCTCCTGCGCCTCCCGGCGGATCCGCAGGATCTCGAGCCGCCCGATCATGTAGCCGCACGCCTGCCCGGGGTGCACGGCATACCTGTCGATCTCGGCCTTGACCCCACCCACGCTGAGCGGGCAGTTGGCGACCATGTAGTCGACGGCCTGCTGCCGACTCCACCCCATCGCGTGCAGGCCGGTGTCGACGACGAGCCGGCACGCGCGCATCGAGTCCATGGTGAGCATGCCGAGCCGTTCGAGCGGACTGCTGTAGAGACCCATCTCGTCGGCGAGGCGCTCGGTGTAGAGCCCCCAGCCCTCCGCGTAGGCGTTGAAGATCGTGAACCTGCGGTACTTCGGCACGTCGGTCAGCTCGCCCGCGATCGCCAGCTGGAGGTGATGGCCGGGGATGCCCTCGTGGTAGGACAACGCTTCGAGCTCGTAGCGGCCCCAGTGCGCCGGGTCGGCGGTGTTGATGTAGAACGTGCCGGGGCGGCTGCCGTCGTCGGCGGGCGGGTAGTAGTAGGCGGCCGCCCCCACATCGGTGGACTTCACCACGCAGTCGGCCACGGGGAGGCGGTCGAACCACTCCGGCATCACACTGCGGGCCTTGGCGAACGCGGTCTCGCAGGCGGCCACGATGTCGGGGGTGGTGGAGTGCCGTAGGGCGGGGTCCTCGCGCAGCGCACGGTAGATGGAGGGGAGGTCGTCGGTGCCGACGACCCCGGGCGCGAGGGTGCGGTACTCCTTCGCGAGCGAGGCGATCTGGTCCAGGCCGACCTGGTGGATCTCGGCGGCCGACAGGGTCGTCGTGGTGTCGCGGGCGAGGAGGCGGGCGTAGGTCTCCTCGCCGTCGGGAAGCCAGGAGAGGCCGCACTTCTCGTCAGGTCGCATCACGGGGGTGACCTCGTCCCGCAGCACGTCGCGGAACACCTCGAGGGCGGGCCGGACGTCCGCCGCGATGACGTCCGAGAGCCGGCCGCGCCACGCCTCGACGTCGTAGCCCGCCGGCGGTTCGTTCGTCGCACTGAGGAGCAGGTCCTCGGAGAGGGGGGTGGCCAGCCAGCGCTCGACCTGCTCGATGGCGCGCACCACGGCGAAGGTCGCGGGGGTGCGGCCGGATGCGACTCCCTCACGGTGCCGTTCGGCGAAGTCGCGGATGTACCGACCGATGCCGCGGTACTTGGACACCATCGCATCCGCGACCTCCGCCGTCGGCACGGACAGCCCGGACAGGGCCACGCCGAGGGCGACCTGCACGCCGAACACCGGGTCCACGCCGAACTCGGAGGAGTGCGCCGCACCCACGTCGGCGGACGTGGTCGCATCGAAGGCCACGATGTCGCGGGTCACCCGGTCCGGTCCGTCCAGACCCTCGTCAGGGATGGCCTGGGCGCGGGCTGCGAACTCGCGCAGCTCGGCGATCTCGGCATCCTCCGCCGCCCTCGACCCGTCCTCGTACTGGTGGGCGAACCGGTAGTCGCCCAGCATGTGCGCCCAGGTGGGCGAGGTCCGCATCCGGTAGTCATGGAAGTCGTCCGCCAGCTGCTGCACCGAGTCGGTCATGAAATCGAACGTACCGGGCCGACCGGGCCGCTGTGATCGGGGTCGCCGAAAGAGGATCGAGCCGCCTGGAAGGAGCGGTTGAGCTGAAGTGGGGTTCAACCGGCAGACTCGGGCGGGTGAGCAGCGACATCCCGACCGGCAACCAGGGCAGGTTGCGCGACGACCGCGATTTCCGGCTCTACTGGGCCGCGCGGATCGTCTCGCTGACCGGTTCGCTGATCACCGTCGTCGCGATGCCGGTCCTCGTCTACACGCTCACCGGGTCGCCCGCCCTGACCGCGCTGACGACCACGTTGGACGCGCTGCCCTACCTGCTGATCGGGCTCTTCGCCGGGGCGCTCAGCGACCGCTGGAACCGCAAGCGGGTGATGGTCGCCGCCGACCTCGCCAACGTCCTGGTCATCGGGTCGGTCCCGGTCGCCCACTGGCTGGACGTCCTGACCGTGCCGCACGTCCTCATCGCCGGACTCCTCGCCCAGAGCCTGTTCACCTTCTTCGACGGTGCGAACTTCGGGGCGCTGCCGGTGCTCGTCGGGCGGGAGCGGGTGGGTGGGGCCAACGCCGCCATCTGGGGAGTCGGCGGTGTCCTCGACCTGGTGGTCCCGGCCGGCGTGGGGCTCGCGCTCGCGGTGGCCCACCCTTCGACCCTGCTCGCCGTGGATGCCCTGAGCTTCCTCGTCTCGGCCCTCTTGATCCGGATGGTCCGTCGCGCCCTGTCCACGGTGCGGGCCAACCTCGCGCCGTTGCGACCGTCGGTGGTGCTCAAGGACATCCGTGAGGGAGTGACCTTCCTCTGGCGTCACCCGGGGGTGCGTTCCAACACGATCGTCGGCTCCCTCCAGTCCGCGGGCGGCGCCGGCTTCGTCGCGCTGTTCGTCCCCTGGGCCGATCAGGTGCTGCACATCGGCACCTCCGGGTGGCGGTTCGGACTGGTCTTCGCGGTCTGGGGCATCGGTGGGGTCGCGGCGTCCGCGTTGACGCCGATGCTGCTGCGCCGGTTCCCTGCCGCCCGCGTCACGCTCGGCGCCATCCCCGTGTCGGCGGTCGCCGGTCTCGCCACCGCCCTCGCGCCGAACTGGGCCTTGGCCAGTGCGGGCATGGTGGTCTGGGGCGTGTCCTACCAGCTCGTCCTCATCACCTCGATCACCTACCGGATGCAGGTCACCCCCGAGCACCTCCTCGGCCGGGTCAACACCGCGGGCCGGATGCTGTCCTGGGGCCTGGGTTGGACGGTCGGGTCGGTGGCGGGCGGCGTGCTGGCCACGGCCTTCTCGGTGCGTCCCGCCATGGTCGGCCTGGTCTGCGTGGGCTTCGTGGCGGCGGCCTATGCCTGGCTCTCGCCGCTGCGTCAGGTCGCGGCCGAGGACGCCGTGACGCGCGCCGGAACGCCCGCCTGACCGAGCAGTCGGATCAGCACGGCCACCCCGGCCAGCCCGACGGCGATGATCCCGGCGGTCAGCACGCTCATCCCGAGCCAGTTCTGCTGGAAGGCCTGCGGCACGAGGCGACTCGGGACCGCGGCGACGCCGATGAAAGCACCCCACAGCCCGGCATACGTCCCGATCATGTTGCCGGCGTGGGCCCGGATGTTGCCGCGCCGCGCGTTCCACAGCCCCAGGCTGAGGGTGACGATCGTGAAGGCGCTGAGCCCATGGATCCACGAGAAGTTGCCCGGCCGCAGCTGCTGGATCCAGAACGAGCTGAACGCGGTGAAGTACATGAGCACCAGCCAGATCCGGCCGATGGTGCGGTGCGGACGGTCACCGCGGCGACGACGCAGCACGTTGACCGCGCCGAAGACCATGGCGAACGACGCCGCGAAGGCGTGCGTGACGATGAGCAGGTTCCACGAGTGGTCCACGACGGCTCCCATTGGATAGTGACGCTATCCACGGTATGCCGGGCGGCCCGACCGCGCAACCCTCGCCTTCGGAGTGGGCCGCCTAGAGGTACTGGCCGGTGGGGCCGGCCTCCCCGGTGTCGGGGCGCAGGCCAGGAGCACCCGGCATACCCTCCATGCCCTGTCCGCCCTCGGGAGCGTGGCCGGGCGGCAGGGCGCGACGGATCTGCTGGAGCTGCTGCTGCGCGGCCATCTGCTGGGCGAAGAGCGCGGTCTGGATGCCGTGGAACAGGCCCTCGAGCCAGCCCACGAGCTGAGCCTGGGCGATGCGGAGCTCGGCGTCCGTGGGGGGAACGTTCTCGTTGAACGGCAACGCGATCCGTTCGAGCTCGTCGATCAGCTCGGGCGCGAGGCCGTCCTCCAGCTCCTTGATCGAACGGCGGTGGATCTCGGCGAGGCGAGCCCGCCCGGCTTCGTCGAGCGGAGCGTTGCGGACCTCCTCGAGGAGCTGCTTGATCATCGAGCCGATCCGCATGACCTTGGCGGGCTGCTCGACCAGGTCGGCCGGGTTGGTGGGCCCGTCCTCACCGTCACGGTGCGGGGCAACGCCCATGCCGTCCTGGGTCACGACGACGACCCGCTGCTGGTCGCTGCCCCTCTGGTCGGTGTGCTGCTCGTCTGGCGTCTGGCTCATGCCACCCATCCTGCCGCACGGACCTCAGAGCCGGGACTCGGCCGCCTCGGCGCCGCTGAGGCGTTGGGCCAACCAGACCGGCACGATCGAGAAGGCCACCAGGACGACGGCCACGACGTTGACGACGGGTGCCTGGTTGGGCCGGAACAGGTTGTTGAAGATCCAGATCGGCAGCGTCGGCGTGCCGGGGCCGGAGGTGAAGGTGGTCACCACGATCTCGTCGAAGCTGAGGGCAAAGGCAAGGAGCGCGCCCGCGAGGACGGCGGACCTCAACAGCGGGAAGGTCACGAGGCGGAAGGTGGTCAGCGGCCTGGCGCCGAGGTCCGCGGACGCCGCTTCCATCGACCCACCCAGCCTGCGGAGTCGCGCGGTCACATTGTTGAACACGACGACGATGCAGAACGTCGCATGGCCGACGATGATCGTGAACAGTCCGGCGTTGATCCCGAAGACGGGGTCGAGGACGTTCTGGATGACCGACTGCAGCGCGATGCCGGTGACGATGCCCGGGAGCGCGATGGGCAGCACGACGAGGAGCGAGATCGCGTTGCGCCCGAAGAACCGGTAGCGGGTCAGCGCCAGGGCGAGCAGGGTGCCGAGCACCAGGGCCAGCGCTGTGGCCCCCAGCCCCGCCTCCACGGAGGTGCGCAGGGCGTCCCGCGGGCCCTGTGCCTGCGACGCGGTGGACCACCACTTCGTGGTGAGGCCCGGTGGTGGCCAGCCGAAGGTCCGGTCGCTGTTGAACGAGTTGAGGGTGACCACGGCCAGCGGCACGTAGATGAAGGCGAGCACCAGCAGGGCGAAACCCCAGAACCCTGCCCGAGCACCCGCTGCGGTCCTCATCGCCGGCTCACAGGTTGTCCAGGGCGCCGGTGCGGCGGATCGCCAGCAGGTAGACCACCATGATGACGACCGAGGCGGTGCCGAGAGCGGCGGCGAACGGCAGGTCGAGGGTGATGTTCTGGAGCACGGCGGTGCCGAGCACCTGCAGCTTCCCGCCCACGATCTGGACCGCGATGTAGTCGCCGAGGCTGAGGCTGAAGGTGAAGATCGACCCGGCGGCGATCGAGGGCAGCATCGCCGGCACGATCACCCGGCGGAAGGTGAGCCAGCCGCCGGCACCCAGGTCCGCCGATGCCTCGAGGTGGGACTCGGGGAGACGCTCGAACCCGGCATACACGGGCAGGATCATGTAGGGGAGCCAGAGGTAGGTCAGGGTCAGCACGACCGCGGCGAAGCCGTAGCCCGGACTGGACCCGAAGGTGCTCTCGAGCACTCCGCCGGGCTGGACCATCGTGCGCCAGGCGTAGGCCTTGACGAGGTAGGACGCCCACAGCGGCACGAGCACCGCGGCGACGAGCAGGCCACGCAGTCGGCGCGGCGCGATCCGCGCCATGAAGTAGGCGAACGGCACCGCGATCGCGATGCACACGATCGTGACGACGACGGCGATCAGCAGGGTGCGGCCGATGATCCGCAGGTAGGTCGGGGCGACGATGCCGCGCAGGTTCTCGAGGCTGAAGGTGCGGACGACCTCGTTGGTGAACGGGTCGGTGGTGAAGAAGGCGGTGGCGAAGATGGCCGCCAGGGCGCCGAGGTAGGCCACGACGAGCCACACCAACGGCGGCCCCAGCAGTCCGGCCAGCGCCTTCTTCGACCCCATCAGCTGTTGCGGATCTCGGTCCAGGCCTTGGTCCACTCGGCGTAGTCCGTGCACTTCACGTCGGTGCGCCCGTCGAGGCACGCCGAGATCGGGGTGTTCCAGTAGTGCACCTTGGAGAAGTACGTCTCGTCCTCGGCGTGGAAGACGGTGCAGTGGTTCTTGTCGGCGGTCTCGGCGCAGGCCAGCTTGTTGGCCGGGGCCTCGCCGAAGTACTCGGCGATGGCGGCGTTGGTCTTGGGCGAGACGATGTGGTCGATGAACTTGTAGGCGCACGTCTTGTGCTCGCTCTTGGCGCCCACCATCCACGTGTCGGACCACCCGGTCGCGCCCTCCTTGGGCAGCACCACCTCGACCGGCGCCTTCTCACCCTGGGCGACGTTGGCGATGACCTGCCAGGTCGTGCCGATGGTCGACGAGCCGCTCTTGAAGGCCTGGACCTCCTTGAGGTAGTCCGACCAGTACTCGCTCACGTTGGCCTTCTGCTTCTTGAGCAGGTCGACGGCGGCGGCGAGCTGGGTGGCGTCGAGGGCGTAGGGGTCCTTGATCTTGAGGTCCGGCTTGGTCGCCATCAGGTAGAGCGCCGCGTCGGCGATGTAGATCGGCGAGTCGTAGGCGGTCACCTTGCCGGCCTGGCTGCCGGCCTGGTCGAAGACGGCCGACCAGCTGTCCGGGGCCGGCGTCACGAGGTCGGTGCGGTACATGAGCAGGTTGGCCCCGCGCCCGTGCGGGATGCCGTAGGCCACATCCTTGACCGAGTTCCACGGCTTCATCTTGAGGCTGTCGAAGATGTCCTTGTAGTTGGTGATGAGGCCGGTGTTCATGGGTTCGACGTCACCGGCCGCGATCAGCCGCAGCGTCGCGTCGCCCGAGGCGGACACCGTGTCGTACTGCCCCGTGCGCATCAGCTGCACCGCCTCGTCGGAGGTGCCGAAGGTCTTGACCGTCACCTGGCACCCGGACTCCTTCTCGAAGTCCGACACCCAGTCGTACGCCGGGTCGTTGCTGCCGTCCTCGACGTACCCGGGCCAGGCGAGGACGCTCAGCGTGCCCTCCGGGGTCCCGAGCTTCTCGAGCGCCTTGAGGTCGGGCACCTTGAACCCGCCCGCGCCCGTCGATGTGGTCGTCCCGTCCGAGCCACCACAGGCCGCGAGGGCGAAGGCCGCCACTGCCGTGAGGACCGTGATCCGGAGACTGGTCTTGTTGGTCATGCTGTGCTCCTCTTGTCGTGCGGGACAGGACGGGATCAGGCTGGGCTGTCGTGGTGCTCGGGGTGCTCGGGGTGCTCGGGTTCGTGCGGTGGCTCGGGGACGGCCATGACGTGGGCGGGGTCCCACGCGAGGTCGACCTGTTCGCCTCTCTGCAGGTGGGTGGTCGTCCCAGATCCGTTCTGTTGCAACGCAACCAGCCGGGGGCCGGCCTCGAGGTCCACGACGTAGCGGGTGACCGGCCCGGCATACACCACCTCGCTGAGCGAGCCGGCAGCCCGCTGGCTGCCGGCTGGCGCGCTTGCCCCACGCGCGAGCACGGTGAGCTTCTCCGGGCGTATGCCGTGTGCCCCCTCCCGGCCGAGCACGGCCTTCGCGGCGGCGCCCGTCAGCAGGTTGGACGTGCCGACGAAACCCGCGACGAAGGCGCTCGCGGGCTGCTCGTAGATCTCGAGGGCGGTTCCGACCTGTTCGATCCGACCGGCGTTGAAGACCGCGATGCGGTCCGAGAGCGTCAGGGCCTCCTCCTGGTCATGGGTCACGAAGAGGAAGGTGATCCCGACGTCGCGCTGGATGGCCTTGAGCTCGACCTGCATCTGCTCGCGCAGCTTGAGGTCGAGGGCGCCGAGCGGCTCGTCGAGCAGGAGCACCTTGGGGCGGTTGACCAGGGCTCGGGCGAGCGCCACGCGCTGCCGCTGGCCGCCGGAGAGCTGCGCTGGCCGCCGGGCACCGAAGTCCCCGAGGCGGACCTGCTCGAGGGACTCCATCGCACGGCGACGGCGGTCCTGCCGTCCCACCTTCTTGACCCGCAGGCCGTACTCGACGTTCTCGAGGACGCTCATGTGCGGGAAGAGCGCGTAGTCCTGGAAGACGGTGTTGACGTCACGGTCGTAGGGCGCCCTGGTGGTCACGTCGTCGCCGCCCAGGTGGACGGTGCCTGACGTCGGTGACTCGAAGCCGGCGATCATCCGCAGCACCGTCGTCTTGCCCGATCCCGAGGGGCCGAGCATCGAGAAGAACTCGCCGTCCATCACCCTCAGGTCGATGTCGTCGACAGCGACGACCGGTGGCGTGCCGGAGAACTCCTTGCGGAGCCGGGCCAGCACGACTGCGGGCTGCATGTCGGGAGTCTAGGGAGAGTGGGGCGCCCGCGTCCGGAAACGGCGCGGGCGCCCCGTTGGATTGGGCCCCCCGACCCGCACCAAACCTGGTGAAACCGTCCCTAGTCGGCCCGCCGCGTCAGGGCTGGGGCGCGGCGGATCGCTGCCGCGGAGAGCAGGGCGGCGATCACGGGCACGGCGACCAGCAGCAGTCCGAGGGGCAGCCACGGGATGACCGTGATCGGGTTGGCCGCGAGCTGGCGCCCCGTCTCGGGGTCATAGGAGTCCACGGTCAGGGGATAGCTGACCGCGATGCCCGGGGCCAGCCCTACCGCGATGCCGACCAGTGCGCCGATGAAGGCCACCGTCGCCGCTTGCGCCGCCGCCAGTCGGCGCCTCGTGCCCTTGGTGGCACCGACCGCCGCCAGGGTGCCCATGTCGCTCTGCTGCTCGGCGAGGGCCAGGGCCGTGGAGATGAGCGTGACGATGAGCAGGAGCAACCCGAAGGCCGCGAACATGATCCGCATGACGAGGATGTCGTCGCGGACGAAGCCTCGTTCGACATAGACACCGCCGTCCTCGCCGAGCTGCTCGGACAGGGCCTTCTCGTCGGCCTTGCTGATTGCTCCATCGGGGTTGCGGAGCAGCAGGGAGTAGCTGCCGACGAACCAGCCCAGCCTCGAGGCGGTTTCGGGCGTGACCACCCCGCCGTACTGGCCCTGGCTCATCGGGAGCTTGCCGACCACGGCGGGCAGGGCGGCAGTGCGGGTGTCCTTCAGCGACTCGACCATGCCGGTGTTCTGGTTGGTGGTGGCCGTCCCGCTGGCGACCGCCACCGTGCCGGCCGTCGAGATCAGGGCGGCGTCGTAGACGGCGATCCCGCCGCCGCTGACGCGGGCTGCGTCCGATGCGGACAGGCGGAGCAGCCGGATGATGTCCGCTGCCGGGAGGACGGCGATGCCGCGCTGCCCGTTGGTGCCGACGAGCTGGCACACCGGGCGACCGCTCTGCTGGTCGGACTGGGAGTCGGTCACGGCCCGCTCGACCGTGCAGCCGGGCTTGACGACGGTCACGAACGGCGCGGGGGCGGTCGGGTTCCTGGGGTCGAAGGGTGTCGTCACCTGGGCCAGCCTCGTCGAGACCAGGTCGGGGGTGAGCCCGCGGACGAGCTCCTCCGCGTCCTCGATGGCCGGGTCGACGCCGCCCGTGGCTGGGTTCGCCATGTCGCTCGCGACGTAGATCGAACCCTCACCGGCCAGCTGCTGTGGCTGGTAGTCGCGGATGGACTGCTCGGTGTCACTCGCGAGCCCGATGCTGAAGGCCGTGAGGGCGATCGCGCCTGCCATGATCGCGGCGACCGTGGGCACGGAGCGCGCCCGGTGACGAGCGGCGTCGCGGGTGGCCATCCGCGCGGCGACGGGCAGGCGGGAAGCCAACCGGCCTGCCACCACCAGGACGAGGGGGACCAGCATCAGCGCGCCCACGGTGAGCGCGATGGCCAGCCCTGCGATCGTGTACTCACGTTGCTTGGTCGCGACTGCGGCAACCAGGCCGACCCCGCCGGTGCCGGCCAGCAGGACTCCGAGGATGGGCACCACCCGGTTGAGCCGGGGTGAGACGTTCTGACCCTTCATCACCCCGACGATGTCGAGCCGCCGCAGCCGCAAGGCGGGAATGAGGGCCGCGACGAGGGCGCTGACGACAGCCATCACGATGACCGCGGCGACGGCCCACAGGGGCACCTCGAAGAAGCGGAAGGTGGTCCACGGTCGCCGGGCGACGAGCACCCACATCACCACGCGCACGGCCAGGACGGCGAGGCCGGCCGCGACGATGGCGGAGAGGGCGCCGAGCAGCAGGGCCTGGGCCAGCACCTTGCGTCGCAGCTGCCGGGTCTCGGCGCCGTTGCTGGCGGCGAGCGCCAGGGTTCGACGCTGACGAGACGCGCTCACCGCAAACGCTGGGGCGACCAGGAGGGTGGTGACCAGGAGGAGCAGCGCCCCGCCGATGGACACCATGGTCTGGACGTCTCGGGCTGCATAGTCCTGCATCTGCTGCATCGTCGACGGCAGCTCGGCCGCGGAAGGCGGGTTGCGCAGGGCCTCGGCGCTGGTCACCTGGAACCCGTAGGTGTTGAGGTTCTTGACCTCGGAGTACGGCACTCCTCTGTCGCGCAGGAGCAGGTACTGCCAGTCGAGGACCGCCTCCGGGTCGAGTGGCCGTGCGGAGATGGCGTCGGGCTGCCCGCCCCACCCGTTGAAGAAGTTGGCGACACCGACGACCGTGACGTCGATCGACGTGCCGGCTGAGCGGAGCAGGGCGGTGCCGTGGTCAGGCATGCCACGGCTGACGCCGTAGGGCGTCGCGACGACCTCACCCGCCGCCGACGGCCATCGTCCGGATACCAGGGTGGCCTTGGTCCCGAGGTCGACCGAGCCGGCCGCGAAGGTCGACACCTGGATGCCGCGGGTGCGGCGGTCGTCGATGACGCGACGCAGGGTCATCTCTCCGACGGGCACGACCGTGCCGCCGGTGATCCGCTGGATCGCTGCGACGTTGGCCGCGGAACCGAGGCTGTCGCTGGGGTCGAAGCCGGGAACCGGGGTTGCCTTGTCGGGCTGGCTGTTGCCGTCGCTCGCCCATCCTTCGTTGGGGTCCGCGGTCTGCCAGACGGCCTGCTCGCCGGGACCCTGGATCAAGGCCTGGGCACTGCCCAGCGAGGTGGGGAGGCGCTCCACACTGCTGACCGACGAGCTCGTCGCGAACACCAGGGTGCCCACCAGGACACCGACCGGCAGCGCCACCATGATGAGCACGAGGACGCTGCGTCCCTTGTAGCGCCAGGCGTCCCGCTTGGCCATGCGGAGGGCGACCCGCCACGAGGCGCGCCACCGGGACAGCCGGGAGCTCTTGTCCTCGTCGCGGTCGGAACCACGCGGCATACCTGCTGGTGCCTCTCGTTCCATGAGGGTGGTCATGGCGCGCGTCAGGCGGTCGGCTCGAGCAGGGCCTCGGCCGTGTCGGGCGTCCCTGTGCTGTCGACCACCACGCCGTCGCGCAGGAACACGACCCGGTCGGCCCAGGCCGCGTGCCGCGCCTCGTGGGTGACCAGGAGGCCCGCCGCGCCGGCGTCGCAGCGCTCGCGCAGGACGCGCAGGACACCTTCACCGGTGTGCGAGTCGAGGGCTCCGGTGGGTTCGTCGGCGAGGACCAGGCGGCGGTCACCCACCAGCGCTCGGGCGATGGCCACGCGTTGCTGCTGGCCACCGGACATCTTGTCCGGGTAGCGGTCGGCGAGGTCCTGGACGCCGACCATGGCCAGGGCGTCGATGGCCCGGCGCCGCGCCTTGCCGACCCGCTGGCCATCGAGCTCGAGGGGCAGGGCGACGTTCTCGACGGCGGTGAGCGACGGGATCAGGTTGAAGTCCTGGAAGACGAACCCGACTCGACGCCGCCGCAGCTTGGCGAGCGCGTCGCCCTTGAGGGTGCCGATGCTCTGGCCCTCGATGATCACCTGCCCGCTGGTCGCCGCGTCGAGTCCGCCCGCGAGGTTGAGCAGCGTGGACTTTCCGGAACCGCTGGGGCCCATCACGGCCACCAGCTCGCCCGCTCGGACGTCCAGACTGACACCGGCGAGGGCGCGGACCGCGGTGCTGTCGGTGCCGTGGACGCGGGTGACGTTGTCCAGGCGCAGGATGACGTCGTTGCTCGGTGCGTTGCTCATCGTGGTCCCCGGTTGAGTGCGGTCTTGATGATCTGCGTGGAGCTGTCTGCGGTGCCGTCGTCGACAGCGGCGGGTGTGCCCTCGGCGGGCTTGCGCGGCCGGTTCGCCTCGCGCACCAGCCGGGCCTCGACGTGGTCGAGCCAGCGGACCTCGGCCTCGCCGGCGTAGATGAGGTTCTCCAGGACGAGCAGCCAGGCGAGGTCGACCTGGCCGTCGACGTCGGCGGCCGCCTCGTGGTGGGTGGTCGCCCGCTGCTTGAGGCGGGTGAGGTCCTGCAGGTGGCGCAGGGTGGCAGTGCGCTGGGTCTGGACCACCCGGTTGACGTCGACACCGTCGACGGTGACGGCGAGCGCCAGCTTGATGACCAGCTCGTCGCGGGGGGTGGTCTCCCGGGTGACGGGGGAGGCCCACCACTTCGCGACCTCGGCGCGACCCGTGCGGGTGAGGCGGTAGGAGATCCGCCCCTCGGCGTCCTCCCCGATCGCCTCGACCAGGCCGTCGCGTTCCAGCCTGGCCAGGGTCGTGTAGACCTGCCCGACGTTGAGCGGCCAGGTCCCCCCGGTCCTGGCCTCGAACTCGGCTCGCAACCGCGCGCCATACATCGGCTCCGTCGCGAGCAGGGCCAAGAGCCCCTGTTTGACCGACATCCGGTCCACCATCCCCGTTGTGTGTCCCCTACATACCCAGTATTACCACTGGTGAGGAGATGTATACCGAGTATTGAGGCTGGTCGTCAAGCACCTCGGGCCACTGGCGCTGGGTGGTGCCCGGAAACCGGCGCGCGATGGGCGATGGCTGGCCAGAAGTCGGACGGGGCCGGGGAGGGGTCAGTGGGCGAGCAGGACGGCGGCCAGCGCGAGGGCGCCCGGGACCGCCTGGACGAACAGGATCTTGCGGCTCGCGGTGGCGGCGCCGTAGAGGCCGGCGACGACGACGCACAGCAGGAAGAACACCTGGAAACCGAAGCGGAGGTGGTCGGGCCCGACGAGGCCCCACACCAGCCCGGCCGCGAGGAAGCCGTTGTAGAGGCCCTGGTTGCCGGCCAACGCCTTGGTCTGTTCGGCGAACTCCTGCGTGAGGCCGAAGGCGGCCCGGCCGCGAGGGGTCGTCCAGAGGACCATCTCCAGCACGACGATGTAGACGTGGATGAGGGCGACGACGGCGACCAGCACCGTGGCGACAGCGTTCATGGCCTCAGGGTGGCAGACGCTGCCCGTCCGTGTGTCCGACTCGCTCGGGTCCTGGCTGACGGGTCGGCGTCGGCGGGGCTCACAGCGTCAGGGGGTCAGCAGGATCTTGCCGATGTGACCGCTGGCCTCGAGCTCGCGGTGGGCGTCGCCCGCCCGCTCGAGCGGGTAGCGGCCGTGGATGACCGGCCTGACCCGACCGGCCCCGATGAGCGGCCAGACGTGCTCGCGCACGGCCGCGACGATGGTCGCCTTCTCGTCGGCGGGGCGGGCTCGCAGCGAGGTCGCGATGACGGCCGCCCGCTTGCGCAGCAGCTGGCCCAGGTCGAGCTCGGCCTTGGCACCGCCCTGCAGCCCGATCACCACGAGGCGCCCGTTGGGGGCGAGTGCGTCGACGTTGCGGGCGAGGTACTTGGCACCCATGTTGTCGAGGATCACGTCGGCGCCCGAGCCAGCGGTTGCCGTGCGCAGCTCCTCGACGAAGTCCTGCTCGCGGTAGTTGACCAGGATCTCGGCGCCGAGCTCGCGGCAGACCTCGAGCTTGTCGGCCGACCCAGCGGTCACGGCGATCCGCGCGCCCACCTCGCGGGCCAGCTGGATGGCCATCGTGCCGATGCCCGACGACCCTCCGTGCACCAGAAACGTCTGTCCCGGAAGGAGGTTCGCGGTCATGAAGACGTTGGACCACACCGTGCTGACGACCTCCGGAAGGGCCGCCGCGTCCGCGAGGGACACACCGGTCGGCACCGGCAGGACCTGCTCGGCGGGCACGCAGACCAGCTCGGCGTAGCCACCTCCGGACAGGAGCGCACACACTTTGTCGCCGATGCTCCAGGCGTCGACGCCGTCACCGACCGCGTCGACGGTCCCGCTGACCTCGAGGCCGGGGTACTCCGACGCACCGGGAGGCGGCGCGTAGAAACCCATCCGCTGCATGACATCGGCGCGGTTGACCCCCGCGGCCGCCACCCGGATCCGGACCTCGCCGGGGGCGGGGTGCGGGTCTGGGACGTCGGTCAGCTCGAGCGCCGAAGCGTCGCCGGGCTGCGGAATGGTGATGGCCTTCACCGCTCGAGCCTATGGCGCGCGCGGTCGGGGCCTACGGCGCGCCCCGTCCAGGCCTTCGACGCGCCCGGTCCAGGTCCGCGGTGGTGTCGACGTCCAGGGCCGCACCCTCCGGCAGCGGGACGACCAGGGTCCGCAGCGCGTCAAGCAGCCGCATCAGCGGGGTCCCTGCCGCGGGCTGCGGCACCGCCGCGCGCAGTGCCTCGGTCCGGTATGCCGCGAGCAGCGGTTGCAGTCGCCCGTCGCCGTCGCGGCCCAGCACCGCGTCGAGCTCGGGACCGTCCGCGAGCCGGGAGGCGAGGCTGGGAGCCGGGCCAGCGGCATACGGCATGTCGCCGCCGAGGAGGACCAGGACGGGGCTGACCACGTGGGGGAGCGCCGCCGCAATCCCGGCGACCGGTCCGCCGCCGGGCGGGTCCTCGCGGCACCAGCGGACCGGGCGCGCGGTGGGGCGCGGTTCGCCCACGCAGACCAACGACCAGTCGGCAGGGAGGCCGTCGAGCACGTGGTCCAGCACCGGGCTCCCCGCGAGGTCGGCGCGGGTCTTGTCGCCGCCGAACCTCCGGCCGGCACCCCCGCAGAGGACCACTGCGGTCGGTGGTGCAGATGAGATATCGGCCGAGGTCACGGCCCCATTGTGGGGGTTCCGGTCCGAACCGGTCGGGTCTAGGTTGGCGAGATTCGACGATCTCGAAGGAGAAGACATGACGCTCGAAAGACGCACATTTCTGAAGGGGAGCGCTGCGGTCGCGGGAGGAGTGGCGGTGGCTGGCCCGTTCGCCGGGTTGGTCGCGGGACCCGCGTCGGCAATCGGCGCCGCGCCGTTCCGTGGGCTGCGCCCCACGCCGGACCTGCGTGACGACAAGGTGCGCCTGCACCTGCCCGAGGGGTTCAGCTATCGCTCGTTCCACGACACGCAGGCCGTGCCGACGCCCCTGGTCGACGGCAAGGTCATGCCCGGACGCCACGACGGCATGGGTGCCTTCGAGGGCCCGGACAGCGCCGTCACCCTCATCCGCAACCACGAGGTGGCCGGGACCGGAACGCCCTTCGGTGCGGTGGGGTCGTGGACCTACGACACCGGTGCCAGAGGAGGGTGCATCCACGTCGACGTCACGGGTCAGGGAGAGGTCCTCGCGACGCACACCGCCATCAACGGGACCGCGAACAACTGCTCGGGCGGCCAGATGCCCTGGGGTGCCTGGGTGACCTGTGAGGAGACGGTGAACGGTCCGGACGTCGGACCGGACTTCACCGGGGCCTCCAACGCCGGCTTCACGAAGAAGCATGGCTACGTCTTCGAGGTCCCCGTCACGGGCCGCTCGGCGGCGATGCCCGTCACGAACGCGGGTCGGTTCGCCCACGAAGCCGTGTCCTTCGACCCGCGGGAGGGCAGGCTCTACCTCACCGAGGACAACTTCGCCTTCCCCTCCGGCTTCTACCGCTACACCCCGGGCAGCAACCCGATGGAGAGCGGACACCTCGACAACGAGGGCCACCTCCAGATGCTCGCCGTCAAGGGTCAGCCCAACGCGCACCTCGAGGGGCGCCAGGACAAGGGCGCCGTCTACTCCGTCGAGTGGGTCGACATCGACGAGCCGGACCCGACCTTCACGCCCGGCCCGGGCGGGGCGCTCCCGACCAACGACTCCGCTCTGGTGGCAGTCGGCGACCAGGGTCGGGCCCTGGGGGCGGCGGGCTTCTCGCGGCTCGAGGGCCAGATCTACGACAACGGTGTCGTCTACTTCACCTCGACGCAGGGTGGTGGCGATGTCGAGACCGGGCCGGAGCTCATCGCCGGCTACGGCAACGGATTCGGACAGGTGTGGGCCTATGACACCCGGTCGGAGAAGCTGCGCCTCGTCTACCAGTCGCCCGGCAAGCAGACGTTCGACTTCCCGGACAACATCACCGTGAGCAACCGCGGCACCCTGGTCGTCTGTGAGGACAGCAACCAGGACAACTACATCCGCGGCCTCAACCGCGGCGGTCAGCTGTGGGACATCGCGCTCAACCGCGCGGCCAACGCCAACGGCACCCCGCGGTTCGACGACGAGTTCGCCGGGTCGACGTTCAGCCCGGACAAGTCGACCTTGTTCGTCAACATCCAGGCCAGCGCAGGACTCACCTTCGCGATCTGGGGACCCTGGCACACGATCGGCGTCTGAACCGAACCGTTCCGTCAGCCTGCTGCGGTGGGCTGGCGGGGCGGGCAGGTCGAGGTCGCGAGGTACTCGAAGTGCCACCACTCGTTGTCGTAGGTGCGGCAGAGCCCGTAGTCCGGGCCGTGCTCCTCGAGCCAGGACGCCATCGCCTGGGGGTGCACGTCGATCGCGTAGCCCTTCACGTGCGCCGACTTCGCCGGGGAGAGCACCCACTTGGAGGCCTCCGCGCGTGAGCCGTACTTCGTCACGGCCCGGTCGAAGAGGATCTGCTGCCACTCGGCGCTGCGCCAGGCCGACCGGGTCTCGGGCGTCAGGCCGTCGGCCCGCGCATCCGCGAAGGCCCGCTTGAAGGCCGCCGCGGCCGTGGCCTGCATGTTCGTCGTGCCGGGGACCGGAGCCGAGAGGGACAGACGGGTCGTCGGCGCCGGGATGCGGTCGGTGACCACTGGCGAAAAGCGTGTGCCACCAACAGCATTCCCGCCGCTGCTGCTCCCCGATGTCGAGCCGACGGCAGGCTTCGCCGCTGCGGCCTTCGTCCTGGCGCTGGATGACGCCTCCGCCCCGGCCCGGGGTTGCCCGGCGGCCGGGGATGCTGCCGCGGGCGAGGTGGGGTCGTCACCGTGCCACGCGGCATACCCGGTTGCTCCGCCGGCCACGACCAGGACGGTGGTCACGACCAGGGTGCGGCGCAGCCGCTGGCGACGACGCCGGCCGGCCGACAGGTGTGTCGTGGTCATGGCTTCACCCCCTCTGCTGTGGCCCTGACGAGTGTGGCAGGCGAGGGGCGGATGTCAGCGGACCCCGCCGATCCGGGCGGACAGCGTGGCGGCGGCCCGCGACACGGCGGCCACCAGCCGACCCCGTTCAGCCTCGTCCACCTCGTCGCGGGGGAAGGTCAGCGCCACGCCTGCGACGGGGTGCCCCGTGTGGTCGAGGACCGCGCGCGCCACCGACGACAGCCCGGCACTGACCGAGTCGTCCTCGAGCGCATAGCCGCGCGTGCGGACCTCGGTGAGCTCGCGCCGCAGCTCGCTGACGGAGGTGGGCCCGTGGCCGTCGCGCTGCACCAGGGTGTCGCGGTGCGGGAACAGCGCGCGGACCTGGGCGGCGGGCAGCTCGGCGAGCATGGCCAGACCGCTCGCGGTGAGGGTCGCGGGCAGCCGGACGCCGACGTCGGTGACGAGCAGCGGGCGGCCCGGCGCGCGTTCCTCGATGACGTAGAGGACGTCGCGGCCGTGCAGCACGGCAAGGTGGGCGTTGTGGGTCGTCGTGTCGACCAGCCGGCCGAGCAGCGGCCGGGCGATGCGCTGCAGGGGAGCCTGCCGCTGGTAGGCCGAGCCCAGCTCGAAGGCCGCCACCCCCAGGCCGTAGCGCCGCTCCTCCTCGAGGTGGGTGACGAAGCCGTGGTCCCGCAGCACCGCGAGCAGGTGGTAGGTCGTCGACCGTGGCAGCCCGAGCTCGCGCGCGATCGACCCGGCCGGGAGCGGCTCGGTGTGCCGCGCGAGCAGGGTCAGCAGCTGGAGGGTGTGCCGGGCGGCGGGTGCGTTGGCCACCCCGCCAGTGTCTCAGGTGCGAGACGTTCAGGGACGTCTCCTCGACCACAACCAAAAGGTATGCCGCGAGCGAACGGTGCGCTCGCGGCATACCTCAGGGTGGTGCTGGGGCCTGGGGGACGGCGGGCCCGTCAGGCTCGGGTGACGAGGATGCCGTCCTCGTCGGCGAACAGCCGTTGACCCGCGGCGAAGTCGACGCCTCCGAAGGTGACGACCACGTCGCGCTCGCCGACCCCGTCCTTGGCGCTCTTGCGCGGGTTGGAGCCGAGGGCCAGGACGCCCAGCGGGAGGTCGCGCAGCGCCGACACGTCGCGGACGGCGCCGTGGATGACGACACCCTCCCAGCCGTTGGCCACCGCGCTCGCCGCGATGAGATCACCCATCAGGGCGGACTCCAGGGACGCGCCACCGTCGACCACGAGGACCCGCCCGGCACCGGGCTCGGTGAGGGTGGCCTTGACCATCGCGTTGTCGCGGTGGCAGCGGATCGTCGTGATGACACCCTCGAAGAAGGGGTGGGCGCCGTAGTGACGGAACTGCACCGAGCACGACTGGAGGTCCTCGCCGTGCTCGTCGTACAGGTCCGCGGTCGACACCGCGCCCATCAGTCCCTCGCTGCCTTGACGGCCAGCACAGGGGCATCCGCGTCGAGCAGCACGGTCTGGGCCGCGCTGCCCATGATCAGCTTGCCGACCGGGGTCCGACGACGCAGGCCGATGACGATGAGCTCGGCGTTGGTCTCCTCGGCCACGCGCAGCAGCTGGTCGGCCGGGTCGCGCGCCTCGACGGTCTGCGCAACCTCGTGCTCGATCCCGGACGCCTCGAGCTTCGCCTTGACGGCCTCCCAGTCGGAGGAGGAGGCGAACCTCGAGTCGACGAGGGCGTCCCCTCGGCTGACGTTGAGGACGACCAGCCGGGCTCCGCGGAGCTTGGCTTCCTCGATGGCTCGGTCGAGGGCCGCGTGGCCCTCTGGACGGGGGACGAACCCCACGACGATGGCCATGGTTACTGCCCTTCCTGGTTTGCGTGCTGGTGGCCGAGCGGCGGCCCGTCCTGGATGTCGTCGCCGTGGTCGTCGCCGCGCCGCGACCGGACGCGGTCGATGACCACGGGGACGACGAGCAGGAGGACGACGATGGCGTAGACGACCTTGGAGAACGGCGTGTTGATGAGGCCGGACAGCTCGCCGTCGCTGATCTGCAGCGCACGTCGCAGCTGCTCCTCGGCCACCGGGCCGAGGATGATCGCGATGATGGCGGGGACCACCGGCAGTCCGAAGCGGCGCATGAAGAACCCGAGCCCGCCGATGATGAGCAGCAGCCACAGGTCGAAGGTCGACGTGTTGGCCGCGTAGGCCCCGATGCTGGCGAAGAAGAGGATGCCGGCGTAGAGGTAGGGGCGCGGGATGTTGAGCAGCCGCGCCCACAAGGTCGCGAGGGGCAGGTTCAGGGCGAGCAGGATCACGTTGCCGATGAACAGCGAGGCGATCAGCCCCCACACCAGCTCTGACTGGTCGTCGAGCAGTCGCGGTCCGGGCTGGATGCCATAGGACTGGAACGCGCCGAGCATCACCGCAGCGGTTGCGGTGGTGGGGATGCCGAGCGTCAGGAGGGGCACGAGGCCACCTGCGGCCGAGGCGTTGTTGGTGGCCTCGGGCCCCGCGACGCCCTCGATCGCACCGTGGCCGAACTCCTCGGGGTGCTTGGTGAGCTTCTTCTCCATCGCGTAGGACAGGAACGTGGGGATCTCCGCTCCACCGGCAGGGATGGCACCGAAGGGGAAGCCGATCAGGGTGCCGCGCAGCCAGGGTTTCCAGGAGCGCCGCCAGTCCTCGCGGTTCATCCGGGCACCGTCGACGTGGATGATCTCGGCGGGGTTGCGGCGCAGGTGCGCGGCGATCCAGAGCGCCTCACCGACCGCGAACAGGCCGACCGCGACCACGACGACGTCGATGCCGTCGGCGAGCTGGGGGATGCCGAGGGTGAGCCGTTGCTGGCCTGAGGTGGGATCGATGCCGACGGTGCCGATGAGAAGTCCGATGCCGAGCGAGGCGAGGCCACGGATCTTCGACGACCCCAGCACCGTGGTCACGGCGATGAAGGCCAACATCATGATGGCGAAGTAGTCGGGTGAACCGAGCTGGATGGCGAGCTTGACGATCTGGGGGGCGACGAGGGCCAGCCCGAGCGTGCCGATGGTGCCCGCGATGAACGACCCGATCGCCGAAGTGGCCAGGGCGGCGGCGCCCCTGCCCTTCTTGGCCATCAGATTGCCTTCGATGGCTGTGATGACCGACGCGCTCTCGCCTGGTGTGTTGAGCAGGATCGAGGTCGTGGACCCGCCGTACATGCCGCCGTAGTAGATCCCGGCGAACATGATGAACGCCTGGGTGGGCTCGAGCGTGAAGGTCAGGGGGAGCAGCAGGGCGATGGTCATCGCCGGGCCGATGCCGGGGAGCACGCCGATGGCGGTGCCCAGCACCACGCCGATGACGGCGTAGAGGAGGTTCTGCGGCGTCAGCGCGGTGCCGAAGCCGTCGATGAGAGCGTTGATGCCGTCCATCACAGGATTCCCTTGAGGAGCCCGACCGGGAGCTTGATGCCCAGGCCGAGGAAGAAGAGGTACCAGGACCCGACCGAGAGGACGATCGAGATCAGGGCCATGCGGAGGTAGTGCCGCGCGCCGAGGGCATAGGTGGTCCCGAAGAACAGGATCGCGCCCGAGATGGGCCAGCCGAGCGGATCGATGAGCAGGGCGTTGGCGGCGAAGGAGCCGACGAGCAGGCCGATCGTGCGCCAGTCGCTGCCGTGGCTGAGGTCGACGTCCTCGCCACCCTCGGCCTCACCCCGCCCACCACGGACCAGGTCGACGCTGAGCAGCACTGCCATCAGGATGAGCAGCAGCCCGACCGCGATCGGGACGGTGCGGGCATTGACGGGACCGCGGGACGCGGTGTCGGTCACCCCGAGCGCGTCGACGATCGCCCAGGCGCCGAGGCCCAGCAGGAGGAGGGCCACCCCGTACTCGGAGCGGCCCCCCTTCTCTGCCGCAGTCGGGCTGCTGGACATCAGGCCAGTCCCAGTTCCTTGAGCACGCCAGCGACACTGTCGTTCTGCGCGGTGAGGAAGGTCTTGAACTCGTCGCCCGTCTGGAAGGCGTCGGCCCAGCCCTGGTCAGCGAGCGTCTTCTTCCACTCCTCGGTGCCGTGCATCTTGGTCAGCAGGTCGATGTACTCCTTGGTCTTGGCGTCACTGAGTCCGGGAGGGCCCACGATGCCGCGCCAGTTGGTGAACTCCATGTCGACGCCGAGGCTCTTGAGGGTGGGAGCGTCCACGCCGTCCACGGGGTCGGCACTGGTGACGGCCAGGATCTTCACGTCGCCCGACTTCGCCTGCTCCGCAACCTCGCCGATACCGGTCGCCGCGAAGGCGACCTTCTTGCCCAGGATGCCGGTGAGCAGCTCGCCACCGCCGTCGTACGCGACGTAGTTGACGTCCTTCGGGGTGACGCCCACGGCCTTGGCGAGGAGCATCGGGGTCAGGTGGTCGGGGCCACCGGCGTTGGAGGCACCACCCACGGGAACCTTGCCCGGGTTGGCCTTCCACGCGGCGACGAGTTTGTCGAGGGTGTCGTAGGGAGAGCCCTTCGGCACGACGATCGCCTCGGACTCCTCGATCAGCTTGGCGATCGGGACGGTGTCGTTGAGGGTGGCCTTGGACTTGTTCGTGTAGACCGCGCCAACGACCCCGAGACCCATCTGCATGAGGATGTCGTCGTGGCCCTTCTCGTTGACGAGCCGCTGCAGTCCGACGGTGCCACCGGCGCCGGCGGAGTTGAAGACCTCGATCGTCTCGCTGAGCTTGGCGTCCTGCATGGCCTTGGCCGCGAGGCGCGCCGTGGTGTCGTAGCCGCTGCCGGGGGAGTTGGGCACGAGGATTCGCAGGCCCTTCACGGGGCCTGAGGAGCTGCTCGTCCCGGTGGACGAGTCGTCGCCGCTCACGCCACAGGCGCTGAGGGCGAGACCGGTGACCGTGGCGGCTGCCACGATCTTGAGGGGGGTCCGTACACGCACGGGAGACTCCTTTGTCTGGGTGGTTTCAGAGCACACCGTGCCCGGCCGCGCCCGCGGTGTCACGGTTAGGCGCGCAAACTCTGTTTCGTCCTTTGTGCTCACGGCCTGCTGGCCCGACGGCGACGCCCCCGACACAATCAACCTGTGGACTCTCGAGGGCGCGCGTGGATGGCACGCCTGCGCTGGCCGTGGCGGCGCCGTTGGACGCTCGCCAGCCGGATGCTGGCGATGCAGCTGGCCATCGTGTGCGTCGTCCTCGTCGGCGTCGCAGCCGTCTCACTGGCCCAGTCGGACGCCAGGGCTCGTGACACCGAGGGTCGCCGGGCCCTCGCCGTGGCCGAGCGCCTTGCCGTGACTGCTGGGGTCCGCGAGGCTGCGGCGTCGGGCGGACAGGACTTCCTGGGCCAGGCCCAGTCGGTGGTCGAGTCCGGTCGGTCCTTCTCCGGGTCGACCACTGTGATCGTGGCCACCGAAGACCGTCGGATCATCGCCTCGACCGATCCGGTGCCCACGAGCCGTGCCGTCTACCTGCAGGACACCGAGGGCTTCCTGGGGCGCGCCTGGGTCGGGACCGAGGACGGCACGGGAGCCGCGTTCGCGATGGCTCCGATCATCAACCTCGACACCCGGGAGACCGACGGGGTCGTTGCGGTCGCGCGGGCCTATCCCTCCGTGCTGGACAACCTGGCCGAGGCGATGCCGAACCTGCTCACCTACCTCGGGATTGCGAGTCTCCTCGGGGTGGTCGGGTCGCTGCTGCTCGCCCGGCGGGTCAAGCGGCAGACGCTCGGACTGGAGCCTCGTGAGATCGCTGGCCTGGTCGAGCAGCGGGAGGCACTGCTGCACGGCATCAAGGAGGGCGTGCTGGCCGTCGACCTGGACCACCGGATCACCATGGTCAACGACGAGGCGGCGCACCTGCTCGGCATACCTCTCACGTCTGGTGGCCGCACGCTCTCGGACGTGGACGCGACTGGTCGAGCGGCCCAGATCTTCGACCAGGGCGGCGAGCTGACCGACCACGTGATGCCGGTCCGCGGACGGGTGCTCACGGTGAACCGGATGCCGGTGACCAGTCGGGGCAGGCACATCGGCTGGGTCGCGACCATGCGCGACCGCACCGAGATGCTCGCGCTCCAGCGCGAGCTGGACCTGACCAAGAGCACCACCGACACGTTGCGGGCGCAGGCCCACGAGTTCAGCAACCGGATGCACGTCGTCAGCGGCCTGATCGCGTTGGAGGAGTACGACGGCGTCCGGAACTACATCCGCCAGATCACCGACGACTCCAGCACGCTCAGCACCAGGGTCGACTCGCGCGTGCAGGACCCCGCGGTGGCGGCGCTGCTCATCGCGAAGGCGAGCCAGGCCGCGGAGCGGGGCGTGGACCTGGTCGTCGACGAGTCGAGCAACGTGCCCCCGCTCGACGACGCCCTCGCTGCCGACGTCAACACCGTGATGGGCAACCTCATCGACAACGCGTTCGACGCGGCCGCCGGGAGTGCCGATCCCGTTGTGCGAGTGGCGCTTTCGCACGGTGGTGACGCGGTCACCGTGACCGTCCACGACAGCGGTCCCGGCGTCGACTCCACGATCGGCGAGATGGTCTTCACCCGGGGCTTCAGCACGAAGGCAACCACCGCGCAGGGCCGCGGCATCGGCCTGGCCATCGTCCGGCTCATCTGTCGCAACCGCGGTGGTGACATCGTCGTGACCAACGACGAGGGGGCGGTCTTCGTGGCCACGCTGCCGGTCCGGATTCCCCAGGAGGCCTCGTGATCCGGGTGCTCGTCGTCGATGACGACTTCATGGTGGCGCGCCTGCACTCCAGCGTGGTGGCCAGGCAGCCGGGCTTCGAGGTCGCGGGCATCGCGAGCACCGGCACCGACGCGTTGAGGGCGGTCGAGGCGACCCGCCCCGACCTGGTCCTGCTCGACATCTACCTCCCCGACATGACCGGGCTGGAGGTGCTCCGAAGGTTGCGCGAGGGGAGCGACGAGGACCTCGACGTCATCGTGATCAGCGCTGCCCGCGACCTCGAGACCTTGCGAACCGCCTTGCGCGGCGGTGTTTTCCAGTACCTCGTCAAACCTTTCGAGATCGAGTCCCTCCAGCAGAGGCTCGGCGAGTATGCCGTGCACCGGACCGAGCTGGCCGAGCTCACCGAGGCGGGTCAGGACGACGTCGACCGGGTGTTCAGGACGAGCGGGGCGCGCGCGGTGGGTGGTTTGCCCAAGGGCATCAGCCCGGAGACGACGGACCTGGTGCTCCGTGCCCTTGAGGCCGCTGACGAGGACGGCCTGTCGGCGACGGAGTGTGCGGAGTCGACCGGCCTGTCCCGCAGCAGCACCCGGCGCTACCTCGAGCACCTGGTCTCGGTGGGGACGGCCGAGATGCGCCCGAAGTACGGCGCCGCCGGGAGGCCCGAGCGTCGCTACCGGATCCGCTGAGGGTCTTCCGGCCGGAAGGCAGGCCTTGTTGGCTGCGCGATCTCTGCCGCGCGATGTCGGCCGCGCGACCTCAGCCGGGCGGCCTGGGCCGCGCCTTCAGCCAGACCGTTCGAGCCGGTCGGAGATGGCGCTGAGCGCCGTGTCGCGGGCGGCCAGCACGTGCGCCTCCGCGAGGGCGTGGGCCCGGGTGGGGTCGTGGGCCACGAGCGCGTCGAGGATGTCCTGGTGCTCGCGAAGGGCAGCCGTCCGACGTTCCTGGGACTGGTTGGTGAAGGCGCGGTAGCGAGCCATCTGTCCGTCGACCTGGGCGTGCAGCCGGGAGGCCCACTCGTGCCCGGCGATCTCGGCGATGGCGAGGTGGAAGTCGTGGCCTGCGTTCATGGCATCGGTCGGCAGCTCGACGAGCTTCGCGTTGCGGTCGACCAGCCGACGCAGTCGCTCCGTGCCCTCGTCGTCGAGACGGGCCGCGGCCTCGGCGGCCATCAGGCCCTCCAGCGCACCGCGCACCGAGTAGAGCTCCTCGATCTCGCGCGCGCTCAGTGGGCGGACGACCATTCCGCCGGTCGGCAGCTGGTCGAGCAGGTCCTCCGCGAGCAGCAGTCGCAGCGCCTCGCGCAGGGGCGTTCGACTCACCTGCATCCGGGCAGCCAGGTCGGGCTCGTAGAGCCGCTGCCCGGGTTTCAGCTCGAGGTCGAGGATCTGCCGGCGCAGCTCGCTGTAGACGAGCTGTCCGCCCGACGCCCGACGTGGACGATCCACCATGTGGTCTCCCATCTTGCATACTTGTATACAAGTATGCTTTCCTGCCTCCAGTCTTGCACAGTCCCACCGAGGAGCAGCCCGTGACACAGACCGACCGCGCCCCAGGCGCCGCCGCACCCGGTGGGTCGGTCTGGGCCGCCACGGAGCTCGCGGACTTCGCCACGCGGATCGTGCTGGGCGAAGGCGTGCCGGGGGCCGACGCCGCGCTGCTCGCCGACTCCCTCGTCACTGCGGAGCTGTGGGGGCATGCGTCACACGGGATGCTGCGGCTGCCCTGGTACCTCGCCAGACTGCGCTCGGGTGCCATGGAGGCAGTCACCGCTCCCGACCTCCGCCGCGACAGCGGTGCCCTGGTGGTGCTCGACGGGCGGCACGGCATCGGTCAGGTCATCACCCAGCGCGCGGTCGAGCTGGGGATCGAGCGCGCCCGTACCCACGGCATCAGCGGGGTCGCTGTCCGCAACTCGGGTCATTTCGGGACCGCCGCCTACTTCACCCGGCAGGCCGCTGAGTCCGGCTGTGTCGCCCTCCTGGTCACCAACGCGAGTCCCGCGATGGCCCCGTGGGGCGGGCGCGTGAAGGCGATCGGCACCAACCCCTGGTCGATCGCGGCACCTGCCGGTCGGCATGGGGTCGTCGTCATGGACCTGGCCAACACTGCTGTCGCCCGCGGCAAGGTCTATCTCGCGGCCGAGCGCGGCGAGCAGATCCCCGACGGCTGGGCCGCCGCGGCGGACGGGACGCCCACCACGGATCCGGCGGCCGCGATCGCCGGGCTGATCCTGCCGATGGCTGGCCCCAAGGGCTACGTCATCTCGTTCATGATGGACGTCCTGGCCGGCGTGCTGACGGGGAGCGCCTTCGGCGACGGCGTCGCGGGTCCCTACGACCCCCAGCGTCGGAGCGGTGCCGGGCACCTCCTCATCACCATCGACGTGGCCGCCGTGTCCGACCCGGCCGAGTTCTCTGCCCGCATCGAGGAGCTGGTCGACCAGACCCGTGGTGGCCCGCTCGCCGGCTGGGCCGACGAGATCCTGGTCCCCGGTGAGCTCGAGGACCGCAACCGACGCCGGTTGTCCGTCGACGGCATACCCCTCGCGGACACGACGAGGGACGCGCTGGCGACCCTCGGGCGGGAAGCTCACGTCGCCCTGCCAGCGCCCCTTTTGCCCCACGGACCGGAGGTCCCCGCATGATCGCCCTCGTCGTCTCCCTCAAGGTCGTCCCCGGCAGGCTCGACGACTTCGTCGCGGCCATCTCCGTCAATGCCGAGCGGTCCTTCACCGACGAGCCGGGATGCCTCTACTTCGACGTGACCCAGGACGTGACCGACGACCACCACTTCGTCTTCTACGAGCTGTACGCCGACGAGGATGCTGTCGCCGCCCACCGCGCGGCCCCGCACTTCGCCGACTGGCGTGCGGCTGCCGACCGGTGCGTCGTGCCAGGCAGTCAGGTGAACACCCTTGCTGTGCAACGTTTCCACCACGATGGGGGCGGACAGTGAGGATCCTCGTTCTTCCCGGCGACGGGATCGGGCCGGAGATCACTGCTGCGACAGTGGAGGTGTTGCGGACGCTCGACGACCAGCTGCACCTCGGCCTCGAGCTCGAGCAGCACGACATCGGACTCGCCTCCCTCGCGGCCTCCGGGTCGACCCTGCCCGACCCTGTGCTGGCGCGCGTCACCGAGGTCGACGGCACCATCCTCGGCCCCGTGTCGCACTACGACTACCCGCCGCGCGCCGAGGGTGGGATCAACCCGTCGGCGGAGCTCCGGACCCGTTTCGCCCTCTACGCCAACATCCGGCCCTGTCGGTCCGTCGACGGGCTCAGCATCCTGCGCACGCCGATGGACCTCGTCATCGTCCGGGAGAACACCGAGGGCTTCTACCCCGACCGCAACATGTATGCCGGTGGCGGCGAGTTCATGCCTGACGAGGACTCCGCGTTCTCGATCCGCAAGGTGACGGCGACCGCGTCCCGGCGGGTGGCGCGTGCGGCGTTCGAGCTGGCACGCACCCGGCGTGGCCACGTCACTGCGGTGCACAAGGCCAACGTGCTGAAGCTGTCCGACGGGCTGTTCCTGCACTGCGTGCGCGAGGTTGCGAGTGAGTTTCCCGACGTGGAGCTGCGCGAGCTGATCGTCGATGCCGCGGCGGCGCGGCTGATCCGCGATCCCGGCTCGTTCGATGTCATCGTGACGACAAACATGTTCGGCGACATCCTGAGCGACGAGGCCTCCGAGCTCTGTGGCAGCCTCGGCCTCGGTGGGGCGGTCAACGCCGGCGACGGGATCTGCGTCGCCCAGGCCCAGCACGGCTCGGCGCCGGACATCGCGGGACGGGGCGTGGCAAACCCGACGTCCCTCATCCTGTCGGCGGGCATGCTGCTCGACTGGTTCGGCGCACGCGAGGGTCGTCCGGAGCTTCGCGAGGCCTGGCGGCTGCTCGATGCGGCTGTGACTGCCACCATCGCCGACCCCGCCACTCGCACCCGCGACCTCGGCGGCACCCTCGGCACCGCCGAGTTCACCAGCGCGCTGCTCTACCGGCTGGCCGCTGTCCCGTCCAGCCCCGACCAGGAGGACTCCCGTGTCTGAGCCCCAAGCCCCCAACCTGCTGATCCGCCCCGACCAGGTACGGCCCTTCGACCGCGGCAACGGCGTGCTGACCATCCCGTACGTCGGGAAGTGGAACTGCGAGTCCAACCGGGTCACCACCGGGCAGACCCAGTTCCAACCGGGCACCGGACTGCCCCTGCACAGCCACAACGTCGAGGAGTCCGTGCTGATCCTCGAGGGCGAGGCCGTCGCCGAGATCGGTGAGGAGCGGTTCGACCTGGTCGCCGGGGAGGCCACCTGGGTGCCGGCCGGGATCCCGCACCGTTTCTACAACCGCGGTGACGGGCTGATGCGGATCTACTGGGTGTACGGCGGGCGCGACGTCACCCGCACGATCACCGCGACCGGTGAGACCTTCGAGCACCTCTCGGAGAGCGACCGTGGCGGACTGAGCACGCCATGACCACGATCACCACCATCAACCCCGCCGACGGGAGCGTCCTCGCGGGCCACGACGCCATGGGCCCGGCCGAGATCGAACGGGCCCTGGCGGCGGGCGCCGCAGCGGCCGCAGCGTGGGGCCGGGTCGCGGTTGCTGAGCGAGCGGTCCTGCTCGCCGGACTAGCGGCGCACCTCCGCGCCGACGCCGAGCGGTATGCCGCGCTGGTCACCTCCGAGATGGGCAAGCCCCTGGCCCAGTCCCGGGGCGAGGTCGAGAAGTCCGCAGTCACCGCCGACTACTACGCGACCCATGCGCCGTCGATCCTCGCTCCTCGCCATGTCGAGATCGACTCTCCCGCAGGCGTTTCCGCCTTCGTGTCGCCGGAGCCGCTGGGCCTGGTGCTGGCCGTGATGCCCTGGAACTTCCCCGTCTGGCAGGTCATGCGGTTCGCCATCCCCACCCTCGCGGCTGGCAACGGGGTCCTGCTCAAGCACTCGCCCAACGTCACCGGGTCCGCCCTGGCCCTCGCGGACGCCTTCGTCCACGCGGGCTTCCCGAGCGACCTGTTCACCACCCTGGTTGTGGCCGAGGAGGATGTGCCCGCCACCGTGACCCGGCTCATCGAGGACGACCGGATCGCGGCCGTGACCCTGACGGGTAGCAACCGCGCGGGTGAGATGGTCGGAGCCGCGGCAGGACGCGCGTCCAAGCGGTCCGTGCTCGAGCTCGGTGGCTCGGACGCCTTCGTCGTCCTCGCCGATGCCGACGTGCCGGCGGCTGCTGCCGCGGCCGTGGGTGCCCGGTTCACCAACTCGGGCCAGAGCTGCGTGTGCGCGAAGCGGTTCATCGTCGAGGAGCCGGTCGCCGAGGAGTTCACCCGGTTGTTCCTCGACGGGGTCCGGGCACTGGTGGTCGGAGACCCGACGGACCCGGCGACGACCGTCGGACCGCTGGCTCGGGCCGACCTGCGCGACGCCCTGCAGCGGCAGGTCGACCTGTCGGTGGCCGCTGGTGCGATCCTCGCGGCTGGTGGACGAAGTGTCGACGGCGCGGGCTACTTCTACGCGCCGACCGTGTTGCTCGACGCAGGTCCCGGGATGCCGGCCTTCGACGAAGAGACCTTCGGACCGGTGGCCGCCGTGGCGGTGGCAAGGGACGAGGACGACGCGATCCGGCTGGCGAACGCGACGCCGTACGGACTGGGCCTCAGCGTGTGGAGCCGCTCCACGGAACGCGCCGTCGCGGTGGCACGGCAGATCACTTCGGGTGCTGCGTTCGTCAACGCCGTCGTCGCTTCCGACCCCAGGGTCCCGTTCGGCGGCACCAAGCGCAGCGGGTATGGCCGCGAGCTCGCCGAGGCGGGCATCCTCGAGTTCACCAACCAGCGCACCTACTGGGTCGCCGCGCCCGCGTAGCGCGGATCGTCTCGCATCCGAGACGGTATGCCGCGTGCGTGGGGCGCGCTCGCGGCATACCTCCGCTGCAATGGAGGGATGACGACCACTGCCACCTCCGCACCGACAGTCACCGTCGGGACCGGGCCTGTTTCGTTCGACGATGTCGTCGCGGTTGCGCGGCACGACGCAAGGGTCGAGATCTCCCCGGAGTCGCTCGCGGAGGTGGGCCGCACCCGTGCGGTCATCGAGGCGCTCGCCGACGACACGGTCGCGCACTACGGCGTCTCGACCGGGTTCGGTGCGCTCGCCACCCGGCACATCCCGGTCGAGCTCCGCGCCCAGCTCCAGCGCTCGCTGGTCCGCTCGCACGCGGCCGGCTCGGGCGCCGAGGTCGAGCGGGAGGTCGTGCGCGCGCTCATGCTGCTGCGCATCTCCACCCTCGCGACCGGGCGTACCGGCATCCGCGAGGAGACGCTGCAGACCTACGTCGCGATGCTCAACGCCGGCATCACGCCCGTCGTCCACGAGTACGGCTCGCTCGGCTGTTCCGGCGACCTCGCTCCGCTGTCGCACTGCGCGCTGGCGCTGATGGGCGAGGGCGTCGTGCGCGACGCGGCAGGCGAGAAGATGGCGACGGCCGACGCGTTCGCGGCCGCAGGCATCACCCCGGTCGAGCTGCGCGAGAAGGAGGGCCTGGCCCTCATCAACGGCACCGACGGCATGCTCGGAATGCTCATCCTCGCGATCACCGACCTGCGGATGCTGCTCCGCACGGCCGACATCACGGCGGCGATGAGCGTCGAGGGACAGCTCGGCACCGACGACGTCTTTGCCGCCGACCTGCACGCGCTGCGCCCCCAGCCTGGCCAGGCGCTCTCGGCTGCGAACCTGCGAAAGATCATGCAGGACAGTGGGATCCGCGACAGTCACCGCGACCCAGAGGCCTGCACCCGCGTCCAGGATGCCTACTCGCTGCGCTGCTCACCGCAGGTGGCTGGCGCGGTCCGCGACACGGTGGAGCACGCCGCCACGGTGGCCGGCTTCGAGCTCGCCTCCGCGGTCGACAACCCCGTCGTGACCCCCGACGGCCGGGTCGAGTCGAACGGCAACTTCCACGGTGCACCGGTGGCCTACGTGCTCGACTTCCTCGCGATCGTCGCCGCGGACCTCGCGTCGATCTCGGAGCGTCGCACCGACCGGTTCCTCGACGTGTCGCGCAACCACGGGCTCAACGCCTTCCTCGCCGACGACCCTGGCGTCGACAGCGGGCACATGATCGCGCAGTACACCCAGGCCGCGATCGTCTCCGAGATGAAGCGGCTCGCCGTACCGGCCTCGGTCGACTCGATCCCGAGCTCGGCGATGCAGGAGGACCACGTGTCGATGGGCTGGTCGGCTGCCCGCAAGCTGCGCCGCTCGGTCGACGGCCTGACCCGCGTCCTCGCGGTCGAGCTGCTCACCGCCGCACGTGCCATCGACCTGCGCGCCCCGCTCACCCCGGCACCCGCAACCGGGGCCGTGGTCACCGCGCTCCGCGAGGCCGGCGCCCCGGCACCCGGCACGGATCGCTTCCTCGCCCCCGAGATCGAGGTGGCGTTCCAGCTCGTCGCGAGCGGTGCTGTCGTCGCCGCCGCAGAATCGGTCACCGGACCCCTCAACTGAACTCACCGGCATACCCACGTCTTTGAGCGATCCCAGCGGCCAGCACCGCCGCGATCGCGCAAAGACACCGGAACCACACGAAGGAGAACCTCATGGAAGGCGCCCGCCCCGTCCGCTCACCGCGCGGCTCGCAGCTCACCGCCCAGCACTGGGGGGCCGAGGCCCCACTGCGGATGCTGATGAACAACCTCGACCCGGAGAACGCCGAGCGCCCTGACGACCTGGTCGTCTACGGCGGCACGGGTCGCGCCGCGCGGGACTGGAAGTCCTTCGACGCCATGGTCCGCACCCTGACGACCCTCAAGCAGGACGAGACCATGCTCGTCCAGAGCGGGCGTCCGGTCGGCGTCATGCAGACCCACGAGTGGGCACCCCGCGTGCTCATCGCCAACTCCAACCTCGTCGGCGACTGGGCCACCTGGCCGGAGTTCCGCCGCCTCGAGCATCTCGGGTCTGACGATGTACGGCCAGATGACCGCGGGGTCCTGGATCTACATCGGCACCCAGGGCATCGTCCAGGGGACCTACGAGACGTTTGCCGCGATCGCGGAGAAGCGGTTCGGCGGGACGCTGGCCGGCACGCTGACCCTCACCGGCGGCTGCGGCGGCATGGGTGGCGCGCAGCCGCTCGCCGTCACCATGAACGAGGGCGCCTGCCTCATCGTCGACGTCGACGAGTCGCGGCTACGTCGTCGCGTCGAGCACCGCTACCTCGACGAGGTAGCGGACTCCCTCGACGAGGCCATCGACAAGGCGGTCGCCGCCAAGAACGAGCGACGCGCGTGGTCGGTCGGTGTGGTCGGCAACGCCGCCGAGATCTTCCCCGAGCTGCTCCGTCGTGGCGTCCCGATCGACATCGTCACCGACCAGACCTCGGCGCACGACCCGCTCTCCTACCTCCCCGAGGGCATCGAGCTGGGCGACTGGCACGAGTACGCGGAGAAGAAGCCCGAGGAGTTCACCGACCGGGCGCGTGAGTCGATGGCCAAGCACGTCCAGGCCATGGTCGAGTTCCAGGACGGCGGGGCCGAGGTGTTCGACTACGGCAACTCGATCCGCGACGAGGCCAGGCAGGGCGGGTACGACCGGGCGTTCGAGTTCCCCGGGTTCGTGCCCGCCTACATCCGGCCGCTGTTCTGCGAGGGCAAGGGCCCGTTCCGCTGGGTGGCGCTCTCGGGCGACCCGAAGGACATCGCGACCACCGACAAGGCCGTCCTCGACCTGTTCCCGGACAACGACCGGCTGCACAAGTGGATCCGCGGCGCCCAGGACCGGATCGCGTTCCAGGGCTTGCCTGCTCGCATCTGCTGGCTCGGTCAGGGTGAGCGCGACAAGGCGGGGCTGGCGTTCAACGAGCTGGTCCGCACCGGTGCGGTCAGCGCCCCGATCGTCATCGGCAGGGACCACCTCGACACCGGCTCGGTGGCCAGCCCCTACCGCGAGACCGAGGCCATGCTCGACGGCTCCGACGCCATCGCCGACTGGCCGCTGCTCAACGCCCTCGTCAACACCTCGTCGGGTGCCTCATGGGTCTCCATCCACCACGGTGGTGGAGTCGGCATCGGCCGGTCGCTGCACGCCGGCCAGGTCTCGCTCGCGGACGGCACCGAGCTCGCGGCCCAGAAGCTGGCCCGCGTCCTCACCAACGACCCGGCCATGGGCGTCATCCGCCACGTCGACGCCGGCTACGACATCGCCGAGCGCACCGCGCAGGAGCAGGGGGTGCGGATCCCCATGCGCGAGAGCTGATCTCGCACCCACGATGAGGTATGCCGGGTGGTCACCACCCGGCATACCGTGCGTGGGCGGTCAGTCGGGATCAGGCCGGATCGGTGACGTCGGCGACCCGGGCATCGAGGACGCGCACCACGTCGTCGGCCTGCGCCGTGGCCGCGACGCCATGGGCACCGGCCCCGATGGAGATGAGCCGACCGGACACGGTGGCATCGGCCACCACCGGCCAGGCGGTCAGCGAGCCGAACGGCGTGATCGTGCCGCGCTCGTAGCCGGTGACGTCCTTGGCGGTCGCGGCGTCGGGCATCGACATCCGGTTCACCCCGAGCAGCGCGCGAAGCTTGGGCCAGGAGATCTCCCGCCCACCCGGCACGAGGACGAACAGGTAGTCGTCCTCCGCCCGGCGCACCACGAGGGTCTTGATGATGTCGCCCGGCTGCACGCCACGGGCGGCGGCGGCCTCCTCGAGGGAGCCGACCCTGCCGTGTCGCGTGATGGTGTGCTCGATGCCGCTCGCCGCCAGGGCTGCAGCGGCCCGGTCTGCGCCGTCCCCACTCATGCGGCCAGCCTAGGCGCCAAGGCGGCACGCCCACCGTCCCTCGAGCCCTCGGCGTCTCTGATCCGAGACGGATTGACTGGGGAGCCCCCGCGCCAACGCGTCCGCTGGTGTGGAATGGTCTCGTGGTCGGTCTGCCATCGTGGACCGGCCCCAAGTCCAGCCGCCGCCAGAGAGGGCACCGTGAGCTTCGAGTCGATGTGGGCTGACCTGCAGCCGGTCGGACGCAGCGCCCAGTCAGGTGGCTACCGACGCTTCGCCTGGACCCGCGAGGACCATGACCTGCGCGAGTGGTTCGGTGGCGAGTGTGCCGCGCGCGGCCTCGACCTCACCGAGGACCGGATGGGCAACCAGTGGGCGTGGTGGGGCGATCCTGATGCAGCGGCCACCGTCGGCGACAAGGGCGTCGTCACCGGGTCGCACCTCGACAGCGTCCCCGATGGTGGCGCGTTCGACGGTCCGCTCGGGGTCGTCAGCGCCCTGGCTGCCATCGACGTGTTGCGGGACAAGGGTTTTGAGCCTTCCCGGCCGATCGGTGTCGTGAACTTCGTCGACGAGGAGGGTGCCCGGTTCGGTGTCGCCTGCGCCGGCTCGCGGGTCATCACCGGGGCGATGACGGCGCGACGGGCCCGCAGCCTCACCGACGCCGACGGGACGACCATGGCTGACGCGCTCGCGGCGGCCGGCCGCGACCCGCACCAGATCGGCCGCGACGACGACGCGATGCGCCGGATCGGCAGCTTCGTCGAGCTCCACGTCGAGCAGGGTCGCGGGCTCATCGACCTCGACCACCCGGTCGCCGTCGGCAGCGACATCTGGCCGCACGGACGGTGGCGGATGGACTTCACCGGTGAGGCCAACCACGCGGGCACCACCCGCCTCGAGGACCGCCACGACGCGATGCTCGGGTATGCCGCCGCTGTCCTCGCCGCGCGTGAGGCCGCGACCCAGCACGGCTGCGTGGCGACGGTAGGCAAGGTCCACGTCGTCCCCGGAGGGGTCAACGCCATCCCCAGCGCGGTGACCGGCTGGCTCGACGCCCGAGGGGCGAGCCCCCGCGCCGTGCGCCGCGCCGTCGCCGACATCACCGCGATGGTCGAGCAGTCGGGAGGACGGATCACCGAGGAGTCGTGGACGCCGTCGACCCCGTTCGACTCCTCGCTGAGCGCACGCCTCGGAACCCGGCTCGGCGGCATACCCGTCCTGGGCACCGGTGCCGGGCACGACGCGGGAATCCTCGCGAATGCCGGCATCCCCACCGCGATGCTGTTCGTCCGCAACCCCACTGGCGTCTCGCACTCACCCGAGGAGCACGCCGAGCTCTCCGACTGCCTCGAAGGTGTCGCGGCCCTGACCGCCGTCCTCGAGGACCTGGCGGGGGCGCAGCCGTGAGCACCCCTGGATCGACGAGCTACTGGGCCGAGCACGCCTGGCTCCCCACCGGACTGGCCACGGGTGTCCGCTTCGAGGTCGTCGACGGCGTCTTCGCCGAGGTGCGCCGCCGCGCCCGCCCCGAGAGCGGTGACGAACGGCTGCATGGCGTGGTCCTGCCGGGATTCGCCAACGCGCACAGCCACGCCTTCCACCGCGCCCTGCGCGGGCGCACGCACGGCGACGGCGGCAACTTCTGGACGTGGCGCCAGCAGATGTATGCCGTCACCCGGCACCTCACCCCCGACACCTATCTCGCCCTGGCCCGGGCGGTCTTCGCCGAGATGGTGCTGTCCGGGATCACGGTCGTCGGCGAGTTCCACTACCTCCACCACGACGTGGGCGGCCGGCCCTACGCCGATCCCAACGCCATGGGGGAGGCCCTCATCGAGGCCGCGCGGGACGCCGGCCTGCGGCTCACCCTGCTCGACACCTGCTACCTCACCGGTGGCCTGGCCGGCGACGGCCACGTGCCGCTCGACGACGTGCAGCGACGGTTCACCGACGGCGACGTCGATGCCTGGGCGACCCGCGTGGCCGCGCTGACCCCCGATCCGACGACCCGGATCGGCGCCGCCGTGCACTCGGTGCGGGCCGTGCCGCGCGACGACCTCCGGGCGATGGCCGAGGTGACCCGCGGCCGCACCGTGCACGCCCACGTCAGCGAACAGCCGGCCGAGAACCTCGCCACCCAGATGTTCTACGGAGCGACGCCCACCGAGCTCCTCCACGAGGCGGGTCTGCTGGGCGAGCGGTTCAGTGCCGTCCACGCGACGCACCTGTCCGACCGCGACATCAGCCTGCTCGGCCAGTCCGATGCGACGGCCTGCTTCTGTCCGACGACCGAGCGCGACCTCGCCGACGGCATCGGCCCGGCCCGGGCGCTCGCCGATGCCGGCGCCCGGTTGTCCCTCGGCTCGGACCAGCACGCGGTCATCGACCCGTTCGAGGAGGTGCGCGGGCTCGAGATGCACGAGCGCCTCGCCAGCAACGAACGCGGCCGGTTCACCCCTGACGAGCTGCTGACCGCAGCAACCGTGGACGGCTACCGCAGTCTCGGCTGGCAGGACGCCGGTCTCATCGCGGAGGGGGCCGTGGCCGACTTCGTCGTCGTCCGCACCGACACGGTCAACACAGCCGGCGCGAAGGCCGGCCAGATCCTCTACTGCGCAACGCGGTCCGACGTCGACCGGGTGGTGGTGGGCGGCCGCACCGTCGTGGAGTCCGGCCGTCACCTGCTGGGTGACGTCGCCTCGATGCTCGGCAAGGCGTTGTCCGACGTGAGGGAGCACCAGTGAGCAGCACCGTCGTCAGCGGCATCGCCGAGCTCGTCACCTGTGACGAGTCCACCCCCGACGGGCTCGGCATCCTCCGCGATGCGGCGGTCGTGGTCGAGGACGGGCACGTCGCGTGGCTGGGTCCTGCGTCCGGGGCGCCGATGGCCGACCACCAGGTCGACGTGGGTGGGCGGGCCGTCCTGCCCGGCTTCGTCGACTCGCACTCGCACCTCGTGTTCGCCGGAGACCGTGGGGACGAGTTCGCCGCCAGGATGGCCGGGACCCCCTACGACGGCGGCGGCATCGGCGTCTCGGTAGCCGCCACCCGGGCCGCCACCGACGACGAGCTGCGTTCCCTGGTCTCCGCCCGGGTCGCCGAGATGCGCGCGCAGGGCACGACGACCATCGAGATCAAGAGCGGCTACGGCCTGACCATCGAGGACGAGGCGCGAGCGCTGCGCATCGCCCGCGAGTTCACGCCCGAGACGACCTTCCTCGGTGCCCACGTGGTGCCGCGCGAGTATGCCGAGGACCGTTCGACCTACGTCGAGCTCGTGACCGGGCCGATGCTGGAGGCTGCGGCACCCCACGCGAGGTGGGTGGACGTGTTCTGCGACCCACACTCGGCCCACGCGTTCACCGAGGACGAGGCGCGCACCGTGCTGGTCGCTGGACGCGCCGCGGGACTCGAGCTGCGGGTGCACGGCAACCAGCTGGGCCACGGACCCGGGGTCCTGCTGGCCGTGGACCTGGGTGCGGCGAGCGTGGACCACTGCACCTATCTCTCGGACGCGGATGTCGACGCCTTGGCAGACGCGGCGGACACCACGGTGGCGACCCTGCTGCCGGGCGTCGAGTTCTCGACCCGCTCGCCCTACCCGGATGCTGCTGCCCTGCTGCGAGCCGGGGTGTCGATCGCGCTGGCGACGGACTGCAACCCCGGCACCTGCTACTCGTCGTCGATGCCGTTCGTCATCGCGCTGGCGGTGCGCGAGATGGGCCTGACGCCCGGCGAGGCCGTGCTCGCGGCGACGATCGGATCGGCGAAGTCGTTGCGGCGGAACGACATCGGGCGCATCGTCGTGGGGGCGCGGGCAGACCTCACGGTGCTCGACGCGCCGTCACACGTCCACCTGTCCTACCGCGCCGGTGTGCCCATCGCGAAGGCCCTCGACCTGGACGTCGACGAGGCCTGACGGATCAGGCGTCGCCCTCTTGCATCACCTTGGGCAGGTGGCCGGCCGACTTCTCGTAGTACTCGGCGGCCTTGCGGGTCGCAATCACCCTGGCCGCACCGGCAGCCAGTCCGGTCAGGGCAGCGAACGCGATGGCGTCCCGCCACGGGGTCCGCGGGTCGCGGGGGTCGACCACGGCGTCGCGACCCGCCTTCTTCCACACCGTGGTGACCAGCTTGTTGGCGACGACACCGGCGAGCACCGCCGATCCGGTCCCCAGCACTCGCCACACCAGTGGTCCCATGTCGCACACCTCTCCGATTCCGGTCGCCGCAAAGTGCCACTGACCTGCGGCTCCACCCTGCCACACGCTGGAGTATGGTTCGACACGTAACGACAGGGGAGCGCGTGAGCGCTGAGAGTGCGGGAGACCGCAGACCCTCACACCTGATCCGGTTCGCACCGGCGTAGGGAGTCGAGAATCTCAGACACCTGTCGGGCGAAGTGCGCCACCACAGGTGTCCTTCTCCCGGCAAGGGGTCTCCCCGAGGCATCCACCGGATTCCACGGGAGAAGAACACATGAGCACCACCAACACCCCGGCCACCTCGGCCGACAACAACACCCCGGCCGGCTCGGCCGACAAGACCGCATCCGCCGACCACGCCGACAACGCCGCACACCACCGCACCCCGCCGCCGCGGCAGCATCCGCGCATCGGCACCCCTCAACGGCTGGCGCACGGTCGACCTACTGACCGTCGCTTTCCTCGGCGCCGCGTTCGGCATCGCCTACTGGGGCTGGGGTCTGGCCTACGAAGCCCCGGCCAACGCCATCAGCGCCGGCTTCCCCCCGCTGTCCGGCCTGTTCGCCGGGCCCTGGTTCATGGCCGGCGTCGTCGGCGGCCTGGTCATCCGGCGTCCCGGAGCGGCGCTGGCCTGCGAGGTCATCGCGGCCCTGGTCTCGATGCTCCCCGGCACCCAGTGGGGAGCCACCACGCTGGTCTCCGGCATCGTCCAGGGCCTGGGCACCGAGCTGGCCTTCGCACTCTTCGGCTACACCGCCTTCGGGCTGGTCGCCGCCGTCGCCGCAGGTGCGCTCGCGGGGCCTCTCGAGGCCGGCTACGAGGCGACCAACTGGATCAAGGACTGGGCGCTCGGCTGGAAGTTCGCGTATGCCGGGATCCTCACCGTCAGCGGCGCCGTCGTCGCCGGCGCGGGTGGCTGGCTGTTGACCAAGGCCCTCGCCAAGGGCGGGGCGCTGGGAGCCTTCCCCGCCGGCCAGGAGGAACGGGAGTCACGCGCTGTCTGAGCACCTCGGCGTGAGCGCCGGACGGGGTCGGTCGCAGGCGTCGACCGATCCCGTCGGGCCCGCCGCGCCCCGAGGTCGGGTCGAGATCACGCAGCTGAGGTGGCGTCCGTTCGGTCGGCGACTGCCGGTCATCCCGGGTGTCGACCTCGACATCCCGGCCGGGCAGCGGGTGCTCCTCGTCGGGCCGAGCGGCTCCGGCAAGTCGACGCTGCTCCGGGCGCTGGCCGGGGTGCTGCAGGTCGCGGACTCGGGTGAGCGGTCTGGCTGGGTCCGGCTGGACGGCGCCGAGCCCGGGTCGCGGGCCGGGGCGGTCGGCCTCGTCCTGCAGGAGCCGGGTGCGGGCATCGTGTCGGCGACCGTCGGCCGCGACGTCGCGTTCGGCCTCGAGAACATCGGTGTCGACAGGGCCGACATGCCCGCGCGCGTCGCCGCTGCGCTGCGTGCCGTGCGCCTCGACATGCCCCAGGACACCCCGACCCACGCCCTGTCCGGGGGCGAACAGCAGCGACTGGCACTGGCCGGGGCGCTCGCCCTAGGGCCCTCCCTCCTGTTGCTCGACGAGCCGACGGCGATGCTGGACGCCGCCAGTGCCGCGTCGGTGCGGGCCAGTGTCACCGAGGTCGCTCAGGCCCAGCGCCTCACCACGGTCGTGGTCGAGCACAAGCTCGGTCCGTGGCTCGGCTTCGCGGACCGGCTCGTCGTGCTCGACGACAATGGCGCAGTCGCGGCCGACGGCGACCCGCACGAGGTCCTTGCCATCCACGGTGAGTCCCTGGCGGCTCAGGGCATCTGGGTCCCCGGCATTGCTGCCCCAACCCCGCGGGCGCTCCCGGCAGGCACCTTCGACCCGAGCCCGATCGGAGCCAACGTCGTCGCACTCTCGGCCGAGGACGTCACGGTGCGACGCAGCGTCCGGCGGCTCGACGGGTCCACCCGCGCCACGACGGCCGTCCGGGACCAGGAGCTGGCCGCCCGAGCCGGACAGATCCACGCCCTGGTCGGCGAGAGCGGCTCCGGCAAGTCCACGATGGTGCTCGCCATGGCCGGCCTGCTCGAGCACTCCGGCACGGTGGCCATGCATCCCGACCTCCTTCCGGGCGGTGCGGCCAGGAGCGGCGGCGCTCGTGGTGCGAGCGCGTCCGTGGGCTCGCGCGACCCCGCCGGTTGGAGCACCACCGACCTGGCCCGAGTCCTTGCCTGGGTTCCGCAGTGGGCCAGCTCGACGCTCGTCGCCCAGACCGTGCTCGACGAGGTGCTGACCACGTCCCGCGCCCTGGGACTGGTCGAGTCCGAGGCGCTCACCCGGGCCCGCACCCTGCTCGACGTCGTGGGGCTCGCACACGTCGAACAGGTCGACCCCCGTCACCTGTCCGGCGGCGAACAGCGGCGGCTGGCCGTGGTCTCGGCTGTCGTCCACCAACCTGCGGTCCTGCTCGCCGACGAGCCGACCGTCGGCCAGGACCGGCTCACCTGGGCCGCCGTCACCGGGGTGGTCACGGCCCTGCGCGACGCGGGGTCTGCCGTCGTCCTCACCACCCATGACGATGACGTCGTCGCGCTCGTCGACCGCACGACGGCCATGACGCGCCCCGTGCAGGCGCCACCGGCGCCCGCACCGAGGCGACCACTGGTCGCCCGGTGCGGTCCCCTCTCCCTGCTGGCAGCCGCGGTCCTCGCCATCCCGGCAGGCGTGCTTTCGCCGCACTGGACCACCAGCCTCCTCGTCCTCGGCGTCCAGGTCGCGCTGGCCCTGGTGGCCCTGTGGGCACCGTCCCGCGGCGCCGACACCGGCGCCCCGGCTCCCAGCGGGCGCGCCAAGGCCGTGCTCCTCCGGATGCTCCCCGGGCTCGTGGGCGGCCTGTCCGTCGCCTGGTCGACGTGGCTGCTCGGAGGACACGACCTGTCGACAGCCTTCACCGCCGGGCTGCGGGTGCTCATCATCGTGCTGCCCTCGGCGGTGCTGATCCGCTACGTCGATGCCGACGCGTTGGGCGACCACCTCGCCCAGCAGCTGCGCCTGCCAGCCCGCCCCGTTGTCGCCCTGGCTGCGGCGCTGCAGCGGGTGCACACGTTCGGCGACATCTGGACCGAGATCGCCCGCGCCCGTCGGGCCCGGGGGATCGGCGCCACGGCTCGGTCGCCCCGTTCGGTGCTGGCCGAGCTGTGGGCTCTCACGATCGGGATCCTCGTGCGGTCGCTGCAGGCCGCGGCCACGCTGGCCGTCGCGATGGACGCCCGTGGGTTCGCCACGGCATACCGGCGCACCTGGGCGGCCCCGGCGCCGTGGCGCGGGGCGGACTGGCTGGTCGTCGCGGCCAGCCTGCTGCCGGTGGTCGTGGCAGCAGGCTGGCGCTGACCCGCTGCCGTTCGGGTCTTGTGCGCGATGGGTGACCGGAGCAAGGTGAACCCCATGAACCGTGTCAGCGACGCCGCGGGTCCAACTTCACCCGAGCAGATCCGCAACGTGGTCCTGGTGGGGTCGAGCGGGGCCGGCAAGACGGCCTTGTTCGACCAGTTCGTGGCGGCTCGGATCCCGGGCCGCCGCGCTCGTGAGGGGGGCTCGGTGGCGACCGTGTCCCTTGCCGCCGCATCGGTCCCGACAGGTGACGTGACCGTCAACCTGCTCGACACCCCGGGCCACCCGGACTTCATGGGCGAGGTGCGCGCGGGGCTGCGTGCCGCCGACGCGGCGGTGTTCGTCGTGTCCGCGGCCGACGGCGTCGACGAACCCACCCGTCTGCTGTGGCGAGAGTGCGATGCGCTCGGTATGCCGCGTGCGGTCGTCGTCACGCGCCTCGAGCAGGCGCGGGCGGACTTCGAGGCGACGGTGGACGCCTGCCAGCGCGCGTTCGGTGACGCCGAGCCGCTGGCGCTGCCGCTGATGGTCGATGGCACGGTCACCGGTCTGCTCAACCTGTTGCGCCGCACCGTGACCGAGCAGCAGCCGGGGGGCGGTGAGGCGGACCGGGAGCCGAGCGTCGACGAGGGTGAGCTGATCGACGCCCAGCGCGGTGAGCTGATCGAGTCCGTGATCGAGGAGTCCGAGGACGAAGGGCTCCTCGAGCGCTATCTGGGGGGCGAGGAGATCGACACCGAGGTGATCTCCGGTGACCTGCGCCTGGCCATCGCCACGGCGCGGTTCTTCCCGATCCTGCCGACGCATGCCCCCACCGGAGCGGGGATCGAGGCGCTGATCGAGCTGTGCGAGAAGGGATTTCCCTCACCGGTCGGAGCGGCAGTGCCGACGGTCTACACCTCGGCTGGTGGCGACTTCGGCGTTGTCACGTGTGATCCGAACGGTCCGCTCGTGGCCGAGGTGGTGCGCACGACAACCGACCCGTTCGTCGGCCGTCAGTCGCTGGTCCGGGTGTTCTCCGGGACGCTGCATCCCGACGAGCCGGTGCACATCTCGGGGCACCTGCAGCACTTTGCCAGCCACCTCGTGGACGAGCACGCGGACCACGACACCGACGACGAACGCATCGGTCCGCTCGCTGCGCCGGTGGGGGACGAGACCCGGCCCATCGGGGCAGGGATCGCCGGCAACATCGTCGTGGTCTCCAAGCTCGCGGGCGCGGAGACGTCGGACACGTTGTCCCGCAAGGAGAAGTCCGCGCTCGTCGAGCCGTGGGTGCTGCCGAACCCGCTGCTTCCCGTGGCGATCCACGCCAGGTCCAAGGGCGACGAGGACAAGCTGGCGACCGCGCTGCAGCGACTGGTCGCCGAGGACGTGACGATGCGGCTCGAGCACAATGCCGAGACCCACCAGCTGGTGCTCTGGGCGATGGGGCCTTCTCACGTCGACCAGCTCATCGCGTTGCTGGAGTCGCGGTACCACGTGCCCGTCGAGGTGGAGCCGGTGCGGACGTCGCTGCGCGAGACCTTCGTGCGCCCCACCAAGGTCCAGGGCCGACTGGTGAAGCAGTCCGGCGGGCACGGGCAGTACGCCGTGTGCCACCTCGAGATCGAGCCGTTGGAACGTGGTGCCGGGATCCAGTTCGTCGACAAGGTTGTCGGTGGCGCGGTGCCCCGCAACTACATCCCCTCGGTGGAGAAGGGCGCACGCGTCCAGCTGGAGAAGGGGGTGCTGGCCGGCTACCCGGTGGTCGACGTGCGGATCACCCTCGTCGACGGCAAGGCCCACTCGGTCGACTCCTCCGACATGGCCTTCCAGACCGCCGCCGGCATGGCGCTCCGTGAGGCCGCGAACGACTCCACGGTCGCGATGCTCGAACCCGTGGACGAGGTGCACATCGAGGTGAGCGACGACGCGGTCGGTGGGGTCCTGGCCGACCTTCGTGGTCGTCGCGGGCAGGTCCACGGCACCGAGCCGTCGGAGATCGGGGGGCGCACCGTCATCCACGCGGAGGTCCCCGCCCACGAGCTGGCCCGCTACCCGGTCGACCTCAGGTCGGTCTCGCACGGCACGGGTTCGTTCACCCGCAGCTTCGTCCGCTACGACTACATGCCGCCCGCCCTGGCCAGGGAGGTCACCGCCGGCTGAGGGCGCGTGTTGGAAGTGGAACTTCCGGATATCCGGAAGTTCCACTTCCAACAGAAGAGGAGGGGCGCCAGGCGGGGCTAGGCGAAGAGGTCGCTGGACGTCTCAACGCGTCCGCGGCGCACGAGGTAGCCGTGCCACAGCAGCCGCGCGGCGGTCGACCGGTGTGGTCTCCAGCGCTCGCCGAGCTGCTCGAGCGCTGCCTGGTCGGGGACCGTGTCGAGCGCGAGTGCCTCCGCGGCCGCCACCTGCAGGGCGCGGTCGCCCACCGGCCACAGGTCAGGGCGGCCCAGACAGGCCAGCAGGTAGACGTCGGCGGTCCAGCGACCGATGCCGGGCAGCGCCGTCAGCGCGCGGCGGACCGCGTCGTCGTCGAGGTGGTCGAGAGCGTCCAGATCGAGGGCGCCCTGCTCGACCGCCTCGGCCAGGGCGCGCAGGTAGCGGTCCTTCTGCCGGGAGACGCCGTCGAGCCGCAGCTCGTCGGGAGTGGTGGCCAGCAGCGCGGCCGGCACCATGGTGCCGAGGCGGTCCAGGAGCTTGCGGTATGCGGCTGCGGCGGACGCGAGCGACACCTGCTGTTCGAGGATGAACAGGACCAGGCTCGGGAACCCGGTCGGTCGCAGCCACAGCGTCGGCGTCCCGTGGGTCGCGACGAGAGCCGCGAGGCGTGGGTCGGCTGCCGTGAGGTCGGCCACGGTGCGTGCGAAGAGCTCGTCGTCCACGCGGCGACGCTATCCGAGGACCGGCATACCCAGAGTCAGCCGGCGCGCAGCCGGCGGCGCTGGTCGCGCAGCGCCTGGACCTCGGCCCAGTAGGCCGCGCGAGAGGCATCGGGGCTGGGCGCCGTCGCTCGCGTGGGGCGGACCACCCGCAGGTGTGGGGTGCGCTGTTCGGCCATGGCACAGACGGTAGGACCGACCACCGACAGCGGCCGGACGCCTGTCGTGCTGGAATGGGTTGGTGAGCGGTCTCGGCGGTGGCTGGAGCGCGGACGAGCTGCAGCGGCTCGGCGACGCGGTGGAGCTGCAGCTGGCCACGGTGCGCAGGGACGGGTCGATGCGAAAGGCCTTTCGCGTCTGGGTCGTCCGAGCCGGTGACCAGGTCTTCGTGCGTGCCGTCGGCGGACGCGACTCACCCTGGTTCCGTGGCGCCCGGTCCCGGCACGAGGGCCACGTCTCGGTGCCTGGCCTGACGGCGGACGTGGGCCTGGTCGAGTGGGACGGCACTGCCGAAGAGGTCGAGGCCGTGGATGAGGCGTACCGCCAGAAGTACGGCAGGTACGCGAGCCTGGTCGGCAGCACGGTCACCGACCTGGCCCGCACCGCCACCCTCGAAGTGGTCCCCCGACGCCCCTGACGAGACGCCGCCGCACTTCGCGGTTGCGCAAGGTTCGGCTCGTCAGTCGACGGCGGCGATGAGGGCGCGCAGTGCCGCGACGTGGTCGCGCAGTGCGCGCCTTCCCTTGGTGGTCATGGAGATCCAGGTGGTCCGGCGTCCCGCGTGGACCCCCTTGCGGCTCCTGACGTAGCCCACATCCACGAGCGCCGCCACGTGCTTCGAGAGCACCGAGTCGCTGACCTCCAGGCCGTCCCGCAAGGTTGCGAACTCGGCCTCCGAGACGACTGTCAGCATGGTCATGAGCTTGAGCCGCGCAGGGGCGTGGATCGTCGGGTCGAGGTCGGTCATCACTTCTCGACGAGGAGCAGGACGAGGCCGGCGAGGGCGACGACGACCGCGCCGGCGGTGAACGCGAGGGACGCGCTGCGCGAGTGGGCCGACGGGTCGCCCTGGTACTGGCGCCACCAGTGACGGCCGCCCAGGGTGTAGGCGGCGCCACCCACGATCGCGCTCAGCCCGACCAGCCACCAGCGGTCCTCGAAGGCGGCCCACACGGCGGCACCGAAGGCGAGCAGGTATGCCGTGGTCGAGGCGTTGCCGGTACCGAGGACGACCCGGCTGGCCAGGCCCGAGACCCAGACCCCGTTGCGTGCCCGGAACCGCAGGAGCTGCACGACGGCCGTGGCTGCGAAGACCAGCAGGCCAGCGCCCAGGGTGACTCTCGCGCGCGGGGTGTCCACGGCGATGCCGTAGGCGGCGGTGGCGATCTGGACGGCGATGGCGGCACCGATCGCGGTGTGGAACAGCGGTGGCAGGCTCAGCCGGCCGGCCCACTGGGCCACCGACTCGTCGGCGTCGGCGAGCAGGGCGGCGGCTTCGTCGGGTCGCGGAGTAGGGTCTTTGCTTTCCATGTTGGAAAGTATGAGTCGAACTTTCCACTTTGGCAAGTAGCGGTTGCGGAGGGCCGCCCTGGCGGTGGCGTCGAAGAATTTTCCGCGGACGGGAACATCTGCTCCACGCACGAAGTTGAGTCGAGTGAACGCAAGTTTGGCGCTCGGATTTGCCACGCGGCATACCGGCTCCTAACTTGAGTGCAGGCAACTCAACCCAGCCACAACCCCCAATGCACCAGGAGATCACCATGGCACGTGCGGTCGGCATCGACCTCGGTACCACCAACTCGGCTGTCGCCGTCCTCGAGGGCGGGGAGCCGACGATCATCGCCAACGCGGAGGGCGGTCGCACGACCCCGTCCGTCGTGGCGTTCTCCAAGGGCGGTGAGGTGCTGGTCGGCGAGATCGCCAAGCGCCAGGCCGTCACCAACGTCGACCGGACGATCCGTTCCGTCAAGCGCCACATCGGCACCGACTGGAAGTCCCCGGAGATCGACGGCAAGACCTACACCGCGCAGGAGATCAGCGCCCGCATCCTGCAGAAGCTCAAGCGCGACGCCGAGTCCTACCTCGGTGAGGACGTGACCGACGCCGTCATCACCGTCCCCGCGTACTTCGACGACCACGAGCGCCAGGCCACCAAGGAGGCCGGTGAGATCGCGGGCCTCAACGTCCTGCGCATCATCAACGAGCCCACCGCCGCGGCCCTCGCCTACGGTCTGGACAAGGGCAAGGAGGACGAGCTCATCCTCGTCTTCGACCTCGGTGGCGGCACCTTCGACGTGTCCCTCCTCGAGGTCGGCAAGGACCCCGACGACGGGTTCTCCACCATCCAGGTCCGCTCCACCAGTGGCGACAACAAGCTCGGTGGCGACGACTGGGACGAGCGCATCGTCAACCACCTGCTGACCACCGTGAAGAACACCTCCGGCGTCGACCTGTCCAAGGACAAGATCGCGATGCAGCGGCTGCGTGACGCGGCGGAGCAGGCCAAGAAGGAGCTCTCCTCCTCGACCAGCACCAACGTGTCGATGCAGTACCTCTCGATGTCCGAGAACGGCCCGATCCACCTCGAGGAGACGATCAGCCGCGCCCAGTTCGAGCAGCTGACCAAGGACCTGCTCGACCGGACCCGCCAGCCGTTCCAGAACGTCATCAAGGACGCCGGCATCTCCGTCTCCGACATCAACCACGTGGTCCTCGTCGGTGGCTCGACCCGCATGCCGGCCGTGAGCAACCTCGTCAAGGAGCTCGCCGGCAAGGAGCCCAACAAGGGCGTCAACCCCGACGAGGTCGTCGCCGTCGGCGCCGCGCTGCAGGCTGGTGTCCTCAAGGGCGAGCGCAAGGACGTCCTGCTCATCGACGTCACGCCGCTCTCCCTCGGCATCGAGACCAAGGGTGGCCTGTTCACCAAGCTGATCGAGCGCAACACCGCGATCCCGACCAAGCGCTCCGAGGTGTTCTCCACGGCGGAGGACAACCAGCCGAGCGTGCTCATCCAGGTCTTCCAGGGCGAGCGCGAGATCGCGCAGCACAACAAGCAGCTCGGCACCTTCGAGCTGACCGGCATCGCGCCGGCCCCGCGTGGCGTGCCGCAGGTCGAGGTGACCTTCGACATCGACGCCAACGGCATCGTCAACGTGTCCGCCAAGGACCGTGGCACCGGCGCCGAGCAGAAGATCACCATCTCCGGTGGCTCGGCCCTCGCCAAGGAGGACATCGAGCGGATGATCAAGGAAGCCGAGGCGCACGCCGACGAGGACAAGCAGCGTCGCGAGGAGACCGAGGCCCGCAACACCGCGGAGAACCTCGTCTACTCCACCGAGAAGTTCCTCGGTGACAACGCCGACAAGCTGCCGGCCGACGGCCGCGGCGACGTCGACACCGCGCTCGCGGACCTCAAGGAGGCCCTGAAGCCGGAGTCGGGCGCCACGCCCGAGGACATCTCGGCGAAGACCTCGAAGCTCTCCGAGGAGTCGCAGAAGCTGGGCACCGCGATGTATGCCGCGGCCGCCGAGTCCGAGCAGGCCGGCACCGCCGACGACGGTGCACCCTCGGGTGACGCCGGCTCCGCCGACGAGGCTGCGTCCGACGACGACGTGGTGGACGCCGAGGTCGTCGAGGACGACGACACCGACGGGGACAAGAAGTGACCGAGCAGCACCAGCCTGCTGACGGTGCCGAGGAGGTGGTGGGCGCCGACGAGACAGTCGAGCCCACCACCGCCGAGGCGGCCGCCCTCCACGGCGACATCCTCGACGAGGGTGACGTCCCAGAGGGCGCGGTCCGCCAGGGCGACGACGCGCCGGGACAGGGCACCCAGGCGCCGGGCGACGACCAGACCCCGGCGGGTGAGGGCAGCTCCGACGGGTCCGACGGCTCGGCGGACGACCTGCACCCGGACACCTTCCTCGCAGCCGAGCGGCTGGGCGACCTGCAGCGACTGCAGGCCGAGTACGTCAACTACAAGCGCCGCGTCGACCGCGACCGGGCCGTCGTGCAGGAGCGCGCCGCCCAGTCGGTGATCGAGGCCCTGCTGCCGGTGCTCGACGACATCCACGCGGCGCGCGAGCACGGCGACCTCGCCGACGGACCGTTCGCGGCCATCGCCGACAAGCTCGAGTCCACCCTCGTGAAGTTCGGGCTGGAGCGCTACGGCGCGATCGGCGAGCAGTTCGACCCGAGCCTGCACGAGGCCCTGATGCACACGGCCTGGCCGCAGGACGGGTCGGTCGAGCCGACCGAGTCGACCACCGTCGTGCAGGTGCTGCAGCCCGGATACCGCGCCGGCGAGCGAGTCCTGCGCGCGGCGCGGGTCGCCGTGGCCGATCCTGAGTAGCAGCATCCTGAGTAGCAGCACGACCGAGCTGAGAGGAGGGCGTCGACATGGCTAGCCAGGACTGGTTCGAGAAGGACTTCTACGCGATTCTCGGCGTCCCCAAGGACGCTGACGGCGCGGCGATCAAGAAGGCCTACCGCAAGCTCGCGCGCAAGCACCACCCCGACCAGAACGCGGGGGACGCAGCGGCCGAGCAGCGCTTCAAGGACATCGGCGAGGCCAACTCGGTCCTGTCCGACGCCGAGAAGCGCCGCGAGTACGACGCCGTCCGGCAGATGGCGCATGGTGGCGCCCGCTTCACCGCGGGCGGTCCCGGCGGCGGCAACGGTGGCTTCGACGACGTCTTCTCCTCGATGTTCGGTGGTAGCGGCGGCGGCCGCGGTGGCGGTGCCCGGGTGCGGTACTCGACCGGTGGTGGCGGTGAGCCCAACCTCGAAGACCTGCTCGGCGGGATGTTCGGCGGAGGTGGCGGCCCGGCATACGGGGGCACGGGTTTCCGCGCGCCGCAGGGACCGCGCAAGGGCGCGGACCTGACCGCCCGCACGAGCTTGTCGTTCCGCGATGCGGTCGAGGGCGCCACCGTCACGTTGAGCACCAATGGGGGCGACCAGATCACCACGCGAATCCCCGCTGGTGTCAAGGACGGCCAGAAGATCCGGCTCCGAGGCAAGGGCCAGCGCGGCGACGCCGGCGCAACGCCCGGCGACCTCATCCTCACCGTCACGGTGGAGAAGCACCCGGTGTTCGGTCGCGAGGGAGACAACCTCACCATCGACCTGCCGGTGACCTTCGCCGAGGCGACCCTGGGCGCCACCGTCGCGGTGCCGACCCTCGACGGGTCCAGCGTGAAGGTGCGGGTGGCGCCCGGCACCCCGAGCGGTCGCGTGCTGCGGCTCAAGGGGCGCGGGGTGCCGGTCAAGGACAAGCCCGGCGACCTGATGGCCCGGGTCAGCGTCGTTGTGCCGCAACGACTCTCCGATGAGGCCAAGGCCGCTGTCGAGACGCTGCAGTCGCTCGACGAGGGGTTCGACCCCCGCGCCGAGCTGTTCGAGAACGCGACGAGGTGACGTGCGATGACCGAGGTGCGCGGGTTCTCCCCGGACGACGATGCCCCGATCTTCGTCATCTCCGTCGCGGCCACCCTGGCGGGCATGCACGCCCAGACGCTGCGTCAGTACGACCGGCTCGGGCTGGTCAGCCCGTCGCGGACGCGCGGTGGCGGCCGCCGCTACTCCGGCCGTGACGTCGCCATGCTGCGCGAGGTGCAGCGCCTCTCCCAGGAGGAGGGCGTCAGCCTCGCCGGCATCCAGCGCATCCTGGAGCTCGAGAACCAGGTGACCGCCCTCCGAGCGCGGGTGCTGGAGCTCGCAGATGAGGTGGAGCGTGTTCGCCTGGCGACCGGAACCCGTTCGTCCTCAAGGGTCTTCGCCGTCGGCCCCACCGGCGACGTCATCGCCGTGCGCGCGGGTCAGCGGCCGCGCCTCGGGGGCTCCCAGGCACTGGTTGTCTGGCGCCCCTCGTCGCACTGAGGCCTGGGTATGCCGCGTGGCCGGGCCACGCGGCATACTCCAGTCTGTGAGCGAACACCTGCTGGTCTTCCCAGACCGTGAGACTGCCGAAGACGTCGCTGCCGAGCTGGCCCATGAGGGCTTCTCCGAGGTGCGTGTCGTGCGCGAAGCCCTTGCGGGAGAAGACGACTCGGACGACCACGAGTGGGCCATCCATGTCGTCGAGGAGATGGTGGCCGACGAGTCGGGTCCGGTGGAGTCGGGACTGCGGGACCGGTTCAGTGCGCTGGCCGAGGAGCACGGTGGCTGGTACGACCCGGAGCCGACGCCCCGTCCCTGAGCCGTGGCGTCCAGTCCCGTGCCATCAGGCCTGAAGACTCCGCCAAAGGCTCGGGCCCTTTGGCCCGGGTCGAACCGCCGCTGATGGCCCACCGTGGTCCCGTGAACTCGAACGCACCGCTCTCTGACCTTGCCATCGCCAGGGCCGCCCGGCTCGATCTCATCGACGTGATCGCCGACGCCGCGGGAATCCCGAGGGACCGCTTGGAGCACTACGGCAGGCATGTCGCCAAGGTGGACCTGGCTGCCGAGGACGACCTTGCCGGGCAGCCCGCCGCCAAGTACGTCGTCATCACGGCGATCACCCCGACGCCGCTCGGTGAGGGCAAGACCACGACCGCGGTGGGGCTCGCCCAGGGACTGAGCCACATCGGGGCCCGGGCGACGTTGGCCCTGAGGCAGCCCTCCATGGGCCCTACCTTCGGGATCAAAGGGGGAGCCGCTGGAGCCGGGCACAGCCAGGTGCTGCCCATGGAGACGCTCAACCTGCACCTCACCGGCGACTTCCACGCCGTCACGGCGGCGCACAACCTGCTTGCCGCGATGCTCGACAACCACCTGCACCACGGCAACGAGCTCGCCATCGACATCCGCACCATCTCGTGGCGACGGGTGCTCGACGTCAACGACCGCGCGCTGCGGGGCATCGTGGAGGGACTCGGTGCGCGCATCGACGGGGTGCCGCGGCAGTCCGGCTTCGACATCACCGCAGCGTCGGAGGTCATGGCGATCCTCGCCCTCGCGACCTCGTTGCGTGACCTTCGAGGTCGGCTGGGCCGGATCGTCGTGGGTTTCAGCGACAGCGGCCAACCGGTCACCGCGGAAGACCTCAGCGCCGCAGGCGCGATGGCCGTCATACTCAAGGACGCCCTGAAGCCGAACCTGCTGCAGACCACGGAGAACACTCCGGTCCTCGTGCACACGGGGCCCTTCGGCAACATCGCCACCGGAAACTCCTCAGTGGTGGCGGACCGGATCGGCATCCGGACCGGCGACTACCTGCTCACGGAGGCGGGCTTCGGCTCCGACATGGGTGCCGAGCGGTTCTTCAACCTGAAGTGCCGCGTGTCCGGACTTCGTCCGGACGCCGCTGTGCTCGTGGCGACGGTGCGCTCGCTCAAGGCCCACTCGGGTCACTACGAAGTCGTCGCCGGCCGGCCGTTGCCGGTCGAGATGCTCGCCGAGCGGCCCGCGGCGGTGCGGTCCGGGGCTGCCAACCTGCGACGGCACATCGAGATCGTGCGGTCGTTCGGGATCTCGCCGGTGGTGGCCATCAATGCGTTCCCCAGCGACTTCCCGTCCGAGCACGCGGTGATCAGGGACGTGGCGGTGGCGGCAGGCGCACGCGTCGCCGTGTCCACCCATGTCACCGACGGAGGAGCGGGTGCCAAGGCGCTCGCCGAGATGGTGGTGGAGGCGTGCAACGACCCGCACGACTACCGGCCCACCTACGAGCTGGACGAGCCGCTCCGGGACAAGATCGAGGCAGTCGCGACCCAGATCTACGGTGCCGACGGCGTCGACTTCGCTCCGCAGGCGGCCAAGGACCTCGAGAGGTTCGAGGTGCTCGGTTTCGGTGGCTTCCCCGTCGTGATCGCCAAGACCCACCTGTCGATCTCCTCCGACCCCACGCTCCGTGGGGATCCGCGTGGGTGGCGGCTGCCGGTCCGCGAGGTGAGGGTCGCCGCCGGGGCCGGCTACGTCTACGCGATCAGCGGTGAGATGCGGACCATGCCGGGCCTGCCCAGGCATCCGGCAGCCGCTTCCATCGACCTGGACGAGGACGGCGAGGTGGTCGGCCTGTTCTGAGGCCGTAGCGCGGGCCCGCGCCTCAGCCGCGGACGCGCAGGAAGTCCTCCACCCCGAGCGCCCTGAGGGCCACGCGCACCCCTGCCGGCACGTCGGTCCGCTCCGGGTCCCGGTAGAGGTGCGGTTCGGTGCAGTCGTGCAGACGCCCCCGGGTCTCGAGGCGCAGACCCCCAGCGGCCACCACGTTGCGCACCCAGTCCGCTCGGGGACCGTAGGTCAGCGCGATGACGAACCCGTCGTCGAAAGGGAACACGTTCACAGGCGTGCGGTACGCGCGCCCGGAGCGGCGGCCACGGTGGTGCACCACGCCGAACCCGGGCAGCCGGGCAGCGAACGGGGTGCTGAGTCGGTTGAACCCCACCCGGTTCAGTCGACCCACGGCCAGCGGGATGGGCATGGGTTCACGGTAGGCCGAGTGGTCGGCGACCGCACCGCCGGGACCTTTGTCCCTGGGCGCTCGAACTTGAGTGGAATACACTCAACTTTGCCGAAGTTGTCACCAGTGGACACCACCCACCGACGCACAGGAGACCATCCGCGCATGGAGCTGAAGCCGACCGCCAAGGTCGCCGAGGCCCTGGCCCTCGCACAGCGCGAGGCGCAGGGCAGCGGTCACCCGGAGATCACCCCCGACCACCTCACGAGCGCCCTCGTCCGGCTCGACACCGCGCAGGCCGACACCCTCCTGCAGGCGGCCGGCACGGGCGCGTCGCACGTGCTGGCACAGGCCGACGCCCGGCTGCGTGCGCTGCCCACCGCCTCCGGCGCAGCCCAGGCGCCCGGCATCGGCCGGCAGGCGGCGGCGGTGCTCCAGCAAGCCGACACCCTGATGCGCGCCAAGGGCGACACGTTCCTCGCCCTCGACCTGCTCCTGCTCGCACTCGCCGAAACCGGTCACCTGGCTGCGGTCGAGAAGCGCGGTGCCAAGGACATGGAGGCGAAGATCGACGCGCTGCGCGGGGGCCGCAAGGTGACGAGCGAGACCCCTGCGGAGGCCGGTGAGGCGCTGGCGAAGTACGGCACCGACCTCACCCAGGAGGCCCGTGACGGCAAGCTCGACCCGGTGATCGGGCGCGACTCCGAGATCCGCCGCGTCGTGCAGGTGCTGTCCCGCCGGACCAAGAACAACCCCGTCCTCATCGGCGAGCCCGGGGTCGGCAAGACCGCCGTCGTCGAGGGACTCGCACAGCGCATCGTCGACGGTGACGTCCCGGAGTCGTTGCGGGACAAGCGGTTGATCAGCCTCGACCTGGGGGCGATGGTCGCCGGGGCGAAGTACCGCGGTGAGTTCGAGGAGCGGCTCAAGGCCGTGCTCGAGGAGATCAAGGAGAGCAACGGTCAGGTCGTCACGTTCATCGACGAGCTGCACACCGTCGTCGGTGCGGGTGCGTCCGGTGAGGGCGCCATGGACGCCGGGAACATGCTCAAGCCGCTGCTGGCCCGCGGCGAGCTGCGGCTCGTGGGCGCCACGACGCTCGACGAGTACCGCCAGCACATCGAGAAGGACGCAGCCCTGGAGCGCCGCTTCCAGCAGGTCTTCGTCGGCGAGCCCTCGGTCGAGGACACCATCGCGATCCTGCGCGGGCTCAAGGAGCGCTACGAGGCGCACCACAAGGTGGAGATCGAGGACGCCGCGCTGGTCGCGGCAGCAAGTCTGTCCGACCGCTACATCAGCGGTCGCCAGCTCCCAGACAAGGCCATCGACCTGGTCGACGAGGCCGCCTCTCGGCTGCGGATGGAGATCGACTCGAGCCCGGTCGAGATCGACGAGCTCCGGCGCGCCGTGGACCGGCTCAAGATGGAGGAGCTGCACCTCGAGCGCGAGACCGACGACGCCTCCGTCGAGCGGCTCGCCAGGCTCCGCGAGGACCTGGCCAACAAGTCCGAGGAGCTGGCCGGGCTCAACGCCCGGTGGGAGTCCGAGAAGTCCGGCCTCAACCGGGTGGGCGACCTCAAGACCCAGATCGACGAGGCGCGCACCCGGCTCGAGAAGGCGCGCCGCGACTACGACTTCGAGACCGCCAGCCGGATCGAGTTCGGCGAGATCCCCGAGCTGGAGAAGGCGCTGGCGGTCGCGAACGAGGACGAGGTCGCGTCCGGCCGAGCCAGCGCCGACCTCATGGTCAAGGAGCGGGTGGGGGCCGACGACATCGCCGAGGTCATCTCGGCATGGACCGGCATCCCAGCAGGTCGGCTGCTGCAGGGCGAGACCGAGAAGCTGCTCTCGATGGAGTCGATCATCGGGTCCCGGCTGATCGGGCAGTCCGCGGCCGTCGAGGCAGTGTCCGACGCGGTCCGTCGCTCTCGTGCCGGACTCGCCGACCCGAACCGGCCGACTGGGTCGTTCCTCTTCCTGGGGCCGACGGGTGTCGGCAAGACCGAGCTCGCCAAGTCGCTGGCGGACTTCCTCTTCGACGACGAGCGGGCCATGGTCCGCATCGACATGAGCGAGTACTCGGAGCGGCACGCGGTCGCCCGCCTCATCGGTGCGCCTCCCGGCTACGTCGGCTACGAGGAGGGCGGTCAGCTCACCGAGGCCGTCCGCCGCCGCCCTTACTCGGTCGTCCTGCTCGACGAGGTCGAGAAGGCGCACCCCGAGACGTTCGACATCCTGCTCCAGGTGCTCGACGACGGTCGGCTCACCGACGGCCAGGGTCGGACCGTCGACTTCCGCAACGTCATCCTGGTGATGACCAGCAACCTCGGCAGCCAGTTCCTCGTCGACCCGAACCTGCCCGACGCGGACAAGCGTGAGGCGGTCATGGGGGTCGTGCGGGCCAGCTTCAAGCCCGAGTTCCTCAACCGGCTCGACGAGGTCGTCATCTTCGACGCCCTCACCTCGGCCGAGCTGAGCCACATCGTCGAGCTGCAGGTCCGCGAGCTCGCCACCCGCCTGGTCGACCGTCGGATCACCCTCGAGGTGACGGAGGCAGCGCGCGAGTGGCTGGCGATCACCGGCTACGACCCTGCTTACGGCGCCCGGCCGTTGCGCCGGCTGGTGCAGAAGGAGATCGGTGACCGCCTCGCCAAGGCCGTCCTCGGTGGCCGGGTCCGCGACGGCGACACGGTGACGGTCGACCTCGACCAGGCCGCAGACAGCCTCACCCTGCGGTGAGGGCGTCGACCACGCAGACTGGGCCCATGACAGCAGGAGAGCAGGGCCTGGACCGGCGACCTGACGGGGTCTCGGACGCAACGGTCGAGGCGGTCGGCAAGCTGAGCGAGGCCTTCGAGACCATCGAGGAGGTGCGCGGTCGGCTCTACGGCCTGCACCGCCTCACCGGGTCCGCCGACCTCGCCCTCGGGGAGGCCTGCGACCAGCTGCGCGGGGCCGGCCATGGCGAGCTTGCCGACCAGCTCGAGCAGGAGCTCGTCGGCCGCAATGTGCTCGCCGGACGGTGGACCCTTCCAGGTGGTGGAGGAGTTCGACGACGGCTACTACGCCGACTTCAAGCGTCTCGAGCAGCGTGTCCGGGACGAGCTGATGGGGGGCCGTCGGCACGTGTTCGAGGCCGAGATGAAGGCCGACCGCCGTACCGACGGCCGAGCGGGCCACGAGGCCACGCCTGCCGACGTCGGCTGACGACGACCCGTCGAGCCGCGCGAGGTATGCCGGGTGGTGACCACCCGGCATACCTCGGCCCTGTCTGCGTGCGGCTAGCTCAGCGGATCGGGCGCACCGCGAAGGGCATGACCCCGGTCTCGCCGGTGGAGAACGAGCGGACGCGGACGTCCGGGCCGCTCACCCGGTCGGCTTCAACGATCTGGCCGTTGCCGAGGTAGAGCGCGACGTGGTGGATCCCGGACGCGGTCTTGCTGGCGCTGGACCAGAAGACCATGTCGCCGGCCCTCAGCTGGCCGATCGGTACGCGCGGTCCGTCGGCGTACTGGCTGCGCGACGTGCTCGAGACCTTGAGGCCGGCGCCCTTGAAGAACGCGTACTCCATCAGGCCCGAGCAGTCGAAGCCGACGGTGTTGCGGTCGTCGATCCCGCTGGGGCTGCAGCAGATTCCCTTGGTGGCGCCGGTGTAGTTGCCGCCGCCCCACGAGTACGGGTACTTGCCGGTCATGGCCTTGGCCGCCGCGACGGTCGCCTTGACCTTGGCGCTCTGGGTGGGCTCGGTGGGCGGCGTCGTCCCGGCGCACAGGGGCGCGACCAGGCCGTCGGAGCCGGTCCTGATGTAGGCGTCGCTGACGTAGCCGCCGCTCTTGACCTTGTCCCAGATCCGGGTCGTGCCGTAGGTGCCCGTCACCTGCTGCCCGTAGGTCTGGCAGACGATGGTGATCGTGGAGCCGTCGGCACGCTTGCCGACCGCCTCGGACTGGGCCGTCGGCTGGGCCCGCACGGTGAGGGCCGGCCCCGGGTTGCCGGTGGTGTTGACCGTGCCGGTCGCGGAGGCGGCGTTGGCGGCCAGCCCGGTGACCAGCGGCACGGCGATGAACGCGACGGTGGCGGCGGCGGTCACCAGCCTGCGCCTGCGGGTGTTGAGCAGTTCCATGAGAAGTCCCCCTCGGTATGCCGGCCGGTGCCGGTTCGCTCGAACGCTAGGGCGGGATGCCGCGTTGCGACCATGGGGAGCAGTCCCCTCCGACTACCGTGGGTGCCATGCGCCTCAAGGGATTCGCCATCGCCGGGATCGCGGCACTGACCCTCGTGGGCTGCACGTCGGGCGGGGAGGCGCCGGCCAAGGAGGGCACCCCCGCCGAGCAGCTCGCCGCGGCGCGCACCAACCTCGAGAAGAGCCCGGCGGTGACCTTCACCCTCGACGCGACCGGGCTGCCGAGCAAGGCGATCGGCGTGTCCGCAGCCAAGGGCACCGGACTGTTCACGCCGCCGTCCTTCCAGGGCACCCTCAACGCGACCATCGCCGGTGTGACCGGAACCGTCGACGTGATCGCGGTCGAGCAGGACACCTACATGAAGTTCTTCACCCCCGGCTACAACAAGATCGACCCGGCCACCTACGGCGCGCCCAACCCGGCGCAGCTGTTCAACAAGGAGACCGGCATCACCAGCCTGATCGGCAAGACCGAGTCCCTCGCCAAGGGCGGCCAGGTGCGCGACGGGTCGGACGTGCTCACGTCGTTCACGGGCAAGGTCCCCGGCGCCGCCGTGGCAGACCTGTTCGTCATCGGGGACCGAGCCGGCACGTTCGACGTGACCTACGGCGTCACCCAGACCGGTCAGGAGCTGCGCACCGTGCTCCTCGAGGGCCCCTTCTACGTCGGCTCCACCTCGACCTACTCGCTGCGGCTCAAGAGCCTGGCTGCACCCGTTGCGATCACCCGACCCTAGGGCGTGTCTCGCAGGCCATGGGCCGGGGAGACACACCCTCGGCCGCTGCTCGCCACCGCATCGGTGGCGGTGGCGCTGGCCGCGGCGGACACCTATGTCGTCGTGCTGGCCCTGACTGACATGATGACCGGCGTCGGTCTCGGGATCGACGCCCTGCAGAAGGCGACCCCGATCATCTCCGGCTTCCTGCTGGGCTACATCGCCGTGCTGCCCCTCATCGGCCGTCTCGCGGATCTCGTGTCCAGACAACGGATCCTGGTCGCCTGCCTGATGATCTTCGTCATCGGTTCGGCCATCACGGCATTGGCGGTCGAGCTGCCGGTCCTGGTGACCGGCCGAGTCCTCCAGGGCATCGGTGGCGGTGGTCTCGTGCCGGCCACCCTCGCGATCGTGGCCGACCTCTGGCCGGCCGACCGTCGGGGCACGCCCCTCGGCGTTGTCGGCGCGGTGCAGGAGGTGGGCAGCGTCCTCGGACCGGTGTTCGGCGCCGCGGTGCTGGCCGTCTCGGGCTGGCGGATGATCTTCTGGCTCAATGTGATTGCCGGTCTGGTCCTGGCTGGCGCGGTGCTGCTCATCGGGGGAGAGAGGCTGCGGCGACCACGCGGCATACCCCTGGTGCTCGGGACTCTGGCGCTGCTCGTGGGCGGGCTGGCGCTCGCGGCCCCCGCGCGGCTGGTGACCGACGTGTCGCTGGGCGTGCCGTTCGTGCCTTTCGGTGGTTCGACATCGCGGGTGCTCACCCCGATCGGCGTCATCGCCCTCGTGCTCGTGCTGGCCCTGGTCCTGGTGACTGCTCCGCGGTGGTGGGCGTTGCTGCGGCGCGCCGATCTGCCGGGTGCACTGCTCCTCGGGCTGGCCCTCGGCAGCGTCGTCCTCACCTTCGCCGCCAGCGACCCCGAACGTGAGGTGGTCGGCCCGCTGGGTTTCGCCCTGCTGCCGGTCGGGGCGATCGCGCTGGGCCTCTACCTCTGGCGCCACCGCACGGCGGCCGAGCCGCTGGTGGCGCGCGGGGTCGTCCGCGGCCGGGCCCGGACCTCCCTCGTCGTGAGCCTGCTCGTGGGCGCCGCCCTCGTGGCGGTCATCGTCGATGTCCCGGTGCTCGCGCGGCTGACCCTGACCGACTCGCAGACCGTCGCCGCGTTCGTGCTGGTGCGGTTCCTGCTGGCGGTGCCGGTCGGCGCGCTGCTGGGCGGCTGGAGCCTGCGGCGGTTCGGCGACGGGCTGGTCAGCGGGGCGGGTCTGCTGCTGGCGACCGTCGGGCTGTTCATCATGAGCGGCTGGGGTGATGGGTCCCTCGACGGGCCGATGGCCACCGTCGTCCTCGTCGTGGTGGGCCTCGGGATCGGGCTGGCGCTCGCGCCCGTCAACAACGCGGCCCTCGCCGACGCCCCGGCTGACGCGCACGGTGTCGCCTCGGCGCTCGTGGTCGTGGCGCGCATGGTCGGGATGGTCGTGGGGCTCGCGCTGCTCACGGCGATCGGGTTGCACCGCTACTACGACACGGTCGCCGGCCTGCCCGACCAGACCGACACGAAGGCGCTGCTCGCGGCCGGCATCGTCCAGGTCCAGACGGTCTTCCTCGGCGCTGCGATCGCAGCCCTCCTCGGCGCCATTGCGTCGATCGGCCTCGGCCTGCGCCGGAACCACGAGCCAGTGGGCCCCATCCAACCCCTGTGAACCCCTGCCACGTCGTCGCGGTCGTCGGACTCGTCGTGCTGACCACCGCCTGTGAGCAGCCGAGGGCCTGCACCGAGATCGGCGCGACGAACGGTGTCAGTGTCAGCGTCGACGGAGCGGACCGCACCCAGGACCTCGTCGTTCAGGCCTGCGTCGAGAACACCTGCAGCACGGGGACCCTGTTCTCGAGCGACACCGCGGGGGCGTTCGTCGACCTCGCCGCCATCGACTCCACCGACCCCGTTGACGTCACCGTCACCGTGCGCACCCAGGCGGGTCAGGTGCTCGTGCCCGCCACGACCGTCAGGAGCACCCCGCGCACGGTCCAGCCGAACGGTCCCGGCTGCGACCCGACCGCCTACCAGGCCGCCGTCACCGTGGCCGTGCCCTAGCGCTGCCCGGGGGCGGCACGGGCGGACGGTCAGTGGGCCTCGGGCTGGATCGCTGCGTCCAGCACCGAGTGGAACGCGTCGACCACCTCGTCGGTGGCTTCGTACATCAGCATGTGACCGCGGCCGGGCAGGATGCGCAGCTCGGCGTGCGGGACCAGCTCGGCGAGCCGCTGGCCGTGACCCGGCGGCGTGAGCTTGTCGCGGTCCCCGACGAGCACGACCGTGGGTATGCCGTCCAGCCGGCTCAGCGCCTCGCTCTCGTCGTGCTCGCCCAAGGCGCCGAAGAAGCGACCCATGGTGGGCAACGGCGTGCTGGCGACCATGTCGCGGGTCAGCTCCACCTGGGCCGGATCTGGGTCGGCACCGAACAGCAGGCGCCGCTGGCCCCGGGTGGTGACGAACCGACCCGCTGGGATGCGCGGCATCCGAGACGCCAGGGACATCGCGCGGGTCTCGAGGGCGCGGAGCCGGTTCCGCAGCTCGCCGGCGCTCGTCGCCACGAGCACGGTGCCCGCGACCCTGGACCGGAAGTCATCCGGGTGCAACCCGGCGTAGGCCATCACCGTCATCCCACCCATCGAGTGCCCGCCGAGCACGACCGGGTCCCGCGGTGCCACCACATCGAGCACCGCGGCCAGGTCGTCGCCGAGCATCCGCACGGTCGGGTGGTCGCGCAGCGGGCTGGACTCGCCGTGCCCGCGCTGGTCGTACGTCACGACCCGCACGCCCGCCGTGACGAGCTGCTCGACCACGGGGAGCCACGACGCGCGGGTGAGCGTCCAGCCGTGGGCCAGCACGACGGTCGGCACCCGACTGGCGAGGTCCGGGCTGGCGCCCTCGGGAGCCGGCCCGGCGGCATACTCCTGCACGCGGAGCAGCACGCCGTCGGCGGTGACGACGGTGAAGGTGCGGGAGGCCATGGTTTCGATCTTACCGACGGTAACTTCGGTGGCAGACCAGACCGGCAGCCGCCAGCGGAAGTCAGTCCTCCAGCTGGACCACGACGGGTGCGTGGTCGGAGGCGCCCTTGCCCTTGCGTTCCTCGCGGTCGATCGCCGCACCGGCCACCCGCGCCGCGAAGGCCGGAGTGCCGAGGATGAAGTCGATCCGCATGCCGCGACGCTTCTGGAAGGCCAGCCGCGTGTAGTCCCAGTAGGTGAAGGTGCCGGGCTCGGAGGTGTGCGGGCGCACGACGTCGACGAACCCGGCGTCCAGGATGCCCTGGAAGGCCGCCCGCTCGCCGGGGGAGACGTGGCTCTTGTCGAGGTAGTACTCCATCGACCAGACGTCCTCGTCCTGCGGCGCGATGTTCCAGTCGCCCATGATCGCCGCGGTCTCGCCGGCGGCCACCGACAGCTGCGCCTGCCGACGCAGCTGGGCCAGCCACTCGAGCTTGTAGACCATGTGCGGGTCCTCGATCTGGCGCCCGTTGGGGACGTAGACCGAGGTGACCTTGACCCCACCGCACGTGGCGGTGAGCGCACGGGCCTCGACCACCGGCGGGTCACCCCAGGCGGGAGCCTCCGGGAAGGATGGCGTCACGTCCGAGATCCCGACACGGGACACGATGGCGACGCCGTTCCAGTGGTTGAGGCCGTGGTGCGCGACCTCGTAGCCGAGGGCCTGCAGCCGGTCGAACGGGAACTGCGCATCCGTGGCCTTGGTCTCCTGGATCGCGAGCACGTCGACGTCGCTGCGCTCCAGCCAGGCCTCGACACGGTCGATGCGGGAGCGGATCGAGTTGACGTTCCAGGTGGCGATGCGCACGCAGGCAACCCTATGCGGACCCGCCTACAGTGGCTCTATGAGCACCGCCCTCGTCACCGGCGCCACCGCCGGCATCGGACTGTCCTTCGCCCACCTCCTCGCCGAGCGCGGGCACGACGTCGTGCTCGTGGCCCGCGACCGCGCACGGCTGGAGAACGTGTCCGACGAGCTCCAGGCGAAGTACTCCGTCGCCACCGAGATCCTCGTGGCCGACCTCTCCGACCACGCCGACACGGGCAAGGTCGCCGAGCGGCTGGCCGACCAGGCGCGGCCCGTCGACCTGCTCGTCAACAACGCCGGCTACTCGCTCAAGGGCTCGTTCCTCAAGCACGACGTGACCGAGGAGGTGGCCAACTTCGACGTGCTCTGCCGCGCGGTGCTCGTCCTGTCCCATGCCGCCGGACGGTCGATGCGCGAGCGGGGCCACGGCGCCATCGTCAACGTCTCGTCGGTCGCCTCGTTCATCACGTCGGGCACCTACTCGGCCAACAAGTCCTATGTCACGGTCTTCACCGAGGGCCTGGCAGCCGAGCTCAAGGGCAGCGGCGTGACGGCCACCGCCCTGTGCCCCGGCTTCACGCACACCGAGTTCCACCAGCGGGCCAACGTCGACATGTCGAGCATCCCCGAGTTCATGTGGCTCAACGCCGACCGCCTGGTGCGCGACTGCCTCGACGACGTCGCGAAGGGTCGCGTCGTCTCGGTGCCCTCCCCGCAGTACAAGGCCATCGTCGCCGCCCTGCGCGTCGTGCCGCGTTCGCTGGTCCGCCGTCGCGGCGCCGGTGTGCACCGCCCCCGCACCTGACCCTGCCCTCCGCCCGTCGGCGCCCAGTGCGCGGCTCAGCGCGTCCACGGTGAGGTATGCCGCGCGGCTGGGCCACACGGCATACCTCACCTCGGTCACTGGTCAGGTGGTCAGCGGTGACCGGTCGCGTAGTGCCGGGCCAGGAGGTCGCCGCCCCAGTCGTCGGTGAGGTCACGCCACACGCTGTGGACGTGGTTGGCGTCGTCCTGGGTGTTGTCGTACTCGAGCAGGAACGTCGGCCCGAGGATCGAGTAGTAGTGCCCCTCACCGGGTCGGGTGCCACCTGCCCAGGCGAACCGGATCTCGTCGAGACCCGCCTCGCGAGCCGAAGCCCAGGCCATGGCCGATGCGGGTTCGGGGGTGCGGTCGAAGTAGTGGCGGACCAGTCGTTGGAGACCGGCCTGCTGATCGGTGGTGAGGTCGCCGTGCGCTATCCCTCCGGTGATGCGGGACCGGTCGGCAACGGGGTCGTTGCGGGTGAGGACGTCGGTGGGCGCGACCTCGGACGTGATCGCCGCTCGTCGCTGGTCCTCGTCGAGGCTTCCGAGCAGGTCTCGGGCCAGGTCCTCCTCCGCCGTGAGGACCCGCAAGCCTTCGTGCGGGCCGGTCAGGACGGTCGCCGGCTCGGACCCGAAGAAGCTCGGCGTCACCGTGAGGTCCCCGCCCGCGACCGTGACGTGCACGGCGAGGTGGTGCCCGTTGACCCGCCAGGCCCAGGCGCCGTCCGCTTCCGGGGTGCCGAAGACCCGGAACCAGAACCGGTCGTCGCCCGGCCGCGGGTCGCCGCCGCCCAGCTGGCGCCGGATGATGTCGAGCTCGATGACGGCCCGCGCGGTCCGGGCTCCGGTGGCGCTGCAGCCGGTGTCGAGCAGGGACAGGGCGGCTTCCCGCTGGGCCGGCGTCATCTCGGCCAGCGAGAGACCATCCCGCGGGCCGGGCAGGTAGGACCACTCACGGAACTCGGGGCCGTCCAGCTCGCCGGCCACGGCGTCGGACTCGGGTGGACCCAAGGTGGCCAGGAATCCTTCGGCGGCTCCAGCCATCCGGCTCACGAGCCGGGCTGTCGCGGTGGCGGTTGTGGTCGCGGTCTCCGTCGCATCCATGCCCTTCACCATAGGCAGATCGGTGCCGGACTCAACCGGAAATCATCCGGTGGCAACCGCACCCGAGCGGTGGGCCTCATCGACCAGTCGGTCCTCGGTAGGCTCACGGACCGTGACTGACACCGCCGCCGCCCGCTCCCGCCTGCTCGAGATCATCAAGGACAAGGCCATCGTGCACGGCCGCGTCACGCTCTCCTCCGGCAAGGAGGCCGACTACTACGTCGACCTGCGGCGCATCACCCTCGACGGGGAAGCCGCTCCGCTGGTCGGGATCGTCATGCGCAACCTGGTCAAGGACCTCGACTACGACTCCGTCGGGGGACTGACCCTCGGGGCGGACCCGGTGGCCACCTCGATCCTGCACGCCAGCGCGGCCACCGGTGACCGCAAGGACGCGTTCGTCGTCCGCAAGGCCGGCAAGGCCCACGGCCTCCAGCAGCGCATCGAAGGGCCGTCGATCGCCGGCCGCCGGGTCGTCATCGTGGAGGACACGACGACCACCGGCAACTCACCGCTCGACGCCGTCGAAGCTGCCCGCGAGGTCGGCGCCGAGGTCGTCGCCATCGCCACGATCGCCGACCGGGCGACCGGCGCCCGACAGCGGTTCGAGGACGCCGGCCTCGAGTACCGCTTCGTCTACAGCCTCGAGGAGCTCGGGCTGGCCTAGGCTGCACCTGGTCGACAAGCGCTGCCTCACCACGAGCCGCCGCACAAGTCACGCTGCACAAGACAAGGGGATTGCTCATGTGGGTCTGGATCATCATCGCGGTCGTGCTCGTGCTGCTCGTCCTGTGGGCGGTCGGCGTCTACAACGGGCTGATCAAGCTGCGCAACCTCGTGCAGGAGGCGTGGCGCCAGATCGACGTCGAGCTCAAGCGCCGGCACGACCTCATCGGCAACCTCGTCGAGACGGTCAAGGGCTACGCCGCCCACGAGCGCGGCACGCTCGAGGACGTCATGAAGGCCCGCTCCGCCGCGATGGCCGGCGGTCAGAGCCCGGCGCAGCAGGCGCAGAGCGAGGGCATGCTGAGCCAGGCGCTCGGTCGCCTCATCGCCGTCGCCGAGGCCTACCCCGACCTGAAGGCGAACCAGAACTTCATGGCGCTGCAGCAGGAGCTGACCTCCACCGAGGACCGGATCGCGGCCGCCCGGCGCTACTACAACGCGAACGTGCGCGAGCTCAACACCAAGGTCGAGACCGTCCCGTCCAACATCGTGGCCGGGATGTTCAACATCGGGCGCGCCGAGTACTTCGAGGTCGAGGGTGAGGAGCGCGACCCGGTGAAGGTCGACTTCGGCCAGCGCGACGCCACCATCCCGCCGCCCAGCGGGTATGCCGGGGGCACGCCCGCCGGCGCCCCCTCGTCATCGCCGCCCGCGGCACCTGCCGCACCTACGGCTGCCGAGGCCACCGCGGCTGGTCCCGCGCCGACGGGAGCGGCACCGGCACCCGAGGCAGCGCCCTCGGTAGAGCCCCCGCCCACTGCCCCGTCGCCGCAGGACACCCCGCCCACCCAGCAGTAGCCGCCGTGCCTCCCGTCCACCAGTCGGTGGACGGGGAATCAACCGGGTGGGGCTGACGCCGGGACGGCGATGGGCGGCAGGCTGTAGCCATGTCAGCACCCGACGCACCCATCCGCGTGACCGGACTACGCAAGACCTACGGCACCCGCGAGGCCGTCGACGGCATCGACCTGCAGATCGAGCGGGGCGAGGTGTTCGCCCTGCTCGGCCCGAACGGCGCCGGCAAGACGACGACCGTCGAGATCCTCGAGGGGTTCCGCAGGCGCGACGGCGGCACGGTCAGCGTCCTCGGAGAGGACCCGGAGACGGCCGGCCTGGGCTGGCGCAACCGGCTCGGCATCGTGCTGCAGTCCTCCACAGGCCTGGACCTGATCACGCCCAGGGAGGCGCTGGCCAGCACCGCCAAGGTCTACCGCACCCCACGCGACGTGGACGAGGTCCTGGCCGCGGTCGGGCTGGTCGACAAGGCGGACGACCGGGTCGGCAAGCTCAGCGGCGGACAGCGGCGCCGGCTCGATGTCGGGCTCGGCATCGTGGGAACTCCCGAGCTGCTCTTCCTCGACGAGCCCACCACCGGCTTCGACCCGCAAGCCCGCCGCGACTTCTGGGAGCTGATCGGGTCGCTCGCCGACGGCGGCACCACGATCCTGCTCACCACCCACTACCTCGACGAGGCTGAGCAGCTGGCCGACAGGGTCGGTGTGATCGCCACCGGCCGGATGCTCGCGCTCGACACCCCGGCCAACCTCGGGGGTCGAGCCTCGTCGGAGGCCACGGTGGGGTGGGAGGACGACCGAGGCACGCGGCATACTGAAAAGACAAGCACGCCAACGGAGTTCGTGGCACGGCTCGCTGCCCGCACGGGCGGCGAAGTCCCCAAGCTGACGATCACCCGCCCCTCCCTGGAGGACACCTACCTCTCCCTGATCGCGCCGCACCTCGACGCTGGCGCCGTCGCCGTCGCCACACCCCAAGCCACACCCGAGCTGGAGGTCGTCCCGTGAACACCCTTGCCATCGGCTGGGACCGCACGGTCCTCGAGCTGAAGATGTACTTCCGCGAGAAGGAGGCGGTGTTCTTCTCCTTCATCTTCCCGATCCTGATGCTCAGCATGTTCTCGGTGATCTTCGGCGACAGCTTCGGCAAGGAGGACCAGTCGGGGGTCAACGCGGCGCGGTTCTTCCTGCCCGGGATGGTCGCGGCCGGTGTGATGCTGACCAGCTTCCAGTCAATGGCGCTCAGCGTCGCGGTCGAGCGGGACGACGGCACGCTCAAGCGGCTGCGCTCCACTCCGATGCCGCCGGTGGCGTACTTCCTCGGCAAGGTCGGCCTGGTCGCCATCACCAGCCTGGCGCAGTTCGCGCTCCTCATCGCCGTGGCCAAGATCGGCTTCGGCGTGCAGCTGCCCTCCGACGCCGGCCACTGGGCGACCTTCATCTGGGTGTTCCTACTCGGTGTCGCATCGGGCACCGTTCTCGGGATCGCATACTCCTCCATGGCCTCCTCGTCGCGGTCGGTCGGCGCCATCGTCATCGCCCCGACCCTGATCCTGCAGTTCATCTCCGGCGTCTACTTCGCCTTCACCGACCTGCCCGACTGGCTCAAGCAGGTGGCCTCGGTCTTCCCGCTGAAGTGGATCGCGCAGGGCATGCGCTCGGTGTTCTTCCCGGGCGACTGGCAGACCCAGGAGATGGCCGGGACGTGGGAGCACGGCCGCACCGCCCTGGTCCTCGCCGCGTGGCTGGTGGCCGGGTTCCTCGTCTGCGCCCGTACCTTCCGCTGGACCAAGCGCGGCACGACATGATGGTCGCGTGGGGACCGAGATGAGGGTCACGTGAACACCGATCAGCCCGGCGACTGCCCGCCTTCGGCCTCGTCCACCGACGACCTGAACGAGATGTGGCGCGGCCAGCTGCGCTGGTGGCACGGGCTGTTCGCCGTCCTCGTCGTCACCACCGTGGTGGTCATGGTCGCCGAGAACAAGCAGTACCTCGGCTGGCAGCTCGGGTGCGTGGTCGCCATCGGTGCCGCGTATGCCGCGTGGGGCCGTCGTGGCATGGGCGAGCGTGACCCCAGGGCCGGCATGCTCTACATGGCGGTGGCCTGGGGACTGATGGTGGTCCTGCAGGCGCTCGACGGCAGCGGGACCGCCTGGATCCTGACGTTCGGGCTGTTCCCGCAGACCTGGGCGATACTGCCGCGCAACCGGGCCGCGGGCACCGTCGTGGCGGCGATCATCCTCATCGGCGCGGTCCGCATCTGGAACGGTCCGCGCACCGGCGACGAGGCCATCGGGATCGCGATCAGCACGGTCATCATGCTCGTGCTGTCGCTGACCCTGGGGTTGTTCATCGACCGGATCATCCGCGAGGCAGACAGCCGGGCGCAGACGATCGACGAGCTGCACCGCACCCAGGACGAGCTCGCCGCAGCCGAGCGCGCGCAGGGTGTCGCCGGCGAGCGCGAGCGGATCTCGCGCGAGATCCACGACACCCTCGCGCAGGGCTTCACCTCCGTGGTGACCCTCGCGCGGGCGACCGAGCTGGCGCTGGACCGCGGTGACCTCGCCGCCGTCCGGGAGCGCCTGCGGCTGATCGAGCAGACCGCCGCAGACAACCTCTCCGAGGCCCGGCTGATCGTCGCCGAGATGACGCCCGGCCACCTCCAGTCGCGCACCCTGTCCGAGGCGTTGCAGCGCCTCGTCGACGCGGTGTCAGCCGAGAGCGGGATGACGGGCGAGCTGCGCGTCGAGGGGGAGCCGGTCGTCCTGTCGGCCAACTCCGAGGTGGTGCTCCTGCGCACCGCCCAGGAGGGGCTGTCCAACGTGCGGCGCCATTCCGGCGCCACGACCTTCGAGGTGTCCCTCTCGTACCCCGTGGACGGCCCCGTCGCGCTCGTGGTCACCGACGACGGCGTCGGGTTCGACCCTGCGGCCGAGGCTCGCGGTTACGGTCTCGACGGCGCGACCGCTCGTGCCACCGAGGTCGGCGGCCACTTCGACGTGGACAGCACGCCCGGCGCAGGGTCGCGGTTGAGGGTGGAGGTGCCCCGATGAACGGTGAAGGTGCCCCGATGACGTTGCGGCTGCTGGTGGTCGACGACCATCCCGTGGTGCGCATGGGCCTGGTGGCCATGCTGTCCGAGCACGAGGAGTTCGAGGTGGTCGGAGAGGCTGCCGACGGGGCCGAGGCAGTGGTGCTCGCCGCCCGGCTGCACCCGGACGTGGTGCTCATGGACCTGCGGATGCCGGTCATGGACGGCGCCGACGCCACGGCCAAGATGCGGGCGGCCGAGAACGCCCCGGCGGTCCTGGTGCTCACCACCTACGACACCGACGCCGACATCGTGCGGGCCGTGGAGGCCGGAGCCAACGGCTACCTGCTCAAGGACGCCCCTCGCGAGACGTTGGCCGACGCGATCCGAAGGGCGGCGCGCGGCGAGACCGTCCTCGCGCCTCCCGTCGTGGCCCGGCTGGCCAGTCGGATGCGGGCGCCCGCTCCGCGGACGCTCACCGAACGCGAGACCGAGGTGGTGCGGTGCGTCGCCAAGGGTCTGTCGAACGCCGAGGTGGGTCGGGAGCTGCACATCGGGGAGGCGACGGTAAAGACGCACCTGTTGCGGGCCTTCGAGAAGCTCGGGGTGACCGACCGCACCGCCGCCGTCACCGCGGCATACCGGGCTGGTCTGATCGAGCTCTGAGCCGCTGACCTGCATCAGAGCGCACTGGCGGCCGCGGCCGCACGACGCCTCCAGCGGTCCGGTTTCTCCCGGTGCGCCCCGGTTCGTCTGACGCACCTGCGGTAGTACCGAAATCCGTTGCGAGACCTAGCCCCTGCCCGTCACCATGAATGGTCGGCAGGGGGCGCATCCGCAGGCGCCCCGCCGTGACCGGAGAGGGGTTCGTAATGCGCACTGTCTACCGGGTACTGGCGTTCCTCGTGGCGATCGAGGTGGCCCTCCAGGCCATGTTCATCGTCTACGGCGACGCAGGGCTGGGGTTGTGGATCGAGAACGACGGCGGCGTGGTGGACAAGGCGACGTTCGAGACCGCGTTCGACTCGGGAGAGGCGCCCTTCCCCGAGTTCACGGCGTTCATCCTCCACGGGATGAACGGGATGATGGTCATCCCGGCGATCGCCCTCCTCCTGGTGATCTCGTCGTTCTTCGCGAAGGTGCCGCGCGGCGTCCTGTTCGCCGTCGCCGTGCTGGTGCTCGTCCTGCTCCAGGTCACCCTGGGCCTGATGGGTCACAGCATCGCCGCGCTCGGCGCCCTGCACGGCCTGAACGCGCTGGCGCTGTTCTCGACGGCGGCCTGGACCGGGATCAGGGTGGCCAGGGTTGCCCCCGCGCGCACCGACACGAGGGAGTCCGCTGATCGCGTCGCCGTCTGAGGGGGACGCGCGCAGGAGGGGCCGGATCCGACTGGTCGTCGCCCTCGGCGCGACCGTCGCGATCCTGGCGCCGCTGGTCTGGATGTGGGCGGCGAGCCTGGTGCCGTCCTCCTACTCCGTGATGCGGATGGGCCCGGTCGAGCTCGGTGGCGTGACCCAGCTGCACGCGCACCTGCCGGGGGCGGCGAGCGACCGCGACGTCACCACCCTCGTCGAACCCGACCAGGGACCGCCCGATGTCCAGGTCACCCTGACCGCGCGCCGGCAGAAGGTGACCATCGCCGGCGGTCCCACCCTCTCGGCATACACCCTCAACGGCACCACGCCCGGGCCCACGATCCGTGCGAATGAAGGCGACCTGGTCCAGGTGACGCTCGTCAACGAGTCGGTGCCCGGCGGCACGACCCTGCACTGGCACGGGATCGACGTGCCGAACGCCGAGGACGGGGTCGCCGGGGTGACCCAGGACGCGGTGCCGATCGGTGGTCGGCATGTCTACCGATTCCGCGCCGACCAGGTGGGCACCTACTGGTACCACTCGCACCAGGTCTCGCACGAGCAGGTGGTGAAGGGGCTGCTCGGTGCCATCGTGGTCACCCCGCGCGCGGGCATCGGGGGCGACGTCGACGTGGTCGGGCTCGCGCACCTGTATGCCGGCAAACGGGCCGTGCAGGGCAAGGTCGGTGACGCGCCCGTCGAGGTCGCGCCGGGGGCGAGTGCGAGGGTGCGAATCATCAACACCGACAGCGGAATCATGCCCCTGTGGGTGAGCGGGGCGTCGTTCGAGGTCGCGGCCGTCGACGGCACAGACGTGGCGCAGCCGACTCCCGTCGAGGGGCGCAAGGTGTCGGTGGCCGCGGGTGGCCGCGTCGACCTGCGGGTGACGGTCCCGCAGTCCGGGGAGCCGGTGCGGGTGGAGATGGGCGGAGCCGCCCTGGTGCTCGGCCCCGCTGGCAAGCCTGGAACTCCCACCCGGGCGCCGCGGGAGTCCGTCGACCTGCTGAGCTATGGGTCACCCGCTGCACTGCCGTTCGACCCGACCAGCCCCGACCGGCGGTTCGACTACAGCATCGGTCGGCGGCCGGGCTTCCTGAACGGACGTCCGGGGGTCCAGTGGACGGTCAACGGCCAGATGTTCCCGGCCGTCCCGATGTTCATGGTCTCCGAGGGGGACGTCGTCGTCGTGCACATCGACAACCACTCGGGCGAGACGCACCCGATGCACCTCCACGGTCACCACGTCGTCGTGCTCGCCCGCGACGGTGTGAAGGCGACGGGGAGTCCTTGGTGGACCGACTCGCTCGAGGTCAACAACGGACAGACGATGGACGTCGCGTTCGTCGCGGACAACCCGGGAATCTGGATGGACCACTGCCACAACCTCCCGCACGCCAAGGAGGGTCTGGTGGCGCACCTGATGTACGAGGGTGTGTCGACGAAGTTCCGACTGGGGCGGGACACGGTCAACAGCCCCGAGTAGCCCTGCCCGCCTGAGGTCAGACGCGGTCGTCGCGCAGGTCGTCGAGGGCCTCGCCGGTCTCCTCGATGACGGCCTCGGTCGCCGTCCGGCCACGCTTGGCGCGGATGAACTCGATCGCCATGGGGATCACCGAGAACAGCACGATCACCAGGATCGCGGCCTCGAGGTGGTCCTTGAGCACCGGGAACGCGTTGCCGAGGAAGTAGCCCAACAGGGTCACACCGGTCGCCCACAGAGCTGCCCCGACGCCGCTCCACACGAAGAAGTGGCGGCGGTCCATCCGCCCGACGCCGGCCACGACGGTGATGAAGGTGCGCACGATCGGTACGAACCGGCCGAGCACGAGGGCCTTCGCGCCGTACTTCTCGAAGAACTCGTGGGTCTCGTCGAAGTACTTCTTCTTGAGAAACCGGCCCTCGCGCTCGTAGAGCGGAGCACCGACGGCGCGCCCGATCTCGTAGCCGACGACGTTGCCGGCGAAGGCCACCACGGTGAGGATGAGGCAGGCCAGGACGATGTTGACGTCGATCGACCCCTCGGCGATGAACAGGCCCACCGCGAACAGCAGCGAGTCGCCGGGCAGGATCGGGAAGAGCAACCCGCACTCGATGAACACGATCGCGGCGCTCACCCAGAAGAACTGCTGGCCGAAGCGCTCGAGCAGCCACTGAGGGTCCATCCAGTCAGGGCCGAGGGAGGGGGTCATCACCCGCCAAGGGTATGCCGCGTGGCCGCCTCTCCCCGAATCCTCACCTGAGGGGAGCCTGTGGACCCCGACCCCGCCTGTGGAGCGAGTCGTTGAGCGATTGCGGCGGCCAGGACCGCCGCAATCGCTCAAACACCTGTCGGGCTCAGCCGGAGGGCCAGCTGCGCTGGATCCGGGACCAGTCGCCGATCTGGGCGAACGGGTCCGGCTGGGCCCGGCTCCGCGACAGCGCGGGACCGCTCGTCGGCGCGTAGTGGTCCAGGCCGGAGGTGAAGACCCCCTCGCCACGGGTCAGGTGCGGGATCCGTTGCTGCACCGCGTGGACGGAGTCAGCCGGTACCTCGCCGACCAGCACCGCCGCGCGGCCCCTCAGCGTCGTCTCCAGCGGCACCGCCTGGTGCCGCCCTAGCTCACCCAGCACCGACCCCAGCACGTCCTCGGGGATCTCCAGCTCGAACCGGTGCACGGGTGCGCAGACCGCCGTCCGTGCCCGGGTCAGCGCCTCCGCCAGCACCAGTCGGGTCAGGCTGCGGAAGTCCTGGGCCGTGCTCGACATCGCCTTGTCGAACGTCGCGTGCGCATGGCTCTGGCGCGGGTAGTAGCCCGAGTGCGTCATCACGACCCGGGCATCCGGCACGGCCCACCCGTGCACGCCCTCGGCCAGCGCCGCGTCCACCCCCTCCCGCACGGCGGTGAAGAACGCGGGCGGCATCGACCCGAGCTCCACCTCGAGCGCGAACTCCTGGCCGGCGCCGACGGGCAGCGGCTCGACCCGGAGCCCCACGGTGGCGAGGAACGGGTTGGGTGCGACCCCGATGAGCTGGACCGCCGTCCCGTGACCGACCACCCGCTCGACGCAGATGCTGGTGGTCGGCCGGAAGGTCACCTCGACGCCGTAGTCAGCCGACAGCACCGCCGCGATGACCTCCTTCTGGACCTCGCCGTACATCGAGACCGAGATCTCGCGCCGGGCGTCGTCCTGACGCAGGTCGATGAGCGGGTCCTGGTCCGCGAGCTCGGTCAACGCGGCATACATGGCTCCGACGTCCTCCGGGTGGACCGCGTCGACCACCGTCTCGAGGCTTGGCCGCGAGAACTGTGCCCCGCCGCCAGACCCGGATCCCCCAGCGGCCCGCCCGGCACGGCCGAAGACGTCACCGATCCTGGCCGTCGCCCAGCCCTGCACGGCGGCGATGCGTCCGGCGGGCACCTCGTCGACGCGCACCAGCCGACCACGGTCGAAGACCCGCAGTCCGGTCACCTTCTCGGCAGGGCGTCCGTCGACGGCGACCCGGTCGCGCACCCGCAGCGACCCGGCGCTGACCCGCGCCAGCACCGTGCGCTCGCCGTTCGCGCGCTCCACCTTGAACACCACACCGCCCGGCGCCCCCGAGTCGTCGTGCCCCACGGTCGGCAGGAGGGTGGTGAGCACGTCGAGCAGCTCGTGGACGCCGGCCCCCGTGATGGCCGACCCGAAGACCACCGGGTGTGCGGTCGCCGACCGCACCCGGGTGCGCATCCCGCCGAGCTCGGTGGGTCCCATCTCGAACGGCAGGTATGCCGCGCCGCGCGTCCCCGCGCCGGTCACCTGGCCGAGGGCGATGGCTTCGGGGCTCAGCCGGGTGGCCACCTCGCCGAGGACCCGGTCCGGATCGGCGCCCGCTCGGTCCACCTTGTTGACGAAGACGACGACGGGCAGACCGAGCCGCTGCAGGGCACGCATCAGCACGAGGGTCTGGGCCTGCACACCCTCGACGGCGGAGACGACCAGCACGGCCGCGTCGAGCACCGCGAGGGCACGCTCCACCTCGGCGATGAAGTCGGAGTGGCCGGGGGTGTCGATGAGGTTGACGGTGGTCGCTCGCCAGTCGAACGACACGACTGCAGAGCGGATCGTGATGCCGCGCTGCCGCTCCAGCGCCATGCTGTCGGTCTGGGTGTCACCGGCGTCGACGCTGCCGGGGGCGTCGAGCACCCCGGCCTCGAAGAGGACTCGTTCGGTCAGGCTGGTCTTGCCGGCGTCAACATGGGCGACGATCCCCACGTTGAGCGTCCTGCTGCGCACGGTCATGCGCCTTCACATCCATTCGGTAGGTGGGTACCTGGCGGGACGTGAAAGCAGCTCGCATCGGGGTTCTCCGTGGTCGTCGGGTTGGTCGGTTTGGCCGAACGGTTACTCCTTCATGGCAGCAGAGCACAGGTCTGGGGGCAACAGGTTTACGGTCGGCGCCGGTCTAGGAGGTGCGGACGGCCGCGATGGGAAGGTCGTGCTGGTAGGCCCAGGCCTGCCACTCCTCGGCGGTGCGCTGGGCGAACGCGCGCTCCAGCTCCGCGCCGCTGGCTCCGACGCCGAGTGCCTCGACGAGTCGTTTCGCGAAGTGGGCCTCGAGAGCAGCGACGGCGACGAAACCTGTTGCTGCTGCATAGATTCGGTAGGTCGGGAGAGCGCCACCGAGAATCCCGCCCGGAGCGGTCATCCCTTGGAGGACGGGCTGCGCCAGGTCACCGGCCACGTCGCTCAACGCCACTTCGCGGTGGTGTCCCATGCCGGTGTGCGCGCGCTGCACGAGGGCGGCAAGGCCGTCCGCCACCGCGCGCTCGGCCCCCGCCAGGTCGGCCACGAGCACCGTCGGCAGCTCCGGCGGCCTCAGGGTGCCGACTGTCGCCTGGTAGGTCAGGTCGTGCCCCGCGATCTCGGCGTCGGCCCCGGGATGCCCCACGATCGCGACCTGGCACAGCTGCGGACACCGGGCGTGCAGCGTCTCCCAGTCCAGGCCCAGTCGCGCGAGGGCTGACGGTCGTGACGAGGTGACGAGCAGGTCCGTGTCGGCCAGCAGAAGCCACAGCTGCTCGAGCTCGGCAGGCGCCTTCAGGTCGAGCGTGACCACCTCCTGCCCAGCGGTCAGCCGGTCGTAGTACGCGGGAGCGTGCAGTGCCAGCGGGTCGCCGGACGTGGGCTCGACCTTGGTGACGCGAGCCCCCAGCGTCCTCAGCCGCGCTGCCGCGGCCGGGCCCGGCAGGTTGACCGCCAGGCTCAGGACGCGAACCCCGTCCAGCGGCAGCACTGCTCCGGTCTCTGACATGGCGGTTGCTCCTCGCGATGACGAATGCCTCTGGTCGCAGATGGCGACCCTGTGGTGAACCTAGCCAGTGCACCCGCAGCCGGCAGCCCGTCCCGTGCGTCAGCTCGTCCCTGAGTGGGTCTTCGCGTCGCGAGACTTGATGGTCACCGGCACGACGCCGAGTCCGACGACGGCCGCCACGGGCAGTAGCGGCCACAGCCAGTGCACCCCCTCGGCTGACACGATGCCGGACGCAGCCATCACGCCGAGCCCGCCACAGACCGCGACCGTGGCCAGCGCCGGACGCCAGAGCGAGGGTGCGGGCCGACCGTCGCGGACCGGCTTCTCGAACCTGCCGAAGGCCAGCACCAGCCCGACCGTCAGGAGCCCGAGGACGACGAACCACACCGGTCGGGTCGCCCACCACCGCCCGCTCAACGGCGCTGAGTGCAGGCCGAAACCGTCCAGCAGCAAGGAAGTCCCGATCACCAGCACCATCGCGGTGAGGTGCCACAGGTAGATCGACATGATCCGCAGGTTGACCATGACGGTCGCTGCCCAGACCCGAGGTCGCGCCACCAGGGCGGCCAGCCGGCGTTCGGCCAGCAGCACGACCCCCGCCTGGAAGAGGCCGAGACAGGCCAGCGTGACCCGGGTCGGGTAGGAGTTGTTGAGCACTGCACCGTCGACACCGATCATGGACACGGGATAGGGGCCGGCCCAGACCAGGAGCACCAGGCCCCCGAACCCCGCGGCGGCGAGCGCGATCCGACGGCGCGCGGTGCCGAGCGATCCGTCGAGCCAGGCGAACCCGAGCTGGTGCACCGTTGCCCACACGACGAGGTAGTTCGCAAAGCCGATCCAGTCGTTCGCACCGGCGATGCTCCACCAGTCGACCAGGGCGCCCAACGCCAGGCCGGCGGCGATGCTCCACCACCCGATGCGCGCCCAGATCGCGAGCAGCGCGGGCGCGCAGGCGACGACGATGATGTAGGCCGCGAGGAACCAGGTCGGAACCAGCGCCACCTGCGATGCCGTGCGCAGCGTCGCCCCGGGTACGCCCGCGGCATACGCGATCGAGGCGATGGCCAGCCAGCCGAGGAGCAACGGGAGGAGCGGGGTCGCAAGCCGCTGGAGTCGGGCACGCAACCACGCGGCATACGTGTCGCCGCGGCGCTGCGCCGAACGCCACGAGAGGCCGTTGGCATAGCCGCCGACGATGAAGAACAAGGGCATCACCTGGAAGACCCAGGTGAGCGGGTGGCTCCGGGGGGCGATGTTGAGCACCGCGTTGGGGACGAACTCGCCGCCCTGCACCGTGACGGCGGCCATCAGCCAGTGGCCGAGGACGACGGTCAGGATCGCCGCCGCCCGCAGGAAGTCGACGACCCGGTTGCGGTCAGGGGGAGTGGCGGCATCGAGGGCGCGAGGGTCCATGCCACATCGTCGCGCGGTATGCCGTGCGGTGACCTGAGTACGAACCCCCATCGTGCGTGGTTGGCTGGGGCCATGGCTGCTGACGTCGGAAGGGTCCGCCAGCTCCGGCTGGTGGTGCACGCGGAGGACTACGAGCAGGCGCTGCGGTTCTACCGCGACGTCCTCGGGATGCCCGAGCAGGAGTCGTATGCCGGGGAGGGTGGCGCCCTCGTGGCGATCCTCGACGCGGGACGGGCCACGCTCGAGCTGTCCAACACCGCGCAGGTCGAGATGATCGACGCGGTCGAGGTGGGGCGCCGGGTGGCTCCGCACTTCCGGGTCGCCCTCGAGGTCGACGACGCGGAAGCGGCCACATTGGCTGCTGTGGCTGGCGGCGCCGAGCTGGTCGCGTCGCCGACCCGGACTCCGTGGCGCTCGCTCAACTCGCGGCTCGACGGCCCCGCCGGGGTGCAGCTCACGCTGTTCCAGGAACTCGATGGCTGACCCGGTCGAGAAGGTCGACGAGGTTGAGCGAAGTCGGCGTCGGGCCGTGGACGGGGGAGCTGCCGGTCGGTGACCACTGGGACCCCGAGCTGCTGCGGGACGGCGACCGGCGCAACGTCGTCGACGCCTACCGCTACTGGCGCCACGACGCCATCGTCGCCGATCTGGACACCCATCGCCACGCCTTCCACGTCGCCGTCGAGAACTGGGGGCACGACTTCAACATCGGCTCCGTCATCAGGACGGCAAACGCCTTCAACGCCAAGGCATTTCACATCGTCGGCAAGCGACGGTGGAACCGACGCGGCGCGATGGTGACTGACCGCTACCAGCACGAGCACCACCACCCCACGGTGGACGACCTCGTCGCTTGGGCCGGAGCGGCGGAAACGGCGGGAACCGACGACGAGGGCCAGCCACGCGGCATACCCCTCATCGGGATCGACAACCTGCCCGGCTCGATCGCGCTGGAGACCTACGACCTGCCGCGCGAGTGCGTCCTGGTCTTCGGGCAGGAAGGGCCGGGGCTGTCCCCGGCGGATGCGGGAGGCGTGCGAGGTGGTGCTGCACATCGAGCAGTTCGGCTCCACGCGGTCGATCAACGCCGGAGCCGCAGCCGCTGTCGCGATGCACGCGTGGATCCGTCGACATGTCTTCGACCAGCGCCTAGATTGACATCGCCGCAGGTGGCAGGCCTGCGCGGGACAAAGGGGGCGGGCTGTGGCGCTGTTTGGCAAGAGCCGGAAGAAGGCGGAGATCGCCGACGGGCTGCGGGCGCAGCTGACACCGACGGACCAGCTGGAGGTGGACCCGCCCGAGGAGGACTTCGCCGCCGCACTCGCAGGTGGCGCGCTCCGGCGACCCCGGTCCGGTGGGCACCTACCTCGCGGCCCTGCGCCAGGCGAAGTCGTGGGACCTGCGCAGCCGAGCCGTGGACCGGATCGCGACGGACGCCGTCGAGTCGCCGCTCTGGGTCACGAAGTGGGCGCAGGCCGAGCCGGACGACCCGGACGCCCAGCTCCTCCAGGCCGCGCTGCTCATCCGGCTGGCGTGGGAGGCCCGCACCAAGCACTCGACCGAGAACGTCGAGCGGTGGCGGTTCCAGGAGTTCCACGACCAGCTCGAAGCCGCCACGCCACAGCTCCACCGGGCCATCGAGCTCAACCCCGGTGACCCCGAGCCGTGGCGGTTGGCGATGCAGCACGCCACCGGGCTGGAGGCGCCGGAGGAGGACTTCCGTGAGCACCTCGCCCACGCCCAGGAGGCCGACCCGTGGCACTACCAGTCGAACGAGCAGGCCGTGAACCGGCTGTCCGCGAAGTGGGGTGGCTCGCACGAGACCGCTTTCGACTTCGCCGAGCAGGTGGCTGCCGGTGCGCCGGACGACCGCGCCGTGCGCATCCTGCCGCTGCGGGCCGGCTACGAGATGTGGATCGAGGACGAGTCGGCCAGGAAGCGGCTACGCGGCCGGGTCGAGCAGGCGCTGGCCACGGCGCAGGCCTATGCCGACCGCTTTCCCGAGGGAGCGAGGGAGGCGGCCGAGGCGCGGAGCATGCTCGGGTTCATGTACGCGATGCTCGACCGTCACCAGGAAGCCTTTGACGCCTTCAAGGCGACCGGGCGGAACGTCTCGGCGATGCCGTGGGAGTACAACATCCCGCCGGGCAAGGACGACATCGACCGCTTTGCGACCTTCCGTGACGCTGTCGTCGTGCGGCTGGCCGACGCCTCGGCCTGACCGCACCCGAACGCGGCGGAACATTTTCGGGCAGGCTGTCGATCAGCGCACCGCTCGCCCGTCATCAGGGTGGAAGTACCCACCGATGAGAGGAACAGCCATGACCCAGTACATCGTCCTGCTGCCGGCCGACGAGGCCCGCTACGGATCTGCCACCGACGAGGCCCGCGCCGCACTCACGGCCGCCCACGGCGAGTTCGTCCAGCTGCTCGCCGAGCGCGGACACAAGATGACCGGCGGCGCCCAGCTGATGCCGTCCAGCCAGACCCGCGTCGTCACCGGCACCGGCCTCGACGAGGTCACCGTCACGGAGGGGCCGTACACCGAGAGCGCCGAGCAGATCGGCGGCTACTACGTCGTCGAGACCTCCGACCCGATGGACCTGGGCAAGGTGTGCGGGCGGCTCTTCGCCACCCCGTTCCACCAGGCTGTCGAGATCCGCCAGCTCGTCGAAGGCATGTGAGGAGGTCGTCATGACCGAGTACGTCGTGCTGATCGTCGGTGATGCCGACCGCTGGTGGACCACCATGAGCGCCGAGAAGCGCCAGGCCGGGTATGCCGAGTACACGCGTTTCGGCGAAGAGCTCAACAGCCGGGGTCACAAGATCACCGGCGGCGCCGAGCTGCACGCAACCACGGAGGGGCATCGGATCCCGCGCGGCGGCGGGCCGGTCACCGACGGACCGTTCGCCGAGGTGACCGAGCAGGTCGGTGGCTTCTACCAGATCGAGACCGACGACCTGGACGACCTGCTGGACTGCTGCCAGATCATCGCCAGCGTCGGTGACGGCATCGAGGTGCGCCGAGTGGTCCAGCCCGAGGACCGCGGGTCGTGAGGTACGTCGTCCTCATCGCCTACGAGCCCGGTCACTACGACGGGACCGACGAGGCGGTGCGGCAGGAGTACTTCGACGCCCACCACGCGTTCGAGCGGTACGTCGACGAGCACGGCAAGCGCCTCGACAGTGCGGCGCTGAGCGACGCCGACCTCGCGACGACGGTCCGTCGCGACGCCGCAGGTGCGGACGTCGTCACCGACGGCCCCTTCGTGGAGCTGACCGAGCAGCTCGGCGGCTACTACGACGTGGAGCTGCCCGACCTGGACCACGCGATCGCCGCGGCCCGGCTGCTGCCGAAGGCCTACACGCTCGAGATCCGCCCGGTGGTCGGCGTGGAGGGCTACGAGAGCGCGTGACCGGGTGACTGCCGACGCCGACGCCGCGCTCGCGGCGGTCGTGCGTGAGGAGTGGGGGCGGTTGACGTCCCTGCTGCTCGCGCAGTTCCGCCGGCTCGACCTGGTCGAGGACGCCCTCGGCGACGCGGTCGAGTCGGCGGCCCGGCGCTGGCCACGGGACGGCGTCCCGGACAACCCACCTGCCTGGCTGCACACGGCCGCCCGCCGCCGCGTGCTGGACCGGCTGCGTGCCGAGGCGATGGCGCAGCGCAAGGTGCCCCTGCTCGTCGTCGAGCAGTCCGGACGAGAGGAGGCCGCGGTGCGAGTCGACACGGGAGACCTCGTCGAGGACGACCTGCTGCGGCTCATCCTCATGTGCACCCACCCGGCCCTCGACCCGGCCGCCGCCAGCGCACTGGCGCTGCGGCTCGTGCTGGGTGTGAGCACCAGCGACATCGCCCGGTTGTTCCTCGTCCCCGAGCCCACGATGGCGGCCCGCCTGACCCGGGCCAAGAAGAAGATCGTCTCGGTCGGCATCCCGTTCGCGGTCCCCTCGGCGGACGTGCTGCCCGAGCGGCTCGGCGCCGTCGCCCAGACGGCGTATCTCGCCTTCACCGCGGGCTACGCGCCCGGTTCGGGACCGGACGCCCTGCGCACTGGGCTGGCCGGGGAGGCGATCCGGCTGGTGCGGGTCGTGCTGCGCCTGCGCCCCGACGAGCCGGTGCTGGTCGCCCTGTTGGCGCTCATGCTGCTGCAGCACTCGCGGCGCGACGCCCGCGTCGACGAGGCCGGCCGGATCGTGCTCCTGCCCGACCAGGACCGGTCGCGGTGGCACCGCGACGAGGTCGTCGAGGCGGTGCAGCTGCTCCGGTCGTCGAGCCTCACCGGCCCGATCACCGTCCAGGCTGCCGGGTATGCCGTGCAGGCCCGGATCGCGGTCGAACACGCCACCGCGCCGACCGCTGAGGCGACCGAGTGGGACCGCATCGTCGCCCACTACGACGACCTCGTGGCACTGACCCCCACTCCCAGCGCCAGGCTGGCCCGCGCCGTGGCCGTCGCCGAGGCGCGCGGACCCCACGAAGGGCTGGCCGCCCTTGCAGGGCTGGACGAGGAGCTCTCGCACAGCCACCGGTTGCCCGCGGTCCGGGCCGAGCTGCTCACCCGCGCCGGCGACCGCGAAGGCGCCGACGCGGCATACGCCATCGCCATCGAGCGCTGCGGCAACGACGCGGAGCGCGCCCTCCTCCGCGAGCGGCGGGCCGCCCTCCACGACGCAGCGGGCTGAGCACCCAGCCGTGCGCCACGCCCACCACCCACCAGCCTGAGACAGGGTGTCCGGCCGTGCGGTGGTCGTGCAAAGATCGGCGACGACGCAAGGCTGCCACCACGCACGAGTCGAAGGAGACTTCCATGCCCATCGCCACCCCCGAGGTGTATGCCGACATGCTGGACCGCGCGAAGGCCGGCTCCTTCGCGTACCCCGCCATCAACATCTCGTCCTCGCAGACCCTGAACGCCGCGATTCGTGGCTTCGCCGAGGCCGGCAGCGACGGCATCGTGCAGGTCTCCACCGGCGGCGCCGAGTACCTCTCCGGCTCCACCGTCAAGGACATGGTGACCGGCTCGATCGCGCTCGCCGCATACGCCCACGAGGTCGCCAAGAAGTACGACGTCAACATCGCGCTGCACACCGACCACTGCCCCAAGGACAAGCTGGACGGCTTCGTCCGCCCGCTGCTCGCCGCGTCCGCCGAGCGCGTCAACGCCGGTGGCACGCCGTGGTTCCAGTCGCACATGTGGGACGGCTCAGCGGTGCCGCTCGACGAGAACCTCGAGATCGCCCGCGAGCTGCTCGACCTGGCCAAGGCCGCGCACATCATCCTCGAGATCGAGGTGGGCGTGGTCGGTGGCGAGGAGGACGGCGTCGCCAACGAGATCAACGAGCAGCTCTACACGACCCCCGACGACGCGGTCGCCACGATCCAGGCCCTCGGTGCCGGTGAGAAGGGCCGCTACCTCACGGCCCTCACCTTCGGCAACGTCCACGGCGTCTACAAGCCGGGCAACGTCAAGCTGCGTCCGGAGATCCTCAAGACCGCGCAGGAGGCGGCGGCTCGCGAGCTCGGGCTCGGCGACGACGCGCGCCCGTTCGACCTCGTCTTCCACGGCGGGTCCGGCTCGACCGCCGAGGAGATCGCAGCCGCGGTGGACTTCGGCGTGGTCAAGATGAACGTCGACACCGACACCCAGTACGCCTTCACCCGCCCCGTGGCCGGCTACATGCTGAGCAACTACGAGGGCGTCTTCAAGATCGACGGCGAGGTCGGCAACAAGAAGCAGTACGACCCGCGCGCGTGGGGCAAGGCTGCCGAGGGCGGCATGGCTGCCCGCGTCGTCGAGGCCTGCCAGAACCTGCGGTCCGCCGGCACCCACGCATGAGCGACAACCTCCTGGGCATCCCCGAGACCCGCCTGCCCGTCGACCCTGCCGCCGCGAAGCTCGAGGAGGGCGTCGCCGCGGACCAGGTGGCCGCGGCATACCCGACCTCGTCGCTCGCCTGGGCCACGCTGGCCGAGGACGCGCTGGCCGACGGACGCACCATCGAGGGCTACGCCTACGCGCGCACCGGCTACCACCGCGCGCTGGACTCGCTGCGCAAGAACGGCTGGCGTGGCCAGGGTCCGGTGCCGTGGGAGCACGAACCCAACCGCGGGTTCCTGCGCGCGCTCGCTGCGCTGTCCAGGGCCGCCGGCGCGATCGGCGAGACCGAGGAGGAGCTGCGCTGTGCGCAGTTCCTGCGCGACTCGTCCATGACGGGTGCGCGCGAGCTCGGCCTCTGACCGCCTCAGGCTGCCCGCCATGACGGGGTATGCCGCCCGCTCACCTCAGTGGGCGAACCTGACCTCGCGGACGGCTTGCTCCTGACGCTGCGCCACCATCTCGTTGCCGACGCGGACGGTCATCGTGTACTCGTCGCCCGCCCAGGTGCAGTAGGTCGACCCGGCTGCCCCCTCGCACCTCGTGAAGGTCGGTGCGGTCTTGACCGTCGAGGCGAACGCGGTCTCGACGGCGGTCGCAGTGGCCAGCTTGGCCGCCCTGGCCCGGTCCCGGTCGGCCCACGCGGCGACGAACGCCTGGGCGTAGGCCTGCGGGTTGTCCGGGATCACGAGCGGGTCCTTGGCCGGGGGCGGCGTCGACATCGTGGTGTTGGGTTTGCCGGGCTTGCTCAGCGTGGGGGTGGGGAGCGTCGAGGGGGCGGTTGCCGTGACCGTCACCGTGACGGTCGGCGTCGTCGGAGCCGAGGTGCCGCTCGAGCTGCTGGAGTAGCTCGAGCCCGCTCCGGCTGAGCTGCCACAGGCGCTCAGCAGGGCGGTGGCGGCGAGCACTGCGGCGGCCAGTGCGGTGGCGCTCACCCGGCGGTTCTGCATGGGATCCCCTCAGGTCGAACGAGAAGTGCTCTCACCCCTGCGGACGCCGTAGGCCCCGCCGGGGTTGCCCCGGAGGGTGGACCTGCGTGGTCGACCTGACTGGTCGACCTCAGTGGTCGACCTGCGTGATGGACCCTGGACGCAGTGACGCCGGGGGACCGGACCCGATTTTCTGGATCCAGTCCCCCGGCGTCGCCCCCTGTCGCGGGCCGGAACCCGCGGGCGCAACTCGTCGAGTCGTCCCCTGCCGTCTGACGAGGTGCGTCCGGTCATTGTGCCTGAATAAGGGCAACCTAAGGTGGCACTATGATGCCAAAGGACAGATGATGACATTCCGGCGTGGGAGGCAGGCGTGAGCAGCGGCGAAGCGTCGTCCCGCGAGGTGGAGCGACTCGTCACCGAGCCGATGGACCGGCTGATCGCCATCCTCGACCGGGGTGAGGAACAGCTGGACGCGCGCCGGGCCGAGCTGGCCGAGGTGCGCTACGCCTTGTTCCAGCTGTCCGCGGAGGGGGCAACCCAGGGGCCGTCGCGAGGTGGCGGGGCCTTCGAGCCGCTGACCGCTGACCGCGCCGCCCCCGTTTTGCGCTACCTCCTCGAGCAGACGACCGAGATCTCGCGGGTCTGCACGATGACCATCGGCGTGGGGGTAGGGGTCGAGCAGGAGAACTACCGGCTCAACCAGGATCTCCTGACGGCCGGCCGGTTCCGACAGAAGACGATCTACCCGATGGACATCATGGACAGCGAGGACGGCCGCGCCTGGGTGCACTCCTTCGCAGGGGTGGGCGAGGAGCAGCGGCTCTCGTTGGCGCCTCCGAGCGAGTTCACCATCTTCGACCAGCACTCGCTGGTGGCGGTGGCCGAGTGGGGCAACGTCCACGGTGACTACGTCATGGTGCGCGACCCGATGCTCATCGCGGCCTTCACCCAGCTCTTCGACCGGGCCTTCGAGCGCGGCCTGCCCGTGGTGCGCGACGAGGACCAGAACGACGGGGACGTGCGCCTTGTCAGGCTGCTGGGCCTCGGGTTGAAGGACGAGTCGATCGCGCGCTACCTCGGGTGCAGCCTGCGCACCGTACGCCGCCGAGTGGCCGCCCTGATGGCTCGCCACGGAGTGCAGACGAGGTTTCAGCTCGGGTTGGCGGCGGCGACCGGTGAACTCGACTCCCCCCAGGAGTCGGTGGACCGGTAGCCTTTCCCGGTACGGGCCCCGTGCGAACACCACGGGGCCTGCTGCATGACCGCAGGACCAACGCAGAAATGGGAGAGGTGCGGGTATGCCGGCAATCGTGCTCGTGGGCGCTCAGTGGGGCGACGAGGGCAAGGGCAAGGCCACCGACCTGATGGGCAGCGACGTCGACTACGTCGTGAAGTTCAACGGCGGCAACAACGCCGGCCACACCATCGTGATCGAGAAGGACGGCAAGCGCGAGAAGTACGCGCTGCACCTGCTGCCCTCGGGCATCCTCACGCCGACCTGCACCCCGGTCATCGGCAACGGCGTCGTCATCGACCTCGCCGTGCTGTTCGAGGAGATCGACGGCCTCGAGGCCCGCGGCGTCGACACCTCTCGCCTCCTGGTCAGCGCGAACGCGCACATCATCGCGCCCTACAACCGCGTGCTCGACAAGGTCACCGAGCGGTTCCTGGGGTCCCGCAAGATCGGGACGACGGGTCGAGGCATCGGACCGACCTATGCCGACAAGATGGCGCGCAACGGGATCCGGGTCCAGGACCTCTTCGACGAGAAGATCCTGCGCCAGAAGGTCGAGGCCGCGCTGGCCCTCAAGAACCAGGTCCTCGCCAAGATCTACAACCGCAGGGCGGTCGAGGTCGACGAGGTGCTCGAGGAGCTCCTCGGGTATGCCGAGCGGTTGCGTCCCATGGTCGCCGACACGTCGCTGGTCCTCGAGCAGGCGCTCAACGAGGGCAAGACGGTGCTGCTGGAGGCCGGCCAGGCCACCCTGCTCGACGTCGACCACGGCACCTACCCCTTCGTGACCTCGTCCAGCGCCACGGCTGGAGGCGCATGCACGGGTTCCGGCATCCCGCCGACCCGGGTGAACACCGTCATCGCGATCCTCAAGGCCTACTCGACCCGGGTTGGCGAGGGTCCGTTCCCCACCGAGCTGTTCGACGCCAACGGTGAGTTCCTGCGCAAGACCGGCGCCGAGTTCGGCACCACCACCGGCCGACCGCGCCGCTGCGGCTGGGTCGACACGGTCGTCGGTCGCTACGCCACCCGGATCAACGGGGTCACCGACTTCGTGGTCACCAAGCTGGACGTGCTGACCGGGCTCGACACCATCCCCGTGTGCGTGGCCTACGACGTGGACGGGGTCCGGCACGACGAGATGCCGGTCAACCAGACGGACTTCCACCACGCCAAGCCGATCTACGAGGACCTGCCCGGCTGGTGGGAGGACATCTCGACCTGCCGCACCTTCGAGGACCTCCCGGCCAACGCCCAGGCCTACGTGCTGCGCCTCGAGCAGCTCATCGGTGCACGGGTCTCGGCCATCGGGGTCGGGCCCGGCCGCGACGAGATCATCAGCCGACACTCCCTGCTCGGTGACTGACGCACAGACCGATCAACGGCCCCGCTTCGCGCCGGGCCACCCGGTGCGCGCTCGCTACACGAAGTGGGGCGGCAAGCGGCACCATGGCGCCGACCTCGTCTACCTCGGCGCCGACGAGCACGGCGACTGGCTGGGGGACCCGGTCGACAACCAGTGGTCCGGCGGACCGAAGTCCTTCGTGAGCGTCACCGACAACGTCCTGCTCGTACCGCGCGGCCGGGGCATGACCGCGATGTTCTACCGCGAGCATCCGGAGCAGGCCTTCGAGCTCTACGTCGACATCACCACTCCACCTGTCTGGGACGCTGATCGCCTGACTGCTGTCGATCTCGACCTCGACGTGATCCGTCGGTTCGACGGCAGCTGGTACGTCGACGACGAGGACGAGTTCGCCGAGCACCAGGTCAGCTACGGATATCCACCCGACCTGGTGGCCGCAGCCGAGGCCGAGTGCGCCCGAGTGAGTGACGAGATCCGTTCGGGGGCAACGGTTCTCGCGAGTGGCACGGCGGAGCCGTGGAAGGCGGTCTTCAGCTCCCTGCGGTCCCGCTAGGTGGGGTGAAGCACCGTCATCCGGTGGGCCGCGCGGGTGAGGGCGACGTACAGGACCCGGGCGCCGCCGGGTGACTCGGCCGTGATCTCGTCGGGGTCGACGATCACGGTGGCGTCGTACTCGAGGCCCTTGGTGGACATGGGGTCGATGACGGCGACCCGGTCGCTGAGGGAGCCCAGCCCGGCCAGCGTCGTGGCATACCTCAGCGGGGTGATGACGGCGATCGAGCCCTCGACCTCGTCGAGGAGCGCCTCGACCGCGGAGGTGGCGGCTGCCTCCCAGTCGCCGTCGGCAACGGTGGTGTCGACCGGGTCGAAACCGGTCTCGCGCACCGCTTGGGGGATGTCGGCATCCGGCACGTGCACCCGCACCATCCGGGCCGCGTAGTCGAAGATCTCGCGGGCGTTGCGGTAGTTGGTGTCCATGTGGAACAGCCGACGCTCCTGCGTCCCGAAGGCTTCCTCGCGGGCGCGGCCTGCCTCGACCGCATCGGGCCAGGAGGCCTGCGCGGCGTCGCCGACCACGGTCCACGACGAGTAGCGGCCGCGGCGCCCCAGCATCCGCCACTGCATGGGCGACAGGTCCTGGGCCTCGTCGACGAGGACGTGGGCGTACTCACCGGGGCCTTCGATGCGCCCCTGGAGCAGCAGCTCGCGCGGGTCGGTGGGTGCCGTTCGCGACGACCTGGTGCCGACGGCGCGGGAGTCCATGCCGGCCCGCACCTCGGCGACGCCGAACTGCGAGACGTCCTCGAACTCCTCGATCTCGTAGAAGCCGCGCTCCTCTGACGGTCCGTCCTGGACCGGACCGAGCCGGGCTGCGAGGTCGTCGACGAGCGCAGCGTCGGCCGCCGACCAGGTGCCCGTCTCGAGGGCGTGCCGCATCGACTCGGCGACCAGGTCGCACTCGTGCGGGGACAGCACGCCGGCGCCGTGCTGACGGGCCAGCTCGGGGTCGGCCAGCCAGAGCAGGACGTCACGCGGGTCCACCTGCGGCCACCAGGCGGCGAGGAAGGCGTCCACCTCGAGGTGGTCGTCGAAGCGGTCCATGAACTCGGCGCGGTCGCCGTCGCGGACGCTCGCCCAGGCCGCCTCGGCGAGCGCGCTCTGGACTGCCTTGGTGGCCAGGTTGCGCTGGTGGTTGCGCAGCACCTGGGCCCGGATCCGGTCGAGCACCGGTGCGTCGACGCGGACCGCCTTGCCGTTGACGAACGCGCGGAACGACTGGGGCGCCTCGGGAGGCGCGTCGGAGGAGGCGCGCGCCAGCAGGCGACGGATCCGCAGCGACCCCTTGATGGCAGCCACCTCAGGGGTGTCCAGCCGCGTGGCGGTGACGCCGTCGACGACGTCACCGAGCGAGCGGAGGGTCACCGACTCCTCGCCGAGCGAGGGCAGGACGCGCTCGATGTATGCCGTGTAGGCGGACGACGGACCCACGACGAGGATGCCGCCGGCCTCGAACCGACGACGGTCGGAGTAGAGGAGGTAGGCCGCGCGGTGCAGGGCGACCACGGTCTTGCCGGTGCCCGGACCGCCGGTGATCTCGGTGATGCCGCGGGCCGACGCGCGGATCGCCTCGTCCTGGTGTCGCTGGATGGTGGCGACGATGTCGCGCATCTGAGCGCCGCGGCTGCGGGTCAGGGCTGCGAGCAGCGCCCCGTCACCGACGATCACGAGGTCGTCGGGGGCGTCGGTGACCATGAGGTCGTCCTCGACGCCGACGACGTCGGCGCCCTTGCAGCGCAGCACCCGGCGGCGCAGCACGTCCATGGGTTCGACCGGGGTGGCTCGGTAGAAGGCAGCAGCCGCGGGGGCACGCCAGTCGATGACCAGGGGCTCGTAGTCGTCGTCGCGGACGCCGAGCCGGCCGATGTAGCGGGTCTCGCGGTCGGGGTCCCTGGCCTCATCGGCCAGCGCGTGGTCGAGGTCGAGACGTCCGAAGACCAGGCCTTCGTACTGGGTGTCGAGGGTGGACCGGCGTCGGGCGGCGTTGAAGACCAGGGCATCCCGTTCGAACAGCCCGGTCAGCTCCTCGTCGCGGACGTCGCCGGTGCGATCGGTGCGGCCGCGCGCCAGGCCGTCGGCCTCGACGAGACCGGCCCGGGCCTGGGCCTTGAGGAGCTCGGCATAGACGAGGTCCACGTGGGTCTGCTCGATGGCGATCTCACGGGCGACCTCGGCGCTGGACGCCTTGGCGCTCGAGTGGTCCGATCCCGTCACGGTGTAACACCTTCTGTTGGACGGCGTGGTCTGGTGGTGCGGCTTGAGGTCCCCCTGGGGAGAACGCACGAGTCTAGCGAGCAGGGCAGACCCCACCGTGCAGTAGGTCACAGGCTGGAGGCGGCTAGATCATTCCGCGGCGGGCGGCCTGGACACCCGCCTGAAAGCGCGTCCCCGCGCCGAGCTGGTCCATCAGGGCCCGGACCCGGCGCTCGACGGTGCGCTGCGAGACGCCGGTCTGGCGCGCGATGGTGGCATCCGGGGCTCCCGCCGCGAGCAGGGAGAGGATCATCTGGTCGCGCCGTTCGGTGGCCACCCCCCCGACGCTGAGAGGTGAACCGAGGTCCCAGAGGTGGTCGGAGAGCCCGATCAGGGCCAGCACCATCGAGCGGGCCCGGATGAGTGCCGACCCGAAGCCGGAGGGGTCGAAGGCGCTCACGTCGACGATCGCGGCGGCCTCGTCGACGATCACCGCGGAGAACGGCACCGACGAGGTGAACCGGAACCGCTCACCCCCGCGCTCGCGGGCCTCGAGGATCTCCAGGGCCCCGTCGATCTCCAGCACCTCGGTGTCGTAGACCGTCGTGTACTCGAGCTGGTCGCCGCTGACCCCCAGGGTGGGCTCCTCGTGGCTGTGCAGCGGGCTGGCGAACACCGCCCGGGTGCGTGGCGACAGGGACCGGAAGCTGCGGATCTGCTGGGTGCCGGCAGCCACCGCCTCGGCCGTCACGGCGGCGATCTCGTCCATCGAGTTGAGGATGCGCACGGTGCCCACGTCGGGGGTTCGGGTGGCAGACCTCGCCTGGAAGAAGACCTGAGCGAGCTCGTGTGCGGCAGAGCGGGTTTCGCGCGCCCGCCGCTCGTAGTCGAGGGCCAGGGCGGGCAGCGAGATGTCGGGTGGGATGACCTCGATGCGGCCGCCCGGGTGCAGTCGGATCAGCCCGCGACTGCCCAGGACCTCCAGCGAGTGGTCGACGAGCGGGCCCTTCATGCCCTGCGCGATCAGCAGGGTCCGGGTGGGGTCCGGATGCTGCAGGACGGCCAGGAAGATCCGCGTGATGGCACCCTCGGAGTCGTCGTCGTCCGCGGCGAGGTCGAGCCTGGTCGCGAGGGTGGCCTGGTCGATCCGATCCACGACCCCCTCTGGCTGGCTCTCGACGACCATGGCCCTCATGGTCGTCTTCTGGCGAGATTCCGTCAATGACGCAAGTCCGCCACGTATGGGCTTTACCTCTGGGCCACCCATGGTCCACTCTTGATTCCAGTCGACAGCGTCGACCCACGTGCATGGTTGCAGGTTCCCCCGCCAGGCGACCGCACGTCGGCTGCGCGGCGTCCCCGGGAGATTGTCCCCCCTGCCTCCCCGGGACGCCGCGCACTCATGTCCGGCCCGAGTCTCTACGCTGGGCCCGTGAAGGTTCTCGTCATCGGTACCGGTGCCCGCGAGCACGCCATCGTCAAGGCCCTTGGCGCCGACCCGGACGTGGATGCGGTGATCGTGGCCCCCGGTAACCCGGGGATGGACGCGATCGCCCTGTGCGAGGCCCTCCCCGGGGGCCTCCTCGACGGAGCCGGCATCGCCGCCCTCGCCGGTCGGCACGGCGTCGACCTGGTCGTGATCGGTCCGGAGGCCCCCCTCGTGGCGGGGGTCGCCGACCAGGTCCGCGAGGCCGGCTTTGCCGTGTTCGGTCCCTCGGCCGAGGCGGCACGTCTGGAGGGCAGCAAGTCCTTCGCCAAGGAGGTCATGGCTGCGGCCGACGTCCCGACTGCTCTGGCCCGCGTCTGCAGCACCCTCGAGGAGGTCGCCGACGCCCTCGACGCCCTGGGCGCCCCGCACGTCGTCAAGGACGACGGGCTGGCCGCAGGCAAGGGCGTGGTCGTCACCAACGACCGCGACGAGGCCCTGGCCCACGCTCAGGTGTGCCTGGCCAAGGAGGGGGGCACGGTCGTCATCGAGGAGTTCCTCGACGGGCCCGAGGTCTCGCTGTTCTGCCTGTGTGACGGCAGCACGGTCCTGCCCCTCGCTCCGGCTCAGGACTTCAAGCGCGTGGCTGACGACGACCAGGGCCCCAACACCGGGGGCATGGGCGCCTACTCGCCCCTCGACTGGGCGCCGGCCTCGATGGTCGACGAGCTGGTCAGCCGGGTGGCGCAGCCCACCGTGGACGAGATGGCGCGCCGTGGCACACCCTTCGTGGGGGTCCTCTACATCGGCGTCGCGATCACCTCCCGGGGGCCACGGGTCATCGAGTTCAACGCCAGGTTCGGCGACCCCGAGACCCAGGTGGTGCTGGCCCGTCTGCAGACGCCTCTCGGTGGACTGCTCAAGGCTGCCGCCACCGGTCGGCTCGACGAGGTGGGTTCGCTGAACTGGTCGGACCAGCACGCCGTGACCGTGGTCGTGGCATCGCACAACTACCCGGGCACGCCGCGCACCGGCGACGCCATCACGGGAGTGGAGGACGCGGCTGACGTGCCCGCGGCATACGTGCTCCATGCGGGGACCGCCCGCGACCAGGACGGCATGCTCGTCTCCGCAGGCGGACGGGTCCTGTCGGTGGTGGCGCTCGGGGAGAGCCTCACCCAGGCGCGCGAACGCGTCTACGAGGCGGTGGACCACATCGAGCTCGAGGGCTCGCACCACCGCACCGACATCGCGCTCGCGGCCCAGCGCAACGAGCTCCACGTCGGCTGAGGCTCACCCGGCGCGGCGCGCGGCCACGAAGCCGAGCACGCCCACTGCCGCGCACCCCGCCATGGTCGCGGCGAAGAGCCAGCCGGGCAGGTCCGGCGCCTGCCAGGCGATGAGCGCTCCGGCGGCAGCCAACCCGACGGCCTGGGCCACCGAGGCGGTCAGGCTCGACGCGGCGGTGATCCTGCCCTGGTCCTGTACCGGCGCGAAGCGCAACAGCTGGGTGGACAGCGTCGGTGAGACAACGCCCATCCCCAGCCCGGCCAGGCCCCAGAGCGCGAGCCCGACAGCGACCGGGAGGCGGTCCAGGCTGGTCAGGGCCGGACCGAGGAGGCCGGCGGCGATGAGCCCGAAGCCGATCTGGAGGCGACGGACGGGGCTGACCCGGCGCTGCACTGAGTCGAGCCCGTGCAGCTGGGAGCCCGCCGCCCAGCAGAGACCGGTGACGGTGAGGCTGACGCCTGCGGTGGCTGGGCCGAGTCCGTGGATCGTCGTGAGCATGAGCGGCAGCAGGCTTCCCGCGGTGCCGAACGCGGCCGCCACGAGGCCGCGGAGAGCAACCAACGCGGGTATGCCGTGGGCGAACCGGAGCGTTCCGGCCGGCAGGACGGTGCGCACGGCCGGTCCGGTGCAGACGACTCCGACAAGGACGAGAGCGGCCCCGAGGGCCTCGACCGGGCCGGACCCGCCCAGGAGCGATCCGCCTGCAGTGAGGGCGGCGAGTCCGGCCGCGGCGAGGGCTGCGGCCCGGACCGCGCGGTGCTCCCGGGGCGACCAGGCGGCTCGTGCCGGGGCAGAGCCGGCCGCCTCCTGAGCGGCGGTGGCGCGCATCGACGGTCGGAGGAGGAGCCAGGCGGGCGGGAGCAGGGCCACGCCGACGGCGAAGACTGCCCGCCACGACACGACCTCGGTGAGCAGTCCGGCGACGGGTGGGCCCACCAAGGAGGGCAGCACCCAGGCCGCCGCGAACGCGGCGAAGACCTTGGCGCGCAGCTCCTCTGGCAGGGCCCGGGCCAGCAGCACCGTCAGGGAGACGTCCATCAGCGCCTCGGCGATGCCCGATCCGAACCGCCCGATGGTGAACAGCACCATCCCCGGGGCGAGGGCCATCAGCACCTGGGAGACCGCGAACACGGCCATGCCCGCCTGCAACGGCCGCACCGGGCCACGGTGGTCGGCCCAGGCGCCCGCGATGACCGTGGCGACGACGAACGACACGAGGGGCGCGGCGCTCGCTGCGCCGAACAGCCACAGCCCGTCCAGGTCCCGCGCGACGGTCGGCAGCACCGTCATGGTGGCGCGGTTCTCGAACGCGCCCAGGGTCACCAGGGCGACCGCCCCCACGGCGAACGGGAGGTGGGCGCGGTCCCGCAGCGAGGCGGTCCGTGTGGGGACGTCGTGGGTGGCGGTGGGCATGGCGACGAGTCTGAAAGATGAAGTGGACTTCAAGTCAAGCCCACACGTGCCGATCACGACTTGTTGCTCTCGTGTGGTCATGGAGCGGCGGAATCGGGTTCACATGACAACCTCCCGGCAACAAGTCGTGGCACGTCGGGACTTGCTGCTCTCCTGTGGTCATCGGGCGGCGGATTCGGGGTGTCCATGACGAGCAGGGAGCAACACGTCAGGAGGGGCTGGAAGGATGGCGGCATGACGTCCTCCCAGCCCGACCAGGCGCCCGACGCGCCACTGGCCCTCCCCGGCTACGCCCACGTCTACTCGGGCAAGGTCCGCGACCTCTACGCCCCTCTCGACGACTCCGGCGCACCGCGCGACGACCAGCTCCTGCTCGTGGCGAGTGACCGGCTGTCGGCGTTCGACTACATCCTCGACAGCCCGATCCCCGACAAGGGCGCAGTGCTGACGCAGCTGTCACTGTGGTGGTTCGAGCAGCTGGTCGACCTGGTGCCCAACCACGTCGTCTCCACCGAGGTCCCGCCCGAGGTTGCCGGTCGGGCGGTCCTGGTCAACCGGCTGCAGATGCTCCCCGTCGAGTGCGTCGCGCGGGCCTACCTCACCGGTGGCGGCCTTCGCGAGTACGTCGCCGACGGCCACGTCAGCGGCGTGCGGCTGCCCGAGGGCCTCGTCGACGGCTCGCGGCTCCCCGAGCCGGTCTTCACCCCGTCCACCAAGGCGCCGGTGGGTGAGCACGACGAGCCCATGCCGTATGCCGACGTGGAGCGTGAGCTGGGCGCCGACCTGGCCGCGCGGGCCAAGGACCTGACCGTCGCGATCCTCAAGCGGGGCAACGAGATCGCGGCCGATCGCGGCATCCTCATCGCCGACACCAAGGTCGAGTTCGGTCTGGACGGCGACACCCTGGTGCTGGCCGACGAGGTGCTGACCCCGGACTCGTCACGGTTCTGGCCGGCCGACCAGTGGGAGCCCGGCCACACGCAGCCGTCGTTCGACAAGGAGTTCGTCCGCGAGTGGCTGATCTCCCCGGCCAGCGGCTGGGACAAGGCCTCGGGCGAGGCGCCACCCGCGCTTCCCGACGATGTCGTGGAGCGCACCCGGGCCAAGTACGTCGAGGCCTACGAGCGCCTCACCGGACGGACCTTCACCGCCGGCTGACCGGCATACAACGGGCATACAAAGCCGACCGGAACACAACGCGTGTCGGTCGGGTGCCCCCGCACCCGACCGACCTCCCCCACCCGGCTCGCCGCCCTGCGCCCAGCCGACGTTCCCCTCAGTGGTGCATCGCCATCCCGCTGCCCGCCGCGCAGAGCGGGACGCTCGGACTGAAGTCCTTGAAGATGCCGTCCGGGTTGGTCCGCCAGATCCAGTAGTGCAGCTTCCAGACACCCAACATCGACTGGTAGGTGAACGTCTGGCCCAGCAGGTGCGGCGCCGGGTCCGTCGGGGCGCCCGGCACGACGTACTCGACGGCCACGAGCCGCGCCTTGCCGCTCGTCTCGTCGTAGACGAGCGCCTCGGGCTTGGCCACGTCGAGGGCCCCGTTGTCGCCGAGCAGCGCCAGGTTCACGTAGTGCTGGCCCATCCCCTTGGACACGCCGTCGTCCATGCAGTCGAGGAACCTCGTGTAGCCGCCGCGCCCCGTGTGCGCCACGGTGTGGAACGCGGCTGTGGCGGCGCGGACCGTGTTCAGGTCCGGCTGCCCGCCTTGCGCCAGGGTGGCGGGCACGAGGACCAGACCGGCCACCGCAACAGCCCCGAGCCCAGCAGCGAGGACGCGTCGGAACGTCCTGCGAGGCAGGCGCAGGCCCCTCATGACCCCTCCTGGACCGCGTAGATCTCGTCTGCCACCAGGCCGTGCGCCTCGCGGTGGACGGAGTTCGCCGCGTCCGGCGTCGGCGCGTCCACGAGGCAGAAGATCTTCCCCTCGGACTCGTCGACCCAGTACCGCAGGTACCGCACGTCATGGCTCGCCTGCTCCTGCAGGTCCGCCATGTGTGCCTTGGCCACGTCGCCGATGGCCACGCCACCGTCGATCGTGTGGACATCCATGAAAAGTGGCATCGCTCTCGCCTTTCATCCGGGGCCCGGATGGCCCCTCTTCCGGAAAGGTAGGAGCGCGGGGTGTGCGCCCTCATCGGTGACGGCTGCCTAGATTGCGCTGGCGACGGTGCCCATCTCGGCGTTGCGGGTCAGCGCCACGGCCTCGGTGCGGGAGGCCGCGCCGAGCTTGGTCAGGGCGGATGCGACGTGGTGGTCGACGGTGCGTTCGGAGATGAACAGCCGAGCGCCGACCTCGCGGTTCGACAGGCCGTCGCCCACCAGGGCGAGCACCTCCTGCTCGCGAGCGGTGAGGCCGTTCGGGTGCGCGGTCGTCGTGGCCCGGGGTCCCCGAGGTATGCCGCGGGCGCCGGCCCCCTTGAGACGTCGCCGCGCGAGGGCGGCGCCGGGTGCCGAACCGATCGAGCTGAACAGGTCGAACCCTCGGCGCAGGTCGTCCTCGTCGACGGAGGCCAGCAGGGCGGCGGCGGCTTCGAACGGGCACCCGAGCTCCTGCCAGGCCGCGGCTGCACCCCGGGCGTCACCAGCGAACTCGAGCGCATAGGGACCGGGTGCATCGGCGGGCGGCGGTTCGCTCAGCAGGCCGGTGCGCCACAGCCACAAGGCGAGCTCGGCCCGGGTCCAGGGACCCTCGTGCGCGCTGCGTCCCCACACGTCGAGGCACCAGGCCCCGTGGTCCTCGTCGGCGCCGGTCAGCCACACGTGCTGGAGCAGCCCGGCGGCCGTGAAGGCCTGCCAGTAGGGCTCGCCGTTCGCGTCAGCCAGCTCGCGGCACTCGGCCAAGCGGTCCACCGCCCGCCCGTCACCGAGCCGGGAGAGAGCCGGGCCCATGCCGATGAGGACGTGCAGCCGGTTCACCGGCGAGATGGGCTGGGCCAGCAGCATCGTGCACAGGTCCACCGCCTCGGCCAGCCGACCCATCCGCACCAGGGCCATCACCCGCGATCCGAGCAGGCACCACCGGAACGTGGGCATCTCGCATTCGAGGTTGTAGGCGTCCCCGTCGACGAAGACCCACTCGTACTCCGCGACCTTCAGGTGGTCGATGGCCACCTGGTAGAGGTTGGTGTAGGCCCGGGCCGCATCCCGCTGGAAACCGCCGTCGCGGGAGAGGGCAAGCGCCTCCTCCATCTGGCTCCAGCCGTCCAGGCCGTGGTTGATCCGGCTCCAGCCGAGGTCCTGGAGCATGCCGGCGTACAGCTCGTCCGACCCGAGCTCGCGCGCCATGGCGACGCACTCCTGCGCCATCGCGATGCTGTCGTCCGGGCGGCCCAGGTCCGACAGCAGCCCGGCCTGGTAGGTGTAGGCCATCACCTTCTCTGACGACAGCGGAGCCCCGCGCATCATCGTGAAGATCTCCTCGACCAGGTCCCGGAAGCTCTCTCCGTCACAGAGTCGCCAGCGGGTGATCGCCAGGCCGCGCAGGTTGCGGCAGAGCTGCTCCAGATCGCCCGTGGCGCGGGCGAAGCCGACTGCGAGCTCGCGGGGCTCCAGCGCCTCCGCCCACCGGTCCATCAGGGACAGAGCCGAGGCCAGGCCTTCGTGGAGCTCGGCCCGCTCGGCGTCGGTGGCCGAGCCGGAGTAGCGCACGGCTCGGGTGAACTGGGCTGCGGCTTCGGTGGTGGACGACAGTGCCGCAGCCTCGCGCGCGGCGAGCGTGGCGTGGGAGAGGGCCTGCTCCGCAAGCCCGGCCGCATCAGCGTGGTGGGCGAGGCGCGCCTGGTCGGGCTCCGGTGCCTCCGTGAACCACTGGAAGGCGGCGGCGTGCAGCTGGGTGGCACGGTAGGCCGGCACCTTGGCCTCGACGGCCAACCTGGCCAGCTCGTGCCGGAACCCGAACAACCCCGCTGCACTGCCTGGACCCCCTGCCTTGCCTGGCCACGGCGTCGAGACCAGCCCACCGGTGGCGAGGCCCTCGTCGAGGTGGGCCGGCTCGCGCCCTGCGACCCGCGCGATGGCCGTCGCCGACGATGGCTGCCCGAGGATGGCTGCCGCCCACACGAGCTGTCGTGCGTCGTCGGTGAGCAGCGCCGTGCGCGCAGCCTCCACGTCGCTGACGCTGGAGGGCACGCCCTCGTGCGGGTTGCTCAGCAGCTCACTCACGTAGAAGGGGTTGCCACCGGTCAGCTGGTAGATGGCCTCCGCGTCGGACCGGCCCCGGGCCTCGGTGAGCGACAGCACCGCCCGCGGCGTGAGGGGTGGGAGGCTCATCCGTCGGGTGGCCCGCTGGGTGGCGATGGCTGCGAGCGCGCTGCGCAACGGGCTCCTCGCTCCGACGTCCTGGTCGCGGTAGCTGAGCAGGACGAGCGTGGGCAGGCCGGTGAGCCGGCGGGCCAGGTAGCCCAGCCAGTCCAGGGTCGCCTCGTCGGCCCAGTGCACGTCCTCGACCACCACGGCAGTCGGCCGGCCCGCCGTGCCGAGCCGTTCGAGGGACGTGGCGAAGAGGGTGTTGCGGTCGGCTCCCGAGCGGAACTGCTCGAGCAGCCCGTCGCCGTCTGCCGTCGCGATCTCGAACAGCGGTCCCAGTGGGCGCGGGGTGAAGCCGCCGTCGCACGCCCCGCGCAGCCATCGGAGCTCGGGCCGCTGGGTGGCGAAGGCGTCGAGCAACGCGGTCTTGCCGATCCCGGCTTCGCCGGTCACCAGAACCAGGCGGCCCTGCCCGCGGACCGCCTCGTCGGCGTACTCGCCCAAGGTCTCGAGGAAAGTAGCTCGTTCGAGCAGCTCCACGTCTCGAGTGTGTCGCAGAACCGCTCTGGGCGACATCCTCCATTTCGCGGAGCTCGCCCCAGCGCCCGACCGGGCCACGTGGTCAGGCCATGGGCGTGAGCACGGCCACGGGGATGGTCCGCCCCGCCTTGCGGGCGTACTTCGCAACCCCCGGGAGCTTGGCCAGCACGACGTCGTTCCACACCAGGTCGCGCTCGTCACCCTCCAGCTCGCGAGCCGATGCGTGCATCCGGTCGGCATGCACCTGCAGCTCCGTCTCGCCGGCCACCCGCAGGTTCCGGACCCAGTCGGGGTCCCGTGGGCTGCCCGACCCGGTGCCCCACACCAGGTAGCCGTCGGGCAGCCGGATCGCCCTGACGCAGGTCGACCGTGGCTGTCCGGTGCGGCGCCCCGGCGTGGTGAGCATGACCACTGGCGCGTCCTTCGACCCGCCCATGGCGCGGCCGTTCATCCGGCGGTACATCCAGGCGCCGATCCGGGTCGACCGTGCGGCCATCGACATGACTCGAGTGTCCCGCTCGCCGGCGCGCCTGGAAAGGGTCTGCTCGCCCTCAAGGCGCCCAGGGACCGCGCGTCCGGGAGGTGACCTCGCGGCATACCCACGGCGGTGGCGCGGATAGACTGCGGTCGCTTCCCTTCCCGCGCCACCGAGCTGTTCCCAGGAGACACCCGAATGGGCCACGTCGTCATTGACGTCATGCTGAAGCCAGAGATCCTCGACCCCCAGGGTCAAGCCGTCGGCGGGGCACTTCCCCGGCTCGGCTTCGAGCAGTTCACGGAGGTGAGGCAGGGCAAGCGGTTCGTCCTCACCGTGGACGGCGAGGTCACCGACGAGCACCTCGCGGCCGCCGCGGAGGCTGCCGAGAAGCTGCTGTCCAACCCCGTGATCGAGGACGTCGTGAGCGTCCGCGCGGCGACCGACGAGGACCCCGACCAGTGAAGGTCGGGGTCGTCACGTTTCCGGGGTCGCTCGACGACCGCGACGCGGCCCGGGCCGTGCGTGCTGTCGGCGCCGAGGCGGTCACCCTCTGGCACGGCGACGCCGACCTGCTGGGCGTCGACGCGGTCATCCTGCCCGGAGGTTTCTCCTACGGGGACTACCTGCGCTGCGGGGCCATCGCCCGCTTCGCGCCCGTCATGGACGCCCTCATCCCCGCTGCTCAGGGAGGCCTGCCGGTCATCGGCATCTGCAACGGGTTCCAGGTCCTCTGCGAGTCGCACCTGCTGCCGGGCGCGCTGATCCGCAACGACCACCGCAAGTTCAACTGCGTCGACCAGCGGCTGGTCGTCGAGAACGCCTCCACCGCGTGGACCTCGGACTTCGAGGCCGGCCAGGAGATCACCATCGTCCTCAAGAACGGCGAGGGCGGCTTCGTCGCCGACGATCGCACGCTCGACCGAGCTCGAGGACGAGGGTCGCGTCGTCTTCCGGTATGCCGGTGACAACCCCAACGGCTCGTACCGCAAGATCGCGGGCATCACCAACGACCGCGGCAACATCGTGGGGCTCATGCCCCACCCCGAGCACGCGGTCGAGGAGGGCTACGGCCCCTCGACCGACGGGCTCCCGTTCTTCACCTCCGTCCTGAAGGCAGTTGTCAACGCATGACCGCACAGATCGATCGCCCTGTAGTCGACACCGTCGGGCACGCGGCGCAGACTCCCGAGGTCGACCAGCCGTGGGCCGCGCTGGGACTCAAGGAGGACGAGTACGCCAGCATCCGCGAGATCATCGGCCGCCGTCCCACGAGCGCCGAGCTCGCGATGTACTCGGTCATGTGGTCCGAGCACTGCTCCTACAAGTCGAGCAAGGTGCACTTCTCGCTCTGGGGCGAGAACACCACCGACGAGATGCGCGAGAAGCTGCTCGTGGGGATCGGTGAGAACGCCGGCGTGGTCGACATCGGCGACGGCTGGGCGGTGACCTTCAAGGTCGAGTCGCACAACCACCCGTCCTACGTCGAGCCCTACCAGGGTGCGGCCACCGGCGTCGGCGGGATCATCCGCGACATCATGTCGATGGGTGCGCGGCCGATCGCGATCATGGACCCCTTGCGGTTTGGCAACCTCAACCACCCCGACACCCAGCGCGTGCTCCCGGGCGTCGTCGCGGGCGTCGGTGGCTACGGCAACTGCATCGGCCTGCCCAACATCGGTGGCGAGGTCGTCTTCGACGACTGCTACCAGGGCAACCCCCTCGTCAACGCCCTGTGCGTCGGGGCCATGCGCATCGAGGACATCCACCTGGCCAAGGCCTCCGGCGTCGGCAACAAGGTGATCCTCTTCGGCGCCAAGACCGGCGGCGACGGCATCGGCGGCGTCTCGGTCCTCGCGTCCGAGACCTTCGACGCGGGTGGCCCCACCAAGCGACCTGCGGTCCAGGTCGGCGACCCGTTCGCCGAGAAGGTGCTCATCGAGTGCTGCCTCGACCTGTACGCCGCGCACGTGGTCGACGGCATCCAGGACCTCGGTGGCGCCGGCCTCTCCTGCGCGACGAGCGAGCTCGCGTCCAACGGTGACGGTGGCATGCAGATCGAGCTCGGCCGGGTGCCGCTGCGCGACGCTTCGCTCCGCCCTGAGGAGATCCTCATGTCGGAGAGCCAGGAGCGGATGATGGCGGTCGTCGAGCCCGGCAAGCTCGACGAGTTCATGGCCATCACCGACCGCTGGGACGTCGAGGCCACCGTCCTCGGTGAGGTCACCGACGGCGACCACCTGGTCATCACCTGGCACGGCGAGGTCATCGTGGACGTCCCGCCGCGGTCGGTAGCCCACGAGGGCCCGACCTACCACCGCCCGCTGGAGCGGCCGGCATACCTGGACGCCTTGAACGGCAACGGGACCGACGCCTTGGGGCGTCCCGTCGACGGCGACGGGCTCAAGTCCGACCTGCTCACCCTGCTGGCCTCGCCCAACCTCTGCGACAAGTCCTGGGTCACCGACCAGTACGACCGCTACGTCCTCGGCAACACCGCGCTCGCGATGCCAGACGACGCCGGCGTGGTCCGCGTCGACGAGGAGACCGGCCGCGGGGTCGCGGTCTCGACCGACTGCAACAGCAGGTTCGCCAAGCTCGACCCCTACGCCGGGGCGCAGCTCGCGCTGGCCGAGTCCTACCGCAACGTCGCCACCGCGGGCGCGATCCCGCTCGCCGTCACCGACTGCCTCAACTTCGGTTCGCCGGAGGACCCGGGCGTGATGTGGCAGTTCCGCGAGTCCGTGAAGGGCATCGCCGAGGGCTGCAAGACGCTCGGCATCCCCGTCACCGGCGGCAACGTCTCCTTCTACAACCAGACCGGTGACATCGCGATCCACCCGACTCCGGTGATCGGCGTCCTCGGCGTCATGGACGACGTCTCCCGGCGCACCCCGTCGGGCTGGAAGACGGCCGGCCAGGTCATCTACCTGTTGGGCAGCACGCGCAACGAGCTCGCCGGTGGCGAGTGGGCCCACGTCGTGCACGGCCATCTGGGTGGGCTTCCGCCGGCCGTGGACCTCGGCGCCGAGCAGCTGCTCGGCGAGATCCTCGTCAACGCCAGCCGCGACGGCCTCGTCGACGCGGCCCACGACCTGTCCGACGGCGGCCTCGCCATCGCGCTGGCCGAGGCTGCCATGCGCTACGGCGTCGGCGCCCGGATCTGGCTCGACGAGCTGTGCGAGCGGGACGGCATCGACGTCGTTCACCGCGCTCTTCAGCGAGTCCACCGCCCGCGCCATCGTGTCGGTGCCCCGCTCGGAGGAGGTGCGGTTCACCGACATGTGCACCGCCCGGGGCCAGGTGCACGCGCGGATCGGCGTCGTCGACGACGAGACCGACGGGCTCGACGTGCAGGGCCAGTTCACGGTGGCACTCGCCGACCTGCGCGAGGCCCACACCGGCACGCTGCGCGCAGTCTTCGGCGGCTGACCCCCGCCCGCTGGCTTCGGCTCGGCGCGCATCGGACATGCGAGCGGCCCGGTCGCGTCCCCAACGCGTCCGGGCCGTTCGACCCCTCTGTGTCCCCGCCACGAACAGTACGTCCGGGGTCTGACGGCGTCGATGGGTAGAACTACCCTTTCTCGACCACCGAACGGGCAAACCTGCCACCCGATCAGGTCTGTGGGTGCGTCGTGCGACGATGCCGGTATGCCGCCGCGTCGCCGAGTTCCCGTCGTCGACGGCCGGGCCGCCGTGGCGGCGTGGCAGACAAGCGGGGAGGCAACCCAGCGGTCGGATCTCGCGATGGCGGTGCGCTACACGCTGGAGGAGCTGTCGGTCGTCGCGCCGGGTCGCAGCGTCGAGGTACGGGTGCCACCCTTCGGCGCCGTGCAGTGCGTCGCCGGGACGACCCACACCCGCGGCACGCCGCCCAACGTCGTGGAGACCGACGCCCAGACCTGGCTCGCCGTCGCGACCGGCGCGCTCAGCTGGGACGGCGCCTGGGAGGCGGGCACCCTGCGGGTGAGCGGCCACCGCGCCGACCTCGCGGCATACCTGCCCCTGGTGAAATGATCTGGCGCACCCGAACGGCCGAAGGAGCTCTGAACCCATGCAGATGAAGCTGGAACTGGTGCCGGTGCCGGTGTCGGACGTCGATCGGGCCATCGAGTTCTACGTCGGCACGCTCGGCTTCACCAAGGACGTCGACGTTCAGCCCGCCGAGGGGGTCCGGATCGTGCAGGTGACCGCCGAGGGCTCCGGTTGTTCGATCGGCTTCGGGACCGGGCTGGACGTCTACCGGGGAGAGCCCGGGAGCATCAGGGGACTGCATCTGGTGGTCGAGGACATTGCGGAGGCGCGGGCCGAGCTCGTCAGCCGAGGGGTCGAGATCAGCGAGGTCCACGACTTCGGCGGTGGGGTCAAGGGCGCAGAGTTCGCCGACCCCGATGGCAACTCGTTCGAGCTGCAGGAGATGGAGTGGCGCAGGGGCGAGACCTTCTAGCGGGTCGGTCCGGCGCTGCGTCGGACGACCAGAGCTACCACCAGGAGGACCGCGCCGAGGCCGAGGACCAGGAAACCCGGTCCCGGCAAGGGGATCAGGATGATCCCGAGCACGGCGAGCCCAGCACCCGCGATCATCAGGAGCCGACTCATCCCGGCAGCCTAGAGCGCGACGTCATGGCTTCCGCCTCATCTGCGACGTGTTGCGCGCGGGTCGTCACCGGACCCCCGATTCGCTGGTTCGGTGACCACGAGGCGGCAACAAGTCGCGCTCGTGTCAACGGCTCACTCGCCCGGGTAGCGGACCCCGATCTGGGCGCGGATGTCGTCGAGGGCGTCCATGATCGTGAGGGTCTCCGCGTGCGGCATCAGGGGCGACTCCACCTGACCGGCGGTGATCCGACGCGCCACCTCGGCGGCCTCGAAGTGCAGCCCGAACTCGGTGTCCTCGTTGACGAACCGGTCGAGCTCGGTGCCGTCGTTGGCCACGAGCCGGACCACCGCGCGAGGTCCGTAGAAGTCCCCGTCGATCTCGAGCCTCGCCTGCGTGCCGCAGACAGCAGCCACGGTGGGGGTCTTGGTCAGCATGGTGGTGCCGAGGACGCCCATCGCACCGCTGCTGCTGGTGACGCCGATGACGTCCTGCGCATCCACGCCCGACTCGGTGCGGACGCCCGTCGCGGTGACGTCGATGAAGTCCCCGAGGACGAAGTGTGCGAACGAGACCGGGTAGACCCCCAGGTCGAGCAGTGCGCCGCCCGCGAGTGCGGGGTCGATGAGGCGTGCCGGGCCGTCGGGGTGGAGCGCCTGGCCGTGGTCGGCATGCACCGTGTGGACCTCACCGAGGAGCCCGTCCTCGAGGCAGCGACGCACGACGTCGATGTGCGGCAGGAAGCGGGTCCACATCGCTTCCATCGCGAAAACTCCGGCGGCACTGGCGGATTCGAGGATGTCGCGTGCCTCGCTGGAGTTCCGTGCGAACGCCTTCTCGACGAGAACCGGTTTGCCGGCACCCGTGGCCAGCATCGCCTGCGCGCGGTGCTCCGAGTGGGGTGACGCGACGTAGACGACGTCGACGTCCGGGTCCGAGACCAGGTCAGCGTAGGAGCCGTGGGCCGTCTCGATGCCGAAGTCGTCGGCGAAGTCCTGCGCGCGCTGCAGGCTCCGCGACGCGACCGCCTGGAGGTGCTGGCCGGTGCGCGCTTGCAAGGCGCTGGCGAAGGAGCGGGCGATGCCTCCCGGCGCCACGATCCCCCAGCGCAGCGTCGGTGCGTCACGCGGGTCCGGCGTGCGGGGAGCAGGCAGCGTCAGGGGAGGCATCGACCCATCATCGGCGCTCGCCGAACTCAGCGCACCCGCCATCCATCAGGTGGCGTCGGGGGGGCTGGGGAGGGCACGGAGTCGGCGTCGGTGAACGGCCGTCCCGAACCCAGCACGCGGGTGAGCTCGGCTCCCTCGCGCACCGTGCTGGGGAACGCGCCCTTGGCCACAGTGCGGATGATCGAGCCCATCAGCAGGGGCTGACGGGAGCCGACCAGCACGAGGTTGCCGAACCGGCGCCGCTTCCAGATGTCGACCTGCGCGATGGCTGCTGTGTGCGGCAGGTGGCGCACGAGGCTGGCGTGGACCCGGGCCGCATGGCGGTGGTCGGGCTCGTCGGCCGTGTTCATGACGAGCACACCGCCCGGCCGCAGCACGCGCGCCACGTCGGCAAACCACTCCGAGCTGACGAGGTCGGCTGGCACCTGGCTCTCGGCATACGCATCCACGACGACCGCGTCGGCGCTCGAGTCCTTGAGGGCGGCCACCCCCTCGCGACCGCGCTGGGGACGCACCCGGATGCGATGCCCGCGCGGCAGTGGGAGCTCACGACGTACCGCCTCGGTGAGGGCGGCGTCGGGCTCGAGGACGATCTGCGGTGAGCCGGGGCGCGTGTGCTGGACGTAGCGCGGCAAGGTCATCGCGGCACCGCCGACATGGGTCACCGCCACGGGCCCGTCGGGCAGCGCGTCAATCACTGCGGCGAGGTGCTGGATGTAGCCGAAGACCAAGAGCTCGGGGTCGGCGATGCTCACGTACGACTGGGGGTAGCCGTCGACGAGGACGGTGCTCCCGCCGTGCTCGTCGACCTCGAAACGGAACTCCTGCATAGGAGTCAGGGACGGACCAGGGACTTGATGGCCCGCCGCTCGTCCATCGCGGCGTAGCCCTCGGCAACCTCCGCGAGCGGGACCTCGAGGTCGAAGACCAGCCCGGGGTTGATCGCCTCAGCGAGCACGTCGTCACGCAGCTGCGGAAGGTACTGGCGAGCGGGCGCGATCCCGCCCGCGATGCCGACGTTGCGCGCGAACATGTCCCGCACCGGGTACTCGATCCCGTGCGGCACGCCCACGTAGCCCACCGTCGCACCCGGTCGGGCCGCGGCGATCGCCGTCGACATCGACTCGTTGGTGCCGACGCACTCCAGGACCGCGTCCGCGCCCACGCCGGCGGTCAGCTCCTTCACCGCCGCGACGGCCTCGTCGCCCCGGACCTCGACCACGTCGGTGGCGCCGAACTCGCGGGCAATCCGTTGGCGCGACTCGTGGCGGGACATCGCGATGATGCGCTCGGCGCCCATCCGCGCTGCGGCGAGGACCCCACTGAGACCGACCGCGCCATCGCCGACGACCACGACGGTGTCTCCCTCCTGCACCTGCGCGGCGACGGCTGCGTGCCAGCCGGTCCCCATCACGTCGGACAGGCTGAGCAGGCTGGGGACCAGGTCGTCGCCGGGCACCTCACGGGTGGCGACGAGGGTGCCGTCGGCGAGGGGAACGCGGACGTACTCGCCCTGGCCGCCGTCGACCATGATGCCGTCGCGATCGGGACCGCCCCAGAACCCACCGTGGTCGCAGCGCGACTGGATCCCGACGCGGCAGTGCGGACAGGTGTTGTCGGAGTACATGAACGGCGCGATGACGAAGACTCCCGCCTGCACGCTGCGCACCTCGCTGCCGACCTCCTCGACGATGCCGACGAACTCGTGGCCGATGCGGGTCGGCTCGGTGACCGCGTTGATCCCTCGGTAGGGCCACAGGTCACTGCCACAGACGCACGCGGCCGTCACCCGGACCAGCGCGTCCGTCGGCTTGGCGATGCTCGGGTCGGGGACGTCTTCGACGCGGATGTCGCCGGGCGCGTTCAGGATGGTGGCCTTCATGCCTCCCAGCCTGCCACGCACCGTGGCAGGGGTATGCCGCGTGGTCACCACGCGGCATACGCTCCCTGCATGCGCTTTGGCATCACCATCCTCCCCGAGCACCGCTGGTCCGTCGCCGAACCCCTGTGGCAGCGCGCGGAGGGTTACGGGTTCGACCACACCTGGACCTACGACCACCTGGTCTGGGCTGGGCTGCCGGACTCGCCCTGGTTCGGCGCCCTGCCGACTTTGACGGCAGCCGCAATGGCGACCTCGACGATCCGGCTGGGGACGTTCGTCAGCTCGCCCAACTACCGGCACCCCTATGTCTTCCTGCGGGATCTGCTTGCCCTGGAAGACATTTCGGGAGGGCGGCTGATCTGCGGGCTCGGGACAGGTGGTGACCTCGACGCGGGGATCCTCGGCGAGGAACGCCCGTTGAAGGAGCGCGTCGACCGGTTCCACGAGTTCGTGGAGGTGCTCGACCGGCTGTTCTGCGAGGACCACGTGTCCCACGAGGGCCGCCACTACCGCACCGTCGACGCCCGCACCCTGCCCGGGCCGGTGCAGGAGTCGCGGGTGCCGTTCGTCATCGCCGCCAACGGGCCGCGATCACTGCGGCTGGCCGCGGCCCACGGTCAGGGGTGGGTGACCTTCGGCAAGGGCGGAGAGACCATGGACGAGTGGTGGGCCGGCATCGCCGAGCTGTCCGCGAAGCTCGATGAGGCCGAGGCGGCTGCAGCTCGGGCAACACCCCTGGACCGCTACCTCTCGCTCGACGGCGCGCCCCGCTTCTCTCTCGAGAGTGCCGACTTGTTCACCGAGATGGTGGGTCGGGCCGGCGAGCTCGGGTTCACCGACGTCGTGACGCACTGGCCACGACCGGACGGCGTCTATGCCGGCACCGAGGCGGTGCTGGAGGAGGTCGCCGGTCTGCTGCCCGTCCCTCAGATGACTGTTCGACCGTCGCCACTCCTCTGGCGCCACCCATCTCGCACTCTGATGCCCAGAGGGCTCATCGATGCGGCACAGGTCGGCCAGAAGTCGCGGGGTCCGGTCAGGTGAACGCGAACAGCGCCAGCGGCGCCGTCGTGGGCGTCGTCGAGCCGCCTGCCGGTTCCACGGTGATCCCGGCGCCGGTCGCGGTCGCCGCGTCACCCTCGAGCAGGATCGTCACGGTGTCGGCGGTGACCCGTGCGGCATGACCCCGGCGCTGACCATGCCCCGGTTGGGCTGGTCGAGCCAGAGCTGGAAGTCCTTGCCGTTGGGTGCCGCCGGCATGTGGTCGGCGATGATGACCGCCTTGCCGAGCGAGGCGCTGCGCACGATGGTCGCCTTGGCGCCACCGATGACCTGCTCGTAGCGCCGGGCGTCGCCGGCCGCGAGCACCTGCTCGGTGACCGTGCCCTTGCCGTCCGAGCCGTTGTCCCACGGGCTCCAGGTGAGGCCACCGACGAGCAGGATCGCTGCAGCGGCGGCGCTGGCCAGCCACGCGGTGACCCGTCGCCGGGGGCGGAACTGGACGACGTTGGACCCAGCCCGGGTCGGCGCGTCAGCCGTGGGCGACGGTCCGCCAACGGGTCCAGAGGCGACTGGGCCACGGGACTGCGCCTCGAAAGGGGGGAGCGGGCGCACCTGCCGGATGCCGGCAAGCACGGAGTCGCGCATCGACGAGGGAGGAGCGGTCTCGCTCATCAGGGAAAGCTGGCTCGCGGCCTCCTGGAGGGAGGCCACCTCCGCCTGGCACTCTGGGCACTCGGCGAGGTGCAGCTCGAAAGCGCTGCGCTCCTGCTCGTCGATGGCGTCGACTGCATAGGCGCCGACCAGTCCGTGGATGTCGGCACTCATGATTGCACCCCCATGGTGTCTCTCAGGCGGATAAGTCCGTCACGTATTCGGGTCTTGGCGGTGCCGAGTGGCACCCCCAGAAGTGAGGCCACCTCGGTGTGCGTGTAACCACCGAGATAGGCGAGCTCGACCGCGCTGCGCTGGGTCTCGGTGAGCGAGTCCAGTGCGTTGCGCACTCGTTGGGCGTCCAGGCGACGTTCGACCGTCTCGGCCGTCTCGTCGTAGGTACGT
>CAVUGH010000024.1:0-170694 GCA_963740865.1 uncultured Actinomycetota bacterium
TGACGTCGACGCCGATGGCGCCGTTGGTGCAGTTGGTGCGTCCGACGCGGCCACTGAAAGCGGCTCACCGGCCGCTGATGCCGTACCGTCGTCTGAGAACGAGCAGGTTGTCGGGGATGTCGAGCAGGCGTCCGACGCACCCGAGACGGACGCCAGTGGAGGTAGCGAGTGAGCACGGCAGGCCAGACCAGCAGGTCGGCCCTCCCCCAGGGAGGGGCCGCCCCCAGTGTGAACCCGGGTCAGGCGGGCTCGGCCCAAGGTGCACGGCCGGCCGGTGCCGCCCGGCCGACGGGCGCCCAGTCCGCCGCTGCGGCTGCCCGCGCTCGTCGGGTCAAGCTGACGGTGTCCCGCGTCGACCCGTGGTCGGCGATGAAGATGTCGTTCCTCATCTCGGTCGCCCTCGGCATCGCCGGGGTCGTCATGGTGGCGGTGCTGTGGATGATCCTGTCCGGCATGGGTGTCTTCAGTGAGGTCAACCGGCTGGTCGGCACGATCATCAGCGACGCGGAGAACCCGTTCGACATCATGGACTTCCTCGGCTTCGGCCGGGTGCTGTCGCTGTCGATCGTCATCGGGGTCATCGACGTCATCCTGATGACCGCCCTGTCGACGCTCGGCGCGTTCCTCTACAACATCTGCTCGGCCCTCGTCGGCGGGCTCCAGCTCACCCTCACGGACGACTGAACCGGCCCCGAAACCCGGCCCCACGGCATACCGGAAACCGCCCGTTGACCTGCACAGGTCGGCGGGCGGTAACCGTTTTGGCTGACCGGTTGCCGGTGATGTAACCTCGTGCCTCGCGCCACCTCCCGTGGCGCAGCGGAGATTGGGCTCACGGGCCTATAGCTCAGACGGTTAGAGCGCTTCCCTGATAAGGAAGAGGCCACAGGTTCAAGTCCTGTTAGGCCCACCAATCCCGATCCCCGCGGATGTTCTGCGAGGGAAGGCGACGGCCCATGAAGAAGCTCCTGCTCCTCATCGTGACGGCCATCGGCGCCACGGCAATCCAGCGGAAGCTCAAGGCCCAACAGGCCGAGAAGGACCTCTGGGCCGAGGCGACGGACTCCCCGAAGTAGGCAACCACCCAGGTGAACGGGCCGGACTCGAGCCGGACCGTGATCCGACGGGGCCATGGCGCAATTGGTAGCGCACCTGCTTTGCAAGCAGGGGGTTAGGGGTTCGAGTCCCCTTGGCTCCACCACAGATTCGCAGTCGCTCAAGCCCAAGGCCCCGCCGGTATGCCGCGCGGGGCCTTCGCCATCTCTCCCGACTTCTGGTCACCCCTCGCAGGTGTGGTGCCCGCGAGTGCGCTCGCACCCGACACCCCTGGCCAGAAGTGCCGGGACTCAGCGGTCGAGCTGGATGAAGGCCGGGAAGCGGCCGCTGCCGACGACCTTCTTGATGGCACCTGCCTTCGCCAAGGTCACGGCGACGTCTGGACCGACGATCCGCGCATTCGTCGTCGGCCAGTCGCGACCCTTCCACGTTACGACGGCCCCACCTGCGGCGAGCACGTTCTGGGCCCAGTTCGTGCTCTTCCCCCAGGGGAGGCCGACGAGGAAGGTGTCCGAACCGCGCGTCGGCACGATGGCGACGGGGATGGCGTACTCGGAGCCGCTCTTGCGTCCGACGTGGTGCATCACAGCCCACAGCGGGAACCAGGCGTGGCCGGCGAGACGTCGCGCGAAGGGAGACGTGGCCCTGACTAGCCGGGACGGCGGGGCGGCGGGACTCCGTTTCGTGGGTTGGTCCATGACTCAAGCATGCGACAATTCATCGAGCAGATGAAAGAGCGGAGCATCACCGGGGCGCATCGACGTGGTGAGGAACTAGCTTCATGTGGTTGCAGCTGCGAAGCTGCGCGCCGTGGCCATCAACTACGAGCGCATGCAGCGAACATCTCCCCTGGAGGATCGGTACGCCGCGTTCATCCCGGCCGTCGACGACCTCGCGGCGCGCCTTCGCACATCGCTCGACCTCAGGGACATCGAGATCGACGTCGCACACGTCCATGGCGCTGGGAGCTCGAAGATTCAGAGCATCGTCTCCGAGATCCTGAAGGGGGATCTGGGTTTTGACGAGGAGGTGGTCCTCACTCCCGAGTCGGGGATCGTGTCCAAGCCTCGCCCTGACTTCTACTTCAAGCTGGCTGATGGTCAGGGCATCATCGCCGAGGTGGAGCGGGGAGGGACCGTGACCAACAATCACGACCTGAAGGACATCTGGAAGGCGCACATCGCCTCCGAAGTCCAACATCTGTTCCTCATCGTTCCGAACTCGAATTGGCGCGAGAATGGCGCAGCCCGCGAACGACCCTTCCTTCGCGTGACCCATCGGATCGGCGCCTTTTTCGGCGACCCCCGTCGCGAGATCGACGTCCTGACCTGTCACGTGTTCGGGTATGGCCGGGCTGACTGATTGAACGAGTTGGCGGCGGTTTGGGGGCATTCCGCTTCGTGCTCAGTTCGCAGTGGACGGCGACGGTCGCTGGGCGACGTACAGTTAGCACTATGAGTGATGACTGTAGGCACGGAATGAACCCAGCTTGGTGCTCTTCCTGCCTCGGTGATGACGATCGCGCATTCCCCGGATTGAACGGCAGCGGGACGCGCACGGGGGTCTCCGAGCAGGAGCAGGTCGACCGCCTCTGCCGGCAGCTCGGGGTCCCGACGCAGACCGTCGGCGAGGGAGCCAGCCTCCCCCTGGACGTCTTCGAAGCCGCAGCCGTGCGGTGTGGCGTCAAGGTGGGCACCATGCCGGCCATGGGTCGGGCACTGGCCAAGCAGGCCGGACTTCCGTGGGGCGCCGCGTGCCACAGTCGCGCGACGGTCACCAGTGGCGGCCCGACCGTCACCCGCGAGGGCCTCGACGTCATCAACCGGGCCGTCACCCAGATCCTCGCCCACGCGTAGAGCATCTCCGGACGGATCAGCCACTCCGACTTGGTGCTCGGTGGTTGTCACCGAGGCCTGATTCGCAGGGTCCGTGACGACCGGGCGGCAACAAGTCGGAATGGCGGACTTGTGCGACATGGTGGTCAGCGAGGGCGAATCAGCCGGTCCGTGACCACCGGGCGGCAACAAGTCGGAGCGTCGAGGGAGTTGTTGCGACCTCGTGGTCACGAGGGGTGCGGATCGACGCTCCCGTGACGATCAGGTGGCAACAAGTCGGGCGACGGACCGACCTCCCGGGCTCCTGGAGTCTGCCGCTAGGGCGCCAGCAGGACCAACGGGACGCGGCAGTTCAGACCAACGTTGTTGAGTCGCTCGACCAGTCCTTTGCCGTCGATGGTCGGCAGCAGCATGGGCTTCGGCTTCCCCGCTGCCAGCGACCGCGCGTACGCGTCTCGCGCCGACACCAGGCGCTGCCAGTCCTCGAGCCACTGGCTGGCCGGCTGGTCGGAGTCGAGTCGCTCCGGGCCGAGCTTGTTCATCGTGGCGACGAGCTCGGTGACCGCGTCGTTCTGGGCGTTGATGGCGCCAACCCGCTGCGGGATGGGTGCGGTCGCGGCTACCGCCGCGGCCGCTGCGGAGTCACGCATCACCGCGCAGGCACTGGCAGCGGTGCGCGCGATGGCGCCCTGCTCGATCAGGTCCGGGTCGTCGGTGTTGGCAAAGGTCCACAACCGTGACAGCGCGATGAAGACCACCACCGCGGCCACCACCACGGCGATGCGGGCCGCCCAGGCCCTCCACTGCTCCCCTGTCATCGGGCCCATCCTCCCGGGCTCGGTGCCCTCCGCAACCCCACCCACGTCAGAAGCTCCCTCGTCCCACCCACGGTGCGGACACACGATGAGGCCCCGCGCGGCATACCGAGATGGGTGCCGAGCGGGGCCTGGTCGATGCTTCGGTGAGCTATCCGTCGACCTCGACGACGGGCGCCCCGGGCGCGTTCTTCTGCACGGAGGCGATGCCGTTCTCTGCCGCCGACTTCGACTCGTAGGCCTCGCCCACCGCGATGACCTGGCCGTTGCTGGACTTGAGCCGGAAGCGGTACTTGCCGGCCTTGTCCTGGTAGAGCTCGAACTTCCCCGCCATCGCTACACCTCCGTGAGTGGTCGAACACGCGCGAACGTTGGCAGCCTAGGGCCGCCGGTATGCCGCGTACACCCCTTCGCGCGCCCCCTCAGGCGGACTCGGCCATCGCCTTGAGCTTGGTCATCGCGTCCATCGTCTGCTTGGGCAGGTCACGCTTGATCAGCGGCGTGAAGACCTTGCCGATGCCCTTGGTGGCGATGTCGATCGAGTGGGTGAGCGTGGTCCCCACCCCGTCGGACGCCGCGACGAAGTCGACCGTCACGTCCATCATCTTGTCGGTGAACTTCATCGCGAAGTGCCGGTCCGGCTCCCGGGCGATGATCTGCCCGTCCATCGTCCCGGTGCGTCGACCATCGTTGTAGTGGTACTTCAGTCGCGTCCCCACGTCGTTGCCGCCCTCGTCGAGCTTGTCGATGCCGGTGCACCGCGAGAGCCATTGCGGGGTCTTGGTGAAGTCGTCGACGATCGAGAAGATCGCGGCGGGGGGCGCGCTCACGGACAGGGTGTGGGCAAAGCGCGGCATGGCGGCCTCCGGGGGGCGAAGTGAAGTGGGCACACGCTACTGCGTGCACGCACCTGCGCGGAGTGCCTGCCTCAGATGTCCGGGTATGCCGGGAGCTCGGCCTCCGCGCGCAGGCTCGGCGGAGAGGGCAGGGGGCGCCGCGGTTCGCGCACGCCGGCCGTGCCGGGCTCCGGTCCGTCCGGGGAGAAGGCACCCACCAGCCGGCGGCCACGGACCCGCCGGTGCCGGTACACGGCATACAGGTCGGCGTGGGTGTGGTCGCGCTCGATGACGCGGCGCAGCGTCGGGGCGCCGATCATCACCGCCTCCCCTGGGCTGTCCGCGGTGACGAACACCGGCCGGCCGTGGGGCTGTCCGGCCCGGTTGTGGGCGATGAGCTCGTACCTGGCCATGACCCCAGCGTGCGCCGAACCGCACTCACTCACAAGCGTTTCAGCGAATCTCGATCCGCGGCGGTCCCGCGACCGTGTGGCCGATGACCGGGGCTCCAGGCACCTCACCGACGACGAGCAGCCCGCCGCTGGTCTGGGCGTCGGCCAGCATGAGCGAGCACGTCCTCTGGCGCGTCGCCGTCGAGGTGTGGGAGCACCCACTCGAGGTTGCGACGGGTGCCGCCGCTGACGTAGCCGTCGCGCAGCGCCTCCCACGCGCCGTCGAGGACCGGCACGGCAGCTGCGTCCAGCACCGCGCCGACCCCCGACGCGCGGAGCAGCTTGAACAGGTGGCCCAGCAGCCCGAACCCCGTGACATCCGTCGCTGCCGCCACTCCCGCCGCAAGGGCAGCTGCACTCACGACGTCGTTGAGCTCGACCATCGACGCGATGGCGTGGTCGAACACCTCGCCCGTGGCCTTGTGCCGGTTGTTGAGCAGCCCGACACCGATCGGCTTGGTCAGCGAGATCGGCAGTCCTGCCTGCGCGGAGTCGTTGCGCAGCAACCGATCCGGATCGGCGAGGCCGGTCACGGCCATGCCGTACTTGGGCTCGGGATCGTCGATGCTGTGGCCCCCGGCCACCGGACACCCTGCCTGGGTGGCCACGTCGAGCCCACCACGGAGCACCTCACGCAACAGCTCCAGGGGCAGCACCGACCGCGGCCAGCCGACCAGGTTGATCGCCAGCACCGGCCGACCACCCATCGCGTAGACGTCGGACAGGGCGTTGGCCGCGACGATCCGTCCGAAGTCGTAGGCGTCGTCGACCACCGGCGTGAAGAAGTCGGCGGTGCTGATCACCGCCACGTCACCACTGACCCGCACCACGGCGCCGTCGTCCCCGTCGTCGAGCCCCACGAGCAGCTCGGGACCGGCCGGCTCGGACGAACCGCCCTGCCCGGGCGAGCCCGCCGGACCGGCATCCGGGCGCTGGCCCACCAACCCGCGCACCACCTCCTCGAGCTCACCGGGAGGGATCTTGCAGGCACAGCCGCCGCCCGCGGCATACTGCGTCAGTCGGACGGGAACGCCCTGAACGGTCACGCTGCCTACGCTAGCCTCGCCAGCGGAGGCGTACAGGCGCCTGGTGGCCCTCCCGGTCTTCAACACCGGTGCAGCCGAGCATCTCGGCTGGGCGGGTTCGATTCCCGTCCGCCTCCGCCACAGACAGGAGGGCGTATGCCGCAGCGGCATCACACGGACGCGCGTCGCCTCGTGCCCCGCACCGATGCGGTGCTCGCGGAACCCCTTGTGGCCCAAGCCGTTTCGCGTTTCGGTCGCGACTCCGTGAAGGCAGCTATCCAGGCCGCCCAGGCCCAGGCGAGGGCCGGCGACATCAGCCCGGACCAGGTCGTCGCCGAGACGCTCGCGGCCCTGCCGGCCCGGTCCACATCGTTGCGCCCGGTCCTCAACGCGACGGGTGTCGTGATCCACACCAACCTGGGCCGAGCGCCGCTGTCCGACGCCGCGGTCGAGGCGATGGTCGCTGCCGCTGGCACCGTCGACGTCGAGCTCGACCTGGCCACGGGCCAGCGAACCACCCGGGGGCGGGGCACCATCGCCGCGATCCTCGAGCTGGTCCCGGAGGCGGAGGCCGCTCTCGTCGTCAACAACGGGGCGGCGGCCCTGGTGCTGGCCACCACGGCGCTCGCAGCGGGCCGCGAGGTGGTCGTCAGCCGGGGCGAGATGGTCGAGATCGGGGACGGCTTCCGGCTGCCCGACCTCATCGCGAGTGCCGGGGCACGCCTGCGTGAGGTGGGCACCACGAACCGCACCACCCTGGCCGACTACGAGGCCGCCATCGGCCCGGAAACCGGCTGCATCCTGAAGGTGCACCCGAGCAACTTCCGGGTCGAGGGTTTCACCTCCGCGGTCCCCGTGTCCGCCCTCGCATCCCTGGGCGCACCGGTGGTGCACGACATCGGCAGTGGCCTGCTGCGGCCGCACCGGTTGCTGCCCGACGAGCCTGACGCGGCGCGATCCCTGGCCGACGGAGCTGCCCTGGTGACCTGCAGCGGCGACAAGCTCCTGGGCGGCCCGCAGGCCGGGCTCGTCCTCGGCCGGACCGACACCGTGACGCGGCTGCGACGCCATCCGCTCGCCCGGGCGGTCCGCGCGGACAAGACGACGCTGGCGGCGCTCGAGGCCACTCTCCGCGGTCCGCGCGCCCCGGTGTGGGAAGCACTCGAAGCCGACCCCGACCGGCTCCGGGCACGCTGCGACGCCCTCGTCGCCGCGCTCCCCGAGGGAGTCGGCACGACGGTCCCCGCCGATGGCGTGGTCGGCGGCGGCGGAGCGCCTGGCCACACCCTCCCCGGGTGGGCGGTTGCCCTTCCCGAGTCGTATGCCGCGGCCCTGCGTCTGCAGCCCCGTCCCGTCCTCGCCCGGGTCGAGCGGGCCCAGTGCCTCGTCGATCTGCGCTGTATCCCCGAAGCCGCTGATCCGTTGGTGGCACAGGCGATCCGCGACGTCGTCGATTAGCCGGTGAGGTATTGATGGCGGTCGTCGCGACGGCAGGTCACGTCGACCACGGGAAGTCGACACTGGTCCGCCTGCTCACCGGGAAGGAGCCCGACCGCTGGGCCGAAGAACGACGGCGCGGCCTCACGATCGACCTCGGGTATGCGTGGACCGACATCGACGGGCGGCGGGTCAGCCTCGTCGACGTGCCGGGACACGAGCACTTCACCGGCAACATGCTCGCGGGCCTCGGGCCGGTGCGGGCGGTGATGTTCGTCGTCGCGGCGGACGACGGCTGGTGTCCGCAGTCGCAGGAGCACGCCCGGGCGATGGCAGCGCTGGGGATCGAGCACGTGCTGCTCGTGGTGACCCGGTGCGACCTCGTGCCCGGCGAGGCTGCGGCGCACGACGCGAGGGAATGCCTCGCCTCGCTCGGGGTTCCGCGTGGGCGAGACCGTGCTCGTGTCCGGAGCCACCGGGGCCGGCCTGCCCGACCTGCGTGCGGCGCTGGGGCGTCTCGCTGCCGCCGCTGCGCCCCGCGCCACCGCTGCCGCCGAGCCCACCTGTGCCGGGGCCGCCCACGACGAGGACATCAAGGCTGAGGGCGCCGACACTGAGATCCCGGTCCGGCTGTGGGTGGACCGGTCGTTCACCATTCGGGGGGCGGGGGCGGTGGTCACCGGGACCCTGGAGGCGGGCACGCTCCGTGTCGATGACGCCCTCCTGCTGCGCGGCCGTCGGGTCACCATCCGCGGCCTGCAGTCGTGCGACGAACAGGTCGAGGCTTTGAGCGGACCGGCTCGGGTGGCAGTGAACCTGCGCGCACTGGCCGCCTCCGAGGTGTACCGCGGTGACGCACTGCTGACCGAGTCCTGGCCGTCCCCAGCAGCGCTCGTCGACGTCACGGGTCCCGATGTCGGTGCGCGTCTGCCGAGAGAGCTGACCCTGCACGTCGGGACCGCGGCCCTGACCGTCCGCACTCAGCGGCTGCCTGACGGGAAGGTCCGCCTGCGGCTGCCGCGGACCGTGCCCCTGGTGCCGGGCGACCGTGCCGTGCTTCGTGATCCCGGGCTGCACGAGGTGCTCGCCGGGGTCGAGGTGGCGGTGGTGGACCCCCCCATCCGCCGCGATCGTCGCCGTGGTGAGGCACCGCCCGCTCGGCCAGCCGGGCCCGCGCCAGAGGCGCCGGACGGCATACGGGCGCTCCTTGGTTGGCTCGGGGCTCATCCGCTGCAGGCGCCCTCGCGCGAGCAGCTCGACGCCTGGGCGTTCACCTCCCACGACCTGGCCGGCGCGGCCGAGCGTGGCGAGGTCCTGCGCCTGGCTGGCGTGGTCCTGGCCGGCGACGCACTGCGTCGCGCGGCAGCCGCGATCCGGGCGCTTCCGCAACCGTTCACCGTCGGCGACGCAGCCCGAGCCATGGGCACCTCACGCCGGGTGGCCGTGCCGCTGCTGGAACGCCTCGACGCGTCCCTGGTGACCCGGCGGCTGCCCGACGGAAGCCGCGAGCTGCGCGACGGCCACCCCGGACACGAGTCCCGAAACGATCCGGACTCCGACGAGGATCAGGCCAGCCGGATCACGTCGTGATCGTGCCGCCCTCGAACCTGCAGGTGAGCCCGGAGCCCGAGGCAGTCGTGTCGGTGAGGGGGTAGCCGTAGCGGCCGTTCGATCCGCCGGCGGCCTTCCACTCCGACAGCACCGCACCGTAGACGCGTCGGGCGGGACCGGAGCCGAGCGCCCACAGCTCGCCGCCCTGGAAGGTCTGGTGCGAGCCCCGCGAGTCGGTGGCCTGTGCTGCCGTGGGGAACCTGAGCACACCCTTGTCGAGTCGGTTGTCCACCCAGGTGGAGTAGATCGAGCCGGAGACGACCTGGGTGCTGGTGGCCGTCGAGTCGGTGATCGCGCCGGTCTGGAACCGTTGGATCCAGGCGCCGTTTCCGAGATCCTCCCGGCCGGCGACGGGATAGCCCAGCGGACCGGTCTCGCGACCGGACTGCTCCCAGACCGTCCAGCGGATGCCCCACACGGCCTGGCTCGTGGTGGCGGTGCTGTCGGTGATGGCGCCCTGCTGGAACCGCTGGATCCAGCCTCCGGGCAGGCTCTGCGTCGCCGCGATCGGGTAGCCGAGGTGGCCGGCCTCCCGACCCTCCCGCTGCCAGACCGGCCACCGGACGCCCCAGACGAGCTGGGTGCTGGTGGACGCGCTGTCGGTGATGGCGCCGTTCTCGAAGGTCTGGATCCAGCCACCGTTCGGACGGCCGGTGGCCTTGTCGGCGGTCGGGTAGCCCAGGGCGCCGGTCGGACCGCCGTTGGCCATGAAGACCGAGTCGGTGAAGGCGGTCATCGAGCGCGCGCCCGTCCTCGAGCTCCACCAGATGCGGCCGCCCTGGAAGCTGACGTACTGCCCGCGGCCGTCGCCGACGGCGCGCTGCGGACCGGTGGAGGCCTTGAGGAACGATCGCTGGTCGCCCATCGAGCGGTACTTCGACGTGATGGCGCTCCAGACCGGCAGGCTGGGTGCGCTGTGCTCGCTCGTGCGGTTGTCGACCAGCGAGGTCGTCGTACAGCTGGTCCACTGGTAGGGCGCCACGCAGCTCACGACGCGGCAGTGGACGCCACCGCTGCACTTGATCTGGGTGTTGCACTGGCCGTAGCGGAAGGCGTTGCAGCAGATCCGGCGCTGGTCGCAGGTCGCCGTCGACCCGGTGCCGCACGAGCAGCTCCAGCACTTGGCGTCGCACATGTTGTCGCTGCACCCGGTCGTGCACTTCGAGCAGCTGGCGTTGCAGTCGACGATGTAGCGGTAGCCCCCGCCGCACCACGAGGAGTCGGCGGCCTTCCACCAACCCGCCGCGAAGCTGCCGGGCGGGCAGGTGTTGACGCCCTTGTTCACCGTCGCGCAGAACACCGTCCACCCGCTGCCCGCCGTGTTGCCCGGCCCGCAGATGGTGGCGTATGCCGCGACCGGCGTGAGGGCGTACTCCCTGGGCTTGGTGGCGAGGGCCGTGGCGGCCACCGTGGCGCCCACGAGCACGTCCCGGCGCGAGACCGGTCGGAAGCGCCGGGACAGAGCGCTCACGAAGCCGGCCATCCCGCCCGGTCCGGCGTTGAGGTCCTCCAGGGTGCTCACGGTCGTCCTCCCTGTCGGGCGAGGGTGGCCCGGTCGGTGATGGTGATCGAGGCGACCAGCGCGGCTGCCCGTGGCACCGAGGCCATCCGGCGGGCATGGCTGCCGACGACGGTGAACAGGCAGAACGCCCGGCCGCCGGAGCTGAAGAAGTGTTGCGCGGCGCTCATGCCGGGCAGCGGTCGCTGCAGCCGGTTGGGCCCGAACTGCGACGGCGCCAGGCGGGGCATGCCCTGGCTCTCGAAGAGTCCCTGGTCGGCCACCTCGGAGCCGTAGTCGACGAGCGCCACGAAGACGTCGTCCGGACCCAGCAGGTCCACCACGTTGCTGCCGAAGTCGCCGCGGTCGGCCGGCATGGGCCGCGTGCAGGCGTGCAGCACCGCGCGGGTCACGTCGGCGCGCTGTGCGTCCGGTGCGTCCGGGGCTGCGCCGCGGGTGACGACCCCCGACGGTGCCGGTTCGGCACCGGGTCTGCGGGTCACGGACACCTGCCAGCCCTGGGGCGCTGCGGCCCTGAGGCCGTAGTTGTCAGCCACTGCTCTCAACTCCCCTGGGTCAACTCCACAGTCTCAATTTCCAAGCGTGGCGGCGGCGGCCAGCAGGATCGCGGCCGTTCCTCCCAGAGCCACCTTAGCGATGACTGCTGCCGGATTTGTCCATTGCTCGACGCGGATGAAGACGCGGTGCAGGCTTTCGCGGTCATCGACGCGCGCCAGCAGGAGGGATGGCAGGGCCCGAACCACCCCGAAGGTCGCACCCACCGCGAGCCCGGCACCCAGGTGGCCGGTGAGGACGGCCAGCAGCACGACGGCATACGTGGTCGCGCTGGTGATGATGGTGACGAGCCCGAACCCGAGCTGGACACCGAAGCCTCCGCCGTAGACCCAGCCGCGGTAGCGCGTCAGCCAGTCCACACTCACCTGGCGGCGCCAGGACGGTAGCGACTGGGGCCCGCGCAGGTCGAACGCCAGCCCGACCAGCATCAGGACGGCGACGACGACCAGGGTCCACCGTGAGGTGCGCACCGACTCCGGCAGCGCCGAGCCGAGCAGGGCGGCGAGACCACCCATCGCGAGTCCCCCGGCCAACGACCCGAGGAGGTATGCCGCGGTGGTCAGCCACCAGCGGGAGTTGCGGGCCCGCTCGCCGAGCGGGCTGATGCTCGAGAGCATCGACTCGCCTCAAGGGGACCAGGTCGCCCGGACGGCGGCGAGCGCGGCCATCGGGAGACCCAGGGAGAGGGCGAGCACGGTGACTGACACGTCAGTGCTCGTGGCGGTGCTCGGCGTGGTCGTGCGTGTGGTCGTGCTCCGCGTGCCCGTGATCCGCGTGGTCGTGGCTGGCATGGTCGTGATCCGCGTGGTCGTGGTCATGGCCCGCGTGGTCGTGGTGGTCGTGCTCGTCGGCCGGGTCTGAGTCGGGGGCGCGGTACAGGCTGGGGTCGCCGGGACCCACCCCCGCTGCCAGCAGCTCGGCGTCCATCCTCGGCAGGCTGTCGAGCTCACCGCGTCCGACGTCGGCACCGACCAGCAGCCCTGGACCGCTGCGGCCGGCCGCTGCCCGCGCCTCGTCGTTGTCGGCGACGCCCTGAGCCATCAGGTCGCGGACCTGCGCCCACGTGGTCGCCGAACCCTCCCCGGTCACCACTCCGCCCTCGACGTAGACGAAGTACGGCGAACCGGGGATGTCGTAGTCGACCCAGGCCCCGGAGGACTGGACGACATCTCGGTCCCTGGCCAGCGTGCGCAGGCTCGAGACCGACTCCTCGGCCGATCCCTTGGCGATGATCCGCAGGTCGCCGTTGCCGGGCACGTCCACCGGCCCCTGGAACTCGTCCCAGAACGTCTGGCAGACGCTGCACCCGCTGGTGAGGAAGGCGAGCAGCGTGCGGCTGCCCGGCGTGGTCACGGTGACCCGCTGCTCGGCTCGGTCGAGGTCGGTGCCGACGATGTCGTGCGCCCTGGCCGAGTCCTTGCGGGTCGCCGGCACGACGCCCGACTCGAGCTCTACCGGCACGGGTCCGGGCTTGCCTCCGGTGGTCGCCGTGGTGACGCCGGTGCCGGCTTCCTTCTCCAGCTCGAGCCCGGCACCCAGCTCGTGCAGGGCCTTGAGGATGAGCGCGTGGCTGCGCAGCAGCCCGAGGACGAGCACCCCGAGCAGCACGATGGCCACGCCTTCGGCGATGACGACGGTGAGCATCAGGTCAGCCTCTCCTGGTGGGGCTCGGGCGGGTCGGCGCGACGCTGCTGCGGACGGCGACGGGGGACGTGGTCGGCAGGACGGCCATCACCTGCCAGGCGAGGAACCCGATGACCACGGCAAGTCCCGCGGTCGTCAGGCCGGCGGTGTCCACGTCCGACCAGACGCCGGTCGGGGCGTCGATGGTCACCGCCAGGGCCGTGAGGGCAGCCACGGCGGTCAGCGCCAGGTGGGTGCGCGTCGCTGGAGTGTCGGGCTTGCCGAAGCAGCCGCACGACCCGAGCACCCCGCCCCGCGTGAGCACCCGCGCGACGAACGCCGTGAAGACGAGGTATGCCGCGGCCACCAGGGCGGCGCTCAGCCGTCCGGGCGCAACCAGGGCCCAGCCACCGACGGCGACCTCGGCCATGGCGAAGACGCGGACGAGAAGGCGAGCAGCCGGCATACCGGCCGTGCGCAGTGCCCGCACCAGTGGCAGTGGATCGACGAGCTTCGGGACCCCGGCCACCACGAGCAGCCCCGCCGCAGCGAGGAACGGTCCGGCAGCCAAGTCCCACATGCGATCCCACGCTACCTTCCGCTCCAGCCCTCGACGGCACGCGCAGCAACCTTTGCTAGCAAAGGAAAGGGAAAGGCGGACAGGTCGCAACCTGTCCGCCTTTCGCCAACCCTTGCTGGCCAGGGGTCCTGCGCCCGCCCGAGGGAGGGTCAGTCGACCTTGTTCTTGGCGTCCTCTGCGGCGTCGGAGACCTCGTCAGCGGCATCCTGCACACCGTCGGCTGCGTCGCCGGCGACGTGCCGACCCTTGCTGGTGACCTTGTCCTTGGCGTCGGACGCGGCCTCGGTGGCCGTGTCCTTGGCGTCAGCGGCCTTGTCCTTGACCGTCTCGGCTGCGCTGCTCGCCTTGTCCTTGGCGGCGTCGGCGAGGTTGGCGACCTTGCTGGTGCTGGAGTCGCGACCGGTGGTCGGCGCGGTGTAGGGGTCGTCGAGCGGGGTGGCCCACGGGTCCTCGCGCGGCGCCGACTTCTTGAACGCGGCGAGCGCGGCTGCGGCAGCTGCCGCGAGACCGAGGAACAACAGGATCTTGCCCTTGCGCTTGCGCGGCTTGGCCACCGCATCGCCCTTGAGCACCGAGTAGGCGTCCGAGGACCGGTCGGCCGTGTCGGTCGCGGCGGTCTTCGCGGCGGCGGAGGCAGCGGCCACGGCAGCGATCGCCTCGGCGACCTTGGGCAGCAGCGAGTCGACGATGGTGTCGCGAGCGGTGTCCACCTTGGGGGCCAGCCCCTCGACGGCACCCTGCAGCTTGGGGGCGGCGACCTCGATGCCGTGGTCGACGTGCGGCTTGGCCCACTCGCGGGCGGCGTCGACGTGCGGCTTGCTCCAGTCCTTGGCCTGGGTCGCGCGCTCCTTCGCCACCTCGGCGGCCGGTGCGACGCGCTCCTTGAGTGCGACGGCGTAGTCGGCTGCGCTCTGCGCGGAGCTGCTGACAGCCTCGGTGGCCTGCTCAGTCTTGGTCTTGGTGCGGAACACCGTGCCTCCTGTGACTTGGCGTGTGATGGACTCCGAACGGTCTCGAACCGGTGCCGATCAAGGCCCCGGTTGCCGACCGGACGGACGACTTCTCTCGACCCATCCTGCCTTGTTTCCGCTGGTGAGCAAGCCCGTGGGGGTACTGAGGGCCATCTCACCGGACCTCGCATGGAAGGATGAGCGACATGGACGTCACCCTCAAGACCAACCACGGCGACATCAACGTCACGCTGTTCCCCGACCATGCCCCGAAGACCGTCAAGAACTTCGTCGGACTGGCCAAGGGCGAGCAGGAGTACCGCGACGACGCCGGCCGATCCAACCCCACGCCGTTCTTCGACGGCCTGGTGTTCCACCGCATCATCCCCGGGTTCATGATCCAGGGCGGGTGCCCGCTCGGGCAGGGCTTCGGCGGCCCGGGCTATACCTTCGACGACGAGATCAGCCCCGACAAGGACTTCACCAAGCCCTACATGCTCGCCATGGCCAACGCCGGCAAGCGGATGGGCAAGGGGACCAACGGGTCGCAGTTCTTCATCACCGTCGGCAACACCGCCTGGCTGCAGGGCAAGCACACGATCTTCGGTGAGGTGGCCGACGGCCCGAGCCGTGAGGTTGTGGACAAGATCGCGGCGGTTCGCACTGGTGCGAACGACAAGCCCGTCGAGGACGTTGTCCTGGAGTCGGTCGTCGTCCACGACTGACGCCGACCAGCAGCACCCCTCCAAGGCAAGGTCCACCGCATGAGTGAGCCCACGGCATACCCGCAGCAGCAGACGACGCCAGTCTGTCCGCGGCACCCCGACCGGGTCTCCTACGTGCGCTGCCAACGCTGCGGCCGGCCGGTCTGTCCCGAGTGCCAGCGACCGGCCGCGGTCGGCGTCCAGTGTGTCGACTGCGTCAAGCAGCAGGCGAAGACGGTCCGCACCACGCGGACCGTCTTCGGTGGGAACGTCACCGACACCCCCGTGGTGTCCTACGCCATCATCGCGATCTGCGTCGTGGTCTTCGTGCTCCAGACGGCACGCCCGTCGGTGACCGAGCAGATCCTGTTCGACCCCGGCGCCGCGCGGGACCAGCCGTGGCGGTTCCTGTCGGCCGCGTTCGCGCACGCCACGATCACCCACATCCTGTTCAACATGCTGGCCCTGTGGATGGTCGGCGCGCAGTACCTCGAACGTCTCCTCGGTGGCGCGAGGTATGCCGCGGTCTACCTCGTCAGCGCGCTGGGCGGCTCGGTCGTCTACATGCTGTTCACGTCGCCGCGGACGGTTCCCTACGCCCCGCCCTACGAGAGCTTCTGGGGACCTGGCACGGTGGGTGCGTCGGGCGCGGTGTTCGGCCTGTTCGGCGCCCTGCTCGTGCTCAACCGGCACCTCGGCCGGTCCTCGGCCGGCATGTACGCGACGATCGCCATCAACGCCGTGATCGGCTTCGTGGTGCCGGGCATCGCCTGGCAGGCCCACCTGGGCGGCCTGCTCACCGGGGCAGCCGTCGCCGGGGTGATCGCGGCGACCTCGTCGCGCGAACGCCGCCGCTGGCAGTGGCCGGGCGTGGCCCTCGTGCTGGTCGTGCTGGTCGTCGTGGCGCTCGCGAAGTATGCCGCGTCGCCAGCTCCCACGTTCGGCTGAGCCGGGTCTACGGCTATTGCCGTATTACACGGCTGTTATTTGTCCCCAGCTGTGGACAACCCTGTGGACAACCGACGCGTCCTAGGGGACCAGCGGTGCGGTCGTCAGCGCCAGCGAGTCGTCATCGCGAACCCGGAGAGCATCAGGGCGAAGCCCACTCCGAGGTTCCAGCGACCGAGCGCCTCGATCGGGAAGCGCTGGCTGGTGATGTAGAAGACCACGACCCACAGGAGGCCGACGACCATGAGCGTCAGCATCACCGGCACGAACCAGGGCGGGTTGCCGACCTTGGCCTTCGCGGGCTTGCTCGGCGGGGTGTACGCGCGCTTGGCGCGACCCTTGGACTCAGGCACGGAAACACTCCTCGGAACTCGGACGGCAGCGTCAACCGTCACGACGTGTGGCATAGCGTAGTGCCATGGCGGACCAGCGGCTGACGTGGCTGACGCGTCGCCCCACCCTCTGGTCGGCCGTGGTTCCGCTGGTGGCCCTGGCCGCTGGGCTGCTGTTCGCGCTGAGTGCGGCGACGGCGCGCGGCACCGACCTGCGCTCGTCGGGCGGTGACCTGCCCGGCCTGATCCGCGACCAGACCCGCCAGAACACCGTCCTCGCCGACCGGGTAGCCCAGCTGCGGGCCGAGGTCGACCGGCTCTCGGCCCAGCAGGCCCCAGGCGACCTCCGCGTCACCCAGCTGACCCGGGAGGCCGACACGCTGATGCTGGCCGCCGGCACCCAGGCCGTGGCCGGTCCCACCGTGCAGGTCTCGCTCACCGACGCCAAGAACGTCCCTGCGGTGCTGCCCGACAACATCTCGGTCGACGACTACGTCGTCCACCAGCAGGACGTCCAGGCGGTCGTCAACGCGCTCTGGGAGGGCGGGGCCGAGGCGATGATGTTGATGGACCAGCGCATCATCTCGACCAGCGCGGTCCGGTGCGTCGGCAACACCCTCATCCTCCAGGGCCGGGTCTACTCCCCGCCCTACGTCATCTCCGGCATCGGCAACCAGACCGAGCTCAAGGCTGCCCTCGAGCGCAGCCCGGCGGTCTCGATCTACCGGCAGTGGGTGGGAGAGGTCGGCGTCGGCTACGACGTGACGACGCGCCGCCAGCAGACCTTCCCCGCGTATGCCGGCTCGATCAACCTCGAGCGCGCCCGGGCCACCCGGTGAGGGTGGCCCGCTGGACCCTGGCGATCGTCGGCGACCTCTTGGTCACGGCGGGTCTGCTGTTGCTGCTGTTCGTCGGCTGGCAGCTGTGGTGGACCGACGTCACGGCCAACCGCACCCAGGACGCGACCGTGTCGACCCTGACCCGCGACTTCGCTGCGGCACCGACCCCGACCAGCCCGACGAGCGAGCAGCCCAAGGCCGTCCCGTTCGGCAAGGCGTTCGCGATCCTGCGGATCCCCCGCCTCGGCGCCGGCTTCGCCCGGCCGCTCCTCGAAGGGACCACTCGCAACGTCCTCGAGGACGGTGTCGGCCACTACGACGGGACCGCTGGTCCCGGGGCCGTCGGCAACTTCGCGGTCGCCGGGCACCGCACGACCTACGGCCGGCCGTTCCACGACATCGACACGCTGCGGACCGGTGACGTGGTCGTGGTCGAGACCAAGACGGCATACAGCGTGTATGCCGTGAAGCGGCACGAGATCGTGGCGCCCAGCGACGTGCAGGTGATCGCGGCCGTGCCTGACCAGCCCGGCGCCAAACCCACCGAGCGCTGGATGACGATGACCGCGTGCCACCCGAAGTACAGCGCGGCGCAGCGCTACGTCGTCTTTGCCCAGCTCGTGAAGACCTACCCGCGTGCCGAGGGCCTGCCCGCCGGCACCCTGACCGTCCCCAAGGGAGCCTGACCGATGCTGTATGCCGCGCTCTGGCGGGCGCTGCCCGGTCCCCTCGTGGTGCGGATCCTGCTCGCCGCCGTGCTGCTGCTGGTCGTGGTGGCGGTCTGCTTCCTGTGGATCTTCCCCCGGATCGCGCCGCTGATGCCGTTCAATGACAACACGGTCGACCCCACGGCGCTGAGAGCGCCCACCACCGTTGTCCAGGACTGCTGATCACCCCCGACCACCGATGACCCGGACCACTGAAGACCCAGGAGCACCCATGACGCGGATCCTCGTCGTCGACAACTACGACAGCTTCGTGTTCACCATCGTCGGCTACCTGCAACAGCTCGGCGCCGAGTGCGAGGTCGTGCGCAACGACGCCGTCCTCCCCGCCGACGGTGCGGAGTTCGATGGCGTGCTGATCTCACCTGGCCCCGGCACGCCCGAGGAGGCCGGCGTCTCGATGGCGATGATCGAAGCCTGTGCCGAGCGGGTCCAGCCGATGCTCGGGGTGTGCCTCGGTCACCAGGCCCTCGGGGTCGTCGTCGGGGCCACCGTCGGACGCGCCCCCGAGCTGTTGCACGGCAAGACGTCGCGCGTCCTGCACGACGACACCGGTGTCCTGGAGGGGCTGCCGTCACCGTTCATCGCGACCCGCTACCACTCGTTGACCATCGACCCCGCGACGGTGCCGGAGACGCTGGTTCCCAACGGGCACACGGAGTCCGGGATCATCATGGCTGCGCGGCACCGTGACCTGCCCCTGCACGGCGTGCAGTTCCACCCCGAGAGCGTGCTGACCGAGGGCGGCCACCGGATCCTGGCCAACTGGCTGGTCGGCTGTGGGCTGACCGACGCAGTCGCCCGGTCGGCGGGGCTCAGTCCGCTGGTCCGCGACGCCGAAGGCGTGGCGCGGGCGGTCGCCGCCGGCTAGGCGTCGTGCCGCCTCGCGGCCACCGTGGTCAGGGGACCGGGAGCGTCGCGGTGCCGGTGGGCGGCGGGGTGGTCGCCGTGGTGGTGGCGGTCGTGGGCGGCGTGGTGGGCGTCTGCTCCGGCGGGGGCGGCTGAGCGATGGTCAGGGTGATGGTGGAGCCGTCGTCGACCTTCGTCTTGGCCTTGATGCTCTGCTTGAGCACGGTGTTCTCCGGCTCGGTGCTGTCGACGTAGGTCGTCTTCACACTCAGGCCGAGCTCGCCGAGCATGTCGGCCGCCTCGTTGCGGGTCTTGCCCACGACGTCGGGGACGGTCACCTTGCCGGACGCCACGTTCAGACCGACAGCAGAGTCGACGGGGACGGTCTCGCCCGCGGCCGGCGTGGTCGTGAAGACCTTGCCCTTGTCGAGGCCGGTGTTGTCGACCTGCTTGATCGTGCCCACCTTCAGGCCGAGGTCGGCCAGGCTGGCTGCCGCCTCGTCCTGGGTGAAGCCCTTGAGGTCGGGCAGCTCGACGGTGTTGGGTCCGGCCGACACGCTGAGCGTGACCGTCGACCCCCGGGCAACCATGTCGTCGGCCCCCGGGCTCTGGTCGACGACGACGCCGACCTCCTTGGTGCTGGGGACGTCGGTCGGTTCGGGAACCAGTCCGGCGGCGCGGATCTTGGCCTGGCCGTGTCGACGGGGAGGTCGACCACGGAGGGAACCGCGACCTTCGGCTGGTCCTGCGGCGGGCGGTCCAGCAGTGCCTTGCCTGCCACGCCGATCAGCGTCAGGGCGCCTAGCACCGCGAGGACGAGCAGGAAGTAGGCCAGTCCCCGCCGCTTGCGCGGCTCGTCGTCCGGGTCGTGACCGATGGCAGGCAGGGACGCGGTGTTTGACCCGACAGGCGCCGACGCGGCATACGTCCCCCCGTGGGGAGCACGGTGGTGGCGGCGGCCACGCTGGCCGGTGACAGGGCAACCGTCGCGTCGGCCGCGCTGCCCGCCGGTGCCCCGGGCGGCGTCGCTGATCGGGCGGCCGAGCCGCGCTGCCTGGAGGTCGGCACGGAAGGCGGTGGCGTCCTGGTAGCGCGCCTCCCGGTCCTTGGCCAGCGAGTGCAGCACCACCGCGTCGAGCGGGTGGTCGATGCCGGGGCTGAGGGTCGAGGGCCGCGGCGGGGGCTGCCCGACGTGCTGGTAGGCGATCGCCACCGGGGAGTCGGCCTGGAAGGGCGGCCGGCCGGTGAGCAGCTCGAAGAGCAGGCAGCCGGTGGAGTAGAGGTCGGAGCGGGCGTCGACGTGGTGGCCCTGGGCCTGCTCCGGAGAGAGGTACTGGGCGGTGCCGATGACGGCCTGGGTCTGGGTCATCGTCGCGTTGGCGTCGGCGACCGCGCGGGCGATGCCGAAGTCCATCACCTTGATCTGGCCCTGGGGACCGATCATGACGTTGGCGGGCTTGATGTCGCGGTGCACGATGCCCATGCGGTGGCTGTAGGCCAGGGCGTCGAGGACGCCCTCGGTGATCCGGGCGGCCTCGGCCGGTGCGAGCGGGGAGCTGTCGTTGAGCAGCTCGCGCAGGGTCTGTCCCTCGACGAACTCCATCACGATGAACGGCACGGGGACGCTGGCGCCGCCGGTCTCGACGGCGTAGTCCTCGCCGGAGTCGAAGACGGCGACGATCGACGCGTGGTTCAGGCCCGCGGCGGACTGGGCCTCACGGCGGAACCGGGCGAGGAACGAGGAGTCGCGTGCCAGGTCGGAGCGGAGCATCTTGATGGCCACGGGTCGGGACAGACGGGTGTCGTACCCGAGGTGGACCTCGGCCATGCCGCCGCGGCCGAGGAGCTCCCCGACCTCGTAGCGTCCCCCGAGCAGGCGTGGTGCCGTCACTTCTTCTTTCCCCCTTTGCCATTGCCGCTGCCCTTGCCCTTGTGGGCGGGGGCCGGTGGCGTGGCAGTGGTGGCGGGCGCGCTGGTCTGGCTCGCCGTCGTGTCGGTGGTCCGCAGTCGACGGCGTCTGGGTGGCTCGGTTCCGTGGGTGGTGGCGGTGCCGCCGCTGCCGCCCGCACCCGCCGTGGCGCCGCGACTGCCGAGTGCGATCGCCGTCACGATGACGAGCAGCACGACGAGGGCCGCAGCGGCCGGGATCAGCCAGGGCGGCCGGCGGGTGTCGTGCAGTACCGACTCGGTGCTGTCGGCTGCCGTGGTGATGTCGGCGCCGAAGGGCGCCGGGTGGGCATGACCGAGGTCGGCAGGGTCCCCTCGGGCCCAGGTCGGTCGGGACACCCACGATGAAGGGTGCGACGGCCGCGGCAGCACCCGCGACGAGGTGCTCGGCGCCTCGCCGGCCGGCATCCTGAGGGCCTCGGCAAAGGCAGCCGCGCTCTGGGGCCGCAGCGTCGGGTCCTTGGCCAGGGCTGCCATCACCGTGGTGCGCAACGGCTCCTCGACGTCGTCGGAGAGCGGGGGGGCCGGCTGGCTGATGTGCGCGAGGGCCGTGGTGACCATGGTCTCGCCGGAGAACGGCGCTGGCCGGTGATCATCTCGTAGCCGACCACGGCCAGGGCGTAGACATCGCTCAGCGGGCCGGCCTGCTCGCCCTTGGCCTGCTCGGGCGCCAGGTAGTGGGGCGTGCCCAGCACCTCTCCGGTCTGCGTCAGGGGTGCCTCGTCGAGGGCGCGGGCGATGCCGAAGTCCGTGAGCTTCGCATACCCGTCGGCGTCGACGACGATGTTGGCCGGCTTGACGTCGCGGTGGACGACGTCGGCCTCGTGGGCGGCCTGCAGCGCCAACGCCGCCTGGTAGAGGATGTCGCTGACCTCGCCCTGGGGCATGGGTGCACGTTCGCGGATCAGCGTCGACAGCGGCTCGCCCGGCAGGAGCTCCATGACGAGGAAGGCGCTGCCGTCCTCTTCGCCGAAGTCGTGGACGGTGCCGATGTTGGGGTGGGTCAGCCCGCCGCTGTGCCGTGCCTCCGCGCGGAAGCGCTCGAGGAAGCCCTCGTCATTGGCGCTTCCGGGCAGGAGGACCTTGACGGCGACTTCGCGGTCGAGCGTCTCGTCGTGGGCACGCCACACCTCACCCATCCCGCCGAGCGCGATCCGCTCGACGAGCTGGTAGCGGTTGGCCAGGACCTGGCCGGTCTCGTAGGCTCACTTCCCCAGCACCGCTTCCATGACGGCCTTGGCGATCGGCGCGGCGACCCGGCCACCGGCTGCCTCGTTGCCCGCGTTGCCGCCGTCCTCGACGACGACCGCGACGGCGACCTTGGGGTCGCTCGACGGGGCGAAACCGGTGAACCAGGCGTGCGGAGCCGAGCCGGTGGCGTGCTGCGCGGTGCCGGTCTTGCCGGCGACGTCGATGCCGCTGATCTGGGCAGCCCGGCCGGTGCCGCTCTTGACGACGGCCTCCATCATCCGGGTCAGGGCCGCGGCGGTGTCGGCCGAGACGGCCTGGGAGAGCTGTTCGGGCTGCGGCTCGTCGATCACCTCGAGGTCGGAGGAGGTGACCTTCTTGACGAGGTGCGGGCGCATCGACGATGCCGTTGTTGGCGATGGCCGCCGAGATCATCGCGACCTGCAGGGGCGTGACCCGCACGTCGTACTGGCCGATGGCCGACTGGGCGAGCTGGGGCTGGTTGAGCTCTGCCGGGACCGAGCTCGGCGTGACCGTCATCGGGACGGACAACCGGTCGCCCATGCCGAACTTCGCTGCCTGGGCCCGGAAGTCGTCGGCGCCGACCTGCATGCCCAGCCACCCGAACGCGGTGTTGCAGGAGATCTCGAGCGCGTGCGTCAGGCTGGTCTTGTTGTTGGGCCCGCAGTTGCCCTTGAAGTCGTTGGGCAGGTCGGCACTGGTCTGCGGCAGGTCGAGCACGGCCGGGCCGGGGATCTGGCTCTCCTCGGTGAACTTGCCCGACTCCAGTGCCGCGGCGGCGGTGACGATCTTGAAGGTCGACCCCGGCGGGTAGAGGTTCCCGGCGATGGCCCGGTCGACCATCGGCTGGGTGGAGGCGGCGTTGAGCGCCTTCCAGGCGGCGACCACCTTGTCGGTGTCGTGGCTGCTCAGCACCGAGGGGTCGTATGCCGGGTGGCTGACCAGCGCGAGGATCGCGCCGGTGGTGGGGTCGAGGGCCACGACGGCGCCGCGCTGGTTGCCCAGCGCCTTGTCGGCGGCGGCCTGGGCCTTGGCGTTGATGGTGAGCTCGAGGCTCGCGCCGGTCTGCTCCTTGCCGGTGAGGATGTCGGAGACGCGGCGGTAGAAGAGCTTGTCCGAGGAGCCGGCCAGCAGGTCGTTCTCGGCACCCTCCACGCCGCCACCGGCGCCGTAGGTGAACGAGTAGTAGCCGGTGATGTGGGAGTAGAGGTCGCCCTGCGGGTAGGTGCGCAGCCACTTGAGCTCGTCCTTGGTGGCAGTGGACTTCGCGATGGGGGTGCCACCCACGAGGATCTGTCCGCGCTCGCGGGCGTAGTTGGCGAGCAGGGTGCGGCGGTTGCCGGGCGGTCCTGCAGGGACTTGGCCTGGACGAACTGGATGTAGGTCGAGGAGAGCAGCAGCGCACTGAACATCAGCGCGACGACGGTCGAGAGTCGGCGGATGGGGGCGTTCACCGGATCGCCACCACTTCGGTCTTGGCCTCGCCGGACGGCGGTCGGGCCGGCCTGGACCTCCTCGACGGGGCGGCGGGCGACGTCGCTGATCCGCAGCAGCAGCGCGATGAGGGACCAGTTGGCGAGCAGGGAGGAGCCGCCGTAGGACAGGAACGGCATGGTCAGGCCGGTGAGCGGGATGACCCGGGTGACGCCGCCGACGACGACGAAGAACTGCAGGGCCACCGAGAACGCGAGACCGGCGGCGAGCAGCTTGCCGAACCCGTCGCGCACCCCGAGCGCGGCGCGCAGGCCGCGCTCGACGAGGAGCACGTAGAGCACGAGGAGGGCGAAGAGCCCGATCAGGCCGAGCTCCTCGCCGAAGCTGGGGATGATGAAGTCGGAGTCGGCGAAGTAGGTGAGGTCGGGGCGGCCCGCGACCGAGGCCGGTGCCGAGCAGGCCGCCGGCGGCCATCCCCATCAGCCCCTTGGCGACCTGGTCGGACTGGCCGGGCGCGAAGGGGTTGAGCCACAGGTGCACGCGCTGCTGGACGTGCCCGAACGAGCAGGTAGGCGAGGTAGGCGCCGCCGCAGAAGAACGCCAGGCCGATGGCGATCCAGGAGGCCGCTCGGTGGCGACGTAGAGCATCGCGACGAACAGCCCGAAGAGCAGCAGGGACGACCCGAGGTCGTTCTCGAAGACCAGCACGACCAGGCTGAGACCCACGCGACGATGATCGGCCCGAGGTCGCGGCCACGCGGGAGGGTGAAGCCGAGGACCTTGCGGCCGGCCAGCGAGAGCGCGTCGCGGTTCTGCACGAGGTAGCCGGCGAAGAAGATGGCCAGCACGATCTTGGCGACCTCACCGGGCTGGAAGGTGAACGGCCCCAGCCCGATCCAGATGCGCGAGCCGTTGACGGTGCGGCCGATCCCGGGGACCAGCGGCAGGATCAGCAGCCCGAAACCGGCGACCGCCGCGGTGAAGGTGTAGCGCCGCAGCATCCGGTGGTCGCGCAGGAACCACAGCACGACCGCGGCGATCGCCACGGCCAGCGCGCTCCAGGTCAGCTGGCGCAGCGCCAGGCCCTCGCCGTGTCGCGCCCCTCGGCGAGGTCGAGGCGGTGGATCATCACCAGCCCCAACCCGTTGAGCAGGGTGACGATCGGGAGCAGCAGCGGGTCGGCGTACGCGGCCTTCCACCGCAGCAGCAGGTGGAAGGCGAGCGAGATGACGAGCAGCCCGGCGCCGTGGGTGACCAGGCCCGGCGGGAACGCGCCGGAGACGGACAGGCCGACGTGACGTAGGCGAGCACGACGATGCCGACGGCCAGCAGGAGCAGCACCAGCTCGACGTCGCGGCGGGTGCGGGGGGCGAGCTCGGACGGTGGCATCTCGGTCGGGACGTAGCGGGCGGGCCGTGCGTGGTCGGCGCGTGGAGGGCGTGGTCGACGCTGCGGGCTGCTGGGTCGTCCAGGCGCCACCGTCGCGCGGCTGCGGCACACCGCAGGCCTCGGTGCGCAGCTGGTTGACGAGGCCGGGCGTCGGGGGGTGTCGGTCGACGATGGTGGCCGCCACCTGGCGCTAGTAGTCGGGCAGGTCGTCTACGACGTCGGACTCGGACCGAGTGGGACAGGTGGATGGGCCCGAGGTCCTGCGAGACCCCTGGTAGATGGCGACAGTGCCGTGGTGGTCGCCGACGAAGTACTGGCGCTGGGACCAGGCGTACGCGGCATACGGGCACCGCCGAGGACGTGAGGACCAGCCGAGCACGGCCAGTCGACGCAACCACCGCCGGCGGAAGCGGACCCTCCTCGGCGAGGGTGACGTCGCTGTCGGTCGTCTCGCCCCCGCCGGGGCCTCGCGGGACAGGGCCGCCGCCTTGGCGGCGGGGGTCCGTGGATCGGCCGGGTGCCCTTGGTGCGGGTGGCCCCGGCCCCAACGACTGGGGCTGGTCGGGGGCGCGTCGACCTTGGTGGGGTCGACGACGTCGCCGATGACGATCGTGACGTTGTCGGGCGCGCCGGCCTTGAGGGCGAGGGCGATCAGCCGGTCGGCCGCGGCTGCCGGGTGTCTCACCGGCGAGGACCAGCTCGGCGATGGTGTCGCCGGCGACGTAGTCGGTCAGGCCGTCGGACGCATCAGGTAGCGGTCGCCGATGCGGGCCTCGCGCACCGTCACGTCGGGCTCGTCGTCGTCCTGGCCGGTGAGGACCCGGGTCACCAGCGAGCGCTGCGGGTGGCCCATCGCCTCCTCCTCGGTGATCCGTCCCTCGTCGACCAGGTTCTGGACGAACGAGTGGTCCTTGGTGATCTGGGTGAGCTTGCCGTCGCGGGCGAGGAAGGCGCGTGAGTCGCCGATGTGGGCGAGGACCAACTTGTTGTGCGAGCGCAGGATCGCGATGAGCGTGGTGCCCATGCCGTGCAGGGCCGGCTCGGCCTTCGCCATCTCGGCGAGCTCGCTCGTTGGCGGCCGTGATCGTTGCAGGAGAGCCGAGCGCCTCGCGCTGCCCATGCCTCGCCGTCGAGGTCGACGAGCGCGCCGATGACCGTGGAGGACGCGATGTCGCCGCCGGCGTGGCCGCCCATGCCGTCGGCGATGGCGAGCAGCTAGGCCCGGCATACCCGGAGTCCTGGTTCGGAACGGACCATGCCGACGTCGGAGCGCGCGGCGTAGTGGAAGGCGAAGGGCATCGTCGTCGCTACCTATCGCTGAGCTCGATGACGGTCTTGCCGATACGCAGCGTGTGCCGGCCTCGACCGGACCGGGCCGGTGAGGCGCTCGGTGCCGACGAAGGTGCCGTTGGTGGAGCCGAGGTCCTCGACGAACCAGGCGCCGTCGCGGTGGAAGATCCGGGCGTGCCGGCCACTGGCGAAGTCGTCGTCAGGATCAGCGCGCACTCGGGGTTGCGACCGATGATGTGCCCGCCTCGCGCAACGGCAGGCTGGTGCCGGTCAAGGGCGCCCTGGGTGACGACGAGGGAGTGCGGACGGTCGAGTGCGGCTGCCGCTTCTGCCGCCTCTCGGGCGCCACGTGCGTGCTCGGCCGACGGCGGCGGCTGCGTGCGGGCGCCGGTTGCGCGGCGTGCGGCTGACGACGCGGGTGCCGTAGATGTCGCCGCGCATCACGCCGACGATGCTGAAGATGAAGATCCACAGGAGGACGAGCAGCCCGAGACGGATGATCGTAAGGGTCAGTTCGCTCAGCGTGGCGCTACCGCCGTCCGGCACGGCAGATGAGGAGGTGCGCCCCACGGTGGTCCGGTCGCCGTCCGACAGGTGCGCCCGGTGATGGGTTCGCCGTTGACGAAGGTGCCGTTGGTCGACCCCAGGTCGCGAATGGTCGTGACCAGGTGCGGGCCGTCGTTGGTCATGCAATCTCGCTGTGCCGCCTGGAGATTCCCGGGTCGTCCAGCATGATGTCGGCATCGTCGTCTCGGCCGATGACCGTAATGGCACCCATCAGCGGGTAGCGGTCCCCGTCGACGTCCAACCAGGGCCGGCTTTGCTGGGTTGACCCGGCGGGGTTGGGCGGGGGTGCGACAGGGGCCTGACGCTGGGTCGCTTCGAGCGCGTCCTCGTCGGTGTACTTGGGGCGCGGGACCGGTGCGGCCGCGGGCGGCGCGGCGGGGCTGGGAGCCGGCGCGTCGGCATACCCCTCCTCACCCCGCTTGGGCGCGGCACCGGGGCGCCGCGCAGTGGAGGTGCGCAGTCGGAAGACGCCGGTCTCGAGGTCGTTCGCGCTGGCGAAGTTCACCTGCAGCGGGCCACCGGGCTGGTAGCGCTGGGACTCGGCATGTTCCTGGGCAGCGGCGATCGGCTCCTGCTCTCGCTTCCTCGTCGTAGCCGCCGAGGCGGTCGTAGTCGGTGTCGGACAGCTCGACGGTGAACATGTTGGGGACGATGGTGCGGCCCTGCCCGAGGACGGCAGCCCGATCGTCCATGGCGCGGCGGATCGCAGAGGCGATCTCCACCGGCTGGACCTCGGACTTGAAGGCGCGGGCGAAGGCACCGTTGACGGCACGCTCGAGGCGTTGCTCGACCCGGTCGAACAGACCCACGGCTCGCACCTCCTCACCTGTTGTCTTGCGATGACTGGCCACGTCTGGTCCCCGATCGTAACCGGCTGGTCTGGGCAGACCTGTCATGCGCGCCGGGGAGAAGTCGGCCCTGACTGCGCAGACCGGGACCCTGAGCAGTGAGCGCTGTCTGCGAAGACCCGGAGTCGGCGCAGTCGGGACGGGGCCGGTTTGGCGAACGCAGGGGGCGTACGCCACAATTGGCCGTTCCCACGCGCGAGTGGCGGAACGGCAGACGCGCTGCGTTCAGGTCGCAGTGTCCGAAAGGGCGTGGGGGTTCAAATCCCCCCTCGCGCACGTGAAACTGAAGGCCCCCGACCGCACGTGGTCGGGGGCCTTCATCTGCATCGGCCCGCGCGGCACTGGCGATCGCCGCCGTCCCGGGCCTCGATCTCGCCGAGAACTCGGTGGCCGATGTCCGAGCAAAGCCGCAGGTCAGGGGGCTGCGCCGGACTGCGGAGTGGCGCTGATCCGGCATAGCCTGACGACAGCGGAGCCATCCGCCGCACCGTCAAGGAGGACGCCATGAGCACGACCCCGAACCGGCCGAGCCCGGAGCCGACACCCCGTTCCGCAGCGACCGCGGAGACCCCCGACGGCGGCGGCGCCGCCCCGCGACGCGACCGAGACGGAAGACCGCCGACCGAGCCCGATCCGGCCCAGGTCGACGACACAGCCACGAGCCGGGACGAGGCCGACGGCGACAGCGCCTCGGCCGGTACGGACCGTTCGGAGTCCGACGCTGAGCCGAGTCCGATGCTGAGCCCGAGTCCGACGCGGACCCCGAGTCCGACGCTGACCCGAGTCCGACGCGGACTCCCCCACTGGGGCAGCCTCCGCGGCAGACACCGAGTCCGCGTCCGACCCAGCGTCCGGACGCGCAAGGACGAGGGCGAAGTCCGACGAGGAGAGGCAGCGGTCAGCCGAGGAGTTCGCTGCCGAGCACGACCCGGCCAACCACGACATCGCCGCCGGCGAGGAGTTCCGGCAACCCGGGGACTGGACCGCCGACGGACGGCGGACCGCAGGTCTGGGACTCCGAGGGCAACCTTGTCTCCGAGGGCGACGACCACCGAGGACGACGACGACGAACCGGACGACTCCGACGACCAGTGGCGGCGATGCCGACGGGCGAGGCCAGAGCGGCGCGGCCGCGACCGAGGGCGGTGGACGCCGCGTCTCCGAGCTCGACGAGGTCAGGGACGGCGGCTACAGCGTGGGGTCGGCCGCGACGATCCACGACGGCGCGATGCCGGTCGGCCACCCGGTGAAGGCATGGGAGGACACCAAGACCTTCGTCACCGAGGAGCACGACCACTACGACGAGGCCGAGCCGCACGTGTGGTTCACCGACGCCGAGACGGCCGAGCGGGCCGGCTTCCAGTCCCGCCGACTGACGACGGGCCGGGGCTGCCCGCCACGGTGGCACCCCCGGCCAGACGTCGGCCCGGATCCTCGACGCAGGCCGAGCGTCCCGCTGTCAGTCCTGGTGGAGGGCGTAGGTCAGGACTGCGTTGCCGGCCGGTGTGACCTGGCTGTGGACGAGGTCGAGCCGGGTGACCGGCACGGACTCGTCGAACAGCCGGCCGCCCGACCCCAGCCACCGGGTGCGTCGTGAGGGTCAGCTCGTCGACCACTCCCGCGAGGAACAGCGACCGCGATGGTGTCGATGCCGCCCGACGACACGCAGATGCCACCACCCTCGCCGTCCTTGAGCGCCGGCACGTAGGCCGCCGGGTCACCCTCGATGACGGTGCTGTTCCAGCCGAGGTCCCCGGACCGCGTCGAGGACGACGACGTGCTTGCGCACCGGGTTGATGAACTGCCCGAACGGGTCGTCGGCGCTCGACGCGACTGCCAGTACTCCGACCACTCGTCCCACAGCTCGCGACCGATCGACCACGTCGGTGACGCCCACCGATCGCCGCGCCCATCATCTGCCATCTCCTCCGGGCCGAACCGGTCGAACTGCCACTCGTTGGGTGCCTCCACGACGCCGTTGATGGAGTTGAACAGGTGGGCGGAGACTTTTCTGGCCATGGTCAAAGCCTTTCGCACGAGGATGGCGCTGTCGGAGAGCGGCTTGTGACGGTAGAGACCAGGACCCCGCGCGGAACTCATCGCCCGACTATCGTCATCCCATGCAGCCGAGCACCTTCACCCTGGCCACGGCCGACGGCACCCAGCTGCACGTCAACCGGTGGCTGCCCGACGGCCCACCGAAGGCCGTGGTCCAGGTCGCGCACGGCATGGCCGAGCACTCGGACCGGCTACGCGCGGTTCGCCGAGCGGCTGACCGCGCGCCGGGTATGCCGTGTACGCCAGCGACCACCGCGGCCACGGCGGCACCGCGCGGACGCCGCGACGACGCCGGCTACTTCGCCGACGACCACGGCTGGGACACCGTCGTCGACGACCTGCACCTCGTGACCGACGCACGCGCGCGAGGAGAACCCCGGGCTGCCGTTCTTCCTCTTCGGCCACAGCATGGGCTCGTTCCTCGAGCCGGTCGCTACGTCATGCGGTCACGGCGCGGACCTCGACGGCCTGGTGCTCTCCGGCACGGCGGGAGACCCCGGCGCGCTCGGCAAGGTGGGCCTGCGCGCTCGCGACCGCCCAGGCGCAGGCTGCGCGGCGGCGCCACCCCAGCGGGCTGATGGACCAGCTGACCTTCGGCCAGTACGGCGCGGCGTTCAAGCCGAACCGGACCAAGTTCGACTGGCTGTCGCGCGACGAGGCCGAGGTCGACAAGTACGTCGCCGACGAGCGCTGCGGCAACGTCTTCACGAGCGGCTTCTTCGTCGACCTGCTCGGTGGGCTCGGCGCCATCAACTCGCGACTCGGCCGTCAGTCGCGCGTCCCGAAGGACCTGCCGGTCCACCTCGTCTCCGGGTCGCTCGACCCGGTCGGCGCCAAGGGCGAGCGGCGTCCAGCAGGTCGCCGACCAGTACCGCCGCGCTCGGACTGCAGGACGTCAGCGTGCAAGCTCTGGCCCGAGGCGCGCCACGAGGTCCTGAACGAGACCAACCGCGACGAGGTCATGGACGAGGTCGTCGACTGGCTCGACGCCCACCTCCCTGCCGCGGACTGACCAGTCGACCGGGCACGACGCGCTGAAGGCGCCCCGCCGTCCGCGTCCCGTGCCCACTCGACCGCCGGCAGGCGACCGCCCGGCATACCTCGGCCCCGCGCGAAACTCGTCGGGAGAAGCGCCCGGATCCGTGTCGAGAACCTCGACCGGCTCCGTCCCAGGGGTGAGGACGGCCGAGGGGCCGTCCCGGATCAAGGAGATATCGACATGGCGAAGTACCTGTTGCTCAAGCACTACCAGCGGTGGACCGGCGCGCCCCGACGGCTGCATCGCCGATGGACCAGTGGACGCCGCAGGAGATCGACGACCACATGGCCTACATGCAGATGGTGGCCGACACGCTCACCGCGAGCGGGGGAGTACGTCGAGGGCCAGGCGCTGCGCCCGAGGGCACGTTCGTGCGCTCCGACGGCGGGGGCCCGCCGCCGGTGACCGACGGTCCGTTCGCGGAGACCAAGGACCTCATCGCCGGCTGGATGGTCATCGACGTCGACAGCGGGAGCGCGCCTACGAGGCGGCGGCGTTCCTGTCGGCCGCCCCGGGCCGGGCGGCAGCCGATCGACGAGTGGATCGAGGTGCGTCCGTTCATTACGAGACGCCCGGGCGTCTAAATGTGAACTGACCACGACGTGCCCCGGCTCGTCAGGACTGAACCGATGATACCAATGAGTGACCTGACTGCTGCTGCTCAAGGAGCTCGGACCCCAGGTGCTCGGCATCCTCGTCCGCCGCGGAGCCGACTTCGCGGCGGCCGAGGACGCCGTCCAGGAGGCCCTCCTCGAGGCGGTACACGATGGCCGGACGACCAGCCCGACAGCCCGAAGGCGTGGCTGGTGACGGTCGCGTGGCGCCGCCTATTTGTCGACGCCGACCGCTCCGAGAGGGCGCGCCGCGCCCCGCGAGGACCGACCCCCCACAGCGGAGCCGGGGCCGGGCCGACGAGCACACCGACGACACGCTGCTGCTCGTGCGCCTGTGCTGCCACCCGTCGCTCACCCCGGCCTCCGCCGTCGCGCTCACCCTGCGCGCGGTCGGTGGCCTCACGACCCGTCAGATCGCCGAGGCCTACCTCGTGCCCGGAGGCCACGATGGGTCAGCGCATCACCCGCGCCAAGCGCACGATCGACGGGGAGCGCCTCTACCGAGCCGGGCAGTCTCGCCGCGGTGCTCCCCTCGATGTTGAAGGTGCTCTACCTGATCTTCAACGAGGGCTACTCCGGCGAGGTCGACCTCGCCGCCGAGGCGATCCGGCTGGCCCGGCAGCTCGCCGTCGGCAGCGACGAGCCCGAGATCGCGGGCCTGCTGGCCGGGAGGCTGCTGCACCACGCGCGCCGGGCCACGCGGCGTACGGGACGGGGAGCGCTGGTGCCGCTCGCCGAGCAGGACCGCAGCCGCCCTGGGACACCGCATTGATCGCCGAGGGCGTCGCCCATCCTGCAGGCCGCGCTGGCCCGCGACCGGCTCGGCGAGTACCAGGCCCAGGCCGCGATCGCGGCGCTGCACGCCGACGCCGCGAGCGCCCGAGGGGAGACCGACTGGACCCAGGTCCTCGAGTGGTACGACGAAGCCGCCGGCGTCTCACCGCCAGCCCGGTCGTCGCTCTCAACCGGGTCGTCGCGCTCGGCGAGGCCGACGGCCCGCACGCCGGGCTCCGCGCGCTCGAGGCCGGTGCCCCGGCGACGTCCCGCGCCGGGCCGCGGTCGAGGCGCACCTGCGCGAGCGCGCCGGCGAGTACGCCCGCGCTCGCGAGCTCTACCCCGTGATCGCCGCGGCCCGGGCGTCCAGCCAGGCCGAGCGCGACCACCTGACCCGCCAGGCAGCGCGGCTCCGCACAGCCGCCACGTGATGGCCGCGTAGTCCTCCGGAGCGGTGGGCTCAGCCGCCGCGCCGCCGGAAGACGGCCTGGCTGCCACCGATGACCTCCTGCGAGTGGTGCGTGAACCGGTAGACCTGGTGGTCGTCGATCGAGTCCCACCCGCGGTCCGACGGAGGATCCTCGTCCTCGAGTGGTTCCACGCGTGGTGACCACCCGGCATACGCCGCCTCGTCCCAGGCAAGGGCGCCGACGACGGTCCCGTGCACGCGGACGCGCAGCGCCGTGGGCAGGGACTCGAGCAGCTGGCTGGGGCGCCGCCGCTCGGCCGCGACGAGCAGCCGGGCCAGGGCCGGGACGTCGCGAGCTGTCAGGCGTATACCGGCCAACGTGTGGTCCTGGACGGCGACGACCAGGGCGGCGAGCTCGCCGGCGCTCAGCGCACCCAGCGCCCACTCGTGCGCCGCCCGCAACGCTGCGCGCTCCGCGGTGTCGACGAGGAACGCGTAGCGGCGCGCCTGCTCCTCCACTGGCATATCCGGGAGGCTAGGCCGACGGCGCGGGCCGCGGGCCGGCTGTGTCCGACTCGTTGTGCAGGCGTGACCAGGCGTCGACCGGCGCTGCTCAGCCGAGCAGTCCCGCCGCCCGAGGACGGGCCGCGGCCTTCGACCGGGGTCGCGATCCGTGGCCGGCGGTCGCAACCGCCCTCTCTGACAGACTCGGGAGCATGGACCACGGGGCCTCACCCTCGGACTTCGCGTCGGCCTACCGCCACGGCTTTGCCCGCGTCGCCGCGTGCACGATCCCGGTGGCCGCCGGCGACCCCGCTGGCAACGCCGCGGCGATCGTCGAGCAGGTGCGTGGACTGCACGAGGACGGCGTCGCGGTCGCGCTGTTCCCCGAGCTGAGCCTGTCGGGCTACGCCATCGACGACCTGCTGCTCCAGGACGTGCTGCTCGACGAGGTCGACCGGGCCGTCGTGACCGTCGCCGCGGCCACCAAGACGCTGCTGCCCGTCGTCGTCGTGGGCGCCCCGCTGCGGCACGGCAACCGGCTGTTCAACTGCGCCGTCGTGATCCACCGCGGCGAGGTCCTCGGCGTCGTGCCGAAGTCGAACCTGCCCAACTACCGCGAGTTCTACGAGAAGCGGCACTTCGCGGCCGGCGACGACACCCGCAGCGACTGGTTCCACGCGCCGCACTGGCCGGGGCCGACGAGGACGGCGACCTGCCGTTCGGCCCCGACCTCGTCTTCGAGGCCGACGACTCCCGGGCTTGGCCGTCCACGTGGAGATCTGCGAGGACATGTGGGTGCCGGTGCCGCCGAGCGCCAAGGCCGCGCTCGCGGGCGCCACCGTGCTGCTCAACCTGTCGGCGTCACCGATCACGGTCGGTCGCGCCGAGGACCGCCACCTGCTCGCCCGCTCCGCGAGCGCGCGGTGCAACGCCGCCTACCTGTATGCCGCCGCGTCGGCCGGTGAGTCCACGACGGACCTCTCGTGGGACGGCATGACGATGGTCTACGAGATGGGCGACCTGCTCGGCGAGAGCGAGCGGTTCCCTGACGGGCCGCGCGCGACCGTCGTCGACGTCGACCTGGACCGGTTGCGGCAGGAGCGGATCCGGCAGGGCTCGTTCGACGACAACCGTCGTGCCGAGCGGGTCGAGGCGAGCGACGGCGCGGACTTCCGCACGCTCGGGTTCGCGCTCAAGCCGCCGTCGGGCGACATCGGGCTGCGCCGCAAGGTCGACCGGTTCCCCTTCGTGCCCGACGACGAGGACCGGCTGCGCGCTCGACTGCTACGAGGCCTACAACATCCAGGTGTCCGGGCTCGAGCAGCGGCTGCGCGCGATCGCCACCGAGAGCTGGCAGCCGAAGATCGTCATCGGGGTCAGCGGCGGGCTCGACTCGACCCACGCGCTGATCGTCGCGGCCAAGGCGATGGACCGGCTCGGCCGGCCGCGCACCGACATCATCGGCTTCACGATGCCGGGCTTCGCCACGAGCGAGGGCACCAAGAGCAACGCGATCCACCTGATGGAGTCCCTCGGCATCACCTGGGAGGAGCTCGACATCAAGCCGGCCGCCACCCAGATGCTCAAGGACCTCGGCCACCCGTTCGGCCGTGGCGAGGAGGTCTACGACGTCACCTTCGAGAACGTCCAGGCCGGGCCTGCGCACCGACTACCTCTTCCGCGCCGCCAACCAGCGCGGCGGCATCGTCCTCGGCACCGGCGACCTGTCGGAGCTGGCGCTCGGCTGGTGCACCTACGGCGTCGGCGACCAGATGTCGCACTACGGCGTCAACAGCGGCGTCCCGAAGACGTTGATGCAGCACCTGATCCGCTGGGTCGTCAGCAGCGGCCAGTTCGAGGGCGACCGGTCAACGGCACCCTGACCGAGATCCTCGACCAGGAGATCAGTCCCGAGCTGGTCCCGGCCAAGGCGGGCGAGAAGATCCAGTCCACCGAGGACTCGGTCGGGCCCTACGCGCTGCAGGACTTCACGCTCTACCACGTGCTGCGGCGCGGCTACCGGCCCAGCAAGATCGCCTTCCTGGCCCTGCACGCCTGGTCCGACGCCGAGACCGGTGAGTGGCCGGCGGGCTACCCCGAGGCCGCCGCACGGCATACGACCTCGCCACGATCCGGCACTGGATGGAGGTCTTCGTGCAGCGCTACTTCAGCAACCAGTTCAAGCGCTCGGCGCTGCCCAACGGACCGAAGGTCGTCGCGGGAGGGTCGCTGTCGCCGCGCGGCGACTGGCGTATGCCGTCCGACGTCACCTCGCGCGCGTGGCTCGAGGAGCTCGCGCGAACGTGCCGGAGCGCTAGCGAGGGCGAGCCCGCCATCCGCGCCCGGGCTGGGTACTGCGTCTAGCACTCGTGCACGACTGCACTGTCACCGGCGGGTGCGACAGTGGTGGGTGGCCGTCACGGTCGACGACGTGCGCCGCATCGCGGCGCCGCTCCCGCGCGCCTACGAGGTGCTGGTCCGGGACCGGGTGGAGTTCCGGGTCGGGAGCATCGTGTGGCTGGCCTTCTCGCGCGACGAGACGGAGATGGGCTTCGCCTACCCGCGTGAGGAGCGGGCGGCGCTGGTCGAGTCGGAGCCGGAGATCTTCTTCATGCCGGGACAGGTCGACCTGCGCTACCAGTGGGTCGAGGCGTGGACCGCAGCGCTCGAGGTGGACCGACTGACCGAGCTGGTCCTGGACGCCTGGGCGATGGTCGTGCCCAAGTCGGTGTCGGCGCCCTACTTCGCGAGCCTGGGAGCGGACCGCTGAGACGTCAGAGCAGACCGCTGACGATCCACTCGCAGGCCCGGTGGAAGGCCTCCCACGGGTCGGTGCCCAAGGTGGTCGTGAAGGACTCGCGGTAACGGCCCTGCGGGTCGTAGAACGCGCGTACCACTCCTCACCCCGACCGCTCACGGACAGGGATGCCCGACGCATCAGGGTGCACGACGCCACCTCGACGGCCATCGCGCTCTGGGGGTGGATCTCGCGTCGCACGCTGAACGCGTGCCCGGCGACGATGTCGGTGCAGCGGGCGGCTTCGGCGGCCCGGGACCTGGCCCGGTCGTAGGCCGCCTGGCTGGCGTTGCCCAGCGAGAGGGCCAGCGCCGACCGCGCAGGTGACACGCCGGAGACGCTGCGGGCGCGGGAGGCGTCGCTCATCGCGGCCTCCCGCTCCATCCAGGCCCGGGTCACGTCGGCGGCGAGCTGGTCGCGGGCCGCCGGTGAGGCGTTGGCGACGTACCACGCGTTGTCGTAGAGACGCTCGATGACCGTCATTGCGGACCCCCTGCACAGAGCCAACCGGTGGAGAAACATGTGGCCGGCTCGCACTTTCGGGGGACTTTTCCGGCAATCACCATCGTCGGGCCAGCCGTACTACGCCACATCCGGCAGTGGGGGGCACCTGTTCTCCACCACGAGGACGAGACAACCCTTGCGAATGCTGCCGTTTGGCTCCGACTCCCGCGCGGGACCCGCCCGCGCTCCCGACGGCCCGGGTGAGGTACGGCGGCCGATGGGGTGGCGCCCGGGGCGTCGGCGGCGCATAGTGGAAACCGCGGTGTGGCAGGTGACCATGACCGCGCGCTGGGAGATGCGATGAGCCGCGAGACGACCCTTCCCGACCTGGTCCCCGTGCTGTCCGCCGGGCGACACCGCAACCCGCGCAAGGGCGCCTGCTTCATGGAGATGGCCTCGTTCCTCGCCGGTGAGCGCTGGAGCGACCACCCGTCGTGCACCCACCCGTTGCTGGCCTCGCTCGCGCGACTGGTCAACGACTCGCTCGGCGATGCGACCGGCCCAGGCTGGTCACCCTCATCCCCGACGTGGTCGGTCTCACCGGGACCGACCTCGACCTCGACCTGGTGATCGCGACGCGGGCCGCGGCCGCAGCGCTCCCGGTGGCGCCGTCGCCCCGGCAGAACGTGCTCGCGGTCGGCCTGCTCACCGCCCAGCGGCTGGCGGCGACCCGGCCCGCGGTGCGCTACGAGGTGGACGCGCTGTGCCGCGCCGCCTTCGCCTCGGCACCCGATGCCCACGCCTGGGCCGAGCGCTATGCCCGCGACGACGTCGTCAGCGAGCGGACCTACCGCCGCCAGACCGCGCCCCACACGGTGGCCTACGCGGTCGAGGGCATCGCGGTGGCCTGCGTCGACGACGTCGCCGACCGGCTGGTCGGCCTGCTCGAGCAGACCGTGGCCGACGTCGCCGCCGGGTCGAGCCGCGGCGCCGCTCCGCGGTCCGCGCGAGGAGCTGACCCGCTGGTCATCCGCTGAGCCGGCCGGCCACTCCTGCCCCGCCGACGACCCCAAGTCGGCTCCAAGTACTGCCCAAGTGGGTGGGCGCACCGTGTTCCGCACACCTTCGACAGCGGAACAAGGAGTCACCCATGACCATCGAGCTCACCACCACAGCCCAGCGCGCCGAGTCCCTGCGCGGTCTCTGCGACGGTGCGGTTCACCTGCCCGGCGACCCCGGGTACGACGCGGCCCGCCTGCCGTGGAACGTCGCCCTCGACCAGCGGCCTGCCGCCGTCGCCCAGCCGACCACCGTCGCCCAGGTCCAGCAGGTGGTCCGCGCGGCGGCCGCCGCCGACCTGCGGGTCGCCCCGCAGAGCACCGGGCACAACGCCGGCCCGCTCGTCGCGCAGGGCCTCGACGACGTCGTCGTCCTGCGCACCTCGGCCATGCACGGCGTGACCATCGACCCGGTGCGCCGGATCGCCCGCGTCGAGGGCGGCGCGCTGTGGATCCACGCCACCGAGCCCGCCGGCGACCACGGCCTGGCCGCGCTGCACGGCAGCTCGCCCGACGTCGGCATCGCCGGCTACTCCCTCGGCGGCGGGATCGGCTGGTACGCCCGCCGCCTCGGCCTGGCCACCAACAGCCTCACCGCGGTCGAGCTGGTCACGGCCGACGGCGAGCACGTCCGCGCCGACGCGAACCGCAACCGCGAGCTCTTCTGGGCGCTGCGCGGCGGCGGTGGCAGCTTCGGTGTCGTCACCGCGCTGGAGTTCCGGCTCTACCCCATCGAGACGGCCTACGCGGGCATGCTCATCTGGGACCGCGAGCTCGCCGAGCCGGTGCTGCGTCGCTGGGCGCAGTGGGCCCCGGCGCGCCCGACGACGTCACCACGGCGTTCCGCATCCTCAACCTGCCGCCCATCCCCGACATCCCCGAGATGCTGCGCGGTCGCTCGGTCGTCGTCATCGACGGCGCCGTGCTCGGCTCGGACGAGGCCGGGCGCGGCGGCGATCGCCGACCTGCGTGCCCTGTCCCCGGAGATCGACACGTTCGCGCGGGTGCCGGCGAGGTCGCTGGTGCGGCTGCACATGGACCCCGAGGGGCCGACGCCGGCCGTGACCGACTCGGCCATGCTCGGCTCGTTCCCGGACGAGGCAGTCGACGCGTTCCTGTCCGAGGTGGGACCGGGATCGACGTCGTCGCTGCTCGTGGCCGAGCTGCGCCAGCTCGGCGGAGCCCTCGGCCGCGACCACGAGGGGGCGGCGCGCTGTCCAGGCTCGACGCGCAGTTCATCACCTTCGGGGTCGCGATGGCGATGACGCCGGAGATGGCGGCCCAGGGTCAGCACGACGCCCACCGGCTCACCAAGGTGGTGTCGCCGTGGGCCAACGGCCGGAGCTACCTCAACTTCGCCGAGTCCGCGGTCGACCCCCGCACCGGCTACAAGGAGCGGGCCTGGTTCAGCTCAAGGGAATTCGCTCCGCGGTCGACCCGAACGGCCTGTTCGTCGGGAACCACCGGATTCCGCGGCTCGTCGAGAACGGCCGGGTCACCGACTGAGCAGCCGCTCCGACCGTCCTGACGGGGGACGAGGGGGACCGGTATGCCGCGTGGGCACCACGCGGCATACCGGTCGGTCCGCGGGTGGCGCTGCGTCCCGAATCCCCCCCAAAGGCGGAGTGGGACGGCGTCCCCGCGTACTCTCGGGCGAATGAGAGTGGGTGTCCTCGGCGCCGTGCAGGCCCACCTCGGGACGAGCCGGTCGACCTCGGGACGCGCAAGCAGCGTGCCCTCGTCGCTGCCCTGGCCATGAACCACGGTCGCCCGGTGTCGGTGGACGCCCTCGTCGACATGCTCTGGGCGGACGGTGCGCCTCCGGGGGTGAGCGGCACCCTGCAGGCCTACATCGCCGGGCTGCGCCGGACCCTCGAGACCGGACCGGGCGGCCCGGGCGCCGGCGACGGTCCTGGTGACCGTCGCCCCCGGGTACGCGCTGCGCGTGGGTGAGGACGACCTCGACGCGGCCGGGTTCGACCGGGCCGTCAGCCGCGCCCACCGCCGGATCGGCCAGCTGGCCCGGCTGCACGACTCCAGCGGGCTGACGGCCGAGGAGCTCACCGCGATCGTCGCCGACCTCGACCAGGCGCTCGCCCTGTGGCGGGGCACGCCCTACCTCGAGCTCGAGGACGCGCCCTTCGCGGTGGCCGAGCGGGCCCGGCTGGAGGAGCTGCGGGTCGTCGCCCTGGAGGACCGGGCCGTGGCCGCCCTCGAGCTGGGCAGCACGCCACCGTCGCGGGCGAGCTCGAGGCGCTCACCTCGGCATACCCGCTGCGCGAACGGCTCTGGGGGTTGCGGGCGCTGGCCCTGACCAGGGCGGGCCGGCAGGCCGAGGCCCTCGACGCCCTGCGCGAGGTGCGCGACGTGCTCGCCGAGGAGCTCGGCCTGGAGCCCGGCCAGGAGCTGCGCGACCTGCAGGCTGCGGTGCTGCGGCAGGACCCGGCGCTGGACTGGCAGCCGGTGGCACCCGCCCGACAACCCCGTCGCGCCCCCGCGCCCACCGAACGGCGCCGGGAGGCCGTCCCCACCAGCGTGGCGACGGCCCGCATCCAGTCGTTCGTCCCGACGCTGCCGCCGTGGCCGCTGGTCGGTCGGTCCGAGCAGCTGGCCGAGCTGGTCGGTGCCCTCGACCAGGCCGAGGCGGGCACCGTCGCGCTCGCCGCGCTGGTCGGGGAACCGGGCATCGGCAAGAGCCGGCTGGCCGGCGAGCTGGCCCGGGTCGCCGGCGAACGCGGGGCGACGGTGCTGCTCGGGCGGTGTTCGCAGGACGACGGGGCGCCGCCGCTCTGGCCGTGGCAGCAGGTGCTGCGGGGCCTCGGGCGCGAGCTGCCGGAGGCGACCGAGCAGGACGAGGACGGTGGGGGCCGGTTCCGGACCTGGGAGGCCATCGCGGAGGCGGTCGCCGAGGCGGCCATCGGGCGCACCATCGTCGTGCTGCTCGACGACCTGCACTGGGCCGACGTCGCGTCGCTGCGGGTGCTGCGCCTGCTCGGGGAGACGGTGCAGGACGGCCGGTTGCTGGTCCTCGGCACCTGGCGCAGCCACCCCGAGCCCACCGACGCCCTGCTCGACGCGGTCGAGACCTTCGCGCGCCGGCACGCGGTGCGGATCGACCTGCACGGGCTGACCGCGGGTGAGGCCTCCCGGGTCGTCGAGGCGGTGAGCGAGTCGACCCCTCCGACGCCGAGGCCGCGTCGCTGCGCCAGCGGACCGACGGCAACCCGTTCTTCCTCGTGGAGTACGCCCGGCTGGCTCGTGAGGGTGGTGACCTGTCCGGGCTGCTCGCCGAGGCCCACCCCCGGCCGCCGTGCACGACGTGCTGGCCCGGCGACTCAAGCGGCTCCCCGAGGAGACGGTGTCGGCCCTGCGGTGGGCGGCGCTGGTGGGTCGCCAGTTCGACCTGGGCACCCTGGCCGCGATCTCGCGCGACGAGGAGGACGACCTGCTCGACCACCTCGACCCCGCCCTGGACGCCGGGCTGCTCCGCGAGGACGGCATCGACCGCTACCTGTTCGGCCACGCCCTGGTCCGCGACACCATCTACGCGGCCATCCCGGCCGCCCGTCGGCTCGCGCCCACGCCCGGGTCGCGGAGTCCCTTGCGGGCAAGGCCGGGCGGGAGACCGAGGTGGCGCGGCACTGGCTCGCCGCAGGCCCGTCCTACGCCCCACGGGCCTGGCTCGCGGCCGTCGGGGCGGCCGCCCTGGCGCGGCGGCTGCACGCCTACGAGGAGTCGGCCGACCTGCTCCGGTCGGCGCTCGCCACCCTGCCCCAGGACCCCGACTCGACGGCGCGGGAGCGGTTCGACGTGCTGACCGACCTGGCCGACGCCAAGCGCTGGTCGGGTGACTGGGGTGGGCTGGTCGAGACCGCCGAGGAGCTCGTGGGCGTCGCGCGGGAGCTCGACGACGTCGACCTGCTCGCGGTGGCCGCGACCACGACGGCGGTGGGCGCGCTGTGGCAGTCGGGGCCGCACGGGTCGGTCAACGAGGTCGTGGTGGGTGCGCTGCGGGAATGCCTGGGACGACTGCCGACCCACGACTCCCCGGTCCGCTGCCGAGTCATGCTGAGCCTCGCGCTCGAGATCTACTACGGGTCGACCTTCGAGGAGCGCCGGGCCCTCGTCGACGAGGGCCTGGCCATGGCCCGCCGCCTCCAGGACGAAACCCTCCTGCTCGACGCGTGCCAGCTCGCCTACATCGCGCTGTGGCGCCCCTCGACGGCACTCGAGCGGCGCGACCTCGCCACCGAGGGGATGGAGCTGGCCCACCGGCTCGGCAACGAGCGGGCCTACGTCGTGACGACGACGTTGCGGGCCGTGGTCGCCAGCGAGCTCGGGCTGGTCGAGGAGATGTGGGAGCACGCCGCGGTCGCCCACGACGAGGCCCAGCGGCTGCGCCTGCCGTACGGGCTGATCGTGCTGGACAGCCTCGCGCTGCCCTGGCTGGCGATGGCCGGGCGGTTCGAGGAGTGCGAGCAACGGATGGCGGACATCATCGCGCTGGACCAGCAGATGACGCTGGCCCAGTCCGAGGACGCCACGACCGGTGCCCTGATGTCGCTGCGGCTGTGGCAGGGTCGGTCGGCCGAGATCGCGCCCCAGCTCGAGGAGTTCGCAGCCCTGAGCCCGCTGCCGGTCACCTCCACGGTCATCGTGTTCTGGCTGCGCGCCGGCGAGACCGAGCGCGCGACGCGGTGCTGGCGGGCCCACCCCATCGACCTCACCGGCGACGACTGGTTCGCGATGCTCAACTGGTGCTTCCGCGGCCGAGGCGGGACTGGTGCTCGACGACCATGCGCTGGCCTCGGCGGCCTACGACCGGCTGGCACCCTTCGCCGGCCGGTCCGGGTGCGCCGGATCGGGCAACGCCAACGGGCCGGTGGACGCGTTCCTCGCCCTGGCTGCGGCCGCGGTGGGCGAGACCGAGCTGGCCGGACAGCACGCCGACCGCGCGCTCGAGCTCTGCGAGGAGTGGGACATCCCGCTGGCCGCGCAGTGGCTGCGCGACCAGCGGGAGCGGTTCGGCTTCTAGCCGGCCCTCGGCCTAGTCGACGTACCGGAAGGCCAGCGCCTCACGGCGTTCGAACCCGCGCCGGGTGAGCAGCCACAGGATGTGGTTGGGCCGACCGGTCTTCGCGAACACCTGACGTCGCAGCGGCCCGGGACGTCGTGGGCGGCCCACGGCACGAGCGCCAGGATCTTGGCGAACGTCACGCCCGTCCTGAAGTGCTCCTCCTCGAGCTGCTCCCACTCCTCGTGGGTGATCACCCGCTGGATGATGGCGATGGCCTCGGTCTCCTCGTGCTGCAGGTGCCGGCCCAGGCTCTCCCGCGCCGCGCAGAGCCGCACGGCCAGGGCGGCCCGGGCGTCCTCGTCGGCGTGGTGCGCAAGCCGCTCGAAGCCGGCGGCGCACGCCGTCAGGATCGGGTCGATCTCGGCGTGCTCGGCCTCCATCGCCTCCAGGACCCGACGCTCCGCCTCGTCGGCCCGCTCCAGGAGGGCCGGCCAGAGACCGGCGTCCTCACCGGCGTGGTGGTGGTGCAGCACCTCAGCGAACAGCTCCCAACGGGCGCCAGCGCCCGCCAGGTGGTGCGTGCCTCGGCCGGGCGTGGCACGGGCGGCGGCGGCGAAGGCGGCCAGGTCACGGCGGAAGCCGTGGTGCATCACGTACATCATCATCATGTCGACCGGGCCCGGGTGGGCGGCCGTCTGTCCGGGGAAGGTGAGCTGCTCCGGCCAGGTGGGTGTGGTGGTGGTGGTCATGGTCATATGGGTGTCCTTTCAGGTCAATGGAATTCAGGTCGGTGGTGAGTCAGCGGGTGGTGACGGTCTCGAGCTCGTCGTCCCAGAGGTCTTCGTCCTCGGTGGAGCTCGCCCCGAGGGGCACGGGCAGGTATGCCGGGTGTCGCCGCGGGCCGGCTCCTGGGCGACCGGCGCGGGGTGGCGAGGTCCTCGTCGGTGGCCTCGGCCTGGACGTGCGGCAGCAGGCGGTCGAGCCAGCGCGGGACCCACCAGTTCCAGTCGCCGAGCAGCGACATGGTGGCCGGGACCAGGACCATCCGGACGACGGTGGCGTCGAGCAGGATCGCGACGGCCATGCCGACGCCGAGCTGCTTGACCACGACGTCCACCTCGCTGGCGAAGCCGAGGAAGACCGCGACCATGATCGCCGCCGCGCTGGAGATCACCCGGCCGGTGGCGGACAGCCCGCGCACGACGCTGCCGTGCGAGTCGCCGGTGCGCGCCCAGTCCTCGCGGATGCGGGACAGGAGGAACACCTCGTAGTCCATCGACAGGCCGAACAGGATGGCGAACATCAGGATCGGCACCCAGCTCGACACGGCCAGCGGGTGGTCGAGGCCGAGCAGGTCGGTGGCCCAACCCCACTGGAAGACGGCCGTCATGACGCCGTAGGCGGCGCCGATGCTCAGCAGGTTCATGACCGCCGCCTTCAGCGGGATCACGACCGAGCGGAACACCATGGCCAGCAGCAGCACCGAGACGGCGACCACGAAGGCGATGACGATCCACAGCCGTCCGGCGAGCATGTCCGAGATGTCGGCGAAGAACGCCGTGTCGCCGGTCAGCTCGGCGCCGGCGGGCAGCTGGTCGCGCACACTGCGGACGAGGTCACCGGTCCGCTCATCGGTCGGACCGAACGCCGGGATCGCGTCGAAGGCGGTGATCGCGGAGTCCGGCGACGTCACGGCAGGGGTCACGGAGACGATGTCGGCACGCTCCTCGAGGTCCCGGGCCAGGGCCGCGACGTCGCCCTCGCCGAGCTTCGAGCGGTCGACGACGACCGTCAGCGGTCCGTTGCTCCCGGGCCCGAACTCGGCACTGACGAGGTCGTAGGCGCGGCGCGGGCTGATCTCGGTGGACTGGCTGCTCGGGTCCTGCGGCCAGGTGCGCATGTCCAGCGCCGGCACGGCGAGGGTGAGCATGACGATCGCGGCGGCCACGGCGAACAGCAGCGGACGCTTGGCGACGTTGACCGCCCAACGGGCCGTGAGCGGCATCCGGGCTGGTGCGGTGGACGGACGACGTCGCGCCCGCGCCCGGGTGCTGCGCATGGCGCCGCCGCGGCGGACCGAACGGGGCAGCAGCCGACGACCCGCGAACCGGCAGAGCACCGGCACGAGGGTCAGCGAGGCGGCCATCACGCACAGCACGGCGATGCCGGTGGAGAACCCGAACGAGCTGTAGACGGGCAGCCCGGCGAGCCGCAGGCCCATCAGCGAGACGAGCACCGTGCTGGCCGCGAAGACGACCGAGCGTCCGGCCGTGGCGGCTGCCCGGCCGGCTGACTCGGTCACGCTGAAGCCCTGGGCGAGGTACTCCGCGTGCCGGGTGACGAGCAGCAGGGCGTAGTCGATGCCGACCCCGAGCCCGACCATGGTCGCGACCATCGGGGCGGCGGTGCTGACGTCCATGGCGGCGGCGAGCAGGGTGATGCCGGCGCTGCCGACGCCGAGCCCGACGAGCGCGGTGGCGATGGGCAGGCCGGCGCTGACCACGGACCCGAAGGCGAAGACGAGGATGACGAGCGCTGCGACGACGCCGATGATCTCGCCACGTCCCTCCATCGGTGCGGCGGCGGTCTCCGGCAGCTCCCCGCCGAGCTCGACCTGCAGGCCGGTGGCCCGCAACGGTGCGACCGCGGCGTCGAGCGGCTCGAGGTTGCCCATCAGGTCGGGGTCGGTGACGGGCGCGTCGTAGCTGACGTTGACGACGGCGGTGTCGCCGTCGGCCGAGCGTTGGGGCGGGAAGACCTGGACGACGTGCGGCATGGCCTGCAGCCGGGTCGCAGGTCAGCCAGGGTGGCGTCGGTGGGCCGCCCGCCGGAACGGTCGTGCACGACCACCCGGGCGGCGGTGTTGCCGGCGCCGGGCAGGTGGGCGCGGAGCTGGTCGATGCCGACCTGGGCGCGCGCGCCGGGGACGTTGTAGTCGTCCTGGGGGGTGCCGCCGACGGTCGCGGCGAGGCCGGCGACGGCCAGGGCGATGAGCACCCAGGCGGAGATCGTCCGCCAGGGGTGGGCTGCGGCGCCGCGGCCGAGCCGGTAGAGCATGCGGGACATGGTGAGTCGTCCTTCGGGTGGTGCGGAGGTGAACTGGTCGGGACCAGCGTCGGCTCACCTGCTTGTGCGCCACTTGGGACTGACTTGGGGTGCCGCTCAGCCGGGCAGCGCGACCTCCACGCGCAGGGCGTGGTGGTCGGACGCGACGGACCGGACCACCTGCGCCGAGACCGCCCGGACTCCCCCGCCCACCCACACGTAGTCGATGCGGCGGGGCGGCAGCTCCGCGTCGAAGGTGTGGCCGTCGCCGTCCCCGACCGCGGTCCAGGCGTCCTCGAGCCGCCCCGCCAGACAGGTGTATGCCGTGGAGCCCGGTGTCGTGTTGAGGTCACCGAGGAGCACGGTCGGGCGCTCGTCGAGGGTGGCCACGATCGCCTCGGCCTGGCGGGTGCGCTCGGTCTCGGTGTCCCACTGCAGGTGGGTGCCGAGCACCCGGAGGGCGGCGCCGCCGACCTCGAGGCTGGCCTCGAGCAGGCCGCGCTGCTCGCTGCCGGGGAAGCACGGCAGCAGGGTGTTGGTCACGCCCTCCAGCGGTTGGCGGCTCAGCAGGGCGGTGCCGTACTGCGCCCGCGGTGCCCCCGGGTGAGCGGGCTCGTCGTCCAGGTTCGCGGCATACGCGAGGTGGAAGCCGAGCCGCTCGGCGAGCACACCGGGCTGGTCCTCGAACCGACTCTGCGCGCGGCGGAAGCGGTCGACCTCCTGCAGCGCCACGAGGTCGGCGCCGCTGGCCCCGATGACGTCGGCGATCCGTCCCAGGTCGAGGACGCCGTCGAGGCCGACGCCGCTGTGGATGTTGTAGCTGAGCAGGGTGAGGGTCATCCGGTCCTTCCCGGGCCCCTCACCGGGGCTGGCGTCGCAGCAGCGGCGGCAGGTAGGCAGCGCCGGGGGCGTCCGGGGTGGAAGCGGCACGGTCGGACGGGTTGGAGATGCCGCACTGCTTGAGCGACAGACAACCACACCCGATGCAGGACTCGAGCTTGTCCCGCAGTGCCTCGAGCGCTGCGACCTGCTCGTCGAGCCGGGTCCGCCAGTGCGCCGAGATCCGGTGCCAGTCCGACTTGGTGGGCGTGCGGTTGGCGGGCAGGTTGGACAGCTCCCGGCGGATCTCGTCGAGGGTCAGCCCGACGTTGCCGGCGGCGCGGATGAAGGCCAGCCGGCGCAGCACGCTGCGGGCGTAGCGACGTTGGCCGCCCGACGTCCGGGACGCCTCGATCAGTCCTTCCCGCTCGTAGTAGCGCAGCGCCGAGGCCGCGAACCCGCTGCGGTCGGCCACCTCGGACACGGTGAGCACGTCGGTCGTGTCCACGGTTCCCCACTCTCTCGAGGGCGGTCGCTTGACTTCAAGTCGACTTTAACTTTGATGATGTCTTCATCAGCCGAACATCGCAACTGGAGGCACCATGCACACCGCCCTGATCACGGGTGGCTCGGCCGGGCTCGGCCTGGCCCTCACCCGCGACCTCGCCGCCGACGGCTGGCACGTCGTCGTCGACGGCCGGGACGCCGCGCGGCTGAAGCAAGCCGTCGGCTCCCTCGACGGCACCATCACGCAGGTCGCCGGTGACGTGACCGATCCGGCCCACCGCCAGGCGCTCGCGGCCGCGGTGAGGCGACGGGACGGCTGGACCTGTTGGTGCACAACGCCAGCACGCTGGGCCCGACCCCGCTGCCTGCACTCGCAGAGGTCGACCTCGACGGCTTCGACGACGTCTGGCTCACCAACGTCGCTGCGCCGCTCGCCCTGACCCAGCTGCTGCTGCCGGCGCTGCGCGCCTCGGGTGGCGTGCTGGTCGGCATCTCCTCGGACGCCGCGGTGGAGCACTACGAGGGATGGGGTGCGTATGCCGCGTCGAAGGCTGCCCTGGACCAGGTCACCTTGACGTTGGGCGCGGAGAACCCGGAGATCGCGGCCTTCGCCGTCGACCCCGGGGACATGCGCACCGCCATGCACCAGGCCGCCTTCCCCGGCGAGGACATCAGCGACCGGCCGCTTCCCGAGACCGTCGTGCCGGCCATCCGCACGCTGCTTCGCCAGCGGCCGGGCAACGGCCGCTACCGCGCTGCCGACTTCGCCGGCGTTGATCCTTCGGCGGGGCCGGCCGACTCGACGAGTCCGGCCCACCAGGAGGTCTCGGCGTGACCCGTCTCTCCGTCGCGCCGCTGACCCACTTCGCCAGCCCGGACGACACCACGGCACCGGCTCCACCCGAGGAGCGCGGCGTCGCCAGGGACGAGGTGCGGATGCTGGTGGCCACCGACGAGGGAGTCGCGCACGCGCGCTTCCGGGACCTGCCGGCATACCTCGCTCCTGGTGACCTGGTCGTCGTCAACAACTCCGCCACCCTCGCCGCGGAGTTCGACGCCCTGCTGGGCGGTCGCGGGCCGGTCGTCGTGCACGCGGCGACCCGGCTCGACGACGGCACCTGGGTGGTCGAGCTGCGCACCGCACCGGATGCTTCGCGCGCCGTCCTGGACGCCCAGGTCGGCGACGAGCTGGAGCTGCCGGCGAGTGGCCGGCTCACGCTGCTCGCGCCCTACCCGCGTGCCGACTCCTCCCCCACGGGCAGCGGCAACCGGCTCTGGCGGGCTGCTGTGAGCGGTCCGCGTGCGCTCGAGCAGCACCTGGTCCGGTACGGCCGTCCGATCGCCTACGGCTACCTCGACCGGAGCTACCCGCTCGCGGCCTACCAGACCGTCTTCGCCACTCGACCAGGCAGTGCCGAGATGCCCAGTGCCGCAAGGCCTTTCAGCCAGGAGCTGGTTACCCGGCTGGTGGCCACCGGCATCGGCGTCGCGGCAGTCACGCTCCACACGGGGGTCTCCTCCCAGGAGGCGGGTGAGGCACCGCAACCCGAATGGTTCGAGGTGTCCGCAACCATGGCCCGACTGGTCAACGCCACGCGGGCCGAGGGTGGACGTGTCGTGGCTGTCGGCACGACGGTGACCCGGGCCCTCGAGTCTGCTGTCAGTGACAGCGGCGACGCGGATGGCGAGGTCGTCGCGAGGTCGGGGTGGACGAATCGCGTGGTCTCGCGCGACGACCCGCCGCGAGTGGTGACCGGGCTGGTCACCGGTTGGCACAACCCGGAGGCCTCGCACCTGTTGCTCGTCGAGGCCGTGGCCGGCCAAGGACTGACCCAGCGCGCTTATGACGAGGCGGCCAGGGGTGGCTACCTCTGGCACGAGTTCGGCGACTCCGCCCTCCTGCTCCCCAGCACTCCGACCGGGTGAGGAAGTCCGCCACAGGCGGATCACCGGGGATCTGCCTAGGATCCGGACATGACCCTGGGTGAGCTGCTCGTCGACGCCTTCAACCGGATCCGTGAGGGCGCCGGGGACGCCGTGGACGGCCTGTCACCGGAGCAGCTGGCGGAACGGCCCACCTCGCACGCCAACTCGATCGGGTGGCTGGTCTGGCACCTGACCCGGGTGCAGGACGACCACATCGCGGCGGTCGCCGACCGCGAGCAGGTGTGGACGAGCGATGGCTGGCACGAGCGGTTCGCGCTGCCGTTCGACGCCGACGACACCGGCTATGGCCACACCAGCGACCAGGTCGCCCAGGTGTGCGGTCTCGAGGCCGAGCAGCTGGTCGGCTACCTCGACGCCGTGCACGCCGCGACCGTCGAGTACGTCCGACCCCTCACTCCCGATGACCTCGGCCAGGTGGTCGACGAGCGCTGGGACCCGCCGGTCACCCTCGGGGTGCGCCTGGTGAGCGTCGTCAACGACGACCAGCAGCACGTCGGCCAGGCCGCCTTCATCCGCGGCCTGCTCAGCGCCTGACCCGCTGGGGCCGGCCTCGCCGCGCTAGCGGTAGCGCCTGGCCAGCTCCACGGCCCGGTGGGGGTAGTCGGCGCCGAACAGCACCCCGTGCACCATCAGCGGGTGCAGCTGGTGCAGCGCCACCCGCTGCGGCCACTGGGCGTCGAGGCGGTGCTGCCCGAGGTAGCCGCCGATGACGAAGTCCCAATGGGGGCACCCGAACAGCGCCAGCATTGCCAGGTCGGTCTCTCGGTGGCCGCCGTGCGCGGCCGGGTCGATCAGCACTCCCCCGCGTGGCGTCCAGGCGATGTTGCCGGACCAGAGGTCGCCGTGGATGCGGGCCGGTGGCGCCCCGTCGTCGAACTCCCCGTCGCGCAACCGGTGGGCTATCCGCTCGAACAGCGCAATATCGGATTTGTGGTAGATACCGCTATCGAACCCCATCGAGAGCATGGGCAGGAGCCGCTGCTCGGCGTAGAACTCGCCCCAGGTCTCGCTGGCCCGCAAGGGCAGGGGCAGCAGCTGGGTGGCCGGCCCGAGGAAGCCGTCACCCTCCCAGCCCTCCGGCGGGCTCCCGTATGCCGGTGCGCCGGCATCGTGGGTCCGCGCCAGGGCGGCGCCGAACGCCTCGGCCATCGCCGGGTCGGGGTTGGCGAAGGAGAGCTTCGCCAGGTCCAGGTGGTCGGTAGCGACGTCGAGCACGGTGACGACGTCCGCTCCACCGGGGGCGTCGGCCAGCCACGCCAGTCCTGCGGCCTCCCAGCGGAAGTAGCCGTCCGGCGCGGACCGACTGCCCTTGCGGAAGACCCCTGGGGGCTGCTCGCTCACGGAAGGAACCCCGGCCGGGGCCGCACGCCTGCCATCCCGACATCTAACCGCGTGTCGGCACCAGGCCGGCTACGCGGCATACCGGATCTTTGCCAACCCCAGCCGGAGCGCAGACCTGGCGTTCGCCTGTTGTATGCCGGGTGGCTGGCACGGTGCGTGCATGCAGCTCACGATCCGGGTCCGTCCGCGTCTCGCGGCCCTCGCCGTCCTCCTGCTCGTCGCCTTCATCGCAGTGACGGCCCGGACCGCGCTGGCGGCCACGCCGCTCACCGTGGCGCAGGCCATCGCGACCCAGAACGGCACCAGCCAGACCGTGACGGGCTACGTCGTCGGGGAACCGGTGGCCACGACGACCGTGAACCGGTCGAACTTCACCGGTGACCTCGCGATCGCCCTCGCGGACTCGGCCAGCGAGACCGGCACCACGAAGATGCTCTACGTCCAGCTGACGACCGAGTGGCGTGCGGCGTGGGGGCTGAAGACGAACCCGTCCAGGCTCGGGACCAAGATCACCGTCACGGGCACCCTGACGGCCTACTTCTCGCACGCGGGCCAGAAGTCCCCGACCGCCATCACGAGCGGCACGCCCGACCCGGACCCGACGACGACCACGCCGCCGCCCACGTCGACGACGAGCTCACCGACCGACACCTACTACGCCGCTGCCCTCGGCAAGTCCGGATCGGCCCTGCGCAGCTCGCTGCACTCGATCATCAAGACCCAGACCGTCCTCACCTACGACCAGGTGTGGGACGCGCTCAAGGACACCGACCAGGACCCGAACAACACGGCCAACGTCATCGAGATCTACTCGGGCCGCTCGATCGCCAAGTCCAACAACGGTGGTGGCGTCGACCAGTGGAACCGCGAGCACGTCTGGGCCAAGAGCCACGGCGACTTCGGCACGGCCAACGGACCGGGGACCGACGTCCACCACCTGCGTCCCGAGGACGTGACGGTCAACTCCGACCGCGGCAGCCTCGACTTCGACAACGGCGGCACCGCCGTCAACCAGTGCTCGGACTGCTGGCGCGACGGTGACTCGTTCGAGCCGCGCGACGCCGTCAAGGGCGACGTGGCCCGGATGATCCTCTACATGGCAATCCGCTACGAGGGCGACGACGGGTGGCCGAACCTCGAGCCGAACAACTCGGTCGCCAACGGCAGCGCGCCCTACATCGGCAAGCTGACCGTCCTCAAGGCGTGGAGCGCGGGCGACCCGCCGGACACCTTCGAGAAGCGACGCAACCAGGTCATCTATGACACCTGGCAGCACAACCGGAACCCGTTCGTCGACCACCCCGAGTGGATCTCCTCCATCTGGCCCTGAGGCCTTGCGCTGCGGGTACGGTGAGCGTGAACACACTCACCGCCTAGGAGCACCCATGGCCGAACTGGCCTCCGTCCCGGAGCTCGCTCCCGAACCACCTCAGAGCGCCCCGGACGCCCCAGCGTCGTCGGTCTCCGCGCGGATCACCGCCCAGGACGCTCGGGAGGCCGAGATGCTGCACGACGACGCCGGCGACCGGAGCCTCGCCGCAGCCCAGCGACTCATGTCGGAGCTTGCCGGCTCACTCGAGGGCATCGACGACCTGGCCCCCTACCTCGACCGGCTGGTCGCGGCGGTCAACGCCAACATCGACGGCTGCGACGCGGTGGGCGTCACCGTCGTGATGGACGACCGGCCGCGCACCGCGGCCTACACCACGGCCGGGACCCTCGAGATCGACGCGGTGCAGTACTCCGTCGGTGACGGGCCGTGCCTCGACGCCTTCCGCAACGGACGGGAGAACCTCGTCGACTTCGCAGGAGGCGAGGAGCGCTGGCCGGCGTTCATGGAGGGGTGCGATGTCGGCGACGTGCAGTCATTGCTCGCCCTGCCCCTGGAGTCCGGCGGCCGTCGGTTCGGTGCGCTCAACCTCTACGGCTATGCGCGGCACGCGTTCGACCACACCGACCTGGTGCTGGTGCGGATGGCTGCTGCTCGTGCGGCCGACGCCCTGGCCGCAGCGGTGCAGGTCGCCGGCGCTCGCGAGGTGGCCGCCCAGATGGAGCAGGCGATGGCCAGCCGGGCGGTCATCGAACAGGCCAAGGGCGTCCTGATGGGCCGCCACTCGATCAACGAGATCGTGGCCTTCGAGCTGCTCCGCAGGCAGTCGCAGGAGCAGAACCTCAAGCTGCGGGTGCTGGCAGCCCAGCTGGTGGCCGAAGCTCGATCCTCGCGTTCCGAGGCGCTGTGAGCTAGTCTCTGACCTACCTGAAGCAACCGGGTCTGGCCAGACGGCCACCTCGGTTGCTTTCTTGTTTGACCGGGGACTGCGCATCCACGGGCGAAGTCTGCCCCAGGAGGTTCGAGATGAACGGTGCTTCCCGCACCTGCCGCAGCGGTTTGACCGGCTGCTGCACCCCCCGAACGTCGACCAGGCTCGGCCTGCGCTGTGGCCACGGGCCGGACCGGCACACCGGCCTCGGCGCGCTCGGCAGCCTCGGCGCACTCGTTCGGGCCGCCACCGGCTCCCCCGGACACGCGCTGCCGCCGACGGCCGACCCGTCCACGTTGCTGGTCTACGTCATGGACATCTACGACCCCGCGTCGTGGGCCTACCTTCCGTCGGTGAGCGCGGTCCTCAGCGCCGCCTGCTCGCTGGTCGACGTCGAGGTCGTGCAGTCCGGACGGTATGCCGCCAGCTCACCGGCCGCGTGCCTCATTGCGCTGCTCGCGGCGGGTGAGCTGCCCGTCTCGACCGTGCTGGGCGCGGTCCAGCACGAGTACTTCGTGGGCGGCCGACCGCTCGACGCACCGGGTGTCCTCGGGTCGATCTCCGCCGGACTCGGTCTCGACGGACCGGCCATCGAGCTGTTCGCCGCCAGCGAGCGCGCCCGTGAGCTGGCGTCGGAGGACTTCGAGCTCGCCCAGGACTTCGACCTGAGCGGTGGTCCCGTGCTCATCGCGAGCCGTGGCGAGCAGATCTTCGAGTTCGACGGGCCGGGCGCGACGGGTGATCGACTCGTGGACCAGTTCAGGACGGTGCTCACGAGGCCATAGGGTCTGTCCATGGCCAGACCGCATGCCGCCTCCATCGTCGAGGACGCCTGGCACCGCCGGGTCGACTCGGTCCTGCGCCGCCGCGGCTGGCAGACCCGGATCGTGGCCCACACCGGCTACGGCTCGGAGGAGTTCGCGCGGGTGCTCGGCAGGGTGCTGCTGACCCGTCGTCCCGAGCCGGGCGAGCGCGCCGATGCGGGTGCCTCGTCCGCAGAGCTCCGCTCCGCCGAGGACGAGCGTCGCGGCTGGCGGGCCTTCATCACGGCACCGACGATGAACGTCCCGGTGACGATCACCGTCGGTGACAAGACGGTGCACACGCGCACGGACCGCAGCGGCTACATCGACACCAAGGTCAAGGGCCACCAGCTCGGTCCGGGCTGGCACGAGGCGAGGATCAGCTCGGTCGACGCGGAGGACGTGGTCGCGGCAGTGATGATCGTGGGCGCCGACGAGACCTTCGGGCTGATCAGCGACATCGACGACACCGTCATCTCGACCTCGCTGCCCCGCCCGATGATCGCGGCCTGGAACACCTTCGTGAAGAGCGAGAACGCCCGCCACGTCGTCCCCGGCATGGCCACGATGTACCGAGAGCTGCTCGAGCAGCACCCGAACGCCCCCATGGTCTACGTCTCGACCGGCGCGTGGAACACCGCGCCGACCCTGACCCGGTTCCTGCGGCGCCACGGCTACCCGCCGGGGCCCTTGCTGCTCACCGACTGGGGCCCGACCAACACCGGCTGGTTCCGGTCCGGTCAGGAGCACAAGCAGGCCTGCCTGCACCGCCTCGCCAACGAGTTCCCCGGCATCCGCTGGGTCCTCGTCGGGGACGACGGTCAGCACGACCCCAAGATCTACGGTGACTTCTCCCAGCAGCGCCCCGACACCGTCGCGGCCATCGCCATCCGCGAGCTGACGCCGAGCGAGCAGGTGCTGTCGCACGGCATACCCGTGTCGTTGGAGGAGTTCACTCCCGCCCGCGGGCGGCACGAGAAGGACGTGCCCGTATGCCGCGCGGGCGACGGCTACGGCCTGGTGCGGCTGCTGCGCGTCGCCCTCGGCGAGGAACAGCCCGCTTCCTGAAGGGCCAGGCGGATCAGCGTCCGGTGACGTCGAGGTGTGGCGAGTCCGCGCAGGGGATCGGTTCGCGCGCGGTCAGTCCGAAGGCCGTCAGAGCGGCGCCACCGACGAGCAGTCCGGTGCAGATCAGCATCGCGAGCCGGTAGGCCGGCGCGAGGGCGTCGGCCGACGCGTAGTCGGCACCACCCAGTCCGACCAAGGGTGGCAGAGCCGCGACGGCGAGCAGCCCGGCCGTCCGAGCAACGGCGTTGTTGACACCGCTGGCCGTGCCCGCGAGCTCATCGGGCGCGGCAGCGAGCACGGTGCCCGTCAGAGGGGCGACGGTCATCGACAGTCCGAGACCTACCAGCGATATGCCAGGGAGGACGTGGACGACGAACGAGGGGTCGCGTGGAGCCATGGCGAGGAGGACGAAACCCGCTGCGGCGACGAGGGTCCCGCCGATCATGAAGGGTCGCGCGGTCGACCTCGCGGCCAGCGTGCCGAACCGGCGGGCGAGCACCAGCATGATGATGCTCAGGGGCAGGGTCGCGGCGCCGGCCTCGAGGGCCGACCAGGCCGCCACTGTCTGCAGGAAGAGCACGAGGAACAGCAGCGCGGCCGACAGACCTGCGTAGACGAGCAGCGTGACGAGGTTGATCGTGGTGAACACTCGGTTGGCGAAGAGCGATGGCGGGACCATCGGCGCCTTGGCATGGACTTCGGCCCAGGCGAAGGCGGCGAGGGCGAGCACGCCGATCACACCGACCGCCACGGCGCGCAGGCTCACGCCGCCGGAAAGGGCCGTCAGCCCATAGGTCAGGGCGGCCAGACCGACGACCGCGAGTGCGATGCCAGTGAGGTCGATGTGCTTGCTGGCCAATGGGTTCCGTGACTCGGGGACGAACTTCAGGGCGAGCGCGACCACCACGACGGCGAGCGGCACGTTGAGCCAGAAGGCCCATCTCCAGTCGTGCTCGACGAGCCACCCGCCGACGACCGGACCGGACGCCGACGCAACGCCCAGCAGGCCGGTCCACGCGCCGATCGCGGCCATCCGGTCGTCGTGGTGGAACGAGGCCTGCAGGATCGCGAGGCTGCCGGGCACCAGCAGCGCCGCGCACAGTCCCTGGACCGCTCGGGCGGCGATGAGCACCTCGACGGTGGGGGACAGGGCGCAGAGGGCCGAGGCCACGCCGAAGCCGGCCACGCCCACGGCATACATCGCTCGTCGACCGAACCGGTCACCCAGCGAGCCGCCGAGCAGGATGAACGCGGCCAGGGTCAGGGCGTAGGCGTTGACCACCCACTGGAGGCCGGAGAGGTCGGCGTCGAGGTCGCGGCCGATCGTCGGGAGGGCGACGTTGACAATGGTGCTGTCCAGCAGCGCGATCCCACTGCCCAGGACCGTGGTGGCCAGGGCCAGCCGTCCGCTGTGGGACTTCAACCGCAGCAGCTCGTGAGGTGCGGCGGTCGTCGTCATGCCCCCATGGTCGCACCGGCCTGCAAGGGGCCCCGCTGTGCACGAGTTCGCCCGTGCCCGCGGACCGATCTCTGACAAACTTGGCGCAATGCCGGAGCTGCCCGAGGTACAGGCGCTCGTCGACTTCCTCGCCGAGCGGACCGTCGGGCTGGCCGTGACCGGGGTCGAGCTCGGGTCGTTCTCGGTGCTCAAGACCTTCGACCCGCCGCCGCAGGCGCTGACCGGTGCCCCCGTCGACGCCGTCTCGCGGCACGGCAAGTTCGTCGACCTCGACTGTGACGGTGTGCACCTCATCTTCCACCTGGCGCGAGCGGGCTGGCTGCGCTGGTCCGACGCGATGCCCAACACCGTGCTGCGCCCGGGGAAGTCGCCGATCGCGCTGCGCACCCGGTTCTCCGATGCGTCCGGCTTCGACCTCACCGAGGCGGGCACCAAGAAGCGCCTCGCGGCCTACCTCGTGCGTGACCCGCAGGAGGTCCCCGGCATCGCCTCCCTCGGACCCGACCCGATGGCCGACGAGTTCACCCGAGAGGCGTTCGGAGCCCTGCTCGCGGGACGGCGCTCGCAGCTCAAGGGGCTGCTACGCGACCAGGGCTGGATCGCCGGGGTGGGCAACGCCTACTCCGACGAGATCCTGCACGTCGCCAAGATGTCGCCGTTCGCGATGGCAGCAAGCCTCGACGATGCGGCCACCGACCGGTTGTATGCCGCGTTGCGCGACACGTTGTCGGCGGCGGTCGCGACGGCGTCGGGCAAGCCGGCCAAGGAGCTCAAGGACGCCAAGCGCGCCGGGATGCGGGTGCACGGCCGTACCGGTGAGCTGTGCCCGGTCTGTGGAGACGTGGTGCGCGAGGTGTCCTTCGCCGACTCGTCACTGCAGTACTGCGCGACCTGCCAGACCGGCGGCAAGCCGCTGGCCGACCGACGGATGTCCCGCCTGCTCAAGTAGGCCGCGGGCGACTGAACGCGGGTCCGGCATCGCCGGGTCCCGACGAGTGGCCACGACACGCTGGTGTCGCGGTTGGTAGCCCAGCGGGTCGTGGCCACTCGACCTGCAGGGTCGGGATGCTCAGCCGGGCAGCAGCACGGTGGCGGCGTCGAGGAACGACTCGGCCGTCTCGTCATCGTTGAACCACCGCAGGTACAGCCCGGTGGTCACCCGCTCGACGAAGGCCCACTGCCGCACCCGGTCCGGGTCCGTGTTCGTGAGCTCCGCCGCCTGCCGGCAGAGGGCCTCGTGCCCCTTGCGAGCCGCGGTGTGGTCCCGGCTGGCCAGGATCTCCCTGCTGAAGTCGCGCACCGTCACGCCGACGTCGTACTCGGGCTCGCAGCGGAAGCCATCGGGGTCGACGAGCTTGTAACGCGGTATCCCGCCCGCCTGCAGCGCATTGCCCGGGTGCGGGTCTCCATGGCAGAGGACGTCGCGGGAGGGGTCGCGGCTGGTCGACAGGTGCCGGGCGAGCTCGTGGGCCCGGTCGAGCACGGCACCCCACCGCGTCTCGTCGTCGTCCTGGCGGAACCGTCGCACGATCCCTGCCAGCTGGGCCGCCTTGTCCTCGCCGGCCACCACCTCCGGCGCCAGCGACAAGGGCACCTCCCAGGCCAGCCGTAGCGTGGCGGCCAGGTGGTCGACCTGGTGCGCCGCCGCCATCCTGGTGGAGGCGAGGCTGGGGCCGAGCCGCTCGAGCAGCACGGCGCCGCGGCCGGCGTCGGACGCCAGCACCGCGGCATACCCCCGTCCGTGGGCCGCCTCGAGGGTGGCCACCTGCGCCGTGAAGCCGGGCCCGGCGCGGTCGATCTTGAGGACGGCGGGTGTGCCGTCGGCGTCGACCGCCACGACCGGGACGCCCAGACCCTCGCCGTACACCTCGCCGAGGGTGAGCGACCACCGTTCCACGAGGTCGGCCAGCAGCTCGGGCAGCCCGTCGAGCACCGGTGCGAGCGCAGGGTGGTCGCCCACCTGCGCTCGGGCGGTGGCCACCACCCGCGCGATCGCCGCGTCGCTGGTCGTCATGGCGACACTGTGCCTGCTTGGCGAGACGTTGCCCACCGGATTTCCGCGCGGTCGGGCACGGGGTGTTTCATGGGGACATGAGCATCCCCCAGGTCCCCGTCTCCGACGTCCACGACCACGCAGTCCTCCTGGACGTGCGGGAGCAGGACGAGTGGGACGCCGGCCACGCGCCGGGTGCCGTGCACATCCCGCTCGGCGAGCTGCCCTCGCGCCTCGACGAGCTGCCCGACACCGACGCCGGCACCCTTGCCGTGGTCTGTCGAGGCGGCGGTCGTTCGTCGCGAGCGGTGGCGTGGCTGACCCAGCAGGGCTTCGACGTCGCCAACCTGCACGGCGGCATGAAGGCGTGGGAGGGCGCGGGCAAGCAGCTCGTCGCCGACTCGGGCTCGGCCTCGGTCAAGTAGGTCACGGTCATGGCGTGGTTCGGTCGGCGCCACGACGACGCCGACGCGGAGGTCTCCGAACCGCAGGTCCCGGAGCGCACGATGCCGGACGCCGGCGACTCCCTCGACCCTGGCGCGTCGCTGCGCCCGCTCGTCGACCCGCTCGGCGACGATGAACGCGCCCGGATCGCAGCCGCCCTCGAGTCATTGACCGCCGACGGTGTCGAGGTCGACGAGCTCGACTCGCTCAGTGCCGGCCTCGACCGGGCGTATGCCGCGTGGTCGGCCGCGCCCGAGGACGACCGTCCCGACCACGCCGCGATCGTCGAGCGCTATGCCATCGGGATCGGCGCGCACCTCGACCGGCACACCGACCTCGACTGGCAGGTGGTCACCGATGTCTTCGGGACCGACCTGTCGCTGACCGAGGGCTTCAAGGGCTCGTTCGTGGTCGTCCCGCACAACCTCGTCGCAGGACGCTGGATGCGCGGCGAGACCGGTTGGATCCCCGCCGTCGTCGGCCACATCGTCCGGCGCCGCACCCGCCGCTGACACCCGGCGACACGATCGGCGCGTATCGCGAAATCTCAGGGAAACCCTAGAGACGCCCATACCCTGCGATCGTGGACCCGATACGCAACCCGTACGCCCCCGGTGCCGGGCAGCGGCCGCCCGAGCTCGCCGGTCGTGACGAGCAGCTGCACGCCTTCGACGTCGTGCTGGAGCGCATCGCGCGCGGCCGACCCGAGCGCTCCATCGTGCTGACCGGCCTGCGAGGGGTCGGCAAGACCGTGCTGCTCAACGCGCTGCGCTCCGCGGCCGTCCGCGCCCACTGGGGCACCGGCAAGCTCGAGGCGCGGCCCGACCAGGGCCTGCGTCGCCCGCTGTCAGCGGCGCTGCACGTTGCGGTGCGCGAGCTCGGGCACCCCGCCGGCGACCAGGTCGACCACGTCCTCGGGGTCATCAAGGCCTTCGCGCAACGTGACTCCGCCCCGGGCGCCAAGCTGCGCGAGAGGTGGAACCCGGGCATCGACGCCCCGGCTGCCACCGGCCGCGCCGACTCCGGCGACATCGAGATCGACCTGGTCGAGCTGCTCACCGACGTGGGCGGGCTGGCCGCAGACGTGGGTCGGGGCGTCGCGATCTTCATCGACGAGATGCAGGACCTGTCGGCCGACGACGTCTCGGCGATCTGCGCGGCCTGCCACGAGATCTCGCAGTCGGGGCTGCCGGTGATCGTCGTCGGCGCCGGGCTGCCGCACCTTCCGGCGGTCCTGTCCGCGTCGAAGTCATACTCCGAGAGGCTCTTTCGCTACCAACGCATCGACCGGCTCGACCGCGCCGCTGCCGACCTCGCGCTCGTGGCGCCGGCCGCGACGAGGAAGCCGAGTTCACGCCCGAGGCGCTGGATGCGTTGTATGCCGCGACTGCCGGCTACCCGTACTTCGTCCAGGCCTACGGCAAGGTCGCGTGGGACGTCGCGCCGCGCTCGCCGATCACGGCCGAGGACATCGCCGTCTCCGCCCCGGAGGCGGAGGCGGAGCTGGCGGTGGGCTTCTTCGGCTCCCGCTTCGAACGGGCCACGCCGGCCGAGCGCGAGTACCTGCGGGCCATGGCCGACGCCGCGCAGACGCTCGCCGAAGCCGGTGAGGAGGTCGACGAGACCGAGTCGGTGCCGACCGCCGCCGTGGCCCAGGTGCTCGACCGCAAGCCCCAGTCCCTCTCTCCTGCAAGGGATGCGCTCCTGAAGAAGGGGCTGATCTACTCAGGTGAGCGCGGCCGGATCGCGTTCACCGTCCCCCACTTCGGCCGCTACCTGCGCACCGCGGGCTGAGCTCGACAAACGCGGGTGACACGTCGAGCGGCGCCGATGCCGAGTCGATAGGGTGCTTCGCATGCCCATCAAACTCGAGAACGTTGCCATCGCCGTCCGCGACCTCGAAGCGACCATCGCGTTCTTCACCGACCTCGGCCTGAGTGTCCTGGGACGCGACACGGTCAGTGGTGAGTGGACCGACACGGCGGTGGGCCTCGACGGCAACCACGCCAAGATCGCGATGCTCCAGACGCCGGACGGCATCGGTCGCCTCGAGCTCTTCGAGTACATCCACCCCGATGCGATCGAGACCGAGCCCACCCTGCCGAACGAGATCGGCATGCACCGGGTGGCCTTCTCGGTCGACGACCTCGACGAGGCGCTGGAGATCGCTGCGCGACACGGCTGCACGCCATTGCGCGGCGTGGGCACCTACGAGGACATCTACCGGCTCACCTACGTCCGCGGCCCCAGCGGCATCATCGTGATGCTGGCCGAGGAGCTGCAGAAGGGCTGAGCGGGGACGCTGCCCAGCACGGTCAGCGATCGCTGCGTCGGTCGACGGCGACCCAGTTGGTCTCCCAGGTCGCACCGTCGTCGTCCGAGAACGCCTGGGTGAACCTCGCTCGGTCGCGCCCCTGCCGCTCGATGACGAAGCGCACCTTGATCGGGCGACCGGCGAGCTGGTCGTCGCCGTAGAACTCGCCGACCCCGTCGTGGAAGCGTGCCGTACACCGAGGGGGTCAACATCCCGTCGCGCAGGCTGGCGAAGGTCGCGCTCCAGCGCTGAGCCGCCGGTTCGTAGAGACGCAGGTTGAGGCCGTTGATCTGCCCAGCCGGTCCCGAGACCCGAAGCTCCACGATGTTCGCCCGACCGTCCATCAGGGGCCGGACGACGCTGGTTCCCTTGAACTCCAGCCACTCGTCGTCGGAGTCCGAGAGGGGGTCGGCGAGCACCTGGACGCTGGTGCGCCAGGTGCCGAGCTCCCAGTCGAAGTCGTCCTGACCGCCGTCCGAAGTCTCCTTCGCGACGGCTCCGGACGCTCCGGCGCTGGACGAGGCGACGGCCGCCACGACGACCAGCGAGAGGCAGGTCGCCAGGACCCGCTTGCCATGCAGTGCGATCTTCGAGTGAATTGTCATGATCTGACTATCCGAACGGAGCAGGTGGATGGACAAGAAGGCACGTTCAGGTAACCCCCCGATGCCCGACCCCGCGGTGCCCGACCCCGCGATGCCCGACCCCGCAGTGCCCGACCCCGCTGTGCCCAACCCGTCGGCGTCGCGCGCCAACCCGCTGCCCGGCTGCCCGATGGCCGCAGCCTTCGCCGCGGTCGGTGGCAAGTGGAAGCTGACGCTGCTCTACTGGCTCGCCCACGACGAGACGCACTTTGCCGGGCTGCGCCACCGGGCCGCCCCCATCTCGGCCAAGGTACTGGCGGAGCAGCTGCGTGAGCTCCAGGCCGACGGACTGGTCGAACGGGTCGAGACCGGGCCGGTGCCGGCGCCCGTCGTCTACCGCCTCACCGAGTACGGCCTGACCGCCCTCCCGGTGGTCGAGAGCGTCCGGGTCTGGGGTGCTGCCCACCTGCGTCACTCCGGTGCGCCACAAGCAGACCCGGGTGCCGGCTGCGTCGACGAGGTGGCCTGACCGGTCGGCCGGCCCGACCCGTCGACCGATCGACCGATCGACCGATCGACCGGCTGCGAGGCGGATCATCGGGGCTATCGTGAACTGAGGGCCGGCCTCCCACTGGCATGCCCGCAGGGCTGGGTCGGGCGGAGGTGCCTCGATGAGCAGAGTCTTCACAGCGGCCGCGGTGCAGGCGGCCTACGTGCTGATGGACCGCGACGCGACGACCGACAAGGTCGTCCAGCTCGTCGCAGAGGCTGCCGCGATGGGCGCCGAGCTGATCGTGTTTCCTGAGGCGTTCGTGCCGGGCACGCCGATCTGGATCGACTCGGTCCCCATCTGGGACGGTGACGAGGCCTGGTTCGCCCGCCTCGTCGACCAGGCCGTCGTGGTCCCCGGACCCACGACGGAGCGGATCGGCGCCGCGGCGCGCGAGGCGGCGGCATACGTGGTGGTCGGTGTCGACGAGCGAGAGCCGCACGGGACCACGATCTACAACACGCTGCTGTACTTCGGGCCGGACGGCCGGCTGCTCAACAAGCACCGCAAGCTGGTGCCCACCGGGTCCGAGCGGACGGTGTGGGGCATGGGTGACGGCTCGATGCTGGACGTGGTGCCCACGGACCTGGGGCGGCTGGGTGGCCTGATCTGCTGGGAGAACTACATGCCCCTGGCTCGTTTCCACCAGTACGCCCAGGGCGTCGAGATCTGGGTCGCGCCGACCCTCGCCCAGGGTGACGGCTGGATCGCGACGATGCGGCACATCGCCCGGGAGGGCCGGGTCTGGGTGATCGGGGTGAACCCCTGCCTGCGCGTCGACCAGATCCCGGCCGATTTCCCGGAGCGCGACCGGGTGTGGCGAGCGCAGGAGGGCGCCGAGGCGCAGTGGGTCGAGCCCGGCAACAGCGTGATCTGCAACCCGAATGGTGAGATCGTGGCCGGCCCGCTGCGGCACGAGGAGGGCATCCTCACCGCCGAGATCGACCTCGCCGCGGTGGCCTCCGCGCGACGGATGTTCGACCCGGTCGGCCACTACAACCGTCCCGACGTCTTCTCGCTGACCGTCGACACGCGGCCCCACCACGCCCTCACGATCCTGGCTGAGGAGCCTGCTGCCTCGGCCGACTGACCGAGCGCTGCATCGGGGCTGCGGGGCACCTCCTGTGCTTTCCATGCGCCCGCCTGTCCTTTCCGGACATAACCATCGAAATCTCCATGTCGACAGACGGCGTGGCGAAGCCCAAGGATCGGGAACGCACGCTGAGGGGGGAACCGTGGCTGGCACGTGCACGACTCCGCATCACCGTGTGGTCTGCGCTGTCTGTGTCATTCCATTCGGGGCGTGAGAACGCCTGCACTGAAGGGGTTTGCCATGTGGAGAAAGCTTGCGTATGCCGGCATCGCCGGAGCCGTCCTGAGCGTCACCTTCCTGACCGCCGCACCCGCACAAGCGGCGGCTCGGGACGGTATCTGCCAGTCGGGGGAGTTCTGCCTCTACTACAACAGTGACCATGCCGGGTCGGTGTCCGACTTCACCACCTCGATCGACGACTACGGCGCGACCCAGCCGGAGTGCTACGAGTTCAAGGGCGCCGGAGCGGGGCAGGGCCAGTGCGTGAAGAACAACGCGGCCTCGGTCTGGAACCGCACCAGCGGATCGGTCACCGTCTTCTACAACAGCGGCTACTCCGGTGACAGCCAGACCTTCGCGACCGGCGCCAAGGTCAACCTCAACGCGACGCTGAAGAACGACAACGCCTCGCACCGTTTCGGCGGCGGCACCTCGACGAACGTCGACATGTCCGACGCCCTCTACGTCGGCGGCGGCGGTCACGTGACCTGCTACTTCGACGGCTACGTGAACACCCCAGGACGCCACGAGGGCATCGACTTCGCCAAGGCCAGTGGCTCGACCGTCAAGGCGCTCCTGTCGGGGACGGTGACCAACGTGGTCGAGGGCGGCACCGGACTGTCGACGATCGCGGTCTACAACGCGACCTTCGACAAGACGATCATCTACCTGCACACCAACCCGAACGACAGCGTCGACACCGGCGACTCCATCAGCAAGGGCCAGCAGATCGCGGTCGAGGCGGCCCGCGGTGCGGGGAGCGCGAGCCACACGCACGTCGAGATGCGCCTGGGTCGCAGGACCCTCGCGGCCAAGAGCGTCGACGACCCGGTACTCGACAACCCGAACCCGAACTCGTTCTGGCAGGCGCGCGGGTACAACGTCCGGTAGCTGCGGCCCGGGCAACTTCGTCACCAACACCCACGCCACCAGCAGCTACATCACCAGCTGAGCTGGTCAGCCGTCTCCCGGCTGGCCGGCTCAGTTGTCGCCGAAGGGTGGCGGGCCGAGCAGCACGATCCCGCCATGGGCCTGCGCCGAGGCCCGGACCCGGTCGAAGTCCACGACCCCGGTCTGGCCACCGCCATCAGCGTCGGATGCCATCGGCTCACTGGCGCCCCAGTAGAACGCCTCGCAGCACCCCGGGGTGTGCAGGAACAGGATCTTCGCGCTCGCCGAGAGCACCAGGAAGGCGTGCGGCACTCCCCGAGGTGCGACCGCGACGCCACCGGCGCCGACGTGGTGGTTGGCACCGTCGACGTGCATGAGGATCTCGCCCTCCAGCACGACTGCGGTCTCGTCGGAGTCCGGATGGGTGTGCAGCGGGGTCGCCTTGCCGCCGGCCATCGAGTCCTCGAACAGCAGGAAGGCGCCGTTGCTCTCGTGGGCACGCACCTTCCAGGTGTGGACACCACCGCCGAAGAACCAGCGACGCTCGCCTTCGCCTTCGGCGCGGATGATCGCTGCGGGAACCGTGGCGGTGCTGGACATGATGCCCACTTTCGTCGGACACGCCGTTCGTGAGACTCGTGTCTCATGATGAGACTGACGTATCATGAACGGCGTGTCAATGCCTTACGAGAGCCATGGCCGCACCGGACAGAAGAGCCGGACGCGCACCGCGCTCGTCACCGCTGCCCGCGAGATGGTGGCCAACGGTGAGACCCCGACCGTCGACCGGGCCGCGGCGGCCGCGTCGGTGTCGCGCGCCACGGCATACCGCTACTTTCCCAACCACGGATCCCTCCTGGCGGCGGCACATCCCGAGACCGGCACCCGGTCGCTGCTCGGTGATGACCCTCCTGCCGACCCCGCGGCTCGGCTCGACATCGTCATCCGCGCCTTCACGGCCCTGATCGTCGAGACCGAGACGCAGCAGCGCACCATGCTGCGTCTCTCGCTCGAAGACCATCCCGAACACCCTGACGACCACGCCGCCCTCCCGCTGCGCCAGGGCCGGGCGATCGGGTGGATCACCGAGGCCCTCGAACCCGTGCGCGCGCAGCTCACCGACGAGGGTCTGCGCCGGCTGGTCCTCGCGATCCGCAGCGCCACCGGGATCGAGGCCCTGGTCTGGCTCACCGACATGGCGGGCCTCTCGCGGGACGAGGCTGTCGACCTGATGCGCGACTCGGCTCAAGCGCTGCTGAGCGCAGGCGTTGCCGGTCGCAAGGGCCGGGTGTAGCGTCCGAAGGTCCGGACAAAGCCGTCCGAAACAGTTCGAGCGACCCAGTTCAGACACCCCAGGTGGCGCCACCTCGCGCTGCTCCCCCTCTGGGTCGGAGGACGACGATGTCTCGACAGCTCCTAGCCGGTTCCGCCGCAGTTTTCCTCGGAGCGACGGTCATGGCGGCACAAGTGCCTGCCAGTGCGACCACCCCCAGGGGAGGGGGGACCTCAGCCGCCGTGAGTGCTGCCGCCAACGAGCTGTCCGTGAGCACGCGCCTCGCCGACCGGCGTGAGGTCTCCGCCGGAACGCGGGCCTACTCGATCGGCTTCGAGGACGGCAGGTTCTACGCCAACGGCTGGCACATCACCGGCGAGATGGGTGGGGTCTGGACGCCGCCGATGAAGATGGTCGACGGAGTCTGGTTCGGGCTCGACGACCAGTGGGTCGGTCCCGCGACGACGTTCACGAGCGGGTGGGGGTACAGCCGCTACGACCTGCCGGACACCGCGGGACTCAAGGTCGCCCGCACCGACTTCGTGCCCGACGGCGTCCGGGGCGCGCTCTTCGGCCTCACCGTGACCAACCCCGGCGCCGCTCGCACGGCCAAGCTGTCGGTCGACGCGCACTCCGAGCTGATGGGCCAGTACCCGTGGGGCTTCAGCGGCGTCACGCCCAACGCGAGCGACAACATCCAGGACGTCGGCGCCTACGACGGCAAGAACCTCGTCTTCACCGACGATGGCGCGCTGCCCGGCGCCCCGGTCCACCACTACGCCGCCCTCGTCGGCACGTCCGCAACCCCGACGACCGGTCAGGTCGGCGCCCAGTTCTACGGCGCCCAGGCCGGCCACCGCTGCACCGGGACCGAGCCCGGCGCCCCGGCGGACCCCAAGCCCTCCGCCTGTGACGACGGACCGTTCGGCAAGGGCACCGGCGGTCGGCTGACCTACCGCCTCGACCTGCCGGCGGGTGGCTCCACGACCATCTGGCTGGCCGTCGCCGGCTCCGACCAGGGCCTGACCTCCGCCCGTGGCGAGCTCGCCAAGGCGCTGGCCGACCCCGCTGCCGCCCTCGCCGCGAAGAAGGCCTCCCGCGAGGCGCTGTCCACGATGACCCAGCTGACGCTTGCCCGGCGACCCGCTGGTGCAGGACGCGGTGCAGTGGGGCAAGCAGAACATCGCCGACCTCACCCAGACCGCGACCGACCTGCAGATCCGCTGGACCAACCAGGGCAAGCAGTTCCCGGCCCCGTCCGGGACCGTCGCCAAGGCGACCTGGATCGGGGCCGGCTTCCCCGACTACCCGTGGATCTTCGGCACCGACGCCGAGTACACCGCCTTCGCGTCGGTGTCGGTCGGTCAGTTCGAGGCGATCAAGGACCACCTGCGCGCGCTGCGTGAGGTCTCCGACATCCTCAACGACCGCTCTGGCGTCGTGACGCACGAAGTGGTCTCGGACGGCTCGATCTGGTTCGGCCAGGACTCGCGCAGCACCAACCCGGACGGCACCACGGCATACAACTTCAACACCGACGAGACGGTGAAGTTCCCGAGCACGGTGGCGCTGCTGTGGCGCTGGACCGGCGACGACCGGTTCCGCGACGAGATGTACGACTTCTCGGTCCGCAACCTCAAGTACGTCACGCGCACCCTCGACGCCGACGGAGACGGCTGGCCGGAGGGACTCGGCAACGTCGAGCGCGGCGGGATGGGCACCGAGAAGCTCGACAACACCGTCTACTACATCCGCGGGCTCTACGACCTGGCCGACATGGCCAAGGCCAGGCACGACGGCGCCACCTTCGCATGGGCGAACAACCTCGCCCGCCAGATCCACGACCGGTTCGACGGGGCGTGGTGGTATGCCGCGGCGTCGCAGTACGCCGACTCGCTGGCCGACCCCGGTGACGTCCAGTCGTTCCAGAAGCACTGGATCGGGCAGACCCCGATGGAGGCCGAGCTGCAGGTCAACGGGCGCACCGTCCCCGGCATCGCGCCCTACGCACACGGCAGCACGGCGCTCGCCGGTCGCGAGGACGCCTGCTACAGCGGCGAGCACCCGCTCAACCCGGGCCTGTTCCACACCGGCTGCGGCGGCGGCGCGAACGGCGTGGGCGAGCGGACCGTCTTCGGCCTGACCACGTCGATCCAGTCGATCGGCGAGGGCAACTACGGGCGCCTCGGGCCGGGCCAGCAGCAGCGCTACACCCACGCCCTCGCCGAGACGATGTTCGCCGAGCCCGCTACCGGTGGGACGCCCGACGAGCAGCCGGGCGCGATGCCGGAGATCTTCCCCTCGCCCGACCAGGGCGCGAACATCGACCGGTGCTGGACCTGCCGCTCGATGTTCATGCAGGCGTGGGGCAACTACGGCACCGCGTGGGCAGTCGTGCACCAGTGGCTGGGCATCCAGCCCGACCTCGGCAACGACCGTCTGGTCGTGGTCCCGCAGGTGCCCGCTGGGCAGCCGTCGGCCTCCGGTCAGCGGATCCGGCTGGGTGGTGGCTTCGCCGACGTGTCCGCGTCGGTGACCGGCTCCCGCTACACGACGACGGTGGCGGTCGACCGGGCCGTCGGCGCCGACAAGGTCTGGATCGGGCACACGGTGCCACGCGGCAGCACGGTGGCCCAGGTGGTGCTCGACGGACGGGTGCTGTCCGACTGGACCAGTCGCACCACGAACCGGGGCCTCGAGGTCACGGTGCCGACCAAGGCCGGATCGCACACACTGGTGGTGACCACAGGGTGACATCGCGGTGACCGGCCGCGGACACGAAAGGGCAACCGCCATGGGCACCATCGCAGTTCACGAGTTCATCTCCCTCGACGGGGTGTTCGAGGATCCACGCTGGACCTTCGAGTACGGCTTCGACCCCAAGATGGGCGAGACGCTCGCAGCCATCACGGGTGCGGCCACCGCGATCCTGTTGGGGCGCAAGACGTTTGAGATGTTCGCGCCGGCCTGGCGTGACCGTACCGTCGACGAGGACCCCGGTGCCCCGTTCTTCAACGAAACCACGAAGTACGTCGTCGGTGCGGACGAGCCGAGCGAGGAGTGGACGCCCTCGGAGCGGATGGGGGTCTTCGACCCGGATGCCATCCGCAAGCTCAAGGAGGACACCGACGGAGTCATCTACATCTCCGGCAGCGGCCAGCTCGTGCGGGGGCTGCTCCACGAGGGCCTGGTCGACGAGCTGCACCTGTTCGTCTACCCGGTCGCGCTGGGCAGTGGCGCACGACTGTTCCCCGAGGGCAACGAGACGACGAAGCTGGCGCTGAAGGACCACGACGTCTACGACAACGGCGTCGTCCACCTGTCCTACGGCCCCGCCTGACCTACGGTCCCGCCTGAACCCAGCGTCCGCCACGCAGCCGGAAGGTTCTGCGTCCCGGCGGAGTTGGCACAGGGGCACCCTTCTGGAAGGAGCTCCACGATGAGCACCAACACGAACCCCCACTCCACCGGCCAGCGCATCGACCTCGGCCACGGCCTCGAGGTGAGCCGGCTCGGCTTCGGCGGCATGGCGATCACCCACGTCTACGGCGAGACGGACCCGGCCGAAGGGCTGCGGACCCTCAACCACGCCGTCGATGCCGGGGTCACCTTCATCGACACGGCCGACGTCTACGGTCAGGCGCCCGAGGGCGTCACCGGCCCGGCCGGCACCAACGAGGAGCTCGTCGGCGAGCTGCTCCGGACCCGCCGCGACGAGGTGCAGCTCGCGACCAAGTTCGGCATCACCGGGGTTCCCACCCACGGGCCCGGGCGGCACGGGGGTCCGTGGCGACGCGGCATACGTCCGCAGTGCTGCGGAGGCGAGCCTGCGACGGCTCGGCACCGACGTGATCGACCTCTACTACCTGCACCGTCGCGACGTCAGCGTGCCGATCGAGGAGACCGTCGGGGCGATGGCCGAGCTCGTCACGGCGGGCAAGGTGCGGCACCTCGGGCTCTCCGAGGTGACCGCGACCGAGCTGCGCGCGGCGGCTGCGGTCCACCCGATCACCGCCGTGCAGAGCGAGTGGAGCATCTGGTCTCGGGACGTCGAGGACCAGGTGGTCCCGGCGGCGCGCGAGGTGGGCGCGGGCTTCGTGCCCTACTCGCCGCTCGGACGCGGCTTCCTCACCGGAGCGATGACCAGGGAGGCCGTGGCCGGGTCGATGCTCAAGGGTCACCCGCGGTTCGACGCGGGCTTCGAGGCCAACCAGCGTGTCGTCGAGGTCGTCACGACCGTGGCCGGCGAGGTGGGCGCCACGCCGGCCCAGGTCGCCCTGGGCTGGCTGTTCGCGCAGGGCGAGCGACTGGGTATGCCGGTCGTGCCGATCCCCGGCACCCGTCGCCCCGAGCGGGTCGACGAGAACCTCGGCGCGCTCGCCGTCCGCCTCGACGACGACCAGCTCCGTCGGCTCGACGAGGCTGCGGCGCTCGCCGAAGGTGGGCGCAACCTCAGCCAGGACCCGGCCTGGATCTCCTCCGGCCGCGAGTAGCCGCTCGCGCGCCCCGTCACGTCGCGGGGCTCCGTCGCGAGCTCAGGGTTAGGTTGGCGCCGAGAGCCACCGACCCTCCAGGAGCCCCCCATGTTCGAGCAGCTCGTCGCCGCGGCACCGCAGGGAGTCGTGGACGACCTCCTCCACCTGCCGATGCCGGCGGCCGAGAAGGTCATCCGGACCGTCGCGATCTACCTGGGGATCCTGCTGGTCATCCGGGTCGCGGGCAAACGCCTGATGGCGCAGATGAACTCGCAGGACCTCGTCGTGGTGCTGTTGCTGTCCAACGTCGTCCAGAACGCCATCATCGGCTCGGACAACTCGCTCGTGGGTGGCCTCCTCGGGGCGGCCGTCCTCGTCGTGGTCAATGCGGCGCTGGACCACTGGGCCCTGCGAAGTCCACGAGTCGCCTGGTTGCTGGACGGCCGACCCACGGTCGTCGTCCAGGACGGGGTGCTCGACAGCCAGGCCCTGGCCCACGTGGGCATGAGCCCCGAGGAACTCAACAACGCGGTCCAGACCCACGGCGCCGACTCGCTCAGCGAGGTGCAGCGCGTCGCGCTCGAGCCCGGTGGTTCGATCACCGTCGAGCTCAAGCCGGACGCGAGGAGCGCCACGATCGGCGACCTGCGCCGCGCCGTGGACGCCCTCACGGCCCGACTCGACGCGCAGGGCGGGCCGGCGACCCGCTAGGCGAACGGCTGGCGGAACCTGGACCTACGCCCTGATCTCGAACGGGTACTCGGCGGCTCGCGACTGGAAGGCCAGGATGTCCTGGTTGCGGATCATCCCGTCCTGGATCTCGATCGCCCGCCCGATCGTGTCGTCGGCCTTCCACGCCTCGGGCCCGGCCATCACCGTCGACAGGTGCGGCAGCAGGGACTCGCTGATCTCCCAGGTGGCGGAGTTCCAGAGGTAGGACGGGCTGTGGTCCACCCCGTAGTACTGGACGTTGTCCCCCACGACGAACATGGGCTCCTCGAACGTCGTCGGCCGCGCCCAGCCGAACCCCATGCCCTCGTCGCAGGACACGTCGATGACCAGGGTCCCCGAGGGGAGTGCCGAGAGGTCCTCGTCCTCGAGGAACATCATCGGGCGCAACGGGTCCTGCAGCACGCAGTTGACGATGATGTCGTGCGCCGCGAGGAACCCGGGCATCGTCTCGTTGCCCTCCTCGAGGAAGCACCTCCAGCGGCCGCACGTCCGCCTCGCCCCGGTCGAACTGCACGATCCGCGCCGAGTGGATCGGCGAGGCGACAGCGGTGGTGTCCCGCTGGGTGAGGATGTCGACCTGGTTGACCCCCAGCGCGCTCAGGGCGGTGACGGCACCGCGGGCGGTCGCTCCGAACCCGATCACTGCCGCGGAGAGTCGTCGCCCGTAGTCACCGGTCGAGCCCACCAGGGACAGTGCGTGCAACACCGAGGCATAGCCGGCGATCTCGTTGTTCTTGTGCAGCACGTGCAGCTTGAACGACCCGTCGCTGCCCCACAAGTTCATCGCCTCGAAGGCGATCAGGGTCAACCGCTTGTCGATCGCGAGCTGGGTCATCTCGGAGTCCTGCACACAGTGCGGCCAGCCCCAGAGGATCTGTCCGTCCCTCAGCTCCGCGACGTCGGCGACCATCGGCTTGGGCAGCATGATGACGTCGCAGCGGGCCACCAGCTCGGCGCGCGTGAGGATGCCACCGACCTGGGGCGCGAGCTCGGCATCGCTGATCCCGAAGTGCTGGCCGTAGCCCTCCTCCAGGAAGATGCCTGCGCGGAGGTCCTGCTCGACCCGGCCGAAGTGCAGCGGGTGGATCGGTAGCCGGTGTTCGTTCTCTTTGCCTGACGTGGCAATGAGTCCGACGCTGAGCTGCTGCATCATGGGCTCCCTTGAGTTTCTGCCCTGTCTAACACAGATCCGCGGGCGGTCACCCCGCGGTGGCGCTCGTGGTCCGCTCCTCCGGTCAGCGACCTTCCGGTATGCCGTGCAGCCGGCGGTGCAGCTCGCGCACCTCCTGCTCGAGCTCGGGGGCAGGGCCGTCCACCTCGAGGCCCGGTGCGACGGCGTGGACGGCGAGCGGCGTGACCGGGCCGGGCGGGACGTCCCACGCGCGCAGCCAGCCGACGAGCTGGTCGGTGGACACGGCATACACGATGCGGCCCAGGCCGACCCAGGCGTGGGCGGCGGAGCACATCGCGCAGTGCTCGCCGGAGGTGTAGACGGTGCAGGCGCCCCGCTCGTCGGCGGCGAGGTTCTGGGCCGCCCACTTCGCCGCCTCGAACTCGGGGTGACGGGTCTGGTCGCCGTCCTGGACCCGGTTGCGGTCGGCGAACCTGACCACGCCTTCGCCGTCGACGAGGACGGAGCCGAACGGTTCGTCGCCCGCCTCGAGCCCTTCGCGAGCCAGGTCGACGCACTGGCGCAGGTGGGTGAGGTCGACATCGGTGAGAGCCATGCCCCCGATGCTCGCAGACCTCGGCGACGGTAGCCGTCAGGCCCGTTCCAGCGCCGCGGTGTCGGCCATCTCGGTGAAGGATCCCGTGGGCCAGGACCTACGGGATCCTTCACCGGAGCCAGACCCGATCAGTGGCGGGCCTCAGTGGTGGCTGGCCTCCAGCTCGAGGAGGTAGCGCTTGGCGTCCAGCCCACCGGCATACCCCGTCAGGGCGCCGCTCGAGGCGACGATGCGGTGGCACGGGAGCACCACGCACAACGGGTTGGCGCCGAGAGCGGCCCCGACCGCGCGGGCGGCGTTCGGCCGGTCGACGCGAGCGGCCAGCTCGCCGTAGGTCGCCCGGTCGCCGTACCCGACGGTGGCGGCGAGGCGGGGTAGGACGGCGCGCTGGAAGTCCGAGGCGAGGGCCAGGTCGGTGCGCAGCGTGAACTCCCGGGTCCGGCCGGCGAGGAACGCCTCGAGCTCGGTCCGTGCCTCGTCGAGCTCGCCGGGCTGGCGCAGCACGCGGGGTGACACGCGCTCGCTGAGTCGAGTCAGGACGCGGTCCTCGTCCTCGGCCGTGACCACGAACGCGGAGGCAACCAGCGCGCCGGACTCGTTGCGGGCCAACAGCATTCGGCCGATCTGGGTGTCCTCGACGACGTAGGAGACGTCGCTCGGCGGCAGCACCGGCGGGCGCAGGGCGGCCGCGGCGGGCTGGAAGGCGGACAGTCGGGCAGTGGGGTCGGTCATGACACGTCCTTGCGCAAGGTCGCGAGCGCGTCGCTCACGAGGCGCCGGCTCATCGTGGGCGAGGTGCCCAGCGCGGCGGCGATGGTGGGGTGGTCGAGGTCGCCGACGTACTTGAGGACGACGGCTTCGCGTTGCCGGGGTGGCAGCTTCGCCACCGAGGCCCAGAGCGGTTGGTCGAGCATCGGTCCGTCGAGCAGTGCGGCGTCGGCGGAGGGAGCAGCCTGGATCACGGCCGACAGCGAGGCCGGGTCGTCGTGGGGCACCGCACGGCGGGCCCGTCCGCGGTGCACGTCCATCGCGCACCGGTGCGTGATCGTGAGCAGCCAGCCCCGCAGGTTCCGGGCCGAGCGCAGCGACGGGTAGGCCGCGAGTGCCTGGGTCCACGCCTGCTGGGCGACGTCGTCCCCGTCGACCGGTCCGGCGAGGGCGTGGGCGAGGCGGGCGACGTCGCGCCAGTGCGCATCGACGAGGGTCTGGAAGGCGGGCAGTTTCACACTCATGGAACGCCGCACCTCCTCGTCGTGTGAGCGGATGGGGCACCACGCTGCCGGATGCCGCCTGGCTGGCATCGCGCGCCCGCGAGCCATCGTGCCGCATCGTCGGGCCGGTACGGGGCGGCGACGGGTGTGAACGGCAACGCTGTGGAACCATGGTCGTGTGCTCGACGAAGTCGTCCCCACACCTTCCGGCCAGACCCTCCGGAGCGGTCCGCTCGTCATTGCGCACCGCGGGTCGAGCCTCGCCGAGCCGGAGCACACGCTGCGCGCCTACATGCGGGCCATCGAGGAGGGCGCCGACGCCCTCGAGTGCGACGTGCGGCTGACCGCCGACTCGCACCTCGTCTGCGTCCACGACCGCCGGGTCAACCGCACCTCCAACGGGCGCGGCATCGTCTCAACCCTGGAGCTCGCCGAGCTCGAGGGGCTCGACTGGGGCTCATGGAAGGACGACCACCCCGGCGACCTCGAGCTCCCCGACCGCGACCGCAACCGGCTGCTCACCCTGCGCAACCTGCTGACCACCGTCCTGGAGATCGAGCGCCCCATCGGCCTGGCCATCGAGACCAAGCACCCCACCCGCTATGCCGGACTCGTCGAGCGCCAGCTGGCCCGGGTGCTGGCCGAGTTCGACCTCGACAGCCCGCGCCGCCCGGACCAGCACTGGGTGCGGGTGATGTCGTTCTCCCAGCTGGCCGTCCAGCGGATGCGCCAGCTGTGCCCCCACGTCCCGGCGGTCTACCTGATCGAGGACTCGGTGCCCCTGCGGTTCCGCGACGGGTCGCTGCCCAAGGGGATCCACACGGTCGGGTTCGACATCCAGATCCTGCGCCGCTACCCCCGGATGGTGGCTCGACAGCACCGCCACGGACACGAGGTCTATGCCTGGACGGTCGACGAACCGGCCGACATCGCGCTCTGTCTGGAGCTCGGCGTGGACGCGATCATCAGCAACCGGCCGCGCGCGGTCCTCGACGCTGTGGAGGCCAGTCGGTAGTCTCCGAGCGAACTCGCAACGATCGGACATGGGCACGGGCATGGCAGCAGCACCGCTGGGGGAGCGTCCCACACGCTCACAACCGTCGTCGGGCGGTCGCGGTCGTGACGCCTCGCGCACGATGCGCGTCCCGTGGCGCGCCACGTCGGTGGCCCAGATCCGCAAGGCGCTCGTCGATGACCTCGAAGGACGTGACGTGCCGGGCGCCGTCATCGACGAGGCCGAGATCGTGGTGTCCGAGCTGGTCTCCAACGCCATCCGGCACGCGCGTCCCCTCGCCGACGGCAACCTGCGCGTCCACTGGAAGGTCAAGAGCGGCGTCGTGGAGGTGGAGGTGACCGACGGGGGCAGCGACACCACCCCACGCCCGGCTCCCCGCACCATCTGGGCGCCGTCCGGTCGCGGCCTGCGCATCGTCCGCAGCCTGGCGCACGAGTGGGGCGTCACCGAGGACCGCACCGGCTCGACCGTGTGGGCCTCCCTCGGCGGCCCCTCCCGTCGCCGCACCCACTGACCACGGAGACGGTTCGGCGACGTCTTCCCGCACTCGGCCGACGAAGGAGTGGCGCAGGGGAGGAGCCGAACCAAATATGGTTGTCGCCATGGGTAAGGCATCACGGCGTCGCAAGGGCGCAGACCACGGTTCCGCGACGACACGCGTCGAGCCCGCACCGTTCGTCGCGCGCCCGTTCCAGGGACTGCCCGGGGAGACCGACTGGGTCGCGATGCGCGAGATCCTCCCCGCGGCCACCGCGACCGTCAGGTTCGCCAAGGGCCAGGCTCCCGAGGGAGCGCCGTCCGAGGTGACCGTCGCGACCGTGCTGCCGCTCGCCTGGCCCGGCCTGCACCGGACCGACGGCACCATCCTCGTCGGCACCCAGTCGGGCTCCATCTCCGGTGACGCGTCGCGCGACCTGGCGACCTCCCTGCTGGCCGCCGCCACCGCCGAGCAGGGCACGCCCATCACCAGCACGCCGGCCGCGACGGCCGACACCCCCCGGCTGCAGGACCTCCTGGACAGGTCCGGGTCCTTCGACGTGACCATCCACGAGGGGTTCGACTTCTGGGTCGGCGAGAGCGAGCTCGACGACGACGCCAAGGCCTCGCTCGAGCAGGCCAACGAGTCGGTCATCCCCACCGTGAAGATGACCGCAGCGCCGTCCGCCTACTGGTGCCGCATCGGCGACCGCACCCACATCCGCCTCGTGCTGCCCGAGGACGAGGATGTCGCCACCGACGCCCTGGCCCGCCTGCACGCAGCCGGTGACAGCGCCCTCGGTGGGCCGACCCGCCTGCTCGGCGCGTTCCGCGCCTGCGGCCTCCTCGTGCCGGTGTGGGACCTCGAGCCCGACAGGACGGCTGCGGACTACGAGGACGAGCTGGGCGCGTTCATGACCCGGTATGCCGCGGCGTCCGCTGCCGACTCGCCCCTCACCGCGGAGGAGCGCCGGGCCCGGTCCGGCCTGCTCAGCCGTCAGGTGACGCTGCGCTGACGCGGCTGCCCTGACATGACGGAGCCCATCATCCCGACCGTGGCTGCGGTGATCCCGGCCAAGGACGAGGCGGGCCGGATCGCTGCGACCGTTCGTGCCGTGCGCGGCATACCGGGGGTGGACCTGGTCGTGGTCGTCGACGACGGCAGCTCGGACGGCACGGCCGAGGTCGCCCGCGAGGCGGGCGCCGAGGTGGTGCGGCACGCGCGCAACCGGGGCAAGGCCGCCGCGATGACCACGGGCGCCGGCTACGTCGCGCGCCACGAGGGTGTCGAGGGGCGCGTGGGTGGTTCCGCGGAGCGGCGACCCCTGCTCTTCGTCGACGGCGACCTGGAGGACAGCGCCGCCAACGTCGGCGTCCTGGTGCCGCCGGTGCTCGAGGGTCGCGCCGACATGGCGATCGCCACCCTGCCCCCGCAGAAGACGGCGGGCGGTGGGCACGGGTTCGTGGTCCGGTTGGCCCGCAAGGGGATCGAGGACCTGACCGGGTTCGTCGCCCAGCAGCCGCTGTCGGGGATGCGCTGCATCTCGCGCCAGGCGTTCGACGCGGCCAGTCCGCTCGCGCGGGGCTGGGGCGTGGAGGTCGGGCTGACCGTCGACGTCCTGATGGCGGGCCTGCGCGTCGAGGAGGTGCCCTGCGAGCTGCACCACCGGGTGAGCGGTGCCGACTGGCGGGGCCAGGTGCACCGGGCCAAGCAGTACCGCGACGTCGCCCTCGCCCTGGCGCGCCGCCGGGCCCGCCGCGGGCTGCGCTGACCGGCGCCACCATGACGACCGCGGGAGGGGGCGCGACGTCCGTGCGGGCCGGGGCCGCGGTGCGGCACCGCGTGGCAGCAGCCGCGCTGGCGCTGTCCTTCGGCCTCCTGCTGCTGGTCGGAGTGGCCGGCCCGAGTGCCGCGAAGCCTGCTCTTGGCCCGCGCGGCTGGGCACCCGGAGACCTGGCGTGGACGCCGGACCCGGCGTTGGTGACCGCCCTGCTGTGGATCGCCTACCTGGTCGGCGCACTCGGAGTCGGCCTGCGGCTGCGCGGCGAGCCCTCCGTGGTCTCGACGGCAGGGATGCTGGGCAGCGTCGCGACGCGGGCGAGACGCCGGCTGGCCCCGGGTGGCTGGGCCCTGCCGCTGGGCATCGGGGTGCTCGCCCTCCTCACCGGACCGTTCGGCTCGGCCGACCACACCAACTACGCCGCCTACGGCCGCATCGCCGCCCTCGGCGGCGACCCCTACCTCACCCCCCCAAGCGCCTGGTCGGCGCTGGACCCGGTGACCTCGGCCGTCGAGCCGCCGTGGACCGACACCGTCAGCATCTACGGACCGTTCGCCACCCTGCTGCAGTCGCTCACCTCCCACCTCGCCGGCGCGAACCTGCGCGAGACCGTCTGGCTCTGGCAGGTCCTCGTCGTCGTGGCCTGGCTGGCCGTCCGGTTCCTGCTGCTGCGCACCGGTGCCACGTCGCGTCGGGTCGACACCCTCTGGACGCTCAACCCGCTCGTCTTCGGCGGTGGGTGTCCTCGGCGCCCATGTCGACCTCGTCGCCGCGGCCCTGGCGGTGGCCGCGCTGGTGTTGGCGGCCCGCAGCCCATTGGCTGCCGGTGCGTTCGCCGGGCTCGCGGTCTCGTGCAAGGTCACCTACGGCGTGGTGGGGGTGGCGGTGCTGCTGGGGTGGTGGGTGCACGAGCGACGCGTCTTCGCCACGCGCGCGGCGAAGTTCGCGCTGGCCGCCCTCGCCCTCGTCGTGCCCCTTCATCTGTGGGCCGGACCGCACGTCTTCGACCAGCTGGACCGGGCGCGTCGGTCGATCTCGTTCGCGACACCGTGGCGGCTCCTCTACGAAGCACTCAGCGGCCCGATCAGCTCCGCCCACGCGCGCACCCTGGTCACCTGGCTGGCGATTGCGCTGGTCCTGGCGTTCGTCGTCGTCCTCGCGCGGGTCACCCGGCACCTCGCGCCGGCGACCTCGACCGGGGCGGCCGCACGCTGGGCGCTGGTGCTCAGCACCGCCTACACGGTCGCCGCGCCCTACTCGCTGCCGTGGTACGACCTGCTCACCTGGGCGACGTTGCCGGTGCTCGCCGCGAGCGTGCTGGACGTGATCCTGCTGCTGCGACTGGCGGCGATGGCCGTCGCCTACGTGCCCGGTCGGGTGGTCGGCATGACGCCGACCGTCGAACGCGTCACCCTCTGGGTGCGCCGCACCCCGGTGCCGTATGCCGTGCTGCTGGTGTGGGGCTGGCTCACCCTCGTCGCGACGCGCGGGTCGTCGCAGACCCCCGAGCCTCGTCCTCCAGCACCCTGACGCTCACGGCGATGATGAGCGGGACCGCGATGATTGCGCCGTTCGCGGGGATCGCCACCCCGGAGTCGTTGATGGCGAACCCGATGGTCAGGGTGATCAGCAGCGCGATCAGGCCGGGGCGCAGCGTCGGGCACGCCTCGTAGGACCGTTGCAGCGACCGGGAGCCCCAGGACGTCGGGCGGGCCAGGATCACGATGACGAAGACCAGCGCGACCGGCACGAGGAGCGCGAGCGGGTAGTTGCCGAAGAGGATGTCGATGTTCTGCTGGAGCTTGCGGATGATGATGTCGCCCGCCCCGCCCTCGAAGATCGACCGGAAGAACCGCCCCAGGTGGGACTGCTTCTCGGTGCCCCGCAGCGAGTCGAGGAAGCCGACCAGCAGGAAGAGCGCAACGGTTCCCACGGCGAGGATGGCGCCGCGCCGCCAGGTCATCCGGATCCCGAGGATCGCGAGCACCAGGTAGACCAGTCCGGGCAGCAGCGCGGGCGGACCCCCGCCGTCGGCACCCCAGCCGGGATAGCCGTCAACCACCACGGCTGCCAGCCCGATGACCAGGGCGGCGATGGCGGCCGCACGCGGGCGTCCGCGTCGGACGAAGTGGCTCGACACCGCGATGCACAGGAGCAGCGCGGCGGTGGCGAACAGTGCGAAGGTCACGTTGCCCATGCCGTAGAACCGGCCGCCGACGACGGGCTGCAGCCCCATCAGCGACGAGATCTGCAGGTGCGAGCCGGTCATCACGTCCCCACCGAGGACGAGCAGGGTGGCCAGCGCGACCACGACCAACGGGCCGGTGATGCGGCGGGCCCAGGGTCCGAGGAGCGCGACCGCCGAGATGACGGCCACGAACAGCCCCACGCTGAAGACGGCCGACACCGCGGGGACGGGGAAGCGCCACCACGGGAGCAGGTTGGCCAGGAAGGTGGCTGCCGGGATGGTGGCTGCGACGACCGCCACCCGCCGGGTGATGCGCAGCAGCCGCAGCCGCAGGTCGATCGAGCCGAAGTCGCGTCGCCAGACCACCGCGGTCAGCAGGTAGATCGCGATCTGGGCAATCACGACGGCGTTGAAGAACGGTGGCACCAGGGGGTGGACCTCGTGGCTGGCCTCGTCGAAGTCGAGCAGTTGACGCAGCCGGTCCTGGGCGGCGCCCTCGGAGTTGGTGCCCTCCTCACCCCGGCGCAGCCCGAACCCACCGAGCGACTCGGGGATCGGTACTCCTGCAGCACTGAGGGCCGTCACGGTCAGGTCGGCCGACTGGATCAGCCCGTCCTGTCGCGTGGAGGGGGAGTAGAGCGTGCCGGAGCCGAAGTTCGGGCCCTTGGCGGCGACCAGGCGCAGCCGCTCGCTGCTGCCCGCGTCGGACATGCTGGCCACGACGAGGTCGGAGCCGCTGGGTGCGGCCGCCAGCACCTCGCCGATCCGCTTGTCGATCGCGGTGGCCTGGGCCGACCGGGTGCCGGGTTCGGTGGCGGTCTCGTTCTCGGGCAGGTCGGTCGGGTCGCGCAGCGCCCCCACGTCGACCAGCGTGACCCGGCACCGCGAGAGCAGGCCGGTCAGCTCCTTGGGCTCGTACGCGGCATACCTCGGCACGGCACCGGAGGTGTAGGCGGCGCCGACACCGGCACCGGGCCCCACGGCCTGGACGCACTGCTTGTTGGTGGCGAGCTGTTCCCCGAGCGTGCCGGGCTTGGACCCGAACTTGAGGGCGTTGGCGGCCTTGACGTAGCTGTCCCAGCCCGGCACGACGCCGCTGTCGACCACGGGGATCGGCGGGCAGGGGTCGGCGGTCGAGCGGGAGCCGTTCTTGCCGGTGCCGGGAGCGGCAGCGCGGTCGCCGGCGGACAGGCTGAGCCACCCGTCGATCGGGCAGGTGTTGGGGAAGACGGAGCGCACCGACACTGCCGCGGTCGACCCGTCGCGCAGGAACGACCAGAGCGCGGGCGTGCCCTTGGAGCTCACGTCGCTCCAGGTCAGGCCCCCGGTGCCGATGAGGATGATCGGGGTGGTCGCCTCCACGAGGGTGGCCGCGGCGGGTGCGGCGACTGGTGCGGCGACCGCGGTCGGTTGCTGGGCCAGGGCCGTGGCTCCCGGGAGCAGCACGGCGAGCAGGGTCACGAAGAGGGTCGAGAACAGGCCGGCGAGGGAGAGTCGGGCGCGGCGGGTCACCCGTACAGGCTACGGGTCGCGGCACAGGACAGAATGGAGGCGTGACCACCGCGACCCCGACCGCCGCCGTGGCCCGCGGTCGTGGACACCGGTTCCGCAGCCTGGGCCGCTCGGTCGGCTCCCGCATCGCCGGCTGGTCGCCGGCCGCACGGTGGGCGCTCGGTGTCGCGATCGTCCTCGCCGGCGCGTCGATTCCGGTGCTGCGCTACCTCGTCTTCTGGCCGCTGGACCAGTGGCAGGTCGATGTCGAGGTCTACCGCGAGGCGGGTGTCTCGATCCTCACCGGGCGCCCCATCTACTCGGCGATGACCGAGGCGCCCCAGCTGCTGCCCTTCACCTACCCACCGTTCGCGGCCATCATCGCGATTCCGTTGGCCCTGCTGCCCTTTGGTGCCATCGGCTGGCTCTGGACGCTCGCCCAGATCGCGGCCACGGCCGCCATCGTCTGGTATGCCGGGTGGCGGCTCATCCACCGCACCGGCGCCCTCGCGCCGATCACCGTCGCCCTGCTCACCGTGCCGATGCTGTGGCTGCACCCGGTGTCGGACGGCATCCGCTTCGGGCAGGTGAACGCGTTCATGGTGCTGGCTTGCCTGATGGACCTGCGCACCCCACGACCCGGGCTGCTGCGCCGGATCCCGCCCGGAGTGCTCGTCGGGCTGGCGATGTCGATCAAGCTGACGCCGGGAGTCTTCGTCGTGCACTACCTCGTCAACCGGCGGTGGAAGGAAGCCATCACCGCGGTCGGCACGGCGGTCGCCGTGACGATCGGGTCGTGGGTACTGCTGCCCGAGGCGTCGTTCGCGTTCTGGGGTGGCGCCCTCCAGGACCCCGCGCGACTGGGCCCCAACGCCGGGACCTCCAACCAGAGCATCCGCGGGTTCCTGCTGCGCCTCGGCCCGGACGGTCTGCCCGGCGACGCCCTGTGGCTGGTCCTCGTGGCGGCGGTCGGGTTCGTCGGCTTCCAGCTGGCCCGGCGGGCCCACCTTGCCGGTGACTCGATCAGTGAGGTCGCAGCCATCGGCCTGATGGCTGTCTTGCTGTCGCCGGTGGCCTGGATCCACCACCTGCACTGGATGGTCGTCGTCATCTTCGCCGTGCTCGGAGCGGACCCCCTGCGCGACCGCCGGCGGCTGGTCGCCGCTGCCGTCATCACGGGCTTCTTCCTCTGTCGGCTGCCGTGGTGGGGCATCACCTGGCTGAGCCACCCGGACTGGCCGCGCTGGATCGGCCGGGTCCTGCAGAACGCCGACACCTTCGGCTCCCTGCTCGCCCTCGCCCTGCTGTGGTGGGCGCTGCACCGCAAGCCGGCCACGCGGCATACCGATGCTTCCGACGCGTCCGAGCGCCGCGAGGTGGTGGCATGAGGGTCGCGGTCCTGGACGACTACCCGGGGGCGTTCGCGCGGCTGCCGGCCGCGGGGCGGCTGGAGGGCCACGAGGTGGTCTCGTTCGTCGACTCGGTGACCGGTGCCGCGCTCGCCGAGCGGCTGGACGGTTTCGACGCAGTCATCCTGCTCCAGCAGCGCACGGCGGTCCCTCGTGAGGTGGTCGAGCGGCTCACGACGGTGCGGCTGCTCAGCCAGACGGGGCGCAACACCAGCCACCTCGACGTGGCCGCCTGCACCGAGCGCGGGATCACCGTGTCGGCAGGCGGAGCCGGCGGTCCGCAGGCCACCGCCGAGCTGACCTGGGCGCTCATCCTGGCCGCGCTCCGGCACGTGCCCGAAGAGGTGCACCGGCTGCGCAGTGGGCAGTGGCAGGCGTCGGTCGGGACGGGTCTGCACGCGAAAACCCTTGGTGTCTATGGCCTCGGACGCATCGGCAGCCTGGTGGCCGAGGTCGGCCGGGCCTTCGGGATGCGGGTGCTCGTGTGGGGACGCGAGGGCTCGCTCGCCCGAGCGACAGAGGCCGGGTATGCCGTCGCGTCGAGTCGCGCCGCCTTCTTCGCCGAGTGCGACGTGCTGAGCGTGCACCTGCCGCTCAGCGCGGACACGACCGGGATCGTGACTGCCGAGGACCTGGCCCGGATGAAGCCCGACGCGTTGTTCGTCAACACCTCCCGCGCCGCCATCGTCGCGCCGGGCGCACTCGTCGCCGCCCTGGAGAGGGGGCGTCCGGGGCAGGCAGCGGTCGACGTGTTCGAGGCCGAGCCGGTGCTCGGCGCGTCCGATCCATTGCTGGCGCTAGCAAACGTCACCGCGACCCCGCACCTCGGCTATGTCGAGTGGGACGTGCTCGCGCGTCTCTACGACGCAGCCGTCGACCAGGTGCTCGCCTACGCGGCTGGAGCACCGGTCAACGTGGTGGGCTGACCCTTCAGACAGGGGCGCTCGGGGTTCTGCTGGACCATGGCGCGGCCTTGTGGGGTGCAGGTAGCCTCCGAGCAGCGGACCGGCGCCGCGTCGGGCGACGGGCCCGGCATGGCTCCGGGGGACGGAGCGGGCGTGGCCAAGCCGACGATCCTGGCGGTCGACGACGACCCCGTCGTGTCCCGGGCCATCACCCGCGACCTGCGAGACCGCTTCGGTGCCGACTACCGCGTGGTCGGTGCCACCTCCGGTCCCGGCGCCCTGGAGCTGTTGACCGAGTTCACCCTGCGTGGCCGCTCGATCGCCCTGGTGGTGTCCGACCAGCGGATGCCGCGGATGACCGGGATCGAGCTCCTCGAGCAGGTCCGGGGCCTCAGCCGGGACACCAAGCTGCTGCTGCTGACCGCCTACGCCGACACCGACGTGGCCATCCGTGCCATCAACGACATCGGGCTCGACTACTACATGCTCAAGCCGTGGGACCCGCCCCAGGACAAGTTCTTCCCCGTCGTCGAGGACCTGCTCGGGGACTGGCGCGACGCCCACCGCGACGACTCCAGCCAGGTCCGGGTCGTGGGGCACCGCTGGTCCGACCGCAGCCAGGAGGTCAAGACCTTCCTGGCCCACAACCACGTGCCCTACGTGTGGCTCGACATCGAGCGGGACGAGGGGGCCCGCGAGCTGGCCGAGCTCGCGGGTGCGCAGGCTTCGGACCTGCCCCTCGTGCTCGTCCCGGACGGCGAACCGCTGCGTAGCCCGAGCAACCGTGAGGTCGCCGACGCGCTGGGTCTGCACACCCTGGCCGACGCACCGCTCTACGACCTGTGCATCGTCGGCGGTGGTCCGGCGGGACTCGCGGCCGCGGTCTACGCATCCTCGGAGGGACTGCGGACCGTCGTGGTCGAGCGCGACGCACCTGGCGGACAGGCCGGGCAGAGCGCCTCCATCGAGAACTACCTCGGCTTCCCCAAGGGGCTCTCGGGGGCCGACCTCACCCACCGTGCCGTGGCGCAGGTGGCCAGGTTCGGGGCCGAGATGGTCGTGGCCCGCGAGGCCGTGGGACTACGGACCAAGGGTCCGGTGCGGGCAGTCGTCATCGACGGCGCGGACGAGCTCGAGGCCCGGGCGGTCGTCATCGCGACCGGCGTGTCCTACCGCCGACTCGAAGCGCCCGGTCTGGAGGAGCTCGGAGCCCGTGGCGTCCACTACGGGGCCTCTGCCAGCGAGGCAGCCCAGTGCGAGGGCGAGGAGGTCTACCTCGTCGGTGCCGCGAACTCCGCCGGGCAGGCTGCGCTGAACCTCGCCCGCTTTGCCAAACGGGTGGTGATGCTCGTCCGGGGGGCCGGCCTCGAGCTCACGATGTCGCAGTACCTCGTCGCCCGGATCAGTGCCTGCACCAACATCGAGGTGCGGGTGGGCTGTGAGGTGGTCTCCGCGCAGGGCGACGGGCACCTGGAGTCGTTGACCCTGCTCGACCGTGCGACCGGCGCGACCGAGGACGTCGAGACCTCCTGGTTGTTCATCTTCATCGGCGCCATGCCGCGGACCGACTGGCTCGGGGACGACGTCGCCCGAGACGACCACGGGTTCATCGTGACCGGTCAGGACCTGCTGCAGGGAACAGGCAGGTCGTCCTGGTCGGCAGGCCGACCGCCCTACGCCCTGGAGACGAGCATCCCGGGGGTGTTCGCGGCCGGCGACGTGCGCCTCGACTCGATGAAGCGGGTGGCCTCCGCCGTCGGCGAGGGTGGCATGGCGGTCTACCTCGTCCACCGGTTCCTGGCGACGACCTGATGGGCGACGACCTGATGGGGGCCGAGCAGGGGACGAGTGCCGAGCCGGGCAGGGGTGCCGCAGCGCTGCGGGGTCTCGCGCTGTTCCACGGACTCGCAGACGACCAGCTCGACCGCCTCTGGTCCGCGGGCTCGGAGTGGCCCTTCGAGAAGGGCGACGTGCCTTTCAGCGAAGGTAAACCCGCCGACTTCTGGTGGGTGCTGCTCGACGGGTCGCTCAGCCTCGTGCGCAGGGTCGGGCACCAGGAGACCGAGCTCGGGGTGATGAGCAACCCCGGGCAGTGGGCTGGTGGCTTCCAGGCCTGGGACGCCCACGGTGTCTACATGGCGACGGCTCGGGGGGTGACCCCGGGGCGACTGCTGCGCGTTCCCGCAGCGGCGCTCGGCGAGGTCGCCCGCGAGTGGTTCCCCTTCGGCGTCCACCTCATCTCCGGGCTGGTCAACACGGTGCGCAGCATCGAGGCCAAGGCCCGGCAGCGCGAGTCGCTGGTCGCCCTCGGCACCCTCGCGGCGGGGCTCGCGCACGAGATCAACAACCCGGCTTCCGCGGCGACCCGCGCCGTCGACGCGTTGGACCAGGCCACCGAGACCCTGCTGAGCTCGCTTCGAAAGCTGGGGGAGAGCTCGATGTCGGCAGAGCAGTTCGTCGCCCTCGACACGTTGCGTCGTGGCATCGCCACCGGCGGGGAAGAGCTCGACGCGCTCGGTATCGCCGATCGCGAGGAGGAGCTGTCCGAGTGGCTGGTCGGGCACGACATCGACCGGGACTGGGTGATCGCACCGCCGTTCGCGGCGGCCGGCGCCGGCGTCGAGCTCTTCGACCGAGCGGCCACCGCACTGGGGCCGGGTCAGCTCGAGGCAGGTCTGGAATGGGTCGGCAGCTCGCTGACCGTGGTGACCCTGCTGGGCGAGATCCGCGAGGCGACCCACCGCGTCTCGGAGCTGGTCGCCGCCGTCCGGTCCTACTCCCAGCTCGACCGCGCCCTGGTGCAGCAGACCGATGTCACCGAAGGTCTGGAGAGCACGCTCGTCATGCTCGGGCACAAGCTGCGGGGCGGGGTGACCGTCGTCCGTGACTATGCCGAGGACCTCCCGGTTGTCGAGGCGATTCCCGGCGAGCTCAACCAGGTCTGGACCAACCTGATCGACAACGCCGTCGACGCGATGGAGGGCGTGGGCACCCTGCGGATCTCCGTCCGCGGAGTCGAGGAGGGTGTCGTCGTCGAGATCGCCGACGACGGGCCCGGGGTCGCCGACGACGTGGCAGCGCACGCCTTCGAGCCGTTCTTCACCACCAAGGACGTGGGCAAGGGCACCGGGCTCGGGCTCGACATCTCGCGGCGCATCGTCGTGGAGCGCCACGGAGGCGACATCTCCCTGGAGTCCCGGGACGGTGGCGCGGTCGTCGTGGTCCGGCTGCCGCTGCGGCCGGCCGAGAGCTGACCGACTCCGCCGCCGCCACTCGCGAAACCCTTGCTAGCAAAGGAAAGTGAAGGGTGCACAGGTTGCAACCTGTCCACCCTCAAGCAACCCTTGCTAGCAAAGGTTGCTGCTCGTCAGATGGTGATGACCTCGAGGATCTGGAGCACGGTCAGGGCGGCCAGGACCAGACAGACTCCGCCGCCGATCCGCCGGATCGTGGCGAGCTTCACCCGGGCCAGCAACGCCCGGCCGATCACCGCACCGAGGGCCGAGACGGTGGCGAGCGCGAGGAACGCGCCGAGGAAGACCGACACCGGCTCCTTGAACTGGAGCACCATCGAGGCGGTCAGCAGCTGCGAGAGGTCGCCCCACTCGGCGAGGAACAGCACCCCGAAGGAGACCCCGATCGCCTTGAGACCGACGGCGGTGGCCGCCCCCTTGTGGGCGAACTCCTCCTCGGTCTCGGCCTCCTCCTCGTCGGCCTTCTTCGCACCGCGGATCAGGATGATCCCGCCGACCAGGAACATCACCGCCGCAAAGATCTCGACCGGTCGCTTGGGCAGCTGGGCGAGCAGCCCACCCACCGTCACCGCCACGGCGGTCTGCACGAGGAACGCCAGCGACACCCCGATCCACACGTACAGCGGCCGGAACCGGGTCGCCAGCACGAGCGTCGCGATGAAGGTCTTGTCGGGCAGCTCGACGAGGAAGATCGAACCGAAGACGATGGCCATGGTGGCGAGGTCGAAATCCATATCGCGTCGACTGTATCCGCGGCGCCCCAATACGCTGACGGGGTGTCCGACCCCCAGACCCTCGCCACGGCAGCCCTCGCGGCTGCCGTCCTCGCGCTGGTCGTCGCGGTGGTCGCCGTGGTCCGCCTCGGCCGGGTCCGCGCACAGCTGCGCGTGATCGAGGGCCAGCGTCCGGTGGGCAGCGGTGACCTCGCTGCTCTCCGGGCCGACATCGCCCAGGCCCTGCGGCACGTCGCGGTCGTCCGCTACGACGCCTTCGGTGACATGGGTGGCCGGCTGTCCTTCAGTGCTGCCGTGATCGACGACCAGGGCGACGGGCTGGTCTTCTCCTCGATCCATGCCCGCGGCGAGTCCCGCACCTATGCCAAGGGCATCGTCGGCGGCGGCTCCGACGCGACCCTCACCCCCGAGGAGCAGCAGGCCCTCGCTGCCGCCCGCACCGGATCCCAAGGAGCCTGACCTCCGTGACCACACCAGTGACCAGACACGGCTACTTCGGCCCCGCGGGCACGTTCACCCAGATGGCGCTGCACGCGTGGGGACCCGCCGCGGGCCAGGAACACGTCGCCCTCCCCTCCGTCGAAGCCGCCCTCAACGCCCTGCGTGCCGGCGACATCGACGCCGCCATGGTGCCGATCGAGAACTCCGTCGAGGGCGGCGTGAGCGCCACCCTCGACGCCCTCGCGAGCGGTGACCCCCTGGTCGTTGTGGGCGAGGTCCTCGTCCCCATCACCTTCGTGCTGGCCGCACCCGCAGGTATGCCGCTCGGCCAGGTCCGCGCGGTCGGCACCCACAGCCACGCCTGGGCCCAGGTCCGCGGCTGGATGGGTGCCAACCTCCCTGACGCGGCGTACATCCCGACGTTGTCGACGGCCGCCGCGGCGGCCGGCCTCGCGGGCAGCGAAGCCGAACACGCGGCATACCAGGCGGCGGTGTGCGCGCCGATCGCGGCGCTCAACCACGGTCTCGAGGTGCTGGCCGAGGACATCGGCGACAACTCCGCGGCGGTGACCCGCTTCGTGTCGGTCGCGCGCCCGGGCACGCTGCCCGAGCGCACCGGCGCCGACAAGACGACGCTGGTGCTGTTCCAGCGCGACGACCACGCCGGTGGGCTGCTCGAGCTGCTGGAGCAGTTCGCCGTGCGCGGCATCAACATGTCGCGGCTCGAGTCGCGCCCGACCAAGTCGTCGATGGGCGACTACTGCTTCTCCATCGACATCGAGGGGCACGTCCTCGACGAGCGGGTCGGCGAGGCCCTGCTCGGGCTCAAGCGGGTCTGCGCCGAGGTGCGGTTCCTCGGCAGCTACCCGGCTGCGCACGGCACCGCGGTCCGGGTCACGCCGCACACCAGCGACGAGGCGTTCGGCGAGGCCCGCGCCTGGCTGCACTCCCTCCGCGGCACCTGACGCAGTCGCCCAAGGCGCCAGCCAGCCTGACCCTGTTGGAAGTGAAACTTCCGGATATCCGGAAGTTTCACTTCCAACAGGGGCGCTACTTCTTCTCGCGCCAGACCCGTTCGAACGGCAGCCGCCAGGCGTGCGGCGCGATGAGCTGGTGGATCGCGTTCGGGCCCCAGCTGCCGACCGGGTAGGGCTTGGCCTCGGGCGGCTCCTCGAGCAGCGCCTGCGACCGCTCCCACAGTGACTCGATGCCCTCGGCCGTCGTGAACAGCGTGTGGTCGCCCCGCATCGCGTCGAGGATGAGCCGTTCGTAGGCCTCGAGGACGTCGCCGGCGCGTTCGGTCTCCCGGGTCGAGAACTGCATCGACAGCTTCTCCAGCCGCATGCCGGGCCCGGGCCGCTTGCCGTAGAACGACAGCGACACCTTGGACTCGTCGGCGAGGTCGAAGGTGAGGTGGTCCGGTCCGGCCGAACCCACCCCCGAGTTGGCCGGGAACATCGACCGCGGGGCCTCCTTGAAGGCGATCGAGATGATGCGCGCGCCCTCGGCCAGCTTCTTGCCCGTGCGCAGGTAGAACGGCACGCCGGCCCAGCGCCAGTTGTCCAGGCCGACCTTGAGCGCGATGAACGTCTCGGTGTCGGAGTCCGGCGCCACCCCGTCCAGCCCGGTGTAGCCGGCGAACTGGCCGCGCACCACGTCGGAGGGGTCGATCGGCAGCAGCGACCGGAAGACCTTGTTCTTCTCCTCCGAGATGGCCCGCGGCTCCAGGGCGGTCGGGGGCTCCATCGCGACGAACGCCAGCACCTGGAAGAGGTGGGTGACGACCATGTCCTTGTAGGCGCCGGTCGACTCGTAGAAGTTGGCCCGCTGGTCCAGGCCGAGGGTCTCGGGGATGTCGATCTGGATGTGGTCGATGAAGTTGCGGTTCCAGATCGGCTCGAACAGCCCGTTCGCGAACCGGAACGCCAGGATGTTCTGCGCGGCCTCCTTGCCCAGGAAGTGGTCGATGCGGAAGATCTGGCTCTCGTCGAACGTCTCGTGGACGGTGTTGTTGAGGGCGATCGCGCTCGCGAGGTCGGTGCCGAACGGCTTCTCCATCACCACTCTCGACTTGGCCACGAGGTCCGCGTCGCGCAGCATCTGGATCACCGCGACGGCGGCCTTGGGAGGCACCGACAGGTAGTGCAGCCGCTTGGCGTCAGACCCCAGGGACTCCTCGGCGTTCTTGACCGCCGCGGCCAGGGGTTCTGGGCCGGCCGACTGCGGCACGTAGACGAGGTTGTCGTCGAACTTGTCCCACTGCTCCGGCGTCAGGGAGTGCGCCCCGAACTCCTCGCACGCCTTGCGCGCGAACTCGCGGTACTCCCCGTCGGTCATCTCCTCCAGCGAGGTGCCCGACGACGCGGATGGCGGGCGCCAGCTCGGACGCCGCGAGGTGCGCCAGGCCGGGCAGCAGCTTGCGGCGGGCGAGGTCGCCGGTGGCCCCGAACAGCACGATGACGTGCGGGTCTGCCTTCTCCAGGGCGGCGCGTGAGCTCCGCGCGTCAGCGGCGGGATACGAGATCGTCTGGGCGCTGGGCGCGGTCTGGTCGGACACCTTGCCGATACTTCCACCGTGGGCGGGGCCGCGCACCCGGTTGTCCAGCGATTTGACGCCGGGGGTTAGGTAAGGCTTACCTTGGTCCCAATACGCACCGTCGGTATGCCGGAAATCAGGTCATCGTGCTCGTCAGCAATGCGCTCATCGGACTCCGAGAAGGGCTGGAGGCGGCCCTCGTCGTCGTCATCCTCGTCGCCTTCCTCGTCAAGACCGACCGCCGCTGGGCGCTCAAGCACGTCTGGACCGGCGTCGCGCTGGCCGTGATCGTGTCCGTCGCGATCGGGGCGCTGCTCACCTTCGGCACCCGCCAGCTGTCCTTCGAGACCCAGGAGCTGATCGGCGGCAGCGCCTCCATCCTCGCGGTCGGCTTCGTCACCGCGATGGTGTTCTGGATGCGCACCGCCGCCCGGACCATCTCGGGCGAGCTGAAGGGCAAGCTCGACCAGGCCCTGTCGGTCGGCGGCTGGGCGGTGGCGCTGGTCGGCTTCCTCGGTGTAGGCCGCGAAGGACTCGAGACGGCGCTGTTCTTCTACGCCAGCGTCCAGACGGCCGGTGCGGGCACTGCTCAGCCCCTGGTCGGCTTCCTGCTCGGCATCGCCGTGTCGATCGTCCTGGGGGTGCTGATCTACCGCGGCGCGGTGCGCATCAACCTCTCGAAGTTCTTCCGCTACACCGGGATCGCGCTCATCGTGGTCGCCGCTGGGATCCTGTCCTACGGCATCCACGACCTGCAGGAAGCCGCCTTCCTGCCGGGCCTGAACTCCCTCGCCTTCGACGTGAGCACCACGATCCCGCCGGACTCCTGGTACGGCACCGTGCTCAAGGGCACCGTCAACTTCACCCCCAACACGACGTGGCTCCAGGCGATCGCGTGGAGCCTCTACCTCGTCGTGGTCATGACCTTCTTCGTCCGACCGGCACGGACCGCACCCGCGCCAGCAAACACCGCCGCCCCCGTCGGCACCCCCCACTAGCCGTTCCCTCGGCCGTCCCGCAAGGAGCACCATGCGCATCACCCCTGTTCACGCCGGTCTCGGCCTGGTCGTCCTCCTCGCGACCGCCGCCTGCAGCGGCTCCGACGAGACCACCACCACGAGCTCGAAGGGCCCGATCGCGGTCGAGGCCACCGACACGGCGTGCAAGGTCGAGCGCAGCGAGGCTGGCCGCGGGCACGATCCAGTTCACCGTGCGCAACACCGGCTCCAAGGTCAACGAGTTCTATGTCTACGGCGAGGGCGACCAGATCATGGGTGAGGTCGAGAACATCACCCCCGGCCTGACCCGCACCTTCCACGTCGACGTGTCGACTCCCGGCACGTACCAGACCGCGTGCAAGCCGGGCATGAAGGGCAAGGGCATCCGCGCCGACTTCACCGTCACCGGCACCGCCGCCAGCCAGGCACCGGACGCCGCGATGGCCGCAGCCGTCACCCAGTACCGGGCCTTCGTGTCGGCCCAGTCGGACGAGCTGCTGGTCCGCACCACCGAGTTCGTCGACCTGGTCAAGGCCGGCAAGGTCGAGGAGGCCAAGAAGGCCTTCCCCGTGGCCCGCGGGCCGTGGGAGCGGATCGAGCCCGTGGCCGAGTCGTTCGGCGACCTCGACCCGATGATCGACGGCCGCGAGGACGTCGTCGAGGAGGGCATGAAGTTCACCGGCTTCCACCGCCTCGAGAAGGACCTCTGGGTCGACGGCCTCCAGTCCGACTCCTCCGCCATCGCCGACAAGCTCCTCGTCGACGTCAAGGAGATCGTCGCGAAGGCCAAGGCCGTGAGGCTCAACCCGCTGCAGCTCGCCAACGGCTCCAAGGCCCTGCTCGACGAGGTCGCCACCGGCAAGATCACCGGTGAGGAGGACCGCTACAGCCACACCGACCTCTACGACTTCGACGAGAACGTCAAGGGCTCGAAGGCCGCGATCGACGCGCTCCGCCCGGTGCTCAAGGCCCGTGACGCCGCGCTCCTCACCGACATCGACGCGCGGTTCGCCACGCTCGACACCGAGCTCGACAAGCACCGCACCGATGGCGGCTTCCGCCTCTACACCGCCGCTGTCCAAGGACGAGATCCGGTCCCTGACCGTCGCCCTCGACGCGCTGAGCGAGCCGATCTCCCAGGTCGCCGGAGTGGTCGCGTCCAAGTGACCGAGGAGACCTCGTCCCAGGTGACCCGCCGCCGGCTGATCGGGGTCGGCGCGGGTGCGGCCGTCGTCGGCGCCGTGGCCGGTGTCGGAGGCGCGTATGCCGCGACCCACGCCGGCGACGAACCCGCCACCGCCGGCGACACCCCCTCCGACACTGCGTCCGCCAACGACATGGTGGCCTTCCGGGGCGAGCGCCAGGCCGGCATCGTCACGCCCGCGCAGGACCGGATGCACTTCGTGGCCCTCGATGTGGTCACCAAGGACAAGGCCGCTCTCGCGGACATGCTCAAGGCCTGGACCCGAGCGGCCGAGCGGATGACCGCCGGTGCCGAGGCGGCGCCGGGTGGGGTCGTGGGAGGCGGTCCCTACCGTGCCCCCGAGGACACCGGTGAGGCCTACGACCTCGACGCCTCGGACCTCACCATCACCATCGGCTACGGGCCGTCCCTCTTCGACGACCGCTTCGGCCTCGCCGACCGCAGGCCGGCCGCGCTGCAAGGACCTGCCCGGGTTCGTCGGCGACGACCTCGACCCGGCCCGCAGCGACGGCGACATCTGCATCCAGGCCTGCGCCAACGACCCCCAGGTCGCCGTGCACGCGGTGCGCAACCTCATCCGGATGGGTTTCGGTGTCGTGTCGGTGCGGTGGAGCCAGCTCGGCTTCGGCCGCACGTCCTCCACCACCCGCAACCAGGTGACGCCTCGCAACATGTTCGGCTTCAAGGACGGCACCAACAACCTCAAGGCCGAGGACGCCGACGCGCTGTCCGAGCATGTCTGGGTCCAGCCCGGGGACGTGCCCGGTGCGAGCGCGTGGATGTCCGGCGGCTCCTACCTGGTCGCCCGCCGGATCCGGATGCACATCGAGATCTGGGACCGCACCCCGCTCCAGGAGCAGCAGGACATCATCGGCCGCGACAAGGGCGAGGGTGCGCCGCTGGGCCAGCAGGCCGAGTTCGACACCCTCGACTTCGCCAAGAAGGGCGCCGACGGCAAGCCGGCGATCCCGGTGGACGCCCACGTGGCGCTCGCGCACGAGAGCCGGCTCAACGGCATACGCATCCTGCGCCGTGGCTACAACTTCACCGACGGCTCCGACGGGGTCGGGCACCTCGATGCCGGGCTGTTCTTCATCGGCTTCATGCGCGACGCCCACAAGCAGTTCGTCCCGATGCAGCGGTCCCTGGCCGCCAAGGACGGGCTCAACGAGTACATCGAGCACACCGGGTCAGCGGTGTTCGCCTGCCCGCCGGGGCTGGGACCCGACGAGTACTGGGGTCAGGACCTCTTCAGCTGACCCGCGGCCGAGGCGAGCGACGCAGCCGGCCCCTCGGCGCGGGCGCGGTGCCGGTACCACTGGTAGGCCAGCACGGCGCACACGACGCCGTTGACCATCCCGGCGACGACGTCCGAGATGTGGTGCGCGCCGCGGTAGAGCCGGGCGATGCCCACGAGGAACGGGATGACGGCGCAGGCGCCCATCAGCAGGCGGCGCAGCCACGGGCGCTCGATGCGTGTGGCCGCCATGAGCAGCAGCGAGAGGTACAGGGCCGTGGCCGCGCCGGTGTGCCCGCTGGGATAGCTCGACGTGGGCGGTGAGGCGTCCATCGGGATGGCCGGCGGGCGCTGCCGCCCGACCACCAGGGTGAGGAACAGGAAGATCGTCGCCTGCAGCGAGATCGCGATCAGCGGGACGACGGCCCAGCGCCACTCGCGGGTGCGCCACCAGATGATGGCGACCGCGATCAGGCAGACGCCGATGACGACCTCGGTGTTGCCGAACCGCGAGCACACCCAGCTGATCGGATCCCAGAAGTCGGTCCGGTTGCGGTTGAACGCGTCGGTGACCTTGTCCTCGGCATCGTCCACCACGTCGAGGGGACCGTTGAGCAGCAGGCCAACCCCGGCGAGCACCGCAAAGAGGACTACGCCGGGTGCGACGGCCCTGGTGAGGAGGTCGCGGCCGTCTTGCCAATGAATCCGAGCCATGAGGAGAACGTAATGCCCACACCGAGCACATAGCCCGCCAACACGTCGGACGGGAAGTGCACACCGAGAAAAACCCGGTCCAGGCCCACGACCAGCGCAAACACCACGGCGACGGCGATGGCGACCCGGTGTCCCACCGTCGAGAGCACCGGCCAGAGCAGGAAGACGACCACCGTGGTGACCACGGCGACGTTGAACGCGTGCCCCGAGGGGAACGAGTAGCCCGGGCGAGTGCGAGATGGGGTCGTCGACGATCGGGCGGGCGCGTCCCACGAGGGTCTTCGCGAGCAGCCCGACGTTCCAGGCGACCATCATCGTGACGAACGCCCACAGCGCGCGGCTGCGCAGACCCTTGGCCAGCCACGCCCACAGCGCCGTGCCCGTCGCGAGGACGTAGAGCAGGAACGGCTGGCTGACCGTCTGCAGGGCCAGCAGGGTGTCGACGGTGCCGTGCGACCGGGTGAAGTCGGTGGCTTCGCGGATGAGGTCGTTGTCGAGCCGGATCAGGGGGTCGAACTTCTGCCGCACCGCGAAGCCGAGCAGCAGCACCGGGACGACGAACAGCACCATGGCTGCGGCTCCGCGCGCCAGCCGCGCGGTGCGCGACGTGCGAGCTGGTGCGGTCGTGGTGGTGGTCATCAGTCGAGCGACCCGACCCGGACGACGAGCGCGCCGGGCACGACCTCGGCGGAGATGGCCCGGGCCTTGCCCAGGGTGTCGCCGTCGATCTGGACCTCCTGGGGACGATCGGCGCGGACCTGGACCGACGGGGTCGTGTAGTGGTCGACGATCTGGTGGCCCTTGCGCTTCTTGGACGCGAGCCGGGCAGCCACGGCGGCCCACCCGACGACACCCTTGGGGGAGAGGATCACCATGTCGAGCTGGCCGTCGTCGACCTCGGCCTCGGGCATCAGCACCAGTCCGCCCAGCAGCTTGCCGCAGTTGCCGATGACGACGGTCCGCGCGCGACGGGTGAACTCCTCCTGGTCCTCGACCTTGACCCGCACCTTGAACTGCGGGCCGCGCAGGTTGCGGGTGCCGGAGACGACGTAGGCCGCGGGACCCACCTTGGCCTTGAGCTTCTCCGGGGCGTCGGCCATGATCGCCGCGTCGAAGCCGAGACCGGCCATGACCAGGAAGACGTGGGTGGCCGGTCGGTCGTCCTCGCCCGAGGTGTCCATCGTGAGCCGACCGACGTCGACCCGCTTGTTCTGTCCGGTCAGGGCGATCCGCAGCGCGTCGTCGAGGTCGTCGACGGGCAGGTCGAGGTTGCGGGCCAGCAGGTTGCCGGTGCCGCCCGGCAGGAGCCCCATCGGGGTCTCGCTGCCGACCATGGCCTCGGCCACCGCTCGCACGGTCCCGTCACCGCCGAGGGGGCAGACCAGGTCGACGCCCTTGGCGAGCGCTTCCTTGGCCTGGCCCGTGCCGGGGTCGCGTTCGGTGGTCAGGATGAACAGCGGCTCGGCCCAGCCATGGTTGATCGACTGCTGGGTGATCTGCCTGCGCACCGCCGCCACGTCCTCGAACTTCGTGGGGTTCACGATGATCGCGGCCCGACGCGTGGGGGAGTCGGACACGGTGCCCTCAGGGCGGAAGTCGTTGCGGTGTGGGCGGCGACCCCATCGACGGCCGCGATGGGCCCCGCCGCCACCGCGCACCCGCATCCCGGCCCACCCGGCGACGCCGAGGGCGAGCAGGATGACGAGGACGATCGCCCCGAGGGCGATCCAGCCGGATTGGTCGCGAAGCACGGGCCGACGCTACCCCACCGTAGGGGTGGCATCGGTACAGGTCAGAGGGCCGGCACCGTGGCCGCGGGCTCCCGACGGCGTCGCACTGATCGGCAGGATCCGGGCGAGGGATGGCGCCGGTCGACCTGTGCCGCCCTCACGGGGCGGCCTACCGTGGTCGACATGGCTGAGCAGATCGTCCCCGACACCAAGGACTGGACCTGGACCCTCCAGCGACCCTGTCCTGACTGCGGGTTCGAGGCGGGTTCGGTTGCTCCCGCGGACATCGCCCCCCTGACCCTGGCGTCGACGGCCCCGTGGACGGCCGTCCTGGAGCGCGAGTCCGCCCGCGACCGGCCCGCTCCGGACGTGTGGTCGCCGCTGGAGTACGCCTGCCATGTGCGCGATGTCTGCCGTGTCTTCACCGGTCGGGTCGAGCTGATGCTCGACCAGGGCGGGCCGAAGTTCGCCAACTGGGACCAGGACGAGACGGCACTGACCGACCGCTACGGCGAGCAGGACCCGGCAGTCGTCAGTGGCGAGGTGCAGGAGGCCGCGGCCGTCGTCGCGGCTGCGTTCTCGGCGGTGCGCGACGATCAGTGGGAACGGACCGGGCTGCGCAGCGACGGCTCCGAGTTCACCGTGCTGACCCTGGGCCAGTACTTCCTGCACGACCTCGCCCACCACCTGGTCGACGTCCGCGCCTGAGCCGGGCTCACGGCATACCCCCGCCGGGCGGCTCCGCTTGGGCAGGGTGTCAGGCCTTCTGGGGGTGGCCCGTCAGGGCGGCCGCGCCGCCCATCGCGAGGAAGATGCTGCCCGACACGTACTTCTGCCGCTCGACCGCGCGCGGGTGGCGGGCCAGCCACTGGCCGAGCGAGCCGGCGCTGAGCGCGTAGATGCTGTCGAAGACCGTCCCGATCAGCGCGAAGATCGCCCCGAGGACGAGCACCTGCGACCAGATCGGGCCGGACTCGCGGTGCAGGAACTGCGGGAAGAAGGCGACGAAGAAGACCGCCGTCTTCGGGTTGGAGATGCCCACGAGGAACGCGTCCCCGAAGGCGCGGCGCGAGTTGGTCACCGGTGCGCGGTCGAGGGCGAAGTGCCCCTTGCTGCGGAACTCCCGGATCGCGAGCCAGACCAGGTATGCCGCGCCGGCGTACTTCACGACGGAGAAGGCGATGACCGACGAGCTGATCACGGCCGAGAGCCCGAACGCGGTGGCGACCACCATCACGACCGTCGCCGTCTCGATCCCCGCCATCGACGCGACCGCCAGCCGGCGGCTGCCCTGGCCGATCCCGCGCGAGATGAGGAACAGCATCGCCGGGCCGGGCAGCAGGATGAGCGCGGTCGCGGCGAGGGCGAACGAGGCGAGGGTGGGTGCGGACGGCATACCCGCAAGGATCGCTCCCGGCGGCCACCAAGGGCAACGGGATTCGGCTTCTGCTCAGGCCCCGAGATGAGGCCCGGACGCCGGCCGAAGGCGGGCCGAGAGTCGTCAGACGGCGAGGTGCTTGCGGGTCAGGGCGGCAGCCTGCTCGACGACCTCGATGCCCGGCCCTGGGACGTCCACTTCTGGCTGAGGATGGCCAGCCGCAGGTCGACCGTCGGACTGGTGATCCGCCCGATGCTGTTGATGATCCAGCGCTTGCCGAGGGTGGAACGGGGGAGCCAGCCGTTCTTGAGGCAGACCCGGTCACCGCGATGGGCGGCCGCGCTGATGCCCCACTTCTGCTCGGGGATGACGTCCTCCATGAGGTCGAGCAGCACCTTGGCCGAACCAGCCGTCAGCGGCGATGACTTCGTGCCGGCCGTGTCGAGGGCGCTGACGAACCGCAGCTGGTCGCGGGCGGTGGTGCGGGTCAGGCCCCAGCTGTAGTCGAAGGCCTGGGTGGCCTTCATCCCGAACCGCCTGTTCGCCTTGTCCATGCCGTCGTCGAGGCCGATCTCGCGGAACAGGGTCCACGCCGACTCGTGGTCGCTCAGCCGGATCATCTGGGTGGCCACCGCGAGCTGGCGGGAGGAGATGTGGGCCCGGCGGTCCTGGAGCTGGAGCAGCAGGGTGGCGAGGATGTCGGCCTTGGCGATGCTCGCCGTCTCGATGGTCGTGTCGGCACCCCACGTGAAGGACCGCTTCGACCGGGTCTCGGTGGCGGCGACGCCGAGGTCGACGCCGTAGCGGCGGGACAGCGCCGACAGCTCGTCGCGCAGCGCCTCGAGGGTGGCGGCCGGCCGGGCGGCTGGGCCTTTCGTCGTCGGCGTCGCGGTCGGGGTGACCGTGGTCGTGGCCGGTGACGAAGCCGTGGTGGTCGGGAGGGTGGCGGTCGTGGTGGGCACGGTGGAGGCGCGGGTCGGCGTCCCGACGGCCGGGTCGTCGGCGCAAGCCGCCACGACGCCGAGCGGCGCCAGCAGCAGGAGGTGGCGCCGCGTGAGCATGGACGCATTCTGACCTGCCGCCGCCCCGGACGCACAGGACACGGAGCAAGTGCGGTGTGGTCGGCCGGCTCGCGGCGGCCCGGTATGCCGGGCGCGCACCGTGCCCCCGCGGCATACCGGCCGTCCGTGGTGGCCGGTGACGCCTCGATAGGCTTGCCCGGTGATCGACATCAAGCTCCTGCGTGAGGACCCGGACCGCGTCCGCGCCAGCCAGCGCGCCCGTGGTGAGGACGAGGGGATCGTCGACGCGATCCTCGCTGCCGAGCAGACGCACCGCTCCTCGCTGACCGAGTTCGAGCAGCTGCGCGCGCAGCAGAAGGCGATGGGCAAGCAGGTCGCGCAGGCCCAGGGCGACGAGAAGCAGGTGCTGCTCGCGCAGACCAAGGACATCTCGGCGCGGGTCAAGTCACTGCAGACCGACGCCGACACCGCGCAGGTCGAGCTGGACGGGCTGATCCGCCAGATCGGCAACATCGTCGAGGACGGGGTGCCGGTCGGCGGCGAGGACGACTACACGGTGCTGGAGACGGTCGGGTCGGTGCCGCAGTTCGACTTCGAGCCCCAGGACCACCTCGCGCTCGGGGAGTCGCTCGCGGCCATCGACATGGAGCGTGGCGCCAAGGTCGGCGGCTCGCGGTTCTACTTCCTCACCGGCGTCGGCGCCCGGCTCGAGCTGGCGCTGCTGAACATGGGCATCGCGCAGGCCGTCGAGCACGGGTTCACCCCGATGATCACGCCGACGCTGGTCAAGGCCGACGTGATGGCAGGGGCCGGGTTCATCGACAAGCACGGCGACGAGGTCTACCGGCTCGACGCCGACGACCTCTACCTCACCGGCACCTCGGAGGTCGCGCTCGCCGGCTACCACGCCGACGAGATCCTCGACCTGTCCGACGGCCCGAAGCGGTATGCCGGCTGGTCGGCCTGCTACCGCCGCGAGGCCGGGTCGCACGGCAAGGACACCCGCGGCATCATCCGCGTGCACCAGTTCCACAAGGTCGAGATGTTCACCTACTGCCGCATCGAGGATGCGGCGGCCGAGCACCAGCGATTGTTGGGCTGGGAGAAGGAGATGCTCGCCAAGATCGAGGTGCCCTACCGCATCATCGACACGGCGGCCGGCGACCTCGGTGGACCCGCGGCGCGCAAGTTCGACTGCGAGGCGTGGGTGCCGACCCAGGGCCGCTACCGCGAGCTGACCTCCACCTCCAACTGCACCACCTACCAGGCCCGGCGGCTCAACACCCGCGAGCGCAACCCCGACGGTTCGGGCACCCGCGCCGTCGCCACGCTCAACGGCACGCTGGCCACGACCCGCTGGCTGGTCGCGATCCTCGAGAACCACCAGCAGGCCGACGGGTCGGTCGTGGTCCCCCAGGCGCTGCAGCCGTTCCTCGGCCTCGAGGTCCTCAAGCCGGTCTGAGGATCGATGGGGAGCGGGTCGGCGCGTCCGCGCAGGCGCGGGTCGAGACCTCGGCGGGAGCGCGAGTCGAGTCGTCGGCGGGTAGCGTCGGCGAGGTGACCGACCGTCAGCTGCCCAAGTGGAGCGAGCTCAAGCCCCTGCTCCACCCCAAGCCGGTGGTGCTCAACGGCACCGACCGCAGGCTGGGGAACGCCGTCACCATCGCCGACCTGCGTCACATTGCGCGACGACGCACACCGCGCTCGGTGTTCGACTACACCGACGGGGCTGCGGAGGAGGAGCTGAGCCTGTCGCGGGCCCGGCAGACCTTCCGCGACCTGACCTTCAACCCGGGCGTCCTGCGCGGGGTCGGCACCGTCGACACCACGACGACGGTGCTGGGGAAGCCGTCGGCCCAGCCCTTTGGCTTCGGCCCGACCGGCTTCACCCGGATGATGCACGCCGACGGTGAGGCCGCGGTGGCCCGGGTCGCCGGGAAGCTGGACATCCCGTACGGCCTCTCGACCCTCGGGACGACCAACATCGAGGACCTCGCGATCGCGGCGCCCGGCACCCGCAAGTGGTTCCAGCTCTACGTCTGGCGCGACCACGGACCAGCCGAGGACCTGATGGGACGGGCCAAGGAGCAGGGCTTCGAGGCGCTGATGCTGACCGTCGACTGTCCCGTCGGCGGAAGCCGGTACCGCGACATCCGCAACGGGTTCGCCATCCCCCCGGCGCTCTCGGTCAAGACGGTTCTCGATGGCGCGATGCACCCCAACTGGTGGGTCAACTTCCTGACCACACCGCCGCTGAAGTTTGCCTCGCTCGACTCCTGGGGCGGCACCGTCGGCGAGATGATGAACGCCCTCTTCGACCCCACCATGTCGCTGGACGACCTGGACTGGGTGCGCCGCACCTGGGACGGGCCGCTCATCATCAAGGGAGTCCAGACCGTCGAGGACGCCCGGGCTGTGGTCGACCACGGAGCTGACGCCGTCCTGTTGTCCAACCACGGGGGCCGCCAGCTCGACAAGGCGCCGGTGCCGCTCCGGCTCGTCCCTGACGTGCGGGAGGCCCTGGGCCCTGACGCCGAGATCATGGTGGACACCGGCGTGATGTCCGGATCCGACGTGGTGGCGGCGATCGCCCTCGGTGCGAGCTCGGTGCTGGTCGGGCGGGCCTACCTGTACGGGCTGATGGCTGGCGGCGAGCGTGGGGTGCAGCGGGCCGCAGACATCCTCGCGGCCGAGGTCAAGCGCACCATGGCCCTGCTCGGTGCCAGCCGGATCGCGGACCTCGGTCCGCAGCACGTCCGCCTTCCGTAGGCTCGCCGCATGCGCATTCCCCACCTCGTCGCGCTCGACCTCGACGGCACGACGATCAACCACGCCGGCGAGCTGTCACCCGTGGTGCGCGACGCCGTGCACGCGGTGCTGGCGGCCGGACACCATGTCATCATCGCCACCGGGCGCTCGATCGTGGCCACGACGACCATCCTCACCGAGCTGGGCATCGAGACCGGGTATGCCGTGTGCTCCAACGGCGCGGTCACGCTCGAGCTGGACCCGTTGGAGGCCAACGGTTTCCGGATCATCGAGGCCGTCACCTTCGACCCCGCCCCTGCCCTGAACCTGCTGCGCGAGGAGTGGCCCGACGCGGTCGTCGCGGTCGAGGAGCTGGGCGTCGGGTTCAAGCTGAGCGCACCGTTCCCCGATGGCGAGCTCCAGGGCGAGCTGCGCGTCGTGGACTGGGAGGAGCTGGTCTCCGAGCCGGTGACCCGGGTGACCTTCCGCGCGCCCGGTGGCACCGCCGAGGACTTCCTGGCCCTCACCGAACGCATCGGCCTGCACGGCGTCAACTACGCCGTCGGGTTCAGCGCCTGGCTCGACCTCAACCCCGAAGGTGTCTCCAAGGGCTCGGCCCTGGAGATCCTGCGCCGCCGCCTGGAGGTCGAGCCGCGGCACACCGTCGCTGTCGGCGACCAGCGCAACGACGTGGAGATGCTGCACTGGGCCGCCCGGGGTGTCGCGATGGGCAACGCCCCCGACTCGGTCAAGGAGATCGCCAACGAGGTCACCCTCGACGTCGACGACGACGGCCTGGTGCCCATCCTGCGCTCGCTGCTGTAGAGGCGTTGGGTGGCAGGCCGACGCCCTCCCTCGCGCGGCAGAACGCGCGTCAGCGCGGTTGGACGGCTCCCAGCGTGACGCGGTGGCCGGTCATCCAGCTCTGGCCGCGGTCGGTGACGAGGTAGCGGAACACCACGCGCATCATCGCCTCCATCGGGACCCGCCCGATCCGCCCCGGGATCTTGGAGCTGCTCGACCGGGCGCCCACCGCGACGATCCGCTCGACGCGGGCCCGGCGGTTCGACTCGAAGGCGGCGAAGGCCTCCGACACCGAGTCGGAGTCGCGCAACGACGCCGCCATGACGACTGCGTCCTCGAGGGCCATCGAGGCGCCCTGACCCGAGCTCGGCGAGGGAGCGTGGAGCGCGTCGCCCACGATGGCGAGTCGTCCGTGGTGCCAGACCGGCACGTGCGGCAGGTCGTAGGTGTTGTCGCCGGCGAGCTCGAGCTCACCGGACTCGATGAGCGCACGAGCCGGACCGGCGTCGTCACTCGCGAGCTCGGCGAGCTGCTGCTGCCACTGGCCGAGGCTGGTGGACGCCCGCTTCTCAGGCGTGATCTCGGGTTCGGGCACGTTGACGAACCACACGACGTCGCCGTCGGGAGTGGGGTGCGCCCCGAAGAAGGACCGTCGCCCGAAGATGAACGACCACGACTCCGCCGGCAGCTCGGCAGCGATCGCCGTGTCGCGGGTGATCCCGCCGAAGTTGGTGAGGCCGACGTAGCGCGGAGTGGGAGCCCCCGGGTCGATCGACCGACGGACCTTCGAGTGGACTCCGTCCGCGCCGATGACCAGGTCTGCGGTCAGCTCGCTGCCGTCGGCCAGCCGCACGACCGCGTGGCGCTCGTCGGTGTCGGCCGAGACGACCTTGGCGTCGCTGCGTACCTCGATGCCCCGGGACCGTGCCTCCTCGGTGAGCAGCCAGCCGAGGTGCGAACGCTTCATGGTGAGCGACTGGGTGCCGTCCGCAAGCGGTGTGCCCGCGGTGAGCCTGCCCAGCTGGCGGCCGGTCGCGCCGAACATCACGTGGCTGCGCGTGCTGGTGCCGACGCTGCGGGCGAGGTCGAGCGCGCCAATGGCATCCAGGGCCGACAGGCCGTTGGGGGCCAGGCCGAGGTAGGACCCAGCGTCCCGGTCGATCTGGGCGCGGGACTCGAGGACGACCGCCTCGATCGCCACCTGGTGCAGGGCCATGGCGGTGGCCGGTCCGGCGATACCTCCTCCGACGACGAGTGCCTTCACGGTGCTAACCTTTCTTACGACAATCGGATAGTTCGATAATCGAAAGGATTGCACGCGTGGCACGAACCCGTCAAGCGGCCATCGAGGAGGCCGGCAGGGCGATGCAGCGCTACCAGCGCAGCGTCCAGTCGTTCGACGACGCGGTCGGACGGGCCCTCGGTCTCGGGCCCGCTGACATGCGTTGCCTCGACATCCTCAGCGAGGGCCCCCGCACGGCCGGCGAGCTCAGCGCGGCGACCGGGCTACGTCCCGCGGCCACCACGGCGCTCATCGACCGGCTCGTCGTCAAGGGCTTCGTAGTACGCCAACCGAGCGAGTCGGACCGGCGCCAGGTCCTCGTCGCCATGACGGAGGAAGGGGCGCGACGCACCTGGGACGCGTACGGCCCCATGGTCACCGAGGGTCAGCAGGCCTTTTCGTCGTTCACCATCGCGGACCTGGAACGGATGCGCGACCTGCTCGACGGCGTCACCGAGCTGACCGACCGGCACCGCGCGCGGGTCGACGGCGAGACACGGTCGGCCGCGCCGCGGCATACCTCCTAGCGGGACTGGAGGGCGTCGAGGGCGACGGCCATGCCGAGACCCACGCGCCAGTCGAGCTGCCAACCGTTGCTGGCCTGCGGCATGTGGATGTCGTAGCGGTCGCGCAGCGAGCGCTTGCGCTCCGAGGACAGCACGAGGCTTCCGTCCGGGGCGTTGAAGTCGAAGTGGAAGATGAACGGCAGGGGGATGTCGCCGACGATCGGGAGCAGGTCCCACACGCGGCGCAGGATCGCGATGTTCTTGTTGCGCTCGGTCCCGAAGGCCTGCAGCCCGTCGGGGGTGCCGATGTGCCACGACGAGCGCAGCAGCGACTTGCCGAAGTCCTTGCGGAACCAGCCGATCGGGTTGCCCGTGGCGTCGAGCACGTCATAGGTCGCCCCGAGGTCCATCCGGGTCCGGGCCTTGAACGAGAACACCGGCTGGGTGCGTGCCTCGTCGGCGTAGAACGTCACCTGCTCCTTGAACGCCATCCGCTTCTGCTGCGCCACCGCGATGACCGGGCCCTCGACACCCGACGCGTCCACCGCTCGGATCTCGTAGCGGTTGACCATCATCGTGATCTTCTGGCGGAGGGAGAAGTGCTCGGTGACTGCAGGCTGGCTCATGGCGACAGTGTGCCCGACCGCGCGGCCTGCGCCGACCGAACCCCCAGGAAGTCGATAGCCTCGGCGCCATGGGGGACCCACGCGAACCGGGCGCCGTCTCGGCCAGATCGGCCGAGCGGATGAAGGTCTTCACCGACGCCGTCGTGGCGATCGCGATGACCCTGCTCATCCTGCCGCTCATGGAGAGCGTTGCCGAAGCGGGCCGGGACGGCGTGAGCACGGCCGACTACCTGTCCGAGCACGGCGGCCAGCTGTTCAGCTTCGCTCCAGGCCCTGCTGTCGCCGTGACTGACAGACTGAGGCCGCCATGGCTGACCTGATCATCACCTCGCCGTCGAACCCGCGGCTGAAGTCGCTCGCCGGACTCCGACGCCGCCGGACCCGCGAGGAGACCGGGCAGACCCTCATCGAGGGCTACGAGGAGCTGACCCTCGCGCTCGGCGCGGGCGTGCGGCCCGAGGCGCTCTACTACTGTCCCGAGCTGATGCTGGACGCGGCCAGCCAGACTCGCGTGGTCGACCAGGTGCGTCGCGACGGGGTGGACACGGTCCAGGTGTCGCGGACCGCGTTCGAGCGGGCCGCCTACCGAGAGGGGCCGGACGGCTTCATCGCGGTCGTCCCCTCGGTCGTGCGCAGGTGTGCCGAGCTGGCCGTGGGCCCGCGTGCGCTGACGGTGCTCTGCCAGGGCGTCGAGAAGCCCGGCAACCTCGGAGCCATGCTGCGCACCGCGGACGCGGCCGGCGCGGAAGCGGTCGTCGCGGCTGACCCGGTGACCGACTGGGGCAACCCCAACCTCGTCCGCGCCTCCAAAGGCACCGTCTTCAGCGTCCCGGTGGCCAGCGACTCCACGGCGGACACGCTGGCCTGGCTCGACGCCAACGGCATCGCCCTGGTCGCCACCACCCCCGACACGGACGTGCTGCACACCGAGGTCGACTACACCGGCCCGGTGGCCATCGCCGTCGGGGCGGAGAAGTACGGGCTGACCGACGAGGTGCTCGACCACGCGGCCTACAAGGTGCGGATCCCGATGGTGGGGAAGGCGAACTCGCTCAATGTCGCGACCTCTGCCGCAATCGTGATCTACGAAGCGGTGCGGCAGCGAGGCACCTCGGGGACCCCCTCGCCCCACTGAGCACACCCGTGTCAAGAGCACCCCCTGACGTATGTCACGATGTCGGGTATGCGAGTTGACCACGTTTCGTATGCGGCAGAGCACGACGGACTGCAAGCGACCGCGGAACGCCTCGCCAAGCTGATCGGGGTCGACCCGGTCGATGGGGGAATCCACCCGCGGTTCGGTACGCGCAACGTGATCCTCCCGCTGGCGCATGAGCGTTACGTCGAGGTCGTCGAGGTCCTGGACCACCCAGCATCGGACAAGGCGCCCTTCGGGCAGGCCGTCCGGGCGCGTTCCGAGGTCGGCGGTGGCTGGCTCGGGTGGGTCGTCGCCGTGGACGACCTTGCCCCCTATGAGAAGCGCATCGGTCGCGAGGCCGTGGTGGGCAACCGCCACCGTCCCGACGGTGTGGAGCTCCGCTGGCGCCAGCTCGGGATCAAGGGCCTGATGTCCGACCCGCAGCTGCCCTACTTCGTCCAGTGGGAGGACGCCTCGCTGCACCCGTCGACGGCGGCCATGACGACGGTCACGATCGACAGCCTGCAGATCGCCGGCGACCCGGAGCGGGTGCGCGACTGGCTCGACCTGCCCGCGGACCAGACCTCCTCGGTCATCGACTTCACCTTCGTCGCTCCGCACGGTCATCCCGGGCTGCTGGCGGTCACCTTCGACACCCCCACCGGCAAGGTCGTCGTCTGACCCTCGCCTTCTCGACGAACGCCCCGCCCGACCCCGGTCGCCGCGGGGCGTCGTCGTGTCCGGGACGGGCGTGGACCGCTGACACGACCACGCCGTCGGCCGCGCGGGTCCCCCGCGACGGACCTGGCCGATGATCAGTCGGGAGCGCTCGGAGCCACCTCGCGCACCATCACACAGTTGCCCAGTCCTTTGGGCCGGTCGTAGGTGAAGCCCTCGCGTTCGTACATCGTGCGGGTGCCGTTGTAGAGGAACGACGCGTTCTTCTTCCGGACCCCATCGGTGTCGTGGGGGTACCCCTCGACCACACCGCCGCCGGCCCGCGCGATCAGGTCGACCGCTCCGCGCAGGGCGACTGAGGCCAGGCCCTTGCCGCGGTGGACCCTCTCCACCTGGATGCAGGTGACCCGGTAGTCCGGGAGCCGCTCGGCCGTGGCGAGGTACTCCTTGCGGTGGTGGATGCCGGGCAGCTCCTCTGGCGTGCCGTACTCCGCCCAGGCGATGGCGAGGTCGCCGTCGTACACGAGCGCCGCGTGCGCGATCCCCTCTTCCACACGGCGCTTCTTGAACGCCCGGTTGTCCTCGGCGGTGCTGTCCGGCTCCCGGTCGTCGGGGTGGAACCACGTGCACCAGCAGTTGGCGAACATGCCCGTGTTCCGCTCGACGAGAGCGGCGAAGTCGTCGAACGTCGCGGGCGTGAGCGCCTTGATCGTGTGGGCGGACATGCGTGGCAACGTACCCGCGATTCCGGACGTTCGGCATCCGGTGGAGTCGACCTCGCTTGTCGCCTATCCCTCCCGGGTGCGGTAGCTGTCGTAGACCAGCTCGTCACCTGGCTCGGCCGGCCACGGTGATCCAGGATCGCCCTCGTCGGACGGATCGATGCGACGGACCAGCCGCAGCGGTGCACCCCGAGCGAGTTCGCGGTCTGGCAGGTCGCGGTCGGGTGGGATCTCGATGTCGGCCCAGCGGGCGGGTTCGCCGGTGGGTGGTTGGTATGCCGGGTGCGCACCGTCGTGAGGCGGTCCGGGTAGGTGCGTGCTGGGTGGGGCGGCGCCGGGTGCGCTGCCGGGTGGGGCGGCGCCGGGTGGGGTGGTTTGGGGTGGGGGTGCGAGTTCGGTGGGGGTGGGTGGTCGGATGGGTAGTCCGTACCGGTTGGTGACGACCAGGCCGTCGGGTTGGGTGGGGTCGCCGGTGAGGCGGTAGTCGCCGCGGTCGATGGCGTCGTGGTGGAAGGGGCAGAGGCTGACCTGGTTGTCGTGGTCGGTGGGGCCGCCGTGGGCCCATTGGTGCAGGTGGTGGATCTCGAGGAACCGGGTGGTGGTGCAGCCGGGGAAGCGGCAGCCGCGGTCGCGGTCTTGGATGAGGCGTCGGGAGCGGGCGGGCAGGATCCGCATGGTCCGGCCGACGTTGACGGGTCGGCCGTCGGTTTCCCAGACGGGTTGGATGACGCCGTCGGTCAGGAAGCGGGCGATGAGCCGGTGCGGGATGGTGCTGGCGCCGTTGAGCCAGGCGCCGTCGGTCGACAGGTGCAGGTAGACCCGGTAGTGGCTGGCCCGGCTGGTCGAGGTCACGGTGGACAGGGCGCGGTGGGCGATCTCGGCCAGGGCGTCGGCGTAGGTCGGGCGGTCACCTGTGCCGCCATCAGCGCCTCCGACGGTCTGCACGTCTGCGGGACCATGCGGTTGGTGCCCGAAGTGACACTGTCTTCGGGAGCAGCTGCGGCGCTCGGCGCGCCGAACCCTGGGCCTGTCTGGGCGGTGAACAGGGCGTCCTTGGCTTCCTTGAGGGCCTGCTCGACCAGGGCGCCGACGGTGGCGGGGGCGCTGTAGCGCAGCTGGAACCGGCCGTCGCGGTCGTAGTGCATCGCCAGGTCGGGCTTGGCGCAGGCCCGCCGCTCGGCCGGGCTCTGCTCCACCAGCTCCGACGCGTGTGACTGGTCCGCGGTGGTCCCCTCGGGTGCCGCTTCTCCAGCCGCTTCGGGATCGGCGTCTGCGGGGGGCTGGATGGTGAACGCGTGCCGGGACACGGCGCGACGCAGCTGCGGCACGGTCATGTGCTGGGCCAGCTCGCCGACGGACCGTTGGTGGCTGGCGGGCACGTGGTGCGCGACGACGGCGGCCTGGTCCAGCGAGAGCCGACCGGCCGCGACGGACTCGGCCACCACGCCCAGCTCGGTGCGCCGCCTCGCCACGGCCACCACGTCGCGGGCGTGCGCCGGCGACAGCGCCGCGCGGACGACGAAGTAGTGCTCGGGCGACGTGAACCCACCGTCACCCCAGTGGCCGCCCTCGATCAGCTCGACGGCGAGGTCGACCAGGTCTGCGTGGGCCCGGTTCAGCCGCCCGGCCACGGCAGCGGTGCGCGTCCAGAGGTCACGCTGGACCTCGTCACGCTGCACTGCCACCGGGCTGATCGACATACCACAATCGTACACCTGTTCGAATCAAGACTCAAGGTCTAGGGTCAGCGAATATCGTTGCGGTGCAACGGGAATCGGCCCCCTCACCTGTCGGTGCTATGTGCTGGCCACCCCCGAACGTGCCGCGCATCGACGAGCCAGCCGCGCGGCATACCCGGCTCACCGGTCGGCGAAGAACTCCGTGACCAGCCGCTTCGGCGCCCGCGCCGCCCACGCATCGGTGATGACCTCGGCCAGCTCGGCGCGGGTCACCCGACCAAGGTCGCGCTGGCGCAGCAGGATCGCGTTGTAGCCGTTGAAGTGCGGCGTCGTGAACCACGGTCCGTCGGCCTCGACGAGGGCGTCCTTGTCGGCCTGGTCCGGCACCGTGAACATGATGACGTCGGTCATGCGCTCCCCGGTGTCGGCGTCTATGGCATCGGGGCGCGGCTCGCGGAAGTGCAGGAACGACTTGCCCCGCACCGTGTACGCGGGGTTCCCCCAGGAGGTGCCCTCCTCGACCTCGGGGAGCGCGAGCGCGATCTCGCCGAGGTCCGACAGCTTCGCCTTGCGTGCAGCCATGGCGGCGACGTTACGCCTCCACCCGGACATCGCTCAGGAGTCGATGCTCAGGAGTCGATGCTCGGCCCGCTCGTTGCGTCCGGCACAAGGGCTTGGATGGACGGCAGCTGGGCCAGGGCGTTGACGACGACCGAGAACACGAGGAAGGCGACCGCCCAGGCGTGGTGGCCGGCTGCCCACAGGCCGATGCCGGCCAGGCCGAACACCAGCACCTTGGTCACCGGACGCACGACCGGACCGCCACGCGGCGCCTTGGGCGAGGCAAAGACCCACCACACCACGATCACCAGCAACGGCATGACGATCGCCAGCGCGACCCCTCCGGCGTGCTTGCCCCAGACCGCTGCCGCCGCGGCGGCGAGCAGCTCGTCCACGAACACCAGCGCCAACACCAACCAGCCCACCGCGGCCACGGGCAGTCGGCTCAGTTCACGTCGAGGTAGTCGACCAGCTCGGGGGCTGCGCCGATGTAGCTCTGGGGCGTCATCTCGGCGAGGCGCTTGGCGACGTCGTCCGGAAGGCCAAGTCCCGCCACGAACTCGCGCAGGTCGTCGCCGGTGATGCGACGGCCGCGGGTGAGCTCCTTGAGGCGCTCGTAGGGGTTCTCCATGCCGGCGACTCCTTGGGCTCCCAGGGCGCGCATCGCGGACTGGACCGGTTCGCCGAGGACCTCCCAGTTGGAGTCGAGGTCGGCAGCCATCGCCGTCGGTACGGCGTCGAGGCCGGCCAGTCCGCGGGCGGCGTTGTCGATGGCCAGCACGGAGTGGCCGAACGCCACGCCGATGTTGCGCTGCATCGAGGAGTCGGTGAGGTCACGTTGGAGCCGGCTGTTGACCAGCGTCGACGAGAGCACGTCGAACAACGCGTTGCTGACCTCGAGGTTGGCCTCGGCGTTCTCGAACCGGATCGGGTTGACCTTGTGCGGCATCGTGCTCGACCCGACAGTGCCCTGGCCGCGGACCTGCGCGAAGTAGCCGAGCGAGATGTAGGTCCAGACGTCGGTGCAGAGGTTGTGCAGGATCCGGTTGAACCGGGCGATGTCGGCGTAGAGCTCGGCCTGCCAGTCGTGGGACTCGATCTGGGTGGTGAGCGGGTTCCACTGCAGCCCAAGGGATTCGACGAACTCGCGACTGAGCGTCGGCCAGTCTGCGTCGGGCACAGCCGCGAGGTGCGCGCCATAGGTGCCGGTCGCACCGTTGAGCTTGCCGAGGAACTCCGCGCCGCCGATCCGACGCAGCTGGCGGCCCAGCCGGTGGGCCAGGACGGCCAGCTCCTTGCCCATCGTGGTGGGGGTCGCGGGCTGCCCGTGGGTGTGCGCGAGCAGCGGCACGTCGCGCAGGTCGGACGCCATCGTGGCCACCGACTCCACCAGCGCAGTGGCGCGTGGCAGCCAGACGTCGTTGACCGCGCCCTTGACCATGAGGGCGTAGGAGAGGTTGTTGATGTCCTCGCTGGTGCAGCAGAAGTGGATCAGCTCGGCGAGCCCGCGGTCCTCGTCGCCGGGGGCGATCGCGGTGAGGCGTCGCTTGAGGAAGTACTCGACCGCCTTGACGTCATGCGCCGTCTCGCCCTCGATCTGGGCGAGCTCGGCAATCTCGTCAGCGGCGAAGTCCTCGACGACCTGCCGAAGCTGTTGCTGCTCACCGCCGGTCAGCGCACGGACCCCGGGAACCACCTGGTGCGTGGTGAGGAAGATCAGCCACTCGACCTCGACCCGCACCCGCTCCCGATTGAGCGCCGGTTCGGAGAGGTGGTCGACGAGCGGCGCCACCACACCGCGGTAGCGACCGTCGAGGGCGCCCAGCGCGATGGGAGGGGTCGCGTCAGCAAGCGAAGCCATGAACCACAGTCTCCCAGAGTGCGCGGCCACCTCCGGACACCGGTATGCCGGGTGCCTGCCACCCCGACGCGCGGCCCCGACGGTGGTGGGCCGGGTGGCTGTGACGCGGTCTGGCGCGCCCGCGCGCGAGCGCGACACGCGGCATACCGTGAGAGGCATGCGATACACCACGCTCGGCTCCAGCGGCACGGTCGTCTCCACCCAGTGCCTTGGCACGATGACGTTCGGCGCGGAGGCGGACGAGGCGACGTCCGGCGCGATCCTCGAGGCGTACGTCGAGGCCGGTGGCACGTTGCTCGACACCGCCGACGTCTACTCGAAGGGTGTCTCCGAGGAGATCATCGGCCGGTGGCTGAAGTCCCACCCGGACGACGCGAAGGACCTGGTCCTCGCCACCAAGGGCCGCTTCCCGATGGGAGACGGAGCGAACGACCTCGGACTCTCGCGCCGCCACCTGCGCCGCGCCCTCGACGACTCGTTGCGGCGCCTCGACGTCGAACACATCGACCTCTACCAGCTGCACGCGTGGGACGCGGTGACCCCGCTGGACGAGACCCTGCGGTTCCTCGACGACGCCGTCAGCGCCGGCAAGATCTCCTACTACGGCTTCTCGAACTACCTCGGCTGGCAGGTCACCAAGGCGGTCCACACCGCACGCGAGCACGGCTGGACCCCACCGGTGACCCTGCAGCCGCAGTACAACCTGCTGGTCCGCGACATCGAGCACGAGGTGGTCCCGGCCTGCCTCGACGGCGGCCTCGGGCTGCTCCCGTGGTCGCCCCTGGCCGGGGGATGGCTCACCGGCAAGTACCAGCGCGACACCACGCCGAAGGGTGAGTCGAGGCTCGGCGAGGACCCGGAGCGGGGCATGGAGGCATGGGGGCCGCGCAACCAGCAGGAGCGCACCTGGGCGGTCATCGACGCCGTCGGCGAGGTCGCCGCGCAGGCCGGGGTGACGTCGGCCCAGGTCGCGCTGGCCTGGGTCGGTGCGCAGCCCGCTGTCACATCGGTGATCCTCGGTGCCCGCAACGTCGAGCAGCTCACCGACAACCTCGCGGCCGCTGACCTCGACCTCACGGCCGAGCAGCTCGACCGGTTGAGCGACGTGAGCGCACCGCGGCCCGACGACTACCCGTACGGTCCTGGCGGTGTCGACCAGCGGCACCGGGACCTGGCCCCGTCGAGCGACTGAACTGCCGCGCGGACGGTCAGCCGCTCGAACGGTGAGCCGCTCGAACGGTGAGCCGCCCGAACGGTCAGCCCGGCGGGGTGAACTGGCTGACGGTGAACTGGGCCCCGAGCGGGTCGGCGGTGTGCAGGTCGCTGAAGTTCCAGGCGCCGGGCTGGTTGGTGACCTGCGCGCCGAGCTGGCGCTTGGCTTGGAAGAGCCCGAACCGCAGGCCCTCGGGATCAGCACACAGGACGGACCGGCCACCCTCGCCCGCATCGACGGGTGGCAGCACGACGCGTCCGCCTGAGCGCTCGACCAGCGAGGCCGCCTCGTCGGCGTCGTCGACCGCGACATAGGTGGTCCACTCGGTGCCACCAGGTCGATCCGGCGATGCCGGGCCGCCCAGACCTGCTGCGTTCCGGCCGTCGAGGCGGGCCATGAGGTAGCGGAATGGTGCGTCGTCCGGCGTGGCCTGGTCGAACGTCCAGCCGAACAGGCCGCCGTAGAACCGGGTGGCGGTCTCCAGGGCCTCGAGGTCTGCCACCTCGAGGTCGACCCAGGAGGTGACGCCGCTGGGGTAGGTGCGGGGCTTGGTGGTCGAATCAGGGGCGTGGGTCGAGGGGTCGGACATGTGGTTCCCTTCCGTCCTCACCCACGCTAGGACGGCTCACCGACCGCCGCGCACCGTGTGCTCCACGCTGCGCGAGGAGTCCTCAGCGAGGCGCCGCATTGAGAAGCGCTTCCACGCGGTCGAAGGGCGCCTGGTCGCGGTGGCTCGCCCGGGCCGCCCGGCACAGGTCCAGGGCGCTCGCACCGTCGCCGTCGAGTCCCAGTGGGTCGGCCCCGAGCGCGAGGAGATGGGCGACCGAACGGTCGCGGCCATCCTCGGCGGCGACGCGCAGGGGGTGACGTCCCCAGACCGCATCGGCCTCGTCCAGTGGGGTGCCCGCGCCCACCAGCACGTCGATCACGTTCAGGCGCTGGTGGTCGGCAGCCATGACGAGCGCGCGGACGCGGGACTGCTCGTCGGCCCCTTCGACGAAGCCCGTGACGTCGCCTGCTGCTGCGGCTTCCTCGATCGAGGCCGGTGACGCACCGGCCGCGACCAGCACGTCGACCACGCCGGTCATGCCGAAGACGGCAGCGTGGAGCAGGGCAGTCGCGTCGGGCACGCCACCGGCGGAGGGCGCGGAGCGTGCGCTGACGTCCGCGCCCGAAGCCACGAGCTCCTCGGCCACCGCGGCGTCGCCGTAGCTCGCAGCCGTGATCAGCGGTGTCTCACTGTCATTCGCGTCGCCGTCGACGGGAGCCCCCGCTTCGACCAGTGCCCGCGCCAGGGCCTGCGTCCCCGGAACGTCGCCCCAGACGCCCGTGGCGGTGTCGTACCGACGCATCGCGACGTATCCCAGCGGCGACGCACCACGCGGGTGCCCGGGCAACGGCCCCATCGTGGTCGCAGCGCGACCGGGTTCGGCGGCCAGCAGCTCGCGCAACGCCTCCGCGTCCCCGTCCTGGAGGGCGGCGAGCAGGCGCTGGTCGGACTGTGCGTCCAGAGGAGCCATCCGCGGAACGTACCCCGCGGCCACCCACGGCGGCCAGAGCCACCGCGCGCTGTCAGGCAGGCCTCAGTAGAAGCCGTGCCGGTCGAGCGCTGGCACCAGCTCGACCTCCTCGTAGGACAGGTGCTCCAGGAGCGTCTCCGAGAGGCGGTCGACCACACGCTGCAGCTCGGCCGAACCGGAGGCTCCCGACACGAGGCCGACGAGCGCCTCGTCGAGCTGCTCGAGGACGTCATGGATGACGAGGTGCTCCGACTCCAGCCGGTCGAGCACCGGCGTGAGGGCGGGGTCGCTGCGGCGAAGGTGCGGGAACACCGAGCGGTCCTCCATCCCGTGGTGCCCCGTCACGAACCGGCAGTACTGCGCGCAGTAGGCGCCGAGGGTCCAGTTGTTCTGGCGCATGGTCAGCTCGTTGATGGCGTTGCGCGCCCGGTGGGCCTGCTCCTCGCCGGCCACCACCTGCTCGACGATGTCGCGCAGCCGCGTCAGCTCAGCCCGCAGCCCGTCGTGCACTTCGACCAGGTGTGCCCCGGCTCCCGAGTGTGCCTGCGCCGCAACGTCTTCCGTCTCCGGCGCAGCGGTATGCCGGCGCGTCGCCTCCTCGTCGCCGCGCAGCTGGACCGCGGGTGCCGTCGATGCCTCCGTCGATGCCTCGGGCGCGGGCGCGGCGGACGGCGAGGGGGCCGCGGCGCGTCGGGCCCGCTCGTCGTCGACCAGCTCACGCACGGCCGGGGCGATCTCGGTGGCGAAGCGCTGCACGTCAGCAAGCGACGACACCGGCGCGATGAAGGTGCTCATGCCTTCCTCGAGCGCGAGCTCGGCCAGCTGCTCGGCGCCGACGCGGGGCTTGACGTTGTAGAGCCGACGGATCGCGGCCGGGTCCCGCCCGGCCTTGCGGGCCGCGTCGTCGATGGTCTGGTTCATGGCACGCAGACCCGACGGCTCGGCATACCCCATGCTCGGGAGCCAGCCGTCCGCGAGGCGACCGGTGACGCGGAGCATCCGCGGCTTGTAGGCACCCAGCCAGATCTCGACCGGATGGGCCGGCGCGGGGCCGGGGTGCAGGCCGACGACCCGGTGGTGCTGGCCCTCGACCCGCACCGACGGAGCGCCGTCGCCGGCCCAGACGGCGCGGATGACCTCGATTGCCTCGGTGAGCGACTCGACGGACTCTCCCGGCGACAGGCGGGTGCCGCCCGCGGCGACGATCGCGTCCCAGAACGCGCCGGTGCCCAGGCCCAGCTCGACCCGTCCGCCGCTGAGCCGGTCGAGGGTCGCCACGCTCCGCGCCAGGACGACCGGTGGACGCAGCGGCAGGTTGGCGACGTTGAGGGCGACCCGGACCGAGGTGGTGCGGGCGGCGATGACCGACAGCAGGGTCCAGGCGTCGAGGTGCTTGGCCTGGTAGGGGTGGTCCTGGATGGTCACCAGGTCGAGCCCGGTGACGTCGGCGGCCTCGCTGAGCTCGAGCGTCAGGTCGGCCGTGGTGGCCTCGGGGCTCGGGAAGATCCCGAACTGCAGGTCCTGTCCGTAGTCGGTCATCATCGCTCAGTTCGTCGGGATGGTCTCAGCAGGTCTCAGCTGGTCGGCACGGTGGTGGGTTCCCCGTAGGCGGCAGGTCGCTCGTAGTCGCCCAGGACCTCGGCGAGGGCGAGGTGTCGGCGGGCGTCGTCGTGTCGAGCCTGCCGCTGCAGGGTGCGTCCGAGCAGCAGGTGGAGGTAGCCGTCGTCGGGCGCCTCCTCAGACAGGCGGCGCAGCACTGTCTCGGCGCGCCCGAGCTGCGCGGAGCCGAAGTAGGCGCGGGCGAGCAACAACTCGAGCTCGGCGGTTCCGTGCAACGTCTCGTCCGTGCCGGCCTCGTCGACGAGCTCGGCCAGCGCCTTGGCAGCAGCGCTGAAGTCGCCGTGGTCGAACAGGCTGCGGGCCCACTCGAGCCGCAGCGTCATGGGGGTGCTGGACGTGGTCATGCCCCCTCAACAATAGTTCGATATTCAACTATTCCGGGCAGCGCGCGGTCAGGTGCTCACCGCGCGGCGTGGCTCGGCGCTCAGCGCTCGGCGAGCTCGCGGCGGACGTGCTCCACGACGCCATCGGCAGCGGCGACCACCTCGGCATAGGTCTGGTCGAACGAGGAGTCGTCGCCGTACCAGGGGTCGTCCATGTCGAGGTCGCCAGAACCCTCGGCGTCCGGGTCGAAGGAGCGGAACAGCCGGATCTTGGCGCGCTGCGCCTCCGTGCGGGCCAGCCGGGTCAGCTCGCGCAGGTGCCCGGCATCGGCGGCAAGGACGAGGTCGACCTCGGGCAGCCAGGACACCTCGAACTTGCGGGCGACATGGTCCTGCCCGCCGAAGTCGTCGTGGCCGTTGCGAGCGAGGACGGCCAGGGTGCGCGGGTCGGCCGGGCTGCCCACCTCCCAGGAGTGCGTCCCGGCCGAGTCGACGACCACCTCGTCGCCGAGCCCCGCCTCGTCGAACCGCTCGCGCAGGACGAACTCGCCCATCGGGGAGCGGCAGATGTTGCCGGTGCAGACGACGGTGACGCGGTACGGACGTTCAGCTGCCATGGTCTCCATTCAACCGGTGCCGACTCCCGCAGATTCCAGTGGCTAGGGTCGACCGTATGCCGCGTCCTGTCGTCCTCGTCGCCGCGCGCTGGGCCGACACGATCGGCAGCCCCGACCGCCCCGGGGTCTACGCGACCCGCACCGTCGTCGACGCCGTCGTCCGCGCGGGCGGCGAGCCGGTGCTCGTCTGGCCGGACTCGCAGGAGCGGGCCGAGGCGCTCGTCGCGATCGCCGACGCGGTGCTGCTCCAGGGGGGCAACGACCTCGACCTGGCGCCGTTCGGCGTCCCGGACGTCCATCCTCGCGAGACCCACGCGCCGCCAGAGCAGGATGCGGCAGACGTGTCGATCGCGCGCGCAGCTGCCGACGCAGGCCTCCCGATCCTCGCGATCTGTCGCGGCATGCAGGTCCTCAATGTCGTCCTCGGGGGCACGATCCACCAGCACTTCGACGAGACGACGGTGCCGCACGGCAACAACCCGCACGACGTGGACATCGTGCCCGGGACCCTGTTGGAGCAGGTGATGGGCGGCGGCTCCCTGCCCGGCTGGTCGAACCACCACCAGGCCTGTGACGGCCTCCCCGCGGGGGTGGTGCCCAGCGCCACGACACCCGACGGATGCATCGAGGCGTTCGAGTCGGTCGATGGGAAAACCATTGCGGTGCAATGGCATCCGGAGGTAGACGCGGCGACAGTCCCACACCAGCAGGCGCTCTTCGACTGGCTGGTGGGAGCGGCTCAGTCGGGGTAGCCCAGGGGGTTGCCGCGCTGCCAGCGCCACTGGTCGGTGCAGATGTCCTCGATGGTGCGGGTGGCCTTCCACCCGAGCTCGCGTTCTGCGCGGGACGGGTCGGCATAGGAGGCGGCGATGTCCCCCGGCCGCCGTGCCACGACCTCGTAGGGGAGCTCGTGACCGCAGGCCTTCTCGAAGGCGTGCAGCACCTCGAGCACCGACGTCCCGTGCCCCGTGCCGAGGTTCCATGTCGACACCCGCTCGTCGGTGCTGCCGAGCTTGGTCAGCGCTGCCAGGTGGCCGGCGGCCAGGTCCTCGACGTGGATGTAGTCGCGCAGGGCCGTCCCGTCGGGGGTGTCGTAGTCGTCGCCGAAGACGCTGAGCTTGTCCAGCTTGCCGACCGCCACCTGCGCGATGAACGGCATCAGGTTGTTCGGGATGCCCTGCGGGTCCTCGCCGATGGTCCCTGAGAGGTGGGCGCCGACCGGGTTGAAGTAGCGCAGCAGGGCGATCCGCCAGCGCTCGTCGGTGCCGGCGACATCCCGCAGGACCTGTTCGATCATCACCTTGGTCCAGCCGTACGGGTTGGTCGCCGAGGTCGGGAACTCCTCCTTCATCGGCACCGGAGCGTTCTCGCCGTAGACGGTGGCCGAGGAGGAGAACACCAACCGGAAGCAGCCGTGGCGCTGCATGGCCCGCACCAGGGAGAAGGTCGAGTCGAGGTTGTTCTGGTAGTACTCGAGCGGCACGTCGACGCTCTCGCCGACCGCCTTGAACCCGGCGAAGTGGATCACCGCGTCGAACGCTCGCGCCGCGAAGAGGGACTCGATCTTGTCGCGGTCGGTCAGGTCGAAGACATGCACCTCGAGGGGCGTCCCGGTCAGCGACTCCAGTCGCCCGACCACGGTGGGCTTGGCGTTGGAGAAGTTGTCGACGACCACGACCTCGTGCCCCGCCGCGACGAGCTGGACGACGGTGTGGGATCCGATGTAGCCGGCACCGCCGGTGACGAGGACGCGCATGTTCCTACCGTATGCCGCGCCGCGGGCTCCCGGCCCGCGTGGCCACTCCCTGGGCGAGGCACGCAGGGGTGGCGGACGAGCGGGAGCCGCGCGGGCGGCATACCGGTGGTGTTGGTCAGCGGCCGCTCTTGGCGCGCTCGATGACGACCGGGCTGGCGGGGGCGCCGTCCTGGGGCGTGCCCTCGGTGCCGGGGTCGATGCCACCGGCCGCGATCTCGTCGAGGACCTTCATCCCCGCCTCGGTGATGTGCCCGAACACGGTGTAGTCGGGACGCAGCCGAGAGTCCTTGTAGACGAGGAAGAACTGGCTGCCGTTGGTGTCCGGTCCGCCGTTGGCCATGGCGAGGGTGCCGCGGGTGTAGTTCTTGCGGCTGCCATCGGGGAAGCCGGGCCAGTTCGGCAACGCCTGGGCCGCGTCGAGCTCGTCCTTGAAGGAGTAGCCCGGGTCGCCCCAGCCGCTCCCGAGCGGGTCACCGCACTGCAGCACCGACAGCGCCGACGGCGGTGTCTGGTAGGCCGTGAGGCGGTGGCAGATGGTGTCGTCGAAGTACTTCTGGTGGGTGAGGAACACCATGTTCTGGACGGTGCACGGCGCGAGGGCGCGGTCCAGCACGAGCGGAATGTCGCCGTGGTTGGTCTGCAGCGTCACCTGCTGCTCACCGCGGCTCGGAGTCTGCATCGGGTCCTGCGGTAGTCCCGTCCACGTCGAGTAGGTCTGGTCCTCGAGCGGTGTGTAGGCGCAAGGTCCCTTGGTGGGCCCGTCGCTCGGGGAGTCCGCCGCCGAGGCAGCGGCGGCGGGGGCCACAGCCGCCAACGCGGCGATGGCGGCCGCGGCCGCGGCCGCGAAGGTCCTCATCCTGGTCAGGTTCGATGTACGCATGGATCCTCCAGAGGGTTTCGGCCGGGTTTCGGCCATCTCGGACCCTAGGGACAAATGGGCTGTTGTGCCCGTCGAGCGGGGCGCGGATGAGGTCAGTCGGCGCGAAACCAGGTCCAGCTGGGCGGAGCGACGTCGTGCGGATGCCGCGTGTAGAACCACGTCCGGGTGCTCCGCGAGCGGACCGGGTTGACTGCTGCGGGGAAGCGTCGCCCGTCGCTGAACCGTGCCACCAGCTCGCTCGCCGCCCAGTCCACGGGCGCGACCGCGCGGCCGTCGCCGTCGTGGTGCAGCTCGAGGTGGAAGCCGGTGCCGTCCAGGGCGACGAGCACGTCGGCGAGCTTGAGGGTCTCGGGGGCACTCTCCAGCCGTGCCTGCTGGCTCTTGCTCCAGCCGCGGCTCTGCGCGTACTCGCGCTGACCGACACCCAGGCTGTTCCGGCGACGGCGTTGGGCGAGGCCGATGCACTCCACCAGAGTCAGCCGCTCCTGCGCGCTGCGCCACTCGGCCAACAGGCGCGCGGTCGTCCTCCTCCAGTCAGCGGCCATGTCGCATGCTGACAAGCGAGTCCGCTGCTCGGCACCCAGGTGGGCGAAGACTGTTGATGACGGATGCACCGCTCACTGCCTGTGGATCACCCGGGCCACCGCGGCGCGACATCGCCCGAAAGCGTCCGTGGGGCAGCCCTCGAGGGGGTGGGGGGGACCCCTTCGCCCGACGCTATGCCGTGCCCCGCCCTGAGGGGCACCGCATAGCGTCGCCGGGACGCGCCGCTGACTTGGCCCTGACCGGGTGCGGCAGGGGAGTCCCTATTGTGTCGCGCCGGCTTCGACGCCCCCAAGAGTCATGGCGCCATCGCGCCTCAGCGCCTCAGCGCGGTGGGAGGCTGCGGGATCGGCCGCGGAACTCGGCGACCAGGGCGCCGTCGGACTCGCGTGTCACCGTCACGTCGGTGATCCCGCTGCGCCCGTAGGCCGCTCGCACCCGGCCGTCCGCGACGAGGACTTCGCCGCGCCGTGCGGGGGTGACGAAGGTGATGTCCGCGCCGGCCGCCACGGTGAGGGCGCCCCGGCTGTTGCAAGCCAGCGCGAAGGTCGAGTCGGCGAGGGTGAAGATGAAGCCGCCGTGGGCGATGTCGTGCCCGTTCACCATGGGTTCGGTGACCGTCATCCGCACGACAGCGTGGTCGATCTCGATCACCTGTGCCTCCATGCCGAGGCCGCGCGAGGCCTCGTCGTCGTCCCACATTCGCTGGACGTGGCTCAGGTCAGGAGCGGGAATCTCGTCAGGGTGGGAGTCGGTCACGACCCCATCGTGGCAAACAGTCGGTCAGTCAGCACCGATGAACCGCACGTCCCAGGGTTGCACGGTCACCGTCAGCACCCCGCCGGTCACCGACCCATCGTCGGTGCGGGTCAGCTCGTCGAGCTCGGCGCCCGCTCCGGCGGGGATGCGCACCACGGCCATCCCCGCACCGTGCGCGGCGTCCACCGGCCCAGCGGCGACCAGCCAGCCGCGCTTCTGGAGTCGGTGCAGGAAGGCGACGTGCTCACGGAACAGCGGGTGCGCGAACACGGAGCCACCGTCGGAGAGTGCGGGGCCCGGCCGGTGGTGCAGCGCGAACCACTCGCCCGCGGGCCCCTCTTCCTCACCGGCACCCTCGACCTGCCGCCCGAGGTGGGCGAGCACCAGTGGCCAGCCGCGGTCGTACTCCGCTCGCGCAGCCGCAGGCTCGGCCAGTCGCTCCCAGCCCGTGTGCGTCAGCGTGACCAGCGTGCCGTCCCCGGCCGGTGCGAAGTCGACGGCGACCTCGGTGGCCCGCTCGGAGCCCTGCCCCGGGTGCCAGGTCATCGCGAACCCGACCGGCCGCTCCCAGCGCAGCACGGTGCCCCAGACCGCCTGGTCGGATCCGCGCCGCTCGACGACGACCCCGTCCTCGAAGGCGACACTGCCCTGGGTCCCGAACACGCTGTGGGTGCCAACCGGCCACCAGGCCCCGAGATGGGCGGTGAACAGCTCGAAGGCCGTGTCGGTGTCGCACTGAACCCGGACCTCGCGCCGGATCGGGGCGACAGCGTCGTGGGTGACGTTCTCGGCTGCTTCAGCGGTCATGGTGCGGGCCCTTCTCCTGGTGTAGTTCGACGGAGTGCTGGTGCTGTGCGACGCGGTGCTGTTCGACGCGGTGTTGTTCAACAAAGGTGGCGAACGAGGCGAGGGCGGTGTCCCAGGTGACGACCAGCCACTGCTGGAGGTCGACCAGCCCGTCCGGAGCAAGGGCGTAGAGATTGCGCGTGCCGCGGCTCTCGTGGTCCACCAGGCCGGCGCCCTCGAGCACCTTGAGGTGCTTGCTCACGGCAGGCCTCCCGATCGGCATGGCGGCGGCAAGTTCGCCGACCGCCCGCGGGCGCTCGGCGAGGAGCTCGAGGATCTGGCGGCGACTCGGGTCGCCGAGAGCGTCGAGGGCGAGAGCTGATTGGTTACTCATGGGCAACGGTTACTCTAGAGCGACCATTGCGGATTGTCCATAGACTGGTCCCATGTCCACGGCTACTGATCTCGCGACTCACCCGCTCGTCGACAAGCACGCCGAGGTGATCGCGCAGGCGACCCAGGCGCTCGCCGACCGCTCCTACTTCAGCCGCTTCCCGGAGTCCCCTTCGCCCCGTGTCTACGGCGAGGGCTCCGCGGAAGCCGGCCAGGCGGCGTACGAGGCGCTGCGCGACAACGCGTTCGGCGGCCTCGGCGACGTGCGCACGGACGGTGACGGGGTCGGCGAGGAGGTCTCGCCCTACGGGCCCGCGCTGGGGATCACCTATCCCCATCTCGACCTCGACGCCGCCTTCGCGGCGGCTGCCGACGCAACCCCCGCGTGGCGCGACGCCGGTGCCCGCACCCGTGCGGCGGTCTGCGTCGAGATCGTCGAGCAGATCAACGCGCGGTCCTTCGAGATCGCCCACTCGGTGATGCACACGACGGGCCAGCCGTTCGTCATGGCGTTCCAGGCAGCAGGTCCGCACGCTCAGGACCGCGCTCTCGAGTCGATCGTCGCCGGCCTCGTGGAGCAGGAGCGGGTGCCCGCGTCCGTCGTCTGGGAGAAGCCCGGCCGCGACAAGGAGGGCAACCCCGCGCCGCTGCGGATGCAGAAGGACTACCGCGTCGTGCCGCGTGGCGTCGCCCTCGTGATCGGCTGCAACACCTTCCCGACGTGGAACGGCTACCCTGGCCTGTTCGCCTCACTGGTCACGGGCAACCCCGTCATCGTGAAGCCGCACCCGCGCGCGGTGCTCCCCCTCGCGATCTCGGTGGCCGTATGCCGCGAGGTGCTGACCGCGGCCGGCTTCAGCGCCGACCTGGTCCAGCTCGCCCCCGAGTCCGAGGGCGAGGGCCTGGCCAAGGTGCTCGCCGAGCGCGACGAGGTCCGGATCATCGACTACACCGGCGGACCGACCTTCGGCGGCTGGCTCGAGGAGCACGGCGCCGCCCGCGGCCAGCTCGTCTACACCGAGAAGGCCGGCGTCAACACGATCGTCGTCGACTCGACCGACAACCTGCGAGGGGTGCTGGGCAACCTTGCCTTCTCGCTCACGCTCTACTCCGGCCAGATGTGCACGACCCCGCAGAACATCTATGTCCCGCGCGACGGGATCGCCACCGACGAGGGTCAGCTGTCCTTCGAGGACTTCGGCGCAAAACTGGCTGCGGCAGTGGGCAAGCTGACCGGTGACGACGCCCGGGCCGTCGAGCTGCTCGGCGCCACCGTCAACGACGGAGTCCGCGCCAACGCAGCGGGTCTCGCCGCGCTCGCCGAGGAGGCGGGCGGCACGGTGGTGCTGGACTCACGCGAGGTGACCCACCCGGCATACCCCGACGCGGTGGTCCGCGCCCCGGGTCTGGTCAGCATGGATGCCAGCCGCGAGGACGTCTACACCCAGGAGTGCTTCGGCCCGGTGACCTTCCTCATCGGGACGTCGGGGACCGACCAGTCGCTGGCGCAGTTCCGCGACACGGTGCGCGAGCACGGCGCGATGACGGCGGCCATCTACTCGACGTCCGAGGACGTGCTCGACGCCGCCCGGGACGCGGCCGCTGACGCTGGAGTTGCCTTGTCGGAGAACCTCACCGGGCCGGTGTTCGTCAACCAGACCGCTGCGTTCTCGGACTACCACGGCACGGGCGGAAACCCGGCCGCCAACTCGGCCTACGTCGACGCGGCGTTCGTGGCCAACCGGTTCCGGGTCGTCACGTCCCGCAGGCACGTCTAGACATCTGGCACGATCGGAACCATGAACTTCCTGATCAAGGTCGCGGTCAACGCGGTGGCACTGTGGGTGGCGGCGTGGTTGCTGCCCGGGATCAGCTTCGGGGACGGCAAGTTCGGCTCCAAGTTCGCGACGGTGCTGCTCGTCGCCCTGGTCTTCGGGCTGGTCAACGCCGTCGTCAAGCCGATCGCGAAGTTCCTCAGCTTCCCCGTCATCATCCTGACGCTGGGGCTGTTCACCTTCATCGTCAACGCGTTCATGCTGCAGCTGACCGAGTGGATCGCCGACCCGTTGGGGCTGAGCTTCACCATCGACGAGTTCTTCTGGGACGCGGTGCTCGGCGCCATCGTCATCACGATCGTCTCGATGATCCTCGGCTGGGTCCTCCCCGACGGCGACGACGACTGACCGCCCTTACAGTGGGCGCATGAGCGACCCGACCAGCGACGACGGGGTGCAGCTGCGCGCGGCACTCGACCAGGTGCCCGCCTACGTCCCCGGCAGGCCCGCGGCCGCGCCGGAGGGCGTCACGGCATACAAGGTGTCCTCCAACGAGAACCCCTATCCGCCGCTGCCCTCGGTGCTCGAGGTGGTCCGCGAGGCGGCGGGCAACATCAACCGCTACCCCGACATGGCGGTCACCGAGCTCACCCAGGCCCTCGCCGACACGCTCGGGGTCCCCGTCGAGCACATCGCCACCGGCACCGGTTCGGTCGGCGTCCTCGGCCAGGTCATCGCGGCCACCTGCGACCCGGGCGACGAGGTCGTCTACGCCTGGCGCTCCTTCGAGGCCTACCCGATCGTCACGGCGCTCGCGGGCGCCAGCTCGGTCCAGGTCGGGCTCGACGACCACGCCCGCCACCGGCTCGACGCGATGCGCGCGGCGATCACCGACCGCACCAAGGTCGTCATCGTCTGCACCCCCAACAACCCCACCGGCCCGATGGTCACCCACGCCGAGCTCGAGCGGTTCCTCGACTCCGTGCCGAACCGCGTCCTCGTGGTCATCGACGAGGCCTACGTCGAGTTCGTCACCGACGAGGAGGCACCGCGCAGCCTCGAGCTCTACCGCGACCGCCCCAACGTGATGGTGCTGCGCACCTTCTCCAAGGCCTACGGCTTGGCCGGGCTGCGCATCGGGTATGCCGTGGCGCACCCTCCGGTCGCGTCCGCCCTGCGCAAGACGGCCACCCCGTTCGGCGTGAACTCGATCGCCCAGGCTGCGGCCGTGGCGTCGCTCCAGGCGTTCGACGAGCTGAAGGAGCGGGTGGACGCCCTTGTCGCCGAACGCACCCGCGTGGTCGAGCTGCTGCGGGGCCAGGGCTGGTTCATCCCCGAGACGCAGGCAAACTTCGTCTGGTTCGGGCTGGGCGAGCGGTCCGGCGACTTCGCTGCCGCCGCCCAGGAGGCCGGCCTGACGCTGCGGCAGTACGGGACGGACGGGGTCCGCGCCACGATCGGCGAGACCGAGGCCAACGACGTGCTCATCCAGGTCGCCGGCGACTTCCTGGCGGCCAACCCCGTCGCGCCACCCGAAACCACGGTGACCGACACCGCCTAGCCCGGACGCCGCCGAGCTCGGCTGCGTCGTCATTTTGGGGGAGGCGCCGCGGTCGGAAGGCGGAGGAAAGTCGGCCTCACACCCCGGAGGCCCGCCATGACCGATCTGACTGACACTCGCCGCACCATCCCGGAGTTCGCTGGCTCCCAGCTGGCGCCGGGAGACGCCGGGTACGACGAGGCCCGCCGCGTCTTCAACGGGATGATCGACCGGTCGCCCGCCGTGATCGCGACGTGCCGTTCCGCTGCTGATGTCGCGGCGGCGATCGCCTACGCACGGGTCGTCGACCTGCCGATCTCCGTGTACGGCGGCGGCCACTCGGTCAACGGGTCGGCGGTCGTCGACGGCGGCTTGTGCATCGACCTGCGCGGCCTGCGTCAGGTGGTGGTCGACCCGGACACGGCGACGGCCCAGGTGGGTGGGGGATGCACCTGGGGTGAGCTGGACGCCGCCACCCAGGAGCATGGGCTTGCCGTGACCGGCGGGCGGGTCTCGACGACGGGAGTCGGCGGTCTCGCCCTGGGCAGTGGCAGCGGCTGGCTGGAACGCCGGCTCGGGTTCACCTGCGACAACCTCATCGAGGCCGAAGTGGTCACGGCGGACAGCACGATCGTGACGGCGTCGGAGACCGAGAACCCCGACCTGTTCTGGGCGCTGCGGGGCGGTGGTGGCAACTTCGGCGTCGTCACCCGCTTCACCCTGGCCCTGCACGCGATCGGGCCGATGGTCTTCGGCGGGATGCTGATGTACCCGCCGTCGATGGCCGCAGACGTGCTGCGCAACTTCCGTGACTTCTTCGCGGATGCCCCTGACGAGGCCGGTGGCGGCGTCGCCTTCATCACCGCTCCTCCGATCGAGATGGTGCCGGAACCGGCCCGCGGCAAGCCCGCCGTGGGAGTCATCGTCGCCTACTCCGGCCCGCTCGAGACGGCCGAGACGTCGATGGCTCCGATCCTGGGTTTCGGGCCCCCGGTCTTCGCCCACGTGGGGCCGATGCCGTACGTGGCGCTCCAGCGGCTGCTCGACGACGCCAACCCGCACGGGATGCAGAACTACTGGACCGCCGACTTCCTGGAGGAGCTGCCGGACGACGCGGTGGACACCCTGGTGGGCCTGGCCACGTCACCCCTGTCCCCGCTGACCCAGGTCATCGTGGTGCCAGGTGGCGGTGCCGTCGCCCGGGTGCCCGACGAGGCCACGGCGTTCGGGTCCCGGCGTTCGCCGTTCAACATCCACTACCTCGCGATGTGGCCGGACCCGGCGGACAGCGACGCGAACATCGCCCACACCCGAACCATTGCCGCGGCCATGAAGCCGTGGACGTCGGGAGCGGTCTACCTCAACTTCATCGGCGACGAGGGGCACGAGCGGGTGGAGGCGGCCTTCGGGGAGACCAAGCTCGCCCGCCTCCGTGGGATCAAGGCCGAGTGGGACCCGGACAACGTCTTCCACCACAACCAGAACATCCCCCCAGCCACCTGAGCCCGGGTGCTGGGGCACACGCGGCCATAGGCTGAGGGCATGGTCGACACCTGGCTCCCTCCCTATCTCGCCCGCCCGGACCGTTACGGCCCGATGCCCTACCGCAGGGTCGGCCAGAGCGGCCTGCGCCTGCCGGCGGTCAGCCTCGGCCTGTGGCACAACTTCGGTGACGACAAGCCGTTCGACGTGCAGCGCGCGATCCTGCGCCGCGCGTTCGACATCGGCATCACCCACTTCGACCTGGCCAACAACTACGGCCCGCCCTACGGCAGCGCCGAGGTGAACTTCGGCCACCACTTCGCCGCCGACTTCAAGCCCTACCGCGACGAGCTGGTGATCAGCAGCAAGGCCGGCTACGACATGTGGCCGGGTCCCTACGGCATCGGCGGCTCCCGCAAGTACCTCCTCGCCAGCCTCGACCAGAGCCTGACCCGGATGGGTCTCGACTATGTCGACATCTTCTACAGCCACTGCCCAGACGAGGACACACCGCTCGAGGAGACCATGGGCGCCCTCGCCACCGCGGTGCAGCAGGGCAAGGCGTTGTATGCCGGCATCTCCAGCTACTCGCCCGAGCGCACCCAGCGCGCGGCCGAGGTCCTCGAGAAGATGGGCGTCCCGCTCCTGATCCACCAGCCGTCGTACTCGATGGTGAACCGCTGGATCGAGGGCGGCCTGCTCGACACCATCGGCGAGCGGGGCATCGGCTGCATCGCCTTCAGCCCGCTGGCTCAGGGGATGCTCACCAACAAGTACCTCGACGGCATCCCCGAGGGGTCCCGCGCCAGCCAGGGCAAGTCACTGTCGCCCGACCTGCTCAGCGACGAGTCGCTGGCCCACGTCCGCAAGCTCAACGACCTCGCCTCCGAGCGGGGCCAGTCCCTCGCCCAGATGGCGCTGGCCTGGGCACTGCGCGACGACCGGGTCACCTCGGTGCTCATCGGCGCATCCTCGGTCGGCCAGCTCGAGGACTCGGCCGCCGCGGTCAGCAACCTGCGGTTCAGCGACGCCGAGCTCGAGGAGATCGACCGGGACGCGGTGGAGGCCGGGATCGACCTCTGGCGCTCCCAGTCCCGCCTCAGCTGACCAGGGAGCTGAACTGGGGCCCGCGGCATCCACCGCGCCATCTACAAACTTGCAGGTGGTGAGCACGGAGGAGTCCGGATTCTGAGATTTTCGGCCGTCCCGATATCTTGGCCGTGTAAGGCCCCCTGTGAGCGCTGCCACAAGCGCGCCCCACACCAGCCGCCCATGACGGCGGAGACCCCGCCCGGGTGAAGAAGGAGTTCCAGTGAGCGACAACGCAGTCGCCGGCGCCACGAGCGTCGAGCATGAGGACGAGGTGCTCGCCGAGCTGACCGCCCCGGTCCCGGAGGTCGGTGACGGCGGACCCGAGATGATCCAGCTGCTCACCCCCGAGGGCCAGCGCGTCGAGAACACCGAGTACGACGAGTACGTCAAGGACCTCACCGACGAGGACCTGCGCGGTTTCTACCGCGACCTCGTGCTGATCCGCCGCGTCGACGCCGAGGCCACCGCGCTGCAGCGCCAGGGCGAGCTCGGCATCTGGGCCAGCCTGCTCGGCCAGGAGGCGGCGCAGGTCGGTTCCGGTCGCGCGATGCGCCCGCAGGACTACGCCTTCCCGACCTACCGCGAGCACGGCGTCGCCTGGTGTCGCGGGGTCAACCCGCTCAACCTGCTCGGCCTGTTCCGTGGGGTCAACCACGGTGGCTGGGACCCGAACGAGAAGAACTTCCACCTCTACACGATCGTCATCGGCGCCCAGACGCTGCACGCGACCGGCTACGCGATGGGCATCCAGCGCGACGGTGACGTCGGCACCGGCGACGACGAGCGCGACGCCGCCGTGATCGCCTACTTCGGTGATGGCGCGACCGCCCAGGGCGACGTCAACGAGTCGTTCGTCTACGCCGCGGTCAACAACGCCCCTGTCGTCTTCTTCTGCCAGAACAACCAGTGGGCCATCTCCGAGCCCAACGAGCGGCAGACCCGCATCCCGCTCTACCAGCGCGCCCGCGGCTTCGGCTTCCCCGGCGTGCGGGTGGACGGCAACGACGTGCTGGCCGTCTACGCCGTGACCCAGCAGGCGCTCAATGCAGCACGTAGCGGCAACGGCCCCACCTTCATCGAGGCCTACACCTACCGGATGGGCGCCCACACCACCTCGGACGACCCCACCAAGTACCGCGTCTCCGCCGAGGTCGAGGTGTGGAAGCACCGCGACCCGATCGAGCGGCTCAAGTCCTACCTCGTGCACACCCAGAAGGCGGACCAGGCGTTCTTCGACGCGCTCGAGAAAGAGGGCGACGAGCTCGCGGTCGCCGTCCGTGAGGGCTGCCTGTCGATGCCCGACCCGACCCCCGACTCGATGTTCGACCACATCTACGTCGAGGAGCACCCGGTCGTCGAGGCCGAGCGCAAGGAGTTCGCCGCCTACCACGCCGGCTTCGAGGGCGAGGGGAGCCACTGATGGGCAGCATGACGATTGCCAAGGGCATCAACAACGGGCTGCGCGCCGCCATGGAGCGTGACCCCAAGGTCGTCCTCATGGGCGAGGACATCGGCAAGCTCGGTGGCGTCTTCCGCGTCACCGACGGCCTCCAGAAGGACTTCGGCGAGGACCGCGTCATCGACACCCCGCTCGCGGAGGCCGGCATCGTCGGCACCGCGATCGGGATGGCGCTGCGCGGCTACCGCCCCGTCGTCGAGATCCAGTTCGACGGCTTCATCTACCCGGCGTTCGACCACATCGTCAGCCAGGTCGCCAAGATGCGGGCCCGCTCGCTCGGCAAGATCAAGCTGCCGATGGTCATCCGGATCCCCGTCGGTGGTGGCATCGGCGCGGTCGAGCACCACTCCGAGTCCAACGAGGCCTACTTCGCGCACACCGCCGGCCTCAAGGTCGTCTGCTGCTCCAACGCCGAGGACGCCTACTGGATGATCCAGCAGGCCATCGAGTCCGACGACCCGGTGCTCTTCTACGAACCCAAGCGCCGTTACTGGGACAAGGGCGAGGTGGACGAGTCCGCCGCCCCGCGTCCACTGCTCAAGGCGCAGGTATGCCGTGAGGGCACCGACCTGACGCTGGTCGCCTACGGCCCCATGGTCAAGACCTGCCTGCAGGCGGCCGAGGCCGCAGCAGCCGAGGGCAAGAACCTGGAGGTCATCGACCTGCGGACGCTCAGCCCGCTCGACCTCGACACGGTCGCCGCGTCGGTGGAGAAGACCGGGCGGACTGTCATCGTGCACGAGGCCTCGACCTTCCTCGGCATGGGTGCCGAGATCGCCGCGGCCCTGCAGCAGCGCTGCTTCTACCACCTCGAGGCTCCCGTGCTCCGGGTCGGTGGCTACAACCTCCCCTACCCGCCGAGCAAGCTCGAGGAGGAGTTCCTCCCCGACCTCGACAGGGTGCTCGACGCCGTCGACCGCTCGCTCGCCTTCTGAGAGAGGGACGCAACTCATGTCTGTTCGCGAATTCAACCTCCCGGATCCCGGTGAGGGCCTGACCGAGGCCGAGATCGTCACCTGGAACGTCAAGGTCGGCGACACGGTCAAGGTCAACGACATCGTCGTGGAGATCGAGACCGCCAAGTCGCTCGTCGAGCTGCCGGTGCCGTTCGCCGGCACCGTCACGGGCCTGCTCGTGGCCGAGGGCCAGATGGTCGAGGTCGGCACGCCGATCATCGCCGTCGACACCTCCGGTGGCCCTGCCCCGGTGCAGGACGCCCCGGCGGCGGGTGCCGTCGAGCCCGGCATCGAGGGCTCGCCCGCTCCCAAGATGGCGGCCGCTGCGGCTGCGGCGGCTTCGGACGAGGAGGAGATCGAGGAGGGCAAGATTGGCGGCACCACGTCGACCGGTCGCACTGCCGTGCTCGTCGGCTATGGCGTCAAGCAGACCGAGGCCAAGCGTCGCCCCCGCAAGGGCGCCGATTCACCCGCTGCCGCAACGCCTTCCGCCACGATCGCGCCCGCGGTCCAGCCGGCCACCAGCCCGGTCGACGACCAGCCGGTGACGACCCTGCCGGTCGCCCGCGAAGGCGGCGCCCGCGCGCTGGCCAAGCCCCCGGTCCGCAAGTACGCCAAGGACCTCGGCATCGACCTCGGTTCGGTCGCGGGCTCCGGCGAAGGCGGCATCATCAGCCGATCCGACGTCGACGCCCACGCGAGCGGTGCGGGCAACGCCGCCATCGGCGTCTCCCCGGTCGCCCCCTCGGGCGCGACGGGTGGGGCAGCCGGCCAGGCGGCATACCAGCCCCCGGTCTTCACCCGCGGTGGTGAGCGCGAGACGCGCATCCCGATCAAGGGTGTCCGCAAGATGACGGCGCAGGCGATGGTGGGCAGCGCGTTCACCGCACCGCACGTCACCGAGTGGGTCACCATCGACGCCACGGCCACCATGGAGCTGGTCGACCGGCTGAAGAAGGACCGCGAGTTCAAGGACGTCAAGGTCACGCCGTTGCTCGTGCTGGCCAAGGCGATGACCGTCGCGATCCGTCGTCACCCGGAGATCAACGCCACCTGGGACGAGGCCGCCCAGGAGATCGTGGTCAAGAACTACGTCAACCTCGGCATCGCCGCCGCCACCCCGCGGGGCCTGATGGTCCCGAACATCAAGGACGCCGACCAGATGTCGATGCGCCAGCTGGCGGAGGCCATCGGTGCACTGACCGCGACTGCACGCGACGGGCGCACCCAGCCGGCCGAGATGTCCGGCGGCACGATCACGATCACCAACGTCGGCGTCTTCGGCGTGGACACCGGCACCCCGATCATCAACCCGGGTGAGTCGGCGATCATGGCGTTCGGCGCCATCCGGCGCCAGCCGTGGGTGGTCACCGCCGCCGACGGCACCGAGTCGATCGAGCCCCGCTGGGTCACCCAGCTCGCCCTCAGCTTCGACCACCGCCTCATCGACGGTGAGCTCGGCAGCAAGTTCATCGCGGACGTCGGCGCCATCCTGGCCGACCCGGCGCGAGGCCTCGTCTGGGGCTGAGCCAAGGGATGTGTCGAAGGCCCGCACCGATCACGGTGCGGGCCTTCGGCGTTGTCATGGCGAGGGGATCAGCTACTCGTCGCCCCGCAGCGTGAACGAGCGCAACCGGTCACCGGTGAACCACAGCGACCCAGCGGTCACGAGGGCCGCGGCGACCACTGCGTAGCCGAAGCCGATGCCCTGGGCCGGGACCTGCGAGCTGATCTCGGTGGCGACCTCACGACCCCACGCGCCGATGGCCACCCACCGGATGCCCTCGAGGACGCTGCCGAGCACCCCTTCCCAGAGCAGCGAGAACAGCAGCCCGATCACCACCGCGTGCCTCGTGAAGGCCGCGAGACCCAGGAACAGCGCGGTGTATGCCGTGCCGGCCACCGCGCCGCCGACCCCCCAGGCGACCGCCTGGCTGGCGTCCGACGCGTCCAGCACCAACCCTGCGACGAGGAGCGGGAGGGCGCCCAGCACCATCGTGGCTGCCCAGGCGACGGCGTACTTGCTACCGGCGATGACGTGCCTGCTCACCGGCTTGGACAGCAGGTAGACGATCGACCCGTCGTCCACCTCCGGCCCGAGGACCGCAGTCGCTGCGAGCAGGGCGACGAGGGGCAGGGCGAGGGTGAAGCCGAGGCTGACCACGGCCTCGTAGCCGACGGCGTCGTCGGTCAGGGCCTGGACCACTACCGCCAGCAGCAGGAGCACCGCGGGGATCAGGACGAGGACGACGCCGCGCCTGCGTCCCAGCAGCGCCTGCGCGGAAAGTCTGAGGATGGTGGGGTTCATCGGTCAGCCACCCACCAGGTAGGCGAAGACGCTTTCCAGCGACTCGTCGGTCGGGGTGAGCTCGAGGATCCGGATCCCGTGCTGTCGCGCCACCTGCGGGAGCCGGACGGTGAAGGCGCCGAAGTCGGACACCGAGACATCCACACCACCCGCTCTGCGCAGCGAGACGGCCACCACGGACGGCTCCGCGATCAGGGCGCCTGCGAGAGCCCGGTCGTCGTCACCCACGACGACGTACTGCACGGGCCGGTCGGTCATCAGCCGCCGGATCTGCCCGAAGTCGCCGGACGCCGCGTGCCTGCCGGAGACCATGACCTCGATCTGCCGGGCCACCTGCTCGACCTCCTCCAGGATGTGGGAGCTGAAGAGCACGGTGCGTCCCTCGGCGCCCATCTGGCGCAGGAGCGTCATGAGGTGCAGCCGTTGGCGGGGGTCGACGCCGTTGAACGGTTCGTCGAGCAGGAGGACGGACGGGTCGTGGACGAGCGCCGACGCCAGCTTCACCCGCTGCCGCATGCCCTTGGAGTAGGTGCCGATCCGGCGGCCGGCGGGCTCGGTCATCTCGACCACGTCGAGTGCCCGCTCGGCCGCGGCGCCGGGGTCGGCAAGCCCATGCAGCTCGGCGTTGGCCAGGACGAACTGGCGACCGGTGAGGTAGCCGAAGCTGAGCTCGCGCTCGGGCACCAGGCCGATGGTGCGGTAGGCGTCCGTGTGCCGCCAGATCGGGTCGCCGTCGAGGGTGACAGTGCCGGCCGATGGGGCGAGGAAGCCCGACATGAGTGCGATCAGAGTGGTCTTGCCCGCCCCGTTGGGACCCAGCAGGCCGGTTACGCCCGGCCGGACGGTCATCGAGATGCCGTTGACGGCGACCACGTTGCCGTACCAGCGCGAGGCCTGGTCGATCGTGATGACGCTCATGCCGTGGCCACCCTCCGGTAGCGCCAGACCAGGGCGCCGAGGCACCCGGCGGCCAGGGCGACGAACACGACCAGGTAGGCGAGCTGCATCGGGGTGCCGGTCGGCGGTGTGAGCGCCTCGTTGTCGGTCCAGACGGACATCAGTCCGCGATAGAGCGAGTACGGCGAGAAGAGGCCCGCGACCTCGCCCACCCGCGGCTGGCCCTCCTCGTGGGAGATCCCCTGGATCGCGGTGACGATGCCGTTGCCGATGAGCAGCAGCGCGATGGTGGCGACGACGGCAAACCCACGCCGGGTGGACCAGGACGCGATCAGCCCGGCCAGCCCGGTCAGCGACAGGGCCAGCAGCAGCGCCAGCGCCACGGCGACCGCAGCGTCGCCGGTCTGCTCGCTGACGTCCAGCTCGCCCAGCAGCGCCACGGCATACAGGAGCAGGATCGGCAGGAGCAGGAACACCAGGGTGGCGCCGAGCAGCGATGCCCAGCGGGCCATCGCGTAGGTGCTCGACGGGAGCGGGCGCGCGAGGTAGAGCGAGATGGTGCCGTGCCGCAGGTCGCGGGAGAAGAGCACCGGCGCCTGTGACGCGACGAAGATCCCCAGCAGCACCTGCGTCGTCGAGGCGTACTGCGCGTAGCCGATGGGGAGCTCGTCGAGCCCGACGAACACCATCACCCCACCGACGATGACGGCGGGCAGCAGGTTGAGCGCGAGCAGGATGAACGGCAGCACCTTGGACTTGCCCGAACGACCGAGCCCGAAGGCGTTCCGGAAGCCGGTGATCACCAGGGCGCGGGCGATGGCCGCAGCCCCCAGCCGCGCCCCGGTGTAGGGCCGGTAGCCGAGGTCGTGGATGACGCTGCCACCCTCGGGCGTCGCGGACGTCGGGTCGGTCGAGGTCAGGTCGGCCGAGGTCCGGCCCGTCGGCGTCGAGTCAGTCATGCGACACCTCACGCTGGTCCGCACCAGAAGGCTCGTCGGCAGCGGTGCGCTCGTCCGCGAAGACGTCCTCGATGCGGCGGTGGTCCACCTGGAGCCGGACCAGGCCCAGACCCAGGTCACTCGCCGTGTCGCGGATCAGGTCGTGCACCTCGTGCTGCCCGGCCGCCGCGTCGACGGTCAGCATCGCGCCGCGCGGAACGGCCGCCACGCCTGCGTGGCTCAGGGCGGCAGCCATCCGCGCCTGCGCGTCGTCGCCGAGCACCTCGACGAGCAGGACGCCGGTGGCATCCAGGAACTCGTCGGTCCGCGAGGCCCGCAACAGCCGGCCGCCGTCCAGGACGACCACGTGGTCGCTGACCCGTTCCAGCTCCCCGAGCAGGTGCGACGTCACAATGACCGCGATCCCGAAGTCCCGCCCGATCCGTTGCACCAGACCGAGCATCTCCTCGCGCGCGGCCGGGTCGAGGCCGTTGGTGGGCTCGTCGAGCAGCACCAGCCGGGGGTCGTGGGCGAGCGCCTGGGCGAGCTTGGCCTTCTGCTTCATGCCCGTGGAGTAGCCGCCCATCGGTCGGTACCGCTCCTCGGCGAGCCCCACATGGCGCAGCACCTCGGCCGCGCGCTCACGGGCCGCCACCCGGGGCAGTCCCGACATCATCGCCATGTGGACGACGAAGTCGCTCGCGCTCACGTCCGGCGGCAGGCAGTCGTGCTCCGGGAGGTAGCCGACCGCCGCCCGGATCGCCGGGCCGTCCGAGGCGATGTCGTGACCGAGCACCTGGGCGCGACCCCCGGTCGCGGGGATCAGGCCGAGCAGGATCTTGAGGAGCGTCGACTTGCCTGCGCCGTTGGCGCCGACCAGGCCAGTGATGCCCGGACCGATCTCTAGGTGGAGGGAGTCCAGGGCGAGCACCGGACCGTAGTCCTTGGTCAGCCCCTGGGTCTGCACGACGGGTTCCACGCGAGCCAATGTAGCCGCGCCCCTCCGCGCGAAGCGGTTCTTGGCGTTCAGGTCAGGGACCGTTCAGGGTGAACCCTTGCAACGAACACGCCATCCGGGCGGTATGCCGCCGTGGTCGCCCACGCGGCATACCTCGGCCGGGTGTTCCTCAGACGGGAGGCGCCACGGCCGCTGCGTCCGCATCGGCCTCGTCGGCCTTGTCGGCCTTGTCGGCCTTGTCGGCCGCATCGCGCTCGGAGTAGGCAGACCCCGTTCGGAGCTCGACGTGCGGGAGCATCAGCATCACGAGGAAGCCGATCACCATCACCCCGGCGCCCACCAGGAAGACCAGGTCCATCGAGTCGGAGAAGCCCTGGAGGAACGGCTTGGCCAGTCTCGGGTCGAGGTGGTTGAGGAACGAGCTGTCCTTGAGCACGCTCCCGGCCGTCCCGCCGGCCTGACCGGCCGCCGACTGCAGCCCCTTGGCGAACTCGGCGTTGGCCGGGTCGGCCACCGCAGCCTGGAAGTCCTTGGTGCCGGACGCCGTGCCGAGCGCCGACGAGATCTTGTCGGGCACCGTGGAGAACAGGATGGACAGGAACACGGCCGTGCCGAGCGTGCCGCCGATCTGGCGGGTGAAGGTGGCCGACGACGTCGCGACGCCGATCAGCCGCGGCGACACGGCGTTCTGGACGGCCAGGGTGAGTGGCTGGAAGTTGAAGCCGAGCCCGAGCCCGAACGCGACCATGACGATGCTGGTCTGCCACAGCGGGGTGTCCGCCTTGATGTAGTGGAAGACGAACAGGGCGATGGCGAGCAGGGCCGACCCGATGATCGGGAACCGGCGGTAGCGACCGGTGCGGCTGATGATCTGGCCCGACAGGATCGAGCCGAACATGATGCCGAGCGTCAACGGGAGCAGCAGCAGGCCGGCCTTGGTCGGCGACGCGCCCTTGACGATCTGCAGGTAGAGCGGCAGCGACGCGAGGCCGCCGAACATGGCCATGCCGATGAGCACGGAGGCGCCGGAGGCGACCGCGACCGTGCGGTTCTGGAACAGGGTGAGGGGCAGCAGCGCCTCGTCCTTCATGGCGCGTTCGACCAGCAGGAACGCGATCACGCCGATCCCGCCGACGACGAAGCAGGCGAGCGAGCGACCAGAGCCCCAGCCCCAGTCACGGCCCTGCTCGGCGACGAGCAGCAGCGGGACCAGCCCGAGCGTCAGCGTGGCCGCACCCCACCAGTCGATGCGGTGGTCGAGGCGGGTGTGCTGCAGGTGCAGGGTGCGCGAGACGACGAACAGGGCGGCGATGCCGATCGGCACGTTCACGAGGAACACCCAGCGCCAGCCGTCGACGCCGAGGATGCTGGACTGACCGGCGAAGAACCCGCCGATGACCGGTCCGAGCACGCTCGAGGTGCCGAACACGGCGAGGAAGTAGCCCTGGTACTTGGCCCGCTCACGCGGCGGCACGATGTCGCCGATGATGGCCAGCGCCAGCGAGAACAGCCCGCCGGCGCCGAGGCCCTGGACGGCCCGGTAGAACGCGAGCTGGAGCATCGACTGCGAGAGGGTGCAGAGCACCGAGCCGATGATGAAGATCGTGATCGCGGCCGAGAAGAACTTCTTGCGGCCGTAGATGTCGCTCAGCTTGCCGTAGAGCGGCGTCACGATCGTCGAGGTGATGAGGTAGGCCGTTGTGGCCCACGCCTGCTCGTCGAGACCCTTGAGGTCGTCGGCGATGGTACGGATGGCCGTGGCCACGATGGTCTGGTCGAGTGCGGCGAGGAACATCCCCATCATCAGGCCGACCAGGATCGTGACGATCTGGCGGTGGGTGAGGGGTCCGTCGGGCCGCGCGGGCGCGGTGGCAGCCATGTCAGTTCTCCGAGTTGAGAGTGGGTGAAGGGTCTGTACTGGGTGAAGAGGCGGTCGGGGTCGGGGCGGTGGTGCGGCGGGCGAGCATCTGCTCGCGGGAGCGTTCGAGGTCGGCGCCGAACCGCTCCAGGTGACCGGCGAAGTCGCTGGCCTCCTCGGCGGTCCAGTCGCCCATCAGCTCGCGGAACCACTCGGTCCGCTGCTGCTGGATGCCGGCGAGCAGGGCCTGGCCCTCGTCGCTGAGGCGGACGACCTGGGCCCGTCCGTCGTCAGGGTCGCTGACCTTGTCGACGAGGCCGTGGCCCTCGAGGGTGCTCACCTGGCGGCTCACGGTCGAGACGTCGGAATGCACGACTCGGCGAGCACCGAGACGCGACGTGGCTCGGCGGCGAGGTTGAACAGGATCGGGTAGGCGGTGGCGTCCACCGCGGGGTGGATGCGGGGAGCGTGCTGGCGCAGGGCCTGCAGGAGCTTCATCAACCGGATCAGGCCGAGGCTGACGCGCTCAGCCGTCTGCCGGTCGAGGTGGTGCTTGGACATGGAGACCTCGGGGGACGCGCGCAGCAGGCGCGCTGGAAGAAAGGTTGCTTGCGACATACAAGTATCACGAGATGGTTGTGTGCCGCAAGCAAAGAAGGGTCGTCCACGCGGCGGAGCGACCCAGAGGGTCCGAACGGATCAGGTCCGAGCCGGAGCGGCCCTGGTGAGGCAGGAAGTAGGGCAGCCCGGGGTCAGGGAACGAAGACGAGGTTCTCCAGCACCCGGCGCGCGACATCCTCGTCGCCGTGCACGGTGTAGTGGATGTCCTCGAGCCCGCCGCGGCCCGCGGCGCGGCGGGTGAGCGCGTCCGTCGAGAGGGTGATCGTGGTGAAGACGTCGTCGGGGTCGCCATCGTGGGCGATTCCGGAGAAGAGGGGTATGCCGCGTGGCTTGCCGTCGTCGCTGTCCTCCACCCACACCCCGGCCCGACCGGCGACCGGCCCCGTGCTGTCGATGATGACGACGTTGCCGGGCTCGATGCCGGCGTTGCGGGCCACCAGCCTAGGCAGCGAGGCGAACAGCAGGTCCATGAAGACGGCCGCGCCTCCGGAGTCGAGGTTGCCGGGCCGTCCCAGCGCCTGGCGGATGTCCTGCTCGTGCGTCCAGATGTCGAGGATCCGGGTGCGAAGGTTCTCACCGGCGGGCGCCGGACCCCAGGCCCCCTGCACGATGCTGTCGAGCGTCAGGTCCGAGGCGCTGAACTGCTCCACGCGTTGCGCTGCAATGGTTTCCAGCTCGTCGACGACCTTGGCGCCCAGCATCGTCCGGCGCAGCTCCACCGAACGCTCGACGAACTTGCCGGCCTCGTGGCGCACGTGGTCGTAGTCGGGCAGCGTCGACGCGGGGCACGTCACCGGTGTGCAGCCACGACTCCAGGCCGACGACGTGCGAGATCTGGTCCTTGACCGTCCAGCCCGGGCAGGCCGTCGGGAGGGCGAAGTCGGCATCAGAGCAGGAGCGCCCCAGGTCGACGACGGCCTGCGTCGTCTGTTGGTAGGCCGTGACCAGTCCGGCCAGGTCTTCGGGTGCTGCCGGGTGCAAAGACATGACCCCACCCTACTTAGGCTGTCGGCATGACCTCCCCCGTCGCCACAGACCGTGGCGACCCCGGCGACGCCGCCTGCGCGCCTGCCGCTCCCGGCGCTCGGCCATCGCGGCACTCGTGGCGCTCCCGCTGGCGGCGGTCATCGGCGAGGCGGCCGCGGCACCCGGTCGTGGCGGACGCCGGAGGGTTCGTCCGCTGGGGCGTGCTCTACGCCCGGGTGGTCCACGACCTCGCCGCGTCGGCGACGATCGGACTGCTCATCCACGCGGCATACCTCGTGCCGGAGACGACCCGCACGAACCGGCGGGTCACCGCCACCCGGCTCGCCGGGATCGCCGCGGGGCTGTGGGCGCTCGCCGGCGGCGGCGGGTGCGCGTGCTGGGGATGGCCGACCTGATCGGCATCCCGCTGTAGCGACCCGTCGTTCGTGCAGCAGTTCACGACGTTCGCCTGGCAGTATCGAGCCGACCCGGGTCGCGCTCATCACGGCCGGGGTCGCGGCGCTCGTGTCGCGTCGTCGCCCTCGTCGTGACCAGCCGGGCCGCGATGGCGTGGCTCTCGGTGGTCTCCGTGCTCGGCTGTGCTGCCGCTGGCGCTGGCCGGCCACTCGGCGGGGGCGACCGACCACAGCACTGCCGTCAACGCGCTCGGCGATCCACCTCGTCGGGGTCACCGTCTGGGTCGGCGGGCTGCTGGCCCTCGCTCTGCTGCGACCGCATGCTGGGCGGCGACCTCGCCGTCACGGCGGCCCGCTACTCGGTGCTGGCCGGCTGGTGCTTCGCGGCCGTGGCCCTCTCGGGCCTGCAGAGCGCGCTGATCCGGGTCGGGCCCTGGAGCGACCTCGGCACCCGCTACGGCGTGCTGCTGATGGTCAAGACCGCAGCCCTGCTCCTGCTCGGGTATGCCGGGTGGCGGCACCGCCGTTCGCTGCTCGCCGGTCTCGGTCAGGGCCGGACCACGGCCTTCGTCCGCCTCGTGGCCGCCGAGCTCGTGGTCATGGGGGTGGCGCTCGGGACCGCGGTGGCGCTCGCGCGCAGCGCTCCGCCGGTGCCCGACGTGCCGGTGGCGGACGCCTCGCCGACGTTTGCGCTGACGGGCTACCCCGACCCCGGGCCGCTCACCGGCCCCTCGTGGCTCACGACCTGGACCATCGACTGGCTCTGGCTCAGCCTCGCGGTGGTGGCCGTGGGGCTCTACGTCGCGGGAGTGCTGCGCCTGCGCCGCCGGGGCGACGCCTGGCCGGTGCACCGGACGCTCGTCTGGGTGCTGGGCTGGGCGGTATTCGTCTACGCGACGTCGGGGGCGCCGGGCGTCTACGGCCGGGTGCTGTTCTCCATGCACATGGTCATGCACATGGTCGTCGCGATGCTCGTACCGCTGCTGCTCGTACCCGCGGCGCCGATCCTGCTCGCCCTGCGTGCGCTGCCGTCCCGCCCCGACAAGACGTGGGGACCGCGCGAGGTGATCCTCCAGGTGGTCCAGTCGCGACTGTTCAAGGTCTTGGCCAACCCGGTCGTGGCGGCCGCCCTGTTCTTCTTCAGCCTCGCGATCTTCTACTACTCACCGCTGTTCGAGCTGGCCCTGCGCACCCACACCGGACACGTCCTGATGGTGGTGCACTTCCTGCTCACCGGGTACCTCTTCACCTGGGTGCTGATCGGCATCGACCCCGGCCCGAAGAAGTGGCCGCCGATCATGCTGCTCGTCGTGCTGTTCGCGACGATGTCGTTCCACGCGTTCTTCGGCGTGGTCGATGACCGGCAGCACGACGGTGCTCGCGCCCGACTTCTTCGAGGTGCTCAAGCTGCCGTGGATGACCGACGTGCTGGGTAACCAGCGCGAGGCGGGCGCCATCGCCTGGGGCATCGGTGAGGCGCCGACGCTGATCCTCACGCTGCTGGTCGCGGTGGCCTGGGTCCGCACCGACCGCGCCGAGTCGACCCGCAAGGACCGCCAGGCCGACCGTGACGGGGATGCGGAGCTGGCCGCCTACAACGCACACTTGCAGGAGCTGAAACGACGCGAGTCAACGGCGCAACGAAGGGCGGCAGTGACCATGCGGGTTGCGGTGCTGCAGATCGCGTACGGCGACGACGAACCGATGGACGAGCGCATCACGCGGGTCGCAGACCTCGTGCGCGCCCAGGCCGGGCACGACCTGGTCGTGCTGCCCGAGCTGTGGGCGCCGGGTGGGTTCTCCTACCGCGAGTGGGATGCGCGGGCCCAGCCCGTCGACGGCCCGATCGGGACCGCGATGTCGGCCGCCGCCCGAGACGCCGGTGTCCTCCTCCACGCCGGGTCGATCGTCGAACGTCCCGCCTCGGGCGAGGTCGGCCCGGACGGCCACGGACTCTGGAACACCTCGCTCGTCTACGCCGCGGACGGAAGTCTCGTCGCGGCATACCGCAAGATCCACCGGTTCGGCTTCGGCGCAGGCGAGCCGAAGCTCATGGACGCCGGCGAGGAGATCGTCCTCGTCGACCTTCCCGGCGACGCGCCGGAGGCGTCCGGCCCGTTCCGCGCGGCCCTGTCCACCTGCTACGACCTGCGGTTCCCCGAGCTCTACCGACGCCAGCTCGACGCCGGAGCGACGGCCTTCATCGTGCCGGCCGCGTGGCCGGCAGCCCGGGTCCGGCACTGGACCCTGCTCGCCCACGCCCGGGCGATCGAGAACCAGTGCGTCGTCATCGCCTGCAACACGGCGGGCACCCACGCCGGCACCGCGATGGGTGGGCACTCGCCAGGTGGTCTCGGCGACCGGCGAGGCGCTCGCGATGGCCGGGAACGCCGAGGAGGTGCTCAGTGTTGAGGTCGACATGGATGCGGTGACGACCTGGCGTGAGACGTTCCCCGTGCTCCAGGACCGCCGACTGTGACCGCTGCTGTGCACCCGCGCGGCCAGTGCGCCTCCGCGCGCCCGAGCTGGTCGGGCGCGGCTGGCTCAACACCGGCGGCGAGCGCTGTCTCGCTGGCCGACCTGCGCGGCCGGATCGTGGTGCTCGACTTCTGGACGTTCTGCTGCGTCAACTGCCTGCACGTCCTCGACGAGCTCCGTCCGCTGGAGGAGAAGTACGCGGACTCCCTCGTCCTCATCGGGGTCCACTCGCCGAAGTTCGAGCACGAAGCCGACCCCGAGGCCCTGGCCGCGGCCGTCGAGCGGTATGCCGTGCACCACCCGGTCCTCGACGACCCGGAGCTCGTCGACCTGGCGGGCCTACACCGCCCGAGCGTGGCCGACCCTGGTCGTCATCGACCCCGAGGGCTACATCGTCGCCTCGATGTCCGGGGAAGGCCATGCCCACGGCCTGTCTGTCCTCGTCGAGGAGCTGATCGCCGAGCACAGCGCCAAGGGCACCCTGCGCCAAGGCGATTCGCCGTATGCCGCGCCGGCACCTGCCGAGACGGCGCTGCGGTTCCCGGGCAAGGCGGCCGTCCTGCCGGACGGCTCGTTCATCGTGTCCGACACGGCGCACCACGAGGTCGTCTGGCTCGAGGCCGACCTCGAGACCGAGCGGCGACGGTTCGGACGACGAGGCCACCCGGCTGGACGCCGACCGCGCAGCTGAACGAGCCGCAGGGGGTGCTCGTGCTGCCCGCGGCGACGGCCGCGCGGGTCGGGTACGACGTCGTCGTCGCCGACTCGGTCAACCACCAGGTCAAGGGGCTGCGGCTGGCCGACGGCGCGTGGACGGTCCTGGCCGGGACCGGGAGGCAGCTGCGCGAACGGTCCGGCAGCGGCCCGGCCCTCAAGCAGGACCTCTCGACGCCGTGGGACCTGGCCTGGTTCATCGAGCCGGGTCGTCATCGCGATGGCGGGCACCCACCAGCTGTGGGCGCTGCACCTGGCCACCGACCCGGCCGACAACACGGTCGCCGTGCTCGGCGGGACGTCGGCGGAAGGCATCCGCGACGGCGCGGCCGACGAGGCGTGGTTCGCCCAGCCGTCCGGCCTCGCCGTGTCCGAGGACGGCTCGCGGCTGTGGGTCGCCGACTCCGAGACCTCCGCCCTGCGCTCGCTCGACGTGACCGACGAAGGGTTCGTCGTCACGACCCACGTGGGGCAGGGGCTGTTCGACTTCGGCCACCGGGACGGCCCCGCCGACGCAGGCGCTGCTCCAGCACCCGCTCGGGGTCACCGTGCTGCCCGACGGCTCGGTGGCCGTCAGCGACACCTACAACGGCGCGATCCGCCGCTTCGACCCGGCGACGAGCCAGGTGAGCACGCTCGCGACCGGCCTGCGCGAGCCCTCCGACGCAGTCGTCGAGCGTGCGACGGCGAGGGGCCGGGCGCGGCTGGTCGTCGTGGAGTCCGGCGCCCACCAGCTGGTGCGGATCGCGCTGCCTGACAAGGCGCAGCGCGTCGACGGCCTGGCCCACCAGACCCAGCGACCCCGCACCGAGGTCGCGCCGGGCCCGCTCACCCTGACGGTCAACTTCACCCCGCCCACCGGGCAGAAGCTCGACTTCCGGTGGGGCGACCCGACCCGGCTGATGGTGTCGGCGACGCCCGACGGCCTGCTGCGCGACGGCGCGGGCAGCGCCGAGGGCCTGACCCGCACGCTGACCCTCGACCCGGCGGCCGGCGACGGGTGCTGCACATCTCGGTCCAGGCGGCGTCCTGCGACGGCGACCCCGAGACCGGCGAGGTGCCCGAGCACGCCGCCTGCCACCTCTACCAGCAGGACTGGGGCATCCCCGTGGTGCTCGTCGACGGCGCCACCAGCGAGCTCACCCTCGACCTGCGCGGCGTCTGACGAGGATCCCGAGTGGCTCGCTTCGCAGGTCCGCAGGGCGAAGATGACGGACTTCTTGCCGCGATGGTCGGTGTCGATCCGATGGTCGTAGCGCGGGTCATGGACTCTGCGGTGGTGGTGTCCACACAAGGGCACGGCCAGGGCCAGATCGGTCCGGCCCCCGCCCGCCCACGGGTCCTCGTGATGCAGCTCGGACCACGCGTACGGTCGATCGCACGCCTCGGCGGCGCAGGTGTCGTAGGTCGTGGCGAGCGCCACGCGCTGGGCCTCGGTGAAGAACCGCTCCTGGCGGCCAAGGTCGAGCGGCACGGACCGACCACCCAGCACCGCCGGGACGATGCCGGCGTTGCAGGCCAGCCGGCGTGCCTCTCCGGCCGAGAGATCCTGGCCGGTGTCGAGGTGCGCCGCTCCGAGGCCAGCCTTGAGCTGGTCGTGGTCGATGGTGACCAGGACGGTGGCGGCGACCTTGCCGGAGAGCGAGTCGGTGGGCAGGTGTTCGAGCAGTTCGACGAACGCCTTGCCATAACGGTGTGCCCAGTCACCGTCGGCCGCGCGGAAGGCCTCCCACGTGGCGGCCTCGACGTCCGGAGGGGTGCTGGCACCCGCGGCCTTGGCAGCCTTGGCGGCCTGCTGCGCGAACCGACGAGGCGAGGCGATCTGCTGCACGGTCTTGGCCAGGATCGAGGCCGCCAGGGTGGGCAGCGTGAAGTGTCCGGTCGTCGTGCCATCGCCGTTGTGGTGCCAGGTCAGTCGTGTCTTCGCCAGTGCGGCGTCTTCCTCGGTGCGCAGCACCTGGTCCTCGTGCGCGTCGACCTCGGCCTGCGAACGCTCCGTCACCGCCAGGATCCGCCGGCCCTCCTTGCGCAGGGTGCCCGGATCGACGAGCTTGGCACGGCGCACCAGGGCCGTCTCGATCGCGGCTCGCTCGTGCAGGCTCAGTCCCTCAGGCAGCTGCGCGGTGGCTCATCGCGATGACCTGGGCGTGGTCGGTGGACACGTCCCCGGCCGACAGTGCCTCACGGGTCGCCGGAAGCCCGTTGTCGAGCGCCGTCGCCAGGCGCACGTCGCGCGCTGCCTGTCCGCCCTCGCGTCTGGTGCTGACGGCCAACCACGAGGAGGTCCCTGTCATCCCAGAACCCGAGGCGACCTCGGACCGGTCGGCCTCGGCGACCAGGGACAGGCGCACCGCCTGCAACCGGCTGATGACGCGGTCGACCTCGCCCAGCGCGTGGGCGGCAGCCGGACCGCCGCTCACGTCCCCCGTGTGCACCCGGTCCAGCAGTCCGTCGATCTCGCGCAGCACGTCCACCGTCCCGAGTGGGGCGGTGCGGAGGCTGGCGACTGCTGCCATGGCCTTACCTTAGTCGAACATATGTTCGAACACAAGCCTCAAACGAGAACATTCTGGAAGGCTCGTCCTCCCTCGGCTCAGCCGGTGAACTCCCAGTGCCACGGCTCGGGCAGGGACCCGTCGGACTGTGCCCAGCTCGGGTGCACCCAGCCGAACCGCGGGGCATTCTGCTGCATCCAGCGGTGCGCAGCCGTGTCGAACCGGTCCACTCCTCCGCAGAGGTCCAGGGCCTGCCCAACGCCATGCTTACTGCGTCCCGGCGTCGCTGCCCACTTGCCCTTGGCTGTCTTCACGGCGACCTGTTGGTCGTAGGAGCGGTAGGAGTCAGTGACACAGAGCGCCTTCCCGTGGGCCTTCTCGAAGGCGACGCTCATGGCGTTGAACGCGGCGGCCGCTCGCGGTCGCAAGGACTCACCAGGCTCACCGCGCAACGAGCACAGCGCGCTTCGAGGGACGCGGCCGTTGGGGTAGGGCCGGTCGTCGGCGCTGCAGGCCTTCGCCCCCGTGAAGACCGCCTCGGCTGACCTCGCGCTGCACGTCGGCGCCTTCTCGGGCGAGCTGGTGTAGGCATCGGCGACGTAGCGCCCTTCGCCGATCTTGTTCCACACGCTGGTGGCGCCGTACGGCCCCGACACCCGGGTGCCCTTGGTCTGGCAGACGATCTCGAGCCTGGCCCCCTTGGCCACCGAACCGACCGCCTCGAACCCCGTGCCCGGACCCGAGCGAACCGTGAGCGGGGTGCTCTGCGTGCGGACGTGCCCGACCGCCGCGGTCGCCGCCGACGCAGCACTCACGACGACACCGAGACCGAGCACAGTGACCACGGCCAAGCGCACTGGGCGCCGGCTGGCGAGGGTGGTGAAGACGGTCATGACGTGCTCCTGTGGGTTCCCCGAGTGCTCTGCGGACCGATCGGCCTGCCGCGATCTGGGAGGAACGTAGAGTCCGGTCCGTCGACCCGTCGATGGGGACAACTCCCCCTGACGACCGCTCACGCACGCACCGGCGCAAGGGGAGGGCTCCCCTCGTTCGTCCTTGCCCGATTTACCCGATCTGCGCCACGTTCCCGCAGGTCAGGGCGTCGAAGGTCTAGAGTCGGGACAACGGGTCAATCCCACGTGGCCCGGTGATCCACAACCGAGCACCACCCATCACCCAGGAGTGAGCATGTACATCGGAGTCGGCATCTTCCTGATCGTCGTCGGCGCGATCCTGACCTTCGCCCTCAACACCTCGGTCGACGCGATCAACCTCGAGATGATCGGGTGGATCTGCATGGCCGGTGGCGCACTGGCCATCCTTCTGTCCCTCATCATGGGCAGCCGTCGTACGGCTGCCGGCGGTGGCTACTCTTCGCGCCGCGTCAGCCACACGGACCCGGCCACCGGCACGACCGTCGACGAGGTCGACGTCGACCGTGACGGTCGCGCCTGACCCGCACCCCCGCACGCTGACAAGGGTGGGACCGGAGTGATTCGGTCCCACCCTTGTCGTGTCCGACGCTGGGTCGTGTCCGACGCTGGGTCGGGTCCACCACCAGGTCGGGTCCACCACCAGGTCGGGTCCACCACCGGGTATGCCGGCGTGCGCTTCCCGACGGGAGAGCTCCCCGCCGGCCAGCGCGTGCTCAACCTCCGGTCGCGGGTAGTCCTCCCCATCGACGGCTTCGCGCATCGTTCCTACCTTCGTCTTCAGCAGCCCGTTCCACCAGGAGCAGGCGGATCCGAAACACGATGCAGGAGAACGAGATGCGCACACTCAAGCTCAGCCAGAAGCCCGTCCGCATGGCCCTCGCCGGCGCCATAGGGCTGTCCGTCGTCGCAGGTGGAGCGGCCATCGCGGAGGCCGCGTCCGGCACGGTCAGGACGGCAGGCGCCAGCCTCTCCGTCCGCCAGGGACCGGGCACCGGATTCGCCAAGGTCGGCACCCTGTCCAAGGGCGCCAAGGTCACCATCATCTGCCAGACCTACGGCAGCACGGTCACGGGCACCTACGGCACCTCGAACATCTGGGACAAGGTCGGCACCGGCCGCTACGTCTCCGACGCCTACGTCTACACGGGTCGCGACGGCTTCGTCGCCCCGAAGTGCGGCGGCACCACGACCCCGCCGTCCAGCGCCATCAAGGACGACTACCCCTACCGCGGCGCCACCTCGGGCGTCGACCGGTGGAACTTCTACAAGGGTCAGTGCACCTCGTTCGCGGCCTGGCGCGTCAACCACACCATCGGGCTCAGCTTCTCGAACTCCTACAAGGGCCAGCACTGGGGCAACGCCAACCACTGGGACAACGCGGCCCGCGCGGCCGGCATCCCGGTGAGCAGCACCCCCCGCGTCGGTGACATCGCCGTTCGCAACTCCGGCACCTGGGGCCACGTCGCCTACGTTGCCAGGGTCAACAGCAACGGCACCTTCTACGTGGAGGAGTACAACCACGTGCGCAGCGACACCTACAGCTACCGCCTGTCCAGCAAGGGCGAGGGCTCGAGCCAGTTCAGCCAGTTCATTCACTTCAAGTGATCGCGCAAGTGATCGCGCCGCACCAATCCGGGCGCGGGGTGACGTCGAACGTCTAGTGAGTGCGCTTGCCCCCGGAGGGGGCGGCAGGACCACCAGAGCAGGTATGCCGAAGGGCTGGCTTCCACGGGAAGCCAGCCCTTCGAGCGCTGCCGGGACCACCCGGCATACCTCAGGTGGGACGCGTCAGAACGCGGACTCGGGGATGTCCATCAGCGCGTTGTCGGTCGCCTCGGCGATCTGGCGCTCGGCCGCGATCTTGGGCAGGACGTTGCGCGCGAAGAACGACGCGGCAGCGATCTTGCCCTCGTAGAAGTCGTGGTCCTTGGCCGAGACGCCTTCGCCCTCAAGCGCCTTCGAGGCAACGGCCGCCTGGCGGAGCAGCAGCCAGCCGATGACCAGGTCTCCGGCGGACAGCAGCAAGCGGGAGGTGTTCTGGCCGACCTTGTAGAGGTTGGACAGCTCGCCACCCTCCTGGCGCGGATCGGACTTCATCAGCTCGCCGACCATGTAGCCGAGGATGCCCTGGACGTCCTCGAGGCCCTTGCCGAGCAGCTCGCGCTCGGTGTCGAGGCGGCCGCCGTTGGCGCCGAGGTCCTTGGCGAACTCCTGGATCTGCATGGCCACGTGCGAGAGGGCCTGGGCCTTGTCGCGGATGATCTTGCGGAAGAAGAAGTCGAGGCCCTGGATGGCGGTCGTGCCCTCGTAGAGCGTGTCGATCTTGGCGTCGCGGATGTACTGCTCGATCGGGTACTCCTGCAGGAAGCCGGAGCCGCCGAGGGTCTGCAGCGACTCGGTGCCGAGCAGCACCCAGGCGCGCTCGGAGCCGACGCCCTTGACGATCGGGAGCAGCAGGTCGTTGACCCGGTTGGCCATCTCGGCCGGGGTGTCCTTGGCGATCTCCTCGGAGCCGCTCGCCAGGAACGCCTCGTGGACGATGTCCTGCTGGGTCGCGGTGTAGATGACGAGGGCGCGCAGGCCCTCGGCGTAGGACTTCTGCGTCATCAGCGAGCGGCGCACGTCGGGGTGGTGCGTGATGGTCACGCGCGGCGCTGCCTTGTCGGTCATCTGGGTGAGGTCGGCGCCCTGGACGCGCTCCTTGGCGTAGTCGCGAGCGTTGAGGTAGGCGGTCGACAGCGTCGAGATCGCCTTGGTGCCAACCAGCATTCGCGCGTGCTCGATCACGCGGAACATCTGGGCGATCCCGTCGTGGGTGTCGCCGAGCAGGGTGCCGACGGCCGGCTCCTTGTCGCCGAACGTGATCTCGCAGGTCGTCGACACCTTGAGCCCCATCTTGTGCTCGAGGTTGGTGACGTTGGCGCCGTTGCGCTCGCCGAGCTCACCGGTCTCGAGGTCGATCTGGAACTTGGGGACGATGAACAGCGACAGGCCCTTGGTGCCGGCGCCGGCGCCCTCGGGGCGGGCCAGCACGAAGTGGATGACGTTGTCGGTCATGTCGGACTCGCCTGAGGTGATGAACCGCTTGACGCCTGTGACGTTCCAGGTGCCGTCGGCGTTCTCGGTGGCCTTGGTGCGGCCGGCGCCGACGTCCGAACCGGCGTCCGGCTCGGTGAGCACCATCGTGCAGTGCCAGCCCTTGTCGACGATCCAGCGGGCGAGCTTCTTCTGCTCGTCGTTGCCGAGGATGTAGAGCAGGTTGGCGAAGGAGTAGGACGCGGCGAACATCGCGATGGCGGGGTTGGCGCCGAGCACCATCTCGTTCATGGCCCACTTGAGGCTCGGCGGGGCGACGGTGCCGTCGAGCTCGCGCGGGACGTCGATGTTCCAGAAGCCGGAGTCGACATAGGCCTGGTAGCTCTTCTTGAACGACTCGGGCATGGTCACCGAGTAGGTCTTGGGGTCGTAGACCGGCGGGTTGCGGTCGGCGTCGGCGAACGACTCGGCCAGCTCGTTCTCGGCGAGGCGCGACACCTCCTTCAACATCTCGCGGGCGGTGTCCTGGTCCACGTCGGCATAGGCGCCCTGGCCCAGCACGTCGCCGCGGCCGAAGACCTCGAAAAGGTTGAACTCCAGGTCGCGCAGGTTGCTCTTGTAGTGGCCCATGTCGGGGAACCCTCCGGGTCGTGAAGTGCGGTAGCCCAGCGTGTACTGGCCGGTAACTTCAATGGTGCTACCCACGGGTAACAATTGCAACCCTTTCGTGGGATGCGCCACAAACGGCCGAGGTATGCCGCGTGGTCGCCGCCGCGCGCCCGTCTGAGCTGATGGACGTGTCCCCGCACCGAGGTGGGCGCAGCCTCCGCGCAATCGCACGCAGATCGCGCAGAACTACGTCAAATGCAGGCGGACTGACCTTGAGGACGGTCCTATCGTGCGGGGTGCAGGGATCGCACAGGATCGCGTCGCGCCCGCACCGGGACGCTCCTTGAAGGGATCGAGGCTGCCATGCGCCCATCGTCCGTTGCGTCCGTCGTCGTCTTGGCAGCTGCACTGATTGCAGCACCGCTGGCGCCAGCCACTGCGGGACCCACCTTCACCCCCGGGGCCCCCTCGGCGGGCGACCCCTACTACCCCGGGGACGGCAACGGGGGATACGACGTGCGGAGCTACGACCTCCGCCTGTCCTACACACCAGACACGGACCGGCTGGCCGGCGTGGCCACGATCCGGGCCAAGGCCACGCAGAACCTGTCCCGGTTCAACCTGGACCTGTCCGGACTGACCGTCCGCTCGATCACCGTCAACGGCAAGGGCGCCACGTGGAGCCGGGCGGCGGACGAGCTGACCCTGGTGCCGCGCAAGGGGCTCGTCAAGGGACGGGCGTTCGAGGTCACGGTCGCCTACGACGGAGTCCCGCAGACCTTGGATGAGTTCGGGATCTCCGGATTCATCCACACCGACGACGGCGCCCTCATCGCCGGTCAGCCCCACGTGGCCGACACGTGGTTCCCCTCGAACGACCACCCGAGCGACAAGGCGTCACTGCACGTCGAGATGTCAGTGCCGGCGGGCCTGACTGCCGTGTCAAACGGCAGCCTGGTCAGCCACAAGACCTCGCACGGCTGGACGACCTGGGTCTGGGACGCGCCGGAGCCGATGGCCACCTACCTCGCCACCGCGACCGTCGGCAAGTTCGACCTGCGCGCCTCGCGGCACGGCAACCTCAAGCTGTGGGACGCGGTCGACCCAGCCCTGTATGAGCCCTTGGCGGCACCTCGGACCGGGAGCCGGTTCCTCTACAGCGGGCAGGCGGACTCGTCGTACAAGAGGCTCACCAGGACCATCGCAGTGCCGGCCGGCGGAGCAACCCTGTCGTTCTGGGTGACGCGGGGGACGGAGGAGCCGTGGGACTTCTTCTTCGTCGAGGCCCACCCTGTGGGCTCCGACGACTGGACCACCCTTCCGGACTCCAACGGACACACCTCGACCGACGGTGGGGCACCGTGCCCGTTCTGGGTCGAGCTGCACCCCTTCCTTGCCCACTACCAGTCCGGCGATGAGACCACCGGCTGCATCCCCACCGGGACCACCGGCGAGTGGAACGCGGCCTCGGGAGCGAGCGGCGGCTACGAACAGTGGTCCATGGACCTCGGCGGCTACGCCGGTTCGAGCGTGGAGGTCTCGCTCTCCTACGCCAGCGACGAGTCGGTGCAGCTGCCCGGTGTCGTCGTCGACGACGTGGTCGTGTCGACAGGGCAGGGCTCCACGTCGTTCGAGGCGGATGCCGATCCACTCGACGGCTGGGCGGTGCCGGGGGCTCCCGCAGGAAGCCCTGGCAACGAAACGGACTGGGCCACCGACGACGGGTCAGCCCTTCCGCCGCCGCTGGGCACGGTGGTCGACGAGTCCTTCGCTCGCGAGGGCGAGATCCTCGACTTCCTCTCGGCGAACTTCGGCACGTACCCGTTCAAGACCTCCGGAGGGATCGTCGATGACGTCCCCGAGCTGGGCTTCGCCCTCGAGAACCAGACGCGGCCGATCTACTCGCCAGCATTCTTCGGAGACGCCGTCGACGGCGGCTTCGTCATCGTGCACGAGCTGGCGCACCAGTGGTACGGCGACAGTCTCGCGGTGAGGCAGTGGAAGGACATCTGGCTCAACGAGGGCTTCGCCACGTATGCCGAGTGGTTGTGGGGGGAGCGCGAGGGTTTCGGCACCGTTCAGGAGACCTTCGCCTTCTGGTACAACGACTTCGCGCCGCCGGACGACCCGTTCTGGGACCTCACCATCGGTGACCCCGGTCCGGAGCTCCTCTTCGACTTCCCGGTCTACGTTCGCGGGGCCATGACGCTGCAGGTGCTGAGGGACACCGTCGGAGACACCGCCTTCTTCCAGATCCTGCGCACCTGGGCCTCCCAGAACCGCGGCGGGAACGTCCACACCGCTCGGTTCATCGCACTCGCCGAGCAGGTCTCGGGACAGCAGCTGGACGCGCTGTTCGACGCGTGGCTGTTCACTCCTGGGCTACCCGAGCTCACTGGTGCGACGGCGAGCGCTGCGGTCAGATCGGCGGCCTCCTCTGCCCGCAGCGCCGGTCAGACCGCGGTGGTTCCGGGGTCGAGCTTCCTCAAGCACTCGCACCCCCGCTGACCTCGACGACGCGGCCGGCCCCTGCCGTGGTGGCGGGGCCGGGCGTGGGTGGCGCGGGACCGGTGGCCGTCCACCCGGCATACTCACGTGGTGTGAGCCAGGAACCGCAGACGGAGCCTTCGGGCCAGCCGAGCAACGCCGTCCAGCGCGCCCGGGCCGACCTCGACGCGGGCCGGGAGTGGAAGGCCCGCGAGCGACTCGTGGGGCACCTGGCCGGCGAGTTCGACGCCGAGGCGCTCGAGCTCCTCGGCGAGGTGAACTACGCGATGCGCGACCTGCCCGCGGCGGGGGCTGCCTGGTTCGGCACAGCGCGGCGCGGCAAGGACGTGGACGACGCGGTCGAGGCCTGGCGCGAGCGGCACGGCGACCACTTCGCCCAGATGTGGAGCAGCCTGCCCCGGTCGGTGCGTGAGCGCGAAGGCAACAAGCGGGTCGATGCGCTGCGTCGCCGAGCAGAGCAGGACAAGGCGTCTTCGACGGCGACCGGCTCGTCGGGCTCGGCGCGTTCCGGGTCCCCAGGCGCAGGGTCGACGGGCGACTCGTCCTCCGGCGAAGGTGGGCCCGACGCGGCGACGGTCATCGCAGTGGCGCTGGCTGTCCTGTTCGTGGCCTGCGCCGTGATCGGTCTGGTGACACTCCTCGGCTGGCTGATCCCCGGCTGATGGCTGAGGGTTCGGCGAAGGTGAGTGCGCGCGCTGCGCTCGTCTCCGAGGTGGCCGCCCACGTGCCTGCGGCTGCCGGGTCTGACTGTGTCCGGGTGGGGGTCGACGGTGTCGATGGTGCAGGGAAGACGACCTTTGCGGCCGAGCTGGCGTCGGCCCTGCGCGAGCTGGGGCGTCCGGTCGTGGAGTTCTCGGTCGACGGGTGGCACCGGGTGCGGGCCGAGCGCTACGCCCGTGGGCCTCGGTCGCCGGAGGGCTTCTGGCTGGACTCGTACGACTACCCGCGCCTGATCGACGAGGCGTTGACGCCGCTGGGTCCGGGGGGATCCCGCCGGTTCCGGACGGCGGGCCACGACGTGCGCACCGACGAGGTGCTCTGGCCGGACCTGGTCGAGGCTCCCGAAGGGTCGGTCGTGGTCGTCGACGGGCTCTTCCTGCACCGGGCGGAGCTCGAGGGCTGCTTCGACTTCACCGTCTTCGTCGACGTCGCGTTCGAGGTGACAGCCGCGCGGATGGCGGTGCGGGATGGCGCGCCGCCGGATCCAGCCCACCCGGACATGCGTCGTTATGTCGAGGCGCAGCAGACCTACTTCGCGGAGCGCGCTCCCTGGTCGCGCGCCGACCTGGTCGTGGACAACACCGACCTGGCCAACCCCGTCCTGGTGACCGGCCGACTCGACTGAGTGGCTGACGGCCGTGCGAACGGCGTGGGTACCCCGCCTTGTCGGTGCACCGTGTCACTCTCGATGCATGGACAACACCTCGGATGTGCTGCTGTTGCACGCGGTCCAGGCCTGGTGTGACGAGTGCCAGGGCGACCGGATCCTCGTGCCGGTCATCGACGACCTGCCCGGCGGGTTCTGCTGCACGGTCTGCGACACCGCCGTCTTCTCGGCCCTCGACGACCTGCCCACCGTCGCCGCCCTGCGTCGCTCGGCCTAGCGGGGGTCGCGACCGCCGCGCCGTGATCCGAAGGCGTAGCCGACGAGGCCGCTCAGGAGCATCAGGCCCAGCGCCGTGGCGATCCACCCGGCCCAGGCGCGACTCGTCGCGTGGGCCGGCAGGGCAACGGCGTCGGTGAGCGGCGAGTAGGCGAACCAGCCGAACTGGGTTGTCATCGCGGAGCGCGCGGTCCAGAGGCCGGCACCCATGAGGGCCACGGCGGTCACTGCAGGCCGAGGACCCAGGTGCTGCGACGTGACATGCGGCGACCCTACGCGCGCCCGGCCCAGGGGTCGTGTCAGGCGGGCCGGCCGAACCGGGCGAGGTAGTGCCAGACGCGCTTGAGGTCCTGGGGGTCGTGTCGCCCGGACGCCACGGCGGCGCCGACCAGGGCAGGGTCGAGCCGGTCATCCACCGCGATCGCTGCGGCGAGGTCGACGATGTGCCCGCCGCGGTAGTCGGGGTGGGCGCGGACGGTGTCGAGGTCCACGTCGAAACCGTCGTGCCACTCGACCGGGCAGGGGAGGTCGGTGGCTTCCTGCTCGACGGTGGTTCCGCGAAAGACCGGGTCGAGGACGATGGCCTCCACGTCCGAGGCGAGTCGACGACGCCGTGGACGTGCGCCTCGATGTAGTTGTCGAGGTCGTCGGTGACTCCGCCGCCCAGTCGGCGTCCGCGGGCGGGATGAGTGCGAGATGCGTCTCGGTACCGAAGTTCTCGGGCTGAAGAACGAGTCGGGGTAGCAGAACGTGGTCCGGGTCGACGTGTGCGAGCGCCAGCCGCAGGTGGGCCGAGCCGAACCGTGGCGCGCGCCCGACAGAGCTGCGTCGGTGGTTGAGGGCGCCGTACTTCGGGTCGCTCCGCGGCGGGCGCCTCGTCATACGCGCCGCCGAAGATGCGCCGCTCCCACGTCCAGCGGTTGCCGCCCGGGTACGCCGTGAGGCCACCGTTGCTGGTGCCGGTCTCGAACTGGTTGCGATAGGTGCCCGCCGCTGCCATCGCCGCGAGGAGCGGTATGCCGTCGTGCTGCCGGTCCGGGTGGAAGTTCAGGGTGACCCGCAGGGCCGGGTCGAGGGGTGGCCCTGTGATCGAGCGCCCGACGTGCTCGACTGCGGCCACGGCCCACGGCGACAGGTCACGCATGGCCCGACCCTTTCACGTGCGCGCCCGGTGCATCGAGGTCGCCTGGCCAGCTTGTCGGTGTGGTGGGCCAGCGGGTCGTGTCAGCGCCTGCCACGCTCGGCGGCCAGGCGGTGGAGCTCGCCGACGAGCACGTCGATCTCGGCACGGGTGTTGTAGAAGGCGAGGGAGGGTCGCACGGTCGCTTCGTACCCCAGACGCCGCAGGATCGGCTGGGCACAGTGGTGGCCGGCCCGGACCGCGATACCCCGCTCGTTGAGGGCGCGGCCGACCTCGATGGGCTCGTAGCCGTCGAGCACGAAGGACATGACGCTTGCCTTCGCCGGAGCCGTCCCCACGAGGTGCAGGCCCGACACGTCAGCGAGCAGTGGTGTCGCGTAGTCGAGCAGGTCGTGTTCGTAGGCCGCGATCGCGTCGATGCCGATCCGCTCGACGTACTCCAGCGCGGTGCCCAGGCCCACGGCGTCGGCGATGTTGCCCGTGCCGGCCTCGAACCGTCCCGGTGGTGGTTGGTAGACCGAACGCTCGAGCGTCACGTCGGTGATCATGTTGCCCCCGCCCTGCCACGGCGGCATGTCCTGCAGCACGTCTGAGCGGCCGTAGAGGACGCCGATCCCGGTCGGGCCGAAGATCTTGTGCCCCGAGAAGACGAAGAAGTCGGCGCCCATCTCCTGCAGGTCGACACGCGTGTGTGGCACCGACTGGGCTCCGTCGATCAGGACACAGGCACCGGCCCGATGCCCTTGCTCGACGATCTCCCGGGCCGGCGTGATCGTGCCGAGCGCGTTGGACACCTGCGTGACCGAGACCAGCTTGGTCCGATCCGACAGGAGCCCTGCGTACTCGCTCATGATGAGCGCGCCACTGTCGTCGACCGGGATGACCTTGATGACGGCGCCAGTCTGCGCAGCCAGCATCTGCCACGGGACGATGTTGGCGTGGTGCTCGAGGTGCGAGATGACGATCTCGTCACCCTCTCCCACGTGGGCTCGGCCCCAGGTCTGGGCCACGAGGTTGATGGCCTCGGTCGCGCCGCGCACGAACACGATCTCCGCGGCCGAGCCTGCGCCAAGGAAGCGGGCAACGGTGTCCCGGGCCTTCTCGTAGGCATCGGTCGAGCGTGCCGCGAGCTCGTGGGCAGCGCGGTGGATGTTCGAGTTCTCGTGCTCGTAGAAGTAGGTCAGCCGGTCGATCACCGCCTGCGGCTTCTGCGTGGTCGCCGCATTGTCGAGCCAGATCAGCTGGTGCCCGTTGACCCGCTCGCGCAGGATCGGGAAGTCCCGGCGAATCGTGGCCACGTCGAAGGCTGGGTGCCGGTCGGGGTCGGCGGGATGGTCCTTGGGCCGAAGGGCGGCCCCGGGGTCGGTCGCATAGAAGCGGGGTGGCCGGTCTGCCGGGCTGGTCGGGCCACCTGCCGAGCGGCCACCTGGCGAGCGGTCACCGGTGGGCACCGACGGGATGTCCGGAAAGGTGGGGAGGCCCGGGAGGCCGGGGAACCCCGGGATCCCCGGCGTGGTGGGGACGAGGGCGGTTGGCGCGGCGGGCCCCTGCGCCGGGGTCGGGGTCGGGGCGGTCCCAGCACTGGCCCCTGGAGTCCCGCGCGCGGTCACCAGGCTGGGGTCGGGTCGCTCCAGGAAGTAGTAGGACGCAGTCGTGGGACCGGGAACAGGCGGAGCGGCAACACACAGCGCCAGGTCAGGCACCTGCGGAAGGAGGGAGTCCGATTGGGAGACAGCAGGATTGGTGCCCGTCGACGGCCGTCCCGGCGCACCGGCATACGGTCCGAGGCCCGAAGGCGCGGACGGCGGAAGGTGGCCGCCGGCCGGATGTCCAGTGGGTGTGGACGGCGGTGGCAGGGCCGCGAAGAACTCACCGGCGAGCCGATTCATCGTTGCCTCGTCGGGGAGCTCGCTCAGGTGCGGCCCGTCGTCAGGACCGCTTGCGGTAGGTGTGTCCGTAGTCATGGATCTTGTCGATCTCGGCGCCCTCCAGCACGGCCACCGCGTCGTCGGTGAGGATCGCGAGCGAGCAGTAGAGGGAGACGAGGTAGGAGGAGATCGCGCTGCGGTTGATGCCCATGAACTTCACCGACAGCCCGGGACTCTGCTCGCCCGCGATGCCGGGCTGGAACAGGCCGATGACGCCCTGACGGGACTCCCCCGTGCGCAACAGGATGAAGCTCGTCTTGTTGCCCTCGACCGGCACCTTGTCCGAGGGGATGATCGGGATGCCGCGCCAGGTGATGAACTGCGACCCGAACAGGCTGACGGTGGGCGGGGGCACGCCACGGCGGGTGCACTCCCTGCCGAAAGCGGCGATGCCGAGCGGGTGGGCGAGGAAGAAGGCCGGCTCCTTCCAGACCTTGGCGATGAGCGCGTCGAGGTCATCGGGGGTGGGCGGGCCCACGATCGGCTTGATCCGTTGCTTGTCGGCAACGTTGGAGATCAGCCCGTAGTCCGGGCTGTTGATGAGCTCGCCCTCCTGGTGCTCCTTGATCGCCTCGATGGTGAGGCGGAGCTGCTGGGCGATCTGGTCGTGGGGGCTCGAATAGAGGTCCGACACCCGGGTGTGCACGTCGAGGATCGTGTGGACGGCCTTGAGCCGGTACTCCCGAGGTTCGGGGTCGTAGTCGACGAAGGTCTCCGGCAGCGGGGACTCGTCGTAGTTGTCGCACACGATGTCGACGGACTCGGGGTGGGCGACCTGGTTGCGTCGGTAGATGCCGGCTTCCACGGGGATCCAGCTGAGCATGTGGACCAGCCAGCGCGGCGTGATCGTCTCCATCATGGGGACGCTCTTGGTCACGGTGGCGAGCGTGCGGGCGGCCTCATCGCCCAGTGCAACGGGCTGCGGCTCGGTAGGTGCCATGCAAATCCATCCCTCGTGAGAGTCCTGGAATCACTGCGTCGTACCCGACCCACCACACCCTAGGGTCGCCCGCCGCGCGAGACAATCGTTCCTGCGCGTGGCCACCCGGCACGACCTGATCCCACACCGACCGTGGCGGCCGGAGGAGACTCAGCGCATGTACGTCCCCCACTTCAACGCCATGACCGACGACCCGGAGATCCGCCAGATGGTCGCGGACATCGGATCGGCGCAGCTGATCACCGTCGGCGTCGACGGCTACCCGCTGGCGACACTGCTGCCCGTCGTCTGGCGCGGCGACACCGTCATCGCCCACCTGGCGCGGGCCAACCAGCACTGGAAGGCGATTGGCAACGACCGGCCGGTCCTGTTGGTCGTGACCGGACCGCAGGCCTACATCTCGCCCAGCTGGTATGCCAGCAAGGCCGAGCACGGCAAGGTGGTGCCGACGTGGAACTACTCGGTCGTCCAGCTCAGCGGACGGGCGACCGTCCACGACGACCCCGACTGGGTCCGCCGAGCCGTGGACGAGCTCGTGGAGCGGCACGAGGGTCATCGGGCGGACCCATGGCGCAGCACCGATGCGCCGGACAAGTACGTCCAGGGACAGCTGCGCGCCATCGTGGGTGTGGAGATCTCCGTCGAGCGGGTGGAGGCCAAGGCCAAGTTCAGCCAGAACCGTTCCGAGGCCGACCAGGCCGGTGTGGTGGACGGTCTGGTGCACGAGAACTCGCGCGACGCGGTCGCCGTGGCCGAACGGATGCGCGCGGGCATCGAGGCTGAACGCATCAGTGGGAGGTGACGATGCCCATCGAGGTGAGAAATGCAGTGGGGGTGCAAGCCGCGATCGTTCGTCGTGATCATGGACGCGACTTCGGGTGGCGAGATCTCCGCCTTCCAGTCGTGCACGAACGCCCAGACGTCGTTCACGTACGCCAGCATGAGCCATGGCACCCCACACGATTTTGAGTGACACGGACCACCAACGAGGCCACCATGGACTGCACAGTTCGAAGCGGGTGCATGAGGAGGATCAGTGCTGTTCCACATCACGCAGGTTCACAGTCCTGAGCTTTGCCCTCGAGACGAGGGCGGCTCCAACTCGTTGTATGACGCCGGGGTCGAGGGGGTCACGCTGATCGGTCGCTACGGCGCGAACGCCCAGCACACGCTCTTCCTGGTCGTCGAAGCCGAGGATGTCGATGCCGTCCACAAGTTCCTCTGGCCCGGCTTCAAGCGCTGCACGAGCACGGTGACGCCGGTGAGCGAGGTCCCCGTCCCCAAGGAGTGAACTGACAACGCATTCCAGGTCAAGCGCTGTGATTCGCGCGGACGGAGCGGGTGACGAGAATCGAACTCGCGTGTCCAGCTTGGCGAGCACCGTGGTCATCAGGGCGCAGCGGGCGAGACTGGCCGAAACCGGGATGGACAGGTCAGGCGCCCACTAAAGTGCTCGCTGCGGGGCCGGTCGGACGGCGTGCGGCCAGCCCTGCTGCACTCCCTGAGCCGTCCACGCAAGGATGTCCCATAACCATGAAGCTCCGCCGCAGCTCGGCGCTGGCTGCTGTAGCGCTGACCGCGCTCGCCCTTGCAGCCGTGCCCACCATCTCAACGGCCGCCAGCGGCACCGCCGCCGACGACGCCATCGGCACCTACTACCCCATCAGCAAGAACCAGCGGATCATGGACACCCGCAGCGGCCTCGGCGCCCCCAAGGCGGCCCTAGGCCAGGGCAAGGAGATCGTGCTCCAAGTCACCGGCCGGTCCGGGGTACCCGCCGGCGTCTCGGCCGTCGCCCTGAACCTCACCGGGGTCGGGCCGACCTCCTCCACCTTCGTCACTGCCTACCCGTCCGGCGCGACCCGACCGAACGTCTCCAGCCTCAACCTCATCGCAGGCCGGAACCGAGCCAACCTCATCACCGTGCCGGTGGGCTCCGACGGCCAGATCCGGCTGTACAACAACTCGGGGTCGGTCAACCTGGTGGCCGACGTGATGGGCTTCTACGCCGGAACCGACATCCAAGCAACTCACGGCATCGGCAGCCAGTACTTCCCCGACGAGGAGCCCTACCGGCTGTACGACTCGCGTCAGGACCCGGATGGCGCGTGGTACCCGCACGATTCGGCGCGGTTCGGCATCGACTACGGCGTGCAGGAGAACGCCCGGATCATGGCGTTCGCAGTCAACATCACCGCGATCAACCCCTCGGCAAACGGCTACCTCGTTGCCTGGAACCCTGAATTTCTCGACCCGGAGTTTTCCAGCGTCAACTACACGACCGGCAAGACCGTCCCCAACATGGCCATCGTGCCCACCCAACGCGACCAAAGTGGCTACCCGTCCTTCGGCTTGATGAACGGCCCCGGCACGGCGAGAACGCATGTGGCGATCGACATCGTCGGCGTCTTCGCCAAAGACGAGACCGTCGGGCTCCGCTTCACCCCACTTGATCCGCGCCGCATCATCGACACCCGGACCGGTACCGGCGGCTTCAAGGGCACGCTTGGTCCGGCGAGCAGCAGGACATTCGCCGCGTCGTCAACGGTCGCCACGCCCGAGACGTACACGCTCGTTGCCAACACCACCGGCATCACCCCGACGAGCGACACCTACCTGACGGTGTGGGAGGCCGGAACGCCCAAGCCCTACGTCAGCAACCTCAACGTCAGCAAGGGGGAGACCGCGGCGAACTCCACCTTCGTCAACCTGAGCGTGGACTCCACCTTCAGCGTCTTCAACGCCGCTGGATCCCTCACCATGGCCATGGACGTCGCCGGGCGGTTCGACCTGCACGAGGTCGCCCCGCTGACTCCGTTGGCGCGGAGTTCCTCCACCGACGAGCGCCAGAAGGCGATGGCCGAAGTCACCCGATCCCCGATCGGGGCCACCGCTCAGCGTCGCTGACCCGATCCACCACCTCGCCGCTGCATGAGGCGCCAGCAGGCGTGAGCTCATGGGGCGGATGGGCCACCACAGCATGCGGGGGGCGTCCGAGCGACACGAGAGCCGCAGGTCGCGAGTGAACTCCTGACCTGCGGCTTTGGCGTGGAGCCGGTGACGAGAGCCGTCGCCTGGGGCCGCCCCCGCTCGTCCCTCACGAGGGCGAAGGGAGGCTCCTCCCGATTCTCGGCGCGACTTCCATTCAGACACGAAGAGGGACCCAAACGGAAAAGCGTGTTTGAGTCCCTCTTCGTGTCTGAGCCGGTGACGAGAATCGAACTCGCGTGTCCAGCTTGGGAAGCTGGCGCTCTACCATTGAGCTACACCGGCGCACGCCGCCCGGGAGCGGCGTGAAAGTCCGCCCGGGGGCGGTGCGGCAGGAAGTCTAACCGAACGCGCGGATGAGACTGACGGCCCCCGGCATACCCCTGGCGTTAGTCTCTCACCGTGCTGCTGAGCGACCGTGACATCAAGGCCGAGATCGACAACGGGCGAGTCATCCTCGACCCCTGGGACCCCGAGATGGTCCAGCCGTCGAGCGTGGACGTGCGCCTCGACCGCTTCTTCCGGCTGTTCGACAACCACAAGTACCCCTTCATCGACCCCGCCGAGGACCAGCCCGACCTCACCCGCCTGGTCGAGGTCGACAAGGGCGAGCCGTTCATCCTGCACCCCGGCGAGTTCGTCCTCGGCTCGATCTACGAGACGGTCACGCTGCCCGATGACGTCGCCGCCCGCGTCGAGGGCAAGTCCAGCCTCGGTCGGCTCGGGCTGCTGACCCACGCGACGGCTGGCTTCGTCGACCCCGGCTTCACCGGTCACGTCACCCTCGAGCTGAGCAACGTCGCGACCCTGCCGATCAAGCTGTGGCCGGGCATGAAGATCGGCCAGCTCTGCTTCTTCCGCCTTTCCAGCCCGGTCGAAAACCCTTACGGCTCAGCGAAGTACGGCTCCCACTACCAGGGCCAGCGCGGTCCCACCGCGAGCCGTTCGTTCAAGAACTTCCGCGTCACCGACGTCTGAGCCACCCCCACCGACGGCTCGGGTATGCCGCCTGCGCGCCTCCCGGCGCCCCGTCAGTCCCCGAGATCCCAGCTCTCGGCCATCCGGCCCCTCGGGAGGCCCGAGAGCTGGGATCTCGGCGCGGGGGCCCGGCGCGTGCACCTGAAGAGGCGAGGGACGAGAGTGGTCCCATGACCGCTGACCTGAGAATTGCCCTGGGCGCCATGGAGTTCGGCACCCGCATCGACGAGGCCACCTCGTTCGCGCTGCTCGACCAGTTCGTCGACGGCGGTGGGGTGTGGATCGACACGGCCGACTGCTACGCCTTTTGGCTCAGTCACAGCGGCACCGGCGGGGACAGCGAAGCCCTGATCGGCCGGTGGCTCGCCCAGCGTCCGGGCATGCGCGAGCGCGTCAAGATCGCGACGAAAGCCGGCTGCGAACCCGTCCACGACGGCGCTCCCGGCGCCACCACCGGCCTGTCACACTTCGCGATCGACACGCAGTTCGAGGCGTCGCTGCGGCGGCTGGGCCTCGACAGCGTCGACCTGTTCTTCGCCCACCGCGACGACCGTCAGGTCCCGGTGGAGGAGGTGGCGGAGACCCTGGGCAGGCACGCTGCCGAGGGCCGGATCGGGCGAGTCGGGCTGTCGAACTGGCCGGTCTGGCGGGCTGAACGAGCGCGCGCCCACGCCGAGAGCCAGGGCCTGCCCGCCGCCGACACGCTCCAGCTGCGCTACTCCTACCTCCAGCCGCGTCCGATGGTCCGCAACCGCAGCCACGACCACCGGATGGGCTGGATCACCGACGAGACCCTCGACTACCTCGAGGCGAACCCGCAGTGGGAGGCCTGGGCCTACAGCCCGTTGATGCAGGGCTCCTACGACCGCGCCGACCGCGAGCCCGAAGAGCCGTTCGACCACCTCGGCAGCGACCGGCGCAAGGCCGCTATCGCCGAGGTGGCCGGTGACCTCGGGGTGACCCGCAGCGCCGTGGTGCTCGCCTGGCTGGTCGGCGGCAACCCTGCGATCCGCCCGATCGTGGCCACGAGCCGGGCCGCCCAGCTCGCCGAGGCGCTCGACGGCGCCCGGCTCACCCTGACCGACGACCAGCGCTCGGCCCTCGACGACGCCTGGTGAGCGAGAGCGGTTCGGTGCCGCCCATCCGCGTGGGCGGTCGCTACGAAATACTGCGACTGCCCCACCCGTGAGGAGAACCCGTGCGCGCCCCCCGACTGCTCTGGCCCACCGAGGTCGACCAGCCGCGCGCCGTCGTGCTCGTCCTGCACGGCGGCAAGTCGCGCAGCAAGCGCCCGGTCCGGCCCTGGCAAGGTGCAGTGCTGCGGATGGCGCCGTTCGCCACGGCGGTGGCCGACGCCGGCGACGGAGCGATCGCCGTGGCCTCGCTCCGATATGCCGTGCGCGGCTGGAACGGCGACCAGGCCAGCCCCGTGGCCGACACCAGGCTGGCCCTCGAGCAGATCGCCGCGAAGTACCCCGGGGTGCCGATCGGCCTGCTCGGCCACTCGATGGGCGGCCGTGTCGCCCTGCACCTCGCGGACGACGAGCGGATCACCGCGATCGCGGCGCTGGCTCCGTGGGTCGAGGGCAAGGACCGGGCCCGCTGGCACAGGGGACTGCACGTGCTCTTCATGCACGGGACGCTCGACCGGATGACCTCGCCGCGCGCCTCCCGCGCGATGGCCGATGCGATGGGAGCGCTCGGCGCCGACGTCACCTATGACGCAGTCAAGGGTGAGAGCCATGCCATGCTGCGCCAGGCCGGGCGGTGGCATCGCGAGGCCGCGGCCTTCCTCGCCAAGCATCTGCTCGACAGTGCTGTCGGACCCTCGCGCCACGACGGCCGAGACGCGCGGACGACGCGAGGTCTCTAGCGCTCCATCGGCGTCGACACGGCATACCGCTCCACGATGTGCTCGGCGGTCGCGAGCTCGGGGGAGAGGTCCCGGTCCTCGACACCCGCGGGCAGGCTCTCGCAGCGCGCGAACGCCTCGCCCAGCTCACCCACCGGCACCACCCCGCGCATCCGCAGCGCCCGGACGGTGCAGACGAGCTCGACGGCCAGCATCCGCCGGTAGGCCGCCGTCGCGTCGCCCAGCCGCATCGCCGCCTGACCGGCAAAGCTCGCGTCGTCCTCGATGCCCGCCGAGACCCCCGCCGTCTGCACGCTCGACGGTGTCGATGCCACCCCGCGAATCGTCGACAACGCTGACGCCGCAACGTATTCCGCGATCAGCACCCCTGAGGATCCCATCGTCGAGTCCGACAGGAACAACGGCAGCCCGCTGTCGGAGTCGGTGAGCGTGTGGCTGATCCGCGACTGCACCGCCTGTGCCGAACGCGTGAGTGCCAGCAGCGTCGTGTCCACCGCCAGCACGAGGTATGCCGCGTGGAACCCGCCGTGGTGCGTCACCTCCGCGAGGTCGCCGGTCCCGGTGAAGAGGGGGTTCTCCGACGCCGTGTTGGCGGCCGTCTCGACGACCGCCTTGAGGTCGAGGATGGTGTCGAGGACGGGGCCGTGCACCTGTGGCCAGGTGCGCAGCCCGAAGAAGTCCTGGAGGTGGGCTGGTTCGCCGGGCTGGTCGGCCAGCAGCTCACCGAGCACCCGGATGACCTCACGGGCGCCCCGAAACGGAGTGGCCGCCGCGGCCGTCTCGCTAACCGCCTCCGGATTACCTTGCAGCGCAACGAAGCTCAGTGCGCACACCGTGTCGGCCGCCCGAGCAAGGGCGTGCAGCGACGCGGCGTGCAGGCCCGTCTCGGCGATGGCGAACGCGTTGGACGACATCAGCGGCAGTGCGTCGGCCGAGGTGAGCTGCACGTCGGCGCGACGTTCGCCGCCGGCTCGCTCGCGCTCACCGATGAGGGCCAGCCCGACTTCGGCCAGCGCCGTCAGGTCTCCCGTCCCGAGCGAGCCGTAGCGGTGCACCACCGGCAGGTCCTCATCGGGAGCACCCACGAGGTCGGCCAACGCCTGCGCCAGCACCGGGTTGGCTCCCGAACCGCCCGCCAGCAGCTGGTTGGCGCGCACGGCCAGGGCGGCGCGGACCACGGTGGAAGGCATCACCTCACCCCAGCCGGCTGCGTGGGAGCGGAGAAGGCGAAGGCCGTGGTCGACCTTCGAGTCGGTGCTCTCCTCGCGCGCAGCCCCGACGCCGGTGGTGCGCCCGTAGACGGCGCGACGCGAGCTGACTTCTGCGGCGTGCTGGTGTGACCGCTCTGCCGCCTCCATCGCTGCCGGTTCGATGGAGGCAGCCGCCCCTTGGGCAGCCCGCTCCAGCGCGTCGAGATCGAGGCTGCGCCCGTCGAGGTGCACCAGTTGCGTCACGCCGCCAGTATCGCGCTCGCCCAGATCCGCACGTGACGAGGTCCGGGTGCGGACGTCGTCGCAGGTCACGTGCTCCCTGCCGGTGTATCGCGCCTGTCGGTGTGCTGGGTTAGGTTGATCCGCATGATCGCCTTCGACGGTGTCACGAAGAAGTTTCCGGACGGCACTGTTGCTGTCGACCACCTCAGCCTCGAGGCCCCCAGCGGCAAGATCACCGTGCTGGTCGGCCCGTCCGGCTGTGGCAAGACGACGTCCCTGCGCATGATCAACCGGATGATCCGGCCCACCTCGGGCACGATCAGTCTCGACGGCAAGGACACCGGGCGGATGAAGGAGTCCGAGCTGCGCCGCGGCATCGGCTACGTCATCCAGCACGCCGGCCTCTTCCCGCACCGCACCGTCCTCGACAACGTGTCGACCGTCCCCCGCCTGCTGGGGATGGACAAGACCGAGACCCGGAAGCGCTCGATGGAGCTGCTCGAGCGCGTCGGGCTCGACCCGGCCTTCGCCAAGCGCTACCCCGCCCAGTTGTCCGGTGGCCAGCAGCAGCGCGTCGGCGTCGCCCGCGCGCTCGCGGCCGACCCGCCGGTCATGTTGATGGACGAGCCGTTCAGCGCCGTCGACCCAGTGGTGCGCGAGCAGCTGCAGGACGAGTTCCTCCGCCTGCAGGGCGATCTCGGCAAGACGATCATCTTCGTCACCCACGACATCGACGAGGCCATCAAGCTCGGCGACCAGGTGGCCGTCCTCAAGGTCGGTGGGCACCTCGCCCAGATGGCCGAGCCGGCATACCTCCTCGCCCACCCCGTCGACGACTTCGTGGCGGACTTCGTCGGACGCGACCGCGGTTACCGCGCACTGTCCTTCCAGGCCACGCCGCGCCTACCGCTCGCGGCAGAGCGCACCATCGCCATGGGGGAGAGCGCCGAGAGCGTCGACGCCGAGTGGGTGCTGGTCGTCGACGACCAGAACCACCCGCTGGGTTGGGTCGAGCCCTTGCGGGCCAGGGGCCCGGTCCGCACGGAGATGCTGCACCGGGGTGGGACGGTGGCTCGCGCGAGCGGCCCGCTGCGAGGGGCCCTCGACTCCGCCCTGTCCAGTCCCAGCCGCCGCGGCGTGATCGTGGACGACACCGGAGCTCTGGTCGGCACCGTCAAGGCGCACGAGGTGCTGACCGCCATCGAGCAGGCGGATCGCCCCGAGCTGGCCGACCCCGGCAAGCCGGGGGCGCCGGCGGCATGACCTGGTTCTTCGACCACCTCGACGAGGTGCTGAGCCGCGGGCTCCAGCACGCCTACCTCGCCGGCCTGCCCCTGGTCTTCGGTCTGCTCATCGCGCTCCCGCTGGGGTGGTTGGCTCGGCGCTACAAGTTCCTCTATGCGCCCTTCACCGCCGGCTTCGGGCTGCTCTACACGATTCCCAGCCTGGCCCTCTTCGTGATCCTGCCCGGCTTCCTCGGCATCCCGATCCTCGACCCGGTCAACGTCCTGGTCGCGATGACGATCTACACCGTGGCCCTCCTGGTCCGCACCGTCGCCGACGGCCTGGGCGCCGTCCCCGACCATGTCCAGCAGGCAGCGACCGCGATGGGCTACACCCGGGTCAAGCGGTTCTTCGCAATCGAGCTGCCCCTGGCGGTTCCCGTGATCTCCGCCGGGATGCGGGTGGCGGCCGTGAGCAACGTCAGCATCGTCAGCGTGGGGACCATCCTCGGCATCAACCAGCTGGGGCTGTTCTTCAGTGACGGGTTCAACCGCGACTTCTACGACCCGTTGTTCGTCGGGATCGCGGCCTGCATCGTGCTCGCGCTGCTCTTCGACGCGATCATCATCGTCCTGACGAGGCTGTTCACGCCCTGGCTGCGCGCGACCGGAGGACGGGCATGATCAGCGGCCTCATCGACTGGCTCACCGACCCGATCAACTGGTCCGGCCCTGACGGCGTCCCTGCGCGGACCGTCGAGCACCTCTGGTACTCGGCGATCTCCCTGCTCGTGGCTGCCCTCATCGCGATCCCGCTCGGGCTGGTCATCGGCCACACCGGCCGCGGACGGTTCTTCGTGGTCAACCTCGCCGGCGCCGCACGGGCCATCCCGAGCCTGGGCCTGCTCTACGTCATGGTGCTGTGGCTGTTCCCCAAGCTGGCCGGAGACTCCGCCTTCCTCGTTCCCAGCCTGATCGTGCTCATCGTGCTGGCGATCCCCCCGCTCATGGCCGGTGCCTATGCCGGTGTCGAGGGCGTCGACCCTGCCGCCCGCGACGCCGCCAAGGGAATGGGGATGACGGGCGCCCAGGTGCTGGCCAGGGTCGAGGTCCCCAACGCGCTGCCCCTGATCTTCTCGGGGTTCCGCTCGGCCACCCTCCAGGTCATCGCGACGGCCACCCTGGCCGCGGTCGCCGGCACCGGCGGCCTGGGGCGGTTCCTCATCGACGGCCAGAAGGTCCGCGACTACCCGCAGATGGCGAGCGGTGCCTTGCTCGTGGCGGTCCTTGCCCTCGTGGTCGACCTCCTGCTCGCCGTCGTGCAGCGGTATGCCGTGTCGCCGGGGCTCACCGGCCGGGGCAGCGGGCGGTCCGCGGGATCCAGAGGGTCCAGCAGGCGATCAAATACCCCCCTCGATGTAGAGATTGCGACTCCGCGTCGTACGGTGGATCCCCAGGACACTTGACCCAACGGCAGGAGCGGTTCCGTGAAGATCAGCAAGATCACCCTGACCATCGCAACGGTGGCGGCTCTGATGGCCACTGCCGCGTGCGGCGACTCTGGCGGCGACCCGCTCGCCACGACGAGCAGCGACAGCTCGAGCGCGGCCTCGGGCACCATCAAGGTCGGTTCGGCCGACTTCCCCGAGAGCGCCCTGCTGGCCGAGATCTATGCCGGCGCCCTCGAGGCCAAGGGCATCAAGGTCGAGAAGAAGCTCAACATCGGCGCACGTGAGGCCTACATCCCAGCGCTCCAGGACGGGTCGATCGACCTCATCCCCGAGTACACCGGTGTGCTGCGCGACTACTTCAAGAAGGACCAGCCCGGCACCGACTCCGAGGCGGTCTACAGCGAGCTCAAGGCCTCGGTTCCGGCGACCCTCACCGTGCTCGACAAGTCCGCGGCCGAGGACAAGGACGCCTTGGTGATGAAGAAGTCGAAGGCCGACGAGCTGGGCGTGAAGTCGATCGCCGACCTCGCGGGCAAGGCAGGCCAGCTCACGGTGGGTGGCCCGCCGGAGTGGAAGACGCGCGACACCGGGATCCCCGGGTTCAAGAAGATCTACGGCCTCGAGTTCAAGACGTTCCGTCCGCTCGACGCGGGTGGCCCGCTCACGCTGGCGGCGCTCAAGAACGGCCAGATCGACGCCGGTGACCTGTTCACCACGGACCCGAGCATCGCGGCCAACGACCTGGTGGCGCTCGAGGACCCCAAGAACATGTATGCCGCCCAGAACGTCGTCCCGCTCATCACCAAGAGCAAGAGCAACCCCACGATCGAGGGTGCGCTCAACGCGGTCTCGGCCAAGCTCGACACGGCCACGCTGTCCGCCCTCCTCAAGGAGGTCGTCGTGGACAAGAAGGACGCCGATACCGTGGCCAAGGACTTCCTGACCAAGAACGGTCTGGCCTGATCTACCCGGCTTGGCCCGACCTGCACGGCTTGGCCCGGCTTGACCTGACCAAGAACGGCCGCGTCTGGCCCGTTCGTCGGGTTGGCCGGCCGCGCACGACCCCGGACAGGACAAAGGCCGGGTGTGGCTCCCCCCGGAACCACACCCGGCCTTTTTCGGCGTAGACCCCCCGGTCCGCCAATCCCAGATCCGCCGCCTCGGGAGGCGCCCCTCCGCGTCTCCCGCAACTTCGGATCCAGTGATCTCCGTTGTTCATAAGAGTGCCGGTGGGAGGTATCGCCCGGCATCGGTGAAACCACCGATATTGCTCAGTAGGTATTCGATAGCCTGTGTGGGTGCTGACTCCGTGCGTGGGTCGCGACGACGTCCTCGATCGCCTCCGACTTCTGCTCAGCAGCAACCGCTGGGTGACCCTGACCGGGGCCCCTGGGTGCGGCAAGACGCTCGTGGCCCGACACATCGCCGGCGGCGCAGGGGTCGTGGTCTGGTTGGCCGGCCACCACCACGCGACGACCGAGTCGCTCGTCACGGCCTGCCTCGATGCCCTCGACGCCGAGGTCGCTCCCGGTGACTCGCCGACCATGGCGCTCAAGCGCGCGCTCGACGGTCGGGACGTCCTGGTGGTGCTCGACGGAGTGGACGCACTCGAAGGACTGGGCGAGATCCTCAACGACCTGGTCGAGGACTCGGAGGCCTGGAGGCTCCTCTGCACGGCCACCACGGTCGCCGGGCGTGCGCACGAGCAGGTCGTGCGGATGCCGCCACTGCCGCTGCCGTCCTCCAGGGAGCCCTTGGAGGGTCCCGCTCTCGAGCTGCTGCTCGCGCGAGTGGCGGCCGCGGGCGGGCACTCCGTCGACCTCGAGCAGCATGACGCGATCCTGCGGCGGCTGCTGCGGGCGAGCGGTGGACTCCCGTCGCTCATCGAACAGCTGGCCGTCCAGATCGCCCTCATCGGGGTCAGCGACGTCTCGCCGGCTGCCTCCCTCGCCGAGGCCGTGCGTCGCTCGTACGACCTGCTCGACGTCGGGCAGCAGCAGTGCTTCAGACGCCTCGCCCTGATCGGCAGACCCGTTGGCCTCGACGTCCTCGCTGACGTGTGCGGCGTCAGTCGTCCGCAGGCGGTCCAGCTGGCCGCAGCGCTCGCGCGGCGCAGCCTCGTGGAGGTCGGTCCCGATGGCAGCTTCGACATGCTGCCGCCGATGAGGCAGGTCGGGTGGGCCCTCGCTGAGGGCACCGACGATGCGCAGCAGGCGTTGGCCGGTCTGCTCACCTGGGCCGACAGGGTTATCCCCCAGGAGGTGAACGCCGGATCGGCGGATGCCCCGTTCCTGTCCCAGCTCGCCCTCGTCGCCACCGCCGTTCGTCAGGCGTGTGCCGTCGACGCCACTCGGCCGCGCGGCTACGGCATCGCCAACCGGGCGTTCCCGTCGCTCTCGGCCGCCATGCGGGCTCGCGAAGCCCTCGACCTGATGGACGCCGCACTGGCCAGTGGTGACGGACCGCCCATCATCGGGTCGCAGCTGGCTCGCCGCGCCGGTATCTGCGCTTCGGAGGTGCGCGGCACCTACGAGGGCCTTCGACTCCTCGACCGGTCTGAGGAGCACGCCCGCGCCCTCGACGAACCCATGCGTGACGTCGAGCTGGCACGCACCGCGGCGATCCGGGCAGAGATGCACCTGGACGCCGGCGACCTCGTCTCGGCGCGCGCCGACGCCGAGCGGACGCTGGCGCTGGGCGGCGACGACCCCTACGTCATCCGCCAGGTGCGCCGCACGCTGATGGACGTCTGCGTCTCGGCCGGGGACTTCGCTGAGGCCGACCAGCTGGCTGCCCTGATCGTGGACTCCCCGCCGCCGGACGAGGTGTGGATCGCCCTCTCGGCCCGCACCCTCCAGGCCAAGATCGCCTGGGAGCAGGGCCGTCTGGTCGAGGCGGCCTCCTTGGCGCTCTTCGCCCGGGCCCAGGCCCAGGAGATCCGCGAGGACCGCATCGCGTTGCTCGCCGACACGGTGCACCGGATGGTCGCCGGCGGACCTGGACTCGACGTGGAGGCCGAGACCCTGCCGTGGGCCGTGCGGCTCACCGTGCAGCTCCAGGATGCCCGCGAGCTGCTCGCGGATGGGGACATCAGCCGCGCCGCCGGTCGGGCGGCCGACATCGTCGTGCTCGCGGACAGCAGCAAGCTGGGACGCGATGCGGTGGAGGCCAGGCTGCTCGTGGCCGACGCCCTGATGAGGCTCGGAGAGCCCGCCCAGGCGCAGGCGTCCTACCTGTCGGTCCTGCGCCGAGCGGTCGAGGTCCCGATGCCCCTGCGGGCCGCAGATGCGCTCGACGGTCTGGCGGCCATCGCCGCCGAGTCGGGCACCACGGCATACCGGTCCGTTGCTGGCGCAGCGGCAGCGCTGCGTGTCAGCCGCCGCGCCGTGGGACGTGACCGTCCGGGTGTCGTGTATGCCGCCGGGGCGATTCGTGACTGTCCCACCGGGTGGCTCGAGCGTGGCCAGTTCACTGCGGCGGGTGTCGCTGCAGTCGCGGCGCTGTTTGCCGGACAGGAGCCGGCCGAGGCGTCGTCCTCCCCGTTGCGCGTGCTGACCAAGGCCGAACGAGGGGTCGCCGAGCTCGTGGCCGAGGGGCTGACCAGCCGGCAGATCGCGGAGCAGCTGTTCGTGTCGCCGCGCACGGTCGACGCCCACCTGTCGCACATCTTCCGCAAGCTCGAGATCGCCTCGCGCGCCAAGCTCGCCGCGCTGATGGTCGAGATCGCCTGAGCCGCGACGAGCGCCCGGGCAACCGGCGCTGGCCGTGGCTCCGAACAACTCCCGTGCCGGACCTCACCTATCGCGTTGTCGTCTGGCTCTGCCGCGGGCTGTTCCGCGCGTTCGGCCTGCGGATCACGGTGTCCGGTGCAGATCGGCTGCCTGCGGACGGGCCGGTCGTCGTGGCCGCGAACCACAGCAGCTTCCTCGACTTCATGTTCGTCGGCCTGGTCGGCGTTCGGCGCGGCAGGTTCGTGCGGTTCATGGCCAAGGAGTCGGTGTTCCGGTCGAGGCTGTCAGGGCCGCTGATGCGCGCCATGAGTCATATCGCGGTCGACCGCGCACACGGCGAACTGGCAGCCAGGCAGGCGCTGCGGGCGCTGCAAGTCGGTGAGGTCGTGGGGGTCTACCCCGAGGCGACGATCGGCCGGGCGTTCGTCGTGAAGGACGGCAAGGACTTCCGGCGAGGGGCTGCCTACCTCGCGCTGGCGACTGGAGCGCCGCTGATCCCGGTGGCGCACTGGGGTATCCACCGGATCTTCACGGTCGACGGCCGCTACTCCTTGGGGCGCGGCAAGGCGGTCGAGGTGGTCGTCGGTGAGCCCTTGGTGCCGCTTGCGGGGGAGACCGCGGCAGCCCTCACCGTCCGACTGCACGACCGGCTGGCCGAGATGGTCGACGAGCTCGTGGCGCGCTATCCGGCGCCTCCGGACGACCCAGCAGGCACCTGGTGGTGGCCGGCCTCGCGGGGCGGCGCGGCACCGACGCTCGCCGTCGCTCGTGAGCTGGACGCAGCGGCCGTCACCAAGGTCGACACCCGCCGCTGACCCAGCAGCCGTTTCAGGAACCTTTGCTAGCAAAGGTTCCTCGCAGACGGACAGGTTGCAACCTGTCCACGAACAAGCAACCTTTGCTAGCAAAGGTTGCTCGGAGGGGGTCAGGGGGAGGGGACCGGCAGCGGCTCGTCGTCGCGCCGCTTCACGGCGGCGAGAAGCATCTGCG
>CAVUGH010000025.1:0-56782 GCA_963740865.1 uncultured Actinomycetota bacterium
CTCCAAGCTGATGAAGGAGACCGGCAACGTCACCCTCGACTCCGGGTTCGTCAACACCGCGTCGTGCAGCAGCGCCATCACCTACATCGACGGTGACGAGGGGATCCTGCGCTACCGCGGTTACCCGATCGAGCAGCTCGCCGAGAAGTCGAGCTTCCTCGAGGTGTCCTACCTGCTCATCTACGGAGAGCTCCCGAGCCAGACCCAGATCGACGACTTCGACCAGAAGATCCGGCGCCACACCCTGCTGCACGAGGACCTCAAGGCCTTCTTCGGCGGCTTCCCGCGCGACGCCCACCCGATGCCGGTGCTGTCGTCCGCCGTGTCGGCGCTGTCGACCTTCTACCAGGACAGCCTCGACCCGTTCGACAAGGAGCAGGTCGAGATCTCCACGGTCCGCCTGCTGGCCAAGCTGCCGACGATCGCGGCCTACGCCTACAAGAAGTCGGTCGGCCAGCCGTTCCTCTACCCCGACAACTCGCTGTCGCTGCCGGAGAACTTCCTGCGCATGACGTTCGGGTTCCCGGCCGAGCCCTACGACATGGACGAGGACATGGTCAAGGCGCTCGACCTGCTCCTGATCCTGCACGCCGACCACGAGCAGAACTGCTCCACGTCGACGGTGCGCCTCGTGGGCTCGTCCAACGCCAACCTCTTCGCCTCGGTCTCGGCCGGCATCAACGCGCTGTTCGGCCCGCTGCACGGCGGCGCCAACCAGGCGGTCCTGGAGATGCTCCAGCAGATCAAGGACGGCGACGGCGACGTCGACACCTTCGTGAAGAAGGTCAAGAACAAGGAGGACGGCGTCAAGCTGATGGGCTTCGGCCACCGGGTCTACAAGAACTACGACCCGCGCGCCGCCATCATCAAGAAGACCGCCGACAAGATCCTCACCAAGGACGGCGTCTCCGACCCACTCCTGGACATCGCCCTGCAGCTCGAGCAGCGGGCGCTGGAGGACGACTACTTCGTGGAGCGCAAGCTCTACCCGAACGTCGACTTCTACACCGGTCTGATCTACAAGTCGATGGGCTTCCCCGAGCGGATGTTCACCGTGCTGTTCGCCCTCGGCCGGCTCCCGGGCTGGATCGCCCAGTGGCGCGAGATGATCGAGGACCCGCAGACCAAGATCGGCCGTCCGCGCCAGATCTACACCGGCGCCACCGAGCGCGACTACGTCGCCATGGGCGGCCGCTGACCACACCCGTTCGGGGTATGCCGCGTGGCCGGGTTCCATCTCGGACCCGGCCCCGCGGCACACCTCGTCGGACAGCACCGATCGGGACGTGACTCATCGGGCAAAGAGGACGAAACGGTCGTAGCGTCGAGGCATGCACCTGACCCGACTGCTCATCGCCCCCCTCGGCACCGTGCTGCTCGCCGCGGCAGGACTCACCCCTTCCGCGGGTGCGAGCGCCACCGGCGGCCACCCGCCCCAGGGGCCGCTCGACCTCGGGCCTGCCGGGCTGGTCGAGACCCGCTCCGTCGAGGCGGTGCAGCCAGGGGTCACCCTCACCCGGATCACCCGTGGCGCGGCTGACCCCACCGTCCGCTGGGTCGTCGAGGTGAGCATCCCCGGAGGGCCGAGCAGTCCGGACCCGGACGCGCCGCCGCGCGCCGTCCAGGACGAGGCCAGTGCGCGGGCCCATGCGTCCAGGCTCACCGCGGCGGGCTTCCCGGCGCAGGCGGAGCGGGTCGACCAGCCCGCTGTCGCGGACGTCCCCGCCGAGGTGCTCGGATGGCGGGTCCGGCTGACGCAGACGTTCGCCACGCAGGCCGAGGCGAGCGCGGAGACGGCCCGGCTCGTGGCCGCCGGGTTTGCGGGGCGTGCCTGGTATGCCGGGTGGGACGGCACGTCGACCGCCCAGGGACCGTGGACGGTCAACGTCGTGACCGTCGACCCGCGCCGGTTCAAGGGCTCGATCGGGGGCAGCTACGGCCCGACCCTGGAGAAGCGCGAGACGACGTCCTGGTTGGCGGGGTACGAGAAGGCGTCGGTCGCGGTGAACGCCGGGTTCTTCGTGTTCGACCCGGCAGCCGGCGCCGAGGGAGACCCCGCGGGTGCGGCTGTCTACGGCGGCCGACTCGAGTCGGAGCCGGTCGGGTCGCGACCGGTCCTGGTCCTCGACCCGCGGGCCCGCCACACCGAGGTGGTCCGGCCGACGTGGCGTGCCGCGGCGACGCTGCCGGGCAGCGGCCGCCAGGTGCTCGACGGCCTCAACCGGGTTCCCGGCCTGATCCGCAACTGTGGCGGCACGGCAGACGACCTGCCCACACCCCTCCCACTGCACGACGTGACGTGCACCGACGCCGACGAGCTCGTCCTGTTCACGACGGCCTTCGGCGCCACGACGCCCACCGGACCCGGTGCCGAGGCAGTGCTCAACCGGCAGGACCGCGTGGTCCGGGTGACCGCGCAGCGCGGCACACCGCTGGCACCCGGCCAGCGCTCCATCCAGGGGAGCGGCGACCAAGCCGCTCTCGTGGCCGCGCTGCACCCTGGCGATCGGGTACCCACGCAGACCAGCCTGACCAATGGACGCCAGCCGCTCGCGGTGCCCGGGGCCAGCGTCCTCAACGGCGGGCCGGAGCTCGTGCGGGACGGCCAGGTGCACGTCACCCAGCAGCAGGATGGCATGGTCCACCCGGGAGAGCCCAGCTTCGCCTACGGCTGGGTGCTGCAGCGCAACCCGCGCACCTTCGCCGGCATCGACGCACAGGGCAGGACGCTGCTCGTGACCGTCGACGGGCGCCAGCTCGGAGAGCTGGGGCTATCCATCCCGGAGACGGCCTCAGTGGCCCGGTCGCTGGGCCTGGTCGACGCCATCAACCTCGACGGCGGTGGCTCGACGGCCATGGTGGTCAACGGCACGCTCATCTCGCACCCGTCCGACGCGGCGGGCGAACGGGCGGTGGGCGACGCCGTCGTCATCCGCTGACCGAACCGACCGCCTGCGACTTGTTGCTCTGCGGTGGTCACGGATGGCCGCATCCGGGCCTCGGTGAGGATCAAGGAGCAACAAGTGTCGGACCGCCGCGACTTGTTGCTCTCCGGAGGTCACGGACGGCCGGATTCGCGGCCCCGTGACGGGCAGCGAGCAACAAGTGGGGGGTTGCTCAGCCGGCGAACGTGACGGTGACCGTGCCGGCCTTGCCGCCGGACTTGGCGTCGTGCCACGCCCAGCCGGAGGCGTTCCGTGTCCGGGTCCACTCTCGCGACCCGACGCGCACCGACGTGGCACCGTGCAGCGAGGCCTTCGCCACGGCATACGCCCCGGCACTCCAGGCCGCGCGCTCTGAGCCGGCGGCCACCGTGAGGGTCCGGCCGCTGACTGAGGAGGTCACGCCGAGCTCGGTCTTCAGGGCTGCCTTGAGCGCCGCCGGGTCACCGGTGGTGGCGTCCTCGAGCCGGCAGCCCAGGCCTTCGGGGGAGTGTCCGCTCAGGGTGGAGGCGAGCAGCCGCCCTTCCTGCTCGTGGTCGGCGTAGGCCTCGGGGTAGGCGCTCCGCTGCACCTTCTGCGCGATCTCGGTGATCCGCATGCCCTCGTAGCCCTTGATCTTCACCAGCGCGTCGTAGAACTTGTTGGTCGAGTACACCGGGTCGAGGATCTGCTCGACGGTGCCCCAGCCCTGGCTCGGCCGCTGCTGGAACAGGCCCACGGAGTCGCGGTCGCCGTACTTGAGGTTGCGCAGCTTGGACTCCTGGATCGCTGTCGCGATCGCGATGGTGGCGGCGCGCGCGGGCAGGCCGCGCTTCTCCGCGACCGCCTCGATCGTGGCTGCGTATGCCGTCTGGCTGGGGTCGAAGTCGACGCTGGTTCCCGCCGCGGTCGCCTGACAGCGAGGCGGGCCGAAGTTGCTCACCACGCCGCGGACGCCGGCGATCCCGGCCCCGACGACCCCGCCTGCCAACAGCACCACGACGACGCGGGTGACCAACCGGCGGGTCCTCGACGGGCGTCCCTCCTCGGCGAGGACGACGCCACCGCGCCTAGTCGTTGGCATGCAGGGCCGAGTTCAGGACGATGCCGTGGCCGTCGCGGGCGCGGGACTCGACGGTGCCCGTCACGGAGTTGCGGATGAACAGCAGGTTGGACTGGCCGGACAGCTCGCGGGCCTTGACGACCCGGCCGTCGGTCAGCGTCACCTTGGTGCCCGCAGTGAGGTAGAGCCCGGCCTCGATGACACAGTCGTCCCCGAGGGCGATGCCCAGGCCGGACTCGGCACCGAGCAGGCAGCGCTCGCCGATGCTCACGCGGTCGGTGCCACCGCCGGACAGGGTGCCCATGGTCGAGGCGCCGCCGCCGATGTCGGATCCGTCGCCCACCACGACCCCCTGGCTGATCCGGCCCTCGACCATCGAGTGGCCGAGGGTGCCGGCGTTGAAGTTGACGAAGCCCTCGTGCATGACCGTGGTGCCGCTCGCGAGGTGGGCGCCCAGGCGGACGCGGTCGGCGTCGCCGATCCGGACTCCAGCGGGCACGACGTAGTCGGTCATCCGCGGGAACTTGTCCACGCCCACGACCTGGACGGGTCCGCGGGCGTGCAGGCCCGCGCGGGTCAGCTCGAAGCCGTCGACCGCGCACGGTCCCTGGGTCGTCCAGACGACGTTGACCAGGACACCGAACAGGCCGTCGAGGTTGATCGTGTTGGGCCGCACCAGGGTGTGGGAGAGCAAGTGCAGGCGCAGGTAGGCGTCGGCCGGGTCGGCGGGGGCGGCGTCGAGGTCGATCTCGGTGGTGACCACCTCACGACGGACCTTGCGCACGTCGTCCTTGCCGACCAGGGCGTCGAGCTCGACCGGGGCGTGGGTGGCCGCGGGTCGGGCGCCGAGGGCGGGCTGCGGGTACCACGTGTCGAGGACCGCACCGTCGTCGTGGATGGTCGCCAGTCCGAAACCCCATGCCGTGCGCTCGCTGCTCATGAGGCAAGCCTACGAGAGCCGCGGCTGCCGCCGTGAATCGTGACCCGGATAGGGTTTCCGCATGGCGAACCCACCTGTCGACACCGTCGCGCTGGACCTGTCCGCGGACGTCGTCACGCTCACCGCGGCCCTCTGCGACATCGAGTCGGTCTCGCTGGACGAGGCGGCCATCTGTGACGCCATCGAGTCGGCGCTCGCCCCCCAGACGCACCTCACCATGACCCGCATCGGCAACACCCTCGTGGCTCGCACCGACCTCGGTCGCGACGAGCGCGTGGTGCTGGCCGGCCACATCGACACCGTCCCGTTGACCCAGGACCCTGCCAACCTGCCGACCCACCGCCAGGGTGACGACCTCTGGGGCCGGGGCACCGTCGACATGAAGGGCGGTGTCGCCGTCCAGCTCAAGGCAGCCCTCGTGACCGAGCCGAGCCGCGACCTCACCTTCGTCTTCTACGAGGGCGAGGAGATCGACAGCGAGTTCAACGGACTGCTCCACATCCACGAGCAGCGTCCCGACCTCATCGAGGACGCCGACTTCGCGGTGCTGCTCGAGCCGACCGGGTCGATCGTCGAGGGCGGCTGCAAGGGGACGCTGCGTGCCGAGGTGACCACCAAGGGCATCGCCGCCCACTCCGCGCGGCCCTGGAACGGCCACAACGCCATCCACGACGCCGGCGAGGTCCTGACCCGGCTCGCGACCTACCAGCCCGAGACCGTGATGGTCGACGGCCTGGAGTACCGCGAGGCCATGAACGCAGTCGGCATCACGGGCGGCATCGCCGGCAACGTCATCCCCGACCGCTGCGTGGTGACGGTCAACTACCGCTACGCCCCCGACAAGTCGCCCGAGGACGCGCTCGGCGTGGTCCACCAGCTGTTCAGCGGCTACGTGGTCGTGGTCAAGGACAACGCCCCCGGCGCCCGCCCGGGCCTGCACCTGCCCGCGGCCAAGGCCTTCGTCGAGGCCCTTGGTGTCGACGTCGTGGCGAAGCAGGGGTGGACCGACGTCGCGCGCTTCTCGGCCATGGGCGTGCCGGCCGTCAACTTCGGCCCCGGCGACCCCAACCTCGCCCACCACGACGAGGAGCGCTGCCCGGTCGGCCAGCTCGAGTCCGCCGAGGCTGCGCTGCTGCGCTGGCTGACCTGAGTCAGCCCTCGAGGGACTCCCCGAAGCCCAGCGGCGCGCGGCTGACCAGGTAGGTCGCCCAGTTCATCTTGACGACGGTTCCGTTCGCGTCGCGGGTGACGCGCAGCTGCTCGCCGCGCTCCCGGCCGGACACGGTGCGGAAGGTGCTGTCGTCCATCCGCTCGAAGACGGAGGGCGCGCGGTCGGTCGGCGCCGAGTCAGCGCGTGCCTCGAGCCGACCCTCGCGCACCGAGAAGGTGAACCCCGACCCCTCGGAGAACCACCGGCCCAGCAGGGGCGCGAGGTCGTCCGGCACCGAGCTGCCCGGAAGCCACGGCTCCTCCTCGGCCGGGTCGTTGTCGAGGACGTGGTCGGCCAGGGCGATCGCGAAGGCGGCGGGATCGGGCGACGAGGAGCTGTTCATCAGGACGATGCCGCCCGTCCCGCTCTCGCGGTGGGTGAACACACCGGAGACCTGACCCGGCATCCCGCCCGTGTGACCGACCCAGGTGCGCTTGCTGGCCGAACGCATCAGGAAGAAACCCAGGCCCATGGCGCCGCCCCAACCCTCGGGGTCGACCAGCAGCTGCGGCTGGCACATCTCCTCGACGGTGTCGGGGGACAGGATGGCCGCGTCCGGGTCAGCCACGAAGCCGGACCACTTCGCGAGATCGGTGACGGTGCTGGCCAGGGCGCCGCACGGCCCCATCGCCCGCAGGTCGAGGACCGGCTCGACCCGGGGGACGTCGTGGAACGGCTGCACGTGGTAGCCGGTCGCCCGCGGTCCGTCGTCGAAGCCGACGGTGGTGCGGGTCATCCCCAGCGGCTCGAGGATCCGGGCCCGCAGCGACTCCTCCCACGAGCGGCCCTCGAGCCGCTCGACGAGCTGGCCCAGCACGGCATACACGATGTTGGAGTAGTGCCAGTGGTCGTGCGGGCGGCCGACCCTGTCGATGGCGTTGAAGTCGCTCATCAGGGTCGCGGCGTCGGGCTGCTCCAGGGTCTCCCAGATGTCGCCGAGCGGCTCGCGGGCCAGCCCGGTCGCGTGCGAGAGGGCCTGCCGCACCGTGGCCCGCTGCGTCACTCCCGGCAGGTGCTGGTCGAGGGTGTCGTCGAGGTCCAGCCTTCCCTCGTCACGCAGGGCCATCACCATCACGGCGGTGAAGGTCTTGGTGTTCGAGGCGACCAGGAACTGGTCGTCCGGCCCCGGCACGCGTGGCGAGGCCACGTCGGCGGTGCCGATCCCGTCGGTCCAGACCAGCTGTCCGCGGCGGACGACCCCGGCGGCGAGGCCGGGCACCCGGCCGGTCCGCTGGCGCTCCAGTGCCAGGTCGCGCAGTCGTCGACGGGTGGTGTCCTGAAGTCTCGTGTCCACCGGTCGACCATACCTACGGCCCGGTTGCCGCCGGTTGCCGCCGGCTGGCCGCGCGCCTCGCGTAGGTTGGGCGCGTGAGCGAGCAGCCCGACGAGCAGACGCCCGAAGAACGAACGCCCCACGAAGGAACGCAGACGAGCGGCGCCACCGAGCACGACCACGACTACCCCGGTTTCGACTACCACACGGGGCCGGTGACGCTTCGGGGTTCGCGGGTGCCCGGGACGACGACGGACCAGCGGCTGCTCGACAGCGGCGGCTCGAGCGAGTGGCTCCACACGGACCCGTGGCGCGTCATGCGGATCCAGAGCGAGTTCGTCGAAGGTTTCGGGGCGCTCGCCGAGCTCGGTCCCGCCGTGAGCGTGTTCGGGTCGGCCCGCACCAAGCCCGGCACGCCCTTCTACGAGATCGGCACCCAGGTGGGTCGTCGCCTCGTCGAGAAGGGGTATGCCGTGATCACCGGCGGCGGCCCGGGCGCCATGGAGGCAGCCAACAAGGGTGCCCGCGACGCCGGCGGCGCCTCCGTCGGCCTGGGTATCGAGCTGCCGTTCGAGCAGGGCCTCAACGAGTACGTCAACCTGGGCGTGAACTTCCGTTACTTCTTCGCCCGCAAGACGATGTTCGTCAAGTACGCGCAGGGGTTCATCGTGCTGCCGGGCGGCTTCGGCACCCTCGACGAGCTGTTCGAGGCGGTGACCCTGGTGCAGACCCAGAAGGTCACGTCGTTCCCGATCGTGCTGATGGGCACCGAGTACTGGGGTGGTCTGTTCGACTGGCTGCGGGGGACGGTTCTGGACGCCGGCACGGTCAGCCGCAAGGACGTCGACCTGCTGCACCTGACCGACGACGTGGACGAAGCCGTCCGCATGGTCACCGAGTCCGACGAGCAGGTCGCGCCGACCCGACCCGAGTAGAACCGGCCAACGGGGGATGGACGCGAGGGGGCAGCGCCACCGATGATGGGGAGGTGACCATCTCGCCGCTTCCGCGTCATGGTGACGTCATCGTCGGCCGGGACGTCACCGGTCGCACCCTGCGCATCTCCGGTCACCCGGAGTCCGGGCGAGTGGTCTTGTCGATCTGGCAGGACAACGTCTGCCGCGCCACCCTGCGCCTGTCGCCCGAGGACGTGCCGCAGTTCGTCGAGATGCTCACCCGCAGCGCGATCGCCCGCTCGGACGAGGCCGGCGATGGTTACCGTGACCTCGGCACGGCGGGCTGAGTAGGCCGTCCTCAGGACTTCGTGCGACGATCGCCCGGTGATCTGGGTCTTCTTCATCGCCGTCGGCGTGCTCGTCATCGGGGCGTTTGCCGCGCTCATCGCGGGACGGGTCCGCTACGACCCGCTGGCCGAGGCGACCACGACCCAGGCGGACCCGATCCTCTCCGAGGCGTTCGGCCCCGGGGAGATCTCGGCTGTTCGCTTCGACACCGCCCTGCGCGGCTATCGCATGGACCAGGTCGACGCCGTGCTCGACCGGCTGCAGACCAGGATCGCGGAGCTCGAGGCCGGCAGCGACCCGCGCCGCTGACCCATGGCCGACTTCCACCTCACTCGCCGCTGCGCCGCGCCACCCACGCTGGTGTGGGACGTGGTCACCGACTTCGCGGCATACGGGGACTGGATGCCGCTGACCCGGATGCGGGTTGACGCGGGCGTCCCGCGGCCGGGCTGGGGGTTCGCGGGGGTCAGCGGCCTCGGCCGGTTCGGGTTCTCCGACTCGATGCTCGTCACGGCCTGGGAGCCCCCGGACGCCGAGGGCAGGGGCCGGTTCCGGATCGTCAAGACCGGCCGCTTGCTCGGTGGCTGGGCAGAGATCAGCGTTGAACCCGATGGGGCAGGCACGCGTCTGGACTGGCATGAGGACGTCGTCGTGCGGCCGCTGCCGTTCAAGCGCGTCTTCGCGCCGGTCCTCGGTCGCGCCAGCCGCTGGCTCTACGGCCGGGCCGTCGACGCCATGATCGCCCGGGCCGAGGAGCAGGCCCGGTGAGCGGTCTGACCGTGGGTGCGGACGGCCTGGCGCGGTGCGCGTGGGCCGGCTCCACGCCCGACTACCTCGACTACCACGACACCGAGTGGGGGGTGCCCGTCCACGGCGAGCAGGCGCTCTACGAACGGTTGACGCTCGAAGCCTTCCAGTCGGGCCTCGCCTGGATCACCATCCTGCGCAAGCGCGAGGGGTTCCGGTCGGCCTTTGCCGGCTTCGACCCCGAGGTGGTGGCGACCTTCGGCGAGGACGACCGGGCCCGCCTGATGGCCGACACCGGGATCGTCCGCAACCGCCTCAAGGTCAACGCCGCCATCCACAACGCCGGTGCCGTCCTCGCGCTGCGCGACCGCGGCGGTCTCGACGAGTTCATCTGGTCGCACGCCCCCGCCGACCACACGCCGCCCGCGACCACGGCCGACCTGCGGGCCACCTCACCCGAGTCGGTGGCCCTCGCGAAGGCGCTCAAGAAGAACGGCTTCGTCTTCGTCGGCCCCACCACGATGTATGCCGCGATGCAGGCCTGCGGGCTCGTGGACGACCACCTCGTCGGCTGCCACCGGGCGGGCGGACGTCGATGATGCGCACCCTCACGGCGAGGGTGGCGCTGGTCTACCTCGCGCTGCGAGCCGTGTCGGCGGTACTCCTCGTCCTCGCCAGCCGCGACCAGGCCGTCATGCTCGACTGGACCGGCCCGACCGTCGAGCCGATCGACATGACGGTGTTGTGGGACGGCAGCTGGTACCGCTACATCGCCGAGCACGGCTACCCGCACGCGCTGCCCGTCGACGCCGCCAGTGGTCACGTCGCCCAGAACGCCTGGGCCTTCTACCCGCTGTTCCCGCTCCTGGCCCGGCTGCTCATGTCCGCGACCGGGCTGGAGTTCCCGGTCGTCGCCTCGTCGCTCTCGCTGGTCTGCGGTCTGGGAGCCGCCGTCATCATGGGCCGCCTGCTCGCCGAGCGGCTCGGCGACCGTGCCGCGCTCGCGACGGTGGCCGTCTGGGGCGCCTTCCCAGCCGCCGTCGCGCTGCAGATCGCCTACACCGAGGCGATCGCGATGCTCGTCCTCTGCGCCCTGCTGTGGGCACTGGTCCGGCGGAACTGGCTCGCCGCCGGAGCGCTCGCCCTCGTCCTCGGGGTGACCAGGCCCATCGCGGTCCCCGTCGCCATGGTCGTCGCAGGGCTGCTGTGGCTGCGTTGGCGGCGCCGCAGGAGCGAGCCCATCGAGGTCGGTGAGTACGTTGCCGGTGCCTTCGCGCTGGTGGCGTCCGGCGTCGGTGCTGTGGTCTGGCCGCTCATCGCCTGGCAGGTCACGGGGTCGCGCACGGCCTACACGGACACCATGGCCGCCTGGCGAGTCGGTGCGGAGATCACGCCGTTCAAGCCCTGGCTGGGCATGTCGCAGTGGGCCTTTCGCGACTTCGACGGCGGCAACGTCTACGGGCCGGTCGCCCTCGCTGCTGTCGCCACCACCATCGTCGTGCTCACCTGCGGGCCCTGGGCGACCCGGCTGGGACCCGAGATGCGTCTCTGGTGCCTGGCCTACCCGGCATACCTCGCGGTGGTCCTCGACCCCTTCACCAGCATCTTCCGCTACGCCATCCCGCTGTTCCCGCTCATGGCCGTCGTGGTGGCGGGGAGCTGGCGGGCCCCGGGATGGCTCGAGACCCGGGCGCGGTGGGTGTGGACCCGCACCGCCGTCCTCGTCGCGATCGGCGTCGGTGGGCAGGCCCTGTGGATCTGGAAGCTGCTCGTCTTCGTCCCGCCGTCGGACTACCCCCCGTGACCGTGACGGGCCTGCGGGCCGTCGTGACGTCCCAGGGCCGCAGCGCCGTGGGTCAGTGGGCGCTGCGCCGCCCGATCGTCTTCCTGCTCATCGTGTATGCCGTGACGCGGGTTCTCGCGTTCGTCGCCATGTGGGTGGCGGCGACGTGGTTCCAGACGCCGGCCGGGGTGGGTCACCTCGACCCGACCGTCGGCGACATCCTCGGTGGCTGGGACAGCATCTGGTACGAGCGGGTCGCCACACAGGGCTACCCCGTCCCGTTGCCGGCCGACCCCGACTCCGGACTGCTCACCTACAGCGCCTGGGCGTTCTACCCGGCCTTCCCCATGATGGTTCGCGGGCTGATGTGGCTCGGCCTGCCGTTCGAGGTGGCCGGCGTGGGGCTCAACCTGGTGCTGGGCGCCGGCTGCGCGCTGCTGGTGTGGCGCTGCTTCAACTTCGCCCTGCACGCCTCCCCGCAGCCCGCCCGCGAACGACTCGCGCTGGTGACCGGCGCCCTCTGGTGCCTCTATCCCGCCACCGGCATCCTGGTGATGCCCTACACCGAGGCCCTGGCCGGAGTGCTCATCGCCGGGTCACTGCTGCTGCTCATGCAACGCCACTACGCGTGGGTGGCGGTGCTCACGCTCGCGCTGGGGTTCACCCGCGCCGCCGCTCCAGCCATCGCGTGCGCAGCGATCGCCCACCTGGTGCTGCGCTGGCGGGAGGACCGGGCGGCCGGGGGAGTGCCGCTGGGTGGCCAGCGCCTCTCGGCGGCGCTCATGCTCGTGGCCACCGGTGTCTCGTCCCTCGCCTGGCCGATCGTGGTGGGCTTCATCAGCGGCCTGCCGCTGGCGTTCTTCGACGTGCAGGCGGCGTGGGGTCAGAAGCCGGAGTCCGGGCCGTTCGTGCTGTGGCTCTCGTGGGCCTGGGAAGGCCACGGGATCGTCGGCGTGACCATCCTGATCGCCCTCGTGGCCACCTACATCGCGCTCATCGTGGGTCGTCATGGCCGCTGGCTGGCCGTCGAGCTGCGGGTGTGGGCGCTGGCCTACCCGCTCTACCTGCTCGCCGTGGTGCGGCCCATCACGAGCATGTGGCGCTTCCTGCTGCTGGACTTCCCGATCGCGGCGGTGGTCGCCTCCGTCGCGATGCGGACCTCCACCGGCGCCAAGGTCGTGGCCCACTGGCGCCGCCGCGTCGGGGTCGTCGCGCTGATCCTGCTCATCGGGCTCTTCTGGTTCACCTGCACCCTGCTCACCTACACGCCGTGGGCGTCCACCCCTCCCTGACCCCGCGGCATACACCTCACTCGCCGGTGAAGACCGGCTTCTCCTTGGCGAGGAAGGCTGCGACGGCGGCGCGGTGGTCCGCGGTGCCGCCGGTCAGGGTCATGTAGTCGCCCTCCTGGGCCAGTGACTCGGTCAGCGCGTGCCCGGCGCTGAACGCGACCGCGCGGCGGATCGAGCCGTAGGCCAGGGTCGGCCCGGCCGCGAGGGTCGTCGCGAGCTCGCGCACCACCGCCTCGAAGTCCTGCACCGACACGACCTTGGTGACCAGCCCCAGGGCGAGACACTCGTCGGCCGGCACCGTCCGGGGCAGCAGCAGGAGCTCCTTGGCCCGCGCCGGGCCGACGATCCGCTGCAGCGACCACGACGTGCCGGAGTCGCAGGACAGCGCGATCCCGGCGAAGGCGAGGTTGAAGCCGGCCGTGTCGACCAGCACCCGGAAGTCCGCCGCGAGTGCGAAACCCGCCCCTGCGCCGGCGGCCACGCCGTTGACGGCGGCGATGACCGGCTTGTTCATCGTCGCGAGCAGCTCGACGATCGGGTTGTAGTGCTTGGCCACCGTGTCCCACAGCGACGGGTCGTCGTTCTGCAGGAAGGTGATGTGCTCGCGCAGGTCCTGGCCCACGCAGAACGCCCGACCCGTGCCGGTCAGCACCACGCACCGCACCGTCGGGTCCTCCGCGACATCGCTCAGGGCTGTGACCAGCGCATCCTTGGTCGCGATGTCCAGCGAGTTCATCGCGTCCGGTCGGTTGAGACGGACCGTGGCCACCGCCCCCTCCCGCTCGACGAGGACGGGGGACTGCGGCGTGGGGGTCGTGTCGGCGCTGGTGTCGGTCATGCGCGCCATCCTGCCGGACCGTCGCCCGACCCGGATTTCGCCTGTGAGGTGGTTCACGGGATAATGGAGCAAATCTGGCGCGCGCGGGGATGATCACAAGCACTGGCGTGGATCCGCGTGGCCAGCAGCAGACCACGCCAAACGGAAGGACACTCATGGCGGCAATGAAGCCGAGGACCGGCGACGGCCCGCTCGAGGTGACCAAGGAAGGTCGCGGCATCGTGCTGCGCATGCCGCTCGAGGGTGGCGGTCGCCTCGTGGTCGAGATGACCCCCGATGAGGTCCGCGCCCTGGGGGACGCGATCACCAACTGCGAGGGTCTCAAGTAGCCTTCACCGCACGTTTCGAGGACCCCCATCGGCAGCAGCCGACGGGGGTCCTCGCGCATGCCGGGGTATGCCGGGTGCTCGCCCCGGGTGGGCGGGTACGGGTCGCCGCAGGTGGGCGGGTTCGGGTCCGCAGGGGTGGGTAGGGTCGGGTCCGTGCGTGCACCCGAACTGCTCGACCCTGCCTCCAGCGCCTGGACCATCTCGGCGGAACCCGTGGCCGACGTCCTCGCGGACCTCGACCCCGCCGACCTGCTGCTGGCGCTGCCGGTGCCCAGCGGGGGACTGCCCCCCACGGGGGGCGGCGCTGCTGCCCTCGCCCTGGTCGGCCTCGACGCCGGTGAGGTGCAGGCCGCCCACCAACCCAAGAGCGACGCCGGGTCGATCACCCGGATCCCGCTGGTGCCGGGGGAGCGAGCGGCTCGGAGCGTGCTCCTGGTGGGCGTCGGAGATGGCGGGGCGGCGGACCTGCGGACCGCCGGCGCAGCCCTCGGACGAGCTGCCAAGGGCCACGCTGCCCTGGTGACCACGGTCGGCAGCGGCGCCGCGCGTAGCGCCCAGTCGGCGTTCGCCGAGGGGCTGGCGCTGGGTGGGTACTCCAGCCCGCGCTGGGTGGGTGACGACGCCAAGCCGGCGACCGCGCCTGCCGCCGAGATCGCTCTCGTCGGTTCGTATGACGAGCCGTCCGTGCGCCACTCGCTGGTGCGCGCCCGGGCCACAATGTTGGCCCGCAACCTCGCTGTGGTGCCGTCCAACATCAAGGACCCCGCCTGGATGGCCGCACAGGCCCGGACCCTGGCGGGGAGGGCTGGGCTCGAGGTCAAGGTCTGGTCGGAGCGCGAGCTCCGGGCCGAGGGTTTCGGCGGCCTGCTGGCCGTGGGCGCCGCCTCGGCATCGCCGCCCCGGCTGGTGCAGCTCGACTACGTGCCGGCTGGCGCGACCGCGAAGACACCGCGAGTCGTCCTGGTGGGCAAGGGAATCACCTTCGACACCGGCGGCCTCGACATCAAGCCCGGCGAGGGCATGCTGGCCATGAAGACCGACATGAGCGGATCGGCCGTCGTCCTGGCGGTCCTCGCGGCCTGCCGTGAGCTGGCCGTGCCGGTCAAGGTGACCGGCCTGCTGGCGCTCGCCGAGAACAGCGTCGGCGGCGCGGCATACCGGCCATCCGACGTCATCACCCAGTACGGCGGACGCACCGTCGAGATCGGCAACACCGACGCCGAGGGCCGCATCGTCATGGCCGACGCGCTGGCCTACGCCGACCTGCGCCTCGACCCCACCGTGCTGCTCGACATCGCCACGCTGACCGGTGCCGCACGAGTGGCGCTGGGCCGCTCGATGGCGCCCGTCTACGCCACCGACGACGCCCTCACGCGCGCCCTCGTCGGGGCCGGCGAGGCGACCGGGGAGCTGCTCTGGCCGATGCCACTGGTCGAGGACTACCGGCCCAACCTGGACAGCGAGGTGGCCGACATCAACCACATCGCGGGCATCGGAGGCGGCGGTGGCTCGATCTCGGCAGCATTGTTCCTGCGGGAGTTCGTGGGTACACGACGCTGGGCACATCTCGACATCGCCGGGGTGGGTCGTTCGGACGTCGACCGCGGACTGCTCACCAAGGGCGGGACGGGCTTCGGAGCCCGCCTGCTGCTCACCTGGCTTGAGGAGATGTCATGAACGCCGGATACGGCCTGAGCGTGCGGTGGTCCCTGGAGACCGCACCCGACGGCGTCGCCCAGGAGCTGCGTGACTATGTCGTGGGCACGTCGATGGCGAAGTTCATGTTCCTCGACGGGCTCGCCTTCAAGACCTGGCGGATGGTCGAGGGGTGCTGGTTCGAGGGGACCTACGTCTTCGACGAGAAGGTCTACCGCGACGACTTCCAGCGTGAGTTCACCGCGACGGCAGCCGAGTCTGCGGGCAGCGGAATCATCGGGTCGTCCCCGACCCTCATCGAGCCGTTCGAGGTCGTGGCGATCGCCGAGGGACCCGGTCGGTTCCGTCGCGGCCCCGGCCCCGGCAGCGCCTGAGGGGTCTCAGCCCGCCCCCCGTGGGCGCCTCTGTGCACAGACGGTGGGGCCACTGCGCAGTGATCGGGTCTCTGCGCAGAAGTCGCAAGGTCTGTGCACAGACCTGCGGTCGTGGGGCTGGGGTCAGCGCTTGACGGCCGCGAGCACGCCGTCGCCGACCGGCAGCAGCGCCGGGATCAGCCGATCGTCGTCGCGCAGCGCCTTGCCGAGGTCGCGCAGCACCGACGTCTGGGCGTCGCGCGCTGCCGGGTCGGCCACCTTGTCGTGCCACAGCATGTTGTCGAGCACGAGCACGCCTCCGGAGCGCAGCAGCCGGATCCCGTGGCTGACGTACTCCGGGTACTCCACCTTGTCGCCGTCGATGACCACCATGTCGTAGGCGCCGTCGGTCATCCGGGGCAGCACGTCGAGCGCGCGACCGGTGATGACCCGCGTGCGCTGGTGCGCGATGCCGGCCTCGGCGTAGGCCTTCTTGGCCACGCCCTGGTGCTCGGCCTCCACGTCGATCGTCGTGAGGATGCCGTCCTCCGGCATCCCCTGCAGCATCCAGAGCCCGGACGTCCCCGCGCCGGTGCCGACCTCGACGACCGACTTCGCCTTCACGGCGGCAGCCAGCAGACGCAGCAGCACACCAGCACCGTTGCCCACCGGAGTGGCACCCAGCTCTTCGCCACGCCGCCGCGCGGACTCGATCACCTGGTTCTCGGTGACGAATTCCTCGGCGTAGGCCCAGCTGGCCGGCTTCTGTGCGCTCATGCGCCAAACCCTACTGCCGCAAGCACGACGTATCGGGCACGCGGCATACAGGAAACGCTCAGGTTGTTGGGGAACGATGCAAGCCGTTCGGTCGTCTGGACCGAATGCAGGGTGTGTGCGCCGCCAGGCGCCCGACGGAGGTGAGGGACGTGACCGCGACCGACATGATCGGTTCGGCCCGACAGGATGCCCAAGGGGACGTCCAGGAGGGTGCCGCCTGGGTGCCCCCGACGTGGGAGGAGATCGTCGAGCAGCACTCAGCCCGGGTCTACCGGCTGGCCTACCGCCTCACGGGCAACCCGCACGACGCCGAGGACCTGACCCACGACGTGTTCATCCGCGTCTTCCGGTCGCTGCACAGCTACCAGCCCGGCACCTTCGAGGGCTGGCTGCACCGCATCACGACCAACGTCTTCCTCGACAAGATGCGTCGCAAGCAGCGCATCCGCTTCGACGCCCTCTCCGACGAGTCGGCAGCCCGCCTGCCCACCAAGGAGGCCGGCCCCGAGGCGGCCTTCGACGCGACCCACTTCGATGACGACGTGCAGCGCGCGCTGGACGCCCTGTCCCCGGACTTCCGCGCGGCCGTGGTGCTGTGCGACATCGAGGGGCTGTCCTACGAGGAGATCGCGACCACGCTCGGCGTCAAGCTCGGCACCGTGCGCTCGCGCATCCACCGTGGCCGCGCCCAGCTGCGCGAAGCCCTCGCCCACCGTGACCCGACCCTCGCCCGCCCCGCTCTGGACGCCGACCGCGCGCCCGTCGCCAAGCGCCGCATGCCGGTGCTCGGCCGGGCGGTGCAGGGATCGCGGTGAGCCGCGCCATGTGGGCAGGTATGCCGGGTGCGGGCCTCGCGGGCGGCCGTGGCCGTTGCCTCGGCGACCAGCTCACGGCCTACGCCGACCGTGCCATGGACGACGCGACCCTGCTGCGGTGGGACCGTCATGTCGTCGCCTGCCAGTGCTGCCGTGGTGCGGTGGACGCAGAACGCCGGATGCTGACCGCCCTGCGGTCGTCGGCCGGTTCCCCGGTGCCGGGTGACCTGCGTGGCATGTTGCTCGCGCTGGGCACCCAGACCCCGGGCCGTGCGTCCGACGGATCTGCCATCACGCCCGGTCCGCTCCTGCCACCCATCCCGGCGGCCCCGGTGCGGGTCGTCGACCGCGGCGCGCCGGCGCAGCATCGTTCTGCCGGGCGCGCGACCGTCTACGCAGGCCTGGCAGCCGGGGCCACGGCTGCGGCCGCCCTGAGCCTGGTGGTGAGCGGTGGCCTCACCTCGACCAGCCCGACAGTCGCTCCGGCGGTGCAGCGGGCCAGGCCCGTGAGCCCCGGTTTCGCCACTGCCGCGTTCACGGTTCCCAGGCCCGGCGGCACTCCGTCCGCGACCACAGTGGCCCCCGCCGTGGGCGCGAGTCGCGGTCGTTCGGCACAATCGACTCCATGAGCGACGAGCGAGACCCGGCAGGCCCCGACCAGCCGGCGTCCGCCGACCCCAGCCAGCCCGCGGCGGAGCCGCAGGCCCCGTCCGTCGACCCGTTGGCAGACCGCACGCCGCCCGAGCCCGTCTGGGACCCCTGGGCGCCGCCGGGACGTGCGGCTGGTGAGTACACCCAGCCGGTCGACCTGTCGCACACCCAGGAGATCGCCGGGGCCGGTCAGCAGGCCACCCCTCCCGTCACCGATCCGGTCTGGGCCGCCGAGCCCACCGGCTGGCCGGGCGAGCCAGGCGGCCACGAGCAGACGACCGCCGACGCGACCCAGGCCGTGGTCGGTGAGCAGCCGACCGGGTTCCCGGCGGCGTCAGCGGGCCACGCGGCATACCCCTTCAGCCAGCCTGCTGCGCAGGCCTCGCCCTCCGGTGAGGGCTGGGACCCGATCACCAGCCCCACCGCCGATGCCGGGTATGCCGGCCAGGCCGCCCCGTGGGTCGGCCAGCGGCCGCCGGAGGCGACGGCGCCGCAGCAGAAGGGCCCCGGCTGGGGTGCCCTCGTCGCGGTGGCTGCTGTCGCGGCGCTGATCGCAGCCGGACTCGGTGGCGTCTTTGGCGGCTGGCTCGGGGCGACGGGGCGAATTCCCTTCGACTCGCTGGACCGCGCGCCCTCGTCGATCCCTCGCGCAGGAGCAGGATCCACCTCGCGGCCCGAAGGCTCCATCGCCAACATCGCGGCCAAGGCCCTGCCCAGCGTCGTGACCATCAAGGTGGACGGCGCCGATGGTGGTGGCACCGGGTCGGGCTTCGTGCTCGACCGTGACGGCCACATCATCACCAACAACCACGTCGTCGCCAGTGCGGCCGCCGGCGGCACGATCAAGGTCGAGCTGTCCAACGGCACCGAGATCGAGGCGACCATCGCCGGCCGCGACGGGTCCTACGACCTCGCGGTGCTCAAGACCGACCGCACCGACCTCGTACCACTGGTGATGGGCCAGTCCAAGAACGTCGTCGTGGGCGACCAGGTGATCGCCGTCGGCGCGCCCCTCGGGCTCGAGTCCAGCGTCACGAGCGGCATCGTCAGTGCCCTCAACCGTCCGGTGAGCCCCGGCGGGGACGGCAACCAGCAAGCTTTCATCAACGCCATCCAGACCGACGCGGCGATCAACCCCGGCAACAGTGGCGGTCCGCTGCTCAACATGTCCGGCGAGGTCATCGGCGTGAACTCCGCGATCGCGCGCATCCCCGGCGCCACCGACACCCAGTCCGGCAACATCGGCGTGGGCTTCTCGATCCCCAGCGACCAGGTCCTGAAGACGGCCGAACAGCTCATCAAGACCGGTTCCGCCCAGCACCCGGTGATCGGGGTGGTGCTCGACCGCGAGTTCACCGGCGACGGCGTTCGCATCCTGCAGAAGGCCAGCAGCGACAGCGGTCCGCCGGTCGACCCCAAGGGTCCGGCGGGCAAGGCGGGACTCAAGGCGGGCGACGTCATCGTCGAGTTCGACGGCCGCCGGGTGACCGACCCCGACGACCTCGTCGTGGCGATCCGGGCCAAGAGCGTCGGAGACGACGTCTCGATGAAGGTCCGCCGCGGGAGTGAGACGATCAGCGTCACACTCACGTTGTCCGGCTCGGGCAAGTAGCGGCAGGGGCTGGCCATGGCGAGCATCAACGGTTGGGAGTTCCTCGCGCTGATCGCGCTGGCCGTGGTGATCCTCGGCCCGGAGCGGCTGCCCGAGTACGCCTCGAAGCTGGCCCAGTTCGTCCGCCAGGCCCGCAGCATGGCCGAGGGCGCCAAGGGTCAGCTGCGTGAGCAGATGGGCCCGGAGTTCGACGACATCGACTGGCGGCAGTACGACCCGCGGCAGTACGACCCGCGCCGGATCGTCCGTGAGGCCCTGATGGACCCGGGTCCGGTCCAGCCGGACGGCGACGCCTCGACCTACTCGACGAGCACCGGCGGGTTCGACGCGGCCAAGCCGACGCCGTACGACGACGACGCCACGTAGGGACCGACCTAGCGACCCACGGGGGACAGGCCGAGCGAACGACCGGCGAGCCCGCGGGACCGGGTGCCGAGCCCACGGGCGATGGCCCGCAGGGAGACGGCGGCCGGCGACTCTGGGTTGCGCAGGACGACGGGGGTGCCCTGGTCCGCGCACTCGCGCAGGTTGGTGTCGAGCGGGATCTGGCCCAGCAACGGCACGTCGGCACCGACCGCGCGCGTGAGTGACTCCGCGACGACCTTGCCACCGCCCGAGCCGAAGATCTCCTGACGCGAGCCGTCCGGCAGCTCGAGCCACGACATGTTCTCGATGACGCCGACGATCCGCTGATGTGTCTGCAGCGCAATGGATCCCGCGCGCTCGGCGACCTCGGCCGCGGCCTGCTGCGGGGTGGTCACGACGAGGATCTCGGCGTTCGGGATGAGCTGCGCTACCGAGATCGCGATGTCCCCTGTGCCCGGGGGAAGGTCGAGCAGCAGCACGTCGAGGTCGCCCCAGAAGACGTCGCCGAGGAACTGCTGGAGGGCCCGGTGCAGCATCGGCCCACGCCACACGACGGGCTGGTTGCCGGGCACGAACATGCCGATCGAGATGACCTTCACCTCGTGCGCGATCGGCGGCAGGATCATGTCGTCGACCTGGGTCGGCCGGTGCTCGACGCCGAGCATGCGCGGGACGGAGAAGCCGTAGACGTCGGCGTCGACGACCCCCACCCGAAGGCCGCTCTGGGCGAGCGACGCGGCCAGGTTGACGGTGATCGAGGACTTGCCGACGCCACCCTTGCCGGACGCCACGGCATACACGCGGGTGAGCGAACCGGGCTTGGCGAACGGGATCTCACGCTCGGCGTTGCCGCCACGCAGCTGGGTGCGCAGCGCCACGCGCTGCTCGTCGCTCATCACCCCGAGGGTGACGTCGACGGCGGTCACGCCGGGCACCTTGGCGAGCGCCGCAGTCGTGTCCTTGGTCAGGGTGTCCTTCATGGGGCAGCCCGAGACGGTGAGCAGGATGGTCACGGCCACCCGGCCGGTCTCGTCGACCGTCACGCTCTCGACCATGCCGAGCTCCGTGACGGGCTTGCGGATCTCGGGGTCGATGACCGTGGTCAGCGCCTGGTGCAGGGCGTCGTCGGTCACCTGGTCGGTCGGGCTGGGGGACATGCCCCCATGCTAGGTCGGGCCGCGGTCCCTCGAAGAACCGGTGGTCCCGCCCGGGCTGTCATCTGCCTCACGTCGGCGGACCTCCAGCCCGCGTTCCTCGAGCTCGTCGAGCAGGCCGCGCAGCTCGGAGCGCACGAAGTCGCGGGTCGCCGCGTCACCCATGGCGTGCCGCAGGGAGGCCACCTCGCGGGTGAGGTACTCGGTGTCGGCGAGGTTGCGCTCGTCGCGCGCGCGGTCCTGCTCGAGGGCGACCCGGTCGCGGTCGGCCTGGCGGTTCTGCGCGAGCAGGATCAGCGGGGCGGCGTACGACGCCTGCAGGCTGAGCATGAGGGTGAGGAAGATGAACGGGTAGTTGTCGAAGCGCCAGTCCTTGGGCAGGACGAGGTTCCAGATCACCCAGAAGACGACGAACACCGTCATCGCGATGAGGAACGCGGCGGTCCCCATGAACCGGGCGAACTGCTCGCTCCACCGGCCGAAGGTCTCCTGGTTCATGGAGGGGCGCGGCAGCAGGGCCCGGCGGGTCTCGCGGGGCTGGTCCAGACGGCCCGAGGGGAGTCGGCGGTCGCGCTCAGCCATGGGTCACCTCGTGCCGCTCCTCGCGCCAGTCGTCCGGGAGGATGTGGTCGAGCACGTCGTCGACCGTCACGGCGCCGATGAGCCGGCCCTCGGCATCGACCACCGGGACGCCGACCAGGTTGTAGGTCGCCAGCATGCGGGTGACCTTGCCCAGGGGCGCGTCGGCGTGGAGCGGTTCGATCTCCTTGTCGAGGATGCTGCCGACCGCGCCGTGCGGGGGCTCGCGCAGCAGCCGCTGGATGTGCACCATGCCGAGGTACTTGCCGGTGGGCGTCTCGTGCGGCGCGCGGCAGACGTAGACGGTCGAGGCCAGCGCGGGGGACAGCTCGACCCGGCGCACCACGGCCAGCGCCTCCGCGATCGAGGCCTCCGGACCGAGGATGACCGGCTCGGTCGTCATCATGCCGCCGGCGGACTCCTCGTCGTAGGTCAGCAGCCGGCGCAGGTCGGCCGCCTCGTCGGGCTCCATGAGCTGCAGCAGCTCCTCCTGCTTCTCCGCAGTGAGGTTGTGCAGCAGGTCAGTCGCGTCGTCGGGCTCCATCGCCTCGAGGACGTCAGCCGCGCGGCCCACGGGCAGCGTCTCGAGGATCTCGACCTGGTCGTCCTCGGGCAGCTCCTCGAGGACGTCCGCGAGCTTGTCGTCATCCATCGCCTCGGCCACCTCGGCGCGCCGCTTGGGCGACAGCTCGTGGATGCGGTCGGCGAGGTCGGCGGACTTCAGGTCGTCATAGGTCTCGAGCAGCATCGCCGCGGACTGCCCGGCGCTGGACTGGTGTATGCCGGTGACGTCCTCGACGGGGACCAGCACCGTGGCGCCGCGGCGCCGGCGGAACGGGCCGAGCGAGCTGCGCGCGGCGCCTTGGCGGACGAAGACCTTGGACATGGCCCAGTCCCGGCTGCGCTCGCGCTCGATCGCGACGTCCTCGACGGTGGCCTCGTAGTCGCCCTCGGGGTCGTGGACGGTGACCGGGCGCTCGAGGATCTCGGCCATCACCAGCACCTCGTTGGTGCGCTGCTCGAACCGGCGCATGTTGACCAGGCCCGTGGTGATGACCTGGCCGCCGTCGACCGAGGTCACCCGGGTCATCGGCACGAAGACGCGGCGCCGTCCGGGCACCTCGACCACCAGGCCGATGATGCGGGGGCGGCGCCGGGACGCCCCGAACGTCACGACGACGTCGCGGACGCGACCGACCTGGTCGCCGAGCGGGTCGAACACGCTCAGGCTGGTCAGGCGGCCGACGAAGACGCGCGACGGAGTGCTCACGCCGCAAGGTTATCCGGCTGGTCAGCCGTCGTCGGGGAGGCGGTTGCCGCGCCGTCGCCGGGGTCGTCCGCGCCAGTGCCACGGTCGCCAGGTCGCGGTGGTGGCCTCGCTCGGCGGGACCGGCGCAGCACCGGAGGTCGTGGGGTACGACCCGGGTGCCTCCAGGGGGGCGCCGAAGGGTCGGAACGCCCGGACCGTGCACTCGCGGGCCCACCGGTCGAGGGCGTCGTCCGCCGCATTGAGCCGAACGGCCTTGAGGGCCTCGGTGGCCGGGCCCCAAGCCTCATCGGCAGGCCCGATCTCGTGCACGGTTGCCTGCACGGTCAGCAGCCGGCCGCCGGTGTCCTTGCTGCGCAGGATCAACCGCACCTCCGCCGGCAGCCAGGGCAAGGTCTGCTCGCCCGGCCCCGACACGGCATACACCGTCTCGTCGGCCCAGGCGTGCCAGAACGGCCACGCGCGCTCGTCCGGCGGTTGCACCCACATCAGCCCGGACTTGTTCGCCGCCTCGGCGAACAGTGCGGTGACGTTGAGCGGCGCTGAGACAGTGTCATCGGCGGGCTCGCGAGCGGTCTCGGTCACACGTGAACTGTGTCATAACCGCCGTGTGGCTGTCGCTGCTAGCGTCGCCGCGTGCGCAGCCCCAAGGACTTCTTCGCCCCGCTGGCCGTGGGTGCTCCGGCCCCCCTGACCCAGGTGCCCTCCCGACCTTCCCGGGTGATCCACTTCTTCGACCCCAGCAACGAGAAGATGGCCGCCAAGATCCCCGCCATGGTGGGCACCGTCGACGTGCTGCTCGGCAACCTCGAGGACGCCGTGAAGGCGGACAAGAAGGAGGCGGCCCGGGCCGGTCTCGTGGCGATCGCGAAGGCCACCGACTTCGGCGACTCGACCCAGCTGTGGACCCGCGTCAACTCCCTCGACAGCCCTTGGGTCCTCGACGACCTGACCACCCTCGTCACCGAGATCGGCGACAAGCTCGACGTCATCATGGTGCCCAAGGTGCAGGGGCCCGAGGACATCCACTACGTCGACCGGCTGCTCGCCCAGCTCGAGGCCAAGGCCGGGCTGACCCGCCCGATCCTCGTCCACGCGATCCTCGAGACGGCGCGCGGCGTGGCCAACGTCGAAGCGATCGCCGGCGCGAGCCCGCGGATGCAGGGCCTGTCGCTGGGGCCGGCCGACCTCGCCGCGGACCGGCGGATGAAGACCACCCGGGTGGGCGGCGGTCACCCCGGCTACCTCGTCCGCCAGGACCCCCCGGCAGGGGTCGAGGACGCGGTCAACGCGCCACGCGCCACCTACCAGCAGGACCTGTGGCACTACACGATCGCCCGGATGGTCGACGCCTGTGCGATGCACGGGATCTTCGCCTACTACGGCCCGTTCGGGGACATCGCTGACGTCGTCGCCTGCGAGGACCAGTTCCGCAACGCCTTCCTCCTCGGCTGTGTCGGCACGTGGTCGCTGCACCCGGTGCAGATCGAGATCGCCAAGCGCGTCTTCAGCCCGTCCGCCGAGGACGTGGCGCACGCCCGACGGGTCGTCGAGGCGATGGGCGACGGCACCGGCGCGGTCATGCTCGACGGCAAGATGGAGGACGACGCCTCCCTCAAGCAGTGCCAGGTGATGCTCGAGCTCGCCGACCGTCTCGCGGCCTCCGACCCGACGCTGGCCGAGCTGTATGCCGTCGAGCCGGCTCCCGGCGGCGCCTCCGGGAACGCCGAAGGCGCAGGCTCCTGATGGGTGCAGTGACGGCGGAGGGCGGCAGCGCGGCATACCGGCCTCGTCGGTCCGTCCTGTACATGCCCTCGTCGAACGAACGGGCACTCGAGAAGGCCAAGACGCTTCCGGTCGACGCCCTGATCCTCGACCTCGAGGACGCGGTCGCGCCGGACGCCAAGGAGCAGGCGCGTGAGAACGCCTGCGCCGCGGTGCGCTCCGGCGAGTACGGCCGGCGCGAGCTGACGATCCGGATCAACGCCATCGGCACGCAGTGGCACGACGACGACCTGCGCGCTGCCTGTGCGGCCGGACCGGACGGGATCGTCGTGCCCAAGGTCGGTTCGGCCGACGAGGTGCGCAGCCTCGTCGCTGCCATGGAGGCCGCGGGGGCGCCTGAGCACACCACCCTCTGGGCGATGCTCGAGACGCCGCAGGCGATGTTCCACTGCGAGGAGATCGCCGCCGCGTCGGACCGTCTCAGCGTCCTCGTCATGGGCACCAACGACCTGGCCAAGGAGCTGCACGCCGAGCACGTGCCCGGTCGTGCGCCGCTGCTCACCGGGCTGTCGCTGTGCCTGCTGGCTGCTCGTGCGACGGGCACGGTGATCCTCGACGGGGTTTACAACGACGTCAAGGACACCGAGGGCTTCGCGGCCGAGTGCGTCCAGGGCCGACAGCTGGGGTTCGACGGCAAGACGCTCATCCACCCAGGCCAGGTCGAGGCGTGCAACGAGGCCTTCGCGCCCAGCGCTGCCGCGGTCGAGGACGCGCGGGGTGTGCTGGCGGCCTGGGAGGCGGGCGCCGGGGCGGGTGTGGTGACCCTCAACGGGCGGCTGGTCGAGAGCCTCCACGTCGAGACGGCCCAGCGGGTGCTGGCGACCGACCAGGCCATTTCATCGCTGGCGGAGCAGGGCTGACGCCGTGAATGCGGCGTTGGCCCGGGGCCCTCATCCTGGCTGAGAAATAGACACACGAATCGGGGCAACCTTTCCAGCTTGGGGCGCGTCTTGGTGAGTGCGGTCGTCCTCGGGGGGAGGGCGGCCGCGCCATGTTCCAGGGCACTCCTGCTGGCTGGGCGGGCCGTCGGCACGGGTCCCGAGGGTCACGATTCGGCGCGGGGGACAACCGAATGGCCTTCAGATGCGTCACCATGGCTGACAAGGCGTTGCCTGCGGACCGCGGTCTGCCGGCCAGGGAAGGGGACTCGATGGATCGCAGCAACCCGGGAGCGCGGGCCGCGCTGGCCGCGTCGGCGCTGGCCGGCGCACTCCTGCTGACCGCCTGTGGCGGGATCTCCTTCGGCAAGAATGCCTCCTCGACCCCCTCCGCAGCGCAGGGCACCACGTCCGTGTCGGACCCCTCCTCGACGCCAGTGGACCCGGCGCCCGACACGGCGACGACCACGGTCCCTACGCCATCCACGACGACGTCGAGCCCCACCACCACGGCGCCCAAGCCGACGGCGAAGCCGACCCCCAAGCCCAAGCCGACGCCCAAGGAGGGCGACACGCTCAAGCCCGGCGACTCGGGGGCCTACGTCAAGCAGGTCCAGCAGCGACTCACGGCCCTCGGCTACTGGAACGGCTCTGCCGACGGGGCCTACGGCGGCCTCACGTCCCAGGCCGTGATGGCTCTGCAGAAGGCCGCCGGGCTCGGCCGTGACGGCGTCTACGGCCCCGCGACCCGTCGCGCGCTCCAGAACGGTGTCCGCCCGCGGTCCCGTACCGGCGGGACCGGTATCGAGATCGACAAGGCCCGTCAGCTCCTGCTGGTCGTCCGTGGCGGCAACGTTGCGATGATCCTCAACACGAGCACCGGCAGCGGCGAGCGCTACACCAGCCAGGGCTCGACGCGCATCGCCACCACCCCGGCGGGCACCTTCAGCACCTTCCGGTCGGTCAACCACCTCGACAAGGGCCCGCTCGGCGACCTCTGGCGTCCGCGGTACTTCAACGGCGGCATCGCGGTGCACGGGGCTGGCAACGTGCCCGGCTACCCGGCATCGCACGGCTGCGCGCGCGTCAGCAACCCCGCGATGGACATGATCTGGGCCAACAACATCATGCCGATCGGCGGCCGCGTCACCGTCTACTGAGCGCTCCGTCTACTGAGCGCTCCGTCTGCTGAGCGCTCCGGTCGGGACGGTGCGAGTGTTTGAAGGATCTGCTGCGTCAGGACGCGGCAGATCCTTCACACACTCGCAGGCCAGCGGCTACTGACGGTCGAACTGTTCGCGGACCCACTGCAGCTGGGTGCCGCCATGGCGCTTCCAGTAGTCCGCGGTGTGGCCGCCCTCGTCGAGGGTGAGCTTGGCTGACGGGAGCGCCTTGGCGAAGGCCTTGTTGCCGACCACGAACGGGTCGGAGCGGCCGCAGTCCAGCCGCACCGGGATCGTGGCGAGCACCCTGGTCCGGGACTCCTCGAACACGTCGTGCGCCTCGAAGTCCTCCCGGTCGTCGAAGGCACCGGGGGCGCTCAGCCCTGCGTCGGTCCACAGGGCAGCACTCTCCGGGACGACGGCGAAGACCTTGTCGGGGCCTAGTTGGCTCGCGAGCAGCAGCGACCCGTAGCCGCCCATCGACCAGCCGAGGAAGGCGATCTTCCCGGCATACCCCGTCTCGCGCTGAAGGAGAGGCAGGAAGTCCTCGATGACCATGGCACCGGTGTCCACGCCAGCCCGACGCGCGTGCCAGTAGTAGTCGCCGCCGTCGACCGAGGCGAGGGTCAGCCCCGCGGACCTGGCGTGGCTCTGCAGGTTCAGGATCCGGAACGCGTGGCTGGCGTCGCCGCCCTTGCCGTGCAGCACCACGACGACCGGCTTCTGGTCGGCGTCAGAACCGGTCTCCTGGGCGATCCGCCAGGTGACCTTGCGCCCGGGCCAGTGCTTGCTCGTCAGTGAACCTGCGCGGACCTCGACGTGGCTCGAGCCCCTGTCGCAACCCGCCGTGGCCAGGGCGCCTGCCCCGAGTGCGCCGGTCAGCAACGTCCGACGACTCAGTGCAGGCATGCCCCAACCCTAGGCGGAGCCGGTCATGGCTCGACGGATCTGGCCGTGAGGGGGAGTCCGGGTTCAGCGTCCAGCGGCGCAGCAGCGTTGCGGCGCCCACGGCGAACGAGGACTGCCCTCAGCAGCGCGAACCGCCGCCGTGAGGTGCGCGCTCCGCCGCGGCGGGACTTCTTCCGCCGGGGCTCCGATGCTGGCCAGGTCGCGAGCAGCCTGGCCCGCGCCGGGCTCATGCGGGCACCCCGAGGAGTCGCTCGCGGGAACGGCCCTCACGACCGTGCTCCCGGCCAGCGCCTGGCCGCACCGGCATCGGTAGATCTTCATGGTGATATCCCCTTCGGTTCCCTTGGTGGTTGGGGCACCACCTTCGGGAGCCGCAAGGGGTCGAGACATTGGGCGGCTGCCTCGGATCCTCGATCGGGCGTCTTAGGAGGGGCGACGGTATGCCGCGTGGCCGGCTACCAGCGCGACGTCGCCTCCGCGATGAGGTCGCCGAGCAGCTCGCCCTCGTCGACCGGCAGCCCCTTGGTCACGAACCAGCGGCACATGTTGGCGACGTCACGCTCGAGGAATTCGAAACCCTTCGGATTCCCAATGATGTCAACGATCTGCGGCCAATCGATGATGACCAGACGCTCGCCGTGGAGCAGCACGTTGTAGGGCGACAGGTCACCGTGGGCCCATCCGCGCTGGGCCAGGACGAGCATCGAGGCCCGGAGCTGCTCGAACAGCTCGGCGAGCAGGTCGGGGGCGGGCCGCGTCTGGACGAGGCGCGGCGCCGCCTCCCCATCTGCGCCGATGAACTCCATCAGCATCTCGCGGTCGTTCAGCTGTACTGGGTAGGGGACGGGCAGCCCCATCTCCCACAGTGCGCCGAGCGCCTCGAACTCAGCCATCGCCCACTGACCCGAGAGCAGCTCCTTGCCGAACTGGGTGCGGGTGGCCATGGCCCGCATCTCGCGGCTGCGCCGGACCCGGCGGCCTTCCTGGTAGCCGGCGTCGCGGTGGAACATCCGGTGCTCACCGGTGCGGTAGCGCTTGGCGGCGAGGAACGAGTCGATCGCAGGCGTGGTGGTGCCGTCGGGGATCCAGCGGCGCAGCACGTGGACGTCGGCTTCCTTGCCGGTCTTGAGGATGCCGAGATCGGACTCGACGGCGCCGAGTGCGGTGATGACCCAGTCGGGTCGGGGTTTCGGACCGTGGGTCGAACCGTCCCACGAGGACCAACGCTCACCCTCGGGAGGCGCGTCGGGAAGGCTGTCAAACGAGAAGGAGAGGTGCTCCTGGAACTGCATGGGTGGACTCCAAGGAAAGAAGGGAAAGGGCACGGGACGCGCCCAGGACAGTCGTGGACATCTCGTGCCTCCTTGGAGTCGTGCGCGCGACGGTGTGTCGCGCGGCATGCGGGTACATCGTGACAGAGCGCGGTCCTCTGGCGCCACTGAATTAGCTGTCGCACTCGATGCCGGGGCAGATGCCGGGTGGGGAGGCTCACACGGCCTGAACCTGTGCTGGGACTGGGGCACTCGGCATACTCGCGGGAGGTCCACATCCCTCCCTGGCCGCGACGAGACGGTCACGAAATCGCAAGGTGGCGAACCAGAATGTCCCGACTCCAGCAGACCGATGGCCTGACCGAGGAGCAGACGGAGCTCGTCAAGCTCGTGCGCGAGTTCGTCAACGAGCAGATCATCCCGGTGGCGCAGGAGCTCGAGCACAAGGACGAGTACCCCACTGAGATCGTCGAGGGCATGAAGGAGATGGGGATCTTCGGGCTGATGATCCCCGAGGAGTACGGCGGCCTGGGGGAGTCCCTGCTGACCTACGCGCTCGTCGTCGAGGAGATCGCCCGCGGCTGGATGTCGGTCAGCGGCATCGTCAACACCCACTTCATCGTGGCCTACATGCTGCTGCAGCACGGCACCGACGAGCAGAAGCAGCGCTACCTGCCGAAGATGGCGACCGGCGAGATCCGTGGCGCCTTCTCGATGAGCGAGCCGGGGCTGGGCTCGGACGTGTCGGCCATCAAGACCAAGGCCGTGCGCGATGGCGACACCGACAACTGGTCCATCACTGGCCAGAAGATGTGGCTCACCAACGGCGGCAGCGCGAATCTCGTTGCGGTGCTTGTCAAGACGGACCTCGGCGCGGACTCGGTCTACAAGAACATGACGACGTTCCTCATCGACAAGACTGCTGGCTTCGGCGAGACGGCGCAGGGCGTCACCATTCCCGGGAAGATCGAGAAGATGGGCTACAAGGGCGTCGACACCACCGAGATGGTGCTCGACGGCCACCAGACCACCAGCGCGCAGATCCTCGGTGGAGAGCCGGGCAAGGGCTTCTACCAGATGATGGACGGCGTCGAGGTGGGTCGCGTCAACGTCGCTGCGCGGGCCTGTGGTGTCTCGATGCGGGCGTTCGAGCTGGGCATCTCCTACGCCCAGCAGCGCGAGACGTTCGGCAAGAAGATCGCCGAGCACCAGGGCATCCTGTTCCGCCTCGCCGACATGGCGACCAGGGTCGAGGCCAGCCACCAGATGATGGTCAAGGCAGCCCGGCTCAAGGACGCCGGCGCGCGCAACGACCTCGAGGCGGGCATGGCCAAGTACCTCGCTGCCGAGAACTGCGCGAACGTGGTCGAGCAGTCGTTCCGGATCCACGGTGGCTACGGCTACTCCAAGGAGTACGAGATCGAGCGGCTCTACCGCGAGGCGCCGATGCTGCTCATCGGTGAGGGCACCGCCGAGATCCAGAAGATGATCATCGGCCGTCGGCTCCTCGAGGACTTCGCCCTCAAGAAGTGAGGCTTGGTATGCCGCCGGGCTGGGCCACGCGGCATACCTCAGGTGGTGGTCGGGTGCCGATCAGCGAACTCCCAGCGGGCTTTGACACACTGGTGTCATGAGCACGCAGCCGAACGCCATGGCCAGGTCCCGCGCGGTCCTGGCGCTGGAGTACCCGATGTCCCTGGGCCGCTACGACACCTACGCGAAGGCGCAGAAGGCGGTCGACTACCTGTCCGACCACGAGTTCCCGGTGCAGAACGTCCTGATCGTCGGCACCGACCTCAAGCAGCTCGAGCGGGTGACCGGCAGGTTGACCCGGCAGCGGGTCGCCATCGGCGGCATCGTCTCCGGCGCCTGGCTGGGTCTGTTCGTCGGGCTGATCTTCTCGCTGCTCGACACGGGCAGCGGCGCCGGCTTCCTTGGCGTGCTGCTGACGGTCGCCTTCGGTGCGGTGTTCGGGCTGGTGTGGGCGCTGATCGGCTATGCGCTCACCGGCGGCAACCGTGACTTCACCTCCGTCATGCAGGTGGTGGCGACCCAGTACGAGGTGCTGGTCGAGCACAAGTTCGCCGCCCAGGCGCGTGAGCTGCTGACCACGATGGACCCGATGGCGGCCGCACAGGCCCAGGTCGACGCCGCCCGCGAGGCGGAGCGCCAGCGCGCTGCCACCGAGCAGCAGACGCAGTCGCCGCAGCCACCCACCGCCTGACACCGTCTGACAGTTCTCGGACGATTGCTGTAGGCGGTCGGGGCCACGCGCCATACCCTCGACCCATGACTGAGCCTGTTGGGGACACGCCCACCCTCGCCGATTTCGGCGACGACTTCACCTCCGTCCTGTGCGTCGTCGCGCACCCGGACGACATCGAGTACGGCACCGCTGCCGCTGTGGCCAAGTGGACCGCGGCCGGCAAGACGGTGACCTACTTCCTGCTCACCCGCGGCGAGGCGGGTATCGACACAATGCACCCCGACGAGGCGGCTGGGGTCCGCGAGCAGGAGGAGCGGGACGGCGCCGCGATCGTGGGCGTGACCGAGGTCGACTTCGGCAACCACCGCGACGGCAACGTGGAGTACAGCCTGGACCTCCGCCGCGACATCGCGCGCGAGATCCGCCGCCGCAAGCCCGACGTGGTGGTGACCGGGCACTACGGCGACCGGTTCGTGCAGGGCATGCTCAACCAGGCCGACCACCGCGCGGTCGGTCTCGCCTGTGTCGACGCCGTGGCGGATGCCGGCAACCGCTGGATCTTTCCCGAGCTCGTGGACGAGGGTTTCGAGCCCTGGAACGTCAAGCGGCTCTGCTTCGGCGGTTCACCGACCCCCACGCACTTCGTCGAGGTCGGCGACCACTTCGACCGGTCGGTGGCGTCGCTGGAGGCGCACCAGGCCTACAACGACGCCCTGCCCGACACCTTCCCCAAGCCGGCCGAGCTGATCGGCATGATCCTCGGCTGGGGCGGTCAGGCCGCGGGCGTCGAGAAGGCCCTGACTCTCGACGTGGTCGACCGCCGCTGAGCTCACCTCTGTGCACAGAGGCGAGCCCGGCTGCGCAGAGACCACATCTCTGCGCAGCGGGACCGGGATCTGTGCACAGACCCGAGTCCCGCGCGGCTGGCCGAGCGTCAGCGGGACTGGACCTCGCGGATCCACGCCTCCACGTCGGCAGAGGTGCGCGGCATGCCAGCCGAGAGGTTCTCGCAGCCGTCGGCCGTCACGACGACGTCGTCCTCGATCCGCACGCCGATGCCCCGGAACCGCTCGGGTGCCTTGAGGTCGTCGGCCTTGAAGTAGAGGCCGGGCTCGACCGTGAGGACCATGCCCGGCTCCAGCTCGGCGTCCATGTACTCCTCGCGGGTCGCCAGGGCGCAGTCGTGCACGTCGAGGCCGAGGTGGTGGCTCGTGCCGTGCACCATCCAGCGCCGGTGGTACTGGCCGTGGTCCTTGTCGAGGGTGTCCTCCACCGAGACGCCTTCGGGCAGCAGCCCCCACTCGTGCAGGTGCTCGGCGATGACGCGGATGGCGGCCGCGTGGACGTCGGAGAACTTGTTGCCCGGCTTGACCGCGGCGAGCCCTGCTTCCTGCGCGGCGTACACGGCGTCGTAGATCTCGCGCTGCGCGTCGGTGAAGGTGCCGTTCGCCGGGAGCGTGCGGGTGATGTCGGCGGTGAACAGCGAGTCCACCTCGACGCCGGCGTCGAGCAGGATGAGGTCGCCCTCGTGCAGCTCGCCGGTGTTCTTGATCCAGTGCAGCGTCGTGGCGTGGTCGCCCGCGGCGCAGATCGAGTCGTAGCCCACACCGTTGCCCTCGTGCCGGGCGGTGAGGCCGAAGACGCCCTCGACCCAGCGTTCGCCGCGGCCCTTGGCCAGGGCGTCGGGCAGGTCGGCGATGACGGCCTCGAAGCCGTGGTGGGTCGCCTCGACCGCTTTGCGCATCTCCTCGACCTCCCACTCGTCCTTGGTGAGTCGCAGGTGGGACAGGAAGTGGGCGAGCTCGTCGTCGGCCTCGGTGAGCTCTTCCTCGTCGGTCGCCTCGGACGACCTCGCGGAGTCGAGCCCGCGGGTCAGGTCGCGGTCGGCGTCGCGCACCATCCGCACCGTGACCTCGCCGGAGTCCTTGACGACGGCGTCGGCCAGCTCGTCGATGTGGCGGCCGGTCAGCCCGAGCTCGGTCTCGATGTCCTCGATCGTCGGTCGGGCGCCGACCCAGAACTCGCCATAGCGGGTGTCGGCGAAGAACTCGTCACTGTCGCGACCGGCGAGGGGGCGGAAGTACAGGATCGCCTCGTGGGTGCCGTCGTCGCGGGGTTCGAGCACCAGCACGGCGTCGGGCTCGCGGTCGCCGCCGAGCCCGGTCAGGTGGACGAACGCGGTGTGCGGCCGGAACACGTAGTCGGTGTCGTTGCTGCGGACCTTGAGGCCACCGGCGGGGATGACGAGCCGGTCACCCTCGAAGGCCTTGCTGACGGCGTCACGCCGCGCCGCGGCATACCTCGCTGCCTCGCTGAGCTCGGCGGCGGCGGGGCTGCGCGGAGCCCAGTCCTCGGCGACGAACGCACGGAACTCGTCGGTCGTGGGGCGGGCGCGGTTCTCGGGCTTGTTCTGCTCTTCGCTCACCTCGCCATCGTGTCATGGGAGTATGCCGCGTCGCAGCCTGCCCGTGCCCGGCACCTCGGAGGCGGCCCCACCCTTGGCGCGAGTCAGGCGTTGTCCAGCAGCGCCAGGAGGGCCTTCTCGGCTGCGGCGCGGCGACGTTCGGGGGTGCGGTACTTCTTGAGGTCCACCGTGATCGTGCTGCCCGCGTCGTACTGGTCGATGACGCGAGGGTCGATGTAGGAGTTCTTGGCGATGGTCGGGGTGTTGCCGAGGTAGCCCGAAACCTCGGTGACGGCCGCCTTGACCGCCCGCTGACGGGAGGCCTTGGTGTCGCCCGGCTCGTCGCTCTCGGCCAGCGCGGAGGCCGCCAGCACGGTCGCGTGCCAGGTGCGGAAGTCCTTCGCGGTGAAGTCGCCGCCGAGCAGCTCGGCGAGGTAGTCGTTGACGTCCGCCGCGGTGAGGTCGACCCAGCGGCGACCATCGCGGTGGGCGAGCAGCCGGTCGCTGTCGGTGCGCCGCTTGCGCATCGTGTCGAGGGCTGCGATCGCCTGGCCGTCGTCGATCTCGATGGTGTGCTCGATCCCCGACTTGCCGACGAAGTCGAAGACGAGGCGTCCGGACCTGGCCTGCACGTGGTGTCGCTCTAGGGTGGTGAGGCCGAACGAGCCGTTGTCCTCGGCGTACGTGTCGCCACCGATCCGGAAGTAGCCCAGGTCGAGCAGCCGGACGGCGGTGGCGGCTGCGCGGGCGGTGGGCATGCCGTCGGCCTCGAGGTCGCGGCTGACCTGCCGCCTCGCGACCGGCAGGTGGTGGGCGACCTCGGTGATCCGCTCGAACTTCGCCTGGTCGCGCTTGAGCCGCCAGTCGGGGTGGTAGAGGTACTGGCGGCGGCCGGCGACATCGGTGCCCAGTGCCTGGATGTGCCCCTGCGGGAGAGGGCAGATCCACACGTCTGCCCAGGCCGGCGGGATGGCCAGTGACCGGATCCGCTCGGTCTCGGCCTGGCCCAGCCGCGCGCCGGTCTCGTCGAGGTAGACGAAGCCCTTGCCGGCACGCCGCCGCGTCCACCCCTTCGACTGGGGGGAGACCTTCCGCAGTCTGGGCATCGCGGCCTACAACCTGTCCAGGGCGGTCTTCAGCGTGCCGGCGGTGTCGTTGCCGAGCTTGTTGAGCAGGGGCATGGCCACCGGCCACAGGAACCGGCCCAGGCCGGTGAAGGTGAACTCCGCCTGGTAGTCCACCGACGAGCCGGAGCCGTCCGGGACGACCGTGATGGTGTCGCGGCTGGTCGTGGTCTCGTTGCGGCCGACGATGACGAAGCCCGTCTCGGTGACCTCCTCGAGCGTGTAGTCGAGGTCGACGGTGCGCCCCGCGAACTTCGACACGTTGTGCCAGACGGTGCCCGGAGATCCGTCACCGGAGAGGAGCTGGCAGCTGACCGTGCCGGAGTCCCACTCGACGGCGTTCTCGAAGTCGAGCAGGTAGGGCAGGACCCGGTGGGGTGCGGCCGAGGTGGCGACGGTGCGCTGGACGGTGGGCATCAGGATCTCCTGTGGTTGCGACGGGCGATGGCAGCGGTGAGTGCGGTGGTGGCCAGGCCGATCGCGGCTGCGGCACCGACCGTCGCCGCGCTGCGCTGGACGGTGCGTCGCCAGGCCAGCGGGTCGACCGAGCGCAGGGCGGCGCGGACGGCATCGTCGAACCCGGTCGGCCCACCCGGCGGGGGGCCGATGAGACTGACCGCATCGTTCTCGTGGCAGACCGCGTCGTGGACGAGGCTGCCCACGAGGGGGCGGGCGATGCCCGCGGAGATCGGCGTGACCAGCCCGACCCACAGCCCGGCCAGCCGGGGAGTGAGCACCGGGACCGAGACGATGAGGCGGCGCCCGATACCCGCGATCTCCGCATAGCGCTGCATCATCTCGGCGTAGGTCAGGACCTCGGGACCTCCGATGTCGAAGGTCCGGTTGGTCGCCGACGGCAGGTCGGCCGCGCCGAGGAGGTAGTGGACGACGTCGTCCACGGCGATCGGCTGGATCTGGTTGTCGACCCACTTGGGGGCAACCATGGCCGGGAGTCGCTCGGTGAGGTGGCGCAGCATGTCGAAGGACGCGGAGCCGTCGCCGAGCACGACCCCGGCCTGCAGCACCGCTGCCGGGACGGGCGCGTCGAGGAAGATCTCGCCGACCTCCACGCGGGACGCCAGGTGCTCGGACAGGTCGCCGCGGGGGTGCAGCCCGCTGAGGTAGACGATCCGCTCGGTCCCGGCGTCGGCCGCGGCTGCCGCGAAGCCTTGTGCCATCGTCCGGTCGCGCTGGACGAAGCTGCCCTGTCCGTCCATCGAGTGCAGCAGGTAGTAGGCCACCTCGACCCCGTCGAGCGCGCGACCGAGGTCGTCGGGGGACGTGGCGTCGCCCTCGACCACCTCCACGTCGTCGGCCCAGGGCCGCCCCTCGAGGCCGGCGCGGCTGCGGGTGAGCACCCGGACCGACCAGCCCGCGTCGAGCAGGGCCGGGACGAGGGTTCCGCCGATGTAGCCGGTGGCGCCGGTGACGAGTGCGGTGCGTGGTGCCGTGGAGGTCATGGGGGTCAGCTTCCGGTGGACAGGACGACGGGCAGGAGGAAGAGCATTCCGAGCGACCACGTCAGGTGCGTGACCACTGGGCCGAGGATGCCGCCGGTGACGCGGCGCTGGAGCGCGGTGAGCAGTCCGAGCAGCCCGGCGGCGAGGACGAGCAGCGGTATGCCGGCGCCGGCCGTGGTCAGCGCGTAGACGACCGTGGTGATCGCCACCGCGTGGCGCCGTCCGACGGCCGAGTAGAGGGCGCCGCGGAAGTAGAGCTCCTCCGCGACGGCGTTGACGGCGGTCAGGACGGCGACGAGCGCGAGGGAGCCAAGCCGCGCGTGGTCGAGCAGGTGCTCGACCGGGTCCCGCAGCACGGGGATCTGCGCGACGACGACCGCTCCGGCGAGGAACAGGGCGAGCAGGAGGGCGCCGAGCGCGAGGGACTGGACGATCGGCCGGGCGTTGTCGTCTCCCGCGCGGGTGTGCGCGCGGCCGAGGTGGAGCGGTCCCGAGGCCAGTGCGCCGACAGCCCAGACGCCGGCCAGACCGAGGGTGGCGACGTAGAACATCGGGTCGCCGGGCCGGATGCGCAGCGCGAACCCGAGCACGACCGCCCCGACGAGGAGGGTGACCAGCGCGACCAGCCGGCGTCGACGGAAGGCCGCATCGCTCTCGGTGTGGTCGCGGGGGACCGGTTCGACGAGCGCGGACCGGATGAAGTCGCGGACCTCCCGTACCGGGTTGAGGCCGTGACCTGAGGGGGCGGCGGGCTGGGGGACGGCCGAGCGCTCCGAGCCCGAGGTGTCGGGGGCAGTCATCCGCGGGCCGCTTCGTAGCGCCGCAACGCCTCGCGGCGCTCCTCGGCGTGGTCGACGACCCGCTCCGGGTAGCCGTGGGCATAGCCGTCCGCGTGCTTCCACGGCTCGTGGGCAGCCTTGCCCTCGAGATGGGCGAGCTCGGGAACATAGCGCCGGACGTAGTTGCCGTGCGGGTCGAACCGCAGCCCCTGGGTCACCGGGTTGAACACCCGGAAGTAGGGGGACGCGTCGGTGCCCGTCCCGGCCACCCACTGCCAGCCGTGGTTGTTCGAGGCGATGTCGCCGTCGATGAGGTGCCGCAGGAAATGCCGGGCGCCGAGCGGCCACCAGACGTGCAGGTCCTTGGTGAGGAAGCTGGCCGTGACCATCCGCATCCGGTTGTGCATCCAGCCCTCATGGAGGAGCTGACGCATCGCCGCGTCCACGACGGGGTAGCCGGTCCGCCCCTGGCGCCAGGCCTCGACCGCGTCCCCTGCCTCGTCGTAGTCCATCCCGGACAGGGGGGTCCGCAGGTCCTGCCAGGCCGAGCGTGGGTGGTGCCACAGGACGTCGGCGTAGAACTCGCGCCAGGCCAGCTCGGTCGCGAACCGCTCTGCTCCGTCGCCGGGGTGGCGCCGTCCGTCCACCAGGTCGGCGAGCAGCGTGCGTGGGTGGACGGCCCCGATCTTGAGGTAGGGGGAGAGCCGCGATACGCCGTCGAGGTCGGCGCGGTCGCGGTCGGTGCCGTAGTCGGCCAGGGCGCCGTCGCGGAAGTCCGCCCAGCGTCGCAGTGCCGCTTCTTCGCCGGCGTCAGGGAGGCTCGGCAGGTCCGCGACCTTCCGCGCCTGTGTGAGGGTGGTGAGGGCCGACTGGTCGGAGCGCAGCTGCGCGAGTCGCAGTCTGTTGGGCTCGGCGGCTGGTGACGGCCAGCCGTGCTCGCGCCACGCGCGGGAGAACGGCGTGAAGACCTTGTAGGGCGCACCCTCGCCGTTGGTGATCGAACCCGGCCCCACGGCATACGGCGAACCGGTCTCGACCCACTGGACACCGGCCCGGGCCAGCGCGGCAGCGACCTTGCCGTCACGGCGGCGACCCGCTGGGGTGGTCTCGCGGGAGACGTGCACCGAACCGGCGCCGACCTCGGCGGCCAGCTGGGGCAGCAACGTCACCGGGTCGCCCTCCCGGACGCACAGGCGCCCGTCGTATGCCGCGTCGGCAGCCCCGATGCTCTCGGCCAGCCAGGCGCGGCGCGCGTCCCCAGCCCCGCGCCACAAGTTCGGGTCGAGAACGAACACGACCGCCACCTCGCCCTGCGCGTCGCCCTCGCGAGCGGCGTCGTGGGCTGCCCCTAGCGCGGGAAGGTCCCCGCGACGCAGGTCGCGACGCAACCACAGGATGCTCGGCGGGGGCACTCGGACACTCCTTCGCAGGTGTAGAGAGGCTCAGAGAGGCTCAGAGGGGCGCTGTTCGGGGCTCAGACGCGCTCACGGTAACCCGCTGACCTGCAATGTTCAATGTGTGTCCAAGGTGAGCGGTGACCCGGGCCACGACCCGCGGCATCTCGCGCGTCCGGGTCAGAGCGTGCCGTCGGGCCCGCTGCGACGAGCCTCGTCCGCAGAGGCGTCGTCCGGCATGGTCTGGCTGACCCGCTCGGCCTCGACCCGACCGAGGTAGATGTCGACCTCCTCCTTGGTCCGGGCCTCGTCCCACCCGAGGATCGGGGCGACGAGGGTCGCTGCGGCCGGGGCGGCCGACACCCCACGGTCCCATGCCTCGATCGAGATGCGGGTGCGCCGGGTCAGGATGTCGGTGAGGTGCAGGGCGCCCTCGTGGGAGGCGGCATAGACGACCTCTGCCTTGAGGTGGTCCTCGGCCCCGTCCAGGGGTTCCTTGAGCTCGGGGTGCTCGGCGACGAGGTGGAGGATCTCCTGGGTCAGCGAGCCATAGCGACGGAGCAGGTGCTCGACCCGGGCGACGTGCAGACCCGAGGTGCGGGCGAGGGTCTGGCGTTGGTTCCACGCGGCCTGGTAGCCGACACCGCCGAGCAGCGGGATCGTGTCGGTCGTCGAGTCGGCGATCCGACCAGGGATCGCCTGCGCGGCCTCGTCGACGGCGTCCTTGGCCATCACCCGGTAGGTCGTGTACTTGCCGCCGGCGACGACGACCAGGCCGGGGGCGCTGTGGGCGACGACGTGTTCGCGGGAGAGCTTGCTCGTCGACTCGGACTCGCCTGCCAGCAGGGGGCGCAGGCCGGCGTAGACGCCCTCGACGTCCTCGTGGGTGAGCGGTGTCGCCAGGACGCGGTTGACGTGGTCGAGGATGTAGTCGATGTCGACCCGGGTAGCCGCGGGGTGGGCCTTGTCGAGGGCCCAGTCGGTGTCGGTGGTCCCGAGGATCCAGTGCCGGCCCCACGGGATGACGAACAGCACCGACTTCTCGGTGCGCAGGATCAGCCCGGTCGAGGAGTGGATGCGGTCGCGGGGCACCACGAGGTGGATGCCCTTGGAGGCCCGCACGTGGAACTGTCCGCGCTCGCCGACCATCGCCTGGGTGTCGTCGGTCCAGACCCCCGTGGCGTTGACGATCTGCTTGGCGTTGATCTCGAACTCGCGGTCGGTCAGCTTGTCGATCGCACGAACACCTGTGACGCGCTCGCCCTGACGCAGGAACCCAATGGCAGCAACGCGGTTCGCGACGTGCGCGCCGTAGCTGGCGGCGGTCCGGGCGAGCTCCATCGTGTGACGGGCGTCGTCGACCTGGGCGTCGTAGTACTGCACGGCACCGGTGAGGGCGCTGCTCTTGAGGCTCGGCATGAGACGCAGCGCCTGGCGCCTCGTGAGGTGCCGGTGGTGGGGCAGGCCAGCTCCGGTCCCGGAGCTCATCGCCATGGCGTCGTAGAGGGCGATGCCCGACCCGACGTAGGCGCGTTCCCAGACGTGGTGGGTCAGTGGGTAGAGGAACGGGACGGGACGGACGAGGTGGGGCGCGAGGCGGGTGAGCAGCAGACCGCGCTCGTGGAGGGCCTCCCTGACGAGGGTGAAGTCGAGCATCTCGAGGTAGCGCAGGCCCCCGTGGATCAGCTTGCTGCTGCGCGAGGAGGTTCCGCTGGCGAAGTCCCGCTGTTCGATCAACCCGGTGGACAGGCCGCGGGTGACCGAGTCGAGGGCGGTGCCGCTGCCGACCACCCCGCCCCCGATGACGAGCAGGTCGAGCTCCTCGCCGCTGCTGAGCACGTCGATCGCGCGCTCGCGGCCCTGCGGCGAGAGCGCGTTGTCCTTTCCTGCCAAGCCCATGTCCTACCCCTCGTCGACGTCCACCCAGTCCAGGGTGCGTTCCACGGCCTTGCGCCACCCGGCATACCCGTCGCTGCGTTGCCGGTCCGACCAGGTGGGTGACCACCGCTGGGACTCCTGCCAGTTGGCGCGGAGCTCGTCGGTGCCCGACCAGAAGCCCGTGGCCAGACCAGCAGCGTATGCCGCGCCCAGCGCCGTCGTTTCGGCGACCACCGGCCGGGACACGGGGACGCCGAGGATGTCGGACTGCAGCTGCATGCAGAGGTTGTTGGCCGTGACGCCGCCGTCGACCTTGAGCACCTCGAGCTCGACGCCCGAGTCCTTGGTCATCGCGTCGGAGACGTCGCGGGTCTGGTAGCAGATGGCTTCGAGGGTGGCCCGGGCCAGGTGGGCGTTGGTGTTGAACCGGCTCATGCCAACGATCGCGCCGCGGGCGTCCGGACGCCAGTAGGGGGCGAACAGGCCGGAGAACGCCGGCACGAAGTACATGCCGCCGGTGTCGTCCACCTGCTTGGCGAGCCGCTCGATGTCGGCCGCGCCGGAGATGATCCCGAGCTGGTCGCGCAGCCACTGGACGGCGGACCCGGTGACGGCGATGGAGCCCTCGAGGGCATAGACCGGCTTGTCCGTGCCGAACTGGTAGCACAGGGTGGTCAGCAGCCCGGAGGGTGACCGGACGATCTCGGTCCCGGTGTTGAGCAGCATGAAGTTGCCGGTGCCGTAGGTGTTCTTGCCCTCGCCGGGGGCGAAACAGACCTGGCCGACGGTGGCCGCCTGCTGGTCGCCGAGGTCACCGGCCAGCGCGACCTCACCGCCGAGTGGCCCGTGCGTGAGGGTGTGGCCGTAGAGGTCGGGGTCGGAGCTGGGCCGGATGGTGGGGAGCATCGAGCGTGGGATGCCGAAGAAGCCGAGCAGCTCGTCGTCCCAGTCGAGGGTCTTGAGGTCCATCAGCATCGTGCGGCTGGCGTTGGTGACGTCGGTGACGTGCACGCCGCTGTCGGTGCCGCCGGTGAGGTTCCACAGCAGCCAGGTGTCGATGGTGCCGAAGATCGCGTCGCCGCTCTCGGCAGCCGCGCGGGCTCCGTCGACGTTGTCGAGGATCCACTGGACCTTGCCCGCGGAGAAGTAGGCCGCGGGCGGGATGCCGGCGCGATCGCGGATCACGTCGCCCTTGCCGGACTGGTCGAGGGCGCGGGCGATCTTGTCGGTGCGGGTGTCCTGCCAGACGATCGCGTTGTGCAGCGGTCGGCCGGTGCGCCTGTTCCACACGACGGTGGTCTCGCGCTGGTTGGTGATGCCCAGGGCGGAAAGGTCGCTGGCCTGCAGGTTGAGGTGCGACAGCGTCGACCCGATCACGGTCTGGGTGCGTTCCCAGATCTCGAGCGGGTTGTGCTCGACCCAGCCCGCTTGCGGCATGACCTGCTCGTGCTCGAGCTGGTGGCGCCCGACCTCGGCCCCGTCGTGGTCGAACACCATGAAGCGGGTGCTCGTCGTTCCCTGGTCAACAGCACCAACGAAATCGGCCATGCGAAGACCCTACTGGCGCTGGTAGTCGAGCACCCGGCCTACCGACAGGCCGGTTGCTTGGTACCGGACCGCCAGACAGAAGCAGACGGCCTGACGTCAGCGATTCCGAAGGCGAAATGAGCCTGTGGATATCTGAAGGCTTGTTTCGTTTCATGAGGTGAGACTGTCGTGGTGAGCGACGGATTCTGGTCCGAGGTGGACGACAAGGCGGAGCGGCGGGAGGCTGTTGCCGAGGCTCGGGCGGCGGCGATGGCCCGGGAAGAGGCTGTCATCGACCTTCCGTCCGTCCTGCGGCTGGCGTCGAGAGCTGTCGATAATCTGGTGCGCGGCACGCTGAACGCCGATGGAATGTCACAGGTGTCGCTGATGGGGCTCGACATCCTGGGGCTGACTCGGCAGGCCCGTCCGGTCGTGGGCGGCTGGCGGACCTGGTCGAGGATCTTGCTCAGGTGGCCGACGTGGACCGGGGCCGCCATCCGTGGAACAGGTGGTGAGACGAGCACGTCCGACGAGCGCGAGCGCTACTCCTTGGGTGCGGGTTCCTTGAGCTCGGGGCGGCCGGGCTGCTCGCCGCCGCGGGCCTCGAGGTAGGAGTTCTTGGGCACCATCACCTTGCGGCGGAAGATGCAGACGAGGGTGCCGTCCTGGTTGTAGCCCTTGGTCTCGACGTGGACCACGCCGCGGTCGTCCTTGGACTTGGACTCCCACTTGTCGAGCACCTCGGTCTGGCCATAGATCGTGTCCCCGTGGAACGTCGGCGCGACGTGGCGCAGCGACTCGACCTCGAGGTTGGCGATGGCCTTGCCTGAGACGTCGGGCACGGACATGCCCAGCAGCAGGGAGTAGATGTAGTTGCCCACCACCACGTTCTTCTTGAACTGCGTGGTGTTCTCGGCGTAGTTCGCGTCGAGGTGGAGTGGGTGGTGGTTCATCGTGAGCAGGCAGAACAGGTGGTCGTCGTACTCGGTCACCGTCTTGCCGGGCCAGTGCTTGTAGACGGCACCGACCTCGAACTCCTCATAGCTGCGTCCGAATTGCATGGCCCCCATCCTGCCGACGGCGACCACACAAAGACACCGGTATGCCGCGTGGGTTGCCTCACAGCGCGGGGGCGGGTGGCGCCCATACGCAGCGGCGCGCCGGCTTCACCGTAGGTCGAGGGACTCCTGGTTCTGGCCGCCGTCGTCGGCGGAGGTCCCTGTCACTCGGGCCTTCAGCATCTTCAGCAGCTGGCCGGCCTGGCCACCAGGGCTGTCCCACACCTCGCCCGTCTCGCAGGCGACCTCGAGCAGGACGATCTCCGGGTTGGTCCGTCCGTCGGGGAACCACGCCTCGACCCAGTCGTTCCACAGCTCGTCCTTCTTGCCCTGGTCCGTCGAGACCGACCCCTCGCCGCGCAGCGACAGCCAGCTGCTCTTGGCGGCGTAGGTCAGTCCGACCTCCGGGTTGGCGCCCACCTCGGTGACGACCGGGGACCCGGAGCGGACGAAGAACCAGGCGCTCCCGTCGAAGGGTTCCTGGGTGGCCATCGGCCGGGACATCAGCCGCCCACCCTCGTCCACGGTCGTGAGCATGGCCACCCGGACGTCCTTGATGACGTCGGCCGCAGTGGTGGTGTCCTCGTGGGTCATGTCTTCCCTCTTCGTCGCTGGAGTCCCCACCGTATGTCGGGTGCTCTCGTTCCGCGCGCCGGGATAGGGCCCTGACCTGCGGGTTTGCCTCAGCGCGGCATCCGCGCCGCCCGGCCAAGGAGCCAGAACAGCGCTGCTGAGGAAATACTTCACACCGAAACGTCGAGACCGCCGCGGGTCGCCCGTCAGGGAAGTACCAGGGCTTCGGCCACCAGCAGACCCCAGACAGGGAGCAGCACCATGAAGTACGTCATCCTGATCCACTCCAACCCGCAGCCGTGGGGCCACCCGACGAGCGACTTCCTCCCCGAGCACCAGGCGCTCTCGGCGGTGGAGCGCGCGGCACTCCAGTCCGACTTCGAGGCGGTGCTGGAGGACCTGTCGGGCCGCGGCGAGCTCGTGGGTGGCCAGGCCCTGGGCAGCCCACGGGATGCGCGGCTGTTCCGCTGGGAGGGCGGACGACGCAAGGTCACCGACGGTCCCTATGCCGAGACGGTCGAGCACTTCGCTGGGTTCTTCCTGATCGACGTCGCCAGCCAGGACCGCGCTGAGGAGGTGGCGGCCAAGTTCGCCGGGCCCGGCGAGACCGTGGAGCTCCGGCCCGTCGCGGAGTGAGTGACCGCGCCGACGGGTGTCGAGTGGGCGGGTTCCTTCATCGGGGTTCGACGTAGTCCTTCGAGTACTCGAATCCCGTGTCGTCCTGCCAGGTCACCCTGAGGAGCCGGACCTGGCCAGCCGGGCCGTCGACCCTGCCTTAGAACGCCACTTCGCGGGTGTCGCCCATCGGGTGGGTGGTGAGCGGCACGGAGATGTGAGTGCTCGGCGTGAACTCGGCGCGGATGTTGGTGCTGCCGGCGGGAGCGACGCCGAAGACGGTGCCCGAGCTCGTGCTCTCGTTGTTGATGTGGGCCGAGACCTGCAGCTCGTCCGGGAGCGGCGTCACCCGTTGGGGTCCGTCAGCGCCACTTCCGAAGATGCCCCGTTCGCGGTCCCACCACACGCGCACCACACCGCCGGACACCTCCGGGTCCGGGAAGTCCGCGGCGGGGAGGACGGCACCTGATGGTCCGTGGATCGCGCCGGCCCGGTCGTGCCACACGAACCCCTCGAAGCCCGGCGGCGCGTTCTGGCCGGTGAGCCGGTAGACCTGCGCCCGGTAGCCCGTGCCGCCGAGCTCCTGGTAGGCCGAGGTCGTCCACCCCGCGTCAAACCCCTGCGGGACGAACGGCGTCTCCTGGAGGACCGTCGCGGGCAGGACCGCGACGACGGCGACGACGGCGAGGGCAGCCAGGCTCGCGGCATACCCGAGGCGGCGGCGCTGGACCGCGCGCTGACCGAGCCTGATCACCGAAGCCGGCTCGAAGCCCCCGGCGGCGTCGAAGGAGGCGTCGCCGACCGCCGCGCGGAGGTCCTCGCGAAGCTGGTCCTCGAAGGAGATGGTCATCGCAGGCTCCCTTCGGAGTGGTTGGTGTCGGCGGTGGGGTACTGGGCGCGCAGGGCATCGGGCTCGCGCACCTTGTGCCACACGGCATACGTCTTGACGAGGGCGCCCTGGACGAGGTCGTGGGCGGCGTCGTGTGACCCGGTGAGCAGCCAGGCGGTCCGCAGCAGCGACGGCGTCGCCTGCCTCATGAACGCCGTGAAGGCCGCGTCCCGCTCGGCCTTGGCCCGCCTGTCCATCGAACCCCCGTCCCGTCCTGCTCGTCACCCTGCACCCCGCTCTCCCCTGTACTACGGCAACACGCCCGCAAAGGTTGCCGCTGGGAACGGGGTTCCGCGGGCTGCCACGCGCCGCCGCCGTCAGCGCTCGCGTTGCCCGCCTCACCCCGGCTCGGTGTCCTGGCCGACGGGGATGACCGGCTCGGCGTCGGTCTGTCGCGGGTTGCGGTGCTCGAAGAGCAACCCACGACAGACCCCGAGCAGCGCCAGGTTGAGGAAGACCAGCAGGTAGCCGGCGAACTCCTGGTCGAGCAGCCGGAAGAACTGGACCACGAACAGCTCGGCGAGCAGCGCGATCTCGAAGAGTCGCAAGGATCTCGACCTCCGGCCGTGCACCCACCACACCGTGGCGAGGACGGCCAGGCCGGCCGAGGCGACGCTGAACAGGGCGTAGATGACGTCACCGGCGCTCGGTGCGCCGGAGAGCAGGACGAGGGGCCGGCCGATCGACGCGACCACGAACGTCACGATGACGATGACGGCGCTCTTCTTGACCAGCTCCAGCCGTGGCAGGCCGGTGATCCAGCGCCGCACACCGGCATAGGCGCGGGCGATGAACGAGCTCGAGGCCGCCTGAACGGGCAGGGCCTCGATGGTCTCCCGGAGCGGCTGGGCGAGCGGTTCGCTCGGCCCGACCTCACGGAGCAGGTCCACTGCCCGGCGACGTTCCGCATCGTCCATGTCGTGCGCGGCCGACTCCTTGAGGAGCTCGACGGCGTTGACCACGCGCTCGCGGTCGGTCATCGGATGCCGTTGCACCACGAACACGACGAGCAGGTACATCCCGACGAAGGTGCCGTAGATGATCGCGGCCACCGGCTCGTAGAAGTAGTTGTTGTCACCGGTGACGAACTTGCCGACCTCGTCGATGAACAGACCGAACCCGATCCCGGCGAAGACGGTCGCGACGTTCCGGGCGGCCCGGCTGAGGAACAGCATGAACATCAGCTGGGCGACGAGCATGCCGAGGCCGCCCCACAGGAGGTGCGCGAGGTGCAGCGTGCCCCCGCCGAGCTGCGGGAATCCGGTGGCGGCCAAGAACATCCGAGTGAGCGCGATCGACAGCACGGAGCAGACGAGGAACACCTCGAACCGGTCCGCGCCTTCGGCATCGCGGATCGGCAGGCGCGAGCGGGAAGCCACCTGCCGATGATGGCACGGCGTGGCCCTACCCTTGGCTCGTGCCGATCGACCTCCACACCCACTCCACCGCGAGCGACGGCACCCAACCGCCCGCCGAGGTCATCGTCTCGGCGGCCGCCGCAGGGCTGGACGTGGTCGCCCTCACCGACCACGACACGTATGCCGGGTGGCCGGCTGCCGTGGCCGCCGCCGACGAGGTGGGGGTCGACCTGGTGCGCGGGGTGGAGGTCTCGTGCTCACGTCGGGGCGTCAGCGTGCACCTGCTCGGCTACCTCGTGGACCCGGAGTCGCCCGGTCTGCTGCGTGAGCTGGAGCGGGCGCGGGAGTCGAGGGTGACCCGGATCGACCGGATGGTCGCGCTGATGGCCGCCGACGGCATACCGGTGACGATCGAGGAGGTGCGGGCGCAGGCGGGCGTCGGCACCACGATGGGCCGACCGCACATCGCCGACGCGCTGGTGGCGAGCGGATTCGTGCGTACCCGCGACGAGGCGTTCACCGACGTCCTGCGCAACGGCAGCCGCTACTACGTCTCGCACTACGCTCCCGATCCGGTGCTGGCGGTGCAGCTGGTGCGCGAGGCCGGTGGTGTCCCCGTGATGGCGCACCCGTTCGCCAACGGTCGCGGCTGGACCGTCGAGGAATCGGTCATCGAGGAAATGGCAGCGGCAGGGCTCGCAGGCCTCGAGGCCCACCACCGTGACCACCGGCCGGCTGAGGTGCTGCAGGCCGAGGAGCTCGCTGCGAGGCTGGGTCTCTTCGTCACCGGGTCGAGCGACTACCACGGCGCCGGCAAGGAGAACCAGCTCGGCGAGAACACCACTGCCGCAACGGTTCTCGCGCAGATCGAGGAACAGGCGACCAGCAACATCGACGTGGTCAGGGCAGGGCGAGCGTGAACGACATCATCAACCTCCAGACGTTCGGCTCGGTCTTCGTGACCCTGCTGGTCATCATGGACCCGCCCGGCGCGCTGCCGATCTTCCTGGCGCTCACCGGTTCGCTGACCCAGAAGCAGAAGGTGGCTGCCGCTCGCCGCGCCTCGCTCGTGGCGCTCGGCGTGATCGCGCTGTTCGCCGTGTTCGGCCAGCAGATCCTCACCTACCTGCACATCTCACTGCCAGCGCTCCAGGGCGCGGGTGGGCTGCTGCTCCTGCTGGTCGCGCTCCAGCTGCTCACCGGCTCGGAGCAGGAACAGCATGCCGACGCAGGCGTCAACGTCGCGCTGGTGCCGCTCGGCACCCCGCTGCTCGCGGGCCCGGGAGCCATTGTCGCGACGATGCTCGCGGTCAAGGGGTCGGACGGGGCCAGCGACTACATCGCGGTCGCGGCCGGTCTGGTCGCCACCATGTTCGTCGTGTGGCTCTTCTTCCGGTTCGCCAGCCAGGTCCACCGCGTGCTCAAGGACAGCGGCACCGTCCTGGTCACCAGGATCGCCGGACTGCTCCTCTCCGCCATCGCGGTGCAGATGGTGGCGGACAGCATCCGTGCCTTTGTCAGTGCCCCCGTCTAGCGTGGGCGGGGTGAGCGAGGGGGCGGCCAGCAGCCGGGGCGCGGACGCACAGTTCGTGCAGGAGCAGTTCGGGGGTATGCCGCGGCGCCTGTTCCGGGCCAGCCCCAGCAAGCTGCTGGCCTGGGTCGACTGCCCGCGTCGCTACCGCATGCAGTACCTCGACCGCCCCGCGCCTTCATCCCGCCCGCAGCGCGGGCACACCTCGTTCGGCGTGGCCGTGCACAACGCCCTCCGTGACTGGTGGGACCTGCCTGCCGAGCAGCGCACACCGGCCGCCGGGGCAGAGCTCGTGCGCTCTTCCTGGATCGACCTGGGCTTCCGCGACGCCGACCAGTCGCGCGAGTGGCGCGAGCTGGCCCAGCGGCAGGTGATCGACTACCTCGACGAGGTCGACCCGGCGACCCAGCCGCTCGGGATCGAGCGGACCGTCTCGCTCAAGACCGACGTGTTCACCCTCCAGGGCCGGATCGACCGACTCGACGACCGCGGCGCCGAGCTGGCGGTGGTCGACTACAAGACGAGTCGCTGGGAGCCGACCGACGACGACGCCCGCACGTCGTTGCCGCTCGCGCTCTATGCCGCTGCCGCGTGGAAGATGTTCCGTCGCAAGTGCGTCCGGGTCGAGCTCCACCACCTGCCGAGCGGCGCCGTCGCAGCCCACGAGCACACCGGCGACTCGCTCAAGCGCAAGATCGTCGAGGCGGAGTCGATCGCCCAGGACGCCCGCAGGGCCGAGGAGGACTACGCCGAGTTCGGTGCCGACTCGGGCCGGTTCCCGGCCAACGTCGGTCCGCTGTGCCAGTGGTGCGACTTCCGCGCGCACTGTCCTGCGGGGCAGGCCTACGGCCCGGAGAAGTCCGACTGGGCAGCTCTCGAGCAGCCCGTGAAGACCTCGCCCACCCAGCCGACCGTGTCCTCCGCGCAGCGGTTCGCCTGAGCGTCCCGAGACTGCTCGGACGGTTCCGGGCAGCCTGGGACCATCAGGTCACCAGATCCAGCGGATGCCCACCACACCTGGCCCGACGCGGTGCAGGACGTGCTGCACGCTGGTGGAACCCGTCATCCGGATGGGACTCGAGGTCTTCTTTCCGCCCAGGTCGCTGTAGGACTCCACCCGGGTGGGCAGTCGGTCCGGTGAGAAGCGCACCCAGATCACCAGCTCGGTGACCTCGCGCAGCAGGTAGTACTCGATGCACTGGTTCGGGCCGTGGTCGAGGGGCAGCATGACCCGGTGCTCGGCGGCGGCGGTCTCGCCGAGTCGCAGCGGGCGGTCCAGCACGAGCTCCGCGGCGAAGACACCGATGTGTGGTCGTGACACCTCGCGACCGACGGTGCAGCCGCTGACCGCTTGGAACTGGGCGCTCTCGCCACTGGGGATGTCGAGGGTCAGCAGTGCGGGGAGTCGCTGGGCGCCGGCCTTCGCAGCACGCACGACGTTGCGGATCGTCCTGACCCGCGCCACACCCTCGTGGTCCACATCGAGGGTGTCGTGGATGGTGACGTCGACGACGTCGTGCAGGGACCCGAACCCCAGGTCGGCGAGGGCGCGTTCGGCCTCAGGATGGTCGATCGGCAGCTTGGCCACCGTGAGCTCGTGGTGGGGTAGGAACGGTTTTCGACGCGGGCCGATCCGGTCCAGCAGGTGGCCGTGCGGAACCTGCAGCAGCTCCTCGAGGTGCAGGATCGCCCGCAACGAAGCGCTTCGCTGGGGATGGCTGCGGCCGGACTGCCAGTAGCTCAGCGTGGCGATGCTCACCGGAGTGCCACGCTCCTCGAGCCTGCGTCGCAGCGACTCCAGGCTTCGACCGCTCGCGACGATGGCAGCCCGCAGCGCGTCAGGGAAACCCTCGTGCTCATGGGCAGCCGCACCGGCGGGGCGGTCCATCCGCCGTCGGGCATGCGCAGCGTCGTCCGTGGCGTCGCCTGCTGTCATGCTGCTACCCCTGCGCTGGGCGCTGTACGGCCCCTAATGTCCGGTTTCGACACCTCTTTCCCACATGTCGAATCTTGAATGCTCAACTGACGATACAGCGGGGGACCGGGATCCGGACCCGCATCGGGATTCTGTGGACAAGCGGCTGACACGGCCACCGCAGGCACCTGACAGACTTGCCCCACCGGCATACGCAACTCTCGAGGAAAGGGCCACTGGTGGCCAGAACGCCCACGAAACCGGCCACGATCGTCTCGGTGGCCAACCAGAAGGGCGGCGTCGCGAAGACGACGTCAGTCGCCTCGCTCGGGGCGGCCTTTGCCGAGCAGGGCAAGCGGGTGCTGCTCGTCGATCTCGACGCCCAGGCCTGCCTGACCTTCAGCCTCGGAGTCGACCCGGACGAGGTCGGGAGCTCGATCAACGAGGTGCTGCTCGGCCGCGCCAGCATCGCCGACGTGCGGGTCGCCTGCGACGACGGGGTGGACCTCGTGCCGAGCGTCATCGACCTCGCCGGCGCGGAGGCGCAGCTGCTGCCACGCCCTGGCCGGGAGTACATCCTGCGGACCGTGCTGGAGGAGGTGCGCAGCGAGTACGACGTGATCCTGCTCGACTGCTCGCCCAGCCTCGGTGTGCTGACCCTCAACGCGCTCACCGCCAGCCAGGGCCTGATCATCCCCATGCCGTGCGAGATGCTCAGCCACCGCGGCGTCGGCCAGCTGCTCGACACGGTGACCGACGTGCAGAAGATCCTCAACAAGGACCTCGAGGTGTGGGGCATCCTGCCGACCCTGTTCGACGGTCGCAGCAACCACGCCCGCGAGGTGCTCGCCGACGTGGGCGAGCGCTACGACCTGCCCGTGCTGGACCCGCCGATCCCCAAGACCGTGCGCTTCGCTGAGGCGCCTGCGGTCGGGCGCTCGATCCTGGCCACGTCCCGCAACTCCAAGGGCGCCAAGGCCTACCGCGACGTCGCCACGGCACTGGCCAAGAAGCTCTGACCCGGCGACGGCTCGACTCCGGTTGCGGAATACCTCGGCTGGGAGGTGACTTGTCACCAGACGTGCCCCTCCTCACCGGGCGCGCCCCCAACCAAGGAGTGACATGACCACGACCACCCCCGCCCTGGCCATGCCGTCCGCCGACGGCCGGTTCGAGACGACCACGGTGGAGCGGCGTGACCTGCGGGCCGACGACGTCCGCATCGCCGTCAAGTTCGCCGGCATCTGCCACAGCGACATCCACACCGTGCGCGGCGAGTGGGGCGACATCGAGTACCCGCTCACCCCCGGCCACGAGATCGCAGGAGTCGTGACCGATGTCGGTCCCGACGTGTCGACGTACAAGGTCGGCGACCGGGTTGGCGTCGGCTGCATGGTCGACTCCTGCGGTGACTGCGGCCAGTGCGCGGCAGGGCACGAGAACTTCTGCGAGAGGAAGACCGTCTTCACCTACGGCGACACGGACGTCGACGGCACGACCACCCAGGGTGGCTACAGCCAGGAGGTCGTGGTGACCGAGCGATTCGTCGTCCGGATCCCCGACGGCCTCGGGCTCGACCAGGCCGCGCCGCTGTTGTGTGCGGGCATCACCCTCTACACCCCGCTGAAGCGCTGGCTCGACCACGCCGGACCGGACGCCAAGGTCGCCATCGTCGGCATGGGCGGGCTCGGCCACATGGGCGTGAAGATCGCTGCAGCCATGGGAGCCGACGTGACGGTGCTCAGCCAGGGTCTGTCCAAGGAGAAGGATGGTCGCGCCTTCGGTGCCTCCGACTACCGGGCGACGAGTGACGCACGCACCTTCGAAGACCTCGCGGGGGCATTCGACGTGATCATCTCGACGATCAGCGCCGACCTCGACCTCGCGAAGTACCTGTCGTTGCTCAAGCCGTTCGGTGCGTTCGTCACCGTTGGCCTGCCGCCCCAGCCGCAGCAGCTCCCGTTCGGTGCGCTGATCCAGGGCGACAAGACGATCGCTGGGTCCAACATCGGTGGCATCGCGCAGACCCAGGAGATGCTCGACTTCTGCGCCGAGCACGACATCGCGCGCCGAGATCGAGACCATCGGGGCCGACCGGGTCGACGAGGCGTACGACCGGGTCGTGAAGTCCGACGTGCGCTACCGGTTCGTCATCGACACCGCCACCATCGGCGCCTGACCGGTCACGACGGTGGGCGAGGGGCTGCCTGGCGGCCGGCCACCGATGAGTGGGTATGCCGTGGAGTTCCGGCGCGTGACGCGCGCCGACTTCCCGCTGCTCGCCCGGTGGCTGGCCGCCCCACCCGTGGCCCGCTGGTGGAACCACGAGTGGACACCCGAGGCGGTCGAGCGTGACTTCGGGCCGTCGGTCGACGGACTCGAGCCCAACGAGGACTGGCTCGCGCTGCTCGACGGCCGACCTGTCGGCCTGGTCCAGCGCTCACGGGTGGTCGACTACGAGGAGAACCTGCGGGACTTCTCCTCGCTGGTGGACGTGCCGGATGGTGCCCTCACGATCGACTACCTGTTGGGTGAACCGGCGGCATATGGCAAGGGTTTGGGCTCCGCGGTGATCGCGGCCTTCGTGACCCGTTCGTTGGGCGAGTTCCCTGACGCCCCAGCGGTTCTCGTGTCGGTCGTCGCCGCGAATGTCGCCTCGTGGCGGGCGCTCGAGAAGGCCGGCTTCCGGCGCGTCGCCCAGGGCGACCTCGAACCTGACAACCCGGTCGACGATCCCCTCCACTACATCCTGCGCCTCGACCGCCCCACCTGAGCGCCCTCGACGGCAGCACCCCGACACACAGGTATGCCGCGCGGCCTGGGCCACGCGGCATACCTGGTCTGTCTTGGGGTGCGGCGTCAGGCCTGGGTGGTGGCCTCGCCCGCGTCGGCGCCACCACGGGTGCGGCGACGGTTGCGGTTGCGGCGCGGCTTGGCGGCAGCGTCGCCAGCCTCGCTCGGGGCGCTCTCGGTGCGACGTTCGCCGCCACGGCCACCATCGCGGCTGCTGTCACGACCACCGCGGCCGCCGCTGTCACGACTGCCACCGTCCCGACCACGGCCGCCATCACGACCGCCGCCATCCCGGCTGGGGCCGCCGGCGCCGGGGCGACGCCCGCTGGACTTGCCGGTCTCGCCGAGGTCCTCGAGCACCTCGGCGCCCAGGCCGGCCAGCTTCTGCGCGGCCTTGGGCAGTCGGCCCTTGGCGGTGCGCGGGATGTCGAGCTGGTCGTAGAAGTGCTCGGAGGAGGAGTAGGTCTCCTCGGGCTCGGGGATGCCGAGGTCGAGGGTCTTGTTGATCATTCCCCAGCGCGGCAGGTCGTCCCAGTCGACGAAGGTGACCGCGATGCCGGTGTTGCCGGCGCGCGCGGTGCGGCCGATGCGGTGGAGGTAGGTCTTCTCGTCCTCGGGGCACTGGTAGTTGATGACGTGCGTGACGTTGTCGACGTCGATGCCGCGAGCGGCGACGTCGGTGGCGACGAGGATGTCGACCTTGCCGTTGCGGAACGCACGCAGGGCCTGCTCGCGGGCGCCCTGACCCAGGTCACCGTGGATCGGGGCAGCGGCGAACCCGCGGTCGATCAGGTCGTCGGCGACCTTGGCGGCGGTGCGCTTGGTGCGGCTGAAGATGATGGTCAGACCACGGCCCTCGGCCTGGAGCATGCGGGCCAGCATCTCGACCTTGTCCATCGCGTGGGCGCGGTAGACGAACTGCTCCACGGCCTTGACCGTGTGGGCGTTCTCCTGGTCGTCGCCCATCGCGCGGATGTGCGTCGGCTGGCTCATGTAGCGGCGGGCCAGGGCGACGACGGCGCCCGGCATGGTGGCCGAGAAGAGCATCGTCTGGCGTGCCGGCGACGTCATCGCGAGCAGCTTCTCCACGTCGGGGAGGAACCCGAGGTCGAGCATCTCGTCGGCCTCGTCGAGCACGACGGACTTGCAGTGCGTCAGGTCGAGGTGACCCTGCTTGGCCAGGTCGATGAGACGGCCCGGGGTGCCGACGACGATCTCGATGCCGTTGCGCAGCGCCTCGATCTGCGGCTCGTAGGCGCGGCCACCGTAGACGGTGAGGACGCGGATGCCGCGCCGCTTGCCTGCCCGCTCGAGGTCGCTGGCGACCTGGACGGCGAGCTCGCGGGTCGGCGCGACGGCGAGGGCTTGGGGCTTGCCGGCGTGGGGGAAGGTGTCCCACCCATCGTCACCGCGGGCGATCGTGCGGTTGAGCATCGGGACGCCGAAGCCGAGGGTCTTGCCGGTGCCCGTCTTGGCCTGGCCGATGATGTCGTGTCCGCCCAGGGCGACCGGCAGGGTCATCGCCTGGATCGGGAACGGCGTGATGATGCCGGCGTCGCTCAGCGACGCGACGATGTCGGGGTGGACGTCGAAGTCGGCGAAGGTCAGGTCTGCCGGCGCAGCAACGGCGGCGGCATCGGGCGTGGTGGCATCGGACGCGTTGGCGTCGGGCGCACTGGTGCCCGTGGTGGTGTCAGTCATGAAGTTCTCTCGATCGGGGGCGCTTCCCAGAAACAGGGGTGGCGCTCGCACAGCGGGCCGATCGGAGGTCTTCGTCATGCTGGGCGCGGACCGTGTCCGCGGCTGATTCGTGCCGACCGGGCACCTTTGACAACTGCGAGTCTAGCGGTGCGCGCCTGACATCCCCGCATCCGCGGCGGTCGCGGGCGGCCTCGCCATTAGGGTGACGGGCATGACCAAGGACGACTGGCTGGCCGATCCGCAGTACCGCGACGCCGTCGCAGACCTCCTCGGAGTGCTGGCCTACGGCGAGCTGACGGCGTTCACGCGTCTCGCCGGGGACAGCGAGCTGTCGCCCACCCAGCCACTCAAGGCTGCGGTGGCCGGGCTGGCCGTGGCCGAGTTCCGGCACTACGAGATCCTCGTCGCGCGGTTGCACGAGATGGGCATCGACCCCGAGGCCGCCATGGCCCCGTTCATCGCACCGATCGATGCGTTCCACGAGCGCACCCGGCCGAGCAGCTGGCACGAGGGTCTGGTCAAGGCCTACGTCGGCGACGGGATCGCCACGGACTTCTACCGCGAGATCAGCGCCTACGTCGACCCCTCCACCCAGGCCCTGGTGCACTCGGCCATGGAGGACGTGGGTCAGGCCGAGTTCGTCGTCAAGGTGGTCCGCGAGGCGATCAAGAAGGATCCCAAGATCGCCGGCCGGCTGGCGCTGTGGGGTCGCCGCCTCGTGGGCGAGGCGCTCTCGCAGGCCCAGCAGGTGGCGGTCGAGCGTGACGCGCTGGCCTCGCTGATGGTGGGCGGCATCGGTGGTCCGGAGCGGCCCAGCGCCGACCTGGCCGAGCTGGGCCGGATGTTTGCCCGGCTCACCGACGAGCACACCCGCCGGATGGGACGCCTCGGCCTCGCCGCCTGAGCCTTGGTGTAGGCACGCGAAAGGGCCCCGTCCTTCTGGACGGGACCCTTCCACGTGAGGCGGGATGGTTAGACCGTGGTATTCCTTCGGCCCGTGACCGCGCCGTAGATCGCGATGAGCACGACCGCGACGATGATGCTGATGATCCAGCGCAGCCAGTCGATGCCGTTGGTGGCTTCTACGCCCAGCGCCGCTGCGAGGTAGTAACCGATAATGACGCCGATGATGCCGAGGATGATCGTGATGATGATCCCGCCGGCCTGCTTGCCGGGCATGACGAGCTTGGCGAGGGCGCCGATGATGGCACCCGCGATGATGACGCCAATGATCTCCATGTGCTGCCTCACTTTCGTGTGAGCGACCGGCTTGACCGATCGCATTACGTCAGTACCCCACCACTGATCACGCTAAACCGCACACATGAGCGCGGCGTGTCACGTCACGGAGTGAATACGATTCTGCCGCGTTTGTGCAGGTCAGGGCACGACGGCCCTCCGTGTGGCTGCTCAGACGCCGAACCCGACGCCGCGCTTGTCGGACTCGCCGATCTGCACGTAGCCGAGCACCGCAGCGGGGACGAGCAGCTGGCGGCCCTTGTCGTCGAGCAGCGTGAGGACGGTGCCCTTCTCGAGCGACGCGCTCACGGCAGCGGCAATCTCGGCCGCGCCCTCGGTGGACTCGAAGACGACCTCGCGCGAGACGTTCTGGACGCCGATGCGGACCTCCACGGTGGTTCCCTTCTGATCTGGGTATGTGCCGGTGACCGCTCGCTCACGGGTGGTCACTGTGCACGGTGGGCACGCGGCATACGAGCGCGTGCGGAACTGTCGACAAGGCTAACGAGCGGTGCGTCAGGAACCTTCCCCGCCCACCTTCGGGAACGACCCGAGGCCACTCCACGCCAGTGCACCCATGAGGAGGGCAGCCTCGTCCTTGGGGACGTCGGAGCCCTGGGCGAGCCAGTGGCGGGCGCCAACCTGGGCCAGCCCGGTGAGGGCCATACCGAGCAGCGACGCGTCCTCGTCGGTGAGCCCGGTGTCCTCGGCGATGACCTCGGCCACGGCTTCGGCGCAGACCAGGCCGACGGCGTCGAGACGGTTGCGGACGGCCGACTCGTTGGTCAGGTCGGACTCGAAGATCAGCCGGAACGCGGCACCGTCGCGGGACACGAAGTCGAAGTAGGCCGCGATCGTCGCGTAGACGCGTTCCTTGTTGTCGTGGGTCGAGGCGAGGGCTTCGCGGACGAGCTGCTCAAGTGCCTCGCTGTGCTTGTCGAGCAGGGCGAGGTAGAGCTCGAGCTTGCCGGGGAAGTGCTGGTAGAGCACCGGCTTGGAGACGCCGGCGCGGTCGGCGATGTCGTCCATCGCGGCGGCGTGGTAGCCGGACTCGACGAAGGCGGCCTGCGCGGCTTCGAGCAGCTGGGCGCGGCGGGCGGAGCGGGGGAGGCGCTGGCCGCGCGCGTTGTCGGTGCCTGGGACTGCTCGGATCGACATGGTGGCCTTCTGTTTGATGGTGCGGTGTTCGGCGGTGGTGCAGCCTGACTGCGGTGTCGGTGACATCGTACGCACGGGTAACCTGCATCACATGGCGATCCCACCGCTGGTAGCGCTCGGGCCCGAGCTGACGACTGAGCAGAAGGCCCGCTACGCCCGCCACATCCTGCTGCCGGAAGTCGGCATCGAGGGACAGCGACGGCTGGCCAACGCCCGCGTCCTCGTGGTTGGTGCCGGGGGCCTCGGATCGCCCGCCTTGATGTACCTCGCGGCGGCCGGGGTGGGCACGATCGGGGTGGTCGAT
>CAVUGH010000026.1:0-169581 GCA_963740865.1 uncultured Actinomycetota bacterium
CCCTCGGCGACAGCGGCCATCTGGGCGGCTTCGTCCGCGTCGACCGCGGACTGCACGACCGCCTCGAGGTCGCCGTCGAGCACGGCATCGAGGTTGTAGGACTTGAAGCCGGTGCGGTGGTCGGAGAGCCGGTTCTCCGGGTAGTTGTAGGTGCGGATCCGCTCGGAGCGATCGACCGTGCGGATCTGGCTGCGTCGTGCGGCGCTCGCCTCGGCGTCGGCAGCCTCCTTGGCCACGGCGTGCAGCCGAGCGCGCAGCACCCGCATCGCCGACTCCTTGTTCTGGAGCTGGCTCTTCTCGTTCTGGCAGGACACCACGACCCCGGTCGGCAGGTGGGTGATCCGCACGGCCGAGTCGGTCGTGTTGACCGACTGGCCACCGGGCCCGGACGAGCGGTAGACGTCGATCTTGAGGTCGTTGGCGTCGATGGTCACCTCGACCTCCTCCGCCTCGGGCATCACGAGCACCCCGGCTGCCGAGGTGTGGATGCGTCCCTGGCTCTCGGTCACCGGCACCCGCTGGACGCGGTGCACTCCACCCTCGTACTTGAGGCGAGCCCAGGGGCCCTCCCCCAGCGCCGGCGTGCCCTTGGCCTTCACGGCCACCTGGACGTCCTTGTAGCCGCCGAGGTCGGACTCGGTCGCGTCGATGACCTCGGTCTTCCAGCCGCGCCGCTCGGCGAAGCGCAGGTACATCCGCAGCAGGTCGCCCGCGAACAGCGCCGACTCCTCGCCACCCTCACCGGCCTTGACCTCGAGGATGACGTCGCGGTCGTCGTCGGGGTCGCGCGGGATGAGCAGCCGCCGCAGCGTGTCCTCGGTCTCGGCGAGACGCGCCTCGAGGCTGGGCACCTCGGCGGCGAAGCCCTCGTCCTCGGTGGCGAGCTCGCGCGCGGCCGCCAGGTCGTCCGTGGCCGCGTGCCACGAGTGGTATGCCGCGACGGTCGGTGCCAGCGCGGCATACCTCTTGTTGAGCTTGCGGACCAGGTTCTGGTCGCCGAACACCTCGGGGTCGGCCAGCCGCTTCTCGAGGTCGGCATGCTCCTGGACCAGGGCTGCTGCGGACTCCAACATGGGGGCTCCCTTGGTGGTGCGAGGTGGCGGTGGCGGGGCGAGGTGCGGGTAACGCAATGCGCCGGCCCTGACCACGAGGGTCAGGACCGGCGCATCGGGAAAGCTACTTGCTCTCGGCAGCGGCCTTCTTGCCGTAGCGGGCCTCGAACCGGGCCACGCGGCCACCGGTGTCGAGGATCTTCTGCTTGCCGGTGTAGAACGGGTGGCACTGCGAGCACACCTCGGCGCGGATCTGGCCGGAGGTCGCGGTGCTACGAGTGGTGAACGTGGACCCACAGGTACAGCTGACCGTGGTCTCGACGTACTCGGGGTGGATGTCGTTGCGCAAGACGTGCTCCTTGAGTCAATGTGGCCGGGTCGGCTGGGCGGGGTGCCCTGGACGTGTCCATGCCGTGAACCGGTCAGCAGTCAAGTGTGCCAGAAAACGGCGCACATCTCCTAAACGGCAGCGGGGGTCACGCCATTCCCGACCGGCAGGTCCACCCGGATGACGGTGCCCTCGCCCTCGACCGAGTCGAGACGCAGCTCGCCGCCGTGGCCCTCGACGATCGCTCGCACGATCGCCAGGCCCAGCCCGGTGCCCGGGATCGCAGCCGCGGTGGCGTTGGAGGCTCGGAAGAACCGGCCGAACAGCAGCGGCAGGTCCTCCGCCGGGATGCCGATGCCGGTGTCGGTCACCGTGATGACCGCGCGCCCGTCGACCTCCGCCGCGCCGATCGTGGCCTGCCCGCCCGCGCGGGTGAACTTGACCGCGTTCGAGCCGAGGTTGATCAGGCTGCGCTCCAGCTGGCCGCGGTCGACCCGGATGACGAGCTCGGGGTCGATCGGCTCGACGACCAGGGTGACGCCGGCCGCGTCGGCCACCGGACGCAGCAGCTCGGCGACGCCCTCCACGAGGTCGTCCACGGCGACGTCCTCCGTGGCCGACTGCAGCCCGGTGGCTTCGATCTTGTTGAGGACGAGGAGGTCCTCGATGAGGCCGCGCAGGCGGTTGGCGTTGCGGCCGATGATGTCGAGGGCACCGCGCTGGGCGTCGGACAGGTCACCGTAGTCACCGTCCTCGAGGAGCTCGAGGTAGCCGTTGATCGAGGTCAGCGGCGTGCGCAGCTCGTGCGAGATGGTGGCCATGAAGTCGGTCTTCTGCCGGTCCAGCGCGGTGAGCTGGTCCACCTGGGTGTCCCGCATCTGCCGCAGCCGCAGGTCGACGACGGACTGCGCGACGTACCCGGCACACTGCTGGACGGTCTGGATCTCGTAGCGGCGCCAGCGCCTGGGGCTGTCGACGGTCATCAGTGACAGCACACCGAGACCTTGCTCGCCGATGCCGATGGGCACCATGAGGAGCGACTTGGCGGCGGTGGCTCGGTAGAACCGCTCCGCCCGCTTCTGGACCTGGACCTCGGGGTGCAGGAAGTCGGACAGGACGAACACCGTGGCCTGACGGCGGAGCTCGTCACCGACCGCCTTCACCTCGTTCGCCAGGGACCACTGGCAGAGCGGGGAGGTCGGGAAGGTCGTCACGATGCCACTGGGTCCGCTGGTCGATCACTCCCGACTCGTCGTGGGTGTAGAGAATGATCCGGTCGACCGACAGACCCTCCCCGAGCATCGCGCACACGGTGTGCAGGGTGGTGTCGATCTCTGGCGCCCCGTGCACCACCCGGGCGACGTCCAGGGCGAGCTGGTGCGCGAGCAGGACGACCGACTGCTGCTCCTGGAGCGCCTGGTTGGAACGGGTCAGGCCGTTGAAGTCGGCCGCCAGCGCGCGGATCTCCGCCGCCCCCGTCCCGGTGTCGGCCTGGGCGTCGCGGTCACCGTCACGCTGTCGCTCGACGACCGATCGGAGCCGCTCCAGCGGACTGCTGACCGAGCGCTCCAGCAGCCGCCACCCCTTGAGCACGATGACCATCGCCAGCAGGACGGTGACGGCCGCGGTGCCGACGAGCAGCTGGACGGAGCGCCGCGCCCCGTCCCGGGCCGCGTCACGCTCGACCCGGAGTACGTCGTACAGGCCGCGGTTGCTGTCGCGGAAGGCGCCGAACCGGTCCATCGCGTCTGTCTCGAGGACCTTGCGCTGCGGCTGGGCGCGCGCCGTGCCGTCCTCGGCGGCCGCCGCCGACCTGAACCAGGCGGCGATGGCCGCTCGCTGGGTGTCGAGCAACGCGGCATACCGGGTGCGGTCCTCGGCCGGGAGCGACGGCGAGGACAGGGCACGCGCCACGGTGGCGAGCTCCCCGGAAACCCGGTCCTGCGTCCCGCGGTAGCTGGTCTGTGGGGCGGAGCCGCCCATCAGCTGGCTCCATCTCGCATAGGCCCCGGTCATGTCGATCAGGACGGCGTTGTTGGCGTCAAAGGCCGGGGTGTAGGACGTCGTCAGCGCGCGGATGTCCCGACTCTGGCTGGTGAGGTTCCACAGCGACGCCGCGGCCACGATGGGGATCAGCACCACCAGGGCGAGCCCGAGGACCTTGAGCTGGCCGGAGACCGATCGGCTCGCGAGCTTGGTCACTCGCCCGCCTCGCCGAATCCGGCGCGGGTCATCACGCCCCACACCTGCTTCTTGCGCCGCAGGCTGGCCCACCAGCCCTCGAGCCGCCACCAGACCGTGAGCTGGCGGTACCCGATGTTCTCCAGCACGGAGGCCACCAGGGTCAGCCCGAGGTCACGCCAGCGCTCGTGGCGGTGGAAGGACCACTCCTCGGCAGCCATCGCCGACAGCGTCACCAGGATTGCCAACCCGTAGGCCAGAGCCAGGAACAGGAGGGCGTAGGGGATGTTGACGACGCCGAGGACCAGGGCCAGCGGGACGATGATGATGCCGAAGAGCTCCAGGAGCGGAGCGAAGAGCTCGAAGACCCAGTAGTAGGGCAGCGCGATCAGGCCGACCTTGCCGTAGCGAGGTCGCAGCACCATTCCGCGGTAGGCCCACAACGTCTCCCACAGCCCGCGGTGCCAGCGTCGCCGCTGGTTGCGCAGCACCTTCATGGTCGAGGGGACCTCGGTCCACAGCACCGGTTCCGGGACGAACCCCACCCGGTAGTCGCGCTTCTCGTCGTGCAGCTTGCGGTGGATCCGCAGGACCAGCTCGAAGTCCTCGCCGATGCTGTCGGGGTCGAGCCCACCGACCTCGACGACGACATCACGACGGAACAGGCCGAACGCACCGCTGATCAGGATCAGCGCGCCGAACCGCGACCAGCCGGTGCGGCCGAGCAGGAAGGCGCGGAGGTACTCGACCACCTGGATCCGGGCCAGCCAGGGCTTCGGCATCTGGACCTTCACGATGCGCCCGGACACGACCCTGCTGCCGTTGACCGGCCGGATGGCACCGCCAGCGGCCACCATCCGGATCGGGTCGTCGGCGAAGGGCTGGGTCACCCGGAGCAGCGCGTCGGGTTCGAGGATCGAGTCCGCGTCGATCATCGCCACGAGCGGTTCGGTGGCGGCGTTGAGCGCGACGTTGATCGCCTCCGACCGGCCGGAGTTCTCCTTGCGCACCAGGACCAACCGGGTGCGACCGTCCCGCGGCACGTGCACGTCGATGATCCGGGCCCGGATGGGCACGTCCTGCGGGATCTGCCGCGGGATGGGCACCAGGTCGAACGCGGCGCGCAGCCGCTCGAAGGTCGCGTCGGAGCTGCCGTCGTCCACGACGACGACCTCGTGACGTGGGTAGCGCAGCGACAGCAGCGCCTGCACCGACGTCACGATGCCCATCTCCTCGTTGTAGGCAGGCACGAGGAGCGAGACACCAGGGGTGAGCGCACCGCCGAACGTCTCGACCACGGCCTCGCGGCGCCGGTGTTGCGCCCGGAAGTCGATGCTCGCCAGCACGATGAGCACGAGGTACGAGAGGTTGATGACGGCGAAGTAGACGAGGATCGGGACCGAGGTGATGTCCATCAGCCAGACCACTGCGGCGGTGAGGCCGTCGACGAACCCGTCCCAGCTCACTGCGCGCCGGCTTTCAACCGGGCGAGGGCGCGTGCCGTCTCGACCGACGGGTTGGACGGGGCGGCGTCGAGGGCGCTTCGCCCGGTCGGTCCGAGGAGCAGCAGGGACGTGGCAGCGATCTCGGCAAGCCGCGGGTCGGGGTCCTCGAGCAGCTTCGTGAGGCCGTCCACGGCCGAGGGTTCGCCGAGCTCGCCGAGAGCAGAGGCGCAGGCCCGGCGCAGGGCGCGCGGCTGGTTGCCTGCGGTCTGCTGCAGGAGCGCGGTCACGTCCTCCGCGCGGCCCATCCGGCCGAGCGCGACGGCGGACGCCTCGCGCACCGTGGGGTCCTCGTCGCCGGCGAGGGCGGCTCGCAGCGCGTCGAGGGACCGCGAGAAGCTACCCTCACCGCTGAGGTATGCCGCGACCGTGCGCGTCGTGGGACTGCTCGCGGAGAGCGCGTCGCGCAGCGAGCCGGCGATGCCCACGCCCATTCCCTCAAGGGCGTCTGCGGCCGGTCCTGCAGGGACCACCCGGTCGGCGCCCACCGCGGCGAGCAGGGCTGCCGAGGCTGTCGGCTCACCGAGCCGGCCCAGGGCCCGGGTCGCGGCGACGCGCACCTCGGGCGCGGGGTCTCCGAGGGCCTTCACGAGCAGCGGCAGGGCGGCACCCACGTGGCACAACCCCAGGATGTGCGCCGCCCGAGCCCGCCGCAGGGTGCTGCGGTCTTGCAGGTCGTGGGGCGCCCGGTCGACGGCACCATGGGCCAGCAGCACGGACGCGAGCTCCTCGGCCGGCGCACCGCGCACCTTGCCCAGCAGGTCGACGACCACGACGTCGACCGCTTCGCGCGCCGGGCCGTCCACCTCGATCAGGGCGTCGCGGGAGGTCCCACCCTCGTCCTCCCCGGAGGCCACGGCGAGCAGGTGGGGTCGGTGGGGGGCGACGAGCTCTGCGGTGCGGCGCTCACGCACCGTGCGGGTCACCTTGGTGAGCACGATGAGCAGCACCAGCGCGAGGCAGGCCAGCAGGACCAGCGCCGAGGAGGCCCAGAGCAGGTCGCGTCCGGTCACCGGACGCGCGCCAGGATTCCGTTGACCCGGTGCAGCAGCTCTCGCGGGCTGAAAGGCTTGATGACGTAGTCGTCGGCGCCGACCGCGAAACCGGTGTCGACGTCGCTGTCGCGGGACTTCGCACTGAGCAGCAGGACCGGCACCGTCGCGGCACCGCTCTCGCGGATCTTGCGCAGCACGTCGATGCCGGACAGTCCGGGCATCATGACGTCGAGGATGACCAGCGCGGGCGCCTGTTCCTGGAACGCCTCCCAGGCGCTCAGTCCGTCACCGACCGCCTGCACGGCATACCCCGCTTGGGTGAGTTTGAACTCGACGAGATCGCGAATATCCGGATCGTCGTCGGCGACGAGCACTCGGATTCCTTCTACCGCGGTCACTGCCATTCTCCTCGATCGTCGTCCACTTGGTCCTGCGACTACCAATGTAAGCCGTCGAGCACGCATCCGGGGTCCGACACCACCTGGTGTCGGACCCCGGTTCGGCGTCGAGCGGGTGGCGCGGTCAGTCCTTGTCCTCGTCGTCGAGACGGATCGAGGAGTTCTGCTGGACCTGCATGAGGAACTCGATGTTGCTCTTGGTCTTCTTGATCCGGTCGATCAACAGCTCGATGCCCTGCTGCTGGTCGAGCGCGGCGAGGACCCGGCGGAGCTTCCACATGATCTTGAGCTCGTCGCCCGACAGGAGGATCTCCTCCTTGCGGGTGCCCGAGTTGTTGATGTCGACCGCGGGGAAGATGCGGCGGTTGGCCAGGCCCCGGTCGAGCTTGAGCTCCATGTTCCCGGTGCCCTTGAACTCCTCGAAGATGACCTCGTCCATGCGCGACCCGGTCTCGACGAGGGCCGTCGCGAGGATGGTGAGCGAGCCACCGTTCTCGATGTTGCGGGCGGCGCCGAAGAACTTCTTCGGCGGGTAGAGCGCCGCGGAGTCGACACCGCCGGACAGGATGCGCCCGCTCGCCGGTGCGGCGAGGTTGTAGGCACGGCCCAGCTTGGTGATCGAGTCGAGCAGCACGACCACGTCGTGGCCCATCTCGACCAGTCGCTTGGCCCGCTCGATCGCCAGCTCGGCGACCGTGGTGTGGTCCTCGGCCGGTCGGTCGAAGGTCGAGGAGATGACCTCGCCCTTGACGGCCCGCTGCATGTCGGTGACCTCTTCGGGACGCTCGTCCACGAGGACGACCATCAAATGGCACTCGGGGTTGTTCGTCGTGATCGCGTTGGCGATGGCCTGCATGACCATCGTCTTGCCGGCCTTGGCCGGGGCGACGATCAGGCCGCGCTGGCCCTTGCCGATCGGTGCGACCAGGTCGATGACCCGGGTGGTGAGGATGCCCGGCTCGGTCTCCAGACGCAGCCGCTGCTGCGGGTAGAGCGGGGTGAGCTTGCCGAACTCGACGCGCTTGCGGGCGTCGTCCGGCGTCATCCCGTTGACGGTGTCGAGGCGGACCAGCGCGTTGAACTTCTGGCGCTGGTTCTGCTGGGAGTCGTCGCGCTGCGCCTTCACGGCACCCGTGACGGCGTCGCCCTTGCGCATGCCGTTCTTCTTGACCATGCCGAGCGGGACGTAGACGTCGCCCGGTCCCGGGAGGTAGCCGGAGGTGCGGACGAACGCGTAGTTGTCCAGCACGTCGAGGATGCCCGCGACGGGCACGAGGACGTCGTCCTCCTCGACCATCGGCTCGTTCTCGTAGTCGCTGCCGTAGTCGCCCCGCTGACCGCGCTTGTCGCGGTTGCGGTTCCGGTTGCGGTTGCGACGACGTCCACCGCGGCCGTCGCCGTCGTCGTCGTAGCCCTGCTGGTCCTGCTGGTTGCCCTGGTTGCCCTGGGCGCCCTGGCCCTGGCCGCCCTGACCACCTTGGTTGCGCTGGCCCTGCTGGCCCTGGCTGGCTGCGTTGCCCTGCTGGCGGCCGCCCCGGTCGCCCCGGTCGTCGCGGTCGTCCTGCCGGTCGTCGCGGTTCTGGCGGTCGTCGCGACCCTGGCGGTCGTCCTGCCGGTCGTCGCGGTTCTGGCGGTCGTCACGGTTCAGCCGCGCACCCTGCTGGCGCTCGGCCTGCTGGCGGTCGCGCCGCTCCCCCTGCGCCTGGTCCTCGCGCTCGTCGCGGTCCTGGCGGTCGTCCCGCCGGTCGTCCCGGCCCTGGCGGTCACCCTGCTGGCGGTCCTCGCGGGTCTGGGTGGCGCGGCCCTGAGGCTCACGGTCCTGACCGCGGTCCCGCTGGTCACGGTCCTGGGTGCCCTCGCCGTCCTGGGCGTCGCGGTTCTGGCGCTGGGCCTGGAGGCGAGCTGCCCGGTCGGCGCGGTTGCGGTTCGGGCGATCACCCTGCTGGCGCTCGGCGCGCTCGGTCGGCTGGTCGTCGCTCGTGGCCTCGCGTCGCTGCGTGGTCCGGTCGTCGGTACCCTCGCTCTGCGCGGCCCGCTCGTCGGTGCGCTCGGCCTGCTCAGGGCGGTCGCGGTTCGGACGCTCCGCCCTGGCCTGCGGCTGCTCGGCGGCGGGAGTCTCGGCCTGGGCCGGACGCTCCTGCGGCGGGGCGGTCCGGCGGGCCGGCGCTCCTGCTCCGGACTGGCGGTCCTTGATGGCGGTGACGAGGTCACCCTTGCGCATCTTGGCGGTGCCGGTGATGCCCATGCTGGCGGCCAGGCCCTGGAGCTCGGCGACCTTCATGGTGCTCAGTGCGCCGGAACGGCGCGGCTTCTCGTCCTGCGAACCCGCAGTGTCGAGAGTGGTGGTGTCTGTCACGAAGGATCCTTCCCCCTCGTTCGCGGCCGGTGATCAGATTTCCGGACCGATTGCTTGGGTCAGAGGTGCTGACCGATGGAGCCACATGCAGCACAGGGAGGCGTGGCAGCACGAAGGCCGCCGACATGTGGTGGGTGCATTTCGCTGCTGGATGCGCAAGAGGAGGCATCGGCTGCGAGTGCGTCTTCAATGTAACACCGTTCGTGCTCGCGTCAGTCCAGTCTGCGCAGATTGTCGCCCCCGCGGGTCAGGTGGCTGACCGTCGCCCCGGTCGCCGGGACACCAGGGTCCAGGACCCGCCATGCGTCACTCACCTGGCCGGTGATGTCGGCCGTCCGGTCGCCGGTCGTGAGCACCAGGACGGACGGTCCGGCGCCCGAGATCACGGCCGCGTGCCCGTTGCTCCGCAGCGCGTCGACGACGGCCATCGACGCCGCGAACGACTCTCGGCGCGCCTCCTGGTGCAGCCACTCACGAGTGGCTGCCAGCAGGTATGCCGGGTGGCTGGTCAGCGCCTGCACGAGCAGGGCCGCACGGGCCGAGTTCAGGGCCGCGTCACCGTGCCGGATGTGGGTCGGCAGGACCGAGCGCGCCTTGGCCGTCGAGAGCTGCGCGCCGGGGACGAGGACCAGGGCGCGAACCTCGGGGTGCGGCTGGAGACGGAGGGTGCGGGTGCCGGTCTCGGGCGAGTCGGACCAGGAGAGGGTCAGACCGCCGTAGACGGAGGCGGACGAGTTGTCCGGGTGGCCTTCGAGCTGCGCCGCGAGGTCGTTGGTGAAGGTGAGGTCGGGCTGCTCGGTGACACCGCGGCATACATCGTGAAGTGCTTGTGCTGCAACGATTCCCGTCACGATCGCGGTCGCCGAGGAGCCCAACCCTCGACCGTGCGGCACCTCGTTGTGGCACTGCAGGTACAGCCCCGCGGCGGGCGCGACGCCCAGCTCCTCCCAGGCTCGCAGCATCGTGCGGACGACGAGGTGGCTCGCATCGCGCGGCACCTCGCTTGCGCCCTCCCCCTCGACGTCGATGCGCACGCCTGGTGCCTCCGTCACCGTCGCGACACAGGTGTCCCAGAGGCCGAGGGCCAGGCCCACCGAGTCGAATCCCGGACCGAGGTTCGCGCTGCTGGCCGGCACCCGCACCTGGACGGAGCTGCCGGCGAGGAGCTCGCCCATCAGTCCTGCAGCCCCAGTGCCCGCGCGGCAGTGAACGCGTCGACCTGCACCCTCGTCGGGGTGACCTCGGACCCGTCGGCGTTCTTGAGCGCCCACTGCGGGTCCTTGAGGCCATGGCCGGTGACGGTGCAGACGATGGTCGCGCCCGCCGGAACGTGGCCCGCCTCCGCGGCCTGCAGCAGACCGGCGACCGAAGCCGCCGAACCGGGCTCGACGAAGATGCCCTCGCGGGCCGAGAGGATGCGGTGGGCGACGAGGATCTGCTCATCGGTGACCGACTCGATGCGGCCACCCGACTCGTCGCGGGCTGCCTCGGCCTGCTTCCACGAGGCGGGGTTGCCGATCCGGATCGCGGTCGCGATCGTGTCCGGGTCGTCAACCGGGTGCCCGAGGACGATGGGGGCCGCGCCGGCCGCCTGGAAGCCCCACATCTGTGGGAGTTTCGTTGCGGGGCCAGGGTTTTCGCTCTCGCGGTGGTACTCGCGGTAGCCCTTCCAGTAGGCCGTGATGTTGCCGGCGTTGCCGACCGGAAGGCAGTGGATGTCGGGGGCGTCACCGAGCGCGTCGACGACCTCGAAGGCGGCGGTCTTCTGTCCCTCGATCCGCGCCGGGTTGACCGAGTTGACCAGGTCGACCGGGTAGGACTCGGCCAGCTTGCGGGCCAGGGTGAGGCAGTCGTCGAAGTTGCCGTCCACCTGCAGGAGGGTGGCGCCGTGCGCGATGGCCTGGCTGAGCTTGCCCATGGCGATCTTGCCGTCGGGGACGAGCACCGCGCAGGTCATGCCTGCCTTGGTGGCGTAGGCCGCGGCGCTGGCGCTGGTGTTGCCCGTCGACGCGCAGATCACTGCCTTGGCGCCGTTCTTGGCCGCCATCGAGATCGCGGCCGTCATGCCACGGTCCTTGAACGACGCCGTCGGGTTGAGCCCCTCGTACTTCACGAAGACGTTGGCCCCGACGAGCTCGGACAGGTGCTCGGCGGGGATGAGCGGGGTCCCGCCCTCCTGGAGGGTCACCACGGGTGCACCCTCGAGCATCGGCAACCGGTCGGCATACTCGCGGATCACCCCGCGCCACAGGCTGGCCATCAGGCGCCCTCCACCCGCATCACCGAGACGACGTCGCGGACCGTGTCGAGCGCCGCGAGGGCCTGAACCGTGGCCGCGAGCGCGGCGTCGGGAGCGGTGTGGGTCACGACGATGAGGTTGGCGCTGGTCTCGCGGGACTCCTCGTCGGGACCCTCCGGGTCCGCGGCGATGATGTGCTGGCGGACCGTCTCGATGGACACCCCGTGCTCGGCGAAGGAGGTCGCGACCTGGGCGAGGACACCCGGGCGGTCGGCCACGTCGAGGCTGATGTGGTACCTCGTCAGGGCCTGGCCCATCTCGAGCACGGGCAGGTCCGCGTAGGCCGACTCGCCCGGTCCGCGACCGCCACCGACGCGGTGCCGGGCCACGGCGACGACGTCACCGAGGACGGCGCTGGCGGTGGGGTCGCCGCCGGCACCCTTGCCGTAGAACATCAGCTGGCCGGCGGCGTCGGCCTCGACGAAGACCGCGTTGAACGCGTCGCGGACCCCACCCAGCGGGTGCGACCGGGGAATCATGGCCGGGTGCACGCGGACGCTGACGCCGGGGGTGAGCGCGCCGTCGGCACCCACCACCTCGGTGCGCTCGCAGATCGCGAGAAGCTTGACGACACAGTCCATCTCGCGGGCAGCCTGCACGTCGGCGGCGGACACCTCGGTGATGCCCTCGCGGTAGACCTGGTCGCTCGACACGCGGGTGTGGAAGGCGAGGGACGCGAGGATGGCGGCCTTGGCGGCAGCGTCGAAACCCTCGACGTCAGCGGTCGGGTCGGCCTCGGCGTAGCCCAGCGCCTGCGCCTGCTCGACGGCCTCGGCGAACCCCATCCCCGTCGAGTCCATCTTGTCGAGCACGTAGTTGGTGGTGCCGTTGACGATGCCCAGCACCTTGCGGACCTCGTCACCGGCGAGCGACTCGCGGATCGGTCGCAGGATCGGGATCGCTCCCGCCACCGCGGCCTCGTAGTAGAGGTCGACGCCGTGCTCGGCTGCGGCGGCATACAAGGCCGGGCCGGCGTCGGCCAGCAGGGCCTTGTTGGCGGACACCACGGAGGCGCCGCTCTTCATGGCCAGCTCGATCAGGGTCCTGGCCGGTTCGATGCCACCGATGACCTCGATGACGATGTCGGCCTGGGTGATGATCGACTCGGCGTCGGTCGTGAACAGGGCGGGGTCCACGGGCAGGTCCGACCGGTCCTTGCCCGCGCGGCGCACGGCGATGCCGATCAGCTCGAGCGGCCGGCCGATGCGCGCGGCGAGGTCGTCGGAGTGCTGCGTGAGCATCCGGGCCACCGACGACCCCACGACGCCGCACCCGAGGAGCGCCACCTTCAGCGGCTGCTCGGCCGTCGCCTGCTCGCTCTCACTCACGCTGACTTCCCTCACTGCGTGCTCCTTGCGCCCTGGTCGGGCATCTGCCGGACCCGGGCCATGCTGCCGTGTCCACGGTGTGGACGCTCATTGTTCCGTCATCCGGACGTCTTGTCCCTGCTGGGTGCATCCGCGCCAATCCTTCGTCAGCCGACGTCCAGTGCCAGCAGATCCTCCACCGTCTCGCGACGGACCAGCACGCGGGCCTGCCCGTCCCGGACGGCGAGCACCGGCGGGCGAGGCGTGTGGTTGTACTGGCTCGCCATGCTGCGGCAGTAGGCGCCGGTCCCGGGCACCGCGATCAGGTCGCCGGCCCTGATGTCATTGGGCAGGTACTCGTCCATGACGACGATGTCGCCGCTCTCGCAGTGCTTGCCCACCACGCGGGCCAGCCGCGGCGCCTCGTCGGAGCTGCGGCTCGCGAGGGTGCAGGAGTAGTCGGCGTCATAGAGGGCGGTGCGGATGTTGTCGCTCATCCCGCCGTCGACCGAGACGTAGGCGCGCTGCACCCCCTCACCGAGGTCGACGTCCTTCACCGTGCCGACCTCGTACAGCGTGAAGGTGCTCGGCCCCACGATCGCCCGCCCCGGCTCGATCGAGACCCTCGGCATCGGGGTGTCCGGGCTGCCGTCGCCGACGGCCTTGAGCTCGCGTCGGACCAGGTCGGCCATCTGTTCGCCCAGCTCGCGGGGGGCCAGCGGGGTGTGCTCGCTCGTGTAGGCGATGCCGTAGCCGCCACCGAGGTCGAGCTCGGGCATGTGGACCCCGTGCAGGCGGGCCACTTCGGCGTGCAGCCCGATCAGGCGCCGGGCCGAGACCTCGAACCCCGCGGTGTCGAAGATCTGGCTGCCGATGTGGGAGTGCAGTCCCAGCAGCTCGAGCCGGTCGCCGTGAGCCAGGATGCGGCTGACCGCCTCGGCCGCCTTGCCGCCTGCCAGCGAGAAGCCGAACTTCTGGTCCTCGTGGGCGGTCGCGATGAACTCGTGGGTGTGCGCCTCGACGCCCACCGTGACGCGCACCATGACCGGTGCGCGGACCCCGAGCTCCGTGGCGACGCTCGCAATGCGGTCGATCTCCTCGAACGAGTCGACGACGATTCGCCCCACGCCGTACTCGAGGGCTTGGCGGATCTCGGCCACCGACTTGTTGTTGCCGTGCAACCCGATCCGCGCCGCGGGGAATCCCGCCCGCTGCGCGACAGCGAGCTCACCGCCGGAGCAGACGTCGAGACACAGGCCCTCCTCGGCCACCCAGCGCGCCACCTCGGTGCACAGGAACGCCTTGCCGGCGTAGAAGACGTCGACCCCACCGACCTCGGCGAACGGCGCGGCGAAATCGTCGCGGAAGGCCCGCGCCCGCGCGCGGAAGTCCTCCTCGTCGATGACGTATGCCGCGGTGCCGAACTCGCGCGCGATGCTCACCACGTCGAGTCCCCCGACGGTCAGGCGTCCCTGCTCGTCACGGCCGATGGTCTGTGGCCAGAGCTGCGGCAGCAGCTCCATGACGTCGGTCGGCCACGGCAGCCAGTGCGGTGGTCCGCCGTATCCCTGGGCGTGGAGGGCTCCCGCCTCGTGAGCGCGCATCTGTTGCCGCCTGCCTTTCCGACCTCGTCGTACCCACGCCTACCGCTTGGCTGTCCCGTTCACTGTCTCGCGGTCCGCGCGGGTGGGGTCACATCCGCTCGGGGGCCGAGACTCCGAGCAGGGCCAGCCCGTTGGCCAGCACCTGCCGGGTGGCGTCGTTGAGCCACAGCCGGGTGCGGTGCAGGTCGGTGATCTCCTCGTCCGCGGTCATCGGCCGCACCCGACAGGTGTCGTACCACTTGTGGAAGTGGCCGGCGAGGTCCTCGAGGTAGCGAGCGACCCGGTGCGGCTCGCGCAGGTGAGCGGCGTGGGCCACCACCCGCGGGAAGTCGCCGAGGATGGCCAGCAGGGCGGCCTCGGTCGGGTCGGTGAGCAGCGAGGGGTCGAACCCGTCGGCGCGGTCGACTCCGTCCTCCCCCGCCAGCTTGGCGACGTTGGACGTCCGGGCGTGGGCGTACTGCACGTAGAAGACCGGGTTGTCGTTGGTCTGCTTGCGCAGCTCCTCGCCGTCGAGCGACAGCGGGCTGTCCGCGGGGTAGCGCGACAGGGAGTAGCGGATCGCGTCGGTGCCGATCCAGTTGATCAGGTCGCGCAGCTCGATGATGTTGCCGGCCCGCTTGGAGAGCTTGGCGCCACCGAGGTTGACCAGCTGGCCGATCTGCACCTCGATGTTGTGCTCTTTGTCGTCGCCCGCGCAGGCCGCGATCGCCTTGAGCCGGTTGATGTAGCCGTGGTGGTCGGCGCCGAGCAGGTAGATCTTCTCGTCGAAGCCGCGGTCCTTCTTGGACAGGTAGTAGGCCGCGTCGGAGGCAAAGTAGGTCGGCTCGCCGTTGGCGCGCACGAGGACCCGGTCCTTGTCGTCACCGAAGTCCGTGGTCCGCAGCCACACGGCGCCGGCCTCGTCGAACACGTGCCCCTGCCCGCGGAGCCGCTCGACTGCCTGCTCCACGGCACCCGAGTCGTGCAGCTCGGCCTCGGAGAACCACACGTCGAACGCGACACCGAAGTCGGCGAGGGTGTCCTGGATGTCCTTCAGCTGGGCCGGGTAGGCGACCTGCCGGGCCGCCGCCAGCGCCTCGGCGTCGGGCAGCTCGAGCAGGTCCGGGCGGGCACCCAGCACCTCGGCGGCGAGGTCGTCGATGTAGGCGCCCGGGTAGCCGCCCTCGGGCGTCGGCTCACCCTTGGCCCGCGCCAGCACCGACGTGGCGAACTTGTCCATCTGGGCGCCGGCGTCGTTGATGTAGTACTCGGTCGTCACGGTCGCGCCGGAGGCCTTGAGCAGCCTCGACATGGCGTCGCCGAGGGCCGCCCAGCGGGTGTGCCCCAGGTGGAGCGGGCCCGGTCGGGTTGGCCGAGATGAACTCGACGTTGATGACGTGCCCGGCCTCGGAGTCGTTGCGGCCGTAGGCCGCGCCCGCCTCGACGATGGACCGCGCGAGCTCGCCGGCAGACGCAGCGTCGAGGGTGATGTTGAGGAAGCCCGGCCCGGCGATGTCGACCGCCTTCACGCCCGGCACCTGGCCGAGGCGCTCGGCGAGCGCCGTCGCGACGTCTCGCGGCGGCATACCAGCGCCCTTGGCCAGCTGGAGGGCGATGTTGGTGGACCAGTCCCCGTGGTCGCGGTTGCGCGGACGCTCCACGCGGACCTCCGCGGGCACGTCAACGCGGAGGTCGCCTGCGGCGACGGCTTCGGTGAGGGCCTTGCGGATGGCTGCGGAGAGCTCTTCGGGAGTCACCCGGGCAAGTCTAGGGCGCGGGCTGGTGTGCCCTGCCCTCGGCCATGAAGCCGTGGACGAGCTCGATGAGGTGCTCAGGGTCGAACGGTTTGGACACGAACGCGTCGAGCCCCGACCCCTGCGCCTGGACCCGGTCGTGCTGCTGGACCGAGGCCGTCACCATGATCACCGGGATGTCGGCGAGGCGGGGGTCCGCCCGGATCTGCGAGATCGTCCACCAGCCGTCGCGCGGACTCATCTGCGCGTCGATGGTGATGACCCCGGGCACATCGAGGCGCGCGCGAAGCTCCTCGAGGAGCTCGCCACCGTCGGCGACCTCCCGGACGTCGTAGCCCTCGAGCTCCAGGTTGACCCTGATCAGACGCCGGATCTGCTCGGTGTCATCGCAGACATACACGAGTCCCCCGGGTTCCATGGAGGTCACCCTAGGCTGCTAACCTCGGCGGGCGCCTCCTTCGCGGGGGCGTGCGTGTCCGCCCCCGTAGCTCAGGGGATAGAGCACCGCCCTCCGGAGGCGGTGGCGCAGGTTCGAATCCTGCCGGGGGCACCCACACGAGAGTGGCTCGGCGCACAGCGCTGGGCCACTTTTCGTTGTCCCGTGGTGGGCGTATGCCGCCGGGCTGGGTCACCGAGGGCGGGTCGCCTCAGCGCTGGGAGGCGTCGGTGACCTCGCCGACCAGCTCTTCGATGACGTCCTCCAGGAAGACGACGCCGATGTCGTGGCCCTCGGGGTCGACCACCCGGGCGAGGTGGGCGCCCGTGCGCTGCATCGTGCGCAGCACCTCCTCGACCTCGTCGGCGGCCTGCACCGTGGCGAGCTTGCGGACCCGCTTGACCGGGACGGCGATGTCGCGCTCGGTGTCGTCGGCGTAGAGCACGTCCTTGAGGTGGAGGTAGCCAGTGAGCTCTCCCGACCCGTCCAGCAGGGGGTAGCGCGAGAAGCCCCGCTTCGCGACCAGTCGCTCGACGTCGTCGGGGGTCGCGGTCAGCGGCAGGGTCACCAGGTCGGACAGCGCCACGGCGACGTCGACCGCGTCCTTGTCGCTGAACTCCAGGGCTGCACCGACGAGTCCGTGCTGGCCCTCCTCGATCAAGCCCTCGTGCCGGCTCTCGGCCAGGATGTGCTCGACCTCCTCGACCGTGAACGCCGAGGTGATCTCGTCCTTGGGTTCCACCCCGAACAGCCGCACCAGGGACTTCGCGATGGCCTCCATGACCGTGATGATCGGGCGCAGCGCCTTGGTGACGAAAAGCAGCACCGGCACCAGGATCAGCGCCGAGCGCTCAGGTCCGGCGAGCGCGAGGTTCTTCGGAATCATCTCGCCGACCACGACGTGCAGGTAGACGACGATCAAGAGGGCGAGCGCCAGGGCCACCCCGTCGGTGACTCCCTCGGGCAGACCCAGGTGGTGCACGACGGGTTCGAGGGCGTGGTGCAGGGCCGCCTCGGAGATGGCGCCCAGGAGCACCGAGCAGACCGTGATCCCGAGCTGCGCGCAGGCCAGCAGCGACCCCATCTGCTCGAGGGCGTCCAGGCAGACCTGGGCCCGACGTGACCCGTTCGCCGCGAGCGGCTCGAGGGTCGAGCGGCGGGCAGCCATCGCGGCGAACTCGGCGCCCACGAAGAAGGCGTTGAGCAGGAGCAGCAGGATGGTGACCCAGACGGCGCCGGCGCTCACTGGGCGTCCTCGCCATCGCCGGTCGCGTCCCCGTCGACGGCCTCTGCCCCACCGTTCGGCAGCGGGACGAACCGCAGCCGGTCGGCGCGCATCCCGTCCATCGCCAGCACGGTGATCTCCCAGCCGGGGATGGAGACCGTGTCGCCCACCGTCGGGATCCGGCCGAGGTCGGCCATCACATAGCCACCGGTCGTCTCGTAGGCAGGTCCGTCCGGCACCACGGCACCCAGGCGCTCGCGCACCTCGTCGGGCCGCCAGAGCCCGGGCACGGTCCACGAGCCGTCGGTGAACTCGCGACCCGTCGTGCGGAACACGTCATGCTCGTCGGACACCTCGCCGACGATCTCCTCGACGACGTCCTCGAGCGTCACGATGCCCGCGGTGCCGCCGTACTCGTCCACGACGATGGCCAGCTGCAGCCCGTGCTCGCGGAGCATGAGCAGGAGGGGGTCGAGGCGGATCGTCTCGGGCACGAGCAGGGGCGGCACCATCAGCGCCGACACCGGTACGTCGTCGCGGCGCTCGTGCGGGACGGCGATGGCGCGCTTGACGTGCACCACCCCGTCGATGTCGTCCCAGTCCTCGCCGGTGACCGGGAAGCGGGAGTGCCCCGTGCGCCGGGCCAGCCGGATGACGTCCTCGGCCGTGGCGGTGCGCTCGATGGACGAGGACCTGGCCCGTGGGCTCATCACGTCGGCCGCCGTCTGCTCGCCGAAGTTCAGCGACTTGGTGACCAGCCGGGCCGTGCCTGCGTCGAGGGTGCCCGCCTGGGCGGACCGACGGACCAGTGAGGCGAGCTCCTGCGGGGTGCGCGCCCCGGACAGCTCCTCCTGCGGCGTGATGCCGAGCGCCCGCAGGAACAGGTTGGCCGAGCCGTTGAGCACGAAGATCAGCGGCCGGGCCACCATCGCGAAGCCGCGCACCGGCATCGCCACGACCTTGGCGGTCGCCAGGGGTGCGGAGATGCCGAGGAACTGCGGCAGCAGCTCACCGAACACCATCGAGAACAAGGTCGCGATGACCAGCGCGAGCACGGCGCCCACGGACTCCGCCGTCGACCCGCTCAGCCCCACGGCCTCGAGCGGGGTCTCGAGCAGCACGCCCAGCGAGGGCGTCGCGAGGAAACCAAGGATCAGGGTGGTCAGGGTGATGCCGACCTGCGCCGCGGACAGCTGGGTCGACAGGCGCCGCAGCGAGCCCAGTACGACCTCGGCACCCGCGTCGCCCGAGTCGATCGCCTTCTGGACCGTCGGCCGGTCCAGCGCCACGAGTGAGAACTCCGTGGCCACGAAGATGGCTGTGCCGATCGTCAACCCCACGCCGGTCAGGACCAGCAACCATTCGGTCATAGTGCGGACATCCTAAGGTCCGGCGCGCCACCCATCCGACTTGCCGGCCCCCGCGAGGTATGCCGCGGGGCCGGCGCCCACGCGGAGCGCGGCACCCGCACGGCCTACCCGGAGCGGGTGCGCGGCCGGCGGATTGGCAGGGCACCCCCGACAACCCGGTTGACCCTCCCCCTACGGGAGTTGGCAGGATGAGTGCATGGCACTCAACCCGGGGGAACGATGACCACGATCACCGACACACCAACGAGGCCGACTGAGGGCGCCCGCATCGAGGTGCGCAACCTGACCAAGCGGTTCGGCACCTTCACGGCCGTCGACAACCTGTCCTTCACCGTCGAGCCCGGTCGGATCACCGGCTTCCTCGGCCCCAACGGGGCCGGCAAGACGACCACGCTGCGCATGCTGCTCGGCCTGGTCAACCCCTCCAGTGGCGCGGCCACCATCGGCGGCCACGACTACCACGACATCACCCAGCCGATGTCGGTGGTCGGCTCGGCCCTGGAGGCCACCAACTTCCACCCCGGCCGCACCGGACGCGACCACCTGCGCGTGCTCGCCGACACCGCTGGGGTGGGCGCACAGCGGGTCGACGAGATGCTCGAGCTGGTCGGCATCCCGGCGGCCGCGCGCAAGCGGGCCGGCGGCTACTCGATGGGCATGCGCCAGCGGCTCGGCCTCGCCGCCGCCATGCTGGGCGACCCCCAGGTCCTCATCCTGGACGAACCCGCCAACGGCCTCGACCCTGAAGGCATCCGGTGGCTGCGCGGGTTCCTGCGTCACCTGTCCGCCCAGGGCAAGACGGTGCTGATCTCCAGCCACATGCTCCAGGAGGTCGAGCAGACCGTCGACGACGTGGTCATCATCAACAACGGCCGGCTCATCAAGCAGGGCGCGATGGACGACCTGCACGGCGAGGCGCACGCGATCGTGCGCACCACCGACCTCGACGCCCTCGCGGGCGCCCTGCGCGTGGCCGACGTCACGAGCGAGGTCAAGGACGGCGCCCTCTTCGCCGAGACCCACGACCTGCGGCTCATCGGTGACGTGGCCCTCAAGGCAGGGCTCCCCGTCTACGAGCTCCGCCAGACCACGACCGACCTCGAGGCGCTGTTCTTCGAGCTCACCGAAGGCACCAACCGCAACCTCGGCGAGGGCGCCTTCGGCGACCCCGGACAGGGTGCCGCGACCGAGCGGGACGCCATCGCCGGACAGGAGGGGGGCAACGAATGACCAACGCGATCAAGGCCGAGTTCCGCAAGTTCTTCACCACCAGGATGTGGTGGGGACTGGCCATCGCCATGTTCGTCGCCGGTGCCGGCCTCGCCGTGCTCTTCGGCTTCCTGTTCACCCAGCCCCAGAGCGCCGCTGACGTCGCCAACGGCGCGCCCACGGGCACACCGGAGCAGATCGCCAACAGCGTCTACACCAGCGGCCTCAGCATCGGCTACCTGCTCACCCTGACCATCGGGGTCATGCAGATCGGCAGCGAGTACCGCCACAAGACCATCACCAGCACCTTCCTCGGCACGCCCAAGCGGGCCAAGGTCATGGGTGCCAAGATCATCGCCCTGCTCGGGATCGGCGCCATCTACGGCCTCATCTCGCTGGGCGGGTCGATCATCGCCGGCGCCATCGTGCTCACCTCGCGCGGGTTCGAGGCCTTCCCGACGGCCGGAGTGTTCCGCACGCTGGCCCTGAGCCTGCTCGTCCTGGGCCTGTGGGCGCTGATCGGCCTGGGCGCCGGCATCCTCATCCCCAACCAGGTCGCGGCCTTGCTGATCTCGATCGGAGTGGCCTGGATCGTGGAACCCCTGGCCGGTTTCGGGCTCAGCTTCTGGGACTGGGGTCGCGACCACATCGTCCAGTACCTGCCGTCCGCAGCCACCCAGGCGATGGTCAACGGCGTGACGCAGGGCGGCGAGAACTCCGCGAAGCTGCTGGCCTGGTGGGGCGGAGCGCTTGTGCTGGCCGCCTACGCGGCCGTCCTGGCCGGCTTCGGCTCCTGGCGGACGGTCCGCAGCGACATCAGCTAATCACCTCGGCACACCAGACAGCCACGACGCAGGTATGCCGCGGGGCCGGTTCCCAGGACGGGAGCCGGCCCCGCGGCATACCCCGTGGTGGTCGAATCAGGCGCGCCGCGCGGGGTCCCGGAAACCTGTTCCCCGCCGCAGCGCCGTCAAGCCTGCGGGTCTAGGCTGGGAGCACATAATTGCCCCGTCATTGTCGACGCTACGAAAGAGGCGTATCCGCCGTGCCCGACCAGTCCCCGACCAACGACCCCATGGCGGCCTTCGGGCCGAACGAGTGGCTCGTGGACGAGCTGTATGAGCAGTACAAGAACGACAAGAACTCTGTGGACAAGGCGTGGTGGGCTTTCTTCGCCGACTACCAGCCCGCTGACGCAGGCGCCGCGAACGGATCCGGGTCCAACGGGACCCCGACCGCGGCGGCCCCCGCCGCCCCGACTGCCTCGGCTCCCGCTGCCGCCCCGGCCCCCGCGCCCGCCGCCCCTGCTCCCGCTGCCGCCCCGGCCCCCACCTCGGCCGCTGGTGTGCAGAAGCAGGCCACCACGACGGACAAGGCCGACGCCCGCACCGACAAGGCGACGGCCGACAAGCCCGAGGACAAGGAAGCCGGCACCGGTGGCGACACCGCCGCGGCCAAGCCCGTCCCCAAGCCCCGCGAGCCGGAGGCCCCCAAGGCCGCCGAGGCGGTCAACCAGGACGAGGTCAAGCCGCTGCGCGGCGCCAGCGCCCGCACGGTGACCAACATGGAGACGTCGCTGACCGTCCCCACCGCGACCAGTGTCCGCGCGGTCCCGGCCAAGCTGCTCATCGACAACCGCGTCGTCATCAACAACCACCTGCAGCGCTCCCGCGGCGGCAAGGTGTCCTTCACCCACCTCATCGGCTACGCCCTTGTCAAGGCGCTGGGCCACATGCCGGAGATGAACAACGGCTTCACCGAGGAGAACGGCAAGCCGGCCATCGTCATCCCCGGCCACGTCAACCTCGGCCTCGCGATCGACATGGCCAAGCCGGACGGCACCCGCGCGCTCCTGGTTCCGTCGATCAAGTCCACCGAGACGATGGACTTCGCGCACTTCTGGACGGCCTACGAGGACGTCGTCCGCAAGGCGCGCGCCAACAAGCTCACGGTCGAGGACTTCCAGGGCACCACGCTGACCCTGACCAACCCGGGCACCATCGGCACGAACCACTCGGTCCCCCGCCTGATGGCCGGACAGGGCGCGATCATCGGCGTCGGCGCGCTCGAGTACCCCGCCGAGTGGCAGGGCGCGAGCCAGGAGACGCTCAACCGCAACGCCGTCTCCAAGATCCTCACGCTCACCAGCACCTACGACCACCGGATCATCCAGGGCGCCCAGTCCGGTGACTTCCTGCGGATCGTGCACCAGCTGCTGCTCGGCGAGAACGGCTTCTACGACGAGATCTTCGAGAGCCTTCGGCTGCCCTACGAGCCGGTCCGCTGGGTGCAGGACATCTCCACCCACCACGACGACGACGTCAACAAGACCGCTCGCGTCCAGGAGCTGATCCACGCCTACCGCGTGCGCGGCCACCTGATGGCCGACACCGACCCGCTCGAGTACCGCCAGCGCCGCCACCCCGACCTCGACGTCACCAGCCACGGCCTGACCCTGTGGGATCTCGAGCGCGACTTCGCGACCGGCGGCTTCGGCGGCGCCCCGATGCTGCGGCTGCGCAAGGTTCTCGGCATCCTGCGCGACTCCTACTGCCGCACCATCGGCACCGAGTACATGCACATCCAGGACCCCGAGCAGCGCCGCTGGCTGCAGGCCAAGATCGAGGTCGGCTACGCCAAGCCCGGCCCCGACGAGCAGCTGCGGATCCTGCGCCGGCTCAACGCCGCCGAGGCGTTCGAGACGTTCCTGCAGACCAAGTTCGTCGGCCAGAAGCGGTTCAGCCTCGAGGGCGGTGAGTCGGTCATCGCCCTGCTCGACCGCATCCTGTGCCGTGCCGCCGCCGACAACATGGACGAGGTCTGCATCGGTATGCCGCACCGTGGGCGCCTCAACGTCCTCGCCAACATCGCGGGCAAGTCCTATGGCCAGATCTTCCGCGAGTTCGAGGGCAAGCAGGACCCCAAGTCCGTGCAGGGCTCCGGCGACGTGAAGTACCACCTGGGCACCGAGGGCGAGTTCGTCGCCGAGGACGGCAGCAAGACCAAGGTCTACCTCGCGGCCAACCCCTCCCACCTCGAGGCGGTCAACCCGGTCCTCGAGGGCATCACCCGCGCCAAGCAGGACCGGCTCGACCTCGCGGGCGAGGACTTCACCGTGCTGCCACTGCTGATGCACGGAGACGCGGCGTTTGCCGGGCAGGGGGTCGTCGCCGAGACGCTCAACCTGTCGCAGCTGCGTGGCTACCGCACCGGCGGCACCATCCACGTGGTCATCAACAACCAGGTCGGCTTCACGACCTCGCCGAGCGCCTCCCGGTCGAGCACCTACTCCACCGACGTGGCCCGGATGATCCAGGCGCCGATCTTCCACGTGAACGGCGACGACCCCGAGGCCTGTGTCCGGGTGGCCGAGCTGGCCTACGAGTTCCGGCAGGAGTTCAACAAGGACGTCGTCATCGACATGGTGTGCTACCGCCGCCGTGGTCACAACGAGGGCGACGACCCGTCGATGACCCAGCCGCTCATGTACAACCTCATCGAGGCCAAGCGCTCGGTCCGCAAGCTCTACACCGAGTCGCTCATCGGGCGAGGCGACATCAGCCAGGAAGACGCCGAAGGAGCGCTGCGCGACTACCAGCAGCAGCTCGAGCGCGTCTTCGTCGAGACCAAGGCCGCCCTCAAGGAAGCTGCCGAAGAGGTCAGCGACCCGACCCTCGTGGGCACCGACGCCGAGGGCCACTCCGGCCTCGAGCCGCCGACCGCGCAGGCCACCGACCAGGCCACCAGGTCGGCCGACGAGACGGCGATCTCGGCCGACCAGCTCCAGCACATCGGCGACGCGTTCGTGAACCCGCCGCAGGGCTTCACGGTGCACCCCAAGCTGTTGCAGGCCATGGAGAAGCGGGCGCAGTCGACCCGTGACGGCGGCATCGACTGGGCCACCGGTGAGCTGATGGCCTTCGGGTCGCTGCTCATGGAGGGCACCCCGGTGCGCCTGGCCGGTCAGGACAGCCGCCGCGGCACGTTCGTCCAGCGCCACGCGGTGCTGATCGACAAGCACACGGCCGAGGAGTGGACCCCGCTGCTCTACCTCGGCGAGGGCCAGGCCCGGTTCTGGGTCTACGACTCGCTGCTGTCCGAGTTCGCGGCCATGGGCTTCGAGTACGGCTACTCCGTCGAGCGGCCCGACGCGCTCGTCCTGTGGGAGGCCCAGTTCGGCGACTTCCTCAACGGCGCCCAGACCATCATCGACGAGTTCATCAGCTCCTCGGAGCAGAAGTGGGGCCAGCGCTCGTCCGTCGTGCTGCTGCTCCCCCACGGCTACGAGGGCCAGGGACCCGACCACTCCTCCGCCCGCATCGAGCGCTTCCTGCAGATGTGCGCCGAGGACAACATGACGGTGGCCTACCCCTCGACGCCGGCGAGCTACTTCCACCTGCTGCGTCGTCAGGCCTACGCCCGTCCGCGTCGCCCGCTCATCGTCTTCACCCCGAAGTCGATGCTGCGGCTCAAGGCGGCGAGCAGCATGCCGACCGACTTCACCGAGGGCACCTTCCGTCCGGTGCTCCCCGACCGCGCCTCGTTCGACAGCGCGTCGGTCACCCGGGTCCTGCTCGCGAGCGGCAAGGTCGTCCACGACCTCGAAGCCGCCCGCGAGAAGGCCGGCGACACCTCCACCGCCATCGTCCGGGTCGAGCAGCTGGCTCCGTTGCCCGCCAAGGAGATCGCCGCCGAGCTCGCGAAGTACCCGAACGCCGACGTCGTGTGGGTGCAGGACGAGCCCAACAACCAGGGCGCCTGGCCGTTCATGGCCCTCAACCTGCCGCAGGCCCTCGCCGACCTCGGCGAGAGCCGTTTGCTGCGGGTCGTGTCGCGCAAGGCCTCGGCCTCACCGGCCACCGGGTCGAGCAAGCGGCACGCCGAGCAGCAGGCCGAGCTCATCGCGGGAGCCTTCGCCCGCTGACGCGACATCGAGATCCCAGCTTTCAGGCCTCAGAGCCGCCTCCAAGCCCGAGAGCTGGGATCTCGACGAGGTCGAGTACCTGCCCGGCCGCGCCACTCGGTGCACGGTATGCCGCGTGGCTGAGCCAGCCACGCGGCATACCCCCGTTAGCCTTGCAGTCGTGTACTTCACGGATCGCGGCATCGAGGAGCTGGTCGCTCGCCGAGGGGAAGAAGAAGTCTCCTTCGAGTGGCTGGCCGACCAGCTGCGGACCTTCGTGGACCTGAACCCCGATTTCGAGACCCCTGTCGAGCGACTGGCCACTTGGCTGGCCCGGCTCGACGACGACGAGGACTGACGCGTGAGCGACCCCACCTTCACCCCGAGCGCCGAGTTCCAGGTTGCCTCCGACGGGCCCCGGGACGTGGGCCTCGTCTTCGTCGGCGCCTCGCTCGTGGCCGGCGTCGGCGACCCCAAGGGTCAGGGCTGGGTGTCCCGCGTCGTCGGCCGCACCCACAGTGCCGACCTCGAGCTCACCGCCTACAACCTCGGCGTCCGCGGCGACACGACCGCCGACGTGCTGGCCCGCTGGAAGTCCGAGTGCGCTCCCCGGTGGCAGGGGCGCGCGGAGAAGCGACTCGTCATCTCGGTCGGCACGGGTGACGCCATGAGTGGGGTCACCCTGGCCCGGCACCGGCTCAACCTGGCCAACATCCTCGACGACGCCGCGAGCGCGGGGATCGGCACGTTCGTCGTCAGCCCGCCGCCGGCCGACGACGAGGAGATCAACGCCAAGCTCGACGTCCTCGTCGAGGCACAGGCCGATGTCTGCGCTCGGCGCGGGGTGCCGTTCGTCGACTGCTTCCGTCCACTGCTCGGTCACGAGCAGTGGCAGAGCGACCTGGCGGCGAGCCGGGTCGCGCACCACCCGGGGCAGGCGGGGTACGGTCTCATCGCCTGGCTGGTACTGCACAACGGCTGGTACGACTGGCTGCAGATCTCGCCGAGCTGAGCGGCACCAGACACGCCTGAGCACACCTGAGCACACCACCGTCGACCGAGGGGGCCCTCGATGGGTACGTCCGCAGAACTGATCACCAACCTTCGCGCTGCCGCAAAGGACACGCCGTATGCCGTCCGCGAGACGCCGAACGGCTTCGACCTCACCATCGACGTCGCCGACGCCCAGTGGCTGACGATCTTCAAGGCCCACGGCCTCAAGAAGGTGTTCACCCACAAGGTCCGGCTCAACGAGGCGGACCAGTCGATGACCATCACCGATGTGAGCAACACGTTTTCGTGGAGTGGCGGAGGCTCCTCGCCGCGGCTCAACGTCTCGGGCTCCACCCAGCGCGGGCGGGTCTACGAGAAGTCGTTCCGCAAGGAGTTCGGCGTCGACCTCAAGACCGGCCAGGTGGGCCAGGTGGTCGACTACTCGTTCGACGCCACCGCCGGCCGCGACCTGATCCGCGACGTGGCCAAGGCCGATGGATGGTCGGAGAAGATGGGCGGCACCCAGAAGGGTGCCGTCATCTTCGCCGGTGCGATCGTGGCGGTCCTCGCCGTCGCCGGCGTGGTGTGGCTGGTCTCCGCCATCATCTAGCCGGCCCTCGTGGGACCGTCGTCCAGGCGGCCCTCGTGGGCTAGAGCTCCTCGTCCGCGAGGGCGGCCAGTGCCTTCAGGGTGTCGGCCGCGCTGCGGTCCTTGGCCAGCCAGGGGTTGACGATGGCTCGCATCCTGGCATCGAGATCGGGCTCGACCGGTCTGCGGCGTCCGCTGCCGTGAGGCGTCGGTGTCACGGCCTTGGGGTTGCGGCTCCACCTCGAGTCGATGACGTCGTCCGGCGACGAGGGGAACTGTTCCATCCCCCCTTGATACGCCTCCGACGGCGAGATCCCTAATCGGTGTCGATGGTGAAGACGACTTTGCCGAACAGGTCACCTGCCGCCATCTTCGCGAAGCCGTCACGGGCCTGCTCCAGCGGCAGCGTCGTGTCGATGACGGGCTCGATCCCCTGCTGCACCACGAACTGGGCGAGCCGTTCGAGCTCACCCCGGGTGCCCATCGTGGACCCGACCACGCGCAGCTGCTTGAAGAAGATCTTGGTCAGCTCGGCCTTGCTCGGGGCGTCCCCGGACGTGGCGCCGGAGATGACGATGGTTCCGCCGGGCTTGAGTGAGTTGACCGAGTGCGACCAGGTGGCGGCGCCCACGGTCTCCATGACCGCGTCGACCCGGTCCGGGAGTCGCTCGCCGTTCCCGAAGGCGCGGTCCGCCCCGATGCCCAGCGCTCGCTGGCCCTTCGCCTCATCACGGCTGGTGACCCACATCCGGTAGCCCGCGGCCGACCCGAGCTGGACCAGCGCGGTCGACACGCCGCCGCCGGCTCCCTGGACGAGCACCGTGGCGCCGGGCGTCAGCCCCGCGTTGGTGAACAGCATCCGGTATGCCGTGAGCCAGGCGGTCGAGAGGCAGGCGGCGTGCGTCCACGGCAGGTCCGCGGGTTTCGCGACGAGGTTCGTCGTCGGGATGGCGACCTTCTGGGCCAACGTCCCGTCGTGGAGCTCGGACAGGAGGGTGCGACGCGGGTCGAGGGTCTCGTCGCCCCGCCATCCCTCGCTGGGCACGACGGCGTGGATGATGACCTCGTTGCCGGCCTCGTCGATGCCGGCACCGTCGCAGCCGAGGATCATCGGCAGCCGGTCGGCAGCCAGCCCGACGCCGCGCAGGGACCAGACGTCGTGGTGGTTCAGCCCCGCGGTCTTGAGGGACACCGTCGTCCACCCCTCGCGCTTCTGCGGATCGGGCCGCTCCCCGACCTCGAGACCGGACAGCGGGTCGTCGGCGGACTGGCGGGCGGCGTAGACAGCAAGCATCACCCGACCCTAGCCGGAGTCCCCCCGCTGCCGCCGTGGCCGATGTCATACTCCGCTGCATGGCGACGACCACACTCCACCAGCCAGAGGCGGTGTTGTTGGCGCATGCCCTGGTCGCCCGGCTCGCGCAGGAGGCGGGCGCGCGGATCCTGTTCATCAAGGGGCCGACGGCCGTCGCCCTCGGGGTCCGGCCGGACCGACCGTCCACCGACGTGGACGTCCTGGCCGACCGCGCAGGTTTCGTCGCGCTGTGCGCCGCCCTGGAGGAGTGCGGGTGGCAGCGCCGCAACGCCGGCACGGGGCTGCGGCACGCGGCCGACCTGGCGTTCGAGCACTCCGCGCACTTCATCCACCCGCAATGGCCGTGCGACCTGGACGTGCACTTCTCGTTCCCGGGGTTCCTGGCACCGGAGTCCGAGGTGTTCGAGGCGCTGTGGACCGCCCGCACCACCGTCGAGGTTGCTGGGCGCTCGGTGCCCACCCCGTCGGCGCCGGGACAGGCGCTCGTCGTCGCGCTGCACGCCCTGAGGGACTCCGAAAAGGCGACCAGCCAACAGGACCTGGCCACGCTGAGGGATGGTGTCTCGGGCTGGCCACCCGGCACGCGCGCGCAGCTGACTGAGCTGGCCGCCGCAACCGGAGCCTCGGACTCGGCCGGGTCGTTCCTCGAGGAGGTCGGTGCGGCGGTGCCCACGGACGACCAGCGGTATGCCGCGCGGCTGGCGGACTGGCGCGCGCGCCAGCATGGGTTCGGCCCGTCGACCATGTGGCTCGTGGAGCTGCGGCGCGCGCCATGGAAGGACAAGCCCGCCACCCTGCTGCGAGCCCTCGTCCCGCCACCCGCGCACCTCGTCGGCTCCTACGACGCAACGGACCTGAGCCGCGGACGGCTGACCGTGCTGCACCTACAACGCTGGGGCCGAGGGCTTGCCTCGATGCCCGGTGCCCTGCGACGCGCCGCCCGCCTCCGCTGACCACAGCACCCGCCTGCCACGCCCCTCACCTCCGCTGACCACCGCACCCGCCTGCCACGCCCCTCACCTCCGCTGACCGCACCGCACCGCCCCCGCAGGTCACCCACAGGCCCGGGGCACCGAGGCCAGATCCGCTGGGGCAGGACGGCGGGGGACATGCCTCGGCCCCCACCCTGGGGTGGGGTGTGGCGCAGGGTCATGGTCGAGAGGGCACTCCGCTGGCACCTCGCACCGCCCGGAACCGCTCGACGTGGACGTCGTAAGAGTTGGGTGTGAGGTCCCAGACAACGTGCGGTCCATGCGGGCCGTCAACGACCTGGCCGCCACATCGCTCGCGGTGGACGACCGTGTGGTGCTTGCGGCAGAGCAGGGCCGCGTTGCCGATGTCAGTCGGACCGTCGTCAACCCAGTGGACGAGGTGATGTCCGTCAGTCCATGTCGGCGGCTTCGAGCAGCCCGGAAACGTGCAGTGCCCGTCGCGCAGCCACAGGTGGCGGATCTGCGGCCGGGTGAACAGCCGCACGGCCTGTCCCTGCTCTAGCACCTCGCCGTGGCTGCCCAAGACTGCCGGGACGACCTGGGCGTCACACGCCAGACGTCGCACTGTCTCGGGGGTCAGGTGGGACCCGTCAGGAAGGACACCAGCCCCCCGACATCGTCCGGCCAGCACCTCCAGCGGCACGGTCACGGTCAACATGGTCTTCGGCTGTCGTGGCTGGCCCTCGGGCGCGGAGACCGCGCGCCGGACCAGGTCGACCAAGGCGTCCGCGCGTCGGGCCGCGGGCGTCCGGGGATCGTGCTCACCGGTGTCGGTCGGAGTGGGTTTGGACAGCGCGTCGATGGCGGAGTCGACGACCGCGGCAGCCTCGTCGTCCAGCAGGAGGGTGTAGCGGGAGAGACCGCACGGCCCCGCGCCCTTGACCAGCGACTGGTGGGCACGTCGCACATCGGCGTCGTGCTCGACCAACCGGTCGGGACGCAGCAGGTCGCCGGTGCGTCGCAGCGCCGCGCCCAGGTCCCTCTCGCTGAAGCCGTCGGCACCACGTGCAGCGGCCACCAGGGTCCCGGTGACGTCCTCGAGCTGGTCCGCGTCAGCCAGCCCGCGCACCCCCTTGTGGAACCGCACCAGCTGGGCCGCCTTGCCCACCGGCAGCACGGATGCCGCGTCGTCCCCTGGTGCGTCGCCGCATCCGGACTCTGCAGACCCGCGCGCTGCACCTGCCAGCCCCCTGCCGAGGCCGGCCCGCACCGCGTCGAGCACCGCCTCGAGCCGGGGCTCCCCCGACGCATCCGCGACGGTCTGGGCGTCAAGCAGGTTACGCATCGGCACCAATGGCGCCTGCGAGTGCGCCCAGTCGACGGGCCCCCAGCCCTCGCCTGAACCCAAGCTGCGCTGGCGCGCCTCAGCCAGCACCGCCACCATCAGCGCCGACGTGGCAGTGGTCAGGTCGCCAATGGCCCGCAGGGCCTCGGTCACCTCGGCGTCGGACAGGGCCCAGATGCGCTCGGGGGTCGAGTCGCGCACCGCGGCCAACCCCACCTGCACCCCGCCCAGCACCGGGCGACCCGCAAGGGCCTGGTCCCGTGTGCCGTGCGGTGCGATCGCCATGGACCAACACTAGGCCCGACCACCGACACCGCCAGCCGCTTGTCCACAGGCCCAGATCCGTTGCCACACAACGCGACTCGATGGTGTGACGAGTGTGGCAGGTGGGACCTGAGAGCAGATCCCGACCGCGCGGCAGCCGGTGCCCACCCTCTGCCCGAGAGCAGCCCCGACCGCGGGTCAGCCAGCGCTCACGCGGTGCCCGCGCCGTCCCCGCCGCTCACCGCGTCGGCAACGACATCGGCGAGGGAGGCCGCGAGGCTCTCCTGCCATGGCGGCAGCGCAGCGATGCGCGCCATCCGCCAGGCGTCGTGGCCCAGGACGCTGTATGCCGGTCGCGGAGCTGGGAGGGGGAAGGCGTCGCTCGTCGTGGGCCGCACCCTCTCGGGGTCCAGTCCCAGCCCACGGAAGATCTCCTGGGTGAGGCCGTACTTGGTCGTCTCCCCCTGGTTGGTCGCGTGCCACACACCGAAGGGTGCCGCGACGTCGACAAGGCGCAGGATCGCCTGCGCGACGTCCATGGTCCAGGTGGGCTGACCGGTCTGGTCGGCGACCACGTCGAGAGTCTCGTGCCGGTCGGCCAGTCGCGCCATCGTCTTGACGAAGTTCGGCCCACCCGCGCCATAGAGCCAGGCCGTCCGGACGATCCACGCCTGCGGACAGCGAGCCTGGACCGCCCACTCCCCTGCGGCCTTGCTCCGCCCATAGGCGGACAGCGGCGAGAGCGGCGCGTCCTCGGCATACGGCTCCGTCGCGTCGCCGGCGAAGACGTAGTCGGTGGAGAGGTGCACGAGGCGCGCTCCCGAGGTGCGGCATGCGTCGGCGACGTTGGCCGCGCCGATCGCGTTGACCGAAAACGCCTGCCCCTCATGGCTTTCCGCCTCGTCAACCGCGGTGTATGCCGCGCAGTTGACCACCACGTCGTGGCCGCGGACAGCGTCGCGGACGGCGTCCGCATCGGTGATGTCCAGGTCGGCCCGCGTCAGTCCCGTGACGTCGTCCTCGGACACCCCAGCGAGCGCCAGGGTCACTTGGAGGTCGAGCCCGAGCATGCCGCCCGAACCCGTCACCAACCACCGGGTCATCAGCGACCGAGTCGGTCGTAGCGCGCCTCGGCGACGACCTTGGCCGTGCGCCACCAGTCCTGGTTGTTCTCGTACCAAGCGATGGTGTCCGCGAGCCCTGACCTGACGTCGGGGTGGGCGGGGCGCCAGTCGGTCTCGGCCCGGAGCTTGGTGGCATCGATCGCGTAGCGCAGGTCGTGGCCCGGCCGGTCGGGCACGTGCTCGTACCAGTCGGCCGGCTTGCCCATGAGGTCGAGGATGAGGGCGATGACGTCACGGTTGTTCATCTCGCCGTCGGCACCGATGAGGTAGGTCTCTCCCACCCGACCCTGCTCGACGATGGTGATGACCGCGTCGTTGTGGTCGTCGACGTGGATCCAGTCACGGACGTTGAGCCCCTCGCCGTAGAGCTTGGGCTTCACCCCGTCGATGATCCCCGTGATCTGGCGCGGGATGAGCTTCTCCGGGTGCTGACGCGGACCGTAGTTGTTCGAGCAGTTCGACAGCGTCGCCTTGAGGCCGAACGACCGGATCCAGGCCCGGACCAGGAGGTCGGCACTCGCCTTGGACGCCGAGTAGGGGCTGGACGGGTTGAGCGGAGTCGTCTCGGTGAACTTGGCGGGGTCGTCCAGCTCGAGGTCGCCATAGACCTCGTCGGTCGAGATGTGGTGGATCCGCTTGTCGTGCCGCCGCACCGCCTGGATCAGCTGGTAGGTACCGATGATGTTGGTGTCGATGAAGGGCCACGGGTCGTCCAACGAGTTGTCGTTGTGGGAGTCGGCCGCGAAGTGGATGACGAGGTCGTGCGCGGCGACCAGCTCGTCCACCAGGTCAGCGTCGGTCACCGAGCCCTTGACGATGTCGACCTCCCCGACGACTGCGTCCAAGGAGGTGAGGTTCGCGGCATACGTCATCGAGTCGAGGACGGTGAGCCGCCAGTCGGGGCGGACCTGGCGGGCCCGGATGACGAAGTTCGAGCCGATGAATCCGGCAGCGCCGGTGACGAGGACCTTCATGGCGGCAAGGCTATCGCGACGGCACCCCGCTCATGACGGTCGTCATCGCAGTAGGGTCGTGACCCATGAAGGGCATCATCCTGGCCGGCGGCTCCGGCACGCGACTGCACCCCATCACCCTCGGCATCAGCAAGCAGCTGATGCCGGTCTATGACAAGCCGATGATCTACTACCCGCTGTCGACGCTGATGATGGCGGGCATCCGCGAGGTGCTGATCATCACCACGCCAGACGACCAGAGCCAGTTCCAGCGGCTCCTCGGGGACGGCTCGAAATGGGGCATCGAGCTGACGTATGCCGCGCAGCCCAGCCCCGACGGGCTGGCCCAGGCGTTCATCATCGGTGCCGACTTCATCGGCGACGACTCGGTCGGCCTCGTGCTGGGCGACAACATCTTCTACGGCACCGGGCTGGGCACCTCGCTGCGGTCCAACACCGAGGTGAGCGGCGGCCACATCTTCGCCTACCACGTCACCGAGCCGTCGGCCTACGGCGTCGTCGAGTTCGCCGCGGACGGCCAGGTGCTGTCCATCGAGGAGAAGCCGGAGCAGCCGAAGTCCTCCTACGCAGTGCCCGGGTTGTACTTCTACGACAACGACGTCGTCCAGATCGCGCGCGACCTCAAGCCGAGCCCCCGGGGTGAGCTGGAGATCACCGGCATCAACGACGCCTACCTCCAGCGTGGTGACCTCTCGGTCACCGTGCTGCCGCGCGGCACGGCGTGGTTCGACACCGGCACGTTCGAAGGCCTCATGGACTCAGCGCACTTCGTCCACGTCGTCGAGGCCCGACAGGGTCACAAGATCGGGTGCGTCGAGGAGGTCGCCTGGCGCAACGGGTGGCTCAGCGACGACGCATTCGCCGCGCTGGCGGCTTCCCTGGAGAAGAGCGGCTACGGCACCTACATGGCAGGACTGCTCAAAGAGAAGCGCGGAACGCTGTAGTGGAGATCCGCCCGCTCAAGATCGCCGACGCGTTCGAGATCACTCCCCGACTGTTCCCTGACGACCGCGGTGTCTTCCTCGAGTCCTTCCGGGGAGACCTGCTCGCCGAGGCGATCGGACACCGTCCGGAGATCGTCCAGACCAACGTCTCGGTCTCCTCGCGCGGCACGGTCCGCGGCATCCACTTCGCCGACGTGCCCCCCTCGCAGGCGAAGTACATCACCGCGCTGACCGGCTCGTTGGTCGACTACATCATCGACATCCGGGTCGGCTCCCCCACGTTCGGCCAGTGGGACTCTGTGGTGCTGGATGCGGTTGACCGCCGGGCGGTCTACCTCCCCGAGGGGATGGGCCACGCGTTCGCCGCACTCGAGGACGACACGACGGCGATGTACCTCGTGACGGCGCCCTACACGCCGAGCCGCGAACACGGCATACACCCGCTCGACCCCGAGGTCGGGCTCACGCTGCCGGACGGGATGGAGGCGCCGCTGCTCTCCCCCAAGGACCAGGCAGCGCCCTCGCTCGCCGAGGCGAGGGAGCAGGGCCTGCTCCCGACGTATGCCGCCTGCCGCGAGTTCTACTCCTCCCTGGGCTGAGGTACCGGCGGCCTGCGGAAGGCTGATCCACAGGCTCGCCCGTTTGGTTGCATTTCACACCCAGACACCTCGGAAACCGCCACTGACCTGCAGGCTTGACCCGAGTGCTTGCGTTTCACCCTGGCCGGGTTGTCAGGGGTTTGGCCCAAATGACGTTAAACTCACCATCGTTTGGGCTGGCTACCAACGGGAGGAGACCGGATGTCCACCGTCCGTCGCGTGCGCCGCGAGCGCGTGAACCGCTGGATGTGGGCCCTGGTCGACGCCGCCGTCTGGGTCGTCGCCGTCTTCATGGCCGCGTGGCTGAGGTACGACCTCCAGCTGGCGCCGACCATCACGGCGCCTCTGCTCTGGTTTACCCTCGCCGCTGTCGTCGCCCACCTTGTCTTCGGCACCTTCTTCGGTCCCTATGCCGTCGGGCACGACCGAGGGTCGTTCGAGGAAACCTACGACGTGGGACGCACGGTGCTGCTCACGACCCTGGTCCTGATGACCCTGGTCTTCGGCCTGCACCTGGAACAGGTCCCCAGGAGCGTGCCTTTCACCGCGCCGGCCTTCGCGATGCTCGGCATGTTCGCAGCCCGCTTCATCCTCCGCACGATGCGCACCAGCAGGGCCGCCAACGCCCCGGAGGAGCAGCGGGCGATCGTCTTCGGCGCCGGCGAGGCCGGGCGTCGACTCACCAGGAGCCTGATCCGCGACGCCGACAGTGGCTACCAGCCGGTGGCTCTCCTCGACGACGACCGCGCCAAGGCCCGGCTGCGGGTCGAGGGTGTCAAGGTGCGCGGGTCGCGCGACGACATGGGCAAGGTCGCGGGCAAGTACGACGCGCAGACCCTGGTCATCGCCCTGCCGCTGGCCGAGGCCAGCACCATCCGTGAGCTGACCGCGCTCGCCGAGGACGCTGGACTCAAGGTGCTCACGCTGCCGCCAGTCAAGGACATCATCGGCGGCCGGCCGACCGCGGGCGACCTGCGCAACGTCGACGTCGCAGACCTCCTGGGCCGACGCCCGATCGAGCTCGACATGGCGGTGATCGCCGAGCAGATCGCCGGCAAGCGCATCCTGGTCACCGGCGCGGGCGGCTCGATCGGCTCCGAGCTGTGCCGGCAGATCGCGCGGTTCGGCCCGGCCAAGCTGTTCATGCTCGACCGCGACGAGTCCGGCCTGCAGTCGACCCAGATGAGCCTGCACGGCAACGGCCTGCTCGACAGCGACGAGATCGTGCTGGCCGACATCCGCGACATCGACGACCATGGACCGGAGCCTTCGATCGGGCCCGACCCGACATCGTCTTCCACGCGGCTGCCCTCAAGCACCTCCCGCTGCTCGAGTCGCACCCCCTCGAGGCCTGGAAGACCAACGTCCTCGGCACCATGAACGTCCTCGAGGCCGCCTCCCGCGTCGGAGTGGGCACCTTCGTCAACATCTCCACGGACAAGGCCGCGAACCCGACCTGCGTCCTCGGCTACAGCAAGCGGCTCGCCGAGCGGATCACCGCAGACTTCTCGCCTCCGGTTCCCCGGTCGCTACGTGTCGGTGCGGTTCGGCAACGTGCTCGGGTCACGGGGATCGGTGGTCCACGCTTTCACGGCCCAGATCGAGCGCGGGGGCCCGATCACCGTCACGCACCCCGACGTCGAGCGCTTCTTCATGCTGATCCCGGAGGCCTGCCAGCTCGTGCTCGAGGCCTCCTCGATCGGCCGTGACGGCGAGGTCATGGTGCTCGACATGGGCGAGCAGGTGAAGATCATCGAGGTCGCCAACACCCTGATCCGCATGTCAGGACGCCGGGACATCGACATCGTCTTCACCGGACTGCGTCCCGGCGAGAAGCTCGGTGAGGAGCTCTTCTCCGCTACGGAGGACCGCAAGCCCACCAGCCATCTGTTGGTATCCAGCGTCGACGTGCCCTCCATCGAGCGCTCGGACGGTGCTGGGACGTGCGCCCGACCAGCCACCAGTCAGCGGCCGACTGGATGCGCCGCGAGAGCGCGGTGCCCGACTCGCGTCTCTGCCTTGAGCGGCGACTGATTCAGTGACCTCTGCTGTTGTGGCCCTGCTGGTGACGGCGGGCCTGGCTCCTTTGGTGCGCTCGCTCATGGTGCACCAGGGCATCATCGATGTCCCCAACCACCGCTCCTCCCACTCGGTGCCCACCCCGCGTGGAGGCGGCTGGGCCTGCATCGTGGGCCTGTCCACGGGCACCGCCGTGGCAGCCATTCGCGATCAGGTCGTGCCCTGGTGGGTGCTCGCGGCGGCGCTGGTGCTGGGTCTGGTCGGAGGCCTGGACGACCGCAAGAGCCTGCCCGCCTGGTTCCGGCTCGCTGCCCAGGTGTCGACGGGTGCCCTGGTGGGCGGCCTGCTCTTCGGACCGGTCGGCGCGCTCGTTGCCGCCGTGCTCTACCCCGTGGCCGTCAACGTCGTGAACTTCATGGACGGGATCAACGCCATCACCGCCATGACGGTCGGCGTGTGGGGAGTCACCGCCTTCCTCGTCGGCCAGCACCACCAACTGTCCGAGCTCTCGCTCGTCGGGGGTCTCACAGCAGGCGTCAGCCTTGGTTTCCTCCCGTGGAACGCCCCCGTCGCACGGCTGTTCCTCGGCGACGTCGGCAGCTACCTCCTCGGAGCCCTCGTGGCGGGGGGCCTCCTTCTAGGGTGGCATGGCGGGGCGCCCTTCCTGGTCCTGCTGGCCCCGCTCTCCCTGTACCTCGTGGACACCGCAACGACCCTCGTCTCCCGTGCACTTCGCCGGGAGGCACTTCTCGAGGCGCACCGCTCCCACGTCTACCAGCGGCTCACGTCTGGTCCGCGGCCGCTCCCCCACGTGGTCATTGCCACGTATGCCGCGGCGCTGGCCGCAACAGTCACGATCGCCTGGGCCTTCCTCCCGGCCGGTGCCGCCACGGCGGTCTCCATCGCGGTCCTCGCGCAGTACCTCGCCTCCCCATGGCTACTGAACCGCGGAACGACGACATCTGAGACGTCAGCGGAGGTCGCGTGATGAGGATCGGCATGGTCTCCCACTGGTACGACCCCGAGGGCGGGGCGGCTGCCCTCCCGGGGACCATCGTCGAGCGCTGCGCGCCGTGGCCACGCCGTGGACGTCGTGACCGGCTTTCCCAACTACCCGGCGGGCGGCTCTTCGAGGATATCGCCAGCGGCCCTATCAGCGCGAGATCCTCGACGGGCGTCACAGTGCATCGTGCGCCGATGTTTCCCAGCCACGACACCCGCGCGGTGCCGCCGCGATGGCCAACTATCTCAGCTTCGCGTGCGGGTGCCGGGCAGTCGCGCTGGCCAAGCTGCGCACAGTCGGACGCGGTGCTCGTCCACTGCACACCCGCGCCACAGCCTGCCGCCCCTGCGTCGCGCTGAAGCGCTGTCCGGGGTGCCGTTCGTCTTGCACGATCCAGGACCTGTGGCCGGACACCGTCGGTCTCGTCGAGCGGCTTCCTGAAGGGCGCGGGCACGTCGGCCGTGCCGAGCGGGTGCCTCCACCGTTTCTGCGACCACATGTACGGCCGCGCGGACGCCGTGGCCGTGACGTCCCCTGGCATGGCCGAGCGCGTCCGCGCTCGCGGTGTCCCCGGTCGAAGATCACTTCGTCCCCAACTGGGCGGACGAGAAGTCAGCTTCCGACCCAGTCACCGCTGACCCCGCCTTGGCGGCCTCCCTGGGTGCCACCCATCCGTTCACCGTCATGTACGCCGGGAACTTCGGCGAGATCCAGGCGCTCGAAACGTCTTGATGCGGCTGCCGCTGCTCCGCGATCGGAGCGACATCGGGTTTGCGCTCGTCGGCGGCGGGGTGGCCGGAGAGCGACTGGAGAGCAGGTCGAGTCGCCTCGGACTCGACAACGTCACCTTCGCGCCCATGCAGCCGTTCACCGGATGTCCGAGGTCCTGGCCCGGGTGACGCCAGGTGATCAGCCTCGGGACGGCCCTTGCTCGCACCGCACGCTCCCCAGCAAGCTCCAGGCAACCTCGCTGCGGGCCGGCCAATCATCGGGGCCTGGCTGGTGACGCTGCGAGAGTCGTCCGCGAGTCGGGAGCCGGCCCCGTGGTCGCCCCGGGGTCCGCGGACGAGCTGGCCACGGCCATCCTCTGGCTGGCCGACGCGCCGACAACGAACGTAGCCGAGCTGGGCCACGACGCCCGCCAGTACTACCGCGAGACTTCTGCGAGAGGCGTCAAGGCCGAGCGGATCAGCGACCTGTTCGCGGAGGCGGGCCTGCGCGGGGGGTACGAAATGGTGAGCCGCAGTCGTCGTCGTGGGGGCCACTGGATTCGTGGGCTGCGCGGTCGTCGAGGCCCTGCGGGCCGCGGCCACGGGTCGTCACCCCGAGCACCAAGGCTCCAGCCGGTCGTCGAGTCGGAGGTTAGCTCGCGGCTGTTACCACGCCGGCGCTGGTGGATGAACTGGCCGACAGCTGGCCGGCGCGATGCCGTCGTCAATGCCGCAGCCGGTCTCGCCGACTCCGGTCGTGGAGACGTCGGCGCCCTTCTCGCCGCCAACGCGCTGCTGCCAGCTGTGCTCGCAACCGCCTCGCGAGGCACGTGGGTGTGCGGCTCGTGCACGTGAGCAGCGCAGTCGTGCAGGGCGGGCCACCTATCCTCGACGAGGGGACTCGGTTTGCGGCCTTCTCGGTGTACGCGCGTCCAAGGCCGCGGTGAACGTGCCGTCCTGGTGGTGGCGGCGGCCCTGAGAGCACCGTCGTGTACCGCCCGCCCAGCGTCCACGCCGCAGATCGCGCGGGTGACGCGCCTGATCGCGCGGATCGCAGCCTCACCGCGGCACCGTGCCGCCCCCGGGTACCACAACCGAGCCCGCAGGCCCTGCTCGCGAACGTCGCCTCGGCTGTGGCCTTCCTGGCCACGACCGAGCAGAATGTCCCGCCCGTCGTCATCCACCCCCACGAGAGCCTTTCGACCGCGGAGCACATGGAGCTCCTCGGCGGCCGTCCCCCACGCCGCCTACCGCGCGGACTGGTCGCCAGAGGTGGCTCGTTGGAGCAGCGTCGGCCGGACGATGAGCCCGCGGATGGCTGCCAATGCACGCCGCCTGGAGATGCTCTGGTTCGGGCAGGAACAGGCACCAAGCTGGCTCACGAGCCACGGCTGGGTCCCGGTCGCAGGGCTGGAAGCATGGGCCGAGCTCGGTCGACAGGTACGGTCTGACCGAACAGACTCGGACGACACCAAGGAGAACCCCACGTGAGCGCAATGACCGGTGCCACCGTCGCCATCACCGGCGGCACGGGGTCGTTCGGGTCCACGATGGCCGCCCACCTGCTCGACCAGGGCGTCAGCACCGTGCACGTCCTCAGCCGTGACGAGGCCAAGCAGGACGAGATGCGCAAGCGGTTCTCCGACTCACGGCTGCGGTTCTTCCTCGGCGATGTGCGCGACCGCGAGTCCGTGGCCAGCGCTTTCGTCGACGCCGACTTCGTCTTCCACGCCGCTGCGCTCAAGCAGGTGCCGTCCTGTGAGTTCTTCCCCGAGCAGGCCGTGAAGACCAACATCGTCGGCAGCCACAACGTCATCGAGGCGGCCGCCGCTGCCGGGGTGCGCTCCGTCGTCTGCCTCAGCACGGACAAGGCTGTCTACCCGGTCAACGCGATGGGGATGTCAAAGGCCCTGATGGAGAAGACGGCCCAGGCCTACGCCCGCAACAACCCGCGCTCGAAGACCACCGTCTCCGTGACGAGGTACGGCAACGTCATGTACTCGCGCGGATCGGTGATCCCGCTGTTCGTCCAGCAGCTGCGGGAGGGTCGGCCGCTGACTCTCACCGAGCCCGGCATGACCCGTTTCCTCATGTCGCTGCAGGAGTCCGTCGACCTCGTCGAGTACGCCTTCTCCCAGGCCGAGTCTGGCGACCTGTTCGTGCGCAAGGCTCCCGCGGCCACCGTGGACGTGCTGGCCAGAGCCGTCGCCTCGCTGCTCGGCAACGACGACCCGGAGATCAAGGTCATCGGCACCAGGCACGGCGAGAAGCTCCACGAGACGCTCCTCAGCCGCGAGGAGATGCTCAAGTCCACCGACCAGGGCGACTACTTCCGGGTCCCGCTCGACGCCCGCGGCCTCCAGTACGAGGTCTACGTCGAGGAGGGCGAGAAGGAGGCCGCTGAGGTCGACGACTACACCTCGGCCAACACCGAGCAGCTGGACGTGGAGCAGACCAAAGCGCTGCTGCTCGAGCTGCCCGAGATGCAGCAGCTGGTGGGAGTCGTCGCCTGATGCGCATCGTGCTGACCGGCGCGGCCGGCTTTCTGGGGTGGCACACACGCACCCGCCTGCACGCGCTGACCGATCACGAGGTCGTCCCCGTCACCCGGGAGACCTGGGACCAGCTTCCCGCGCTGCTCGCCGGCGCCGACGCCGTCATCCACGTCGCAGGGGTCAACCGTGGTGACCCTGACGAGGTGCAGGCCGGCAACGTGCAGCTCGCCGACGACCTGGCGTATGCCTTGCGGCAGGACGGTGCGCCAGTGCGGGTCGTGTACGCCAACTCGATCCAGGCGGGCAATGGCACGCCCTACGGCACCGGCAAGGAGCAGGCCGCGACCCTCCTCGCCGAGGCGACGTACCTCAGGCGGAGGACACTTCGTCGACGTCCGCCTGCCCAACATCTTCGGCGAACACGGCCAGCCGGCATACAACTCGTTCGTCGCGACCTTCGTCGACGCGGTGGCGCGAGGCGAGCAGCCCCAGATCAGCCGACCGCGAGGTGGGCCTGCTGCACGTGCAGGGTGCCGCCCAGTCGCTCATCGACGCCCTCGTGACAGCCGAGACAACGCGTGTCGCCGGCGGCGACGGCCACCTCCGTGGGCGAGGTGCTACGCGCTGCTGCGCGAGTTCCACGAGCTCTACGCGACCGGTGACATCCCCGCCCTCGACACCGCCCTGCGCGTCGACCTGTTCAACACCTACCGGGCGGCACTCTTCCCCGCCCACTACCCGATCGCGCTCACAGCGCACTCGGACGACCGGGGGCGCCTCGTCGAGACCGTTCGCGCCCACGGCGGACAGGGCCAGACGTTCGTGTCGACGACCCGGCCGGGCATCACCCGGGGCGAGCACTTCCACCTCGGCAAGGTCGAGCGCTTCGTCGTGCTCAGCGGTCAGGCCAGGATCTCGCTGCGACGGGTGTTCCACGACGAGGTCGTGTCGTTCGACGTCTCGGGCGACTCGCCAGCCGTCGTGGACATGCCGACGATGTGGGTGCACAACATCACGAACACCGGCGACACCGAGGTACGACGCTGTTCTGGACCCACTCGCTGTTCGACGCGGACAACCCCGACACCTACTGGGAGCCCGTGGCTGACGTTGCAAAGGCGGACGCATGACCAAGGTGATGACGATCGTCGGGACCCGCCCAGAGATCATCCGACTCTCGCGGGTGATGGCGCGACTCGACGCGACGGTCGACCACGTGCTGGTCCACACCGGTCAGAACTACGACTACGAGCTCAACGGGATCTTCTTCGACGAGCTCGGGATCCGGAAGCCGGACCACTTCCTCGAGGTCGACACCTCGAGCCTGGGCACGGGTCCTCGGCGAGACCCTCATCAAGGCCGAGCAGGTGCTCCTCGAGGAGAATCCCGATGCCGTCCTGGTGCTCGGCGACACCAACAGCTGCATCGCTGCGATCATGGCCAAGCGGATGCGAATTCCGGTGTACCACATGGAAGCCGGCAACCGCTGCTTCGACGAGAACGTGCCGGAGGAGACCAATCGACGGCTTGTCGACCACGTCGCCGACTTCAACCTCGTCTACACCGAGCACGCCCGTCGCAACCTGCTCGCCGAGGGACTACACCCACGTCGAATCCTGTTGACCGGCTCGCCGATGAAGGAGGTGCTGCTGCAGCACCTCGACCAGTTCGCCCAGAGCACCATCCTCGGCGAGCTCGACCTCAGCCCCCAGGGCTACCTCCTGGTGTCTGCGCACCGCGAGGAGAACGTCGACAACCCCGAGCGACTCGGGATGCTTCTCGACTGCCTCGAGGCCGTCCACGCATCCACTGGTCTGCCCGTCCTGGTGTCGACCCACCCGCGCACCCGCAAGCGCTTGGAGTCCCTGGGTCGTGAGCTCCCCGAGGGCCTGATCTTCCACAAACCACTCGGTTTCATCGACTACGTCCGGCTCCAGCAGGATGCTTACTGCGTGTTGTCCGACAGCGGCACCATCAGCGAGGAGTCCTCGATCCTCGGCTTCCCCGCAGTGACCCTGCGGGACTCCATCGAGCGGCCGGAGGCCCTGGACACCGGCTCGATCATCATGACCGGCCTCGACCCCGAGAACGTCGTGGAGGCAGTCGGCGTCGTCGTCAGCGAGCAGACCGCCGGCCAGCACGTACCGGCCGACTACGCCATCGACAACTGCTCCGAGCGCGCGGTGCGGTTCATCCTCAGCACGCACCGCCGTCACGAGCAGTGGTACGGCCTGCGCACGAACCCCACTGCATGAGCCGGTTCCACGTCGACGACTCCGGCCGGTGGTCCGGCGGGGGGCGGGTAGTGCTCGATAACCTCGCCGTGGCGGCGCGGCCCGGTGGGGTCCTGGGGCCCCACCCTGACGCGAGTACACCGCTGATCCCCCGCAATGTCCCGACCTCTTTGGGGTCCCTCCTCCACCCATTCGTCTGGATGCCGCAGAACGCTCTCCCGTGGGGTGTCCGCGCACCCGGTGAGGTCCGGTTGCAGCGGCAACTGCGGGTCGCCTCGTCGTTGGTGGCAGCCCGGGCCACCGCAATGGTGCGGATCTCTGGAGCGATCCCGCCGCTGCGCCGACGTCCCACGAGCGAGGTCCTGCACAACGTCCTCGATGCGTCCTTCGACGACCTCGTGGCTGACCTCACCCCAACCGAGCACGGCTCGTTCCTCTGTGTCGGGTCGGCCCATTCGTACCGCGCTATCCCTCAGCTCATCCGCGGGTATGCCTCGTACCGGGCCACAGGGGGCGGCACTGGCCTGTTGGTTCAGACCTCGGCGGGGACGCCGTCTGAGGAGATCCTGATCGCAGCGGCCGCAGAACAGGTACCTGGGCTGCGCCTCAGATCCGGCGGTGCCGGTCGGGCCGAGGTAGCGAGCCTCATGCTCGGCTCGGCTGGCGTGGTTCTTCCCTCCCTCATCGAGGCCTCTCCCGTCACGTTGCTCGAGGCGCAGGCGCTCGGCAGGTCGCTCACCTGCTCGAACATCGTGGCCCACCGTGAACTACTCACTGCGGACGCGGCGGCCAACACTTTCAACCCAAGGTCCGAGGCGGACACTGCCGCGGCTCTCCACCGACTTGACGAGCGCGGGCCGGTCGCCCAGCACGAACTAACCCAGCCTCAGGTCCGACATCTGCGCCGCGAGGAATGGTGCCAAGACGTCAGGGACTTCCTCGACCAGGTCTAGGCGACTGGCCGACGGGCGATGACCGACACACTGCTGCCTTGACGACGAAGCTGTGGGACGACGTTGCTCAGCCGGTCGTCAACTTCATAGATCCGTTTGAGGTGGCGCAGCGGCAGCCGCAGTCCGACTTTGGCCAGGGCCAACGTCAAGTAGCGGGTCAGCGCCCCGTGATGGACTACGTCCAGCTGAGTGAATGCCTCCCGTAACGGAGCGACCCGGTCAGGCGTGAGCGGTGTGCACTGCGCACCGGACTCCCGCTTCCCAAACACAGATATCCCCAATCCGTAAAGGGGCGAGCGCCATGGCTCGGCAGAGGCAAATGCGCCACCTGCTACAAGCACCCGGTGCAGTTCCGGTGCCGACAGGTCCGTCTGCATGTGGTGCAGGGAGCCCCCGGAATAGATGGCGTCGAGACTCGCGTCAGCAACGGGTAGCTGCTCACCCAAAGCCGCTACCACAGTGAGTCGGTCTGCCACCCCAGCATGATCGGCGAGCGCACGTGCGTAGGTGAGTTCACCAACGATGGGGGAGAAGAGAAATGCTTCCCGGGCGCCGGCGAGCAGGAGTTTCACCGCGTGCAGTCCTGATCCCCCGATCTGCGCCACCCGATGCCCCTTGACCCGGCCGATCGCCCGGTAACAGTCCCATTGAGCCAGCGAGTCGAATGGGGCGTCGAGCCACCGCGACCACGCCTGGGGAAAGGAGTCGGCTAGGTCGTCATCCGCACCGGAGGCCAGCAGGGTGTCGAGCCAGTCGGTATAGATGCCCTGACCGGACACCGACGCCGTGAGCTCCTCGTAGTGCCCCATCTCCGCGTACGCCTCGGCATAGATCGGCGAAGAGAGGTCAAAGGGCTCCTGGCCAGCACCGACGACGAGCAGTTCCGGCGCCAGCAACACGGGGATGCCGCCTGGTAGGACGGGGTATGCCCCACCTCCGTCGCCACGAACCAGGACGGAGTTGGTTGGCCCGATGGGTGTGGCATCAGCTCCGAATCGCGGGGCCGGGGCCAAGACACCACCCAGACTTTCCTGCGCGTCCTGGAACGTCGATGGCTGCAGATCGCAATGGGTGATGGGGCAAACCAACACAAAGACTCCCGATTTTCGATTGGTCACGAACTCTAACGGGTTGGCCCGCCACGGCCGACCGTGGGAGATACTGTCCAGCGTGTCCACAGCCTCACGTCGAACCGCCATGCGAGGGGATCGCTCAGACGGTGCGTTTCTAGCCGCTTGGGCGGTGCTCTGTGTCGTTCTTCCCATGGTCATGCTGGGCGCCGCTCTACAGAACCGCTCGACCCTCGTGCTCGTGCTCGTGTGGCTGACCATCGTCTACTCAGGCACTCGGCTGGCGCTGCTGCTGCGCAACGGCAAGCCCCTGTGGTTCGACACGATGTTCTGGGCCTTCTCCTACATCTGGATCGCGCTGGCCGGGTTCGCGCAGATGACGGCCGGCCAGAACCCCTATCGGCTGGCCCTCGACACCGATTCCTACCTGCGTGCGGCGCTGCTGACCCTTTTCGGTTTTCTCTGCTTTGACCTGGGCAAACGGCTTGTGCGTGGGCGGATCAGCGAGGCCGTCAAGCTCGGACGGCGACGTGTTGACCCGAAGCGAGTCGGCCTGCTTGCCGTTCTGACGGTCATGGCCATGCCCTTCCTCGTTAACCTGCTCGGCGGCCCGCGAACGCTGCTGGTCTCACGCAGTGAACGCACCGCGTCTCTCGCCGCGAGTGGCCTCCTGACGGAGTCATCGAAGGCGACGGGTGGCCTCCTGCTCGCCACCACTAACTCCCTGGCGCTCGTATCCCTGTTGGGACTTATCGCCTTGGTTCAGGCCAAGCCCGAACTGCGCCGACGCCTGGCGTGGATCTTCGCGATCGTCATCCTGGGCTCGATTTCCTTGTTCGTCGGCAACCCGATCAGCAACCCGAGGTTCTGGTCGGGGACCATCCTGCTCAGCATCCTGTTCAGCTTGCGGTGGGCCAACACCAGACAGGGCTTCCGCACGATCGTCGTGGCGGTCCTCGGCGCCCTGCTGGTGGTCTTCCCCTATGCAGACATCTTTCGCTACAAGAACGGCTCGGTGCAGCGTCGATCACTCAGCAATCTGCTCGTGAACAAGCTGGACTACGACGCGTCGGTGCAGATGGTGAACGCGATCGACTTCCGTGCCGCCACGGGCGGGACGCACGGCCATCAGATCCTGGGCGTGCTTGGATTCTTCATTCCGCGGAGTGTCTGGCCAGGAAAGCCCGGCGCCACGGGCTCGCTCCTCACGGAGTTCGTCGGGTTCCCTCAGTCCAACGTGTCCTCGCCCCTATGGGTTGAGGCCTACGTCGACGGAGGCGTCGTCGCGGTCTTCTTCGCCTTCCTGACACTAGGAGCCCTTGCAACGTGGGCCCAAAGAAATCTTGGTAGAGATCTGGGGCGCCCCGTCGATTGGCAGTCCCTGCTCATGCCCATCCTCGCCGCCTACAGCGTGATCATGCTGCGGGGCTCACTGTTGTCCGGTGTAGGCGCCTTGTGCGTTCTGACGGCCCTGACCTGGCTTGTGACGAAAAGGGCACCCGCCGGAGCGGCACCTCCGACAGGAACGGGAACGCAAGGCGGTCATCGGTTGGATGTCCGACCAGGCGAGCAGGTGGTCCGCCCCGAGCGAGGTCAGGACATCCGGGCCTGAGGCTCCCGCTCTCCCCGCAGGTGAAGGGCGATACGTACGACCACACCCACGATGGCCCCAGCGGCGGCAAGCCCGATCGCGACGCCCAGAGCGGTGCCGAACCACCAGCCAGCACCCGTTGCGAGCACAAGTGACGTAGCGGCATGAACTAGCCGCGCTCGAAGAAGGGCCGAGCTCCGACCGGAGGCTCGCAGCGTGGTGTACATGATTGACACCCAGGCCAAAGCCGCATACTCCAGACCGGTGATCGGCAGCAACGGGCTCACCACAGTCCAGGAGTCACCGAGCAGAAGCTCCCCGACGCCGTCGGGCAGCCAGAGGCCGATCGACCCAACGGCCAGGGCCATTACCGACATGGCTGCCGCGACGGTTCGGAGCCGTGTCCAGGTCTGCTCGGACGTGTACCCCGCGCGAGCAACCTCAGGCACGACAGAAAGGGGGACCGCCGCCATGAGGATGCTCAATGGTCCCATCAGCGTCCCTGCCCCCCGCAGCGCGGCAGCCGCCGACGCGCCGATCAAGGCCGCGGCCGCAGACACAACCATAAGCGAGCTCAGGCTGCCGATCGCACCCTCAAGTCCAAAGCGCAATCGATGCCCGCGGTGGGCTAGCCACCATTGCGACCAACCCCTTACCTTCGGGCGGCTGCGCGATCGGAGGAGGAGCCCAACATACGAAAAGGCCGCGAGTGCAGCCCACCCAGCCAAGATCTCGGTTCCCGAAAGCAAGGTGCGGTCGAACCAGGTCACCCCGAGCATGGCCAACGATCCCGCCGCCCATACGCCGTCCCACAGGACTGCTCCCACCTGATCCTGGCGCGCCAGGGCGCCAAAGCGTTGCGTGTCCTGAGCCAACACGATGGGGGCGGCGATCCCGAGACAGATCGCCGCTGGGGCAACGCCACTGATCGATCCGACCAGGATCATGACCAGAGCCGCCAGCACGCCGCCGGAGATCCCACCCACCTGTGCGCGGCTCAGCTCAAGCCGTTGATCGGCGAGATCGCGGCCTCCCGCGAGCAAGATGGGGGTACCGAAGCTGCCGCGGCTGACCGCCAACATGCTGTTCAGCACCATGACCACGACGGCGAGTACACCGAACTCGACCACGGTCGTCACCCGGGCCACCGCAAACAGCATCAGGATGTTGCTTGCCGAAGACAACCCTTGATCGACGAATCCCATCGCGGCCCCGGCCCGCCGGTTCATTTGGGGCACTTCCCGCCGGGACTAATCCCCGTGAGCCGCACCTGTCGCCTGCCTTCACTCGATCGCGTGGGTCGCCGGACCCATCCGGCAGGACATACTGTCATGGCTTCGCGCACCATTCGGAGCAGCAGCCGTGCACTGTTGAGACGTGGGAGATCGTGAAGGGTTATCAACTCAATCTGGGACGCCGTCCTGTGGTGACCCTTTGCGGCGAGGATCGCGACTTTGCCTCCTTGGTGGCAGCCATGGACGCCTCGACTCTCAAGCGCCGGACACTGCGCCTGTGTCTGCTCTTCGCCGCACGCCTGAGGCTGATCCCAGTCATCGCCAAGGCGCTGACCAAAGACGCCCAGTCGGAGGTGGACGTCGTGACGAAGCCTCTGCACACCGCCGCCGTCGGTCAGGGCCGTCAAATCCGCTCCCTGTCCGTCCAATGGCCGGCAGGAGACCGTACGCATCGACGCTACGTTCTCGGGGTTGACGAAGAGGGCTCCCTGCGATTCTTCTCCAAGGTGTCCATCGACCCCGCCATGGACGGGCCGCTCCTCAATAACGAGGAGCGGCTCCTGACAACCCTCATGAGGGACCCACTACCCCGCGTGCGTACGCCGCGACTCTTCCACGCGGAACGCACCGACACTCTCGGCGCCCTCGTGATGGAGGCCCTGCCGTCGCAACGCGACCACGTCGACTGGGCGGGCATCCGGTCGTTGCTCCCGCTGCGCGAGCCGCAGTGTCACGAGTCGCGCCAACCCGCGTGGGTCGTCGAGGCTCTCGAAGGGGACATGTCGGAGACCTTCAGGGCTGTCGTGGCGTGTGGGTTGCCGCAGCTGCGCACTGCATTGGTCAATGGTGACGTCCGCCCGAGCAACGTCATCACCAGCGCCGGCCAGGTCTGGCTCTTTGACTGGGAGTACGGCGCGCACGACGCCCCTACCTCTACAGACCTCGCGGCGGCACTCCTCAACGCCAAGACATCGCGTGTGCCGCCCGCGCACGCACCAGAGGTTCTGGTCCGCTGGCGCGACGATGTAAGGGAAGCCGGGATCGCACTGCCTGAGGCTGCCCTGTGCCTGTTGTATCTTTCTACGGTTGACCACCCGTGGGCCAAGCTCCTAATGACGCAGGAGTGGCCACCCTCCCCCACGCTCCCTAAGGACACTTCTTCGTGACCAGCGACAACACCGGCAACCCCAGCTATCGCTCGGAGTTCGGTGATGAGGACTTGGCCAAGAACTACGACGCCGCGGAGTACGGCCCGAATAGTTGGTCCACTCTGCTGTGGGGTTTGGAGCAGAAGTCCCTGACCCAGCTCCTCGCCGACCCGGCCTTCGTTCCCCGTCGTGGGCGCTACCTCGACTTCGCCTGCGGCACAGGCCGCGTGACGTCGTTCATCGCTCCGCACTTCGAGCAGACAGTCGGGGTCGATATCTCTGAGGCGATGCTGGCTCAGGCCCGGCCGCGAGTACCCGCGGGGACGTTCACTCAGGGCGACGTCATCGCGGACCCTTCTGTGGCTGGAGGCGACTTCGACCTCGTCACATCATTCCGCTTCGTCCTCAATGCGGACCCGAGCGATCGACCGCCCGCGCTGCGCTGGTTGCGCAGCCAGCTTCGCGACGGTTCCAGCCGGGCCATCGTCAACAACCACTCGAACCTGTGGACGCACAAGGCGATCACTCATGCTGCCAGGCAGCTCAGGAACCGGGGTCGCAAGACCACCGGCAACGTCCTTTCGCACAAGCAGATGGCGAGTCTGGTCCAGGATGCCGGGTTCAGGATCGAGTCCGTGCACGGCATGGGCCTGATGGGCGGCCAAGCACTGCGCCTGATCCCCTTCGCTCCTATGTCCCGCCTTCAGGAGTCCCTTCGCGAGACTCCACTCCTCGAGAAGCTCGGTGAGGACCAGCTCTACGTGTTGGCACCGCGCTGACCCCGGCCTTGTCGAGCCACCCGAATCAGAGTTGGTGGCTCGACAAGGCCTGACCGCAGCGGGACTCAGTCCAGCCCGGACACCGCTGCCGCCACGGCCTCCGTCACACCGGGCGCGAAGACGCTCGGCACGATCTCGTCCGCCGTCGGCTCCGGCACGAGGCCGGCGATGGCCGCGGCCGCGGCGAGCTTCATCGCCTCGGTGATCTGCGGCGCTCCCGAGTCCAGCGCGCCGCGGAAGATCCCCGGGAACGCCAGCACGTTGTTGATCTGGTTCGGGAAGTCCGAGCGCCCGGTGGCGACCACCGCGGCATACCGAGAGGCGACCTCGGGGTGCACCTCGGGATCGGGGTTGGCGAGCGCGAAGATGATCGACGACGGCGCCATCCGCGCGATGTCGGCCTCGGGCACCTGACCGCCGGACACTCCGACGAACACGTTCGCGCCCACCAGTGCGTCGCCGAGCGAACCCGACAGGCCGCGCGGGTTCGTCGTCGCGGCGAGGCGCCGCTTGTGGTCGACGAGGTCGGGGCGAGCCGGGGACACGATTCCTCGGGAGTCGCACACGACGATGTCGGCGACGCCCGCCCGAGCGAGCAGCTTGGTCACCGCGACACCGGCGGCACCCGCTCCCGAGACGACCACCCGCAGTGACTCCAGGGTGCGGCCGACGACCTTCGCGGCGTTCATCAGTCCGGCCAGCACGACGATCGCGGTGCCGTGCTGGTCGTCGTGGAACACCGGGATGTCGAGCCGTTCCTGCAGCTGCCGCTCGATCTCGAAGCACCGCGGTGCCGAGATGTCCTCCAGGTTGATGCCGCCATAGGTCGGCGCGATCCGGACGATGGCCTCGACCAGCTCGTCCACCGAGCCCGTCTCCATGCACACGGGCACGGCGTCGACTCCGCCAAAGTGCTTGAACAGCACCGCTTTGCCCTCCATCACCGGCATCGCGGCGAGCGGACCGATGTCGCCGAGCCCGAGGACCGCCGTGCCGTCGGTGATGACGGCGACGGTGTTGCCACGGGCCGTGTAGCGCGCGGCGAGCGACGGGTCGGCGGCGATCGCCCGAGAGACGTCCGCCACACCTGGCGTGTAGAGCAGGGCCAAGTCGACACGATCGCGGAGGGGCTGCGTGGCGTGTACCCCCAACTTGCCGCCCTCGTGCGCCCGGAAGACCGGGTCGGACGGGTCGAACAGCGGGATCGACAGGTTCGCAGACATGGGCGATTCACCTCAAGGGGAGACAGAAATGCGTGGGGCACACCGCGCACGGATCGATCCGCGCGGTCCAACGACAGCCGGGTGTGGCCTCTCAAACGCAGCACGCGGGGGTTACCCGCGGGTTACATCGTGACACAGGGGCGCACTCGGCACCACCGTCGTGGCGCGAGTGTGACCCGCGTCGCGTTCACCGCGAGCAGCGGACGGAGGTCGGCCAGCCTTCTGCGACCATGGAACCCCATGCCTCGCACCGACCCGACGACTCCGCCCCCCAGCAACACCGGGACGACCCAGGTCGGGCGGCTCCGTGCCCTCGATGGGCTGCGCGGAGTCGCCGCCGTCGTGGTCCTGCTGCACCACGCCTTCCTCACGGTCCCCGCGCTGGCCCGGCCCTACTACGTCACCGAGGCCGCGGATCGCGGATCGCCCCTCGTCTGGGCCCTCGTCCACACGCCCCTGCACCTGGCCTGGGCCGGGACCGAGGCGGTCTACATCTTCTTCGTGCTCAGCGGGCTGGTGCTCGCCCTCCCCGTCCTGCGGTCCGGGTCGTTCTCCTGGCTCGAGTACTTCCCTCGGCGGGCGGCCCGGCTGTACCTCCCGGTCGCCGCGGCGGTGCTCTGGGGACTGCTCCTGGTGTGGCTGGTCCCGCGGGACAACACCGCATCACGCGGTCTGTGGATGCGGGCCAGGCCGAACGAGGCGTCCTGGTCGGGCGTGGCGCACGACGTCACGCTCCTCGGGGGCGAGTCGCACCTATCAGCCCGTTGTGGTCCCTGCAGTGGGAGCTGTGGTTCAGCCTCCTCCTCCCGCTCTACGTGCTCGGCGCGGTGCTGTCCCGTCGCCTCCCCGTGTGGGTGCCGGTCGCCGGGCTCGTGGGAATGGTCACCGCGGGGGTGTTCGTCCACAGCAGGGCGCTGGTCCACCTGCCGATGTTCGCGATCGGGGTGATCGTCGCGAGCCGCCTGCCCGAGCTGGCCCATCGGGCCGCTTCCATCCGTTCCCGCGGCTGGGCCACGATCGCTGTCGGCGCCACCGTCCTGATCACCTCGCACTGGTGGCTGCTCGCCATCACCACGAACACCCACGTCCTGCGCCTCACCACCCCGCTGGCCCTGCTGGGAGCCACGGGGTACGTCCTCACGGTCGCCTTCTGCCCGCAGGCGCGGCGGTGGCTCGAGAGCACGCCGATCCAGTGGCTGGGCACGATCTCCTTCAGCCTCTACCTCGTGCACGAGCCGATCGTCGTCGCGCTCGCGTTCCTCCTGGGTCCGGGCTCGGGTCCACTCCTGGTGGTTCTGGCCATCCCGATCTCCCTGCTCGCCGGCTGGCTGTTCTACCGGCTTGTCGAGCTGCCCGCCCACCACGCCTCGCGACGCTTCGGCCGCTGGGTCGCACAGCACCTGCGCAGCGCGTCGTCCATCCACCGACCCACCCAGCCGGACGCGGTGCCCTGAGCACCGACCACTGAGCACCGACCACTGAGCACCGACCACTGAGCACCGCCCACTGAGCACTGTCGCCTGAGCACTGTCGCCTGAGCACTGTCGCCTGAGGCCCCCAGCACCGTCGCAGGACGCGCGTTGCAGGCGGTGGTTCGACCGCGGCGACGGCGGGTGCGGCGGGCCGCCTGAACTGTCTCGGTTTCGAGACGGATTCGGAATCTGGGATCTACCGCAACCCCGGTCCCATGCTGGCAGGATGCGAATAACCCGTGCTGGACCCGTCAATGTGTCCCAAACACACGGCATACGTGGAAGGAACCTCACCGCATGACCCACCGCCTTCGCCCCACCACCCTCCTGATCGCGGGGCTGGCCACCGCTGGACTTGCACTGTCCGCCTGCGGCTCCGACTCGCTGACGAAGTCCACGAGCAGCGGCAGCTCCTCCTCGTCGACCAGCGCCGCCGTGGACCAGGCCCTCGTGGCCAAGCTGCCGGCCAAGATCAAGAGCGCCGGCAAGATCGTCGTCGGCACGGACGCCACCTACCAGCCGAACGAGTACCTCGACACCGACGGCAAGACCGTGATCGGCATGGACGTCGACCTCTTCGACGCCGTGATGGCCAAGTTCGGCGTCAAGACCGAGTGGCAACCCACCGGCTTCGACTCCATCATCCTCGGGGTCAGCAGCGGCAAGTACGACGTCGGCGTGTCCTCCTTCAGCGTCAACGCGGACCGGATGAAGCAGGTGACGATGGTCTCCTACTTCAAGGCCGGCACCCAGTGGGTCGTGCAGAAGGGCAACCCGAAGAAGGTCGACGCGGAGAACGCCTGCGGGCTCAAGGTCGCGGTCCAGAAGGGCACCGTCCAGGTCGACGACCTCACCGCGCGCAGCGCGAAGTGCACCGGCGCGGGCAAGCCGGCGATCACCCAGCTGGTCGACCCGGACCAGGCCAAGGTCACCGCGATGATCCAGTCCGGCAAGGCTGACGCCATGGCAGTCGACCTCCCCCCGGCCATCGCGGCAGTCCAGCTGACCAATGGTTCGGTCGAGCTCCTCGGTGAGCAGTACGACTCGGCCCCCTACGGCTTCGTGCTCCCGAAGGACCAGACCGACTTCGGCCAGGCCATCGTCGACGCGCTCAAGTCGATGGAGCAGGACGGGAGCTACAAGACGATCCTCGACAAGTGGAAGGCCGAGGGCGGCTCAATCAGTGACTTCGCGGTGAACCCGTCGGTCGGCTGACGTCATGACCCCCCAAGCAGAGGACCGGCCGGGCCTGATCAACGCCCGGCCGGTCCGGCACCCCGGACGATGGGTGGCCGTCGTGGTCATCGCCGTCCTGGGGGCGATGATGATCAGCTCGTTCGTCACGAACGACAAGTGGAACTGGAGCTACACGTTCCAGATCATGATCCAGAAGCCGGTCATCCAGGGCGTGTACGTGGGGACCATCCTCGGCACCGTCATCGCCATGGCGGTGGGCATCGTGCTCGGGATCATCCTGGCCATCATGCGGATGTCCGACAACTTCGTGCTGCGCGGCGTTTCCTTCGCCTACACGGCGTTCTTCCGGTCGATCCCCCGCTACGTCCTGCTGTCCCTGTTCGCCGTCGGCATCGGCTACCTCTACAACACCTTCCAGATCGGCGTGCCGTTCACGTCCATCCACTTCTTCACCCTCGACTACCAGGCTTACTCGAGCACTGTGTGGATCGGGGGCCTGGCCCTCGGTCTGTCCGAGGCGGCCTACATGGCTGAGATCGCCCGCGCCGGCATCCTGTCGGTGGACAAGGGTCAGGCCGAGGCCGCCCAGGCGATCGGGATGTCGCCGGGCAAGACCATGCGGCGGATCGTCCTGCCGCAGGCGATGCGGGTCATCGTCCCGCCTACCGGCAACGAGACGATCGCCATGGTCAAGGACACCTCGCTGTTCATCGCGGCGCAGATCACCCTGGAGCTCTACTACCAGGCAACCCTGTTCGGCTCGCGGACCTTCCAGGTCATGTCCGGCCTGATGGCGGCGACCCTGTGGTACCTCATCCTCTGCTCGGTCCTCATGGTCGGCCAGAGCTACCTCGAGCGATACTTCGGGCGAGGTTTCGGCGCGCCCAGTGCCAAAGCCCAGCAGAAGCTCCAACAAGTTGCGGCGGACCACTGATGACCACGCCACAGCACTCCGGCGAACCGCTGGTCCACGCCGTCAACGTGACCAAGTCGTTCCACGGCAACCAGGTGCTCAAGGGCATCGACATGGACGTCCACCCCGGCGAGGTGGTCTGCCTGCTCGGGCCGTCCGGCTCGGGCAAGACGACCTTCCTGCGCTGCATCAACCAGCTCGAGTCGATCGATGGCGGGCGCATCTGGGTCGACGGCGACCTGATGGGCTATGCGGACCGAGGGGGCACCCTGCACCACCTCACCGACAAGCAGATCGCCGCCCAGCGACGCGAGATCGGCATGGTCTTCCAGCGGTTCAACCTGTTCCCGCACAAGACCGCCCTCGAGAACATCATGGAAGCCCCGATCCAGGTCAAGGGCGAGAAGAAGGCGGCCGTGCGCCAGCGCGCCCTTGCCCTCCTCGAACAGGTCGGCCTCAAGGACAAGCCGAGCGCCTACCCCGCCCAGCTGTCCGGCGGTCAGCAGCAGCGGGTGGCCATCGCCCGGGCCCTCGCGATGGAGCCCAAGCTGATGCTCTTCGACGAGCCCACCTCGGCGCTCGACCCCGAGCTCGTGGGCGAGGTCCTCAAGGTGATGCGCCAGCTCGCCAAGGACGGCATGACGATGATCGTCGTGACCCACGAGATGAGCTTCGCCCGCGAGGTCGCCGACCGGGTCGTCTTCATGGACGGCGGCGTCGTCGTCGAACAGGGGCCACCCAGCGAGGTCATCTCCAACCCCCAGCACGCGCGGACCAAGTCCTTCCTCAGCCGGATGCGCCAGGAGGAGCAGGAGCACGTCGAGCACCTGCTGGAGGCCGCGCAGCTCAAGGAGCCCGATCGTGCCGCGGGCGTCGAAGGCGGCCAGACCGGGGCGGGCTCGAGCGACTGACGGCGGACCTGCTCGGCTCCCCGCTGTCGTGGACGCTGGGACGTGCGGCGGGGATCTGCACCTGAGACGGGGCGCAGACGTGGCGCTGAGACCCGGATGCGCGGGAAGCCCCGGATGGGCATGATGGCCCCAGGACACGACGACTCGGAGGCTGTGTGACGGTGATCGGTGTGGTGCGAGTGCGAGGGCGCTCCATGGAGCCGACCCTGCACACCGGAGACCGACTCCTCGTCCTGCGCGGGGCCCCACCGCGCGTCGGCCGTCTCGCGATCGTGCGGTTCCCCGACGACTCCGACGGGGTCCAGCGCCCGCTCGCCATCAAGCGCGTGACGATGCGTGACCCGGCCGACCCCACCCGCTACTGGGTGGAGAGCGACAACCAGACCGCCCCCGGCGTCACCGACTCCTGGACCCACGGCATCGGGTCGCTCGCCCGCGAACAGATCCGTGCCCTCGTCCTCTTCCGCCTGCCCGCGACCTACCCCGGGCGCCGCCTCGCCCGCCGGGTGCTCCACCGCTTCAGCCGCTGACCCGACCCCGCGCCTGCGGGCCGCGCGTGGGAAGCCGCTCACGCGGCATACCTGCCCGTATGCCGGTCACCCACCGGGGGTGCCGTGCGACCCGCTGACCTGCGGGGTAGGGTCGAAGACGCACCGAACTTCCACCTCGCAGAAGGGAATCGCATGCTCTCCAGCATTTTCCGCACCACCGAGGTCAGCGCCCACTGCGACCTGCCCTGTGGTGTCTACGACCCCGCGCAGGCGCGCATCGAGGCCGAGTCCATCAAGGCGATCATCGCCAAGGTCGCCGACAACGACGACCCCGACTTCCGCACCCGTGCGGTCGTCATCAAGGAGCAGCGCTCCGAGCTGGTCAAGCACCACCTGTGGGTGCTGTGGACCGACTACTTCAAGGCCCCGCACTTCGAGAAGTACCCCCAGCTGCACACCCTCTTCAACGAGGCCACCAAGCTGGCCGGCGCCTCTGGCACCAAGGGCGAGTTCGACGCCGCCAAGGCCGACGAGCTGCTCGCCAAGATCGCCGAGATCGACACCATCTTCAAGGAGACCAAGGCCGCCTGAGCCGAGTTCCCCCACGCGAACGCCCGTCCTGCACTTGCGGGGCGGGCGTTCGTCTGTTGCCCGTGCTGCGCACGCCGGTCGGGCGCGGTTGGGCGCGCTCGGCATCGCCGCAATGCGACTTCGCAGAGGTTGGAACCACTCGGCATACCGCTGCGGTGTCGGGAGAGGCTCCACGGTCTGCGAAGTCGCCGCGGGCCAGCGCGAAGCGGTCAGGGCTCCCCCGCTTCTCGGCGGACGCCGCGACTGCGGGATGGCCTCTCCCCACCCAGTCCACGGCGCCGATGGATGTCCACAGGCCGATCCGGCGACGTGCAGCCAGCCACCCTCGTTGGGGCACGCTCACAGCCATGTCCGATGCGCTGGTGGCTCGCGCCCTGGCTCGCGGCGGTGTGCTGTCGATGGCCGACATCACTCACGCAGGGCTGCGCAGCCGCGACATCACTCGACTGGTCGACGACGGCACGGTCCTCCGGGTTGCGCCGCGCGCCTACGTGCTGGGCACCTCCATGGCCGCTGCGGCGACCCCTGAAGCACGCCACAGGCTGTCGGCCATGGCGCGGGTGCTCTCGTTCGGCGACCGGGTCGCCGCCAGCCATCACTCCGCGCTCGCGCTGCACGGCCTACCGTTCTGGAGGGTCCGCGACGACGAGTTCCACGTCGCGCGGACGGCAGGTCGCAGCTCGCGGCGACGCGGAGACCTCCTCCTGCATGAGTCCTATCCGAGTGAGTGTGGGGACCTCACCGCGCTGGTCCGCTCCCCCGCGACCGGCATCACGGCAGTCTCCGTCGCCCTGGCCGTCATCGGCACTGCCATGGTCGACGGCGAGGAGGCGGGCCTCGCGGCAGCCGATGCCGCCCTCCACCGCGGTCTGACGACGGTGCAGGACTGCGAATCGTGGCTCGGGTCACTGGCACGCAGGCCCGGCCTGTCCGCTGCACGGCGGGCGGTGGAGCTGGCCGAACCCAGGACTGAGTCCGTCGGCGAGACCCGAACCCGGCTGCTGCTGCACGCCATGCCCGGTCTGCCAGCGGTCACTCCCCAACACTCGTTCGTGGACGCCGCTGGGCACGAGTGGGCACGAGCCGACTTCCTGGTCGGGGAGCGCCTGGTCGTGGAGTTCGACGGCCGCACCAAGTACCGCGCCGCCGACGGGTCGACCACGGCGGAGATCGAGGAGATCGTGTGGCGCGAGAAGCGGCGCGAGGACCGGATCCGGCGGGACGCGGGCGGCAAGGTCGTCGTGCGCCTCATCTGGGCCGACCTCGACAACCCCGCCAGGGCACGGGCCATGGTGCGGGACGGGATGCGCCAGGTCGAGGACCTGCCACAAGCTGTGTGATGGTGACTTCGCAGAAGTTGGGGCCACACGGCATACCGCTGCGGTCTGCGCAGTGGCCCTGAAGACTGCGAAGTCCGGGGGTCGTTACCGATGTGACGCCTGTGGGATCCCACAGTTACTGGCGAGTCGGGCATACGGTACATCGCGGACTGCCCGTCGGCAGTCCGCTCCTTCTGCACGCGGAGGTCCGAAGGTGAGTACCGACAACGCTGTCGACCACGACACCGTCCCCCCGGCCAACAAGACACTGCTGGCCATTGCCGGCGTCCTGCTGGCCATCCCCCTGATCGCCCTTGCCTGGGTGAGCAGCTATGCGAAGAAAGACCCCGAGCTCTGGGGCTTCCCGTTCTTCATCTGGTACCAGTTCCTCTGGGTCTTCCTGTGCTCAGGGCTGACGTTCACCGCATACAAGCTGGTCCTCAAGGCCCGCCCCCACCGCCCGATGCCGGGCCACCCCGATTCCGACAACAGCGTGGAGGCCGGCCGATGACCGCCCTCGCGCCCGCCGCGGCCAACACCGGAGTGAACGGCGTCGCCCTGACCGTCCTGATCCTGCTCTTCGCGCTCGTCACCGGGATGGGCTTCTGGGCCAGCCGGTGGCGCCAGGCCGACAGCATGGAGTCCCTCGACGAGTGGGGCCTGGGTGGCCGGCGGTTCGGCACCTGGGTGACCTGGTTCCTCCTCGGAGGCGACCTCTACACGGCATACACCTTTGTCGCGGTGCCGGCGGCGATGTTCGCGCTCGGCTCGGTCAGCGGCTTCTTCGCCGTGCCCTACACGATCGTGCTCTACCCGATCATCTTCATCTTCATGTCCCGGCTCTGGTCGGTCAGCCACCGGCACGGGTACGTGACCCCGGCGGACTTCGTCAAGGGTCGCTACGGCTCGCGTGGGCTCTCCCTCGCGGTGGCGGTGACCGGCATCCTGGCCACGATGCCCTACATCGCCCTCCAGCTCGTCGGCATCCAGGCCGTCCTCGAGGTCGCCGGCGTCGGCGGCAGCAACGCCCTCGCCAAGGACCTGCCGCTGTTCATCGCGTTCGCGCTGCTGGCGGCCTACACCTACTCCAGCGGGCTGCGCGCACCGGCGATCATCGCGTTCGTCAAGGACGCGCTGATCTACCTCGTCATCATCGTCGCGGTCATCTACCTGCCGTCGAAGGTCGGCGGCTGGGACAACGTCTTCAGCGCAGCCGAGGCCAAGATGGCCAAACCGAGCGTCGCCGACCCGGCCAAGCCCACCGGCGCGTTCATCCCGAACAGCCAGCAGTACTGGGCCTACGCCACGCTCGCGTTCGGCTCGGCGCTCGCGCTGTTCATGTACCCGCACTCGATCACGGCGACCCTGTCGAGCCAGAGCCGCAACACGATCCGCCGCAACGCCTCGATCCTGCCGGCCTACTCCTTCGTGCTCGGCCTGCTGGCCCTGCTCGGCTGGGTGGCCATCGCGGCTGGCACCAAGCCGATCGGCCTGGACGGCAAGCCCAACGCGCAGCTGGTCATCCCCCAGCTGTTCGAGGACATGTTCCCGAGCTGGTTCGCCGGTGTGGCCTTCGCGGCCGTGGCCATCGGGGCGCTCGTTCCGGCAGCCATCATGTCGATCGCGGCGGCCAACACCTTCACCCGCAACATCTATCGCGACTGGATCAAGCCAGACGCCACGCACGCCCAGGAGGCCAAGGTCGGCAAGCTGGTCTCGTTGCTGGTCAAGGCTTTCGCGCTCGTCTTCGTCCTCACCCTGGACAAGCAGAACGCGATCAACTTCCAGCTCCTCGGCGGCATCTGGATCCTGCAGACCCTCCCCTCGATCGTCTTCGGGCTCTACACCCGCTGGTTCCACCGGTGGGCGTTGCTCGGCGGCTGGGCGGTCGGCATGGTCTACGGCACGATCGCTGCCTACAACGTCATCAACCCGACGACCAAGGGTCACTTCGGCGGCTCCCTGGCGATGATCCCGATGCTCGGCAAGATGGGCTACATCGCGATGACGGCCTTCGTGATCAACCTGGTCATCGCCATCGTCGCCACCCTCATCCTGAGGGCCCTCAACGTCGATCCCGGCAAGGACGACACCATCAAGGGCGACTACTTCGCCGACGCCGGTGACCCGCGTGTCGAGAAGAACCTCAGCATGGACGCGCACCTCACCACCGGTTCGCCGTAGCCGCTGGGCGAAGGCTCACCGCATCGGGCGGTGTCGGGACCGGTTCACCACGGTCCCGGCGCCGCCCGATCTGCTTGCCCCCCAACGGCCTTCGCACCAGGTGCGGGTATGCCGGGTGGTCAGGAACCGCTCGGAGCCGACCGTCGTCGTCGTTCGAGAATCCGGGTGAGCGAGTCGACGACCCGTGGGTCGTACTCGTAGCCCAGCCCGAGGTGGATTCGCTCCATCGCACTGTGGTCGTCCCCGCCCGGCTCACTGAGGTCGTCGTAGGCGTTGGCGACCTTGATGATGCGGCTGGACATCGGCAGGTCCTGGCCGAACTCGCGGACCTGTCGGTAGGGCGTCGTCTGCGCCTCGAGGATCTTGGCGACGTTGTCCAGCACGCCCGTCGTGCGCACGATCTCCGCCCCGTCATGGGCGATCCGTTGCTGGTCTGCCGGAGCCGCCATCACGGTGGCCCCCTGCGGGATGGGGGCCCGCAGGGCCACTTGGCCAAGGTCGTGCAGCAGCGCGGCATACTCCAGGTCGGTGAGCTCGCGCTGGCCCATGCCCAGGTCACGACCAACGGCCACCGAGATGTCGGCCACTCGCTGGGCGTGTGCCGTGCGCGTGTACCCGGCGCGGTCGGTCAGCGAGGACAGCGCCCCGATGGTCTGCCGGTACGTCGTGCGGATCGTCGCGTAGCGCTGGACGGCGAAGTAGGTCAGCACCAGGGGGAACAGGAACAGAGGCAGGGCGGCCACGCCGACGGCGACTTCGCCCAGCGCGATCAGCGCTCCCGAGGCGACCAGGGCGGTGGCCAGACCCCCGCTGGACCGGACCTCATCGACGATAGACCTCAGCAGGGGCGCGTGGTCGCGCCCAGCTCGCACGGCGGCCTCGAGCGTGAGGTCGACCAGCATGGCGAGGGCGCCCACGGTCAGCATGAGGACCGCGACGAGCCACCGGTCGCCGGGCCACCTTTCCTGCCACTCGATCAGGGTGTGCTCACCGAAGCCCACCGAGCGGTAGACCGCCGCCGCGGTGGCAGCGGCGAGAAGGCGAGCAGCCGTGCCGCCCCAGTGAGCCGACCCGGTGACGAGGCGGAGGATCAGCAGCCCACAGGCCATCCCGAGTGCGATGGTCGCCACGACGACGCTCGCGTTGACCGGGCGGTCACCCGGCGACGTGAGCGCCGTGAACGACAGCCCGAGGGCGGCAGCCGTCGACATGGGTGCCGTCTCGCGACCGGTCAGGATGGTGAGCCGCGCGGTCTCGCCCAAGGCGATGGCCACGAGGAAGAGCACCAGCTCGAGGACGACATCGCCGGACAGACGGCTGGCCTCGACCCGCGACATCCAGAGGGCCCCCACGACGCAGGCACCGCTGAGCACCCCGATCGGCCCCCGGAGGTCGATGCGCCGCAGCCGCTCTCGCATCAGCGCACCTCTTCCCCAGCGTGGTGCAGCGTCGCGGCGCGACCGGTGATGCGGGTGTGGAGGCGCTCGGTGAACGCGATGTGGTCGGAAACCTGCGGCTCGTCGTGGTCGAGGGCGACCCCCGCGGACGCCAGCTCGTCGGGGGTGCGCTCGGTCACGGTCCACTCGTGGCGCAGCAGCGCCTTGACCAGCAGCTCGACGACCTGGGGATCGAACTGGGTGCCGGCCTGGCCCCGGACGATGGCCAGCGCGTCGTCAACGATCAGGGCTGGCCGGTAGGACCGGGCGGAGGTCAGGCACTCGAATGCGTCGGCGACCGCGACCATCCTGGCGGCAATCGGGATCCTCTCGCCGGCCAACCCGTCGGGGTAGCCGCGTCCGTCGTACCGCTCGTGGTGATGGGCGATGCCATCCACCGACCCGGAGAGGAAGTCGACGTCCTTGACGAGCTCCACCCCAGCGAGCGCGTGCCCGGCCATGGTGAGGAGGTCGTCATCGGTGTGCGCCTGTCGCGACCCGAGCAGTCGGGTCGGCATGGCCACCTTGCCGACATCGTGCAGCATCCCAGCGGTCCGGATGTCGTCGATCTCCTTGTGCCCCAGGAGCATGACCTCGGCCATCCACTCACAGAGCTGGGCCACCCGTTCGCTGTGCCCGGCGTTGTGCGGTTCCTTGGTCTCCACGGCCGTCACCAGCGCCCGGAGGGTTCGTTCGTGGGAGCGCAGCTCGTCGCCGTACTGGGTGAAGGCCCACCTGGCGACGAAGAGGGGTGCCAGGACCAGCACCGCGCTGAACGCACCCACCCGTGCAGGGATCCAGAGGACGACGAAGAGGAATCCGATGACGCCGTAACCGACGTAGGCCACCCCGGTGACGCTCAGGAGTCGCCAGACCTGGGTCCGCATGGGTACGCCGTTGGCCACGCGCATCACGAACGCCAGGAGCACCGCGTTGGCGACGCACTGACACACATCGGCAACCATGAGTGGCAGACCCGCGTGGACGATGATCTCACCTGCGCCCTCGAGCGCACGCACGTGGGGCGCGCCATTCGCCCACAGGTAGACCAGGCCACCGATCGCTCCGATGGAGGCCAGCATGGCCACGTTGAAGGCCGTGACACGGGCCGGGACCTGACGGCTGAAGAACACCGGAACGGCGGTGGCGATGCCCACGAGCCAGGCTCCGACTGGTCCTACCATCACGCATGAGGCCAGGATGATGATGCTTGAGAACGAGAAGCTCACTCGCGTGCCGACATTGTTCTCGCGGACGAGCCAGCTCATCACGCCGAGTCCACAGAAGACTGGCAGCGCGAGCAGATCGTCCGGGGGCCCTGCGACCTGCCAGCCGACCAAGACAGAGGCGACTGCGAGCAGCCAGATCGGGAGCAGGTAGTTGAGCACCTGCCAGTTGGGGCGCCTCGCGGCCGACTGCTCAGCGGGCCGCGGGGTCATGACCTCAATCTACGCGTGCAGGGATCAACACCGTACAGAAGGAAGTCAGCCGTTCCAGCCCCAGGCCTTGGCGGCGGTGGCCTCGGTCGGGCCCTCAGCGGGGGTCCAGATCAGGGTGTTGTCGCGGGTGCTGAGGATGGACTCGAAAATGCTGGTGATCGCCTTCATGGCAGATGCTCCTTCTGTCTGATGCCCGACTCGTCCGTTCGGCTACTTCAGACCATCAGTTATCCCTAGCCGCCAGGGGTGCGGGTCGTGGACAGGACTATGATGCCGGTCAACGTGTGCACTTGGTGCGCTCCTTGCCTGTTATTTGCCAAACCTTGAAGGTCGTCTCACCCCTTTGGATGGGGTTTGTCCTCAAGAAACCCAGTGAAGGGCCGATGGCAGCTCGTTTCCGGCCGGCTGTGAGACAATGACGCCGCAACCGGTGCGCAATGCGCCACACCACCACTGACGGAGTGACTCCCATGAGCAAGCGCGCCCGCAAGCGCCGCTCGCGCAAGGGCAATGCGGCCAACCACGGCCGCAAGCCCAACGCCTGAGCCCGCGCCACGACGCATCGAAGGGGCGGTCGAACCAACTGGTTCGACCGCCCCTTCGTCGTTGCCTCGCGACCCGAAAGGCCGTGCGGAGGGCTACTCCGAGATCTGGTACCGGATGGTGGTGATCCGGGCCATGATCTGGGTCCGCAGCTCGACGGGAGCCTCCTCGCAGGCGCACGACCGCTTGACCAGCGCCTTGAGCGCCTGGTCGAGGTCGTACTCCTGCAGGCACGGGCCGCACTCGTCGAGGTGGTGCTTGATCTTGACGGTGTCGTCCTGCGTCATCTCACCGTCGAGGTACTCGTAGACCCGGTGCAGCACCTCCGAGCAGTCCGAGCCCGCAGCTTCTCCCGCGCCCTGTCCTTCGCAGCTCATGAGTCCGCTCCCTGGGTGGCAAAGCCGCGCTCGGCGGCATACTCCGTCAGCAACTCCCGCAGCTGGCGCCGGCCGCGGTGCAGCCGCGACATGACGGTGCCGATCGGGGTTTCCATGATCTCGGCGATCTCCTTGTAGGCGAAGCCCTCGACGTCGGCGAGGTAGACCGCCAACCGGAAGTCCTCCGGCAGCTTCTGCAGCGCCCGCTTCACCTCGGTGTCGGGCAGGTGGTCCAACGCCTCGGTCTCGGCCGACCGCAGCCCGCTCGAGCTGTGCGACTCGGCGCGCGCGAGCTGGTAGTCCTCGATCTCGGCAGCGTCGGACTGCAGCGGCTCGCGCTGCTTCTTGCGGTAGCTGTTGATGTAGGTGTTGGTGAGGATGCGATACATCCACGCCTTGAAGTTCGTCCCCGGACGGTACTGGTGGAAGGCCGCGAAGGCCTTGGTGTAGGTCTCCTGGAGCAGGTCCTCCGCGTCGGCGGGGTTGCGCGTGGTGCGCAGCGCGGCGGAGTACAGCTGGTCCAGCAGGGGCATTGCCTCGCGCTCGAAACGCGCCTGTCGCTCGGTCGGGGTCTCGCTGGCCACGTCGACGGTGGCGTCAGGAGTGGCCTCGTCGATGATGGTGTCAGTGGCAGGTGTGTCAGTCATTGCCCTCCAGCCTAGCCCGGCGTCGGCCTTGGCTGGCTTGTCGGTCGGTGCGGAGAGACCCAGTGCGACGGGAGGCGTGATCGCGGCGCCGCCGAGGGCTGGGGCGGTCAGAACGGGCACGGGCAACTCCTGTGGTGCACCGGCGTGGTGTCCGGTGCGGTGGATCGGGTGGTGGTGCGTCGGTCTCAGTGGTCAACGGAGCGCCCCGCGCCGACATTCCCGGGCCCGTCATCGCCAGGCACTACGGTTTCGGGTATGTCGCGCACCGAAGCCTCGTTCGTCGAGCTGCTCACCCAGCAGGTCCGCCACGAGTTCACCGCCAGCCAGCAGTACATCGCGATCGCGGTCTGGTTCGACGATCACGACCTCCCCCGGTTGGCGACGCACTTCTACCTGCAGAGCGTCGAGGAGCGGAACCACGCCATGATGATGGTCCAGTACATGCTGGACAGGGACTGGGCGCTGACCGTGCCCGGCGTGGACGAGGTCCGCAACGACTTCGACGCCCTCACCGCCCCGATCAAGCTGGCCCTGGCCCAGGAGAAAGCCGTCACCGGCCAGATCGAGGCGCTCTTCCGGGCGGCCCGCGCCGAGGGCGACGTCCTCGGTGAGCAGTTCATGCTGTGGTTCCTCAAGGAGCAGGTCGAGGAGGTCGCGGCGATGAACACCCTGCTGACCATCGCCGAGCGCGCCGGCGACGACTGGTTCCAGATCGAGGACCACCTCGCCCGCGAGGCCGTGGGCGACAGCGGCAAGGACGCGTCGGCTCCGGCGGCTGCCGGAGGCGCGCTCTAACCCGCTCCCCGCCAGACCAACCCGAGAGGGTATGCCGCGTGCGCGGCATACCGCGGCCTTTCCTTTCGCGCCCAGAGACGCCCAGATCCCACCTCTCGGGCCTCCTGGGCCACCGGAACCCCGAGAGGTGGGATCTCGGGAGGTGGCTCAGGCTTGGGCGGGCATGATCGCGCTCAGCCGAGCGAGCGGACGAAGGCCACAGCGGCTGCCACCACGTCGTCGGGCTTCCGCGTGAACCCGTGGCCACCCCTGACCACCGTCACCCACGAGGGGTCCGGCAGCTCGGCCCGCACCTCGTCGGGTGTGCCGAACGGATCGGTCTCCCCCTGAAGCACATGCAGAGGTATGCCGTGTGGCACCGGGGAGCGCAGCTCCTCCGCGCGGGAGGCGAGTGGCTTGCCCGGCGGGTGCAGCGGGAACGCCAAGGCCAGCACCGCGTCGGCGCCGGTGTCGTGCGCGGTGCGGAAGGCCACTCTGGCGCCGTTGCTCTTGCCACCGACGACCAGCGGTCGTGGCAGCTTGCCGCGTCCGGTGCTGAGCCGTTCGAGTACGGGCAGCCAGGCTGGGTCCTGGGTCGCGGCGGGTGGAGGCATCTTGCGACCCGCCACGGCCCACGCCTGCTCGACGAGCGCCACGGCCCAGCCGTCGGCAACGAGGCCACCGCGCACGGCCAGCAGGTCGGCCGTCAGGCCACCACTGGCTCCGTGGGTGAGGACCACCGTGCCGCGTGCCTTGGGCGGTCTGACCACCCGCACCCTCGCAGGCCCCAGCGGCGTCTCGACCTCGACCACTCGTTCTCTGCTCATGCCGGGTTGGGACCCCCTCTGGTCTCGGAAGTGGGGGCCGGGGAGTCGCCGCCGATGATCTCGCCCGTCATCGGGTCGACCACGCCGTCGAGCTCGTCCACCCCGGCCGGCTCGATGAGCTGGGGGCCGTTGCTGCGGTTGGACGACACGGCGGTGCCCACCGGATAGGCCTCGAAGCGGCCGGGGGACGCAAATGCCAGCAGCCGTCCGACCTCAGCTGCGTCCGTCGTCGACGGGTCGAGCCACGTCGACCAGTCCTCGCGTTCCAGCACCAGCGGCTGCCGGTCGTGGATGCGGTCCAGCCCTGGCTCGGCCTCGGTGGTGATGATCGTGAACGTCGTCAGCCACGCCTCAGGGTCGTCGCCGTCCGCGATCTCGCGGTCCCGCCAGAACTCGTAGAGCCCGGCGAACGCGACGACGTCACCGTCGGCCCGATGCATGAAGAACGGCTGCTTGCGCGGGTTGCCCTTGGCGTCCTTGGTGACCGGAGACTTCTGCCACTCGTACCATCCCTGGGCCGGCACCAGGCAGCGACGAGACGCAGCGGCCTTGGCGAACGACCCCTTCTCCAGGACCGACTCCGCGCGTGCGTTGATCATCCGCATGCCGACCTTGGTGTCCTTGGCCCAGCTGGGCACCAGTCCCCACGTGAGCAACCGCAGCTGGCGCACGGGAGCCGGGTCGCCGGCATACCCCTCCTCCGTCTGGCGCGGTCTGCGGGTGAGGATGACCGGCGCCTGCTTGCTCGGGGCGAGGTTGAAGTCGGGGGTGCCCGCGGGCGGGGACTGGGGGTTCTTGAGGATGCTGCGGGCCCGCTCACGGGACTGGTCCAGCTCGACCTCGAACTCCTCGATGAGCTCGTCGGGGTTGGCAGTGGCTGCGTATCGGCCGCACATGGTGGACAGGGTACGCAGCGACGCTGACCTGCCAATACGGTAGGAAGGGAGGCGACTGCGAACATCCGTGGGTCCACCCGCGACCCGACCGCACCCTCAGGCACCACCCAGGAGTGAACATGACCGTCGTCCGCCGCGTGGCCCGACCGATGCTCGCCGCGATCTTCGTCGTGCAGGGACTCGAGCAGCTGCGCCATCCCTCTGCGCTCAACGCCAAGGTCGCGCCGTTCGCCGAGAAGCTCGCGCCGCTGGGTCTGCCCAACGACCCCGAGCTCCTGGTGCGAGCCAACGGCGCTGCGATGGTCGGCGGCGGAGCGCTCCTCGCCACCGGTCGCGTGCCGCGTGTCGCCTCTCTGGTCCTCGCCGGCGCGATGGTGCCGACCACCTATGTGGGACACCAGTTCTGGGCCGAGACCGACCCCGCAGCCAAGCGTGCACAGCGGATCGGCTTCCTCAAGAACGTCGGCCTCATCGGCGGGCTGCTCCTGGCCAGCGTCGACACCGAGGGCAAGCCCGGGCTGGCCTACCGCGCCGGTCTCGCGAGCAGCTCCGCGAAGCGCACGGCCAAGCGGGCCAAGCGAGAGGCGAAGCACGCCACCCGGGCCGCACGCCGCGAGGCCAAGCTGGCCGCGACGCAGGCGCACGATGCCCTCACCTGATCCATCGCACGCCTGGACCAGTGCCGAGTCCACCGGCGGGCCACCTGCTGACACGGCCGCGGCGGCCGCCGGTTGGGCCACCCCCCTCGCGCGGAGGCCGGTCGACGCCGACGTCACGCTGCCGGGCAGCAAGTCCCTGACCAACCGCTTCCTCGTCCTCGCCGCCCTGGCCAACGGGCCGTCCCTGCTGCGGCGGCCCCTGCGGTCACGCGACACGCTTCTCATGGCCCAGGCCCTGCGCGAGCTCGGCGCCGGTGTCGACGACACGACTGCTCACGGATCTGCCACTCCTGACTGGGTTGTCACGCCATCGGCGCTCGGTGGGGGCGCGCACATCGAGTGCGGCCTGGCCGGCACGGTCATGCGCTTCCTGCCGCCCGTGGCAGCTCTCGCCAACGGGTTCGTGACGTTCGACGGCGACCTGCAGGCGCGAGTGCGCCCGATGGGCCCGGTACTCGACGCGTTGCGCGTCCTCGGCGCCCAGGTCGAGGATGAGGGGCGCGGCACCCTGCCGTTCACCGTCCACGGCACCGGACGGATGCCGGGTGGCTCGGTCACCCTCGACGCGTCCTCCTCGTCCCAGTTCATCTCCGCGCTGCTGCTGGCCGGTCCGCGCTTCGAGAGTGGCGTCACCATCCACCACGAGGGCAAGCCGGTCCCCTCCGAGCCGCACATCGAGATGACCGTGGAGACCCTGCGCGACGCCGGAGCGATCGTGGACGATGGCGACGCCAACACCTGGCGGGTCGAGCCCTCCGAGATCAACGGACTCGACGTCCAGGTCGAGCCCGACCTGTCCAACGCCGCACCGTTCCTCGCGGCCGCGCTCGTGACCAGCGGTCGGGTGACGGTGCCCGGGTGGCCCCAGCACACCACCCAGGCAGGCGACGCGATCCGCGACATCCTCGACACGATGGGCGCCGACGTCTCGCTGTCCCGTGAGGGGCTGACCGTGTCCGGCACCGGCGAGATCAACGGCATCGACATCGACCTCCACGACGCCAGTGAGCTCACCCCAGTGATCGCCGCCCTGGCCGCCCTGGCCGACTCCCCCAGCGTCATCCGCGGGGTGGCCCACATCCGTGGACACGAGACCGACCGGCTGGCTGCCCTGGCGCGTGAGCTGAGCGCCTGCGGCACCCTGGTGACCGAGACCGAGGATGGCCTGCGCATCACGCCGGGCCCACTGCGCGGTGGCGTGTTCCACACCTATGCCGACCACCGCATGGTGATGGCCGGAGCACTCCTGGGGCTGCGCGCACCGGGCCTGGCCGTCGAAGACCCCGACACGGTCGCCAAGACCCTGCCGGACTTCGTGAGCCTGTGGCAGGGTCTCGTCGAGCCGGGCTCCGCAGCCCCATGACTCGACGCATGTCGGACTACGACGAGAGCGACGTCCGGATCCGCCCCAGCCGTCGCGGGTCGCGGCCGAGGTCCAAGGACCGCCCCGCCCACGAGGATGCCGTCCCGGGTTTCGTCATCGCCGTCGACCGGGGTCGCTACACCGTCCTGGTGGCGAAGGGCGTTGGTGGCAAAGGAAATCCAGAACGCATCGTCACAGCCATGAAGGCCCGTGAGCTCGGGCGCAAGGGCATCGTGGTCGGCGACGACGTGGAGCTGGTCGGCGACACGACCGGCAACCCTGACGGCCTGGCCCGGATCGTGCGGCTCACGCCGAGGCGTTCGGTCCTGCGTCGCACTGCCGACGACACCGACCCCGTCGAGCGCGTCATCGTCTCCAACGCCGATCAGCTCGTCATCGTCACCGCACTGGCCAACCCGGAGCCGCGTCCCCGGATGATCGACCGCTGCCTGGTCGCTGCCTACGACGCCGGACTCGACCCCCTGCTTGTCCTGACGAAGGCAGACCTCGCCGACGCGGACGACTTCCTGGCCCACTACGCGCCCCTCAACGTCCGCTACATCGTCACCGCCACCGGGGACTCCGGATTCGAGGGTCTCGAGGCGCTGCACGAGCAGCTCGTCGACCGGATCAGCGTCTTCATCGGGCACTCGGGGGTCGGCAAGTCGACCCTGGTGAACGGCCTGGTCCCGGACGCCCGCCGAGCCGTCGGTGTCGTCAACGACTTCACCGGTCGCGGCCGACACACCTCGAGCTCGGCCGTCGCGCTACGTCTGCCCGAGGGCGCCGGCTGGGTGATCGACACCCCGGGTGTGCGGTCCTTCGGCCTGGCCCACGTCGACCTCGCCCGGATCATCCAGCACTTCCCCGACCTCGAGGCCGGCACCTCCCAGTGCCCCCGGGGCTGCACCCATGACGAGGAGGAGTGCGCCCTCGACGCCTGGGTCGCCTCGGGTCAGGCCGGACCGGCAGGCACCTCGAGACTGGAGTCGCTGCGCCGGCTGCTACGGGCTCGTTCGGGCGACTCCGAGTGAGCCTTCACGCCGAGTGGCCCTAGCACCAGGTGTCCGGCGAGGGCCAATGCCGTTGCCAGCACAGGCATCCCGAACAGAAGGCCCAGCTGGACGTGCACCGGCGCTCCGAGCATCGTCTCCTCGTCGAGCCGGTCCGTCCACCAGAACAGCGCACCTGGACCGACGATCGCGAGGAGGGTGCCGAGCCGAGCGAACAACCCGCGACGACGCAGCAACGGCCCGGCGATGAGGAACCCCGGCGCCAGCGGCAAGCCCTGCCCTGCAAACAGGATCAGGCCCGGCACGAACAGGAGCCTGAACCAACGCCGCCATCCGGTCGCCTGACGGGCCTGCCAGGACAGGCCGACGAGGAGGCCGAAGATGGCGCCGAGAAGCACGATCATGAGCGTGCCCGACCAGCTGAACTCGGGACTGGTCGACACCAGGCGCATCCAGGCTCTCGCGACGACTCCCCACGCCGCCCCCAGGCCGAAGCCGGTGAGGGCGGCGCGGAGCACCGCGTGCCGTGAGAGCACTGTCATCACCACTCCACGGGCAGGCACGCGAGCCGTGCCCCAGCCGTCCCGTCGGGTGCGGTGGGGTTCGCGTGGATGACGACGGAGCGGGCACCGGGCGCCGGCGCCCAGCCGACTGCCGCGTCGCTCTGGGCGTTGCCCTCGTCGTCGATCGTGACATCGAGCCAGATCTCGGTCTGGTCATTGACCGTCAGAGGGGTCGTGGTCGAGTGGTTGTAGTGCCCCAGGGCAGCCGCTCCACTGCCGGCGACACACGGTCCGACGTGCAGGTGCGCGCCGAAGGTCCGCCCCGCCACGGCGGGGTCGACGCCGTGCACCACGAAGACCGCCTTCGTGGAGTCCTTGGCCACCAGCGTCAGCTTGGCTCGGGCACCGTCGAACGGCCCGGCCGCTGTGGGTGCGAAGTCGCGCAGATCGTTCTTGAAGTTGAACGCGACCCCCGCCACGGCCGGCGCCACCGCGGCACCGACACCGAGGACCGCGGCGCAGGCCACAGCCGTGGCCGACCTCCGCCAAAGAGGTGATGACTGCGAGTGTTCCATGATGCTCTCCTTGCCCTTGTGAAACAGTGGTGCTGACAACTGACTGACGCGACACCACGACGCATTGGGTGACACAGGAACTCACCGAAATTCGTTGTCACCCAAGGGCTCTGCTTGTTCGTCTGTCTAGGTGATGGAGTCCGTGGGAATGCTGACAGGGAGCATCGGGGAGTCGACGGCGCAGGCCGACGTCGACACCTTGGTATCCGCCCTGTTCGTCGCTGAAGGCGCCAGGCTGGTCTCCCTCGCTCGCTTCTTCGTCGAGGACCGCACCGCGGCGGAGGACCTGGTCCAGGAGGCCTTCATCCGGTTGTCTCGCAGCGCCCACCGCATCCGCGATCCTGAGCGCGCTGCGGCCTACCTCCGGTCGATCGTCATCAACCTCGCCCGGGACCACAACCGACGCGGCCTGGTCTCCCTGCGCCACCGGCCACCGGCCGTACCTGACGAGCCATCGGCGGAGGAGACCGCGGCCGCCCGCGAGTCGCGCCTCGAGGTGGTCGCTGCGCTCCACGAGCTGCCCAGACGACAGCGGGACTGCGTTGCCCTGCGGTACTACCTCGAGCTGTCGGTCGAGGACATCGCCCGGACCCTGGGCCTGTCCCCCAACTCGGTCAAGACACATCTGCAGCGCGGCCTCAGGTCCTTGGCTGCCACCTTGGAGGAGACGCGATGAGTGCGCTCGAAGACCGCCTCCACGATGCCCTGGTCGCCGAGGGGAGCGTGCACAGCGCGTCCCCCGACCTGTTCGCCCGGGTCGTCGAAGGCATCGACCTCGACCGCACCCGGCGACGCCGGGTCCGTCGGGTCGTCGCGGCCTGGGTTGTGGCCGTTACCTGCTCCGTGATCGCACTGTTGGCCCTGACTCCCAGAGACGAGAGAGGACTGCACATGCCCTGGTGGATTCTCGAGGTGGGGACCAACCTCGCCCTGCTCGCCATCGCGCTGTGGCTCGGCCCGTTCATCAAGCGGTTCGGTCGGGCCTACGCCGCCGACGTGTTCCACGACAACCCGTTGACCGGCAAGAGCTACATCGTCCTCACCGACATCGTCTACTACCTGATCTTCGCCGCGTACATCCTGTTCTCGCTGCACGTCGCGCCACAGCACAGCTGGGACAACGACATCAGCGGACTGGCGACGGCGAAGCAGGTGACCTTCGAGCTCGGCCGGCTCGGCGGCATACTCCTCATCATCGGGATCCTGCACGGTCTCAACATCGTGCTGATGCCGTTGCTGGGACGGGTGTTCTCGCTCAACCGCCGCCTCTGACGAGGGGTACGGCGACGGCGCCGCTCCCCGGGTGGGGAACGACGCCGTCGTCTGCGTATGCCGTGCGCTTGCCGTCGCGGGTCAGGAGTCCGCGGGGCCGTCACCCACGGGCTCGAGCGACGCGTCGTCGCGCACACCCGTGTCGATGTCGCCGGTCCCCAGGTCGGAGACATCGATGGTCTCGATGATCTCGCGGGGCTGGGCGAAGTGGCAGGCCGACAGGTGCTCGCCGGCGCCGTCGGGGCGCAGCTCGAGCAGCGGGATGTCGGTCTTGCACTTGTCCTGCACCTTCCAGCACCGGGTGTGGAAGCGGCAGCCCGACGGCGGGTTCGCCGGCGAGGGGACATCGCCCTTGAGGACGATCTGCTCCTTCTTGTCACGCAGCGTCGGGTCGGGCACCGGGACGGCCGACAGCAGGGCTTGGGTGTAGGGGTGGGTGGGACGACCGTAGATGTCGTCCTCCTCCCCCAGCTCTGCCATCTTGCCGAGGTACATGACCCCGACGCGGTCGGAGATGTGCCGGACCACGGACAGGTCGTGCGCGATGAAGATGTAGGACAGGCCGAGCTCGTCCTGCAGCTTCTCCATCAGGTTGACGACCTGGGCCTGCACCGACACGTCGAGCGCGGAGACCGGCTCGTCGCAGATCAGCACCTTGGGGTTGAGCGCGATGCCTCGGGCGATGCCGATGCGCTGCCGCTGTCCACCGGAGAACTGGTGGGGGTAGCGGTTGATGTGCTCGGGGTTGAGGCCCACGAGGTCGAGCAGGTCCTGGACAGCCTTGCGGCGGCCCTTCTTGGGCACCACGTCGGGGTGGATGTCAAACGGCTCCCCGACGATGTCGCCGACCGTCTTGCGAGGGTTCAGCGAGGTGTAGGGGTCCTGGAACACGATCTGGATGTCGCGACGCAGCTTGCGCATCGCGCGACCCTTCTGGGCGTACATGTCGACACCGTCGAACACGACCGAGCCCGAGGTGGGCTCCTCCAGTCGCATCAGGAGGCGGCCGAGCGTGGACTTGCCACACCCGGACTCACCGACGATGCCCAGCGTCTCGCCCTTGAGGAGCTCGAAGCTGACGCCGTCGACGGCCTTGACGTGACCCACGGTGCGACGCAGGACGCCGCCCTTGATGGGGTAGTACTTGACCAGGTCGGTCGCAGTCAGAATGGCCTCAGCCATGGAGGACCTCCTCGGCGAAGTGGCAGGCGCTCTCTCGGCCGGGAGCGACCTCGAGCAGGGCGGGACGGTCCTCGCGGCACACGTCCTGGGCGAACTTGCAGCGCGGGTTGAAGGCGCAGCCTTCCGGGATCCGCATCAGGTTTGGCGGCAGGCCACCGATGGCGGCGAGCTGCTGTCCCTTCTGGTCCAGCCGTGGGATCGACTCGAGCAGACCCTTGGTGTAGGGGTGGCCCGGCTGGCGGTACAGGTCGTAGACGTCTGCGCGCTCGACGATGCGACCGGCATACATCACCGCGATCTTGTCCGCGACGTTGGCGACGACGCCGAGGTCGTGGGTGATCAGGATGAGCCCCATCTGGCGCTCCTCCTGCAGCTCCTGCAGCAGCGCCATGATCTGCGCCTGGACGGTGACGTCCAGGGCGGTCGTCGGCTCGTCGGCGATCAGGACCGCCGGGTCGAGCGCGATAGCCATCGCGATCATGATGCGCTGGCGCATACCGCCGGAGAACTGGTGGGGATAGGCCCCCACCCGCTCCTTGGCCGCCGGGATCTGCACGCGCTGCATGAGCTTGACCGCACGCTCGAGGGCGTCGGACTTGTTCATGCCGCGGTGCACGCGGAACATCTCCGCGATCTGCCACCCGACCGGGAACACCGGGTTGAGCGAGGACAGGGCATCCTGGAAGACCATCGAGATCTCCGGGCCACGGGTCTTGCGACGCTGCTCGTCCGGCATGGTCAGCAGGTCCTGGCCGCAGTAGCGGATCTGACCCTTGGGGATGACTGCGGGCGGCATGTCGAGGATGCCCATGATCGCCTGCGCGGTCACGGACTTGCCCGATCCGGACTCTCCGAGGATGGCCAGGGTCTGGCCCTCGAAGAGGTCGAAGTTGACGCCGTTGATCGCCCTGGCGATGCCGTCGGCGGTGTGGAACTCGACGTGGAGGTCCTCCACCTCCAGCAGCAGACCGTCCTGGGGCTTGTAGATCTGGCCGGAGGACTTCGCAGACTCCCGGGCCATGGTTTCAGAGGTTGTCATCTGTGTCTCTCCGCTCAGCGCGACTTCGGGTCGAAGGCATCGCGAACCGCGTCGCCGAGCATGATGAAGGCCAGCACCGCCAGGCTCAGGAAGAGGCTGGGGAACAGCAGGATGTGCGGGGTCGTCCGCAACGCCACGATGGCGTCGGAGATGGCCACACCCCAGGAGATCGCCGGCGGGGTCAGCCCGATGCCGAGGAAGCTCAAGGTCGCCTCGACGGAGATGAAGACACCCAGGTTGATCGTCGCGACGACGATCATCGGTGCCAACGCGTTCGGGAGCACGTGTGCGCGGATGATCCGCCACGGGGTGGCCCCGAGGGCACGAGCGGCCTGGACGTAGTCGTTGGGCTTGACCTGGAGCACGCTCGAGCGCATCAGGCGCGCGAGTCCCGGCCAGCCGAAGATCGACAGCACCAGCACGACCTTGCCCACCACGAGCAGGTAGGGCGAATCGACGTCGTTGGGGAAGGTCGCCATGAACAGGATGCCGCCGAGCAGCAGCGGAATCGCGAAGAAGATGTCCGTGACACGGGAGACCAGGGCGTCCAGCCACCCGCCGTAGTACCCGGCGATGACGCCCATCGCGCCACCGATCAGCACGGTCGCGATCGACGCGAACACACCGACCAGGATCGACGCGCGAGCACCGTAGATGGTACGCGAGTAGATGTCGTAGCCCTGGAGGTCTCGGCCGAACCACGCGCTGCCGTTGGGACGCTCGCGCGCCTCCTTCAGCACTGCCTCCGCCGGGTCGACGTTGGTGAACAGCGACGGCCACACGGCCATCAGCAGGAACGCCACGATGAGCAGCATCGAGACCCAGAAGATCGGGTTCTTCTTGAGGGAACGCCAGGCATCAGAGGCGAGCGAACGCGCCTCGTCGCTCTCCCCTGGGGCGCTGGTCTCGGCGCCAACGGCAATGGTCGATGCCTCAGTCATGGCTGATCCTCGGGTCGAGCACGCCGTACAGGAGGTCGACGAGCAGGTTGACGAGCAGGAACACCAGCACCAGGACGGTCACGGTGCCCACCACGGAGACGCCGTCGCGGTTGTGGATGCCGGTGAACAAGTAGCCACCCACGCCCTGGATGTTGAAGATCCGCTCGGTGACGATCGCGCCACCCAGGAGGCTGCCGAAGTCGGCGCCGATGTAGGTGACCACAGGGATCAGCGAGTTGCGCAGGGCGTGCAGGCCGATGGCCCGCCGCCGCGTCAGCCCCTTGGAGATGGCGGTGCGCAGGTAGTCCGCGCGCAGGTTCTCCACCAGGTTGGTGCGGGTCAGTCTCGCGGCGAAGGCGACTGAGGCGCTACCGAGGACGAAGGCCGGGAGCAACAGCTCGTAGACGGTGGCTTGCGGCGACACCGTGACGGGGAACAGCTTGAGCTTCACGCCGAGGTAGTACTGCAGTGACGCGCCGATGACGAAGATGGGGATGGCGATGACGAACAGGGTGCTCACCAGCACCAGGTTGTCGATGAACTTCCCTTTCCGGATGCCTGCCAGCACACCCGCAAGGACGCCGATCACCGTCTCGAAGAGGATCGCCATGCCCGCGAGCTTCGCGGTCGTGGGGTAACGCTGCTTGAGCTCGTCCGCGACCTTGATGTCGCGGAACGTGGTGCCGAGGTCGCCCTGGGCGACGTTGCCCATGTACTTGGCGTAGCGCGTCGGCAGTGGGTCGTTGAGGTTGTGCTCGGCCCTGAACTTGGCCACGAACGCGGGTGCACAGGGGCGCTCACCGCACATGCCTGCCGTGGGATCTCCGGGTAGGGCAAAAACCATGGCAAAGATAATGAACGTGGATCCAAGCAGCACCGGGATCATCTGGAGCAATCTCCGAAGGATGTACTTGTACACGTCACCTCCCTTGATTTGACGCCGGCGGGTGGGGGTGTCCCTGTGGCGTGGCTGGACAAGCCATGCGGGGCGAGATGTGCACGCCCGTGCTTCTCACAACATAGTCGTTTTGGACGGTGTGGGGTCAGGAGGCGGGGGTAACCCCTCGACTGACCCCGGACAGGCCATCGGCCTGCCGGCACTGGGCCGGCAGGCCGACGACGCTATCTGGATTCGCCCACCGTGAAGGTGTGCGGTCCGGGGTGACTTACTTCAGCGAGAGGCTGGCGAAGTCGATCGTGCCGAACGCCGTGATCTTCACGCCGGTGACCTTGTTGGACCAGCCGAAGGTGGCGGTGGAGTACCACATCGGGACGGCCGGCATGTCGCCTGCGAGCAGGGCCTCAGCGGCCTGGTACTTCGCGTTGGCCTGAGCCGGGTCCGTCTGTGCAGCAGCCTCGTTGATGAGCTTGTCGAACTCGGGGTTGCTGTACGCGCCATCGTTCGAGGAGGCACCGGTCTTGTAGAGCGGGGCCAGGAAGTTCTCGATCGACGGGTAGTCCATCTGCCAACCCGAGCGGAACATGCCCTTCATCTTCTCCGAGGAGATCTGGGTGCGGAAGGTGGCGAAGTCGACGACCGGGGTCGCGACGCAGTCGACACCAAGGGCGCCCTTGATGGAGTTGCAGGTGGCCTCGGTCCAGCCCTTGTGGGAGGAGTCAGCGTTGTAGGCGAGGGTCATCTTGCCACCCTTGAAGCCGCCTGCCTCGTCAAGCTTGGCCTTGGCTTTGGCAGCGTCGTACACGCAGTACTCGCCACACTGGTTCGGCTTGTAGCCGTCGACGACCGGGGAGACCCAGCCGGTGGCGGGCTTACGCGAGTTGTTGAAGATCTGCTTGATGATCGTGTCACGGTCAATGGCCATGGAGATCGCCTGGCGGATCTTCGGGTCGGAGTAGTTCGGGTCGACCTTGGTCGGCGCGAAGGTGATGGTCTGGATGACACCGACGGCCTTCTGCGCGTTACGGTCCGGGAGGTCGGTCTTGAACTTGTCATCGATCATCGCGGACGAGGGAACCTGGTCCGTCACGTCAAGCTGGTTGGCGATGACGTCGTTGTAGGCGGCGTCCTCGTCCTGGTAGATCTTGAACGTGATGCCGTCGAGCTTGCTGGGGAACTTGCCCGAGTAGTCAGCGAACTTGCTGAGCTTGATCTCGGTGTTCTTGGTCCAGCTGTCGAACTTGAACGGGCCAGCACCAATCGGCTTCTCGCCGTAGGCCTTGGGGTCAGCGTTGAAGGAGTCCGGCAGCGGCGCGAAGGCCGAGTAGCCGAGACGGACGGCCATGTTGGAGACCTTCTCGGTCGTCTTGATGGTGAAGGTGTAGTCGTCCGTCACCGCCAGACCGGTGAGCTTGTCGGCCTTGGCCTTGCCGGCGCCTGCGCACGGGTCGTCGCCGTCGCCGGTGCACTGGGTGTCACCGAAGCCCTCGATGGGCTCCATGAAGTAGCCGGAGGACTGGGCGTTGGGGCCGTAGGCGGCGTAGTTCCAGGCATCGACGAAGTTCTTCGCCTTGACCTCGGTGCCGTCGTGGAACTTGTAGCCCTTCTTCAGGGTCACGGTGAAGGTCTGGTTGTCCGAGGACTCGATCTTGTCCGCGATGTCGTTCTCGGGGGCCGCGGTCTCGGCGTTGTAGTGCACGAGCTTGGACGTGATGGCGTCAAGCACGTTGCCACCACAGGTCTCCGTGGTGTTGCTCGGGATGAGCGGGTTCTGGGGGTTGCACCCGCGGACCGTGACAGCGCCGCCGGCCTTGCCGCCGGCGCTGGAGCTGGGGTCATCGCTGCTGTTACCGCCACCACACGCTGCAGCAAGCAGCGCGACGGACGAGATTCCAGCAACCATGGCCACCGTGCGAGTAGTTCCTCGCATGGACGTCCTCCTACTTAGGGTCTGCCGCTCAGGTGATGAGCGGTCGGTCCGGGCTGTGCACCGAATTGGGCGCAGCCCTGTAACGCACAGGGCGTTCGTGTTGTGGCACCCATGAAAGGGCAAGGAAGGAGTAAAGGCGACGCTCTGGGCCAAGCCGAGACAAAAACGTGATCGTCCTGCTGCCGAGTTGAGAGCAGATCTTCGGTCGAAGTGGCTTTTGAGCCCATTTCGTGATGTTTCGGGTAGAAACGCATCCGATGGTCGCCGCACCCTCGCCACACCGTCGCCACACCCTCGCCGCACCCTCGCCGCACGCTGCGCCGGACGTCGGCGTCCCCCGTCCGACCACGCGGACGGGCTAGCGTGGGGCGGGTGCCCTACGACGACGACCTGCGACTGGCCCATGTCCTGGCGGATGCCGTCGAACGGATCACGATGGCCCGGTTCCGGGCGCACGACCTCGTCGTGGAGTCCAAGCCGGACCTGTCGTTGGTGAGCGACGCCGACAAGGCAGCCGAGGAGATGGTGCGCTTCCAGCTCAAGCGCACCCGCCCGCGTGACGCCGTCGAGGGCGAGGAGTTCGAGACGACCGGTCACGGCCCGCGCCGCTGGGTGATCGACCCGATCGACGGCACCCACAACTTCGTCCGTGGCGTGCCCGCCTGGGCAACCCTGATCTCCCTCGTCGACAACGACATGCCGGTGCTTGGCCTCGTGGCCGCTCCGGCCCTCGGCCGACGTTGGTGGGCCGCCAACGGGTCCGGCGCCTGGTCGGGGCGCAGCCTGGCAGCCGCCAAGCGGATCCACGTCTCGGCCGTCTCGAACCTCTCGGACGCGTCGCTGTCCTACTCCGACATCAAGGGCTGGCGGCAGATCGACCGCCACGACGAGTTCCTCGAGCTCACCGACGACTGCTGGCGAACCCGTGCCTTCGGCGACTTCTGGTCCTACATGCTCGTCGCGGAGGGAGCGGTCGACATCGCGGCCGAGCCCGACCTCGCCGTCTACGACATGGCGGCCCTGGTGCCGATCGTCACCGAGGCGGGCGGCCGGTTCACCTCGCTGGCCGGCAAGGACGGGCCGTGGGGCGGCAACGCACTCGCCACCAACGGGCGACTGCACGACGAGGTGCTGGGCCGCCTCGGCACGGACGCCCGCGCCTGACGTCCCTTGTGCGGGGTCTCGACCATCCCTCAGGCCAGGACCACTGCCCTCAGGCGGGGACCACCGTGACGTCACCGATACCCAGCCCACGCACGCCCTCGGCATACGTGCTGGCGTCGCCGACGATGACGACGGTCCACTCCCCCTGGACCCAGTCGCGGTAGGCCGCGGTGAGGCGCTCACCGTCCAGGGCGCGCATCGCCTCCAGGGTCTGAGTGGTGAAGTCGGTCGTCAGCCCGTCGAGTGCCATGGTCACGGCCTCGTCGGCTACGGCATCGGCGGTGGCAAAGCGCCCGGGCGCGGTCTTGCTGATGAAGTCGACTCCCGCCTGCACCTCCTCGGGGCGGAAACCGTCCCGGCCCGAGGCCAGCAGGTCCAGGAGCAGCTGCACCGACTCGACGGTGGCGTCGGCGCGCACGGACCCGGAGGTGAGGAACAGGCCGCCGACGCGACGGGGCCGGAACACCGACCGGATGCCGTAGGTGTAGCCCTTCTCCTCGCGCAGGACCGCGTCGACGCGCGCGTTGGGCGAGCCGCCGACCATGAAACCCAGGACGGGGTATGCCGCCCAGCCACCTTGGGCGTGCCGGTCCGGACCGGTCCACCCCACCAGCAGCTCGCTCTGCACCGAGCCCGGCCGGTCGACGAACACGACCCGGGCCGCGTCGCTCGCGCGGCGGGCCTCGGTCGGCTCGGGCGAGGGCACGTGGGTGGTGCTGACCCAGGTGCCGAGGGTGGTCTCGGCGAGCTCGGCGACGTCCAAACCAGACAGGTCGCCGGCGATGACCGCCGTCATGCCCGTGGGCCCGACGCGTTCGGCGTGGAAGGCGACGATGTCATGGCGGGTGAGCGCGGTGATGCTCGCCGTCGTCCCTGCTGTGGGTCGCGAGGCGCGGTCGGCCTCGTCGAAGTGGGTGGCAATGAACGCCTGCGCCGCGCGTTGTGGCGCGAGGGCGCGTTCCTGCTCGATCTGGGCGAGCCTGGTCTTGCGGTGGCGGTCCACCTCCAGCTCGGGGAAGACAGGCTCCGCGAGGGCCTGGCGCAGCAGGTCCAGCGCCTCCCCCAGCCGGCGCTTGGGAACGTCCAGGTCGACTCCCAGACCACCGTCGGTGACCGACGCGCCCAGGGCAATTCCCTTGCGCTCCAACAGCTCTGCGAACTCCTCAGGCGAGTGCTCAGCCGTCCCCTCGTCGAGCAGCCGGGACATGATGCTGGCAACCCCTTCGACCTCGCGCGGCTCGATCGACAGGGGGAAGGGCAGGACCGTGCGCACGGAGATGACGTACTGGCCGGGGATGTCGTAACTGAGCAGCTCGATGCCGTTGGACAGGGTGTGCCGCGCAGGGGTGGCGAAGCGCCACACCTCGGGCGCCCGCACCTCTGGGCGTGGCGGTGTGTCGTCTGCCGCCGGGTCGGCCGCTGGGAGGTCGGTTCCCTCGGTCACCGAGCTCATGCGACCTCCTCCTCGTCCTGGACGGCGAGATGGCGGACCACGACGCGACTGTCGGGCCGCAGCCACCGGCCCGCTGCCGCGCGAACCTCCTCGACCCCCACCTCGCCGATGCGGTCGAGGAAGGTGTTGACGAACTGCCCGTCACCGTGGAGCAGCACGTGCTGGCTGATCAGGTCGGCCCGCTCCTCCTGACCGGCGAGGGCCGAGAGCCAGGAGCGTTCGGACTGCGCCATCGCGGACTCCATCTCCACCGCCGTCGGACCCTCCACGGCGAACCGTTCCAGCTCCTCGACCACGGTGGCCTCCACCGCCTCGGGGTCCTGGCCGTCGGCGACGTCGATGACGAAGAACCCGAGGGACACGCCGTCGACGAACCCCATCGCATGGGCCTGCACGGCGTTGGCGACCTGCTCGCGCCGGACCAACCGCTGCACCAGACGTGAGGTCGACAGTCCGCCGAGTGCGTCCATGGCCAGGCCTGCCGCGAAGAACTCGTCGGTGTTGTCGACCGGCAGGCGGAAGGCGATGTGCATCCGGTCGTTCGGGACGTTGCCCGGCCGGTCCACCCGCACCGGCTGGGCGACTGGTTCGAGCGGTGCCACGGGTGGGCGGGCGGGCTCGGCCGAGGCAGGCAGGTGGCCGAGGTAGCGCTCCGCCGCGGCGAACCCCTCCTCCGGGGTGAGGTCACCGACCAGCGTGAGCACGCTGTTGTTCGGCCCGTAGTGGCGGCGGAAGAACGCGTGCACGTCCTCGAGGCTGGCGGCGTCGAGGTCCTCCATCGACCCGATCGTCGGGTGGTGGTACGGGTGGCCGGAAGGGAACACCGCGGCGTACACCTCGATGAGGGCGGTGCCGTAGGGAACGTTGTCGTAGCGCTGGCGCTTCTCCTCCTTGACGACGTCCCGCTGGTTGTCGAGGTTCTCCTGGGTGACCGCGTCGAGGAGGTGGCCGTGGCGGTCCGCCTCCATCCACAGGGCCAGCTCGTAGGCACCCTTCGGGACGGTCTCGAAGTAGTTGGTCCGGTCGAACCAGGTCGTCGCGTTGAGCCGTCCGCCCTCGGCCATCAGCCGGGTGAAGTGCTCACCGCTGGCGATGTGTCGCGACCCCTGGAACATCAGGTGCTCGAAGAGGTGGGCGAACCCGGTGCGTCCGGCCAGCTCGTGGCGGGACCCGACGTTGACCCAGATGTTCACGGTCACGGTGGGAACAGAGGCGTCCGGTGACACGACGACGCGCAGCCCATTGGCCAGCGTCTTCTCGTGGATCGGGTAGTCCAGCGGCATGCCGCAACCCTAGGCGAGTCGCCCGGCTCGCATGTGGCAACTCACTCACCGAGCGGCTCTCGTACTGCGCACGGTGCTCCGGGACGTGCTCAGAAGAGGTGCGGAGGGCCGGCCCGTCAGGGCTGCGTCAGAGGGTGCGACTGCCCTCTTCGCGGGCCTGGGTGACCGACTGGGCCGGTGGTCGTTTGTCAGCCGGGACCCGCGGGAGCGAGGGTGCGTAGTCCGCACCCAGCTGCTCGATCGCCGTGCGCGCGAAGACCTGCTGCTCGGTCACGGTGCGCTCGGAGCGCCCTCGGCCGAGGAAGCTCACCGCCCAGTGCAGCAGCGTGGTGAGGCGGTGCTTGAAGCCGATGATGTAGACGAGGTGGACGGCCAGCCACAGCAGCCAGGCGATGAACCCGGTGAACCGCAGGTTGCCGATCGAGGCGACCGCGCTGAACCGGGAGATCGTCGCCATCGAGCCCTTGTCGTGGTACTCGAACGGGCCCTTCGGCTCCTTGCCGGCGAGCCGGCGCTTGATCTGGTCGGCGGCGTACCGCGCTCCCTGGATCGCGACCTGGGCGACCCCCGGGTAGCCCTTGAGCGAGGCCATGTCGCCGACCACGAACACCTCGGGGTGACCGGGCAGGGTGAGGTCGTCATTGACGGCGATGCGGCCGGCTCGGTCGAGCTGCGCCCCGGACTGCTCGGCCAGCTGGGCACCGAGCTCGGAGGCCTGCACCCCAGCCGCCCACACCTTGCACACCGACTCGATCCGGCGCTGCGTGCCATCGGCCTCCTGGACGTCGATCCCGGTGGCGTCGACGCCCGTCACCTTGGCACCGAGCTGGACCTCGACCCCGATCTCGCCGAGTCGCTTGGCGGCCTTGGCCCCCAGCTGGTCACCGAACGCGCCGAGCACGGTGGGAGCCGCGTCGAGCAGGACGATGCGTGCCCGGCTGGTGTCGATGTTGCGGAAGTCCTTGCGCAGCGTGCGTCGGGACAGCTCGGCGATCTGGCCGGCCATCTCGACACCGGTAGGGCCGGCGCCCACGACGACGAACGTCATGAGCCGCTCGATCTCCTTGGGGGTGCTCGCCAGCTCGGCCCACTCGAACGAGCCGAAGATGCGACCCCGGAGCTCGAGGGCGTCGTCGATCGACTTCATGCCCGGGGCGAACTGCGCGAAGTGGTCGTTGCCGAAGTAGGACTGACCGGCGCCCGCCGCGACGAGGAGGGTGTCGTAGGGCGTCACCGTGTCACGGTCCAGCACCCGCGAGGTGACGGTCTTGGCGGCCAGGTCGATGCGAGTGACGTTGCCGAGCAGGACGCGTGCATTGCGTTGGTGCGCAAGGACTTCGCGCGTTGCCGGGGCGATCTCGCCCTCGGAGAGGATCCCGGTGGCCACCTGGTAGAGCAGTGGCTGGAACAGGTGGTGGGTGGTCTTGGCGATGAGGGTGACGTCGACATCGGCGCGCTTGAGCGCCTGCGTGCCGAAGAGGCCACCGAACCCGGAACCGACCACGACAACACGATGGCGGTTCGTTGCGGATACCTGCTGCGAGGTCATACCAACACTCTCCTGTGAAAGACGAAGGACGGCCACCCCCTGATGGGTGAGCCGTCCTCGCTGACGCGTGCCTTGCGGATAGCCAGTCTGTCTGGACGACCAGCCACTTTCGTCAACCAACCTAGCCCCGTCTGTATGCCGCCTCGGCGCCCCTGTGCGCGTAGTGCGACGCGCATCACGTCGCGCGTCTCACCCTGTGGCGCGACGTGTCGACGTGTCCCTGGGTGTGGGGTCCAGGTGGGCTTCCGGACGAACGGACGAGCGGCAAACGGACAGGGGCCACCCGCGCACCATCGAGCGCCTCCGGGCACCAGCGACCGATGCTCAGAAGAGGCGGCTGGCCTCGTCGGCCGGCGGTTCCTCCAGGGCCAGCAGGAACCGCTTGCGCTCCAGTCCCCCGGCGTAGCCGACGAGGCTGCCGTCGGCCCCGATGACCCGGTGGCACGGCACGATGATGCTGATCGGGTTGCGGCCGTTGGCCCACCCGACCCGCTGGCTGAGGTTGACGTCGCCCAGCGCCCGGGCCAGGTCTCCGTAGCTGCGCGTCTGGCCGTAGGGGATCTCGCGCAGCAGTGCCCACACCTTGAGCTGGAACTCGTCACCCCGAGGCGTGAGCGGCAGGCTGAACTCGGTGCGCTCCCCCGCGAAGTACTCGGTGAGCTGGGCTGCCGCCGCGCTCAGGCTGTCGTCGTCGCGCTCACCGAGGCGGTCCTCGTCGTCGGTGCCGCGCCGGTGCAGCTCCATGTAGCAGCCGGTGAGGGCGCCATCCTCCGCGACGAGGGTGATCTCGCCGAGCGGCGAGGGCATCACGCTGTGGGACCTCATGGACCGATCATCTCCTCTGCCACCGACAACAGCTCACCCACATGGAACGCAATCCACGGCAGGAGTGTGAGTCCCTTCCTGGGCGAGAGAACGCAGTCGGTGCGGTGGTTCGGTTCGCCCGGGGTCACGCGGGTGGTGGCGGGATCGCGGCAGCCAGCCTCGCGGCATACTCCTGCGCCTCGTCGTCCGAGGCGTACTTGGTGCGCGGCCAGAAGAAGCCGCGCAGCCCGTCGCCCTTGGTGCGCGGCACGACGTGCACGTGCAGGTGCGGCACGGACTGCGACACGACGTTGTTGACGGCGACGAAGGAGCCCTGGGCGCCGAGCCCGGGGACCACCGCACCGGACACCCGTTGGGCCGCGCCCATCAGGACGGGCAGCAGCTCGGCCGGCAGGTCCACGAGGGTGTCGATGTGGATCTTGGGGACGAGGAGCACGTGTCCCTTGAAGACAGGTCGCGTGTCGAGGAAGCCCAGCGTGAACGGCTCGTCGAGCACGATCGTGGCCGGGAGCGCGCCGTCGATGATCCGGCAGAAGAGGCAGTCCACGCCGCGACTCTAGGACGCGGGACGGCAGACGCGGGACGGTGGCTGCCCCGCGCCGAGCGGGACAGCCACCGGTCAGGTCTGGTCAGGGGCGGTGTGAACCGCCGCCACGCTGCGCAGCGGAACCCTGGGCGTCGTCGTCGCCGCTCTCATCGGCGTCGTCGCCGCCGCCACCCGTGGGATGGGCGGTCGGGGAGTGCTCGGCACGGTGGTCGACCTCGCCGCCACCGTTCACGTCGGCGTGCTCGTCGTCGGCACCCACGCCGTCGTGGTGGTTGGCCGACGCCGTCGCGTTGGCGGTGCGCGTGGCAGAGCTCTCGTCGGCGGCGCTGCTCTCGGTGTCTTCGGGCTCGGCCGTGGCCGTCTCGGTGTCGGTGTCGGTGTCCGTGTCGGTGTCCGTGTCCCCCGTGGTCGTCGTGGTGTCGCTCGGGTCGTCCACCTGCACGTGGGCGGGTTCGCGGTCCGGTCCGCCACCGGTCGCGGCCACGGCCACGCCGCCGAGGGCGGCAAGGGCAACAGCGGCGCCGACGGCTACGGCTGCACGGCCGACACGGCGGATGGGAAGTCGGACAACGGTCACGAGATCGCTCCTTGAGTGAGGTGAGGTGCCCAAACCCTCGCCGGCGGGGTCCGCGAGGAACGCCGCCAGCTCGGCGCTGACCCCCACAGGCTGCTGGGTGGCCATGGCGCGCAGCGCCTCGACGGCCGAGGCCGCCGGGTCGCTCGCGGGCAGGTCCAGCTCGCGGGGGGCGAAGTCTTCAGGCTCAGGCATGACGGGGGTTCAATCGAACGAGGGCGTCGTGGGGATACGGCTTCGCCGAAAGTTTTCTCCGAAGTCGCGCCAGTGCCCGGTGCTGCAGTGACTTCACGGAGCCGACATCCTTGCCCAGGACCGTTGCGGTCTCCTCGAGGCTGAGGTCGGCCACCACCCGCAGCGCGAGCACCGACCGCTGGTCCGGAGTGAGCGTGCCCAGTACCTCGACCACCCACTCCTCCCCGAGCACTGCCAGTGCTGCACTCTCTGCCGAGGGGCCGGCCGCGTCGGGCCCGACCTCGGCTGGTCCGACCTCGTCCCATGGCACCCACGGACCACGGCGGACCCTTTGTCGGTGCCAGTCGACCTGCCTGCGATGCGCGACGGTGAAGACCAGTGCCCGGAAGGCCGCGCCCCCTCCCGAGAACCGCCCGACCTGCCGGAAGACGGCCAGGAACACCTCACTCGTGACGTCCTCGGCGTCGCCCACGCCGTGCGAGCGAAGGTAGGCACACACCCGCGGGGAGAGCTCGACCCACAGCTGCCCGAAGGCAGCCCGGTCACCCACTCTCGCCGCAGCGACCGTGGCGTCCATGAGGGCACCATCCACCGGAATCCACCTCCACTGAGCCGGCTTGGTGGCGCCCTGATCGCCAGGTCAGACCGTAGCGTGTCAGACCCGGGTTTGCGCGCGTTTGACCCCGTCTGGCCCCGTCAGCGTCGGGGCGGGCGCGGCAGGAAGTAGCTCGTGCGCTGCCGGTACTCCGCGTAGCCGGGACGCTCGCCCATGTGCTTCTCGAGGAGACGGGCGCCGGTGGCGAACACGAGGAAGTAGGTCATGGCCACCGGGGAGAGCACTGTGAGCACGCCCGGCCAGGCGCTCGCCGAGACCAGCCAGATCCCCCACCAGACGCAGGAGTCGCCGAAGTAGTTGGGGTGACGCGTCCAGGACCACAGGCCCCGGTCCATGACCGTGCCCTTGTTGGCGGGATCGGCCTTGAAGTCCTTGAGCTGCTTGTCCCCGAGCGACTCGAAGGTGACACCAACCAGCCAGAGCAGCAGCCCGACGACCGCGACCGCCGCGACTCCCCTGCCGGAGGCCGCGCTGACCTGGATCGGCAGCGACACGAACCAGACGGCGAGGCCCTGGACGGCGTAGACCTTGCGGATCGCCACGAGCGTCGGGTTGCCCGTCTCCTGCGAGAGCATCTCCGCATAGCGGGGGTCCTCGCCCTTGCCGCTGTTGCGCTGGTGCATGTGCCACGCGAGTCGAAGGCCCCAGAGCGCCACGACCACGAAGAGCGCCAGCCGTCGCCAGCCCGCGCCCTCACCGACGACACCGGCCACCGCTGCGACGACGACGAAGCCGAGCCCCCACGTCGTGTCGACCACGCTGACCCGTCCCTGCCGCTGACCTTCGATGGCCGTCGCCACCATCAACAGGACGACGGCGAGCAGCGAGAACCCCGTGACCGCAAGGAAGTTCGAACCGTCGAACATCACGACCAGCTCGCCGGGCGCACCGGCTCGAGGTCGGACGCGCCGTGGTCGGGGCGGACGGCGAGGATCTGGTCGACGCCCATCCGGCCGTCACGGAAGGCCAGTGCGCCGCCGACGAGGTAGAGCCGCCAGACGCGGGCCACCTCGTCGCCGACGAGGGCGACGACCCGGTCGAGGTTGTCCTCGAAGGTGCGGTGCCACGCGCCCACAGTGCGCACGTAGTGCTCGCGCATGGCATGGACGTCCCGCACCTCCAGGCCCGAACCCTCAATCAGGTCAACGGTTTCGCCCACCGGTCGCATGTGCATGTCGGGCGCGATGAACGACTCGATGAAGGGTCCGCCGCCGGGGTGTCGCCCCTGCCTCGACATCTGCTGCACCAGGACCCGTCCACCAGGCCGGACCCGGTCGTGCAGCACCTTGGCATAGGTCGGGTAGTTGCCCTGACCCACGTGCTCGCCCATCTCCAGGGACACGACCGCGTCGAAGTCGTGGTCCGGGACCTCGCGGTAGTCCTGAAGGCGGATCTCCACTCGGTCCTGCAGCCCCCTCTCGGCGATCCGTGCGTCGATGAACTTCTTCTGCTCGGCGGCGATCGTCACTCCGGTGACCTGCGCGCCGAAGCGCTCCGCGGCATACAGGCTCATCGAGCCCCAGCCGCAGCCGACGTCGAGCAGCCGCGCACCGGGGGCGAGGCCGAGCTTGTGACCCACCAGCTCGAACTTGTCGCGCTGGGCGTCCTCGACGGTGTAGTCGGGCGCGTCAGAACGCCAGTAGCCGCACGAGTAGGCCATGTGCGGGTCGAGGATCAGGCTGTAGAAGTCGTTGGACAGGTCGTAGTGGTGGTGGATCGCCTGCCGGTCGCGGCCGATGCTGTGCAGTCGTCCCTTGAGCACCGCCTGACTGGCGGGGGCCGGGAGCGGCAGACCGATGGCGCCGGCTGCCCGCGCGACCTTGAGCACTGCGGCGATGGCAGCGGGCGTGGGCCGGATGCCGCCCAGCTGGCGCTCCTGCGCCACCGACCACACCTGGGTGAGGGCTGCGTCGAGGTCACCCTCGACGTCGAGCTCGCCGGTGACGTAGGCCTGGGCGGCTCCGAGCTCACCGGGGTGGCGCAGCAGCCGGCGCAGGGCGCGCGGCGAGCGGAGGGTGACGTGCGGCGCGTCGGCCGGGCCGACCTCGCTGCCGTCCCAGGCCGTGAGCCGGACAGGAAGGTCGCCGCCGACGAAGTGCGCCAAGGCGTTGGCGATCTCGACGGCAACGCCGGATCCCGTGGTGGCAGTGGTCGACTCGACCCTGTCGATGGTGGTCATCGGCCCCCCTCCCTCTGGAGGACGAGCTGCTGGACGTCGAGGTAGCCCGAGCGGAAGCCGGCGCGCGAGTACTCGAGGTAGAAGTGCCACATCCGGTCGAAGACCTCGTCGAAGCCCAGCTGGTGCACGCGGTCCAGAGAAGCCAGGAACCGCTCGTCCCAGAGCCGCAACGTCTCGGCGTAGTGCTGGCCGAAGGACAGTCGCTCGCTGACGCGCAGCGACGTCTGCTCGCGGTTGACCTCGACGATCGCCTCGGTCGAGGGCAGGAAGCCACCGGGGAAGATGTACTTGTTGATCCACGTGTAGGTGTAGCGGGTGGCCAGCATCCGGTCGTGCGGCATGGTGATTGCCTGGATGGCGACCTTGCCACCTGGTGCCAGCAGGCTGTCGATCTTGCGGAAGTACTCGCCCCAGTACTGGTGGCCGACGGCCTCGATCATCTCGACCGAGACGATCGCGTCGAACTTGCCCTCGACGAGCCGGTAGTCGAGGAGCTCGACCGACACGGCGTCGGCGTAGCCGGCGGCAGCGATGCGCTCCCGTGCCAGGGCCCGCTGCTCGCTGGAGAGGGTCACCGAGACGACGGTGGCGCCCCGGGACGCGGCCCGGATCGCGAGCTCGCCCCAGCCGGTCCCGATCTCGAGCACCCTCGTGCCCTCACCGACACCAGCGGAGTCGAGCATGCGGTCGACCTTCTTGCGCTGGGCATTGGCGAGGTCCTCCCAGACGGGCGCCGCGGCTGGCGTGCTGGTGGTCACCGCCTCACCCGCGACCGCGTGTCCCGCCCCCTCATCACCAGCGAACAGGGCCGAGGAGTAGCTCAGGGTCCCGTCGAGGAAGGTGGCGAACATGTCGTTGGACAGGTCGTAGTGCCGTGCGATGTTGGCGCGGGTGTTCTGCGTCGAGTTCTTCTCGGTGTGCGGGACCCGGGCGACGTAGAAGGCGCGGAGCTTCTGCAGCGGCTCGGGGATCAGCGTCCCCATCTGCGCCGCGAACACCTCGAGCAGCCCACCGAGGTCTTCCGCATGCCAATCGCCGGCCATGTAGGACTCGCCGAAGCCGATCAGGCCGCCGGCTCCGAGCGTGGCGAAGAACGCGTCGGGGCGGTCGATGACCATGAGGGGCGCCTGCGGGTCGACGGCAGCGCCACCGACGATCGCCTCGCGACCGAGCTGGATGCGGACGGGCAGTCGCCGCGCTGCGGACAGGAAGATGCGGCGGGCGACGGCACCCTCAACGGCCTGGCGAACCTTCGCGCGGCGGGCGGTCAGGTCGGGCCAGCGGCTGGCGTCGATGGGCGGCCGCATGGAAAGGCCGACGGTGGCGGTGGTCACTGGACTGCCTCCTGGTGGTGGGAAGGGCGTGGCTGCACCGGCAGGCGGCGCAGCCACAGGCGGACGCCGTGCCAGCGGATTCGCGCGGCGACGGCAAGGGGTTCGAGCGGCTGGGTGAGAGCGAGCTTCACGACGGTGCTGGTCTGCACGGGCAGGGCACGTCCGCGCAGCCCGGCCACGAACGGGTCCTGGCCCGGACGCTCGAGGACGACCTTGACGTGGACCTTGGCGCCGGGCATCGGGATGGTGAGCCGGTAGCTGCCGGACACGTCGTTGAACGGGCTGACGTAGAGCGCTTTGTCGACCTCGGCGCGGCCGTGCTCGTCGGCGTGCACGAGGTAGGCGTGCCGGTCGCCGTAGGTGTTGTGGACCTCGACGACGTTGCACGCCAGCCGACCATCGCGGGTGTGGCACCAGTAGACGCTGATCGGGTTGAACACCGTGCCGAGGACACGGGGCATCGTCAGCATCAGGATCTGACCACCGTCGAGGTCGATGTCCTGGGTGGCCAGGAAGGTGTCGAGGTTCTCGCGCAGGCTGCGGTCCGGGGTGCCGAGGTGGTCCCGGGACTCGAAGCTGGCAAACCTGTCGAGCAGGCCGAGGCGCGGCAGGTCGTCGAGGTCGACCAGCCAGGTGTGGCTGCGACTGGTGAACCGGTGCTGGACCGGCGACTTGCGCGCGTGGACGATCGAGGTCGAGTAGATCCGCGTCGAGGGTGAGGCCTTCATCGCGCACCCACCTCCTCGAGGTCGCCCTCTGCCTCCCGCACACCGATCCCCAGCGCGTCGGGCTGGTCGGCGCGAACATCGAGGTCGGTGTCAGCGCCAGCGACGGTCCACTCGACACCCAGCGCGGCCGCTGCGGCGACGCCGGAGCGGGCGCCGTCCTCGTGGAAGCCCCAGCCGTGGTAGGCGCCGGCGAAGGCGATCCGGCTGGTGTTGATCTCGGGGAGACGGCGCTGCGCTGCAACGGATTCCGGCGTGTAGAGCGGGTGCTCGTAGTGCATCGTGTCGATGACCAGGCTCTGGTCCACGCAGTCCACGCCGTTCAGTGTGACGAGGAAACGTCGGTCCGGCACGTCGAGCCGTTGCAGGCGGGTGAGGTCGTAGGTGACCAGCACACCAGTCCCCTCCACCCCCGCACGACGCCAGTAGTTCCACGACGCGCGAGCGCCGGTGGACCGGGGCAGCACCGACTCGTCGGTGTGCAGCTGGGCGACGTTGCTGGAGTATTGGATCGCACTCAGCACGACACGCTGGGACCTGGTCGGCTGAGCCAGCATGCCGAGCGCCTGGTGCGGGTGTGCGGCGATGACCACCGAGTCGAACACCTCCTCCACGCCGTGCGCGTCGGTCACCAGGACTCCGTCCGGCGTCTCGACGACAGAACGCACCGGAGTGGACAGCCTGATGTCGGCGATTCCGGCCGCCACTGCCTCGACGTAGCGCTTGGAGCCACCCGTGACGGTCCGCCAGGTGGGCGACCCGAAGACGGTGAGCATCCCGTGGTGGTCGAGGAACTCGAACAGGTAGCGGGCCGGGTACTGCAGCGACACCGCCGGGTCGCAGGACCAGACCGCGGCGACGACGGGCTCGAGGAAGTGGCGGGTGAAGTAGGCACTGAAGCCGCAGCGGTCGGCGAACGCACCGAGGGTTTCGTCGCGGTCGCCGTCGGTGGCCTCGCGCGCCAGCACCGTCCGGGCCTCGCGGTGGAACTTCCTCACCTCGGTGAGCATGCGCAGGTAGGCCGGGTCGGTCAGGTTGCGCAGCCGCGGGAACAGGCCCCGGGCAGCCCGCGCTCCGGCATACTCCAGACCGGTCTCGTCGTCGCGCACGGACATGCTCATGTCCGACTCCTGCGTCGCGATGCCGAGCTCGGCGAAGAGCCGCAGCAGGGTCGGGTAGGTGCGGTCGTTGTGCACGATGAAGCCCGTGTCGACGCCGACCGTCCGGCCGTCCACCTGCACCTCGTGGGTGTCGGCGTGGCCGCCGAGGCGGGCGTCGGCCTCGTAGAGGGTCACCGGACCGCGCGTGCTGAGCACGTGGGCGGCGGCGAGCCCTGCGATCCCGCTGCCGATGACGGCGCGGCGTGGTGCAGACATGGTGTCCATCCGTTCTGGGTGACGGGTCGAGAGTGTTTCGGCGCGCCGGTCCAGCCGGATTGGGTCAGCCGGGCGCGCGCCGGTATGCCGTGGAGCTGGGTCCATGGTGCGGGTCACCAAGCCGCCTCGCAGCCGCGCGGGACACGACGGCCACCACGGTCTCGAGCGGACCGCGCAGCGGGATCAACGCGAGCACCGCCCCGATCCCCAGGACGATCAGGACCTGGTCGTCGTAGTGGTTGGGCGTCTCGAGGTCGGGCCACCAGCCGCGGCCCATGATGAGCACGTGCAAGGTGTAGAGGCTCAGGGTCATGGCGCCCGCTCCGAACGCCGCCGCCCAGACGCGGGGCTGGAACCGGGTCACCAGGAGGCACAGGCCCAGCACGGCCATCGCGCTCCCGATCGTCTGCGTGAGGTCGAGCGGGGTGCCCGAGTGGGGCGCCACCGTGGCGAGCCACCACCACGAGCCCGTGGGTGTGGTGCCGTGCAGACCGTGCGTGAGGGCCACCTGCAGGGCCACCGGGTCCGAGCCGATCGACGGGTCCGGATAGGTCGACGCGAGCGCGGCCGCGGCGTCGGGGCGCGCCAGCAGCGCGCGGGAGACCACCGTTGCCAGCACCGCAATCAGCGTTCCGCTCACCAGGAGTCGAACGTCGACTCCCTTGCGCCGCAGGTTGATTCGTCCCATCGCCATACCCGCGAAGAGGTAGGCCAGCCACACCAGCGCCGGGTAGTAGCCGACAAGGAGCAGCTCGGCCAGCAGGTGCCCGACTGACGTCAGTTCCGCCGGTGTCGGGCTGCCGGCGACGTGCTCGGGTAGGTGCGGCCGGACCATGAGCGAGACCGCGGGCGCCGCCAGGACCCAGACGACCGCGAGCACTGCCAGTGCTGGGGCACGCAGACCGAGGAACGGCAGGCCGAGCAGGAACAGCACCGCATAGAACGCCAGGATCACTGCGATGCCAGAGGGAACCAGTCCCAGCAGCAGACCCAGGGCGCCGATGAGCGCCGCCCGCACGACGAGGCGGACCGACGCGGCATACCGGGCTCGCCCGCGTAGCGGGGTGGTGCGCCCACTCACCAGCGCCACGCTGACGCCCGCGAGGACGGCGAACAGGGCTGAGGCCCGTCCGCCCGCCACCTGCTGCGGCCACGGCACATGGGTGCCCTCGATCCCGGGGAGCATGTGCGTGGCCATCATCCCGACGAGGGCGAGCGCCCGAGCCACGTCGACGCCCACGATCCGGCCCGGCGCCACCTCCGGCAGGACGGCCTCGCTCATGGCGACATCCTGTCAGCCGTAGTCCGGGGTTGGGCGGGTGAGCGAGGACCCCGACGCGCTGGAGGCGGGTCAACAGCGCGCCGGGGGGCCGAGGTGGCGGCAGGACGCTCACGCGGGCAGTCACGGGCACTCCATTCCTCGGGCAAAGGTCATCGCAGGGCTTCATCGTCTGTTCAACCTTTGTGCAAGGTTACTCTGCTCCTGATGGTGCACCTTCACGGTCGACTTGTCCATGCTTTGCCCAAGGATGTGGGACGCTGCTCGGGTGTACACGATCGGCCATGCGGCCCGCCTGACCGGCGTACCGTCCGCCACCATTCGTGCCTGGGAGCGGCGGTACGGCCTCGTCAAGCCGGTACGCAGCGAGGGCGGCTACCGGCTCTACGACGAGCAGGGACTCCAGCTGCTGCGGGCCATGGGCACCCTGGTGGCCGGTGGTTGGTCGGCGAGCCAGGCGGCCGAGCACTTGCGCTCCGACCAGTCCGACAACGGTGACAGCGAGGCCGGCCAGGACGACCAGGGCCCTTGGGACGCCTACCTCACGGACGAGGACGCCGTCGGTGTCGACCGGGCTGCCCCGGTCGACCCGACGGCCACGGTCCCGGAATCGGACGAGGACACGCCCCCCGCGGAGGACGGCGGTGCGTGGGACGTCACCGCACTCGCAAGGGGAGCAGCCGAGATGGACCCCACGGCAGTGGCGGAGGCCATCGACCGGGCCTTCGCGGCGGGAACGCTGGAACAGGTCGTGGACACCTGGCTGATGCCGGCCCTGCAGATGCTGGGAACCCAGTGGCGGGCTGGACGCGTGGACGTCGCCGGCGAGCACGTCGTCAGCGCCACCCTGCACCGGCGGCTGGGGGCCGCGATGGATGCCGCTCCGCAGGCACCCCACGGGCCTCGAGTGGCGGTCGGCCTGGCGCGCGGGTCACATCACGAGCTCGGCATCCTGGCGTTCTCCGTGGTCCTGCGGCGGGCCGGGGTCGACGTCCTGTACCTCGGGGCCGATCTGCCCGCCCAGCACTGGGTCGCGATGGTTCAGCAGCACCACCCTGCCGCTGTCGTCGTCGGGGTCCCCAGTGCGACGGACGTGCTCGCCGTTCGCGAGACGGTCGCCGCCCTGCACGCGGCCACACCGACGCTCCCGGTCCACGTTGGTGGAGGGGCCCAGTTCGAGGTCGGACAAGGGACCGTGCCCCTGGGGCACACCGTGACGACCGCGGCCCACGACCTGGCTGACACGTTGCGCAAGCGGGCAAACGCCTGACCCTGCGGTCGGGCGACCGGAGAGCGCCTCCAGGCGACCCGGACCGACCCTCCGGCGATTCGCACTCGCGGCCAATCCGCCGGGCGGACGGCTCCGAATGTGATGTGGGTCACGTCAGTGCTGAGTAGGTGTCCTGCTGGCGTGGCCGCCGCACGCGTGGGACCACGCTGCCCGCGCTCTCTCAAGGAGTCAGCATGAGTAATACATCCCGGCGAATCTTCCTGGCCGCGGCCGGGTCGAGCGCCGCAGCCGCAGCCGCCGTTGCGGCCGCCCCCGGGGCACTCGCAGCCCCGACCACCGGCCGACCGGACGCAGCGGAACCGGACGGCCAACCCCTGGTTGCCTACATCGACGACGTGACGTCGGGCCGGGTGTCCATCCTGTTCGGCGAGGACGAAGTCGTTGTGCAGGACGCCGACCTGGTCCGTCGCCTCACCAGAGCCGCGAGGAAGTGACCCATGTCCTCACACCGCGAAGCCCCTGAGGTCTCCAAGGACCCGGTGGCGGACAACACCGACGTCTACGCGTTCGTCAGTCCCGACAAGCCCGACACGGTCACGTTGATCGCCAACTTCATCCCCTTCCAGAACCCGCAGGGCGGACCGAACTTCTACGAGTTCGGCGACGACGTGCTGTACGAGATCCACGTGAGCAACAAGGGCGACGCCCGAGCCGACGTGACCTACCAGTTCCGGTTCACCACGAAGGTCCGCAACGACTCGACGTTCCTCTACAACACCGGTCCGATCAGCTCCATCGACGACCCCGCCTGGAACCGTCCACAGTCGTACTCCCTGACCCGGGTGGCGCGTGGTGACCGCGGCCGGCTGCTGGCGAGCCGGCTGGCATGTCCGCCGGTCAACATCGGCCCCCGCAGCACGCCGAACTACTCCGTTCTGGCGGGTCAGGCAGTGCACTCGGTCCAAGGTGGCCGGAAGGTGTTCGCTGGACAGCGCGCTGAGGGCTTCCACGTCGACCTCGGGAGCATCTTCGACCTCGGCACGCTGCGGCCGTTCCAGATGGCCCACCTCATCCCGTCGGCCACCGCGGTCGGCGTCAACGGCACCCAGGGCCTGAACGTGCACAGCATCGCCCTCCAGGTCCCGATCTCAGACCTCACCCGCAAGGGAACCGCACCGGCTGATGCGCTCGATGCAGCCTCGGTCATCGGGGTCTGGGCCACCGCCAGCCGCCAGAAGTCCCGGATCTGGGACAACAAGAAGGGCCGGCACTCGTGGCGAGGCCCGTACAGCCAGGTCTCCCGGCTGGGGAACCCACTGTTCAACGAGGTCATCACCCCGATGGCCAAGAAGGACCGCTGGAACGCCAGCCAGCCGCACGACGACTCCGACTTCGCGCGGTACGTCACCAAGCCCGAGCTGGCCGCCCTGCTGCCGGTGCTCTACCCGGGCGTCTTCCCCAATCTGGCGGCCTACACCAAGGACCGGGCGGACCTGCTCGCGATCCTGCTCACCGGCATCCCGAAGGGCGTTGTGCCCGGCTTCCAGAACTACACCGGGAAGACCCAGGCGGACATGCTGCGGCTCAACGTGGCGGTCCCGCCGACGGCTGACCCCAACCCGATCGGGTTGGTCGCGGGTGACGCCGCAGGCTTCCCGAACGGGCGCCGGGTGATCGACGACGTCGTGGCGATCGAGCTGCGCGCCGTGGCGGGCGCGACGATCCCGCTGGTGGATCCGACCTTCACCCCCGACGCGGCGACGGCCGGGCTGACCGACGGCACGTCCAACACGAACGCGCCCTACCTCGACGCGTTCCCCTACCTCGGCCACCCGGCCGGGGGCTACCAGACCATGCCCGGGACCCCCGCGGCGTAGAACCGTCGTGGCGGCGACCGAGAACCACCAGGGGTGTCGCCGCCACGACCCTCGCCACCCCACGCGGTGAACAACGACCAGCGAGCACCCACCATCAAGGAGGCCGCCATGGGCGGTAACAGCGAGAACCCGTATGCCGGTCAGGGACCGGTCCTGCTCGACATCGGTGGCGACGTCGGCGCCCTGGTCGTCGTGATGCCTGCACGCACCGAAGCCCTCGAGGTGGAGCTGCGCCCCGCGGGCGCCACCGCTGCCCGCGGTCCCTCGGACCACCCGCCGGGCACTCACTCCCACGACACCGCGCACGCCCACGACCATCGGCATCCCCACGCGGAGTCGCACCACCACCAGCACCAGGGGCCCAGCGGGCAACCGGTGGCGGCTGGCACGGCATACCCGCATGTCGCGGTGGTGGGCAGACCTGACGGCGACGGGGTGGTGCACTCACTGGTCTACCCCGCGGCCACCGAGGGCGACTACGAGCTCTTCGTGCTACCCGACGGACCGGTGGCCATGACCGCGTCGGTCACCGGCGGCCAGGTCACCTGCGCCCGATGGCCAGATGGCGAGGAACCGCCGTTGCGAGAAGCCTGACCGGCTACTGCGTCGCCGACATCTCGGTCGTGGAGAAGATGTCGTAGGCCGGGGCAGATGTCACCCGGGCGGTCGTCTTGCTCGGCACAGCATCCGGTGTGGAGCTCGATGCGGCGCCCGCCAGCGGACTCGGCGGGACGTCGGGTGCACCGGAGGCCGTGCCCGACAGGGCCTTCGACGCTGCGACGTCCTCGGCAAGGGCAGCGGACAGGGTGTCGTCGTCCACGGCGGCGTCGAGGTTGAGCTCCTCGGCCAAGGCTTCGGTGAGGAGCGCCACGAGGGCTTCGAGCTGCACGTCGGCCGACGCGGTGACCTCCTCGTCCGACCCGTCGAGGGCGCGCGCCGCGAGCCCTGCCTTGCTGTCGATCAGCTGGGCGATCTTGGCGTCGATCGTCTGGGCAGCGATGATCCGCCAGGCCGTGACCGGCTCGGCCTGACCGATCCGGTGGACCCGGTCGATGGCCTGGGTCTGCTCGGCTGCGGTCCAGGACAGCTCGGCGAGCACGACGTTGGAGGCGACCTGCAGGTTGAGCCCGACCCCAGCGGCCGTCAGCGAGCACACCACGATGGCGACGTCGGGGTCGTTGACGAAGGCGTCGATGTTTGCCTTGCGCACCTTGGCGGTCTGGTCGCCACGGATCGAGGAGTACCTGACCCCGCGCTTGGCGAAGGTCTCCTCCGCCACGTCCATGACGTCGATGTGCTTGGCGAAGAAGACGACCTTGCCGACGCTGCGGGCGAGCTGCCCGGCGTAGTCGGCGGCGAGCCCGGCCTTGGCCTGCCCGATCCGGCGCATCACGGTGAACACGTTGTCGCCGGACTTGGCCTTGCTGCCCTCCTCGCGCTCCCACGTCGCGACCCGTCGCACGAGGTCGTGGTCGATGCCCTCGACGGTGACACCGGACGTGCGCGCTTCGAGTGCAGCGCGGTAGCGCTTGACGAGGCGGCGCGCGAGCTCCTGCTCGGCGGCCCGGATGGACCGGCCAGCGTCGTCGTCGAGCTCGACCGGCAGGTCGGCCACGCGCCGGGCGGGGATGTCCGCGGCCACGTCGACCTTGCGGCGACGGACGATGCCCAGGTCGATGACACTGGTGCGCGCGGCGGCGTAGAACCCGGAGTCGGCCGGGGTCAGCCCGGTCTCCTCCAGTGCGGCCATCAGGGCGTGCCGAGGCTTCTTCTCCTCGATCCAGCCGAGGAACTGCCAGATCGCCTTGAAGTCCTCGATGTCGTTGATCAGCGGCGTGCCCGTCAGGGCCATGAGCAGCGGGTTGGGGGTGCGTGAGCGGATCCGCTCCGCGAGCTGCAGGACGTGCTGCGAGCGCTGCGAGGTCTTGTTCTTGATGAAGTGCGCCTCGTCCACGACCATCCCGCGGAAACCGAGATCTCCGAGCCACCCGACGTGGCGGTCGAGGACCTCGTAGTTGACGACGACGATGTCCGCGAAGCCGTCGATGGTCTCTCCGTTGCCGTGGATCACGGTGGCGGGGTGTCCGGGGGTCCAGAGCTCGGCCTCGTGGGCCCAGTTGGCCTTGACGACGTTGGGGACGACGACCAGCAGCGGGTAGGCGTCGGCGGCCTGGGCGGCCAACAGGGCCTGGGCCGTCTTGCCCAGACCGGGCTCGTCCGCGAGCAGGAAGCTACGGTGCCCCGCGGCGGCGGCGGCGACGACCTGACCCTGGTGGTGCATCAGCTGGAGCTCGCCGGCGCCACGCAGGACGCCGACCGGTTCGGGCAGGGGCATGCAGGAGGAGTCGCCGCCGTACTCGAACGCCCTGAACAGGGGTCCGAGGAGCTCCCAGCTCGACAACCGCCCCGTGGTGGGCTTGCGCGGAGCGACCGCACTGAAGTCGGGGGCGAGGAACGGGTTGGCGAGCTGGCGTGCGACGACCGACTGGGGCACGGCCCGGCGCTCGGGAGGCGTCCAGACCCCCTCGGACGTGTCCTCCTCGACCTCTTCGGGCTCGGGCTCGAGACCGGCAGCGCGCACCATGTCGCGCCGCAGCGTCGCGGCCGTGTCGCTGACGGCGGCGTCCTCGGCCAGGAGCGCGAGCAGCGAGGTGTCCCGGGCGGCGGTCTTGGCCAGGATCGTCGCGACCCCGTCCAGACGCTTGAGCTGTCCGTCCCGCTCTGCGGTCGTGACGGTCGTGTCGGCCTTGACCCTGGCGCGCTCCTCGCGCACCAGCAGCGCCACGACCTGGAACTTGGCCCGTCCCGCCGGCTTCACCCGGCCGCGCTGCGCGTCGGTCTCGACCTCGCGCACGGCTTTCGCCAGCACGGGGATGATCCCCTCGTTGTCGAGGGGACGACCCCGCCGCTGGGTGCGGGGGGCGGACCGGGTGGCGCCGGACTGGCGCTGGCCTCGTTGAGCCAAGAAGTCCTCCTGAAGGATGCCCGCGACGTGCGGGCCATACGGGCCGAGCATGAACGACAGTGCCGCGCGCAGTCGCGCGGTCGGGGCGGGTGTGGGGCGCCGAGCCGAGCGATCCGGGTGGACCGTTCGCTGCGCGGTCCCACTGTGCTGGGACAGGTCGACGTGCCGACCCCGACGGCTCGCCCACCGCGTGCAACCGACGACCTGCGGTCGAGATCCGCCAGGCTTCGAACTGAGTCGTTGCCAGAGGTGCGGTGACGGCCGGGTGCCGGAACATCTCGATAGTACCTCTCCCCGCGGGCGCGCAGCGAACGCCGGGCCGACCACGCGGCATACCCGTCGCTCCGGGGCGGCGGCGGTGGCCGCCACGTCGTCGACCCAGTCGATCCAGGTGCTCGGCAACTTCCAGCGCCCGGGCGGCGGCTCGCACAGGCGTGATCGGCGCGGCTTTGCGCCAGCATCTCGGCTCGTCCGAGGTGCCGTACGATCGGCACATGTGCTGCGTGAGCGAGCCTGGCGCAGCCCCCACGAGGTCGGTGGCGTCGTCGAGCGTCGGTATGCCGCGCGCCACCCTTCGCACCCGGCACACCTCTGGCGTCCCACGCCACTCGCTTCGGGTCACCGGATCCGGACGCGCCGACGTGGCGCCGTGAGCGGCCACTCGCACGGCCACCCGGGTGCAGCCCACCGGTGGCGGCTGCGGACCGCGTTCGTCCTCGTCGCCGGGTTCTTCCTCGTCGAGCTGGTCACCGGGCTCGTGTCGGGGTCCCTGGCCCTGCTCAGCGACGCCGGCCACATGGCTGCAGACGTCGTCGCGCTCGGGGCGGCTCTGGTGGCCACCAGGATTGCCGCGCGTCCCGACACGACCGGTCGCCGGACGTTCGGGTCCTACCGTGCCGAGGTCTTCGCGTCCGGTCTCGCGGTGCTCCTCATGCTGGGGGTGTCCGCCTACATCGCCGTCGAGGCGATCGACCGCATCGGGGGCAGTCCGCAGGTCGCGTCGGGGGCGATGCTGGTCGTCGGCGCGATCGGTCTGGTCGTCAACGTCATCTGCCTGACGCTCCTGCGCGGCGGCGCCGCCGAGTCGCTCAACGTCAAGGGCGCCTACCTCGAGGTGGTCGCCGACACCTTGGGCTCGGTGGGCGTCATCGCCGCTGGAGTGCTCGTGGCGGTCACCGGGAGCGCCCAGTGGGACACCGGGATCGCCCTGGCCATCGCCGTCTTCGTGGCGGTTCGCGCGGTGCTCCTCGGACGCGAGGTGCTCGGCGTCCTCGGGCAGCACGCCCCGGCCGGGATGGACGCCGACACCGTCGCGCTCGCGCTGGCGGGTGTCCCCGGGGTGAGCGACGTCCACGACCTGCACGTGTGGACCCTGACGTCGGGCATGAACGTCGCCACCGCCCACCTCGTGACCGCGGAACACGCCGACGCCCACGGGGTGCTCGACCAGGCCATGCAGGTGATGCGCACCCGCTTCGGCGTCGAGCACGCCACCCTGCAGGTCGAACCCGACACCCACACCGGGTGCCAGGAAGTGACCTGGTAGCCGCGCGGCCTACCCCTGGCCGGGGGCCGCACGCACCGCTGACGCGCTGCCGGCGGACAACCTCGGCGATTGTACGCGCCGATGCGCCTGCTCGCAGGCAAACGCACCGAGTCCAGACTCGACCAGACCGAACGTATGCATGCGGCCTACCCAAATCCGCCCATCCGCAGCTGGAATACGCGCCCAGGGCCGTTTGGGGTGCCACCTTGGACTCACAGACCCGAGGGGGTGGGCGCCATGGTGCCTGAGATCGTCCGGCTAGAACGGGCCGGGGTGTGCGGCTGTGGGGAACTCGTCGCAGCAGGAGAACGTGCCGGGTTTGCTGCGCAGCATGCCAGGGTTGTCTGCCTGGCCTGTCTGGCGCGGATGTCCGTTGACTCCGGCCCCGTCGAGGCGTCACACGGCGCCGGCGCACTGGTTCCGGCCACCTGGACCGCGGACGCGCAAGCCATCGCAGCGACGCTCGACGCCCTGCGCCATCAGCCCCTTCCGACGTGGAGCCCCAGCGAGCCCGTGGTCCTGCACGTCCCGACGGAATGGTCGGCCCCCCTTTCGGAGCCGACCGCCCTGGCGGGCGCCGGGTCGACCGAGCTGCCGATCACTCTTCCCCGGCGCAAGCCCCGGGCCGAGGGGCAGCCGGAGGTCGACGCGGTCGGGTCGACCGACCTGACAGCAGCCCTGGCCACGCCGCGGCCGACCCCGTCGGCGCCACCGCCGACCACCACGGCGGCGACTGCGGTGAGCGAGCGGACGCCCTCAGAAGGGGGCGTCCGGACGCCGTCCGAAGAGCGCGTGCCCACGCCGTCAGCGGTGGACACCCGCGGCTCACGGCACGAAGCAGCTGCGGTCGAGGACCTGAGCATGCCTGCGTCAGCGCCACGCCGTCGGGCGGGCCTGTTCAGCCGCCTACTCACGGTGCGATCGTTCCGGGCGCAGCAGGCTGCGCCGCGGGTGACCAAGCAGCATGCGGCAGTGTGCGCCATCCTGGACGCGGCAGAGGCGAAAGGCGTGGTCTCGCTGCACAACCGCCGGGTGCCTGGGCGTCGTGGCCGGATGGAGCACATCGCGGTCGGAGCAGCCGGCATCTACGTGGTCGACGTGCTGCACTTCAAGAACGCGTCGATCGAGGTTCGTCCTGCCGACGGTCCCCACGCCGGTACCGACGACCTCGTGGTCGGCGGGCGGGTGCTGACCCCCGCGGCGAGGGCAGTTGCCCAACGGGTCGAGGTGCTCCGCATGATCCTGCTGTCTGCCGGCCTCGCCGACGTGCCAGTGACCGGAGCCCTGTGCTTCGTGGACGGGCTGCTGCCCCTCTCGGTGTCCGACCTCCAGGTCGAGGGGATGCACGTGCTTCGCCCGAGCGGCCTGACGGCGCTCGTGGCCGCGGCCGGCTCCATCTCCCCGCGCGACTGCGAGACGCTGCGCGAGTTCCTGGCACAGCGGCTGCCCGCTGCGACCTGACGATCCAGGGCGCGCGAGCAGGCCGGCGAGCCACCTGCTCGGGGTGCCAGGTCGACCGCACCCAGCCACGCGGCATACCCGACTCGGCTCGCGCAGAGAGTAGGCCCGGACACGCGGTCCAGTCGGCGCGTCGGGGGCCGGGCACCCTTGGGCCTCGCCTAGGTTGGAAAACCGTGTCCCCGACGACCGGCGGCGTACGAAGGGAAGCTGATGGTCAACGTCCTGCTGGCTGGCGGGATCTCGATGGCGTTGTCCCTGCTCGGAACCCCGGTGTTCACGCGGTTCCTCGTGCGGCGCAGCTACGGCCAGTTCATCCGGGACGACCTCGCCCATCACCACTACAAGCGGGGAAAGCCCACCATGGGTGGGGCGGTCATCATCGGGGCCACCGTGGTCGGCTACTTCGTGTCGCACCTGCTCCTCGTGGCCGTCAGCGCCAGCGGCACCATCGCCGTCGCCCCCGGCCGCCTGTCCCTCAGCGCGCTCCTCGTGCTCTTCCTGCTGGTCGGCATGGGGATGGTGGGCTTCCTGGACGACTACACGAAGATCTCCAAGGCGCGCAGCCTCGGGCTCACGTCGAAGCAGAAGCTGGCCGCCCAGACCCTCGTGACGGTGGTCTTCGCGCTCCTCGCCCTGCTCGTGACCGACGGGAACGGGCGGGCCTCGGCGTCCACCGCCATCTCGTTCATCAGGGACACCGGCTTCGACCTCGCTGCGGCCGGACCGGTGCTCGGTGTGGTCCTGTTCATCCTGTGGGCCAACGTGTTGATCTCAGGGGCCTCGAACGGCGTCAACATCACCGATGGACTCGACGGCCTCGCCACCGGCGCGTCGGTGATGGTCTTCGGCGCCTACGCCGGCATCGGGCTGTGGCAGTACAACCAGAACTGCGCGCTGGCTCCCGGACCGAGCTGCTACGACGTGCGCGACGGGCTTGACCTGGCCGTCGTCGCCTGCGCCATTGCCGGGGCCTGCTTCGGGTTCCTGTGGTGGAACGCCTCCCCCGCCAGCATCATCATGGGCGACACCGGGTCGCTGTCCCTCGGCGCCGCCCTGGCAGGACTGGCGATCCTGACCCGCACCGAGCTGCTCCTTGTCGTCCTCGGTGGTCTGTTCGTGATGATCACGATGTCGGTCGTGATCCAGGTCGCCAGCTTCAAGCTCACCGGGAGGCGGGTCTTCCGCATCGCCCCGATCCACCACCACTTCGAGATGCTCGGGTGGGCGGAGATCACGATCGTCATCCGCTTCTGGATCATCGCGGGGATCTTTGTGCTCTCCGGGCTCGGCCTCTTCTACGCCGAGTGGGTCACCGGACAGTGAAGCAAGCCGCCAGCGCGGACGTGGCGCGTGCCCATGAGGTCCTCACACTCCTGCCCGCGGTTGCGGTGGGTCGTCACCCGGAGCTTGCCGGGGGCAGGTGGTCCGAGGCCCGGGCGGCCCGCACCAACGACACCAGACCCGCCAGGATGCCGATGACGCTGCCGCCGATGCCCACCGCCAAGAACCACCGGGCAAGCACCTCCCAGTTGAAGCTGCTGTCGCCGAAGTCCAGGGGAAAGACCTGCCAGTGACCCACGCTCGAGTGCTCAGGTCTGCAACATCAGGTCGTCACCTGGCAGCGGGGCTGCGACTTCGGACGGTGTCGCACCCCAGCGAAGGTGCCATCTGCGGTAGAGCGGGGCGGTCAGAAGGATCGGTAGGTCCCTCATGACATTGCGAATCTCGATGGCCACCTCTCGATTCGTCGGTCTTGCGCTTCCGGCCATCCCCCCACCCTCCTTGGTCGCGAGATCTCTACCGACAGTCCGAGGGTGGTCCGGCCCGATGCCCACCCCCAGCGCCGAAGGTCCTTGGGCGCCGGGGTGGCCCGATGCTCTCGTCCCTGACCTCGGTGGGCGGTGTCGGCGAGTCGAGCATGAACGGCCCGGTGTCAGCTCATGTCGAAGACCAGGCGAGCGGGCACCCGGCCCGACAGGACCTCCTCGAAGCACTCGTTGACGTCTTCGAGCCGACGGGTCTCGGTCACGACTCTCGTGCGTCCGCTCGCGTGCAGCGCGAAACACTCGAGGAGGTCGTTGCGCGTCCCGACCAGTGAGCCGATCACGGAGATTCCCTTGAGCACGGTCTCGAAGACGGGCAGCTCGAAGCGGTTGTCCGCGGGCAGACCCACGAGCACGAGCCGGCCCCGCGGGTTGAGCGATGCGTGGGCGGCCAGCATCGCAGCGGGAGAGGGGACGGTGACGATGGCCAGGTCGACACCGCCGAGTGCAGCCAGCTCCTGGCTCTGGTTGCCGCGGCCGTCTATCACGTGCGCGGCGCCGAGGTCCTTGGCGAGCTGGAGCTTCTCGTCCTCCACATCCACCGCGACCGTGGTGGTTCCGAAGATGTTGGCGTACTGAAGCGCCATGTGCCCGAGTCCGCCGATCCCGACGATCATCGCGGTCTCTCCGGGCTGCGGCTGCGCGACCTTGACCGCCTTGTAGGTCGTCACGCCCGCACACGTGATCGGCGCGGCGTCGACCCAGGAGACTGCGTCGGGGATCTTCACGACGTGACTGCCGTAGGCGAGCGTGTAGTCCGCGTAGCCGCCGTCCATCGTGTAGCCCATGTACTGCGGCGTCAGGCAGTAGGTCTCCCATCCACCCACGCAGTATCGGCAGTGTCCGCAGGCGTAGCCCAGCCACGGCAACGCCACCCGGTCGCCGACCTGCACGAGGGATTCACCTGGTCCGACCTCGACGACACGCCCAACTCCTTCGTGTCCGGGAATGAGCGGCATCTTCGGCTTGACCGGCCAGTCGCCCCTGGCCGCGTGGATGTCGGTGTGACACAGACCGCTCGCTTCGATCTTGACCACGACCTGGCCCGCTTGGGGGCTGGGCACGGGTACGTCCCTGATCTCGAGCCGTGCTCCCAGGCTCGGTACCACTGCTGCACGCATTGCGGACTCCTTGCTCGATATCGACCAGCGCAGCCGAGTTCGGCCGGCGCGATCGAGCCAACCGCGGACGGAGCCTGCCTGATAGGGCCAAAGGACCCTCTGCGCGGGAGCCTTCCTCGCCGCTGACGTCCGTGGCGAGAGGTCAAGTCCGCTGAGGTGGTGTACGAGGTTTGATCCCTCGTCGTTGTTGCTCAGGCCGTGATGGCCTGCAGGGTCAGTTGGTCGGTCACCTCCTGCTCGCTGGGGTGGGTGACGGCCTGGGACCGGGCGAGGACGTCGAGTCCGAGGTAGCGGCGGCCTTCGGCCCATTCGTCGTGTTGTTCGGCCAGGACGGCGCCGACGAGGCGGATGATCGAGTTGCGGTCGGGGAAGATGCCAACGACGTCGGTGCGGCGCCGAATCTCTCGATTGAGGCGCTCGTTCGGGTTGTTGGACCAGATCTGGCGCCAGATCTCCTTGGGAAACGCGGTGAACGCCAGGATGTCGGCGCGGGCCGCCTCGAGGTGCTCGGCGACCGCGGGAAGCTTGCCGCTCAGGGCGTCGACGACGCGGTCGAACTGGGCGTGCACCGCGTCGGTGTCGGGCTGGTCGTAGATCGAGTGCAGCAGCGCCTTGACCCATCCCCAGGAGCTCTTCGGGGTGGTCGACATCAGGTTCGCTGCGTAGTGAGTCCTGCACCGTTGCCACCCAGCTCCTGGCAGCGTCGCCGTGATCGCCGCGACGAGCCCTGCGTGGGCGTCGGAGGTGACCAGCTTGACCCCACCCAGGCCGCGGGCGACCAGGTCGCGGAAGAAGCCCAGCCAGCCGGCTCCGTCCTCGGCCGTGGTGACGTGCAGGCCCAGGATCTCGCGGTGCCCGTCGGCGTTGACGCCGGTGGCCACCAGGGCGTGCACCCCGACGACGCGGCCGCCTTCGCGGACCTTGAGCACCAACGCGTCGGCCGCCAGGAAGGTGAACGATCCGGCGTCCTCCAGCCGACGGGTGCGGAACTGCTCGACGTGGCCGTCGAGGTCCTTGGCCATCTCCGACACCTGCGACTTGGACAGCGTCGTGATTCCCAACGACTGGACCAGCTTGTCCATCCGCCGGGTGGAGACCCCGAGCAGGTAGCAGGTCGCCACCACCGATGTCAGGGCCCGTTCGGCACGCTTGCGCCGCTCCAGCAGCCACTCCGGGAAGTACGTTCCGGTCCGCAGTTTCGGCACGGCCAGGTCCAGGGTGCCGGTCCGGGTATCGAACTCCCGAGTCCGGTACCCGTTGCGCCGGTTGGTCCGCTCCGGGCTCACCTGCCCGTACGCGGCGCCGCACACGGCGTCGGCCTCGGCCGACATCAGCGTGTTCACGAACGTGGTCAACAGCTCACGCAACAGGTCCGGCGACGCCTGGGCGAGCTGCTCTTCGAGGAGCCGGGATGGGTCGATACTTGGCGGGACGGTCATCGTGGTGTCCTTCTTCGAGTCGGTTGTGAGAGATCACTCGAAGGATCACCCGATGACCGTCACCTACTTCCGCAGCGACACGCCACCGGGATCCGTACACCACTCTCGCGGACGCCACTTGGCGAGATGACCCCGCACAGCAGAAGGCCCGGACCAGTGGTCCGGGCCTTCTGCTGTGACGCGTTGGTAGCGGGGGTTGAATCTGAACCAGCAACCGTGGGTTTGCGACCGCACGCCCCACGCCGCTGACCTGCGTCTCTACCGCATTGTCCACTCGTGTCCAGCCTTCTTGTCCAGGCCGGAGATACCTGTTGGGCTTCGTCCGACATTGACTCCGATCTCGTCCGTCATTCTGGCAAGGCGGCTGGACATCGCTCGCGCACTTCGCTCGTAGCCACGGGTCCGCCGCAAGCCGAAGTAGTCCCATTGGGGGTGTCAGGTGCGGTGAGGCGACGCCTACGCTCAGGTGACGGCACGTGCCTCAAGTACCAATGGCTGTACTCGCGCGACGCCAGAAGTGCACGGAATCGAGTCCATCGTGACGACTACTCCCACCGCACCGAGCCCGACACCGCACCGTAGGGGCCGACAGCCAGCACCCAGCACAGATCGAGTCCGCCGGGGGCGCATCGGACTGGTCGTGGCGGCCTCGTTCTTCGCGGGTTGGCTGGCGGCTCTGCTGCTGGCCGTTGCCCCGTTCGTCCCTGCCGAAGTCCCCCGTGTCACCGGTGCTTTGTTGTGCGGGTATGCGGTGGGGTGGGCGATTTTGGCTGCGCTCTCGGTGCGGTTGACCGACCAGCCGCAGCGGTGGGCGTGGGCGCTGGCAGCGTTCATGGGGGTTGGCGGTGTGCTCCTGCTGCCCTTCGGCTCGTCGGTGATGGGCGCGCTGCCTTGGGTGTGGCCGCCGGTTCTGCTGGTCCTGGCGGTGTGGGCATGGGTTCAGGCCCGGCGGCACTTGCACAGTCGAAGCCGGCCGCTGGTGGTCTATCCGCTTCTGTTGGTGTTGGTGTTGGCGTCGGTCGGTGGCGTGTACCAGGTGCTTGGTGCGCGGGCGGATGCGAAGGCGTACCCGATGCCTGGTCAGCTGGTCGACATTGGCGGACGCAGCCTGCACCTGCGCTGCACGGGTACCGGGACACCGACGGTGCTCCTCCAGCCTGGTGCTGGGGAGTTCTCCTCGAACATGGGGTGGATTGCGCCGGCTGTCGCCCGACAGACTCGGGTGTGCGTGTACGACCGCGCTGGTCGGGGATGGAGCGACCCGGCTGACGCCCCGCAGGATGGCGCCGCGCTCGTTGCTGACCTGCACACGTTGCTGGCGCGCGCGAACGTCCCCGGTCCGTACGTGCTGGCCGGCCACTCCTTCGGCGGCCTGTACACGTTGGCGTTCGCTGCCACGTACCCGGACGAGGTGCTCGGGATGGTGCTGCTCGACTCCACCGCACCCAAGCCGGCCGGGAACCCTGCGAAGCCGAAGGCATCGGGTTCGTACGACCTCTTGAGCCACCTGTCCGCCATGGTGGCCACGTCAGGCGAGGTCGGCCTCACCCGGCTGTACTCGCATGTGGAAGCAGGCACTCTTCCGCCCCGGTCACGCGACGAGATCCGCGCCAGCATCGCGAAGGCCGACACCGTGAAGAGCACCATAGACGAGTACGTCCAGGCCAACACGGCGATGGAGCAGGCAGCCCAGCTGACCGACTTCGGCAGCAAGCCACTGGTCGTCCTGACGGCCGGCGACGGCGCCGCAGCGGACTGGCCCGCCAAGCAGGCCGCTCTGGCGGCCCTGTCGACCAACAGTGCGCACCACACCATCGAAGGCGCCGCTCATGAGGACCTGGTCGCCAAGCAGGCGGATGCCGCACAGAGCACTAAGGCCATCTTGGACGTGCTGGCCTCGGTCCGGAGCAACACAGCCCTCGCCAAGTAGCTCGAGCGCCCGGACCGCCAGCGGTGCGGTCCGGGCGCTCGAGGGGGTGTGACCCTCAGTCGGCTTGGGTCAGTGGTGCATGTGCATCCCTGTGCCGCCTTCGACGCGAGCCGTGGGCATCCGCAGGTACGCGAAGACGGCGAGCACTGCGGCGATGCCGGCTGCTGCGAGGAACCCGCGGTCGAAGCCGTCGACGACACCGGTGGCGCTGGTGAGGCTGCCGGCGGTGCTGGCGACGGCGGACAGGACAGCGACTCCGAGGGCGGCACCGACCTCGTGTCCGGTCATGAGGAACCCGGATGCCATGCCGGCGTGCTGAGGCGGGATGCCGGCCATCGCGGTCACGGACACGGGGGCGAAGACCATGCCGACCCCGAGGCCGATGGTGACCAGACCGGGCAGGACACCGGCGAGGAAGCTGGACTCCGCGGATGCCTGCGCCAGCAGGACCGCTCCGCCGGCCACGATGACCAGGCCGATGGCGGCGATACCGCGGGGGGTTGCGTGGGCGATGGCGTGTCGGGCTACGACGGTGCCAACGGTGATGGCCAAGGCGAACGGGACGAACGCGACGCCGGCGCGGATGGCGGAGTACCCCATGACGCTCTGGACGAAGATGGAGGTCAGGAATACGGTGCCGACCAGGATGCCGGTGACGCCGAGCATGACGGTGGTGCCGGACACCAAGGACTTGACCTTCCACGTGTGCGGCGGGACGAGCGGGTTCGAAGCCTTGCTCTCCCGGACCTTGAACGCCGCCGCGAGGACCGCGGAGACGGCGAAGGCGACGAGGACGCGGGCGGAGAGCCAGCCGTGCTGCTCGGTGGCGCCGAGCCCGTAGATGAGGGCGGCCAGGCTGCCGATGACGGTGGTAGCACCGGGCGCGTCGAACTGCTTGAGGGTGACGCGCGGTGTGGTGGCGGCGGGGATGACCTTGAGACCGGCCAGGAGCGCGACGGCGCCGATGGGGGCGTTGATCCAGAAGATGGTCTGCCAGCCGGCCCACGTGGTGAGGGCCCCTCCGAGCAGGACGCCGGCGGCGACGCCGAGCGACCCGACGGCACCCCACAGCGTGAGTCCGAGGCGGCGCTGCGCGCCGGAGTAGGTGGTCATGATGATGGACAGCGCGGCGGGGGTCATCAGTGCGGCGGACAGCCCTTGGCCTGCGCGGGCGGCGATGAGCTCCGTTGCGCTGCCGGCGAATCCGCTGACGATGGACGCGATGGTGAAGACGGTCAGGCCGGTCAGGAACACCCACTTGCGGGACAGCAGGTCCGCGATGCGGCCACCGAACAGCAGCCCACCGCCGGACATCATCAGGTATGCGGTGACGACCCACTGCATGTCGGACCCGTCGAGGTGCAGGTCGCGTCCGATGGACGGTAGGGCGGTGTTGACGACGGAGATGTCGAGGACGACGAGAATCTGGGCGGCCAGGGCCAGGGTCAGGACGACCCAGGACTTGCGCGGCCCGTCGTCACTGTCGCCGTGATGGGAGGGGGTGGGTGCGTGGTCGTGGTGGGTGGTGCTGGTCGGGGCGTGCGGTGCGGCGTGGCTGTCGGCGGTGATGGTGTGGACCGCGAGCGGTTCGGCGGCGGGCTTGGCGTGCATGACAACTCCTTGGGCGGTCTCGGTGAAGCTCTGCTTCTGGTCCCACCGCCGAGGTTGCGATGGTGAGACCTACCGTCGTCGGAGTGCCAAGGGTTCACGCCGGTCAAATGGCCGGGATGTGCGTGGGGGTCCGGTCCAGAACGACGCTCGGCGGACTAGGCGGACGCGGGTAAGCCCAGCCTCAGGTCAGGCAGGGTGTGCCGCGGCCTTCAACCCTGTTGAGTTCCGCTCCCTGGTGGAGATCTCGTTGGAGCACGTTCTCAAGCCAGGTTTCGACTTTGGGGAGGAGTTCAGATTTCGGTCTGACGCTGATTCTTGACGGGCCTCAACTGGGCAGGCCCGGCTGGTCAGGCGGGGCGGGGGCGGTGCCGCCCCGGGTGGCAAGGCCCGCCGAGCTGAGTTCACGTTGGGCCCGTTGGTTGTCGATACGGTCGCCGGTCCACAGGGCGTATGCCGTTGAGGCGACGGCATCTGCGGCCGCGAGCCGGGTCCGGGCAGCGTCGTCGAGGCCGTCTTGGGCATCGAGGGCAGCGAGGGCATCGAGGGTCAGCACTTCCACGACGGGGTCTGAGCCGTGGGCTCGGTGCAGAACGTCCTCGAGTTCGTCTCGGGCTGTCGGTGCGCGGGTGTCTGCGTGCAGCGCTGCCAGCAGGTGGTCGGCCAGTGTGGCGCCGTCTCCGCCTCCGGCCGTCCGGTACCAGTCGACGGCGTGGGTGGCGGCTTCGAGGGCGGGTTCGGTTTCTCCGGTGGTGCGGAGCACCTGGGCGAGGCGGGTGCGGGCGAAGGCGACCGTGCGGACGTCCCCGCAGCGCTGTCCGATGCCGATGGCCCGCTCCAGCGTGGCTCGGCTGGCCGCTGGGTCCCCGGCCTGATGTAGAGCCCGTCCCAAGTTGAGCAGGTGATGGGCCTGTGCGGCTTCGAACCCGAGCGTTCCGGCCGCTTGGGCTGCGTTCGCGAGGTGTGTGGTTGCGTCTGTGAAGCGGTGCTGAGCCTGGGCCAGTTCACCGAGGATGCCTTGCGCGTGGGCCAGGGCCCAGCTGTCGCCCAACGGCTGCAGCAGGGTGAGCGCCTGGTCGCAGGCGGCTTGGCCGGCGGCGACCTCACCATTGGTGAGGTGTGCCCATGCCGCGAGGAGCCAGCTGGCGCCGACCTCCCACGGAAGGTCGAACCGGGTCAGGTCGGGTCGGCTTTGGTCGAGCAGGGCCAGCGCGTCTCGGGCTCGTCCGCCTTGGGTGTGGACGAAGGCCAGGTGGAGCCGGGCGACGGCGACGGCTTGGTCGTCGCCGATCCGGATGGCTTCCTCGAGGTCGGAGACGGCACGGTCGAGGTTGCCGCCGGATGCCTCGAACCAGCCGCACAGTGTCAGCGCTGCGGCTCGGTCTTGTTCGGTCGGTGACGCAGCGTCCAGTGCTGCCCGTACGCGGTCGGCGCCTTCGACACCGGTCCCCAGGACCACCCATGCCCACCCGAAGCCCAGGGCGATACGGACGCCTTGGTCGGCGTCGTGGGTGGCGCACCAGGTGAGGGCGGCGTCGATGTTGGCGCGTTCGACGCGGGCGACGTCGAGGTGTTCGGGTTGGGCTGGTCCGCGCACTTCGACCTTGGCGCGGTCTGCTGCTTGGGCGTACCAGTCGGCGTGCGCAGCTGCCGCCGTGTCGGCGAGCCCGGCGTCGTGGAGTCGTTCAAGGCTGAAGGCGCGGACGCTGTCCAGAAGGTGGTAGCGGGCCGGTCCCCGGGGACGGATGTCGGCGGTGGCCAGGGAGCGGTCCACGAGCCGGGAGATGATGTCGAGCCCGGCGTCGCGCGGAACCTCGAGGGTCTGCAGGACTTCCTCGAGGGCGGACAGTGGTGCGCCGCCGGTGAACGTGGCCAACGCCCACAGTCCGCGTTGGTCGTCGGGGAACAGCAGCTCGTAGCTCCATTCCACGGCCGCTCGCAGGGTGCTCTGACGGGGCGGCAGGTGGCTGGTCGGGTCGCGCAGGAGGGCGAACCGGTCCTGAAGGCGGCGGGCGATCTCGCGGATGGGCAGGACCTTGGTTCGTGCGGCGGCGAGCTCGATGGCCAGCGGCAGACCGTCCAACGAGCGGCACACTGCTTCGACGTCGGTGTGGGCGTCCGGGTCGTCTGGCTGGTTGGGGCGTTGGGCTGCGGCCCGGTCGGTGAACAGGACGACAGAGTCCGCCAAGGGCAGGGGCTGGAGGTCGATGACGGTCTCAGCGGCGGCGCGAAGTGGCACCTGGCTGGTGGCGAGGACTCGCACGCCGGGCGCCGACGACAACACCGTGTCCACGGTGGCAGCCACGCTGTCGACCACGTGTTCGCAGTTGTCCAGCACGAGCAGCAGCTCAACGCCCGCCAGTCGTTCGGTCACGACCGCCGGCGTGGGAGCGTCAACGGCGAGGGCCTCACCGATGCTTCGCCAGACGCTCACCGCGTCGGTGGCGGTCTCGAGACGCGCCAGCCAGGCCCCTCCCGAGAGCGTGGACTGGCCGCCCACCTCGAGCGCCAGTCGGGTCTTTCCCACGCCGGCGGGGCCGGTGACGGTGACCAGCCGCTGCTCGGCAAGGGCACTGGTCACTTGCGCGAGCTGGCTGTGACGCCCCACCAGTGACGTGACCGGGGTGACCAGGTTGCCTGGACGTGAACCCTTGACCGGTGTCGCAGCGCCGGGCGGGAACGGCGCGAGCATGGGGTCCTGGGCCAAGACCTGCCGTTCCACGCGTTGCAGCTCGGGGCCGGGGTCAATGCCCAGCTCGTCGGCCAACATGCGACGTACCCGCCTGCACGCGGCCAGCGCATCGCCCTGACGACCTGACCGGTAGAGCGCGACCACGAGAAGTGCCCACAGTCGTTCGCGCAACGGGTGCGCGGCAGTGAGGTCCTCCAGCGGGGCGATGAGCTCCTCGGCTGCGCCCAGGTCACTCTTTGCAGCCAAGCGCTCCTCGACCAGCTGAAGGCGGGCGGTCTCCACCCTGACCCGGTACGGGTCCGCCCACGCGGCTTCGGCGGCACCTGGCAGCACATCACCGTGGAACAGCCCCAAGCCCTGCTCGCACACGTCCAGGGCAGCTTGAGGGTGCGCGGAGGCGCGCAGCGCGGTGGCCTCGTCGGCCAGTCGCAGCACCGCAACCGCGTCCACGTCCTGCGGGTCAAGCAGGAGCGTGTACCCGGCATCGTCGCCCTGCAGGACGGCCGGGTCACCCAACGCGCGACGCAGCCTGGACACCTTCGACTGCAGCGTGTTCAGCGCCGGCGCGTGGGCCTGCGCCGGCCACAGGTCGTCCAACAGCCGTTCCGCGCGGACCGGCGCCCCGACCTCCAGCGCCAGCCTGACCAGCAGCTCGGTCGACTTGCCGCCCGGCACCCGCAAGGAAACACCATCCCGGCGCACCTGAACCGGACCCAGCACGGCCAGGGTCAACATCTTCGGAGCATACGACCGGTTGCCACGTCGCGAGGCCGTGTCAGCAAGGTGTCAGTGCCGCGTCAGCGACCAGGACGACGCTGCTTTCCATGACCCCCGCAGAAACCGACAGCCTGGTCCGACAGCTCATCAGCGGCGACCCCGCAGCAGCTGCGGCCATCCTCACCCGCGCCACCACCTCCAACGAACCGCTCGTGCTGACCGCCGCCGCGCTGCTCGACCCCGCCATTCCGGAACTGCTCGCTCGCGCCGTGGCTGCCGCTACCACTCGGCAAGACCGGCAGCTGACCGCTCTGGCCGCTGCTCACCTGGCCGGGGACCGGGACCGCGTGACCGCGCTGGCCCGCGAACACCTCCGAGACCATCCCGACAGCGTCCTGGCCGCATGGATCGCCGGCGGCGCCATCACCTACGACAACTCTCCCCCCGGCCCCACCTCCGCCTCGCGCACAACACCGTTCACCGCTGGGTCCGCACCCGCGGCCACCTCGAAGGAGTCCTGATGAACCGCAAGCTCACCGCCGGTCTGCTCATCGCAGCAGCCGTCCTGACCAACGCCGCCTTCACCGTCCTTGGGTCCGTGTTCAACTATCCCGACGTGCTGAAGGAACCCACCACCGACATCCTGGCCAGCTTCCGCACCCACCAAGGTCCAGTCATGTTCTGGTTCGCCGTGATGGCCGTGTCCGCAGCCCTGTTCGCGCCCATCGCGGTCGGCGTCGGCCGCCTGTCCACGCACCGGGCCATGCGCCTTGCCGTCCCGGCTGGCATCGCCGCCGCCATCGTCCAGGTGGTCGGCCTCTCCCGCTGGCCCTTGCTGGTTCCGGGGTTCGCCGCCGACGCAGCCAGCAGCAACCCCGACCGTGCTGCACACGGTCGCGACGCGTTCGAGACCGCGCACTTCATCCTGGGCAACGTCATCGGCGAAACCTTCGGGTACCTGTTCACCGCTGCTTGGACCTTGCTCGTCCTGGTCGCCCTGCACCGCACGTTGGCCGGGCGCTGGTTCACCGCGCTCGGCGCCATCTCCGCGCTCCTCATCCTGGCCGGGGTGCTGTCCCCGCTGGACCTGCCCATCATCGACACCGCGAACTTCGTCGGGTACGTCCTGTGGAGCGTCTGGCTCATCGCCTTCGCCGTCCTGCTGCTCATGCGACGCGCCCCCGCCACGCTGAAGTCCTCGCGTGGAGCCTCCCTCATGCCGGCACGGGGCTGAACACCATGACCACCACCAGGACCACGGCCAGCATCCCCGCTTCTCCCACCGCTTCACGGTCCCGAGTGCTGCGCGCCTGGCTGCTGTGGACCGCCGGGTTCCTCGCCTTCCCCATCGCCGGGGTCGCCGGCATCGCCGTCGCCGGCCGCGTCGACGGACCGCTGGCAGCACTGCTTGGCGGGCTCGCCACCGGCGCTGTCCTCGGCTTGGGCCAAGCCCTGGTCAGCTCGGGCCGGCTACCGATGCTGCGTTGGACGGCAGCCACCGCCCTCGGCATGGGTGCGGGGCTTCTGCTCGGCGCGCGCACGGTCGGGTACGGCACCACCATGGGCGACCTCGCCGTCATGGGGGCCCTGACCGGTGCAGTCCTGGGCACCGCCGAAGCTTTCGCGTTGCCGAAGCGGACGCGTGCGCGGTGGGCCTGGGCCCTGGCCATGCCGGCCCTGTGGGCCGCCGGCTGGGCCATCAGCACCCAAGTCATCGGCGAGTCCGTCGACAAGCAGTTCACCCTGTTCGGCTCCAGCGGCGCCATCACCGTCACCGCGCTGCTCGGCATCCTCCTTCACGTCCTCCTGCCGCCGCCCGTCACGACGACACCAGCGGCCGCCACCCTCCCCACCTCTCACGCCACCACCAACGGAGACCCGTCATGAACAGCACCAGCCCCCGCCACATCATCTTCGGCACCGGAGCCATCGGTCTGGCGACGATGGATGCCTTGCGAGCCCGCGGCGAGACGGTCCGCATGGTCAACCGCAGCGGCCACGCCCCCGTCCCAGAAGGGGTCGAGGTCGTCGGAGGCGACGCCAGCGACCCAGCCTTCACCAAAGCGGTCGCTGACGGAGCCCAGGTCGTCTACCAGACGCTGAACCCGCCGTATGACCAGTGGGAGCAACAGTTCCCCGCCCTGCAGGCCGGGGTCCTCGCGGCAGCCCAGACCCACGGGGCACGCCTGGTCAGCATGGAGAACGTGTACATGTACGGCCGACCGAACGGTCGACCGCTGACCGAGGACCGGGCGCATGACGCCCACACCCACAAGGGCCAACTCCGGTCCCGGATGTCCCGTGACCTGCTCGCCGCTCACCACGCCGGCACGGTGGAGGTCGCCATCGGCCGAGCATCGGACTACTTCGGTCCGCGCGGCGGAGCCCAGTCCAACCTCGGCGACCGCCTCTTCCCTGCCGCCCTAGCCGGACGCACCGCGACCGTCCTCGGCAACCCGGACCAGCCGCACACCTACACGTTCATCCCCGATATCGGCGAGGGCCTGGCCACCCTCGGCGAACACCCGGACGCACCGGGACAGGTGTGGCACCTGCCGAACTACCCGGACACTCGCACCACGCGCCAGCTCGTCGACATGGCCTTCGGCCTGGCCGGTCAGTCCCGGACCCGGCTGCGCCAGGTGCACCCGCTGCTGCTGCGCGTCGCCGCCATCACCAACCCGACCGTGCGTTCCCTGCTGGAAATGCAGTACCAGTTCGAAGAGCCTTTCGTTGTCGACAGCGCCCGCATCACGACTCGACTCGGGGTCAGTGCTACGCCACTCGAGCGAGCCTTGGAGCAGACTCTCAGCACCTACCCGCACGCCATCGCGGCCTGAACACCTGTCCATCCTCTGCCGCGTGTCCATCAACGACCAAGGGCCCAACATCATGAAGAACAGCACCGCCGGCGTCATGGTTGGAAGAACGGTCGTCGTCACCGGCAGCAGCGGCGGCATCGGCAGAGCCACCGCCATGCGTCTGGCCCAGATGGGTGCAACCGTCGCCGTCACCGGCCGAAATCAGGTGCGCACCGAAGAGGCCGCCGCCCAGATCCGCGACGCGACAGGAGTTCAGGTCCATGCGTTTGCTGCAGATCTGTCCGCTCAGGGCGAGGTACGACGTCTGGCGGCTGAGCTCCTGGACGCGCTCCCTCGCATCGACGTACTCGTCAACAACGCTGGCGGGTATTGGAACACCCGCCATGTCACCGACGACGGCCTCGAGCGCACCTTCGCCATCAACCACCTCGCACCGTTCCTGCTCACCTCCCTACTCCTGAACCGGCTCAAATCCAGCCGCGACGGGCGGGTCGTCACGGTCTCGTCAAACGCCCAAGGCATGGGACGCATCGACTTCGAGGACCTTCAAGGGGAACGGAACTACTCAGGGGCACGCGCGTACAACCAGTCCAAGCTCGCCAACATCCTCTTCACCCACGAGCTCGCCCGGAAACTCCAGGGCAGCACCGTCACCGCGAACGCCCTGCACCCGGGGGTGGTCCGCACCTCGTTCGGGGCCGATGACCCGGGCCGCGCACAACGTCTGTTCGTCCCGCTTGCTCGCCCGTTCATGCGCACTCCGGTTCAGGGGGCCGCGACCTCGGTCCTGCTCGCCTCCAGCCCAGAGCTGAGAGGCGTCCAAGGGCAGTTCTTCAGCAACGGCAAGCAGAAGCGTTCGTCCAAACGCAGCTACGACCGGGCTGCCGCCAGCCAGCTCTGGCGAGCCAGCAGGGCGCTCGTTGCCTAACGCTGACTGGCCATGGATGCCTGGAGCTGGGCGCCAAGAGCAGGTCGCGTCGCGCGTCGCCCGTCCTGGCGGGACGTTCCCGGGCACGGCCGCTGGGACGCCGGCCGTGGACCGCACCGGTTCATGACCGACGAGCCAGGAGGCGCAGGCGCAGTGTCCTGGTCGTCGCCGGCGGCCGTCGGCGCCGTCGGGCGGCGCCGGCGGGATGGCGCCCGGGTTAGCTGAAGTCGAGCTGGGCGAGCTCGGTGCGCGAGCTGACGCCGACCTTGGTGAAGACGTTGCGCAGGTGGAACGCCACCGTGCGCGGTGACACCCAGCACTGGGCGGCGACGTCCTTGTTCGATAGGCCGGTGCTGACCAGCTGGGCGACCTTGAGCTCCATCGGCGTCAGGTCGAGCAGGGTGGACGGGTCGCGCTTGCGGGCGGTCTCCCCCGACGCGCGCAGTTCCTGGGTGGCGCGTTCGACCAGCGGGGCCGCGCCGAGGTCGGTGAAGGTTTCCAACGCTGCCCGCAGGTGGACGCGTGCGTCAACGCGACGGTTGGTTCGGCGCAGGAACTCGCCGTGGGCGAGCTGGGCTCGTGCCAGGTCGTAGGGGCGTGACGCGTCCCGGTAGTGGCCCAGGGAGCCCTCGAACGCGACGGTCGCGTCCGCAGGGTCTGTCGTGGTCAAGGCACGACCCAGGTCGACAGCGCCGAGAGCCCATGGGTGACCGGTTCCGGTGGCGAAGGTGGCGAGCTCGTCCACCCAGGCCCCGGCTTGAGCCGTGTCGCCGGCGCGGACTGCTGCTTCGATTCGGTCGACGGCGGTCAGCCGGTGCAGTGCGGGGACCCGCATCCCGGACAGGTGGTGCAGCGCTCCTGGGGCGTCGCCTTGGGCGGCAGCGCGGGCGCCTTTGGCCCATCGGGTGACGTCGTGCGTCGGGCCGGTCATGATGCCCAGCGGGTACTTGGCGGCGATGTCCTCGAGGGCTGCGAGGCGGTGGTCGAAGTCGTCGCTGCCGGACAGCGCTGCGAGCAGGGTCAACACGGCCAAGGGTGCGGCGGTCAGGGTGGGCTGGCCGACGCTGCGCGCCAACGTGAGCGCTTCGTCGGCGGAGCTGCGAACGGAAGTCCATGGGCCTGTAGGGAGCTGGGCGAACATGAGCCGTTCGAGGGCGTACAGCACGACCATGCCGGCGCCGGCTTCGCGGGCGGTGGACATCATTGCGGAGTAGTAGGAGCGGGCTCCCTCGTCGTGGCCGAGGTGCAGTGCGGTGTTGCCGAGGTTCCCCATCACGTCAAGGTCCTCCACCTGCCGTCCAGCCTCCAACGCCTGCTCGAGGGCCGGAATGCCGCGTGGCCAGTCCTTGTCCCCGGATGCGGTGAGGGTGGCCAGCAGCAGCCTCAGGCACGCAGTCCGCGGACTGTCAGAGTCCGTGGGGGTCAGCAGCCGGGTCAGCACGTCCATGGTCAGGGTGGCTCCGCTGTCGGCACCGTACGTGCGGTTCAAGGCGGCCGCGCAGGCCATCTCCAGGGCGCGCCCGGTGTCGTGGTCGGCGACGGTCCGAGCACCGTTGGTGAAGACGCGGTGCGCGTCAACGGCAGAGCCCACGTTGACCTCGATGCGGGCCCGCAGCCGGTCAATGTCCGCTCGTTCCAGCGGGTCGGTGGAGAGCTCACGAGCTGAACTGGCCAGAGTGCGGGCCCGGACTGCTTGGCCTGCCGCCCACGCGGTGCGCGCCGCCCCGAACAACCTCGTGGCCCGGGCAGGTTCGCTCACGGTGAGTGCGGCGGACCGTTCGAACGCGTCGGCAGCGGCGAGGTGGCCGCCGCGCTGCTCGGCTCGAACAGCGACGTCGTGCAGGGCGTCGGCGACGTCGTCGTCAGGTCCGTCGGCTGCTGCGGCGCGATGCCACGTTGCCCGGTCGGGGTCTTCGGTGCCGACTGCCTGAGCGAGAGCTCGGTGTACCTGTCGTTGTTCGAAGCTCGTGGCCGCTTGGTACACGGCGGAGCGGACCAGAGGGTGCCGCACCGCCATCGTGTCGCCGGTGACGGTCACCAGGCCCGACCGCTCGGCATCCACCCACCCGGTCGCGTCGACACCGAGAGTGGTGGCCGCCTGCCGGACGGTGGCGACGCGCCCGGTGGCGTCAGCGGCGGCGACCAGCAGCAGCGTCTGCACCTGTTGGGGCAGGCGACGGCAGCGGTCCAGGAAGGCGCGTTCCACTCCGGCGGTCAACGTGAGCTGCTGCGGCAAGGGTGCTTCGCCGTGGAGCTGGGCCGGGCTGAGCCCGGTGGGCAGTTCCAGCAGCGCGAGCGGGTTTCCGCCGGTTTCCCGGACGAGACGTTCGGCGACTTCACCCGGCAGCGGGTCGCCGCCGCGTGCGTCGAGTATCTGGTGGGCTGCGTCGTCGTCGAGGCCGCGGATCTCCAGGACAGGTAGCCCTTGCGTGGCAAACGTTGCGCCGCTGGCTTCTTCTGTGCGGGCGGCGAAGACCATGGCGACGGGGTCCGCGGCCAGCTGACGCGCTGCGAACAGGAGGGCGTCTGCGGACGCCGAGTCGAGCCAGTGAGCGTCGTCAACCACGCACAGCAGGGGGTGGTCTGCTTCGGCGGCGTCGGTCAGCACGGACAGGGTGCCTACGCCCACGAGGAACGGCTCGACTGTCGGTCCCTCCTCGAGGCCGAACGCGACCCGCAGCGCCCGCGCCTGAGGGGCTGGGAGGCGGGCGAAGTCCGTCACAGGCCGAAGCAGGCGGTGCAACGCGGCGTACGGCAGGGGTGACTCGGACTCCACGCCGGCGGTGCACAGCACCCGGACGGCACCTCCGGGAGTGTCTTCGTGGGCGGTGGTCAGGTCGCGCAGCAACGCGCTCTTGCCCACGCCTGGCTCTCCCAGCAGGACCAGGACGGCGCCCGTCCCGGCCCGCGCTTGCTGCACCAGGGCGGCAAGGTGCGCGCGTTCGGGCTCGCGGCCGTGTAGCACCAGCCGACCGTACCGCCGCCCCGTGCCGCAGTTCCCAGCATCCCGGCACATTGACCGGGGCGAGCCCTGCCACCAGTGGCGCATCGTGGACTCACCGAAGTACACCGCGCCCAAATTGAAGGACTTCTCATGACTTCAACCGCCGCCCCCGCGGAGCCCACAGACCCCAACCAGCCGGTCGTGACCAAGCACATCGGCATCCTGCTGTTCGACGACGTTGAAGAGCTCGACGCCGTGGGCCCGTGGGAGATCTTGGCGAACTGGACCCTGACCTACCCGCAGGACGGGTGGACGGTGTCGTTCGTGTCCAGAGACGGTCAGCCAGTTCGCGCGTCAAAGGGCCTGGTTCTCGGCGCGCACCACTCGTTCGCGGACGTGCCGCCGATGCGGGTGCTCCTCCACCCCGGCGGTCAGGGCACCCGAACCTTGATGCGCGACGAGGACCACGTTGCGTGGGTCCGCGGGCAGCGCGCGACCGTTCCGCTGATGACCAGCGTCTGCACCGGCGCCCTGGTCTACGCCACCGCCGGTGTGTTGGCCCGACGGCCCGCGACCACCCACTGGCAGTCCCTCGAACTGCTGCACGAGCTCGACCCGTCGATCGACGTGGACGACACCGCCCGGTTCGTCGACGACGGCGACGTCATCACCAGCGCCGGGGTCAGTGCCGGCATCGACATGGCGCTGCACCTGGTGGCCCGGCTTGCCGGCGCTGACCGGGCCCGTGCGGTGCGCCGAGACGTGCAGTACGACCCGCAGCCGCCCGTATGAACCACGCACGCAAGGTCGGTTGCCGTCGTGACACGGCGGGGTCTCACAGGCTCGGTGAGGAAGTCCTGTTCTGCACCGGAAGGACGCCGGTGGCCATGAGTGCAGCCAGGTCGCGCCGCTCGTGCGGCGGCGCCGGTCTGACGCGGTCCACCCTGACGTCGGCCGCCTGGGTCAGGAGCGCGCGAGCTTCCTCCACCTCACCCTTGGCCCACGCGATCCGCCCCAGCCCCTCGAGGGCGGTGGCGGTCAAGGACGGCTCACCCACCTGGTGACTGAGGTCCAGGACATGCTGGTAGCCGCCCAGTGCCGTTTCGAGGTCACCGTCTGCTTCGTCGCACCGGGCAAGCCCAGCCAGAGCCAGTCCTTGGGGCACTGGGGTTCCGAGGGTTCGGAAACCCTGCAGGGCATCGGTGTACCGGCGGCGGGCTGCTGGCCAGTCACCTTCCGCTTGCGCCATCAGCCCGTACCCGTAGCCGGCGAGGATGGTGCCTGCGCCGTCGCCGATGTGTTCGGAGGCGGCGCTGGCCCGGGCGACCATGTCTCTCGCCTGCTCCGGGTGCCCTTGGTGCAGGTGGGTCACGCCCAGGTCGGCCAGGGCCCATTGGACGGTGTTGTACAGGCCGGCCCTGGTGGCCACGTCGATCGCTTCCTCGAGCGTTCGTGCCGCTTCGGGGTAGCGGCTGAACTGTCGAAGGCCCCAGCCGAGGTGGTACAGGATGGCGGACAGGCCCAAGGGGTCGTCGAGCTCGCGGAACGCTGCGGCTGCTGCCCTGCCGGTGGGGATGGCGACGTCTTGGTTGCCCGCCTTGAGAGCGGTCTCCATCCGGACGAACCCGATGACCGCTTGACCCCCATGGGTCATCGTCGTCGGTGAACTGGTCGTGGGCCTGTTGCAGGAGCTGTTCGCTGCGTTGGGGGTGGGCGCCGGTGACGCCCTCGACGGCGAGGAGCACCCGTGACAGGGCAGCGCACGATGGGTCGCCCAGGTCCTCGAAGAGCGTCAGGCTCTGTTCGGCCGTCTCGGCGCAGCGGGGGCTGGGGTGGACCAGGCACGCGCGGGGGCGTTCGACGGTGGACACCGCTTGCAGGGCCCGGGCCATGGCGTCGGTGCTGCCGTTCCCTGCGGCGAGGAGCCGGGCGAGAGCTTCGCGGCCTTCGAGGTGGCCGTTCACGGACGGCTCGGTGTGCGGCATCAGAGCCCGAGCATGGTGGCGTTGCGGACGGCGTCGATGACAGCGTGCGCCAACGCTGGCCCGCCCAGGTTGCGGGTGCGGCGCCACGCGAACGACAGCCCCACCCCGATTGCGACGTGGACTACAACGAGCTCAACAACCATGAGTGGCAGGGGAAAGCCTGAGGAGACCGGAAGGTGCCACAGCCCCCAGAGGGCGGACACGAAGACGGCGGACTGCCAGCGGCGTGTGTCACCGTCGTGGTGCACGTGGGCGTCGATGGCTCCGCGGAACGCGACTTCCTCGAGCAGGAACGTGGCGGGGTAGTACAAGGCGGTGTACTTGGCCAGGGCGGCGAGGGCAGCCATCGCGGGAAGTGGCGTCCCGGTCGCGACGTGCACTATCCCGTAGACGGCTGCCATTCCCGTGGCTCCGATGGCAACGGGGAGGGCCGCTGAGCGGACGGTGGCAAGGATGGAGCTGGCGCGCAGGGAGAACGATGCGGCGACGGCGCCGGCCATGGCGGCCAGGTACCAGCCGAACGTGGTCCAGTCGCCAGCCGTGAACGCCTGTGCTGCGTAGTACCCGGGGGTGATGGCAAGGACGGTTGCCATGGCGGCCCCTCTGCGGTCCAAGGCGAACCGGGTCGTGCCGCTGGCGAACAGCTCGCGCAGCGGGCGGCGGCGCACACCCAGCTGGAACGCGGCGGTCAGCGGGATGCCGAGTAGCAGGTACCCGTTGGAGCTGAGCCCGAGCAGGTATCCGGCGGTCACCCAGGTGGCCACGAAGGCGACCGCCTCGATGGCTCGACGCCGCTTGGAGGTGTCCGGGCGCTGCCCGCTGGTGGCGTGGGCCGTGGTGCGGGGGTTGGTGTGGAGGGTCATGGCCGTCATCTCCGTCCGGAGGCTCGATGCGATGCGGTGCTGTGGTTGGTATGCACGACTCTTCTCCTGGTGTGGAGGGTTCGCCCCGGCACAACTGCCGGGGTTGCTGCTCCACCTCTTGGGCAAACCCGGCTGTGTATGCCCGCTGCCCCGCTGACGCAGCAGGCCCTTCGTCCCTGCCCTCCCATCGACGCCGGCGCAAAGATGGTGGGAGACCCTTCGGGGAGCGTTCGAGCAGAAGGAGGCCAGCGATGATGTACGACAACGCCGGGTGGGGCTGGTGGCTGATGGGCGCGGTCGTCCTGGTCGTGCTGCTCATCCTCGTGGCCGGAACTGTGGCAGTGGTGCTGGCTGTGCGCCCCCGACCTGGGCAAGCGGGCACGACGACAGAACGGGCGTCGCAGGCTTCCCCTGCGGCGTTGGAGGCGCTTGACGTGCGGTTCGCGCGCGGCGAGGTGGACGAGGAGACGTATCGGCGCAGCCGTGACCTGTTGATGCGCCCGCCTGGTTGGTGAGGAGTGCTCGCCGCGCTCGGTCAGATGGTGAGTGCGAGCCGTCCTGCGTTGGAGCTCGACTCGAGGGCATGGACGGCGTTGGCTGCGTCGACGAGCTGGTGAGTCTGGATCTGCGGGGGCTGGACTTCGCCCGCACCGATGAGGCTGTTCATGCGCTCGAGGGTGGCGGTGTTCTCCTTGGCGACGAACATGCGCAGCGTTTGGCTGATGAACGGGGTGAGGAGCATGGCGCCGGCCTGGCGTTGGATGCCGCCGACCCATCGGTCGCCTTCGCCGCCGACGATGACGAGCCGTCCCTTGGGTGTCAGGGCGCGGCGTAGGCGCCTGGTGGGGGTGCGGCCGAATACGTCGATGATGACGTCGTACGTGCGGCTTCCGTCGGTGAAGTCGTCGTGTGTGTAGTCGATGGCGTGGTCGGCACCCAGGGACTTGGCGTGGTCCTGGTGCCGGGGCCCGGTCACTGCGGTGACTTCAGCGCCGGCTGCCTTGGCGGCTTGGACGACGATGGAGCCGACCGCTCCGGTGCCGCCGACCACCAGGACGCGCTCACCCGGTTGCGCCTTGGCGTGGTCTTGGACTGCCTGGAGGGCGGCGAAAGTGGCATAGGGCAGGACAGCGGCTTGTTCGAACGTGAGCTCGGCGGGCTTGTGGGCCATCTTGGTTGGTGACGCGACCACATACTCGGCGTACGTGCCGCGGGCTGCGCCGTAGACCTCGTCGCCGACGGCGAAGCCGGTGACGTTCGACCCGATGGCTTCGATGCGTCCGGCGTAGCTGACGCCGGGGACGCGAACTCGCGGAGTTCGCAGCCCGGTTCCGAGCCGCATGAGGTACGGCTGCCCGGTCATGAAGTGCAGGGCGCCGCGGTCGACGCCGGCGGCGACGACCTGGACGAGCACTTTGTCGTTGCCAACTTCGGGGCGGTCGATGTCGTCGAACCGGAGCGAGGTGGCGTTTCCGTAGTGGTCTTGCACGATGGCTTTCATGGCAGGGGTCCTTTGCGAATGGTGGTGCTGATGAGGGTGGGGTGAGGCTTCACTCGTCGAACGGTGCGAGTGCGATGGCGGCGGTGAACGCGCCGTAGCGGCGGAGGAGGCGGGCGCGGCCGTGTGGGACGCGGGCTGCTTCGTTCGCCCATGGCTTGGGTGAAGTACTTCTTGAACCCGTCGCGGGGGTGGTCGCGAACGGTGGCGGCGAGGGTGGCCGCGGGCAGCTGCCAGATGCGGACACCGACGACGTCGACACCGGCGCCGGCGGAGAGCAGGTAGGCGACGGGGCCGGCGGTCAGGGTGACGCGGGGGCTGTGGTGCATGGTGATGGCGGTCTGGAGCGTTCGGTGGCGGCGGTGGACAGGCCGACGTGTTCGGCGACGTCGCGGGCAATGCGGGCGGACGTGAGGGTGAAGTCGTCGCGTCCGTCGGCGAGGACGAGGCCGGTGTCGTGCAGCAGGGCTGCGGCGTACAGGAGCTCGGCGTCGACGTCGACCTGCTTCGAGCTCGCCGATGGCGCGGCCGAACTGGTAGGTGCGGTGGCTGTGGTTGAGCAGCGCTGTTGGCAGGACCTTGGTGGCGGCGTCGGTGGCTGCGCGAGTCAGGGCTGAGTTCGGGGGGACGAGCCGGCCGGGTGGCACGTACGCGTTCCTGCCAGGGTGCAGGTGTGCCAGCAGGGTGAGGCGGCCGACGGCGTTGGTGGCGTGGGCGCGGGCAAGGTCGACGAGCAGTCGGCGGGTGTCTGCGGGTTGCAGGTGGCCGCCGGTGCGCACCGTCCAGGCATGCGTTCCGACGTGTGGTGTCGGCGTTCATCGGGCTCTCCTTGCTCACAGCAGTGTCCCGCTGCGTGGGTTCCTTCGGGTCCACCTCGAGAGTGACCCCGCGGGTGGGTGGTTCGCCCCGGTCAAGTGACCGGGTTCTGCACCCGAACACGCCTCTTGCAACCGGCTGCGCCCGCGGCGCGCGCCCCGCAGCCAAGGGTGTCGGGGGCGACAGCCGCCGGACAGAGGCCGGAAACCGGCCGTCCATAGCGTCGATGACGCACCACCCAAGGAGCGGCAATCCCGGCCATGTGACCGGGGCGAGCAAATCCGTTCACCGCGACCGTGGTGCCTGTGGCCGACCACCCCGGACGGCCAGGAAAGGGAACCGTCATGACCACCACCGCCCGCACCACCCCGACCGAGGTCGCGACCAGCTCGCCGGCCACCCGGGTCGGCCCGATGGGCCGCATCACGTTCGCGTCCATGGCCATCGGCGTGGTCGGCGCGGCCGCTCTCGTCTTCGGGGTCGTGCCGGACGCGTCCGAGGCCCGTGTCATCGGCGCCTCCCTGATCGCGTTCGCGGCCGGGTGGGCCATGCTCGCGTTCCTCACCACCCGCAAGACGACCCGCCCGCAGCGGTGGGCATACGTGCCCGCGAGCGTCATGGCGACCGCCGGCACCGGCCTGGCAGCGGTCAACCCGGGCGAGCCGGCCATGTCCCGCCTCGCGTGGGTGTGGGCACCCGCCCTCGTGGTGCTTGGCCGTCTGGGTCGAGCGGCGCACCCGCCGCGACATCCCCGGCCGCGCCCGCCTCTGGGTGTACCCGGTCACCCTCGCCATGCTCCTGGCCGGGCTCGGCGGCCTGTACCAGGCCACCACCAAGGCACCCGACCGACCGCGGCCGGCCCGATGCCGGGCAAGCTCGTCGACGTCGGCGGCTACCGCCTCCACCTGAACTGCACCGGCACCAGCACCGCGGGTGGTCCCACTGTCGTGCTGCTCAACGGCCTCGGTGAGACGTCCCCGCTGTGGGCGCGCGTCCAGCCGGCCGTTGCGGCAACCAGCCGTGTCTGTGCGTACGACCGGGCCGGTCAGGGCTGGAGCGACGACTCGTCGAACCCGGCCGACGCCACCACCGCCGCGACCGACCTGCACAAGCTGCTGACCGCAGCCGGCGAGACCCGGCCCGTTCGTCCTGGCCGGGCACTCCAGCGGCGGCGTCCACGCCCTGCACGTACACGCACCTGTACCCGAAGGATGTCGCTGGTGTCGTCCTGCTCGACAGCGCCAGCCCTCGACAGGTCGAGCTCGTGAAGCCGTTCAACGGTGAGTACCAGATCATGCGCCGCGCCCTTGCGGTGGCACCGACCCTGTTCCGGTTCGGCGTCGGTCACGTCCTCTCCGCGATGAGTGGCCCGTCACTGCCCGGCGATGCCGGTGCGCAGGTGGCCGCGTTCACGAACAGCCCGCGAGGGTGGGCGAACACGCGCGCCGACCAGGCCGCGCTGCCCGTCGCGTTCCGTCAGGCCCAGGCACTGACCACCCTCGGGGGCACCCCGCTGGTCGTGCTGACTGCGAAGGACAACGTCGACGCCAAGCCCGGCTGGGGCGCCGCGCAGGACGCGATGGCCGCCCTGTCGACCAACTCCCGCCACACCGTGGAGGACCTGTCCCACGTCGGGCTCCTGACCGACCCGACCGGCGCCGCCCAGACGGTCACCGCGATCACCGACGTCGTCACCGCCACCCGCACCCACAGCCCGCTTCCCACCCGCTGACAGCACACGTCAGCGCTCACGCAGCATCCAAGCTCCCGGTCGCCCTCAACCCCCTTCCAGGGTGACCGCCGAGGCCCCGCCGCCAACCCCCTGCCAGGTGGCGACGGCCCGGGGAGCGGCCCGCCCCTACCGGCGGGCCGCTCCGGACCCAACCTCGACCGCGCACCACCCAGCGCCCAGCTACGGCGGTACCACCGCCCGACTGAACGGACGAACCCTCATGCGCACACCTGGTCGCCGCGCCCGCAACATCGCCTCATCGAGCGCCCTTGCCGTCCTCACGCTGGCCGGCTTGGCCGTCGCGGGAGCTCGGGTCACCACGAGTCAGGCCGCCACAGGTGCATCCGACCGGGCGGTCGCAGCCCTTCCCGCCAGCCAGTCATCGTCGAACGGCCCCATCAAGGTGGCCGTCATCCTCGGCGCGTCCGGCACCGTCGGCAGCGACGCCCTCGCCCCGCTGGAGGTGTTCGCCAGCTCCCCGCAGTTCTCCGTGTACACGGTCGCCGCCACCGCCTCCGCACAACCCACCCAAGGCGGGCCGGCCATCGTGCCCACGTTCACGTTCGCCGACACCAAGTTGAGTCGAGCTCCCCGCCCGGATGTGGTCGTCGTACCCGCCGTTGCGGATGCCGACGGACCCACCGAGGCGCCCATGCGGGCGTGGCTCGCCGAGCGAGCTGCCGAGGGAGTGCGCGCCCTCAGCGTCTGCAACGGGGCCGAGGTCCTTGCTGCGGCCGGGCTGCTCGATGGACGCACCGCTACTGCGCACTGGTCCCGGCTCGGGGCCTACGCCAAGCGGTACCCGGGCGTGCACTGGGTTGCCGGGAAACGGTTCGTCCAGGACGGGTCCATCACGAGTACTGCCGGCGTCACGTCCGGCATCCCCGGAGCGCTTCGCGTCATGGCCGACCTCGCCGGGCCCGACGAAGCAACTCGCGTCGGCCGGCTCGTGGGGTACCCGCAGTGGTCTCTGACCCAGTCGCCCGACATCCCCAAGCAGTCCTTCGCCAGCTCTGACCTGCCCGTCGGACTGAATTCCCTCATCCCGTGGGGACGCCCGACCCTGGGCATCGTGCTCGCTGACGGGATCGGCGAAATCGACGTCGCCAGCAGCTTCGAGGTGTACGACGTATCCTACGCCGCCCGACCCATCCCGCTCAGCGTCGCCGGCACCGTCACCACCAAGCACGGCATCCTCCTGCACACGAACACCTTCGCTGACGACCCCATCCCAACCACGTTGGTCGTCCCCGGACCGGCCGGCACCGCCAACCTTGACCCCACCCTGCGCGCCTGGGCGAAGCGGCACCTAGTCCCCGTCGACGCCATCCACGGACCCGACAACTCGCCCCGGCTTCGACGGCGCCCTGCGGTACCTGTCCGGTCACGCCGGCCGGGCGACGGCAGTGTCAGCCGCCAAGATGATCGACTATCCGACCACCCAGCTGCGCCTGGACGACGCAGGCGACACCGTCCGCATTCCACTGTTGGGCGGCCTGAGCCTGGCGCTGGCTGCCGCAGCGGCAACCTTGCCCACGCTAGTGCGCAGAACCCGCAGAGGCCGGTCTCCGGGACCTGCGTCCGCACAACCGCAACGGCGCCACCAGCTCTGGAGTCAGCCCTGAACGGCGACAACCACGGTGAGAGCGCACAGCAGCACGGCGACGGGAGTCATGACGAAGCGCTCTGGGCGACTCCTTGATGCCAGGTTGCCCGCAGCCCCGAGGAGGAAGAATCCAGCGACGACCCAGGTGGCCACGCCCAGGATGCCGTGGCCGCCGCTGCTGTCCTGCCCGGCTCGAGCGAGAATCACCCAGCCGATGACGATGTAGATGACTATGGACACGAGACTGCCCACCCGCAGCCGCGTGGGGAGCACTTCATGCTGACCACCCCAGGCGAAGCGCCCAAGGGGCAGACCACAGACCAGCAGAGCCTGGAACACTGCCAGAGCCCCCAGAAGAACGCAGGCGGCAACAGCGGCAGAAGAGGTCACGTCGGCTGAGCGTACGTTGCGCGAATCTTTGGCGCGCCGACTTCACCACAGCGAGCGCATTGTGCATGAGGAATTCCGCGCCCGAGGTCCCGATCTAGGTGTACCCGGCCATGACGTTGGTTCCGCCGACCTGGTGACGTAAGGAGAACCCCCGAGTGGGGTGTGGCTTGTCTAAGGCCCACATCCACTCGGAGGTTCTCGTGTCCCACGGTAATGCTCGACTGACGGTCCACGGCCGGCTGCTGATCGTGCAACGGCACCAGGCTGGCTGGCCCAAAGCCCACATCGCGGCAGCGATGGGTGTCTCACGCAAGTGTGTTCGGACCTGGATCGAGCGGTTCACCACTGAGGGCGAAGCGGGGTTGCGCGACCGGTCCTCGCGACCGCATCACAGCCCGACCAGGACGCCAATCGAGCTCGAGAGTCGGATTGTTCAGCTGCGTCAGCGTGAACGTCGTGGCCCGGACTGGATCGGTGCCGAGTTGGGCGTGCCCACCCGGACTGTGTCGCGGGTCCTGGCTCGCCAAGGGGTTCCGAAACTGGCCGTGCTCGACCCGATCACCGGCGAGGTCATCCGGGCCAGCAAGGTCACCGCGGTCCGTTACGAGCGGGACCGGCCCGGCGAACTGGTCCACATGGACGTCAAGAAACTGGGCCGCGTCCCTGACGGTGGTGGTTGGCGGGTCCACGGCCGCGGCATCGCCAGGAACCGGGTCAACGGTCCCGGGTTCGACTACGTGCACTCTTTGGTCGACGACCACTCCCGGCTGGCCTACTCCGAGATCCTGCCCGACGAGAAGGGCCCGACCTGCGTCGGATTCCTCCAGCGTGCGATCGAGTACTTCGCAGCGCACGGCATCACCGAGATCGAACGGTTGATGACCGACAACGCCTGGGCCTACCGGTATTCCCTGCGCCAGCTCTGCGCCCAGCACGGCATCCGTCAGGTCTTCATCCGACCCCACTGCCCATGGCAAAACGGAAAGGTCGAACGCCTCAACCGCACCCTGCTCACCGAGTGGGCCTACCGTCAGGTCTTCCTGACCAACGACCAGAGAACAGCTGCCCTTGCGCCGTGGCTCGAGCACTACAACACTCAACGACGCCACAGCGCACTCGCAGGACTTCCGCCCGTCAGCAGACTGCAACCAACCTGATGGCCGGGTACATCTAGGACGCTGCGCGCAGGACAGGGCGCCGGTGGGATGTGGCGACGTCGCGAGCTATCCGCGCCGAGATGACGGCAGCGTCAGCGCCGACGAATCCGAGCAGGGCCGAACCCCTGCTCGTCTGCCACGGCAACCCCAGGAAGTACAAGCCAGGCACCTGTGTGACACCGTCGTGGTGACGGACCTGGCCCTCGACGATGACGCCGGGCACCTCCAGCCAGGAGTAGTCCGAGGCGAACCCGGTAGCCCACACGACCGCATCCACGTCCATCCGGGTACCGTCCGCGAAGTGCGCAACGTCCCCCGTGAAACGGGTAAGCCGCGGCCGGAAACCGACACCTGCCCTTCGCAGGTCGGCGCTGCGGGTGCCGATGACCAGATCACCCCGGGCGCGCAGCCGCCGAGCCAGACGACTGGTCGTCGGCACCGTGAAGAAGCCGACCTTCGTCAGCCAGAAGAACAAGTCCCTGCCCGCGACGCGCTGTGGCAGCGCTACTGGCTTCGACCCGACCGCCACGCTCACCGCGCACGTCGGTGCCAGCTCCTGGGCAATCTGCAGTCCGGAGTTCGCGGCGCCGACCACCAGCACCCGGCCCCCGCGCAGCTGGCCAGGGTTGCGGTAGTCGGCACTGTGCAGCTGCTGCACGTGCGGGTCGAGCTGGCTTGCGGCTGCGGGAACCCGGGGGCTCTGGAACGGCCCTGTGGCCACCACGACCTGTCGGGCACGCAACTCACCGGAGGGCGTCGTCACGATGAAGGTTCCGTCCTGCTCGCGGCGCGTTCGCAGCACCGGCGAGTTCAACCGCACCGGCAGGTCGAAGCGTTCCGCGTAGGAGGCCAAGTAGTCGGCCACGTCGTCCTTGGATGGGTGACTGTCCACCGGGGCCGGGAACGGCATACCTGGCAGTGAGTCGTACTGTGCCGGGCTGAACAGCCGCAGGGAGTCCCACCGGTTGCGCCACGACTGACCAACCTCCGCGCCCGCCTCCAGCAGGACGAAGCTCAGCCCGCTCCGTGCCAGGTAGTGACCGATAGCCAAACCTGCCTGGCCGGCACCGACCACAACTACGTCCAACGATCCGTTCGCGCTGCTGGCGATGTCGTTCATGGTCGTCTCCTCCGAGGTGAGCTGTTGCCTTCAGACGGTAGGCACCGGCGGCAACCATCACCCCGGCGAAATGGCCGGGATTGACCAGGCGAATCCCGCCGCTGGCCCAATGACGAGCCGTTCAGACCCGGCCGTCGAACCGCCGGGCACGTCATGACGTGGCCAGAACCCGGCCATTTCACCGGCGCGAACACCACGGGCTCAGCGGCACCTTGGACGTGCACGACAACCCGTGCCGCACCCAAGGAGCCCACCGTGTCCGCCACCCTCGAAACCAGCAGCCGCCCGGCAGACGTCACCAGCGCAACCTCCGCCGGCGCGGACCACAGCGCCCGGCAACGCCGCGCGGTAGCCCTAGGACTCCTCGTATCCGCGCAGTTCGTCGTCATGCTCGACACGTCCATCGTCAACGTCGCCCTGCCGTCCATCCAGACCGACCTGGGGCTCAGCCCCACTGCCATCACCTGGGTCGTCAACGCGTACGTCCTCGCGTTCGGCGGCCTGCTGCTCCTGTCCGGCCGCGCCGCAGACCTGTTCGGGCGGCGCCGCATGTTCATCACCGGCTCCGCCCTCTTCACCGTTGGCACCCTGCTCGCCGCCCTCGCCACCAACCCGGCACTCCTCATGGGCGGCCGCATCATCCAAGGCGCCGGCGCCGCAGCACTCAGCCCGGCCGCCATGTCCCTCCTGCTGCTCACCTACCCCGGACCGCAACGTGCCCGCGCCATGAGCATCTGGGGCGCCGCCTCAGCCCTCGGCGGCGCCACCGGCGTCATGGCCGGCGGACTCCTCGTCGGCACCTTCGGCTGGTCCTCGGTCTTCTTCGTCACCGTCCCCATCTCCGTCGCCGCCGTCACCCTCGCCCGCTACATCCTCCCCGAAGGAGCACACGGCACCCGCCGCCGTTTCGACTGGCACGGCGCCGCCGCCATCACCGGCGCAGTCATCGCCCTCGTCCACGGCGCCCTCGGCATCGCCGAACACGGCCTGACCTCCCCAACCGTCCTCGCAAACCTCGCCGCGTCCGCCGCTCTGCTCGCGGTCTTCATCGCCGTCGAACGCCGCGCCACCGACCCGCTCGTGCCCCTCGAGCTGTTCCAGTCCCGAACCATGAGCACCGGCGTCAGCCTCGCCATCCTCGGCGGCGCCGCCCGAGCCTCCACCTTCGTCCTCGTCGCTCTCTACCTCCAGCAAGCCCTTCACATGGCCCCGCAGGAGGCCGGCCTGGCCATGGTCCCCACCTCCCTGACGGGCTTTGCCTTCTCCTTGGCCCTGCTGCCGCGCATCCTGCGCGCCCTCGGCCCCCAGCGAACTCTCGTCATCGGACTGGTGATTCTCGCCGCCGGCCACCTCTGGCTCGCCTACGCGCCCCGCGCCACCGGATACGTGGTCGCAGTTCTCCCCGGACTCCTGCTCGTCGCCATCGGCGTCGCCCTCAGCTTCACCCCCACCACCATGGTCATCGCCTCAGCAGCCCCAGCCACCCACACCGGACTCGCCTCCGGACTTGCCGGCTCAGCCAGCCAGGTCGGCGCAGCCCTCGGCACGGCCACCTTCACCGCCATCGGCATCTCCACCGCAGCACCGGCCTCAGGTCACCTTGGCGTCACTGGCTTCTCCGCCGCCTTCACCGCGGCAGCCGTCGTCGCACTCGCCACCGCAGCGCTCGGCTCCACCATCCCCCGAACGCAGCCCTGATCTGCCCAACGGACCCCGCCCGGAACCGCCGCACCAGCAGCACGGAAGTCCGACCAGAACCCGCCGATGGATGGTTGCGCACAAGGGAGCGGCCCTCACAGTGACTGTGAGGGCCGCTTCCTTTGCTACTTCAAGTAGCGGGGGCAGGATTTGAACCTGCGACCTCCGGGTTATGAGCCAGCCAGGCTCACGTCTCACGCGTCCCGAGCTCGCTCCCCCGCCGCACGAAGTCTCAGTGTCGCGTCCTCGTCGTCGCACCGCGTCTCAAGCCGTCCCTCCTACTCCCGGTTACACATTTGGCTACACCTCCCCCTCGGCTAGACACCTCTGGACAGGGCAACGCCTGGCATACCCGTTTGTGATCCACAATCGGGGTCAGCCGCCGCCGCGCGAGGGGCCCTGGCACTGATCGCCGACGTCTACGCACCACGTCAGTTCGAGGTCTACCGCACCGAGGCGGACCCGCCTGTCGCGTGACAGCGCGCCGTTCACAGGAGCATGGCCTGTCGATCTTCTTCGGGTGCGGTGCGCGAAGCTGGAGCTGGAGCTGGCCAGCTTCCAGGTTGTCCCACGCTTCTGCGAGGCATCGAGCCTCTGGTTGAGGTGCAGGTAGGGGTTGTGCCTGACGCGAGTGAGTCGGACGATGCAAGGGCGACCACCGAGCCCCCGCCTCGACAGCGTTCAGGCGACATGGACGAGGCGCGCCGCGCAGGCCCCATCCCAACCAGAGGAGTGCCATGCGCATCACCAAACTGGCTGCCTTCGCGGCAGCCGCCGCCACAACAGTCGTTCTCGCGCCAGGGCTGGCGAACGCCGCCCCCATCACCCCCGGTGGATCCACCGAGGTCACCGTCGGCAGCAACGACAACCTCTTCTCCCAGAACAAGCAGAACGAACCCGGCCTGGCGGTCAACCCCGCCGCGACTCAGATCCTCGCCGCCGGCGCCAACGACAACATCGACCTGGAAGCGTGCAACGCGGGCGACGACCGCACCTGTCCCTTCACCCCCGGGGTCGGAGTGTCCGGTGTCCAGTTCTCCACGGACGCCGGCCGCACCTGGACCCAGCCCACCTACACCGGCTTCTCAGCCCGACTGACCCCCAGCTGTATCGGTGCTCCGGACACCGCCCCAGGCGTCCCACCGCCGGGAGACACCGGATGCGTCCCCAACCCCAGCGGCCCTATCGGGACCCTGCCCGGGTACTACGAGCACGGGATGGTCTCCAACGGTGACCCCGAGCTGGTCTTCGGGCCGCGCCCGTCCGCCAATGGTTCGTTCGCCTGGGCCAACGGTCAGCGGTTGTACTACGCCAACATCGCCACGCCGTTCCCCGGTCGGGCGCCGTTCGCCGGAGCTGCCGCCATCGCCGTGTCCCGCACCGACAACATCGCAGGAGCCATCGCCGGACAGAACTCCGCCTGGATGGACCCCGTCATCGTGACCCGGCAGAACACCGCCCTGTTCAGCGACAAGGAGCAGATCTGGGCCGACAACGCGGCCACCAGCGCGCACTTCGGCAACGTGTACGTCTGCAACGTCGGCTTCCGCGGCACCGCAGGGTCCGAACCAGTCACCCTCGCCCGGTCCACCGACGGAGGAGACTCTTGGCGCACTCGACAGCTGTCCGCTGCGACCAACAACAACCAGACCGGGGGACGCCAAGGATGCGCCATCCGCACCGACAGCACCGGCGTCGTGTACGTCCTGTGGGCAGGCACCGACATCCAGGCCAGGCGTGATGTGTTCTACCAAGCCCGCTCCTTCAACGGCGGCGCGACCTTCGAGCGGCCCCGCGTCGTACAGACCGTCGCTGGTATCGGCCAGTTCGACCCCGTCCAAGGGAGGTTCACCATTGACGGCATCGCCGGTGCCCGGACCAGTAACTTCCCCAGCGTCGACATCGCCAATGGTGCCCCCACCGGCACCGATGCCACCGACCAGATCGTCCTCACCTGGGCCGATAACCGGGCCGGCACCAACCAGGAGAAGGCGTACATCAGCACCTCCATCAACCGCGGCGCCTCGTACACCGCTGCCCAAGCCGTTAGCGATGCCGGTGACCGGGCCAACTTCCCAGCCATCGCCTTCTCCCCCGACGGCTCGGACGCCTGGCTGGTCTACAACGCGTGGCTTGACCCGTGGCGCACCGACACCACCTCCCCGCGCCGCATGCAAGGCGTGGTCAAGCACGCCGAAGTCAACCGGGCAACGGGCGCCGTCACGGCGTGGGCTACCGTCCACCGCGGCGCCATCGGTGACGGGCGTGCGTCCAGTGCCAACGGGCTCACGTCCGAGTTCCTCGGCGACTACAACTACGCCGTCGCGACCCGCGACTACGGCGCGGGGGTGTGGAACGACATGCGTGACGGCACCGTCTGCGCCGCAATCAACGCCTACCGTCAGGCCTTCTTCGAAGACGTCACCGGCGGCGCCGCGTCGACCATGGTCGGCGACGAGAAAGAAGACCAGGAACAGGCGGCAGAACTACCGGCCAGCCACTCCACCGCCCTGCGCCCCGGACCCAACAATCAGTGCGCGCCGACCTTCGGCAACTCCAGCATCTACGGAGGTACGTTCAGCGACGACAGTTAGGCACCCTAGGCACTCGAGGCACTCGAGGCACTCGAGGTAGCGCCTGACGACCGAGGCGTCAGGCGCTGCTTCGACGGGTTTCGCGCTCGGCTCGGCATCGGGACGGCCCGGAATGCAGCCACGATCAAACCGCCCGAACGGCCGACGGATGCACCGGCCTCGGCCCGCAGGTCGTGTTCGGCCAATACGGGCAGTCGTGTTCGGCCAATACGGGTGGTGGGAGGCAGGACGCCCAGCGACCCGATCGGCAGCGGCTCACTCCTACGCGCGTCCGTCTGCAACGTCGCGCCGCTGCGTGCTGCCGGCCCGGGAGGGTCCTGACGTCGGTCGCGAGACGGGTAACAGTGGCTTGCGTCCCCGTAGCAGGTCAGTGCGAAACGCCGCGAAGTGCCGGGCGCGACGGATCGCTCCACTTTCCGGCTCCGCCCGGCACGCCCGGGTGAGCTGCCGTTTCCGCCAAGGAGCCTCAGCCGGCGGCTTCCATGTTCTTCGTGACCACGTCGAGGGTCTGCTGCAGCTGCTCGGTGGGGCTGAACTCGATGACCTCGGTACCGGCGTACAGCACTGGGGTGTGACCCGGGGGGACGTAGTAGGCATCGCCGGTCTCGAACGTCTCCTCGCCAGAGTGCGTCTTGAACGTCACCTTGCCGGTGAGCACGTACCCCCAGTGGGCTGCCTGGCACTGGTCGTCCGGCAAGCCCCTGAAGAACTCTGCGAGATCTGCGTCCGCGGTGTACTTCTCGAAGGCCACCGTGTAGCCCCCTTCGAGCCTCTCCAGGTGACCCTCATAGCCCGCCACCTCAACGGTTTCTGAAGCGCTGCTCTTCGATGTCTTGGGCATGTTCCGTTTCCTTTCAGCGACGGGTCGAGAATGCGAACCCCGGGGACCGGACACCCCTGTGCCAGTCCGGTCCCCGACGCGCGCCGCGCTGTCCCCTCAGCCAGCCGTCAGCCGTGGCACTTCGACCACTCGAAGACCGCTCCGGTCGGGATGGCGCCGAAGTGGTCGACGGAGTGGACACTGATCCGTTGGCCGTCGTCGTAGGCGCCGTTGACGTTGAAGGTGAACGTCCCGTTGACGCTCTTCCCGTTGACGTTGAAACCACCCCAGACGGTGAAGTGTCCAGTCGCAGTGCGTCCCGTCTCGAGCGAGACCGCTTCGAAGGTCCCGCTCTGGGTGAAGGTGTCGTGCTCTCGCCCGTCGGCGAAGATGGTCTGCTTCTCCACCGAGTTGTAGGTAACGGTGATCTCGAAGAGTTCGGTCGAGCCGCACTCGGGACCCACGTCGACAAAGGTCTCAGTGCCCTGGTGCTCGTGGACGACCGTCGTGACAGGGCCGGCAGCAGCAGCCGTGGCCGCCGTCCCAGAAAATATCAGGGCCCCCGTCGCGACAGCAACCAGGGTGGCGCGCACAACCGCAAAAGCTCTCATAGCCTGCTCCTCCACGCGGACGATGCGCCGGGGCGGCCCACCAGGCCCGCACCACAGCACGTTCCTCCGACCCCACGGGGGCCGCCTCGCCCGATCGGACTAGTACCACAGGCCCCGTTACGAAGAGGCGCCGAAAGCCGCATATGCGGGTTTCGGCGGGTGCCTCAGCTGGGTGTTGAAGTCAGCCGGGCCGGTGAAGGTCCGATCGGGCAGGAACGGGGTTTCCAGGTACCCGTTGGCCCGCTCGACGATGCTCTTGGCCTCAGGGTGGCGGGGGCGGTACTGATGCACCCCGATCCCGAGCGTGCCACGGAACGCCTCGAAGTCGTCGGGCAGCCTCAGCCTCTCGGCCCGCCACGACCCGACCGCGGACTCGTTGTCCCACACCGGTTCCGCGGCACAGCCCCAGCCCACTGGAGCAGCTGCCAGTGCCCGGCGATCAGGTCCGGGCCCGCCTGTGGCCGCCGCGGCCACCCGAGCGCGCGCGGCCCCTCATCGCAGCGACTCACACGCCGAAAATCGAAACGTGCGGAGAACCAAACTGGGACCACCTATCGCCGAATCCAGCGATCATCCAGACAGCGACCCGGCGACACCCCGGAAACGTCCGCAAGGCGCCTCTCCGCGGCCGTCTCATGCGTTTCTGGCTTGTCCCAGCTGTCCCAGCCGTCCAGCCCGTTCACGAGCGTCTCGACCCGGGTTAGCGACATATGTGGCTACACGAGCCAACGCCAGAGGCCCTCTCCCAGAAGGGAAAGGGCCTCTGACCTGCTACTTCGTGGTAGCGGGGGCAGGATTTGAACCTGCGACCTCCGGGTTATGAGCCAGCCACGCTCACGTCCTACACGTCCCGGCCGCTCTCGCCTGCCGCTGGAGTCGCAGTATTGCGTCCTCGATGTCACTGCGCGTCTCAAGGCGTCCCGTCACCTCCCGGTTACACATGTGGCTACACCTTCATGGTCCGGATGGAGCTCGGGCAGTGTCCCAGGCGGCCTACCGGCCCCAGCGTCCCCTCAGGGCTCCGAGCCAGGGTGGTGGCCGTGGCCGCGCGAGGCATCGACCCGCGCGGCGCCGAGCTCAGGCGAGCGGCGTCATCCCGCGGCCTCCGCCATGGTGGCCAGCACGAGCTTGCGGACGTCGTTGGCGCTGGCCAGCGTGAGCGCCAGTCGCGCCACGGACGCGCAGCGCTCGACGTCGAGCTCACGGATGGCCGCCTTGACCCTGGGCACCGCAGGAGGTGCGACGCTGAGCTCTCTGACACCCAGTCCGACGAGTACCGGGATGGCCAGCTCGTCTGAGGCGGCCTCGCCGCAGACGGCGACGTCGATACGACCGCGTGCTGCTCGGCATACATGGTCGATCAGGCGGAGGACGCCCGGATCGAGGGCGTCGGAGAGGGCCGCGACGGCGCCGTTCCCGCGTTCGGCCGCGAGGGCGTATTGGGTCAGGTCGTTGGTACCGATGCTGACGAAGTCGACGTGAGGAAGGAAAGCCTCGATCTTGAGCGCAGCAGCTGGAATCTCGATCATCGTGCCGATGCGCAACCCGTTCGGGATCCCGGATGGCCCAGCCGCCTCCATGAGCACTTGACGCGCCTCGATCATCTCGTCGGGCGTGGACACCATGGGGATCATGATGCTGGTTTCAGCGTGCCGCGCCGTGCGACAGATCGCAGCCATCTGGTCACGCAGGAGGTCGCGGTGCTCGAGGCTGAGCCGTATGCCGCGTTGGCCAAGGAAGGGGTTATCCTCCTGCGGCATCGGCAGGTATGGCAGGGGCTTGTCTCCCCCAACGTCAAGCGTTCGGAAGGTGATCCGACGGCCGTCCATCGCCTGGGCGATCTCGTCGTAGACACCCTGTTGTTCGTCGACGTTGGGCGCTGTTTGCCTGTCGAGGAAGAGGAACTCGGTGCGGACGAGACCGGCGCCGTCCGCTCCGGCTGCCAGGGCGGCGCGAGCGTCGGTCACCGAGCCGAGGTTGGCCGCCACGAGGACGGACGTGCCGTCACTCGACACGGCCGGTTTTTCGGCGAGGGCGATCTGCCCGGCGCGCAGCCGAGCCAGGTCAGCGCCCCTGCGGCGAAATTGCTCCATCAGCTCACGCGGCGGGTCGAGGTGCCACTCGCCGCTGCCGCCGTCGAGGAGGATCGTGCTGCCTTCGGGGATGCTCGAGACCTCGTCGCCGGCCATCACGACGACGGGAATGTCGCGGGCCCGGGCCAAGATGGCCGCGTGCGAGGTCGGACTGCCCTCTGCGAGGAGTACTCCGGTCACTAGTTCTAGATCCAGGCCGGCTGTCTCGGCGGGCGTGAGGTCGCTCGCCACCAGTACACCCGTGGCCGCCAGTCGTCGTGCCGTCTGCCCGGTCAGGGCGCGCATCACCTGGTCGCCCACCGCACGGACATCCGCCGCGCGCTCCCTGAGGTAGGGGTCGGGGAGGCCCGCCCACTCGCGTTCGACCTCGGCGAGGCAGCGGGCCCACGCGCCCGCGGCCCCGAGGCCGGCTCCGATGCTGGCCTTGACGTCGGCAAGGAGCTCTGCGTCGGCCAAGAGGGAGAGATGCGCATCGAAGATGCTCGCCTGCTCGGGACCCACTCGTCGGGCAGTCACGACCCGGGCGTGCTCGATCTCTCGACGCACAGCCGCCACCGACTCCACGATGCGTCGCCATTCAACAGCCGGCTCTCCGACCGGATGCTGGTCGGGGTCGACCGGCCCGGAGGTCAGCCGCCGAGCGGGGCCGATCGCGATCCCCGGCGATGCAGGCAAGGGGCCACTGGTGCTCGACGCAGTTCGAGGTGGAGCCGTTGGCTCGACATCCTCACCGAGGGTCTCGTCGAACCGGCGTTTCGCGAGGGCAAGGACGTGCTCGACCGCTTCTCGCGCCTGGGGCCCTGAGGCTCGGACCTCGACCTCATGGCCCCGCAGGGCTGACAGTGTCGCGACCCTGCTGAGGCTGCCCGCGGGGACCGGTCCGGCGCCCGTGGTGAGGTTGCGCAGACGCACGGAGGCGTCGAGCGCACGCACCTCGCTGACCAGGCGTGAGGCGGGCCGGGCGTGCAGTCCATGAGGGTTGTCGACACGGAATACTCCGACGACCTCCCCCTCCGCTGCTTCGTCCGGCTCGGCGGGACGCTGCTCCGGGGTCGCCAGGTGCCCTGCCTTGCCCATCAGGGCGCCTCGCGCTTCGGCGGCGACCTCATCCCGGCTGGCTCCACCCGCAGCCGCTACGGCAGCGACGATGAGGCCCTCGACGAGGGGGGCGGGCGAGAGCGTCACGCGATCACGGACCGAAGGGTCGTTGAGCAGGTCGAGCGCCAGCTCGGCGCTCAGCACGGCACTGCCGAGGTCCATGAGAACGACGACGCCCTCCGGCCCGTCGGCCCGTCCAATGGCCTCCATGATGGCGACCGCGTCAGTACCGAATGTCGCGTCGTCAAGACCCGCCGCCACCTCTATCCGCAGCCGGCGGCCGTGCAGCATCTCCGCCGCCAGGGCCACGGCGGCGGCGGCAAGCGCGCGGCTGTGGGAAACCACGACCAAACCGACGCCACTCTGGGCATCCACCGCCGACGAGTCGGCGGCATGGCTCTTTGTCATTTCCACTGCGCTCCACTCCTGATCGTGCTTGCTCTCGGTCATGAATCCAGCCAATGGCTCAGAACGGCGCATCCGCCGCCGCTTCGAGCAAGAGCGCCACCGTTGCGGCGCCGGGGTCAAGGTGCCCCACGCTCCGTTCCCCCAGATAGCTCGCACGTCCCTTACGGGCCAGCATCGGCATCGTCGCGTCGCGGCCTGCGGCGGCGGCAGACCGGGCAGCTTTCAACCCAGTGGCCAAGGAAGCGTGCTCCGCGAGCGCGCGTTCCAGGGCGTCGACCGCCGGCGCCAGGGCGTCATACATGGTCTTGTCGCCTGACCCGGCCTTGCCGCGATCGACGACGCCCACGAGCCCGGCTCGAAGGGCAGTCGCGACGTCGGCTGCCGAAACGGTTTCGGCGGCGGCTCCGAGGGAGCTGCCCATCCGCATGAACAGCGTCCCGAACAGGGGCCCGCTCGCGCCTCCGACCGTGGACACCAGCGTCATCCCCACTTTGTTCAGCAGGGCGCCAGCAGTCGGTAGCGGGCTTTCGTCGAGCGCGACCACGGCGGCCTTCATGCCCCGGTCCATGTTCGACCCGTGGTCGGCATCGCCGATCGCCGCGTCGAGCTCGGTCAGGAACTCACGGTTCTCGGCGACGAGGTCCGCGAACCTGCGCACCCATTGCTCGAAGACCGCCGTGGTCACGTTCTCATTCATCGTCAGATGCCCCATCTCAGTGCAGCAGTGTTGACAGGAGCGTCCCAGAGGGAGAGCAGCTCGTCATCGACCCTGAGCAGGGTGATCGACACGCCGGCCATGTCGAGTGAGGTGATGTAGGAGCCGACGAGCGAGCGTGCAATGGGCACGCCACGCCCGCCGAGAATCTTCTGGACCTCGTTGAACACGACATAGAGCTCGATCAGCGGAGTGCCGCCGAGACCGTTGACGAACGCGATGACGGGGTTACCCCTGGCGAACGCCAGGTCGGCGAGAATTGGCTCGACCAGGAGCGAGGCGATCTCGCTCGCCGGTGCGAGCGGCAACCGCGCACGGCCCGGCTCTCCGTGGATGCCGACACCCAGTTCCATCTCGTCGTCACCGAGGTCGAAAGTCGGCCGGCCTGCAGCCGGCACGGTGCACGAAGTGAGGGCAAGGCCCATGCTCCGGCCGTTCTCGTTGACGGTTCTGGCGACCTGGGCGACCTCGTCGAGGTCGCGACCCTGCTCGGCCGCCGCCCCGGCGATCTTCTCGAGGAGGACGGTGACGCCGACACCGCGACGCCCTGCCGTCCAGGTGCTGTCCTGGACCGCCACGTCGTCGTCGGTCACCACCGACACGATGCGTGCTCCGGTCTCCGCCGCCGCCATTTCGGCCGCCATCTCGAAGTTCATGACGTCGCCGGTGTAGTTCTTGACGACGTGCAGGATCCCTGCCCCTCCGTCCACCAGCTTGGTCGCGGCCAAGATCTGCCCAGGCACCGGCGAGGTGAAGATCTCCCCGGCACAGGCTGCGTCGAGCATGCCCAGACCGACGAATCCGCCATGCAGCGGTTCGTGCCCTGACCCCCCGCCGGAGATGATGCCAACCTTGCCCCTCTTCGGGGCGTCACCGCGGTAGATGACCTTGCTTTCATGGTCGACCCGCAGCTCGGGGTGCGCGCCTTCGATGCCACGCAGTGCTTCCACCACGACGTCATTGGGGTCGTTGATCAGCTTCTTCATGAGAGTCCCTTTCGGAGTCAGCGGGTGCGGACAAGTCAGACGGTGCTGGTCTGACGGGTGGTGGCCGGGGACGAGTCGGGGTCGCCGAGATCCAGCCCGGGCGCCCCGACGGAACGATCAGCCGGCGTGCGGGTGAGGAAGCCAAACAACACAGCGGCGACGACTCCGGCGAGGAGTTCCGCCGCCAGGTACACCGGGAGCTGGGGCCACTTCACGTCGCCGCCGGCGAGTTGCTGGACGAGCATGGGACCAACGGTACGAGCCGGGTTGATGGATGCGCCCGTTGCCGGAGCAACAGGGATGATCGCCGCGAAGACGACCAGCCCGATGGCGACGCCGGCGAACCCAGCAGCGGCCTTGCGGTGGATGACGCCGAAGATGGTGAACACGAGGATAAACGTGCCCACGAACTCGGCCGTGAAGGCTTGCAGGCTGCTGATGTCGCCGTACGACGCAACGCCAAGGCCCACATCACTCGCCTTCTGGCCGAGGACACCGATGATCGCGGCAGCCCCGATGATCGCCCCGACGACCTGGGCCCCGATGTATGCCGGCACCTGGGCCCACGGGAACTTGCCGGACACGGCGAGCCCCAGGGTTACCGCCGGGTTGATGTGATTGCCACCCACATGCCCGAGGGCATAGACGGTGGCCACGACGATGGTGCCGAACGCCAAGGAGATGACGCCCAGGTCGGCCATCGTGAACGGCGCGTTGCCGTTGACGATCAGGGTGGCGGGGACGGATCCCACCCCGATAAACACCAGGAAAGCCGTACCGATGACCTCAGCGCCCAAGCGCTGAAGGAGGGTGGTCTCGTCAAGCATCGCCCTTGCCCCTTTGCAAGTAGTTGAATGTCATTCGATATTGTCGAACGTGATTTGGAGGCTACACCTGTGATTCACTAGGAGGCAAGAGTTTTCGTGAAGTGCGTCACGGCGAAGGGACAAACGTGATCCAATCGGTCGACCGCGCCATCCGGGTTCTCAGCGCCCTGCAGGGCGCCCGTCGGATGAGCCTGTCGGAGCTGGCTGCCCGCCTTGATTTGGCGCCCTCGACCACCCACGGCATCGTCCGCAGCCTGGTCGAGCACGGAATGGTCGTGCAGGAGCGCGGTTCGAGCCGCTACCAGCTCGGACCCGCCGTTCTTCGGCTCGGCAACGTCTATCTCGACACGCTTGAGCTCAGGTCGAAGGCAATCCCCTGGGCCGAGGACCTCGCCCGACGCACCGGGTTCGCCGTCCGCACCGGTGTGCTGCTCATCGACGACGTCGTGATCATCCACCATGAGCCACGCCCCGACGGCGGCCGCCAGATGCCGGAGGTGGGCATTCTCATCCCGGCGCATGCAGGCGCCCTGGGCAAGGCCCTGCTCGCCTTCCTCCCCGAAGATGAGAAGCGAGTGCTGACCTCGGGAGAGCTGCGCAGCATGACCGGCGAGACGATCACCTCCGCCGACCAACTACGCGAGCAGCTGGACGTGATCCGATCGACCGGCATCGCCGTCGAGCAAGACGAGGCCGTGCTCGGCGAAGGCTCGCTGGCGAGCCCCATCTTCGATTCGTACGGAGAGGCAATAGGGGCCATCGGTGTCGTGATGCCCTCCGATGGCGACGTCTCCGGCCACGAGTCACGCGACCTGGTTCGCGAAACCGCGCGGTCCGTGTCCCGAGAGCTTGGCGCCCAGGCGTGGCCTCCACGCCCCACTGGCCATAACGTGGCGAGCTGAAGGCATCCGGGGCTGAGCCACAGACCACGACCCGGGGGCACCGCGTCGGCGCGCTGGCGGCAATCCCGACGAGCGTGGCGCTGCGGCCTTGGGCCAGAACAGGTCGCAGGGTCGCGTCCAGAGCCTCTGTAGGCCCGAACGATGAGCAGTTCGCGCTGCGAACGGACGGAGCTGTGGGGCACTAGTGGGGCCCGTGCAGTCGCTCTCCGACCGGCGATCGTCCGGAAAGCGACCCGGCGACACCCCGAAACGTGCCCCGCTCCGCTCCGAACGGCCGTCTCATGCGTTTCTGCCTCGTCCCAGGCTGTCCGATGCGTCCGCCCTGTTCACGGAGCGTCTCGACGCCGGTTGGTTACACATTTGGCTACACGAGGCAACGCCAGAGGCCCTCTCCCAGAAGGGAAAGGGCCTCTCACCTGCTACTTCGTGGTAGCGGGGGCAGGATTTGAACCTGCGACCTCCGGGTTATGAGCCCGGCGAGCTACCGAGCTGCTCCACCCCGCGTCGGTAGACACCACCTTACGGGAACCCCTGCGCCCGAACCAAATCGGCTGGGCGCAGGGGTCACTCGCAGGTCAGCGCTGCGTCACGGCGTCGACGTGCCGGTCGGTGTCGACGTGGCCGTGGCGGTCCCTGACGGTGTCGGGGTCACCTTGACCGAGCCGCCCTTCGGGGCCGCCGCGACAGCGCGCTGGATGGCGTCGTTGAGGTCCTTCTGGGCGGTGCCGTATGCCGCGAAGTCACCCGCCTTGAGTGCCTTCTGACCCGCGTCGTAGGCCGCCTGGATGTCGGCCAGCGCCTTGGTGAGCGCCGCCGAGTCGGCCGGCGGCGTGGTCGGCGTGCCGCCCGTGGTGGGAGGTGTGGTCGGCGTCGAGCCGGAGTCGCCCGCGCTGGCGCCCGAGTTGCCACCGAACAGGCCGTCGAGGGCACCGTCGAGGGTGTAGGCCCAGGCGAGCTTGTCCCCGAACGCGACCACGGTGGCTCGCTGGAGCGGGAACGACGAGTCGCCCTGGGCTCGCACGTAGATCGGCTGGACGTACAACAGTCCACCGCCCACGGGCAGCGTCAACAGGTTGCCCAGCGTGACGCTCGACCCAGTCGTCCGGGCGTTGTTGAGGAACTGGCTCAGGTTGAGGGCCGAGTCCGGCGACGTGGCGTTCGACGAGCCGATCTCGTTCTGCACCTGGCCGGGACCGCTGACCTGGCTGTCCTTGGGCAGCGTGAGCAGACGCATCGTGCCGTAGTCGTCGCTGCGTTTCCCGTCGGTCGACCCCGCGTCCGCGTCGACGGCGAGGAAGCCGGTCAACAACTGCCGGTCACCCACTGGCTTGAACGTGGTCGTGATCGAGAAGCGGGCGTCGTCCTGCTTCGGCATCTTCAGGGTCAGGTAGTACGGGGGCTGGACGACGCTGGCATCCTGGGCCGGGTCCTCCGGGATCTGCCAGAAGTCCTGGCCGCCGTAGAAGGAGGCGGCGTCGGTCACGTGGTACTTGGCCAGCATCTGCCGCTGCACCTTGAACAGGTCCTCGGGGTAGCGCAGGTGTGACATCAGGTCCGCGTCGATCTCGCTCATCGGGCGCACCGGGTTGTCGAACGCCTTGTTCCACGCCTTGAGCAGCGGATCCTTGTCGTCCCACGCGTAGAGCTTCACCGAGCCGTCGTAGGCGTCCACGGTCGCCTTGACCGAGTTGCGCATGTAGTTGACCTGGCCGCTGCCGATGGTCGTGACAGCGCTGGACCGCGCGGTCACCGAGTCAGAGGTAGCCGTGTCGATCTCGGTCAGTCGCGAGTACGGGTAGTCGGCCGTCGTCGTGTAGCCGTCGATGATCCACTGGACACGGCCGTCGACGACCGCCGGGTACGGGTTGCCGTCCGGTGTCAGCCAGGGGGCCGCCCGCTCGACCCGTTCGAGCGGCTCGCGGTGGTCGAGGATCCGGCTGGAGTCGTTGACCGCGTCCGACAGCAGGAGGTTGAGCTCACGGTACTTGAGGGCGTAGGCCAGCTTGCGCGGCAGCGAGCTCAGGGCCACACCACCCTTGCCGTCGAAGGTGCTGTTCTTCTGGCCGGCCGCGCTGTTGTCGGGGTAGTCGAACTCGCGCGGGCTGGCGCCCTTGGCCCCTCCGACGATCGAGTAGGTCGGCGACTGCTCGCCGAAGTAGATCCGCGGCTCGAAGTCCGGGAGCTCACCGGACTGGGGGATGTTGCGCTCGTAGAAGACCGGGGCGCCGTCGGCGGTGCGCTGGTTGCCGTAGGCCGCGACGAGGCCGAAGCCGTGCGTGTAGACGGTGTGGTCGTTGAGCCAGTTGCGCTGGTTGGAGGGAATGCCGTCCAGGTCGAGCTCGCGGACGGCCAGCACCGTGTCGCGGACCTTGCCGTCGACGGTGTAGCGGTCGACGTCGAGGGCGTCGGGGAAGGCGTAGTAGGACTTCACCGACTGCAGCTGCTTGAAGGTCGGGGAGACCACGATCGGGTCGACCAGACGGATGCCGGGAATCGTCTCGGCGTCGTCACGCAGCTGACCAGGACTCGCCTCGGTCGTCGCCGTGTAGCTCTCGGAGTCGACGTTCGCGATGCCGTAGGCCGCACGGGTCGCCTTGATGTTGCGGTCGATGTAGACCTGCTCGCGGGACTTCTCCGACGGCTTGACGACGAACCGCTGGTACAGCGCGGGGTAGATGCTGCCGACCACGATCGAGGTGATGAGCAGCAGCGCGACACCGACTACCGGCAGTCGCCAGGAGCGGGTCCAGATGGAGGCGATGAACAGGCCGACGGTCATGAGCGCGGCCACCGCGAGGATCGCCTTGGCCGGCAGGACCGCATGCGCGTCGGTGTAGCGGATGCCGGTCAGCAGGGTCGAGTCCTTGGTCGCCAGCGCGTAGCGGTCGAACCAGTAGGTCGCCGCCCGGACCAGGACGAGCGCTGCGACCAGGATCGCGAGGTGGGTGCGCGCTGCTCGTGACGTGCGCTCGGCGCGCGCCTGGATCTGCAGGCCGCCGTAGACGTAGTGCGTGAAGGCGGCAGCCAGGGTGGCCATCACCAGCACCATCGTGAGGAAACCCAGCAGGAACTGGATCCACGGCAGGGTGAACACGAAGAACGACAGGTCGAGGTGGAACTGTGCGTCCCGGCTGCCGAAGGGGACGCGGTTGCGCCACAGCAGGAACGTCTTCCACTGTCCTGCCGCGCCGGTTCCGGCGAGGAGGCCGAGGATGCCGGGGATCGCGAACATCGCGATCCGCCGCAGCGGCTCGATGGCCTCGCGGTACTGGTCGAGGTTCTGCTGCTGCGGGGTCACCGGTGCGTAGATCGGCCGGGTGCGGTAGCCGATGACCAGGCTCGAGGCCACCGCGGCCGCGGTCAGCGCGAAGCCCACCACGAACAGCACGCTCTTGGTGACCAGCTGGGTGACGAAGACGCCCCGGTAGCCCACCGAGTCGAACCACAGCACCTCGGTCCACAGCGACGCCATGATCGACACGATGAAGCCGAGGACCACGAGGACCACGATGGTCGGGACCAGCGGCCCGCGTCGTCGTCCGAAGGACAGCGTCGGGGGACGACGGCCACCGGGACCGGACCCTGCACCCCGAGGCGTTCCCTCGGGACGGGTGCCCTCGGCACCCGGCTCGCCCTGGCCGAACCACTCAGAAGAACTCACGCCACGCCCGATCTGCCGTGCGACCGCCCGCGGAGGCCGCCTGCTGTAGTGGGTCCAACTTACCGACCGCCCCAGTGGTTCCCACGCGCCCCCTGGACACGTCTTGGCACCACCTGCGCAAGCGCTGGGTATGCCGCGTGACCGGCCACCGCTCGGGATGCGGCACCATGGGCGCGTGAGCCAGAACTCCCAGCCCGTCGCCGACCCGCTGTCCATCGCCGCGCTGGACACCGAGCGCCACGTCGCCACGTCCGGATGGGACCAGAACCCGCGGCTCTTCGCCCTGGTCCCCACGGCAGAGCTGCTCGAGCGCGAGCCGCACCTGCGCGCCCAGATGCGTGGTTCCGACCTGGCCGAGGGTGCGCTGAGCGCGATCGAGCAGGAGGACCTGCCGCCGACCTCCAACCTCGAGAGCCTGCTCGGGGGGATCGCCTGGCCGGACAGCGTCGTGGGTGCCGCCCTGGCCGTCGAACGGATCGTCGTCCCGCCCGAGGCGGAGCGTGACCTGCCCGTGCACACCGAGTCAGCAGTCGACGCGCTGGCCTCCCACCCGGGCCGCCAGGACGTCCGGCTGCTCGTCGCCGTGACCCGTGACGGTCAGAGCCGGTGCCTGCTGCGCCAGCGAGCCAACGACAGCGACGACAAGGTCGCACTGGGCGACGAGATCGCGCCGGGCCTCGTCCACGCGCTCAAGGCGACGCTCCAAGGCTGAGCCGGCCCCGCGGCATACCTCCGCTGTTGTCCTGGATCGCGCGGAAGCCCTTGCGGCACAGCCGATGTCGTGACGGTGCGAACGCGCGAAGGTGCTCCGAATGCGCTACTTCGTGCAGGTGGGCAGCGAGTCGGCGCGCTTGTCGGCGATGGCCTCGACCGCGGTCTTGGCCTCGTCGAACGTCGCGATCCTCACCACCCGCAGCCCGTCGGGGACGTGGCCGACGACCTCGTCGCAGTTGGCGGCGGGGGCAAGGAACCACTTCGCACCGCCGTTGTGGGCGCCGACGAGCTTCTGCTGGATGCCGCCGATCGGGCCCACCGTTCCGGCCGAGTCGATCGTGCCGGTGCCTGCGATCTTCTGGCCACCGGTGAGGGGGCCGGGAGTGAGCGTGTCGTAGACGGCCAGCGAGAACATCGTCCCGGCGGACGGCCCGCCGACGTTGCCCGCGTTGATCTTGACGTCGAACGGGAACTCGAACCGGATCCCGAGGAAGACCCCCACCGTGGCGCGCCCCTCGGCGTCGCGGGTCTTGGCAGCCACCGTGATGGGTTTGCCATCACGGACCAGCCCCAGCGCCACGGACTCCCCCGGCTCGTGTGCGCCGACGGTGGCGCGCACCGCAGCGGAGTCCGCCACGGCCTTGCCGTCCACGGTCACAATCTCGTCACCGGCCTTCAGCAGGGCAGCTGACGGGGCGTCCTTGGCGACCTGACCGATGATGACGTGCTCGACGACCTTCTGGCCAACAGCCTTGAGCGCCACCGCAATCGCCTCCTGCTGGGAGTCGATCATCTCGGCGGTGCTCTCCTCCTCGACCTGCTTGTCGGTCACGCCCTTCGGGTAGTAGAGCTCCTCGTCGACAACCTCCTCGCTGGGTCTGACCGCCGCCGTCAGCAGGTCCCACACCGTCACGCGGTCGCCCGGGCCGCCGGTGATCCGCACGGTGGTGAAGTCGAGGGCTCCCTGCGTCGGGTAGGTCGGGGCGCCGGAGACGGTGATCAGCTGCTTGCCCGCGAGCTTGCCGAGGGTGTTGGTGATCGGTCCGGGCTTCATCACGACGTAGGGCAGCCCGACCATCGTCGACAGGGCCCCGAGGGCGATCAGGAGGAATACCGCGACCAGCGCGACCGTCGAGCGACGGCTCAGCCGGTAGGGGTCCTCGACGAGCGGACCCTGGGGGTGGGTCTGGTGGGCCTGGCCCTGCTCGTACGGCGTTCGCGAGTGCTGTTGGTACGGATCGGTCACGGCAGCCCCACCCACTCGTCGGTCCCATCGGCGAACTGCTGGTGCTTCCAGATGGGCACCGTCCCCTTGAGGGTGTCGATGAGGTCGCGACACGCCTCGAACGCCTCTCCCCGGTGCGGTGCGGAGACGGCCGCCACCACGGCTCGGTCGCCGATCTCGAGATGCCCCACGCGGTGGACCGCGGCAAGGCGGGCGATGTTGTGGCGGCCGGCGACCTCGCGGCATACCCGCTCCAGGGTCTCGACCACGCTGGGGTGGGCCGAGTAGTCGAGCGCCGCCACGGCTGCACCGTGGTCGTGGTCACGCACGACGCCCACGAACAGCGCGATTCCGCCGCACTGGGGGTGCTGCACGAGGGCGAGCACCTCGTCGACGCTCAGCGGTGCGTCGCGGACGTCGCTGAGCACCACCGTGGGCTCACTGTCGAGCTCTGTGACCGGGTCGGTCATGCCGTCGAACCTTTCCTGCGGCGTCGCCGCATGATTGCTGCCGTGCCCACCAGGGCCACCGCGGCGCTGGCCGCCCCGAGAGCGGCATCCTTGCGGTCCAGTCTGCGGGCCGCCACTGCGTGCGAGCCCCGGATCGTGTCCAGGAGCACCCCTACACAGGTCTCGTTGTCGTGGACCGGCACCCAGCCGCGACCGAGCAGCGTGCGAGCAGAGACTGCCCAGGGAAAGGCCACGAAAGCCAGGTCGCTGGCTGGTGCCGGCAACACCCCAACGCGGTGGAGGCGGTCCGCAGTTCCCATCGCAGCGGCCATGCTGAGCTCGACCCGGCGCATCCCGGTGAGCCGTTCGAGGTCGCTCTGGCTGAGGTGACCCTCGGCCCCGACCGTCACCGCGCCGGCGATGCCCTGGGCCACGACGACGGCGACGGCCGACCCGAGATCGTCGACGTGGCAGAACTGCCAGGCCGGCTCGGCGCCGCGCAGCATGAGCAGCCGCGGGGCCTCGAAGTGGCGGGTGACGACCGTGTCGACCCCGTCGCCGACGAGGGCCGCGGGGCGCACGGCCGTGATGGTCAGGCCGGGGTGTACGTCACGGGCCACGCCGATGAGCTGCTCGACATCCATCAGGTCGCCGACCTGGCCCTCGTCCGCGGACGCGCGCAGGGGTGCGTCGTCCTCGAGGGGCACGGGGTTGTCTGCGTGCGCTCCAAATGTCTGCGCCGACGTGACGACGACCAGGTGTCGGACGCCCGCGGCCGCCGAGGCGGTGATGACCGTCTGCGCGACGCGCAGGCTGCGCTCGCGGCGCGACCGGGTGCCCATCGCCAGGTCGCGTCCGAGGTCGGTGCTCGCCGCCACGTATGCCGCGGCGTGGACTCCCGCGAGCACGTCCACGAGGCTGGGCTCGCCGGGGTCTGCGTAGCGGAACTGCACGCCCCCTACCGTCGGTGCCTCGGTCCCGACGGCCACCACGGCTCCGATGCGCGCCTCGCCGACCTCGCCGCCGGGCTTCGAGGTGGTGGTCCCTCGGGCAGCAGCGGAGACCAGGGCGCGCAGCAGCGCACGACTCGCGGGGTCGGCCGTGCCGATCACCGCGACGTCGATGGCGCTACGCCGCGAGCGAACGGCGCCCCGTCCAGCCCGCCCGGGGGAACTCACTGTGGCCTCCGCGTGGTTGTCTAGTGAAAGACCATCCTCTCAGGACCGCTGAGGAGCAGTTGTGCCCGACCTTCCCCATGACCCCGACGACCCGCGTGACGAGTCCGGCGACTCCTCCCCCGAGTCCGCTGACTTCTCCTTCGACGCCACTGACGACACGCTCGGGGACCTGGTCCCGGACTCCCTCGAAGGCGCGTTTCCTGACGACGCCCCCGACGGCTCGTCCGACGAGCTCGCGGACGACGCCGGCCTGTCGCCCGAGATCGAGGCTGTGCTGGCCCGGTTGACCGGCGGCCAGGTCGACCCCGAGATGGCCAAGATGCTCAAGGACATGGGCATCGACCAGGTCGACCCGGCGATGCTCCAGATGATGGTCGGCCAGATGCAGTCGATGTTCGCCAGCACCGACACCGACGCCTTCAACGTCACCCTGGCCACCGACACGGCCCGCAAGACCGTGTCCGAGGCCGGCGACGCCGTGGTCAGCGACACTGCCCGCCGTCAGCTCGACCAGGCGGTCCAGGTCGCCGAGCTCTGGCTCGACGAGGTGACCGCCTTCGAGGCGCCGGGCATCACGACGCACGCGTGGAGCCGGGCCGAGTGGGTCGAGGCGACGATGCCCACGTGGCGCACCCTCGTCGAGCCGGTCGCCGAGGGCGTCGGCCGCGCGGTCGGCGACGCCATGCGCACCCAGCTCCAACAGCTCGGCGAGGGCGGTCTGCCCGAGGGCATCCTGCCCGCCGGGATGGACCCCGCGGCGATGCTCGGCCAGATGGAGCCGGTGCTGGCCAAGATGAGCGGCGCCATGTTCGGGCTGCAGGTCGGGCAGGCCGTCGGCACCCTCGCGACCGAGACGGTCAGCGGCACCGAGGTGGGGCTGCCACTGGTGCCCGACCGGTCCGTGGCCCTGCTCCCTGCCAACGTCGAGGCGTTCGCCGAAGGACTCGGCGTCGACCTGGACCAGGTCCGGATCTACCTCGCCGTGCGCGAGGCAGCCCGCGTGCGGCTGTTCTCCGAGGTGCCGTGGATCGGACCGCAGCTGGTTGCGGCCGTCCGCGACTACGCCCGTGACATCAGCATCGACAGCGACCGGATCGAGACCGCGCTGGAGTCCGTCGACACCAGCGACGCGACCGCCCTGCAGTCGGCCCTCCAGGACCAGCTGTTCCGACCCGATCCCAGTCCCGCCCAACGCGCCGCGCTCGACCGGCTGGAGACCTACCTCGCCCTCGTCGAGGGCTGGGTCGATGTCGTGGCCGACCGCGCCACCCGCGAGCACCTGCCACAGTCGGCTGCGCTGGGTGAGGCCGTCCGCCGTCGTCGGGCCACCGGCGGTCCGGCGGAGAAGGCCTTCGCCGGACTGGTCGGGCTGGAGCTGCGACCGCGACGGCTGCGCGACGCCGCCAACCTGTGGGCAGCACTGGAGGCCCAGCACGGTGCCGACGGCCGCGACGGTGGCTGGGGCCACCCCGACGTCGCCCCGACCGGCGCCGACCTCGACGACCCGCTCGGCTACGTCGAGCGCTTCGGCAGGTCCGAGAGCGCCTACCTCGACGCCGCCCTCGACCAGCTCCTCACCGAGGGCGAGGGCGACGGCACTCCCGGTTCGTCCGACGAGGGCGGACGGTGACGGCACCCTCGACGGACGTGCCCACGGCATACCTCGCGCTCCGGGCGGATGCGCAGCGGGTGCTGGAGTCATGGCACGCACCCGACGCCCAGCAGGAACGCCTGCGAGGTGAGCTGTTGGCGCACTGTGCCGAGCACCCGGACGCGATGTGGAAGCAGGGGCCGCCGGCGCACCTCACCGCGAGTGCGCTGGTGCTCAACGCGTCACTCGACAAGGTGCTGCTCACCCTGCACGCGAAAGCCGGGCTGTGGCTGCAGTTCGGCGGCCACTTCGAGCCTGGTGACGAGACCGTGCTCGCAGCGGCGACCCGTGAGGCGCGTGAGGAGTCCGGGCTCGCCGCGCTCGACCTTCACCCGGAGCTGGTCCACGTTGACCGACACGCTCTGCTGGCTGCCGGGTTCGGTCGGTGCAGCGAGCACCTCGACCTGCGCTACGCCGGCATCGCCCACGACGAGGACGGGTATGCCGTGAGCGACGAGTCGCTCGACGTCGCCTGGTGGCCGGTGGACCGGCTTCCTGAGGCCAGCGCCGAGGAGATCGGTCCGCTGGCCGATGCGGCGCGGAGGCTGTTGGGCGGCTAGCGGTGGGTCAGTCGCTGGGACCGAAGTCCAGCGCGGCCTGACCCAGCTCGCCGCTGTCGGTCTCACCGTCGGACAGGTCGAGCCCGGCCGTCGCGGCCACGCCCTCGAGATAGCCACGGGCGCGTTCGAGCCGCGGGTAGCCCTCGAGCAGGGCCCAGAAGTCCGACCCGTGGCCGGGCGACAGCAGGTGGGCCAGCTCGTGCAGGATCACGTAGTCGAGGACGAAACCCGGCATGCCCTTGACGCGGGTGGAGATGCGGATGGTGCCATCTGCAGGGGTGCAGGAACCCCACCGGGAGTTCTGGTTGGTCACCCACCGGATGCTGGTCGGACGTGCCTGACCGCCGAGGTAACGCTGCGACAGCTCGACAGAGCGGGTGCGCAGCTGGGCGTCGCTCGGACGCCGGCGCTTGTCACCCTTGGCCAGCTTCTCGAGCATCGTGGCGACCCACTGCTGCTCCTCGGCCTTGGTGAACCGGGCAGGGATGAGCACGATCGTGCGGCCGTCCTCGCGGTAGGCGCTCACGGTGCGACGGCGCTTGCGGCTGCGCCGGACCTCGACGTCGGGGCTCCCCATACCCACCACGATAGGCGAGCACCCCGACAACTCCCGCGATCTGCAACGTCGCCCGGTGCGCCGCGCCCGTCGGTAGCCCCGACTTGTTGCCCGCAGATCGTCACGGACCACCGATCTGAGGGCGCAGTGACCACGAGGGCGCAACAAGTCCCGCGCGCCGCCCGCTCGGGGCCGTCAGGCGAGCAGCTTGCGCAGCCGTCGGTCGAGGATCTGGACGGCCGGTCCGAACACGGCATACGCCTCGTTGGTGGTCTGGCCGTTGGCGTAGCGGTAGTAGATCTGCTGGGCGATGACGGCGAGCCGGAACACCCCGTAGGCCTGGTAGAAGAGCGCCTGTCGCGCGCTGAGGTCGACACCCATCCGCCCGCAGTAGCCCTCGATCATCTGGTCGCGGGTCAGCATCCCGGGCAGGTGGGTGGGCACCCGGCGGAAAGCCTGGAAGTCCTCATCGTCGTCAGCCTGCACCCAGTAGGCCAGCGCCGCGCCCAGGTCCATCAGGGGGTCCCCGATCGTGGCCATCTCCCAGTCGAAGATCCCGACGATCCGGGTCGGGTCGTCCTCGGCGAGGACGAGGTTGTCGAGCTTGTAGTCGTTGTGGATCACCCCGCTGCGCACGTCGTCGGGCTGGTGCTCGTCGAGCCAGGCCATGGCGTGCTCGAGGTCGGGCTGGCCGGTCGTGTGCGCCTTGCGGTAGCGGGCTGACCAGCCCTCGACCTGGCGTCTGACGTAGCCCTCGCCCTTGCCGAGCGTGTCGAGTCCGCACGCGACCGGGTCGACGGAGTGCAGCTCGACGATGACGTCGAGCATGCTCTCGCACAGGCTGCTCGCCTGTTCCGACGAGAGCGCCACGGGCATCTCGCGTCGCGGCACGGTGCCGACGAGTCGCTCCATGACGTAGAAGTCCCCACCAAGCACAACGGGGTCGTCACAGAACGCGACCATCGTTGCGAGATAAGGGAAAACGGGCGCCAGAGCTGCCTGGATACGGTGCTCGCGCCCCATGTCGTGGGCGCCCTTGGCCTTGGTACCACTCGGGCCGCGGCGCAACACGAGGTCGAGGTCGGGGAAGCGCAGGAGGTAGGTCAGGTTCGACGCGCCGCCCGAGAACTGGAGCACCTCCGGCACCTCGGCCAGCCCGGCGGCATACCTCGGGTCCGTGTTGGCGCGAAGCCACGCGACCGCCGCGCCCACGTCGAAGGCGTCCTCGGCACGCACCGGCTTGGCACCGGTCACGGCGCTCACCGGTGCTTGCCCAGCTCGATCCGGCCGACCACGCTGCGGTGCACCTCGTCGGGCCCGTCCGCGAGGCGCAGCGAGCGCGCACCCACCCAGGCCGCCGCCAGGGGGAAGTCGTGCGTCATGCCACCACCGCCGTGCAGCTGGATGGCGAGGTCGATGACATCCAGCGCCATGGCGGGCACCTCGACCTTGATCTCGCTCACGGCCGACAGCGCCTCGGTCGACATCCCCTGGTCGAGGAGCCAGGCCGCGTGCATCACGAGCAGGCGCGAGCGGTTGATCGCGATGCGGGCGTCGGCGATGCGTTCGAGGTTGCCGCCGAGCTTGGCGATCGGCTTGCCGAACGCCGTGCGCGACAGGGCCCGCTCACAGGCCAGCTCGAGCGAGCGCTCGGCCAGGCCGATGGTCCGCATGCAGTGGTGGACCCGCCCCGGGCCGAGCCGACCCTGGGCGATCTCGTAGGCGCGCCCCGGCCCGAGCAAGATGTTGGACACCGGCACGCGGACGTCGGTGAAGGACACCTCGCCGTGTCCGAGCGGCTCGTCGTAGTAGCCCATCGTCGAGAGCATCCGCTCGACGGTGACGCCGGGGGCATCGCGCGGGACGAGCACCATGGTGTGGCGCGAGTGCCGGTCGGCGTCCGGGTCGGACAGCCCCATGAAGACGATGATCTTGCACTCGGGGTTGCCGATCCCGGTGGAGAACCACTTGCGCCCGTTGATGACGACCTCGTCGCCCTCGATCGCGGCGGTCGCGGCCATGTTGGTCGCGTCCGAGGAGGCGACGTCGGGCTCGGTCATGCAGAACGCGCTGCGGATCCGCGCGTCGAGCATCGGCTCCAGCCACTCCCGCTGCTGTTCCGGCGACCCGTAGCGCAGCAGCACCTCCATGTTGCCGGTGTCGGGGGCGTTGCTGTTGAACACCAGCGGGGCGAGGGCCGAGCGGCCCATCACCTCGGCCACGGGTGCGTAGTCGAGGTTGGTCAGCCCTTCGCCGCCATCGGTGCCGAAGTCCGCGGCATACCGGCCGGCATGCTCCTTGGGCAGGAACAGGTTCCACAGCCCCTGGGCGCGGGCCTTGGCCTGCAGATCCTTGATGACCGGCGACGGCTTCCACGGGTCGCCGCCGCTCTCGCGACGGCTGAGGATCTCGGCGTGCAGGCCGGCCTCGACGGGTTCGACCTCGGTGTCGACGAACGCCCGGACGCGGTCGCGCAAGTCGGTGGCACGCGGTGACAGGGAGAAGTCCATGTCCTTGACCCTAGGGCGCGGTATGCCGGGTCAGAAGGGACACCCCACCGCGACTTCTGGCCACGGCTGCCCAGGTGACGCCCAAAGCAGCCCGCGGTGCGCCATGCCTGGCCAGAAGTGCCTATCGACCGTGGAAGGCCGGCGGCCGCTTGGCTGCGGCCGCCGCGATCCCCTCGTGCAGGTCCTCGGTGGTGAGCGTCACGGCCTGCGCCAGGGCTTCCCACTGCAGCGCGTCGTCGAAGCTCGCGTGTCCGCCGTCGCGAAGGGCCTGGAGGGTCAGCCGGGTGGCGATCGGCGCGGCGGCCGCGATCGCCTCGGCCGCTGCGATCGCCGCCGGCAGCACCTCGTCGGTCGGCAGCGCCTGGGACACCAGACCCAGCCCCACTGCTTCGGCACCGGTGACGATCCGCCCCGTCAGCAGCAGGTCCCGGGCGACCGCGTGCCCGGCGATGTTCGGCAGCGACCAGGTCGTGGCCATCCCCGGGTGCAGTCCCAGGGAGGTGAACGGCACGCCGAGCCTCGCGTCAGCGGCGGCATACCGGATGTCGCAGGCCAGCGCGACGGCGAACCCGGCGCCGATCGCCGCGCCGTTCAGCGCAGCGATCGTGGGCACCTCGAGGTCTCGGATCGAGAGCCAGGAGCGGTAGAAGGTGAGCATCCGGTCCCGCAGCTCGCTGACGGACGCGCCAGGGTCCTTGACGATCCAGGACAGGTCGCCGCCCGCGCTGAACGCCGGGGCTGCGCCGGTCACCACCACGGCCGCGAGCGCCTCATCCGTGCGCAACAGCCCCATCAGCCTCACCCAGGACGCCGTCATGGCCGTGCTCATCGAGTTGCGGCGATCGGGAAGGTCCAGCCACACCACCGCGATTCGGCGACCCGAGGCCTCCCGCAGCTCGGCCCGCAGGTCCTCGAACTCGGTCTCCCACCACGGCTGCGTGCTCATGGGGCGAAGACTAGAGGGGGACGTTGAGCACGACGCACAGGCCCCCCTTGCGCGATTTTGTGCTCAGCATGGTCTAAGTTTGGCCGAAGTCCGACGGCGCACCGTGTGCCGTGAACAAAGGAGACATGGCGATGGCTGAAGAGACCTACAAGGGCGATTTCTACTGCGTGAAGTGTAAGGAGAAGCGCGAGGCCGAGGGCCGTGTCGTGGAGACCAACGGTCGCCGCATGGCCAAGGGTGTGTGCCCCGTGTGTGGCACCAACCTCAACCGCATTCTCGGCAAGGCCTGACACCAGGCTTTCCACGCGAAGGGCGGGTCCGACCAGATGGTCGGGCCCGCCCTTCGCGTTCCGGGCTACCGGCTCTCAGGACCTGCAGTCGTAGATACCGGTGTTCGGGATCTGGAGTCCGGCGAACCCGCTCCGGTATCCCGCCGGGACCTGCCACTGCGAGTACGACCAGCCGGCGGAGGTGTACCAGCCGACCTGCACGGCGACCTCCCAGTAGTGCCCGGGAGTGACGTTCACGGTCGAGCTGCCCACCAAGCTCCGCCCGTAGGTGGTCGTGGCTCCCATGCTGGTGGTCGTGTACGGCAGGTACGTGCTGGGCGCCGACCAGCCGCTCATCGTGATCATCCGGCCACCCGAGTACAGCACGTACCGGTAGGAGGCGTACTGGCCGCCGGTGTAGCCGGCCTGGACCGAAGCCAGGGGACTGATGAAGATCCGCCCACTCCCGCAGGACAACGACGTCTGGACGACACCCGGCGTCCCCGCGTACCAGGACGGCGACGGCGGGATGTAGGCCTGCGCGCTCGACGTGGCGAGGACAACGGAGGCGGCGACTGCCGCACCTGCGCAGAGAATCCGGCCGATCCAGGTCTTGGTGCTCTTCGTGGTGTTCATGGTGTCCTCCTCGTCGGGTGCCCGGTCCGGGGCGATGGCCCAAATCTGCGATAACCCGCTTACGACCCGCTTACAGCCAGCACAATGAGGCGTGGTGGCGATCCGTCTACTGGGGCCTGTCACGGCGACCGGAGGCGGCCAAGGGCTAGCCATCGGTGGCCCCAAGCCCCGCGCCACGTTGTCGGTCCTCGCTCTCGCGGCTCCCCGCGCCTGCTCGATGGACCACCTGGTGGACGCATTGTGGGGCGAATCCCCCACGGCCAGTGCCAGGAACGCCATCCAGGTCAATGTCACCGGGCTGCGCAAGGCGTTGGGCCCACACGGGGTCACGATCGAACGCGTCGGTGACGGCTACCGCCTGGGTGGCGACTTCTCCGTCGACGCGCACCACTTCGACGAGCTGGTCGCCCAAGGACGCGCGGCGCTGCGCGTGGGTGACGCCGAACGCAGCGTCGAGTCCCTGACGGCCGCCCTCGGCCTGTGGGAGGGGCAGCCCTACCAGGGCGTCGACGCGGCCGCATTCGTCGACGCAGCCCGCCAGCACCTGGACGCCACACGAGGGGCGGCGCTCACCGATCTGGCCCATGCCCAGCTGCGGACCGGCGACCCACGCGGCGCCGCTGCCACGGCGACGGACCTGCTCGACGACCACCCCTACGACGAGAGCGCGTGGTCCGCCCTTGCCACGGCCCACTACCTGGCGGGGCAGCAGGACCAGGCGCTCGAGACGTGTCGCAAGGCCCGGGCGGTCCTCGTGGACGAGCTGGGGGTCGATCCCACGGCCGGCCTCGCCGAGCTCGAGTCCCAAATCCTCAACCACACGTTGCCCGACCCCCGAAAGCCGGCTGGCGAGCCTGAGCCGGCATCCCCAACGCTCCCACTCCCCTCGCTCCCCGACCCGCACATCGCCCGTGACGACGTCGTGGCCGAGGTGCGAACGCGCCTCGAGCAGGGCCAGCGGCTCGTGACCCTCGTGGGCATGGGAGGGCTCGGGAAGACCACTCTCGCCACGGCGGTGGCCCACGACCTTGCCGCGTCTGGGCAGCGCGTCGCCTTCACCAGCCTCACCACCGACCACGACGCAACTGCGGCCCTGCGTCGCGTGTGCCGAGACCTGGGCGTCGAGGGTGATGACGACCCCGTCACGGCCCTTGCGGGTTCGGGCTGGAGGGGGGTGCTCGTCCTGGACAACGGCGAGCAGGTCTCCGGACTCGGCGGCGCACTCGACGACCTCCTGCGAGTCTGCCCTGACCTGTCCATCCTGGCCACGAGCCGCAGGGCACTTGGCTCCTTGCACGAGCATGCCTGCACCGTCGAGGTACTCAGCCCCTCCAATGCCGAGGAGCTCTTCCTCGGGCACGCCGAGCGGATCCGGCCGGGGATCGGGAGGAACAACACGGCCCCGGTGCGTCGCCTCTGTGCCCTGCTCGACGGCATACCCCTGGCGCTCGAGCTGGCCGCCGGACGGATCCGGACGCTGACCCCGCAACAGCTCCTCGACCGGTTCGAGGACCACCGGCTCTCCCCGCTCGACGGGACGGCCGCGATGGCGGTGCCCGAACGACAGCAAAGCCTGCACCGGGTCCTGGAGGACGCCTTCGGCTCACTCGGCGAACCGACGCAGCGCCTGCTCGAGCTGTTGGGGTCCTTCGACGGCTGGGCCTCCGTCGACTTCGTCGAGGCGGCAGCCGTCGGTCTGGTCGACCCGTTCGACCAGGCCCTGGACGAGCTGGTCTCCTCGGGCCTGGTCACCCTCGATCTCGAGGGTCGAGCGCGCGCCAAGGGTCCGATCCGGGAGTTCGCGCACGGGCTGGGCGACCGCGCGTCGCTCGACGCACGACTTGTCGACCACGCGGTCGAGGTCGCGGGCGCGACCAGCCCCCACCTGTTCGGACCGACCACCTCGGCGGCGCTCGGACGGCTGTCCGCCGACGAGGACACCCTGGTCTCGGCGGTGGACCTGGCCTGCCGTGCCAGCAATGCCGATGCGGCAGCGTCCCTCGCCCGGTCCCTCAACCGGTACTGGCTGCTCACCGGTCAGCTGATGGCAGGCCGCGACGTGGTTCAGCGGTGTGCCGCGCTGCCGGGGCACAGCGCGGCGACGGCTGCCGGACTGGCCGTGATCGCCGGCACCTACGCCAGCTACCTCAACGACCCGACGACCCCTGCCCTCCTGGGGACCGCCCTGTCGGATGCGGACCGGGCTGGCCTTCCCGTCGACCGGGTGGTCGTCAACGGGTGGTGCTGCCTCGCCGCCTTTGCCGCCCACCACGGCGACCTCGACGGGGCCCAACGGGCGGCCGAGCAGGCTGCGCGCCTTGCCGCCGCCAGCGGGCAGCCGGGGCTGGTGGCGCTGGCTCGGGACCTGGACGGGCACGTCGCGGCCTACCGCGGCGACCACGAACGCTCGCTGGCAGCGAACCTAGACGGCATCCGGGACGCCCGCAGCGCCGGCGACACCTACGACGTGATCACCTTGCTGCAGAACTCGGCAGTGGACCTGCTCTACCTCGGCCGGCTCGACGAGGCCCTGGCCTTTGCGGACGAGGCGTTCGACCTGACGGCGACCTTCGAGGTGGGTGCGCTGCTCGGTTCCGTCCTCCTCGTCCGCGGCTCGGCACTGGCGGTCGCCGGGCGGGAGGCCGCCGCCCGCGCGAGCCTGATCGAAGGGCTCCGGATCGCCCGGGACCACCACCCCGACCCGCTCGCCACCGCGGACCTGCTGTTCACCCTGGGCGCCTGCGAGTCGAACGCAGCCACCGACGTCCACGCAGCCCGGTGCTTCGGCGCCGCCGAGGCGACCTACGCCGAGCAGGAGACGGACTTCCGCGACCGGTTGGCCACGCCGATCGTCGGCTTGCGCGATGCGTTCCACGACCGCGTCGGTGCGGCGGCCTACACGTCGCTGGCCGCCCTCGGGGCGTCGGACCCCGAGCGCGCGGTGGCCCTCCTGCTCGGAGACGGGTGACCCGCCGCCGCCCGCCTGTGGATGACCGTCGGCCGCCCTCGGTGGCTGTGCGAGATTGGGCCGGGTGACCGGACGACCCCTCCTCAAGACCCTGTGGCCAGTGCTTCGGCGCGGCGGGGGATGCGTGCAGTTCGGCACCGATCCGGACCACGCGGTGGTCCTCGAAGGGCTGCACGAGGACGAGGTGTCGGCACTCCAGGCGCTGGACGGGACCCGCGAGGTGCCCGCCGTGCTGCGCTCTCCGAGCGGACAGGACCTCTTGGACCTGCTGCTCGGGCACGGGCTCGTCGTCGACGCGGGTGACCCGGTCACGCTTTCGCCTCCGGTGCGCGCCCTGCTCGCCCACGACGCGCAGGCGCTGCTGCGCACCGCTTCACCACCACAGCAGGGGTATGCCGCGCTGGCCCGTCGGCGCGCCGCGCACCTCTTCGTCGTGGGACGTGGGGAGCTGCCATCCGCCCTGGCCGCACAGCTGCGCCACGCCGGTGTGGGAACGGTGCGCCAGGGTTTCGAGGTGGCCGACGACTGGGAGCAGGTGCACGCCGGACCCGCGGGCGGACCGGCGGGCGGAGCCGCGGGCGGACCGGCGGGCGGAGCCGCGGGCGGACCGGCGGGCGGAGCCGCGGGCGGACCGGCGGGCGGAGCCGCGGGCGGATCGGCGGGCGGAGCCGCCAGGCACGGCACCAGGTCGACGTCCGCCCGCTCGCCCGGGCCGGACGGGCGGTCCGCCTCGACGGTGCCCGCGCTCGTCGTCCTGGTCGGCAGCTACGCCCTGGATGCCGCGGCGGCGGGCCCGTGGCGAGCCCGCGGCATACCTGTCCTGCCGGTGGTCCTGCACGGGCTGGAAGCCGTGGTGGGTCCGGTGGTCGTGCCGGAGGGACCGTGCCTGCGGTGCCTGGACCTCGCCCGCTCGGACCTCGACCCGGGCTGGCCGGCCCTGCTCGGACAGCTCGTGCCGGCCCGTGTCGGGGCTGGACCGGACGTCAGCGGCGAGACCACCCTCATGGGGCTGGCGACGTCGATGACCGCGATGGTGGCGCTCGCGGTGCTCGACGGTCAGGTGCTGCCGGTGGGTCGTTCGCTGGAGGTTTCGCTGCCCTGGCCGAGGGTGCGGCAGCGACAGTGGGAGGTGCATCCGAGGTGCGGCTGCGGGGCCGGATCCGACACGTCTGGGCAACCCGCCGACGTGGGCACCCCCGCACAGGCGAGAATGGCCGGGTGAACGAGCTCCCCCGCCGTGCTGTCAGCCGCACGGCCCGTCTGGCCAGCCTGCCCCTCGGCTTCGCCGGGCGCACCGCCGTGGGGTTCGGCAAACGTGTCGGCGGCAAGCCTGCTGAGGCCGTCGCGGCCGAGCTGCAGGCGCGCACCGCCGAGCAGCTGTTCAAGGTGCTCGGCGAGCTCAAGGGCGGGGCGATGAAGTTCGGGCAGGCGATGTCGGTGATGGAGGCCGCACTACCCGAGGAGATGGCCGGGCCCTACCGGGCGACGCTGACCAAGCTGCAGGAAGCCGCTCCCCCGCTCCCCGCGGCCACCGTGCACAAGGTGCTCGCCGAGGAGCTCGGGCCGCGCTGGCGGACGGCCAAGTTCCAGTCGTTCGACGACACGCCTGCCGCTGCCGCCTCGATCGGGCAGGTACACAAGGCCGTCTGGCGCGACGGGCGCGAGGTCGCGGTCAAGATCCAGTACCCCGGCGCGGGCAAGGCCCTGCTGTCCGACCTCAACCAGCTCGCCCGCGTGGCCCGACTGGCCGGCGGCTGGATCCCGGGCATGGACATCAAGCCGATCACCGACGAGCTCAAGTCGCGGATGAGCGAGGAGCTCGACTACAACCTCGAGGCCGCGAACCAGCGTACCTTCGCCAAGGCCTTCCGCGGTGACCCGGACTTCGCAGTGCCGGACGTGCTGGTCCACAGCGAGCACGTCATCGTGTCGGAGTGGATGGACGGCATCCCGCTGTCGAAGATCGTCGCGTCCGGCACCCCCGAGCAGCGCAATGCTGCGTCCGAGCGCTACATGCAGTTCCTGCTCGTCGGCCCCGCTCGCGCAGGGCTGCTGCACGCAGACCCGCACCCGGGCAACTTCCGGCTGCTCGACGACGGTCGGCTGGGGGTCATCGACTACGGCGCGGTCAACCGGCTGCCGAACGGGTTGCCTCCTGCGATGGGCTCGCTGGTGGGCGCCGCGCTGCGGTCCGAGGCACCCGAGCTTGAAAAGGGGCTGCGGTCCGAGGGGTTCATCAAGCCGTCGATGTCGCTGGACGCCGAGGCGCTGATGGTCTACCTCCAGCCCTTCATCGAGCCCCTGACGCACGCGGAGTTCACCTTCAGCCGACCGTGGCTTCGGGGCGTGGCTGCGCACGTCAACGACATCCGGCGGCCCGAGTTCCTCGTGGGGATGAAGCTCAACCTGCCGCCGTCCTACCTGCTGATCCACCGGGTCTGGCTGGGCGGCATCGGGGTGCTGTGCCAGCTCGGCGGGACCGTGCCGGCCCGCCAGATCGTGGTCGACCACATGCCAGGTATGCAGCTGCGGCACCTCCCCCCGCCCGTCGCCTGAGGCCGGGAGTGGGTCACCACCAGGTGGAGTCGAGCTTGCCCTCGATGCTGCGCAGGTGTTCGCGGCTGCAGCGGTCACAGGTCCAGGTGTCGCGGCCGTTCTCGATCCCGCGCGTCCAGGTGATCGCGGCCAGGGCAGTGTCGGGCGCCGTCGTGCCGCAGGTGGCGCAGACCGGTGGCTGCTCCGACTCGCCCATCGCTACTTCTTCGTGAGGGTGGCGGCCTTGGCCTTCGCGGCAGCCTTGGCGGCCTGCTTGAACTCGCGCACCTTGGTCAGCGACACGGGGTCGACGACATCGGCCACCGAGCGGTAGGAACCGTCCTCCGCGTACGGGCCGATGGCCTCCTGCCATCCCGCGGGTCGTACGTCGAGCTGTTTGCCCACGAGGGCCGCGAAGATCCGCGCCTTCTGGTCACCGAACCCGGGCAGCGCCTTGAGCCGGTCCAGCAGGTCGCGGGCGTCCTTGGCGTCGGTCCAGATCGTCTCGGCCCGGCCGTCGTACTGGTCTCGCACCACGGTGGCCAGCTGTTGCACCCGCCCTGCCATCGACCTCCCGTAACGGTGGATCGCCGGCGGCGTCGCACACAAGTCGGCGAAGGCGTCGGCCTCCGCGGCGGCGATCGCGTCGGGCGCCAGCGTGCCGAACCGGTCGAGGATCTTCCACGGCCCACGGAACGCATGCTCCATCGGGTACTGCTGGTCCAGCAGCATCCCCACCAGCAGCGCGAACGGGTCGTTGCTCAACACCTCGTCGGCGGCTTCGTCCTGGGCGATCCGGATCTGCGTAACCATGCGGGCAAGCCTAGCCGCTGGTTTCGTGCCGTCCGCGAGGGAGAGTTGCGCACGACTGGGTGCGAAAGCCGCGGCGCGCCGGGTGGCTCAGAGGAGGTAGATGAAGCCCGGACCCTCGTCGCGGTAGGGGATGCCGAGCGACTCCAGGGCGGGCTTCCAGGAGCCGGTGACGCTGGGATCGGACCCCTCGAACCCGTGGTCGGCCGTCAGCAGGAACGTCACCTCGTCGAGCACCCCCAGCCCCTCCAGGTGGTCGAGGAACGCCACCAGCCGGGCATCGCTCTGTCGCAGCGAGTCCCGCGCCATCTCCGAGCGCGGTCCACCACCGTGGTGCCCTGCGTCGGTCACGACGTGCGCCCACCAGGTCAGCGTCGGCGCATCATCGGCGTTCTCCCAGAGCTGGAACATCTGCTGCAGCCCCATGTCGTCGACCTGCACGCCCCACCGGAAGTACGCGTCCTCCAAGTGCTCCGGTCGCTGCACGAACGGCGAGCTCTCAGGGTCCGGCAGCAAGTCGCCCATGCCGTTCGTCGCCGCCTCGAAACCACCTGCGGCTCTCAACAGCGCCATCGTCCCGTAGTCGGCACCGCGGTCGATCGCCTCATCGACACTTGCGGTCCGCGGCGAATCACCCTGCGCCACATGGTCGTTCACCATCTCGAAGACGGTCCGCACGCCAGGCCGCAACCACTCGGCGCTCCGGTGCCACGTCTCGGCGTTGTTGGGCACGACCTGTTCGTTGAGCGCCCGGTCGTAGTACACGTTGCCCAGCACCCCGTGCCGCCCCGGACCCACGCCGGTCAGGATCGAGGTGTGGTTGGTCAGCGTGACGCTGGGAAACTCCGCCACCGCCCCTCCCCTCAGCGCCAGCCCGCGCGACACCAGCCGGGCGACACCGGGCAGCTCGCCGGACTCCGCGAGGTGCAGCAGGTCTCCGCAGTGCGCGCCGTCCCAGAGGATCCCCACGACCCTGCGCCGCTGCCCCGCGGGCAGTGGTTCGAGGTATGCCGTGAGCGCCCGGCCGTCGAGCGCCTCACCTCGGCCATCGAGCAGGTCCCCGTCCGGGACCCCGGACAGCACGGCCAGGGTCGGGGCCACATCGACCAGCCGCGCGTGGTCGTCGACGAGGCCGAGCTGCGCGACTCCGGCTCCGGACATGACCAGCGGCGCCCGGGACTGGATGACGTCCAGCGACCCGTGCTCGCCCGCGTGTCCCCCTTCATCGGGGAAGTAGTGGCGCGGCGTGTGCACCACTGCGAGGTCGGGACTGCGGTCGACGTCGCCGAACAGCGAGAGGATCCGTTGCGCGGCATACGGGTAGGAGTTGTCGGTGGACACCCGCGGACCGGCACCGGCGATCTCCACCTCGTAGGGCAGGAACGCCATCGGGTCCTCGCTCGCCACGGGATCGACGCCCGCCACGACCTCGTGGCTGCCGTCGCCGTGCAACCGCACCGCCCCCAGGTGGTTCGCCGCATGCGCGACCCCGTCCTCCACCCAGACCACCAGGTCGACCACGGTGGAGAGGTCGGGGGTGGTCAGGGCCGCAACCACGGCGTCACGAGACATCCCCGGACGATATCCGGCCACCGGGCCCGGACATGGAAGAACCCGCCGGGACGACTTTCCAGAGCGGAAGGTCCCGGCGGGTTCGGGGTCGGGGTCACCGGACCAGCATGCGAGGCAAGGAGAGCAGCATCTCGTGCTGCGCCTGTACCTCGAGCCGGCGCTGGTACTCCCGTTGACGGCGCTTTCGATGAGCGCGCGCCAGGTCGGCGTACAAGGCCTGGAACATGGTGAAACTCCTGGTGTGTGAAAAGTGGAAATCAGTGGTGTGACCGGGATCGACGGTCGGTCCCGCGGGGCCAGCTCCTGCGGCTGGCCCCGCGATCACCTCTCCGGCGCCCCCGCCAAAGGTCACGACGTGCGTCATGGACGACATCAGGCGGCGACCGGGTTCTTCCGCGGCCGGCCACGCGGCCGCTTGCGTGCGACGACAGCTCCCTGGACGAAGAGCTCACCGCCCCACACGCCCCACGGCTCCGACCGCTCCAGCGCGCCTGCGAGGCAGGCGGCCAGGGCCGGGCACGTGTGGCACAGCGACTTTGCGAACTCGACGTCGGCCGGGCTCTCGGCGAACCACATCTCGGCGTCGTTCTCTCGACACGGGATGCCGGCGCCAACGGTCGCGGCCTGCTCGTTCAGGTCGTGGAGTGCGCTCAGGTGCATCGGGTGTCACCTCCCTCTCGTCGTCCCGCCACGGTGGTGGCAAGTTCTCCTGGTTCCGTCTGGCCGGTGGGTCCCCGGTCGGGGGCCGGCCCGTTCTCTTCGGTGTCGGTCTTCATCTCTGGTGGTGCTTCTTCCTGCTGGTGGTGGTGCGGAAGAAATCTGTGCTGCTGCCAGAACTCGGTGCGAACAGACCCGGTTCGGACAAACAGAAAGGCCGCGGATCCCGGATATCGGGTTCCGCGGCCTTGGAGAGGGCCTGCTGGCTGGTGGCCTAGACAGGTGGTTCTCCGAAGGGACGGAACGCAAGATCCTTGGTGGTGGCGCCGAAGCCGCCGACGTAGGACGTCGGAACCGGGGCATCGGTGATCACACGGGCGGTGATGGGCGCGGGCACAGTGGTCCCCTGGACCCATCCACGGCTGGCTGCCAGGAGGACAAGGCCGACCTCGGGGCACACGGAACGGACGCGGGACATGTGAGTCGCGTCGATCGTCATCGTGAAGTTCTCCATTGGGACCTACCTCCTTCGGCTGCTCGGGTGACCCCAGCGCATCGCGCGCGACACCCTGGGTTGGTGTGTTCGTCCAGAGTAAGGGACGCCTGCTGACGCGGCAACGGATTTAATGACATTTTCCGTCACGGATCGGTGAACGTTTGTCTAACCGTCGAATTCCGTTGCAGCAGAACGACTTTCGAGGACGGACTCAACGTCGGCGCCGCCGATCAGGGCCAGCACCTGTTCGCCGTAGAGCCCGAGCTTGCGCGCGCCGACGCCCGAGACCTGGGCCAGCTCACCTTCGGACGTGGGCTCGCGCTCGGCGATCGCGGTCAGCGTCGCGTCGGTGAAGACGACGTATGCCGGCAGGCTGGACTCGCGCGCGACGGCCAGTCGCCAGGCGCGCAGCCGCTCGAACGTCGCCTCGGAGTAGGTCGGCGGACAGGTGTCACAGCGACCCGTCTTGCGCTGCCCGGCCGTCGTCAGCTCGGTGCCGCAGGTGCGGCAGTGCATGGGCAGGGCGGGCTTGAGGGGCTTGCCCCCGCGCCCCTTGCCCGACCCGACCTTGCCGGCCCCCTTGGGTTGGGAGCGGGCACCTTCGCCCAGGATGCTCGCGGCCCCGTCGAGGAACCGGCTCGGTCGGCGGCTGCTTCGGGCGCCCGGTGTGCGGGCCCCCGACCAGGAGAGTCGCAGCTCGCGCCGCGCCCGGGTGACGCCGACGTAGGTGAGCCGCCGCTCCTCCTCGATCGCCTCGGGCGTCTCGGCCATCATGATCGGCAGGTAGCCGTCCGAGACACCTGCGAGGAACACGACGTCCCACTCCAGCCCCTTGGCCGCGTGGAGGGAGGCCAGCGTGACGCCCTGAACTGCTGGGGCGTGCTGCGCCGAGGCGCGTTCGTCGAGCTCGCGGATGAAGTCGGGGAGCCGCGCCTCGGGTGTGGCCACCACGAGGTCGTCGGACAGGGCGGCCAACGCGCTCAGCGACTCCCACCGCTCGCGGCCGGCTCCGCCGGAGCCGGGTGCCTCGCGGGTCCAGCCGGCCCCGAGGAGCACGTCGCGGACCAGCTCGGGCAGCGGCTTCGACGCGTCGTCGGAGCGGGCCGCCCCACGCAGCAACAGAATCGCGTCGCGGACCTCTCGGCGGGAGAAGAACCGCTCCCCACCGCGGACGAGGTAGGGGATCTCCTGGTCGGCGAGCGCCGACTCGAACGCCTCGGACTGACCGTTGGTGCGGAACAGAACGGCGATCTCGGCCGGGGAGACTCCATCGGCGACCCGCTTGGCGATCTCGGCGGCAACTGCCGCAGCCTCGGCCGGGTCGTCCGGGTGTGCGGTCAGGGCCGGGACCGGTCCGTCGGCCCCCTGCGCCTGCAGCTGCACCGCGTTGCTGCGCATCGAGCCCGACGGCCCCCGCACGACGAGGTTGGCCAGGCTCACGATCTGGGGGGTCGACCGGTAGTTGCGCACCAGTCGCACGACTTGGGCCTTGGGGTGCCTGGTCTGGAACTCCAGGAGGTGCGCGGGACTTGCCCCGGTGAACGAGTAGATGGTCTGGGCCGGGTCACCCACGACACACAGGTCATCCCGCTGGCCCACCCACAGGTCGAGCAGTCGCTGCTGGAGCGCGTTGACGTCCTGGTACTCGTCCACGACGAAGTGGCGGTACTGCGAACGAACGGCCCGGGCGATGTCGTCGCGCTCGGCCAGGATGCCGACCGTCAGCAGCAGCACGTCCTCGAAGTCGATCACCCCGCGCTGGGTCTTGACCTGCTCGTAGGCCTCCAGCACCCGCGCCATCGCGGTCGCGTCGAGGCCGGGAGGCTCGCGACGTGCGGCCCGCGCCCCCGCGGCATACGTCTCCGGGGTCAGCATCGAGACCTTGGCCCACTCCACCTCGGCGGCCAGGTCGCGGATGGCGGTGCGGTCGCGGGCCAGGTCGAGCCGCAGCGAGGCGGCGGCCTGGGCCACCGCGGCGGCCTTCTGGCTCATCACCTCGGGAGCCGCGCCGCCGATCGCCTGGGGCCAGAAGTAGTGCAGCTGCCGCAGAGCCGCCGCGTGGAAGGTCCGTGCCTGCACCCCACCGACCCCGAGCGTGCGCAGCCGGGTGCGCATCTCACCGGCCGCGCGCGCGGTGAAGGTGACTGCCAGCACGCGCTGCCCCTGGTAGGCGCCGGAGTGCACGCCGTAGGCGATCCGGTGGGTGATCGCGCGCGTCTTGCCGGTGCCGGCACCGGC
>CAVUGH010000027.1:0-229680 GCA_963740865.1 uncultured Actinomycetota bacterium
CGACGCGAGTCGTCGACTCGATCGCCGACGTCGTGCCCCTCGTCGCCGAGCTGCGCCCCCTGACGGGGCCGTCGAGCGACTGACCGCAGCCCGTGGCCGATCCACGTTCGGTGCGGTGACGGGCTCGGTATGCCGCGTGGCCGCAGCCGGCGCGGCGGCTCAGCTGCGGTGGTCAGCCCCGGGAGACGCCGAGCACGCTGTCGAGCAGGCCGGGGAAGGTCGCGTCGAGCTCCTCACGGCGCAGCGACACCAGCCGCTCGCGGCCGCGGGGCACGTTGCGGATGACACCCGCCTCGCGTAGCACCTTCATCAGGTGCGACTTGGTCGACTTGGGCAGGGCCGGGTTGGTGGCCCCGCACTGGGCCATCTCGAGCGGGCCGTCGGCGAGGTCGCGGACGATCTGCAGCCGGGCCGGGTCGCTGAGCGCGAACAGCACGTCGGTGAGCGCCACGTCCGCGATGTCCGGGTGGGGAAGCTCCTGGTGGGCGGGCATGGTTCGATAATACTCGAACCAATTTCGGGAGATCGGGAATGCCTCGGGCGAATCCATAGTTCGACAAATATCGAACCGTTGTTTCGTCCGAGAGGCCCGTCATGAGTGCGACCAGCAGCAGTCCGACCGGAACGACCGCCCCGCCCACGAGCCCGACCACCCGCTCCACCACCCGCGCGACCGACGCGGCCACCACCGTCGTCACGACCGTCGCCAGGGGCCGCGTCGGTGGACGGCGGCGCCGGCTGCACGGCAGCCCGGCCTTCGTCCTGGCGCTCTCGTCCGTCGTGGCCCTCATGGTCGGCGCGAGCGCCCCGTCGCCGTTCTACCCCGTGCTCCAGGCGCAGATCGGCTTCTCGGCCGGCACGATGACCACCATCTTCGGCGTCTACGCCGTGACCCTGCTCGCCACGCTGCTCGTGACCGGGTCCCTGTCGGACCACGTCGGGCGTCGGCCCGTGCTGGCCGGGGGCTTCGTCGTGCTCGCCGTGAGCATGGTCGGGTTCTGGCACGCGGACGGTGTCGCGACCCTGATGGCCTCCCGCGCCGTCCAGGGCGTCGCCGCAGGGCTGCTGATGTCGACCATGTCGGCGGCCGTCGTGGACCTCGAGCCCGCCAGCCGCCCCGGTCTGGCCGCGACGCTCAACAGCGTCACGCCGCTCTTCGGTCTCGCGGCAGGTGCGCTGGCGGCCGGCGCGGTTCTCGACGCCAGCCCGCACGCCCTGCCGATCGTGTTCGCGACCCTCACCGCGGTCTACCTGGTGCTGGCTGTGGGTGTCCTCGCGATTCCCGAGACCTCACCCCGTCACGAAGGCTGGCGGCGCTCGCTCCGGCCACGGGTCGGCATACCCGCCGCTGCCCGACCCGCCTTCCGGCGCAGCGCCCCCGCCCTGTTCGCAGGTTGGGCGACCGGTGGTCTCTACCTCTCCCTGGGTGCACCCATCGTCGGCCAGCTGCTCGGTGGCCGCAGCCACGTGGAGCAGGGCGCGGTCGTCACCGTGCTCACCGGGGTCGGCGCCCTCAGCTCCTACCTCGGCCGGCGCCGTTCGCCGCGGCAGATCACGCTCTACGGCACCACGATGCTCGCAGTCGGCACCCTGTTGACGCTGGTCGCGCTGCATGCCGAGTCGCTCGTCGCGTTCCTGCTGGCCGCGGTCGTCGCAGGGTCGGGCTTCGGCACCTCGTTCCTCGGGATCATGCGCTCCATCACGCCGACGGTCGGACCGGACCAACGCGGGGAGCTGTTCTCCAGCGTGTTCGTCGTCAGCTACCTCGCCTTCGGCCTCCCCGCGGTCGCCGCCGGCTTCGCGGCACCGCGCTTCGGCCTGGAGACGACCGCGACGGTCTACGGACTGGCGGTGGTGGTGCTGTCCGCCGCAGCGGCCCTGGCCCGGGCATTCACCACCCGTGACTGAGACGGATCGAGCGGGACGGGTGCTGCGGACCGCCGCGAGAGACAGCCTCCATCTGAGTACCTGTACGGATGCCGGGCCTCCGGTGCGCGCGGCAGACTCGTCCCGTCGCTGTCGGGGGATGCGCGGCAAAGCGGGACACGAGACGTGTGGCAGCCATGAGGGGAGGCTGCGACCGGCTCGTGTCCCGCCTCCGCGTCCGGCCACGACGAGCCCGTGGGACGGCCTGGCGCTACTCCTGGGGTGAGCGGGTGCGCGCGGCGAGGTCGAGGTTGCGGTAGACCTCGAGCGTCGCCGTCGACCGGTTCATCGTGATGAAGTGCAGCCCGGGAGCGCCCTCGGACAGCATCCGGTCGGCGAGCTCGGTCGCGATCTGGACGCCCACCTCACGCGTCGCCGCAGGATCCTCCGCCACCGCTGCCAGCCGACTCACGACGGCCTCGGGCAGCGGGGTGCCCATCAGCTCGGACATCCGGGCCACCTGCTTGAAGTTCGTCACCGGCATCAGACCCGGCGTGATGGGCAGGTCGCGGCGGGCCCCCACGGCATCACGCAGCCGCAGGTAGCTCTCGGCGTCGAAGACCATCTGGGTGATCGCGAAGCTCGCGCCGGCATCGGCCTTGCGGACCATCACGTCGACGTCGTGCTCGAAGCTGGGCGAGGCCGGGTGCACGTCGGGGAACGCGGCGACGCCGATGGTGAAGTCCCCGAGCGTCCGCACCAGCGCGACCAGGTCGGTCGCATGGTTGAGGCCCTCCGGGTGCGCCACCCACTCGCCGCCGACGTTGCCCGGGGGGTCACCACGCAGGGCGAGGATGTTGCGGACTCCGCTCGCGGCATACAGCCCCACGACCTGGCGCAGCGCGGCGACGGACGCACCGACGCAGGTGAGGTGGGCCAGCGGTGTCAGCGTGGTCTCGCGCGCGATCCGCTCGGTGACGCGCACGGTGCGGTCCTGGTTGGAGCCCCCCGCGCCGTAGGTGACCGAGACGAAGTCGGGGCGCACCGACTCCAGGCGCCGGATGGCGTCCCAGAGGGTCGACTCCCCCGCGTCGTCCTTGGGCGGGAAGAACTCGAAGCTGATCGACGGGCGCGGCGCAGCCAGCATGCTGGGGATCGACTGCGGCTGCTGCGTCAGACGATCCACTCGCGAGGTGTGCCCCAAAGCCATGGCGGTGAGACTAGTCGAGGCCCCACGCCGTAGGCTCAGTGCCAGCACAGGATGAGACATTCCTCGGACCGACGGACGCCTGGGAGGAACGCGTGGTGACCAGCCCGCTCGACGCTGCCTCTCTGCGCGAACGCGTGCAGGGCACCGTCGACGACGTCCTCGCCCACCAGTCGGAGATCCTCGCCGAGGTGGGCCCCGACGCGCAGGAGCTGCTCGGCGCCGTCGCCCGGCTCCTCACCGGTGGCAAGCGGCTGCGGGCCGCGTTCCTCTACTGGGGCTACCGCGCCGCCGGGCAGCCCGACTCCGACGCCCTGGTTCGCGTAGCCACCGCCATGGAGTTCTTCCAGGCGGCCGCGTTGATCCACGACGACGTCATGGACGACAGCGACACCCGCAGGGGTATGCCGGCTGCGCACCGTTCGCTCGCGGCCCGCCATGAGCGCGAGTCCTGGGCCGGCGACGCCGACCGGTTCGGGGTGGCCGGCGCGATCCTCGCGGGAAACCTGTGCCTCAACTGGACCGAGGAGATCTACGCGACCTCCGGGCTGGACCCTGACCACCTCGCGAGGGGGCGCGGCGTCTTCGACGTCATGCGTACCCAGCTCATGGGCGGCCAGTTCCTCGACGTCGTGGAGTCCGCGCGCTCATGGGACGGGGTGTCCACGCAGGAGCGGATCGACCGGGCCGAGCACGTGATCCGGTTCAAGAGCGCCAAGTACACCGTCGAGCACCCGCTCCTCATCGGCGCCACCGCCGGCGGGGCGTCCGAGGAGGACCTCGCCGCCCTGTCCGGCTACGGCCTCGACCTCGGCCAGGCCTTCCAGCTGCGTGACGACCTGCTGGGGGTGTTCGGCGACCCGGCTGCAACGGGCAAGCCGGCTGGTGACGACCTGCGCGAAGGCAAGCGCACCGTGCTGGTTGCGCACGCGCTCAACGAGGCCGACGACGCCGGGCGCGAGCTGATCGAGGCTCGCCTGGGTGACCCCCAGCTCGACGACGCGACGGTGCAGCGGCTGCGCGAGGCGATCACCGCGGCGGGCGCGGTCGACGCGGTCGAGGCTGACATCGCCCGCCTCGCCGGATCGGCACGGATGGCTCTCAAGTCGACCCGGGACCTGTCCCCCGAGGCCGCCGGCGTGCTCGACCAGCTGATCGACAGCGCGACGACCCGGGCCCACTAGCCGGGAGCAAGAAGGGCTCCAAGGCAAAGACTGCGAGCCGGCTGGCGTGTGCAGCAACCTTTGCTAGCAAGGATTCGGTGATGGCGGACAGGTTGCACCCTGTCCACCATTCACTTTCCTGTGCTGGGTCACCATGACCACCGGCGCTGACCCTCGGCGCACGACAGCCGATGCCTGGTATGCCGTGCCTCGTCACGCAGACCGACGCAGCCGGGCGCGCGCCACAGCTGCGTCGATTCGCTCGCGGACCAGAGAGAGGTTGTCCACCTCGGACCAGGTGAAGCGTGCGAACTCGTGATCCGAGCGTCGTAGCACGTCCTCCTCGCGACGCTTCTCCGCCGCGAGGTGCTGTCGTTGGGCGGCGGCGGTGTTGGCACCGGCCGTATCCGTGGCCAGCGAGTACTTGCCCAAGCCGTCGAACTCGACCACCACGGGGTCATCGTCCAGCAGGAAGTCGCCACGATAGCCACGGCCGCCGGGGAGGGGGACCTGCGGCGTGAACCGGTACCCGATCCGACGCAAGGACTGGGCCAACCTGGTCTCGCCTGGCGACTCGTGGCGACCATCGGCATGCGTAAGCAGGGCTCGAATGGCGGCAATTCCAGGGTGGTGGTGGTGCCGTTCCAGGGCCAGCTCGAGTGCTTCTTGTGTGATGAGCTCGTGGTGCAGCGCGAAATCTGCGGCGATCAGGCTGTCCATGGTGGCGCGTCGTGCTGGATGGTCCGCTGGGTAGAGGCCGACCTGCACGATTGCATGCGCGACCGGCACAGTCTCGAAACCTTCTTTCGTGCGGACAGGGTGGCTCGCAACCTGCGGGTGGATCACTGCGGAGGTGCGGTGCCGCGTGTGGTCCGAACTGGTCCGGCAGACGTGGGCCGTGGTCAGGTCGGCCTGCCACAGCGGGACGGCGTGGAGGACGAGTGCGGACTGGTGGCTTGCTCTCACCCGGCCCTCAAACGACTTGAGCAGCGCGATGGTCAGGAGACGGTGCCGCTGACGGGCTTCCTCGAATGCATCGGCTGCCTCCCACGGTGCACGCTCGGCACCCGGCCGACGCACGGCATACCAGCCACGGATCACGCGGCGGATCGCTCCCGCCCGTGCGAGTCGTCGAAGGCCGGAAGGGTCAATCCCGATCGTTGCCGCGGTGGCAGTCGACACGAGGTCGTGTTCAGAGAGGTCGGACAACTCCATGCTGCAAGACTGCCGCAGATCGGGCAGTCGCTCCGGCGGCCTGTGGACAACCACCACACACGCCTCGGCTCAGCACAGGAAGCTGGTTGGCGGACATGGTGCAACATGTCCGCCAACCAGCATCCTTTGCTAGCAAGGGTTGCTGCACCCGGTGGCGAGCTAGAAGGCCTGCTCCATGGCCCGGCGGCGCACCTCGGTCTTGAAGCCGGCCGCGAGGTTGTCGACCGGCGTCCCGCCGACGCGCAGGGTGTCGTCCGGGGTGAACAGCCACCGGAGGATCTCCTCGTCGTCCAGTCCCCCGTCGGCGAGCACCGTGAAGGTGCCCCGCAGGTGACGGAAGACCGATTCCTCGATGAACTGCGCGGGGACGCCGACGACCCGGCGCTCACCGATACGGAAGCTGAGCAGCTCGCGGTCCTCGATCAGCTTGCGCACTGCCGACAAGGCGATGCCCCAGCGCTCGGCGATGTCGGGCACGGTCAGCCAGGAGCCGACCAGGTCTTCCAGGGGGATCTCGGCGGATGCCGTGGGCTGATCGGTCACGGGACAAGAGTGCCAGCGAACTCAGGCAAAGCAAATTACATCGATGTAAGTCGATATGGCGGCCTTGAATGGTGTACCTTTCACAATCGTCACAGTCGTCCCACTGTTCACTCCAGCATCTGCACCCGCACGAGTACCCGTATCCGTTCCAGCCCAGGCCGCACGCCCAGCGCTGGACCGCCCGAAAGGCAGCCACCGATGTCCCCAGTGATCGCTCCCGCAGCGCTCCCTTCGGCCACCCTCTCGGCGCCGGTCGCCGTCGTCCAGAAGGCCAAGCCTGCGCCCCACGGCTGGGCGACCTACACGGTCCGTGCCGGAGACACCCTGGCCGCCATCGCCGCGCGGACCAGTACGACGACCGGAGTGCTTGCCTCGCGCAACCACCTCAAGAACGGTGGCAACCACCTCGCCCTCGGACAGCGCCTGTCGGTGCCCAAGACCGCTGCCCAGGCCCGCGCTGACGCCGCCCGGGCGAAGGCTGCTGCAGCAGCCAGGGCGGCGGCGATCAAGCGCTCCACCTACGTCGTCAAGTCCGGCGACACGCTGAGCCACATCGCCGCGCGCAAGGGCGTCTCGCTCGCCGCGCTCCTCAAGGCCAACCGACTCTCCACCCGGTCGGTCCTGCAGGTCGGCCAGCGGATCCGGATCCCCGGAGCAGGCGCCGCCAGCGCCCACCGTCCGGCGGCGGCTGCCGCGTCGATCACGACCTACCGCGTGCGCAGCGGCGACACGCTCAGCGCGATCGCCACGCGCACCAAGACCTCGCTGGCCACCGTGTACTCGCTGAACCGGCTGAACGCCCGCAGCGTCATCCACCCCGGTCAGGTCCTCAAGGTCCGTGGCACCACGCCGGCGGCCACCCGCCCGGCGGGCACCGCGGCATACCAGGTCCGCGCCGGCGACACGCTCAGCGGGATCGCCACCAGGCACAGCGTCACCCTCGCCGCGCTCCTCAAGACCAACCGGCTGTCCGCCGCCTCCGTCATCTACCCGGGCCAGCGGCTCAAGGTGCCGGCCAAGCCCGCCAAGACGGCCACGAGCGCCAACTCCTTCGCGGGGCGGACCTACCCCAGCTCGATCGTCAACGCCGCCAACCGCAACCGAGCAGCACTGGCCCACCGGGCGGTCCCCAGCCGCAGCCAGACCAAGGCGATGATCGTCGCCACCGCGCGTCGCCACGGCGTCGACCCCAAGCTCGCGCTGGCCATCGGCTGGCAGGAGTCGGGCTGGAACCAGCGCCAGGTCTCGGTCGCCAACGCGATCGGCGTCATGCAGGTCATCCCCTCCTCCGGGCAGTGGGCCTCCGACATGGCCGGCCGCAAGCTCAACCTGCTCAACACCCAGGACAACATCACGGCGGGTGTCGTGATCCTGCGCTCGCTGACCCGCTCGGCTGCGAACCTCGACCAGGCCATCGCCGGCTACTACCAGGGGCTCTACTCGGTGCAGCACAACGGAATGTATGCCGACACCAAGGTCTACGTCGCCAACATCAAGGCCCACCGCGGCCGGATGTGACCCGGCGGCAGGGTGTGGTTCAGGACAGTGTTGATGTGAGCCCGGACACCGCCCACGGACCCGCCTGCGCGAGATGACCAGCGAGACCTCCTACACTTTGCGGGTGTCTTCCGGTGTCACCGAGTCGTTGCTCGGACGTGTGCTCGACGGGCGTTACCGCGTCCTGTCGCACATCGCCGACGGCGGAATGGCGTCGGTCTACCTGGCCCTGGACACCCGTCTGGACCGTGACGTCGCGCTGAAGGTGATGCGCCACGACCTCGCCCAGGACGAGGCGTTCGTCAGCCGGTTCAAGCGTGAGGCACGTTCGGCCGCCAGGCTTTCCCACCCCAACGTCGTGTCGGTCTTCGACCAGGGTGAGGACGACGGCCTGATGTTCCTCGCCATGGAGTACGTCCCCGGGCAGACCCTGCGCGAGGTCATGAAGGCCGAAGGCCCGCTCACCCCGCGGGCCGCGCTCGACATCATGGGCCCCGTCCTGCAGGCGCTGGGCGCTGCCCACCGCGGCGGCATCATCCACCGCGACGTCAAGCCGGAGAACATCATCCTGCGCGAGGACGACGGCACCGTGAAGGTCGCTGACTTCGGGCTCGCCCGCGCCGTGTCGACCCAGACCACGGCCTCCCAGACCGGCGTGCTGCTCGGGACGGTCGCCTATCTGTCCCCCGAGCAGGTCGAGCGCGGCATCGCCGACGCCCGTAGCGATGTCTACGCTGCCGGGCTGATCCTGTTCGAGATGCTCACGGGGACGAAGGCCTTCACCGGTGACACCCCCATCCACATCGCCTACCAGCACGTCCACGGCTCCATCCCGGCACCGTCGTCGCGGGTCACCTCGGTGCCCGCCGAGCTCGACGCCCTGGTCGCCCTCGCGACCTCGCGCGATCCCGACCACCGACCCCACGACGCCGAGGACTTCCTCGTGGAGGTCCGCAAGTCGCGGGCGATGCTGACACCCACCGAGCTGGACCGCCGCCCCGAAGGCCCCACGTCCCTGGCCGGCGGGGCGAGCACCGTGGCCGTCGAGCGGACCAGCGCGCTGCCGGTGCCGGCGGGGCACGCGCCGCGCCATGCCGCCCAGCCGAGCCGTCCCGTGCCGCCCCTCGCACTGCCCATCGACCGCACCCCGACCACTCCCCCCGTGCTGCACGGCCGGGTGGTCGACACGATGGGGGGCGACGACTACGACGACCGGCCCCGCGGTACCTGGCGCTGGATCTGGATCGCCCTCGGCGTCGCCGTGGTCGCCGGTCTCGCCTCGTGGTGGTTCCTCGCCGGTCCCGGCTCCCCCACCGTCGTGCCGCCGACCACCAGCCTCACCTACGCCCAGGCCCAGACAAGGCTGGCGACGGCGCACCTCGGCGCGGACCGGGTCGACAGCTTCGACGAGTCGGTGCCCAAGGGCGTCGTCATGTCCACCAACCCGGGCGCCGGGGACGAGGTGCGACGCGGCACCGATGTCAAGGTCACCGTCTCGAAGGGGCCGGAGCGGTATGCCGTGCCCAACGTCGTCGGCAAGTCCCTCGCCGAGGCGCGCGACCAGATCGTCGCGAACAAGCTCGTCGTCGGGACCAGCAAGGAGGCCTTCGACGAGAAGATCGCTGCCGGTCTGGTGGTCAGTGTCGACCCCAAGGTCGGCGCATCGCTCAAGCGCGGGGCGAAGGTCAACATCGTCGTGTCCAAGGGCAGGCAGCCCATCACCGTCACCGACTTCACCAACAAGCCGGCCACCGCTGCCGTCGACGCCCTGTCGAAGGCAGGGCTCACCGTCGACGCGACCGAGCAGGCCAACAGTGACACCATCGTCAAGGGCAACGTCATCTCGCAGTCGCCGGCCGGCGGCACCTTGTTCAAGGGCGAGACGGTCAAGCTGGTCGTCTCCAAGGGCCCGGTTCTGGTCCCCGTGCCGGATGTGCAGGGCAAGCAGGAGGCCGAGGCGACCCAGATCCTCAAGACCGCCGGCTTTGAAGTCGAAATCAAGCGTTTCATGGGCGGCATCTTCGGCACCGTGCGCAGCCAGGAACCCGGCGCCAACACCGAGCAGCCCAAGGGCAGCACCATCACCCTGGTCATCGTCTAGGCCCCGGCCGCCCACGTCCTTCGCCCGCGCCCCCGGCGCGACGGCACGGCGCACCGGCGCTCCCAGCCTGACCCCGCGGCATACCCGCACCGGCGCTCTGCCACGCTGGGACCCGTGACCTCACGCCTGCCCGCCAGTCGCGTCGCCACGCTGCTGCTCCTGTCGGTCACCGCGGTATGGGGGTCGACGTTCTTCCTCATCCGCGACCTCGTCGAGCACGTGCCGTCGGCCGACTTCCTGGCCGTGCGGTTCGCCATCGCCGCGGCCGTCATGGCCGTGCTGTTCCGACGGCAGCTGCTGGCGCTGACCCGCCGTGAGGTGCTGATCGGCGTGGTCCTCGGCGTCCTCTACGGTCTGGCCCAGCTGCTGCAGACGGTCGGGCTCGAGCACACGGACGCCTCCGTGTCGGGCTTCGTCACCGGCACCTACGTCGTCCTCACGCCGGTCCTCGCCGCCGTCCTGCTGCGCGACCGGATCCCGGGATCGACCTGGCTGGCCGTGCTGCTCGCCACCGTCGGGTTGGGCGTGCTGTCGTTGCGCGGCCTGTCGGTCGGCTACGGGGAGATGCTCACGCTCGCGGCGGCGGCGCTCTACGCGCTGCACATCATCGGGCTCGGCAGGTTCTCGACGGCGCAGTCGGCAACCGGGCTCGCGACGGTCCAGGCCGCGGTGATCACGCTCGTGGCGCTGGTGGGCGCCCTGCCCGGTGGCGTCACCCTCCCGGCCACGGGGGGCCAGTGGACCTCGCTGCTCTACATGGCGCTGATCGCGGGCGCCGTCGCGCTGTGGGCCCAGACCTGGGCGCAGTCGCACCTGCCCGCGACCCGCGCCGCCATCGTCATGACGATGGAACCGGTCTTCGCGACGTTCTTCGCCGTGCTGTTCGGTGGGGAGTCGCTGACGGGCCGGATGCTCGTGGGCGGCGCACTCGTGCTCGCGGCGATGTACCTCGTCGAGCTGCTCGGTCGCCGCGCCGGCGCCTCAGCCGAGGAGGACCGGCCAGCCGAGCTGCTGCACCACGAGGTCTGAGCCCTACGTGCTGAGAGGACCCTGTTCCAGCAACGGGACCAGCTCGGCGATGGCCCGGTCGGTGCCCGCGTCGTCGACGTCGAGGTGCCAGACCAGGCGCACCGCCGTGGTGCTCACCGGATAGAGGCGTATGCCGCGTCGGCCCGCCTCCTCGACGAAGGCCGCGGGAGTCCACCCGGCGCCGGCCACATCGAGGACGACGATGTTGGTCTGCACCCGTTCGGGGTCGATCGACCCGGGCGCCGCTGCCGCCGCGGCCTCGGCGAAACGGCGGGCCCGGCCGTGGTCGTCGGCGAGCCGCTCGAGGTGGTGGTCGAGCGCGTGCAGGCCCGCTGCGGCGAGGATGCCGACCTGTCGCATGCCGCCCCCGAACCGCTTGCGCCAGATGCGGGCGCTGGCCATGAGGTCACCGGACCCCGCGAGGACGGAGCCGACCGGTGCGCCCAGGCCCTTGGACAGGCAGACGCTCACCGTGTCGAAGAGCGTGCCATAGGTGGCGAGCGGGACGCCGGTGGCGATGTGCGCGTTCCAGAGGCGCGCGCCGTCGAGGTGCATCGCCACCCCTCGGGGCTGGGTGCCCGCGCGCAGCGCCTTGATCTGGTCGAGCGGCTGGACTGTGCCGCCACCGAAGTTGTGGGTGTTCTCGACGACGACCAGCCGGGTGTTGACCTGGTAGGTGCCGCCGTCGGGGATCATCAGCGCGAGCGGCTGGGTCGCGTCGAGCAGGCCGTGGTCGGCCACCCAGGAGCGCGACGAAATGCCGGACAGCACTGCGGCTGCACCCATCTCGGCCCGCAGCACGTGCGCGAGCGAGTCCGCGATGAGCTCCTCGCCGTGGGCCACGTGCAGGCGCAGGCAGAGCTGGTTGGCCATCGACCCGGTGGGTGCGAACAACGCGTCCTCGTGCCCGAGCAGCTCGGCCACCCGCTCCTCGAGCCGCCGGACCGTCGGGTCCTCGCCGAAGACGTCGTCCCCGACCGGGGCCTCGGCCATCGCCCGGCGCATCGCGTCGGTGGGCTGGGTGAGGGTGTCGGACAGCAGGTCGACGACGGGCGCAGCAGGCATGCGAGCCAGCCTAGGAGGTGGGCAGGCTCACCGGACGGTTGCCCCGGCGAGACCCCGGCGAAGGACGGCCGGCACGCAGGTCACTCCTTGGCGAGCATCTCGGCGACGAGGAAGGCCAGCTCGAGGCTCTGCTGGTGGTTGAGCCGCGGGTCGCAGACCGTCTCGTACCGCTTGTTGAGGTCGGCGTCGAGGATCTTCTCCGCGCCGCCGATGCACTCGGTGACGTCGTTGCCGGTGAGCTCGACGTGGATGCCGCCGGGGACCGTGCCGAGACCCTGGTGCACCTCGAAGAACCCCCGCACCTCCTCGACGACGTCGTCGAAGTCGCGGGTCTTGTAGCCACTGGCCGACTCGAAGGTGTTGCCGTGCATCGGGTCGCAGATCCAGGTGACCTGCGCCCCGGAGCCGGTGATCTTGTCGACGAGGGACGGCAGCGCGTCGCGCACCGTCTTGGCGCCCATCCGGGTGATGAAGGTCAGCCGCCCCGGCTCGCGGTCGGGGTCGACCTTGTCGATCAGCCGCAGGACGTCGTCCACCTCGGCCTTGGCCGACAGCTTGATGCCGATCGGGTTGAGCACCTTGGAGACGAAGTCGATGTGCGCCCCGTCGATGTCGCGGGTGCGCTCCCCCACCCAGATGAAGTGCCCGCTGGTGTCGTAGAGCTCACCGGTGCGGCTGTCGACCCGGGTCAGCGGCCGCTCGTAGTCGAGCAGCAGCGCCTCGTGGGCGGAGAAGAACTCGGTGGTGCGCATGGCGTCGAAGTCGGCTCCACAGGCGGCCATGAACTTCATCGCCTTGTCGATGTCCTTGGCCAGTCGCTCGTAGCGGCTGTTGGCGGCGTTGGCGACGAAGCCGCGGTTCCAGTCGTGGACATGGCGCAGGTCGGCGAAGCCGCCCTGGGTGAAGGCGCGCACGAGGTTCAGAGTGGCGGTGCTCGCGTGGTAGGCCTTGACCAGCCGCTGCGGGTCGGGAGTGCGCGACTCGAGGGTGAAGTCGAAGTCGTTGACCATGTCGCCGCGGTATGCCGGGAGGCTGACTCCCTCGCGCGTCTCGTCTCCGCTGCTGCGCGGCTTGGCGTACTGCCCGGCCATCCGGCCCACCTTGACGACAGGAACGGACGCGCCGTAGGTGAGGACGGCAGCCATCTGCAGGATCGTCTTGACCCGGTCGCGGATGTTGTCCGCGGTCGCGGACGCAAAGGTCTCGGCACAGTCGCCGCCCTGCAGGACGAACGCCTCACCGCGTGCTGCGGCGGCCATCCGGGACTTGAGGACGTCGCACTCACCCGCGAACACGAGCGGCGGGTAGGACGCGAGCTCGGCGACGGCGCTGGACAGGCGGTCGGCGTCGGGCCACTGCGGCTGCTGGGCGGCCGGGAGGTGCGCGCCGGCCGCGAGGCTGGCGAGGGCGTCATGGTGCTGCGTGGTGCTCACCGCTCAAGGATAGGTGCGACACAGCACCGACCTCCGTCCAGCCCAGATCCCGATACCGTGAAGCCGCAGGCTGGCGACCCGTCGACCGTGGTCGACCCCTCGAGTGGGAAGGATGGTGACCATGGCCGATCGACTGAGGCTCCCAGGCAACCCGGTGGCGCACCCCGAGGCGGTGGTTGCCGGCGAGTGCTGGCGGATCACCGTCCTCACCCCCGGGCTCGTGCGGATCGAGTGGTCCGACGACGGCGCCTTCGAGGACCGGGCCAGCACGTTCGCGGTCAACCGCGCGCTTCCCACGCCCGAGGTGGAGGTGCTCCGCGACGGCGAGCGCGTGGAGCTGACGACGGACTGCTTCCACCTGTCCTACGACGGTCTGCCGTTCAGCCCCAGTGGTCTGGTGGTCACCGGCACCACCACCACACCCGATGCCCACACCGTGGAGTGGCGCTTCGGCGAGCCGGCCGACGGGCTGGGCGGCACGGCTCGCACCCTCGACGACATCGACGGAGCGGTGCCCCTCGGCCCGGGAGTCGTGTCGCACAACGGGATCGCGGTCATCGACGACTCCGAGTCCTTCCTCATCGCGGACGGCGCGGCAGCACCCCGAAGGCAAGGCACCAAGGACCTCTACGTCTTCGCGCGCGGACACGACTACCGAGCCGCCGTCGCCGACCTCTATGCGGTCTCGGGCGCCGTGCCCCTGCTCCCCCGCTGGGCGCTGGGCAACTGGTGGAGCCGCTACCACCCCTACTCCGCCCAGGAGTACCTCGACCTGCTCGACACCTTCGACGCCGAGCAGGTGCCGCTCTCGGTCGCGGTGATCGACATGGACTGGCACTGGGTCGACATCGAGCCGCGGTTCGGCAAGGGATGGACCGGCTACTCGTGGAACCGTGACCTCTTCCCCGACCCGGCCGCCTTCCTCACCGAGCTGCACCGACGCGGCCTCGCCGTGACCCTCAACGTCCACCCCGCCGACGGGGTCCGCGCGTTCGAGGACGCCTACCCGCAGGTCGCCCAGGACATGGGCATCGACCCCGCGACCGAGCGCCCGATCCCGTTCGACCCCACCGACGCCCGCTTCATGGAGTCCTACTTCCGCAGGCTGCACCACCCGTTGGAGGACGAGGGCGTCGACTTCTGGTGGCTGGACTGGCAGCAGGGCTCGTTCAGCCGCACACCAGGCGTGGATCCGTTGTGGCTGTTGAACATCGAGCACTTCAACGACTCGGTCAGGCGCGGTCAGCTCCCCATCACCTTCTCCCGGTATGCCGGGCCGGGTAGCCACCGCTACCCCGTCGGGTTCTCCGGCGACACGCACATCACGTGGGACTCCCTCGCCTTCCAGCCCTACTTCACCTCGACCGCGTCCAACATCGGCTACGGCTGGTGGAGCCACGACATCGGCGGCCACTGGTACGGCAGCCGCGACGACGACCTGACCGTCCGCTGGGTGCAGCTCGGTGTCTTCTCCCCGATCATGCGGCTGCATTCGACCCTGCACCCGTTCATCCGCAAGGAGCCGTGGACCTTCCCCGCCCAGGCCCGCGCGACCATCGACACCTTCCTGCGGCTGCGGCACCGGCTCGTCCCCTACCTGCACACCATGAACGCCCGCTCCGCGCGCGACGGAGCACCGCTCGTCGAGCCGATGTACTGGGGAGACCCCAGCGCTACCGAGGCGTATGCCGTGCCGACCCAGTTCCGCTTCGGGACCGAGCTCGTGGTGGCCCCGATCACCAGTCCGCAACAGGAGGTCCTCGGGCTCGGGAGCGTCGCGGCCTGGCTGCCCGACGGCGAGTGGACCGACCTGTTCACCGGGACGCGATACCGCGGCGGACGACTGGTGCGGCTGCACCGGCCGATGGAGACCCTGCCCGTGTTGGTGCGCGCCGGCGGCCTGCTGCCACTCGCAGGGAGGCCGGACGCCACCGTCGGGACGTCGCTGCCCGGGCACGTCGAGCTCGTGCTGGCCGTCGGGGCGGACGGCCGGTTCGACCTGGTCGAGGACGACGGGAGCACCGAGGCCCGCACCGCGATCACGGCCTTCACCTGGGACGAGGCCACGAGCACCCTGGAGATCGCGCGGCCCACCGGCGCCCTCGACGTCCTCCCGTCCTCGCGAACCTGGGCGCTGCTCGTCCTCGGCGTCGACGCCGGCGCAGGCGCGACCCTGTCGGCTCCGGGCGCGGACGACGCGGCCCTCGCCCCCGAAACCACTACTGCCGGTGTGCGGTTCGACCTCGGCGAGGTCGCCCGCGACGACGCCCTCACGGTCACCCTTGGCGAGGTCCGGCCGTTCGGCTGGTCCCGGACCGTCGACGGGGTGCGCCAGATACTCGACCGGGCGAGGGTCGACTACAACCTGAAGCTCACGGCATACGGGCTGGTCGAGTCGGCGGACGGACCCACGGATGCGGCGGCGCGGCTGCGTGGCCTCGAGCTCGGGCAGGAGGTCGAAGCCGCGCTGCTCGAGCTGGTGCTGGCCACGTACTAAGGACGCGGCTCCCGTCACGGTCCAGCGGTTGTCACGCCTCGCCTGGCCGCGGACGATGGCCTGATGGATGCCCCGACCTATCGGATCTGGCCACCTCTTGCGCTGGGTATCCCGCTCGTCGCCGGTCTCGTGATGACCGCGGCCCTCGGCAATCCGGTTGCGTTCGCAAGTGGTCGGACACGGCTCGCGGGGACCGCGTTGGTGATCGTATTTGTCCTGTGGAACGGCTGGACGTTGTCGGTCATGACGTCCAACCGCACGTCGGTCCTGCCGGGTGGGGCCACGAGCGCGATTCTCCACACGGGCCCGTTCCGCCTCAGCCGCAACCCGCTGTACCTCGGACTGATCGCCCTGGATGTCGGCCTGGCGCTGCTTGCCGGTTCGCTCTGGGCGCTGTGGTTCGTGCCGGTGGGGATCGCGGCGTTGCTCTGGGGAGCGATCTGGCCCGAAGAGCGTTACCTGACAGGCAAGTTCGGCGCCGAGTACGCGGCATACCGTGCTCGGGTCCGCCGCTGGTTGTAGAGCGCGCGCCCCTGTCGCAGCTGGTGCGTGGTGCCGACGACTCGGTGTCAGCGCGCCACCCGCCAGACGCTGGGGGCCATCGCGTGGTCGCGCTTGAAGGCTCGACTGAAGGCCTCCTCCGACTCGTATCCCACCCGGGGAGCAATCGCAGCGACCGGCAACGTCGTCGTGCGCAGCAGGTCCTCCGCGACGTGCATCCGCCAGCCGGTGAGGTAGCGGATCGGCGCAAGGCCGAGCACCGAGCGAAACCGTTCGTCGAGCACCGTGGACGAGGAGGTGGCCTCGCGGGCGAGGTCCGCGAGGGTCCACTTACGGCCGGGGTCGCCGTGGATCGCGGCGAGCGCGGGGGCGACGACGGGGTCGTGCAGTGCGGCCAGCCAGCCGGTGTCGGTGGCAGGCGCGTTGGCCAGGTGCAGCTTGAGCACCTCACGAAGCAGCAGCTGCGGGATGTCGGTCGGTGCGGCCAGGCGGTCGTCGGTCACCTGGCTCGTCTGCTGGAGCACCAGGTCGCTGCTCGCCCTGACCCACGAACGGACCGGCCCCTCCGGCGGGGTGACGACGAACACCGGCGGAAAGACGCCCAGACCCGGGTCGAACAGCCGGTCATCGCAGGCGAGGTAGCCGCACACGAGCTCGCTGCGCGCCCCGCCGAGGCCGTGGACGATGTGCGGCAGCGCACTCCACGGCGGCGGATCGATGAGCTGCGAGATCGGGACGATCTCGGCCGCCTCGTGCCCGCCCATCCGGTGCTGGTCGTTGTAGGGCAGCACGATGACGTCACCCTCGTGGGCCCAGACCTTGTCGGACCCGGCCTCGATCCAGCAGCTACCGGACACGACGACGTGGAAGATCACGATTCGCACGGCATCCGGGGCCAGGACCGCAGCCATGTCCTGCGAGGCCATCGACTCGTAGGCCCACGGCCCGGTGAACTCGCTGTGGAGGAAGATCGCGCCGGACAGCCGGATCTGCGCCAGTGCCTCCGCAAGGGCGGTGGATCGGTCAGCTGCCGCGGCATCCCGGTCATGGTCCGGAGGCACGCTCCTCATGAGACTGAGTCTCTCAGCACTACTCACCGAGGAGACAGCGATGCAGCTCTACCTGGACGTTCACGAACAGCTGCCGGACGGCGCCGGGGCCCACGAGGTGGCTCACGCGCACCAAGCCGATCTGGCGACGCAGGACAGGTACGGCGTGCAGTACCTGCGGTACTGGGTCGATGAGGCCAACGGCAAGGCGTTCTGCCTGGTCGCGGCACCCAACCCCGACGCGGCCATCGCCGTGCACCGCGAAGCGCATGGCCTGGTCCCCGATCGGATCTACCCGGTGGTGGAGGGTCTGTGATGTCCCGCGCCGACCGCTTCAACGCGACCGACTTCTCACGGTGGGTCAACGGGCCGTCCGGCCGCGCGTTCCGGCTTGTCGCCGGCGTCGCCTGGCTCGCCTTCGCAGTGACGTTCCGCGGTCAGTGGTGGGGCGTGGCGGCGGGGGCATGGAGCTTCTTCCCGCTCACCGCGGGCCTCTTCGACATCTGCTGGATCAGCGCAGCGCTGCGAGGCCCGTTGCAGGGCAGCGCCATCCGTGCGGGGCAGGCCGTGCGGGCCTCCTGACACGCGGGATCCACGGCGCCCTGCGCGCACGGGCGCCCCTGTGACAACACCCCCGGGACCACTCCCCTGCGACAATTCCTGCTGTGCTCGGCTCGCACCTCCCCCAGTCAGGCGCCACGAACCTGGTGTTCGACATCAGCGTTGGCGCCTTCGCCGTGGGAGAGCTCCAGCAGGCGTTCCGGGTCCGTCGCGCCACCTCCCGCAGCAACCTGGGCGCGGAGGTGCTGTTCAGGGCGATGTTCTTCGGCGCAGTCCTGCTGCTCCCTGCTGGTCGCGCCGTCGCCCCGGGCGCCGTCATCGGTGGCGGGGTCTGGTCCTTCTCCGTGGGAGTGGCGGTCGGATGGCTGGGCCTGTTGCTGCGTTGGTGGTCGTTCGTCACCCTCGGGAAGTACTTCACAGTGGTCCTGCAGGCGAGCGCGGACCAGCCGGTCGTCGACCGAGGCCCGTACCGGCTACTGAGGCACCCGAGCTACACGGGGCTGCTGCTCGCCTTCGTCGGCGGCGGCCTGATGCTCGGCAACTCGGTCGGTGCCGCTGGCTCGGTGGCGCTGGTGCTGCTTGCTCTGCTCTTCCGCATTCGGATCGAGGAGCGCGCCCTGACCGCTGCCGTCGGAACGGGCTACGCCGACTTCGCAGCCGGCCGAGCTCGGCTCATCCCGTTCGTCTGGTAGTCACGACCGCCTCTTGACAAGAATATTTGTCAAGCGGCATGGTGGACGGCATGAACGACGTCGAGGTCATCGAGAACGCAGCGGCAGCCGCGTCCGCGCTGGACCCGGTCCGGGCCCGGCTGCTCGGCGAGCTGGCCGTCCCGGCCTCCGCCGCCGGGCTCGCCGCCCGCGTCGGCATCGCGCGTCAGAAGGTCAACTACCACCTCAAGGCGCTCGAGGGGCACGGTCTCGTGGAGCTGTCCGAGGAACGTCGGCACGGAGGCATCACCGAGCGGGTGCTGCAGGCGTCAGCGGCGTCGTATGTCGTGTCGCCGGCTGCCGTGACCGCGTCAGCGGCCGACCCGGACGCCAACGACGACCACCTCTCGGCGGCATACCTCGTCGCCCTGGCCGGCCGGCTGGTGCGTGAGGTCGGGACGCTGTCGCGGCGAGCCGGAGCCGCTGGCCAGCGCCTCCCCACCCTGACCATCGACACGCAGATCGGCTTCCGGTCGGCTGCCGACCGCGCCGCGTTCGCCGACGACCTGACCGCCGCGGTGCTCGACCTGGCCGCTCGCTACCACCATGACGACGGGCGCCCGCACCGGCTCGTCGTCGCCGCCCACCCACTGCCCGAGGAGAGCTGATGAGCACCACCCCGAACGTCCCGTACCGGCTGGAGTTCAGCGTCGAGGTGCCCGGCACCCCGGAGCAGGTCTGGCAGGCGATCGCCACCGCGAAGGGCATGAGCGCCTGGTTCCTGCCCACGGAACTGGAGGAGCGCGAGGGCGGCTCGCTGCACTTCACCATGGGGCCCGAGATGGGCTCGGACGGCCAGGTCACCGGCTGGGACCCACCTCGCCGGATCGAGTACCAGGAGGACTGGGCCGCCCTCATGGGCAAGGAGCCGGACGCGCTCAGCCCGCTTACCTCGGAGTTCCTCGTCGAGGCGCAGTCCGGCGGCACATGCGTCGTGCGCGTGACCAGCAGCGGCTTCGGGACCGGCGCCGACTGGGAGTCGGAGTTCTGGGACGAGATGGGCGCCAACTGGATCCCGTTCTTCGACAACCTACGTCTCTACCTGTCACACTTCCCGGGCCAGGAGGCCACCCAGCTCGAGGTCACCGCCGACCACCCCGGCGACGCAGGGTCGGTCTGGTCGGCCCTCCACGACGGACTCGGGCTCGGTGCCGAGGGCACGACGATCGAGGTGCGCGGCGCCACCGGCACGGTCGAGCGCGTGGGCGAGCGGCAGGCCTTGGTCCGGCTCGACGCGCCGGTGCCCGGGATGCTCACCGTCTTCGCCTTCGGCGTGGAGGAGGGCAGAACGACCGCGGGCGTGCGGGCGTACCTGTTCTCCGCCGATGCGGCGGACTACGTGCGGCGCGAGACGCCGGGCTGGCAGGCCTGGCTGGGCGGGCTGTCCATCCCGGCCTGAGTGTGCGGACCGCCCCGTCGAGCGATCCCCGCAGCCCTCAGCGGGTGGCTCGCCGCAGCACGACGAAGCGGTAGGACATCAGCGACACCACCGAGATGAGCGCCGCGAGTCCGGCCCCGGTGGCGTTGAGCAGGACGTCGTCGATGGAGGACACCCGGTCCAGCCGCAGCACGTACTGCGCCGTCTCGATCAGGACCGAGCCGGTCGCCGCCAAGGCCGTGACCCGCGGCACCGATGCCAGCGCGCGGAACCGCAGCGGGGCCAACAACCCGAAGGCCGCGAAGATGAGCAGGTTGCCGACGACCTGCACCGTCGACATCGTCTCGAGGTCGCGCAGCGGCACCAGGCTCACCGCTCCGGTGACCTCTCCCGCGCGCATCCCGGGCAGCATCGTCATCCACACCAACGGCACCGTCCCGTAGACCATGCCCACGTCGGCGAGCGACGAGCGCCAGGCCCAACCCGGCATACTCCCGCGGTCAGTTCTCCTGCGCGCCAACGAGCACGCCGCGTGGAGCACCAGGGGAAACACCGCGACGGAGAGGACCATGACGCCGGTGTAGGTGCCGAACAGGCCATGCCACACGTCCGTCCTCATCGGTGCATCCGTGGGTCCTGCGTGGGGTCGGCATACCTGGCCGGGCAGCCGTTCAGCGCGGCTCCCTGGCGCAGCTCGTAGTGCCACGGCTCGTTCCGGTAGATCTGGCACAGGCCGTACGCGGCACCATGGCGCGACAGCCAGCTCGCGGCGGACGATGGCCCGAGGTCGACAGCGTCGCCAGACACGTGGGCCGAGGTCTCCGGGGTCGCGACCCAGCGTTCCGCCTCGCGTTCCGAGCCGTACTTGGCGACCGCTTCCTGCAGGAGCTGGCGCTGGTATGCCGCGGAGCGCCAGCCGCTGTTGACCTGGAACTCGACCCCGTCGTCACGTGCCGCTGTCGCGGCCGTTCTCAGCGCGCTCAGCAGGTCGGGATCGAGGTTGGCCACAGCAGCGCTTCCGTCGTCGAAGACGCCGGCTCCGTCGCCGCTGGCTCCTTCGCCAGGAAGGGAGGTCGGCTGGGTGGGAGGCACGCGCTGCGGACGGCCAGCGGGGACCATCGACGCTCGCGCCGTCGACGCACCGGCACTCACCGCGGCGCCGGGGTCTGGCGTGCCGGCGGCCTTGTCGTGCCTGAGGTCCAGGGGCGACACCGCGACGACGACCGCCGCTGCGGCGAGGACGGCCAGGGTGGCGACGATCGCCACGGTCCTGGGCCTGGCTGGGGTGGGTGGAGGTTGCTGTCGGATCATGCCGCCAGTCAAGGCAGCGCGATGTTGCCAACGCGTATGCGGTTCTGGATATGCCGGCAATAGGTCCCGGCTCGTAGCATCGAGGCACCATGCGCGTGTTGGTCGTCGAGGACGAGCCCTACCTGGCCGAAGCCATCCGCGATGGCCTGCGCCTGGAGGCGATCGCAGCCGACCTCGCCGGGGATGGCGACACCGCCCTGGAACTGTTGAGCACCAACGCCTACGACCTCGCGGTCCTCGACCGCGACATCCCGGGTCCGTCCGGCGACGAGGTGGCCAGACGCATCGTCGCCTCCGGCACCGGCATACCGATCCTCATGCTCACCGCGGCCGACCGACTCGATGACAAGGCCTCCGGCTTCGGGCTCGGTGCCGACGACTACCTCACCAAGCCGTTCGAGCTCCGGGAGCTGGTGCTCAGGCTGCGGGCGCTCGACCGCAGGCGGGCGCAGAACAGGCCGCCGGTGCTGGAGATCGCAGGCATCCGGCTCGACCCGTTCCGCCGCGAGGTCCACCGCGACGGACGGTACGTCGCCCTCACCCGGAAGCAGTTCGCCGTGCTCGACGTGCTCGTCGCTGCGGAAGGCGGGGTCGTGAGCGCCGAGGAGCTCCTCGAGCGGGCGTGGGACGAGAACGCCGACCCGTTCACCAATGCCGTCCGCATCACGGTCTCGGCCCTGCGCAAGCGGCTCGGCGAGCCGTGGGTCATCGTCACGGTGCCCGGCATCGGCTACCGCATCGACCCAGGACCCACCCCTGCAGGCGGCGGAGTCGGACTGTCGGCGGCGGAGTCGACGCTGTCGGCGGCGGAGCCAACGGTGGATAGGGCGCCCGGTCTGAGCGTCCGCCTCAAGCTCACCCTCAGCTATGCCGGGTTCATCATGCTCGCGGGCGGCTTGCTGCTGGTGACGGTGTGGAGGTTCCTGCTCTACTACGTGCCGACGCGCGCAACCTTCGGCCCCGGTCCCTTCAGCCCGACCCGGAGGGACCTCCTGGACGCGTTCGCACCGCGAGCGGGCCAGGCCATGGTGTTCCTGCTCGTGTTCGGCCTCGTGGGTGGCTGGTTCCTCGCTGGACGGATGCTCGCTCCCCTCACCCGGATCACCGACGCCACCCGCTTCGTCAGCACGGGGTCGCTCTCCCACCGGATCCGCCTCGAAGGGCGCAGGGACGAGTTCCGCGAGCTCGCCGACGCGTTCGACAGCATGCTCGCCCGGCTCGAAGCACGGATCGCCGAACAGCAGCGGTTCGCAGCCAACGCCTCGCACGAGCTGCGCACCCCCCTCGCGGTCACCCAGACACTGCTCGACGTGGCTCGCAAGGACCCTGACGTCGACCACCGCGAGCTCATCCACCGCCTCCAGGCCGTCAACACCCGGGCCATCGACCTCACCGAAGCGTTGCTCGTCCTCAGCCGCGCCGACCAGAGGTCCTTCGCCCGGGAAGACGTCGACCTGTCGCTCCTCGCCGAGGACGCCGCGGAGACGCTCCTCCCCATGGCGGAGAAGCGGGGCGTCACGATCGAGACGTCCGGCGTCGCGGCCCTGACCCTCGGGTCGCCCACCCTCCTGCAGCAGATGACGACCAACCTCGTCCACAACGCGATCGTCCACAACCTGGGCGACGGCGGCACCGTCCGGGTCACGACCAGCGCACGCCCCGGCACCGCGGTACTCACCGTCGAGAACACCGGTGCGCATCTCAGTCCGCTACTGGTCGCCACGCTCGTCGAGCCGTTCCAGCGGGGCAGCGGGCGCGCGCACACCGACCACGCGGGCGTGGGCCTCGGCCTGGCCATCGTCGACAGCATCATCCGCGCGCACGACGGGACGCTCACCCTCGCCTCTCGCCCAGCAGGCGGGTTGTGCGTCACGGTGGAGCTGCCTGGCGCGCCACCTCTCACCGGGTCCTGAGGGTCGTAGGCGACCGCCATCTCCGTCCGCGGTGAGGCGCGCTGGCGCCTCGTGGTCCGCGTCACATCGGCTGTGTCACGAGGGGCACATACGGCGCCCTCGAGGCAGAGCATCCTCGGCTCATGACACACCACGAGGACGCCCACCAGGGGCGGCGGCTGCGCCTGGTCGGCGTGGCCGTCCTCGTGGTGTCGTCGGGCATCGCATCGACCGGTCCCGCGCCTCGGCCGCAGGTGACCCAGCGCGAGCTCGGGTCGGTGACCCTGCTGTGCACGACGGGTCCCGGCCGGCCGACGACCCCGCCCGAGTGCAGGGTGGTCATCCACACGCCGCTCCGGTGAGACGCGGCTACGGCGCCGGGCCGCAAGCCCGGGTCGGGTCGGGTCGGGGTCGGGTCGGGCATCGTTGAACCGCAAGGGTGGACGAGGTTGACACCCGGTCGCCGACGGGTCGACCTTGGGGGGTAGTCCGCGAGCCCAGCCCAAGGAGGGGTGTCATGCCCATCTCGATCTTCGCCAGGATCGGCACCATCAAGGGTGAGTCCCGCGATGCCAAGCACAAGGACGAGATCGAGGTCCTGTCGTGGTCGTGGGGCTTGTCCCAGTCCGGCACCGGCGGGCAGGGGGGAGGCGGCGGCGCCGGCAAGGTCAGCTTCCACGAGTTCACCTTCACCCATCACGTCGACAAGGCTTCCCCGACGCTGATGAAGGTGTGTGCCACGGGTGAGCACCTGAAGGACGCAACGATCACGGTGCGCAAGGCCGGCAAGGGGCAGCAGGAGTACCTCATCATCACGATGACGGACCTGCTCGTGACGAGCGTCTCCACGAGCGTCAGCGCCGAGGGCGACACCACGATCGAGAACGTCGGGCTCGCGTTCGCGAAGGTCGACCTCGAGTACAAGCCGCAGAAGGCAGACGGTTCGCTGGACGTCGGGGTCCACTTCAAGTACGACCTGAAGACGCACAAGGTGGGCTAGTCCGAGCCACACCTGCGGTGGCTGTCGGCTCCCAGTACGTCGCGGCTACATCAGCTCCGCGAGCCGGGCCAGCCCGGGTGCGGTGTGCTTCGCGAGCCGATCGTTGACCTCGACGAGTGCTTCTGACCGTGAATAGCCGGGTGGGGTGCGCGCCGGGTTGAGCGCGACCCCGGTGGCCCACTCCTTGATGTCGGGCTCGGCCGAGTAGGCGGCGGCGTTGCGACTGCCGAAGACGATCATCCTGGCCCACCCCTGCAACGAGTTCCCGTAGACCGAGGGCGAGCAGATCCGGTTCTTCTCGTCGTCGTCGTCGCGGGTTGCCTCGATGTAGCCGGTCACTGCGGCACCGAAGGAGGGGAAGCCGGCCCTGATCGCCTGGAGCGTGATCGCCTCGGGGCGCCACACGGGCACCCGCCCCGGGTACTTCAGCCCGTCGGCCGCACAGTGCACGACGACGGCGTCCGGCGCGACCGTGACCGATCCGTCGGCGAAGGTGAGCCGACCCCGTTCGACGGTCTGGATGTGTCCGCGCCGGAGCACGTTCTCGAGGGTGCGCAGCTGGTCGAGCTCCCAGGTGGCGAGCGTCGGCGTCTTGGCCATCGTCGGCGTGACCGTGCGGTCGATGCGCAGCATGACGCCGAGCTCCTCGAGCCGCAGGAAGACCTCCTCGAGCGTCTGCGCGCCCACGGCCGCCTGCATCATGTCGGCAACCGCACCCATGAAGATCGCCGGGTCGGGCTGGATCATCGCGCGGTTGTACATCCACGGCTCGCGGGGTCGCACCCAGCAGATCGCATCCGGGTCCACGCCACGCGAGAGCAGCCAGATGCACGCGTCGGTCGCGGTCTTGCCCGACCCGGCGACGACGTACTGGCTCGGTGCCTCCTCGAGCCGCGCGAGGTCGTTGACGGGCACCACTCGAACGTCCTCGCCAACGCCGAACGGTGGCGGCTTCTCGGCAGGGATGCTCGGGGCGAGGTAGTGGGCGTTGACGACCCGGCACTCCGGGCCTACCTCGAAGCGCTCGCCCGAGATGCGCGAGACGACGGTGCGCTCGCCGACGTACTCGCTGTTGGGGAAGAACTCCACCCTGCCGCTTTCCACCATGCGCTCGAGGACCCGGGCGTAGTAGGCGCAGATCTCGGACTGGGTAGCCCGCTCCTGCAGTCCCTTCTCCGGTCCGCGCTGCTGCAGCTGTCCACCGCCGAGCAGGGTCGACGCGACGCCGTAGAACGCGGAGGACTGGTGCAGGCGGACGAAGGGGTACGCCTCCAGCCAGTGCCCACTCACGCCGTGCCGGCGGTCGACCAGGGCCACGCGGACGTCGGCATGGTCGGTCAGGGCATCGGTGAACGCCATCCCCATGGCGCCGGCCCCCACCACGAGGTAGTCGGCTTCGACGATGCGCGTCACGAATCCACGCTGTCACCTTCCGGGCCGCGCGTCCACGGGTTCATGACGTAGCTGCTCTCAGCCGCGGCAGCGAACCGTCGCCCACCCAAAGGTCTAGTCTCGGCGGGTGAGGATCCAGGAGCTCGACTGGGGCGACACCCCGTGGGGGGCGATCAGTCTTCGCCAGCGGTGGGATCGCATCACGGAGCGAGACGTCTACGAGGTCAAGCTCGGAGACGACTTCCTCATGTCCAGCCAGTTCACCACCGGCGAGCAGGAGCTGGCCCGGATCGGCCTCGCGGCCGTGACGGGTACGTCACTGACGGTCCTGGTGGGCGGGCTCGGACTCGGCTACACGGCGCTGGCTGCTCTCGAGGACGACCGGGTCACCGAGCTCACCGTGGTCGAGGCCCTTCAGATCGTCCACTCGTGGCACGAGCGTGACCTGTTGCCGGATACCGTTGGCCTTGCGTCGGATTCGCGAGTGCGCCTGGTGCTCGACGACTTCTTCGACATGGTGCGTTCGGATCGCGCCGACCGCACCTACGACGCGGTGCTGGTGGACATCGACCATGCACCCGACTGGCTGTTGCGGGACGACCACGGTGACCTCTACACGGTCGAGGGTTTCGCGCGGGTCGGCGCGATGCTGGCCGACAACGGGGTGTTCGCCCTGTGGTCCGACGAGCCGCCCGAGCCCGAGGTGGTGCGACGGATGGGCGAGGCCTTCGAGCAAGCCGACGCCCACGTGGTGCCGTTCGCCAACCCGCTCACGGGTGGGGAGTCGGCCAACACCGTCTACCTGGCGGTCCGGCCGCGTCGCTGAGCGCCTCGGGCGACCCAGCGACCCAGCGACCCAGCGACCCAGCGACCCAGGAAGGACCCAGCGACGAGTCGACCACGTGGCAGGGTCCGCGCGCCCGCTACGAGGTCAGACCCAGGTGCGGCTCACGACCGAGGATGCCGGCCAGCCGCGCAGCCTCCTCTTCGATGTCAGCGTCAGGTCTTGGCCCCGGGTCGAGCCAGGTCACCGTGAGCTCATCACCCTTTCGGGTCCACGTCCCTCGCACCACACCACCGACGATCACGGGGTTCGCCTTGCGGGTCACCGCTTCCCGGCGCGACGCCGGAGTGACGTGGGCATCCTTGGTGCCCGGCCCGATCACCCATTGGTCGTGGCCCGGAAGCAGCCGCACCGCCTCCGATGGCCGCGCTGCCTGCAGCGCGTCGACATCCTCACGCAGGACGTATGCCGCGCTGCCGTCGACGTCGACCGCGACCAGCCGGTCGCCCAGTCCGGAAACCCAGCCGCCCAGCCGTTTGCGGCCCGCGCTCAGGCCGTTGCCGAGCCAGTAGTGGACGTGGTCGACGGTCGCCGGCCCGTACGTCCGGAAGTACGCCTCGACAGCGCGCGGCCCCGCCTCATCGAGGTGCGGTATGCCGCGCCAGCGTGGGTTGGCGTCGAGGCGCTGGAACGTCGCCAGTCCGTCGCGTGACGGACCGAAGCTCATGTCCCCCTGCCAGGTGAGCGGCTTGATCAGCGTGCCGGCGCCTTCGTCGAAGACCGGTTTCAGGTGCCGGTACGCGCGACTCTGCGCGAGCACCTCTCCGAGCTCGACAACGGTCAACGGTCCCCCGCTGAGCGCCTCGCGCACCGCGGCCCGGAAGTCTGGCCAGTCCTCTGCCGTGAGCCGGTAGTAGTCCACCCAGCTCGGCAGCTCCCACTGCCGCCCGGCCGATCGGAGGGCGAGGTAGATGCCGCCGTCCTCCGGCGAGAGATAGTGCATCGACCCGCGGAAGGCGAAGGCCTTGATGACCGTCCCCTCTGCCAGCGCCTTCGCGAGCTCGCCCGGGCGGGACGTCCTACGACGGGCCCGGACTGCGAGTTCGGCGAGGGACTCGTCCATCGACAGCACCGCGCCGAGCCGGCGGACGACGCCGGCGACCGACTCGGACCCCACGGGCGCCAGCAGCTGCCGCTCCAGCCGCCAGGCCAAGGCCTGCGCCCACGTCACCGAGACCTCGGTCGACCGACTCATCCCGGCAGCCTCGCACGGGTTCCGGACGAAGGACGTCCTGTGGCGAGACGAGTCCTCTCGCGGCCAGCCGCACCCGGAGTGACCGTGCCGGCGAGCGGCGTCGTGGACCATGCTGTAGTGATGTCCGGACAGCTTCACGACTCATCCTCCGACTGGGCTTCTGGCGCCGCACCGACGGACGTCGATCTCGAGGCCGCCGGGCGACTGCGCGAGGAGGGGGACGAGGTCCGCGCCCGACTCGCCAGCATGACCAGGGATCTCGAGGCCCTCTTCGCCGCATCAGCGGACTCCAACGCCGATGACGAGCACGACCCCGAGGGACAGACGATCGCCTACGAACGGTCCCAGCTCACGGCGCTCATCCAGGTGGCGCAGGATCACCTCGCCGGGATCGAGGCGGCCGCCGCTCGACTGCAGCACGGCAGCTACGGGATCTGCGAGGTGTGCCTCCAGCCGATCCCCGCTGCCCGGCTGGAGGCCAGGCCGACGGCACGGACCTGCGTGCAGCACGCCGCACCCGTCAAGCGGTGAACGGGTCGGGGCCGGCGGATCACTGGCGCAGGACGTAGATGTACGCGTGCACGTCCCGGTTGCCCCCGAGCCTGATGGGCGTCAGCACCCGGTCGTAGCCCTCGCCTTCGAAGAGATCAAGGCGCTCCCAGTGCTCACCCAGCTCGTCGGAGCTGAACAGGAGTCCGTGGACCTCGGGTTCATCGTCGTCGAGGACGATGGCAGGGAAGCCCGCCGCAGCCCCCCACCCCTCGGGCAGGAGCCTGCCCCTGACGGTTGCTGACTCCCAGGTGCCGGCCACACCCTCGAGGACGTGCGCGTTGGATCGACCCGGTGCGAGCGTTCCGTAGACGAAGAGTCGATGTGTCATCCAGGTGCCTCCTCGGTCCGAGCATTGCCTCCAACGGTATGCCGCCGCGTGGCCCGTCGCGTTGCTACGGTTCGGTCACCCGGGCGACCGGCCGACAGAGGGGACGCGATGCAGCAGGAGCACGAGCGTGAGCAGGTCCGCGACACCGGCACGCTGGCCGTCGCACGCGGGCTGCGCGTCCCCAGCCCCGGCGGTCGCACCCGGCTGGTGCTCGCCAGCGCGCTCATGCTGTTCGTCGAGCTGGCCCTGATCCGCTGGACGTCGTCGAACAACCTCTACCTCGTCCACATGACCAACTTCGTCCTGCTGGCAAGCTTCCTCGGGATCGGCCTGGGCTTCCTGCGCGCCAAGGCCGGGCGTGACCTCTTCCCGCTGGCGCCGATCCTCCTCGCCGCGCTGGTCGCCTTCGTGCTCGTGTTCCCGGTCCGCACCGGGACCGGACGTGGCGGCCAGTGGCAGCTGGTGGGGTTGTTCGACTGGCCGCCACTGCCGCGCTGGCTCAGCCTGACGGTGATCTTCGTGCTCACGGTGGCGACGCTCATGGCGCTCGCCCAGGAAGTCGCGAGGACCTTCGCCACCTTCGAGCCGCTCGAGGCCTACCGGCTCGATGTCGTCGGGAGCCTGACCGGGATCGCCTGCTTCGCGGCCCTGTCGTTCCTCCGGCTGCCGCCGCTCGGGTGGGGACTGCTCGGCGTGGGCGTCTTCGTCCTCCTCCTTGGTCGCCGCCTGCGGTTGCTGCGACGCTTGCCGGTCCTGGCCCTCGGCGCCCTCGTGCTGATGCTGGGAGCCGAGTCGGTCGTCGGGTCCTTCCAGTGGTCGCCCTACTACAAGATCCACACCACCGAGCTGTCCGGCGGGCTCTTCCGGGTCGAGGTGAACAACACCCCGCTCCAGACCGCGCTCCCGGTGTCCGACATCCGGCGCGACTCGCCGTTCTACCTGTACCCCTACACCTATGCCGGCTCGCGCGACGACGTGCTCGTCATCGGCGCAGGCACCGGCAACGACGTGGCGGTGGCCCTCGCCCAGGGCGCCAAGCGGGTCGACGCGGTCGAGATCGACCCCGCGATCATGCAGCTCGGACGCGACCACCACCCCGACCGGCCCTACTCCGACCCGCGCGTCACCACCCACGTCGACGACGGTCGCGCGTTCATGGAGCGCACCGACCGGCGCTACGACCTCATCCTGCTCGCGCTGCCCGACTCGGCGACCATCGTCACCGGCCAGTCGGCGCTGCGGCTGGAGAACTACCTCTTCACCACGCAGGCCCTCACGCAGGCCCGATCGCTGCTCAAGCCCGACGGCACCTTCGCGATGTACAACTACTACGAGCCGTGGCTGCTCGACCGCTACGCCAACACCGTGCAGACCGTCTACAACACCCCTCCGTGCGTCCAGCTGGGCCCGAGCTACGGACCGCGGCAGCAGGCGGTGCTCACCCTGCGCAAGGACGCCAGCACCGGCGGGTGCACGACGACCTGGACACCGCGCGCGGTCGCCCTCGAACCGTCGGTGGACGACCGCCCGTTCCCCTACCTCGGGTCCCGCACGATCCCGTCCTTCTACCTCTGGATGCTCGGTCTCGTCCTGATGGCCTCCGTCGTCGGGGTGCGCACGGTCGCCGGTCCGCTCCGGACCATGCGCCCCTACGTCGACCTGTTCTTCATGGGAGCGGCGTTCCTGCTGCTGGAGACCAAGAACGTCGTCCAGTTCGCGCTGCTCTTCGGCACCACCTGGGCGGTCAACGCGGCCGTCTTCGCCGGCGTCCTGCTCAGCGTGCTCGCGGCGATCGAGGTCGCCCGTCGGGTCACCATCCGTCGCCCCATCCTCTTGTATGCCGCGTTGCTCGCCGCCCTGGCCGCCGCCTGGCTCATCCCCCAGGACGCGTTGCTCGACCTCTCCCTGGTGCCGCGGTTCCTGGCCGGCGTGACGATCGCCTTCCTGCCGATCTTCATCGCCAACCTGCTCTTCGCGGTGCGGTTCAAGGGCGCCGGCTCCAGCACGGTCGCCTTCGGAGCCAACCTCCTCGGCGCCATGGTGGGTGGCGCTCTGGAGTACCTCGCGCTCATCTTCGGCTTCAACACCCTGCTGGTCGTCGTCGCGGCCCTGTACGGGCTGGCGCTGCTGACCGGACACAGGCACCTGGTCGGTCGTCCCCCGCACGTGAGGCGTCCCGGCTGAGCAGGCCCTGAGGCCAGACTCTGTAGCCGATCGGTAGCGGCTCGGTAGCCGCTCACTGGGTGTCCCTATTGACGGCTCCGCAGTGCGCGGTTACCGGATCTGCCGATGAGAGTGCGCGACTCGCGAGGACCTTCATACACTCGCCCAATGCCAGACTAACCCTCCTTGCGATGATGTCTGCGGCGCGCTAGAAGATCACGTTCGGCGCTTCTTCCGAGGCCGGAAGATCGAGACGTTCACTTGGAGCGCTGGGCCGATCCTTGAGGAGAATCCGCATTTTCGGGTCCTACGCATCGCCCCGGAGGCGCCCCCAGGGAGGTCTGGACATACGCGTCGGTCGGCGGATGGGCGGCAACGCCAGGTGTGAACTCCGGGCTGGAGTTCCTTGTCTGTACTGCATCCGTAGACATCCGTGCAATCGAACTGCTTGCCATGACCGTCTACTACAACCGCGGCGGGAAGCTGGGTCTCGGTCACACGCTGCCAATCGGCGAGCCGTGGTTGCCCGGATCGGTTTGTGACCACCTGTTGCTCACCTTGCCGTATCCCTTTGATCCAGACCTAGAGACCTGCCATGTTGGCGATCGTCACGTCGAGTTTCTGTGGCTGCTCCCCATTTCCGAAGCCGAACGGGCTTGAAAGGTGTCATCAGGCCTGGAGGCGCTGGAATCGCGCTTCGATGAGGTTGGTCTGCGGTACTGGGAGGTCGACCGAGCCTCCGTGGTCTGACCGGCCACGCGCGCGCATCTGCCGCTCTCCGGCGCAAGTGTCAGGCGGGGTGTCGGACCGCGTGGCGGACGTAGACCACGCCGTTGTCGAATCGTCGGTGGTCCAGCAGCTCGAGGTCGAGTCGTACGCCTCGAGGCAACGCCGGCTTGCCGCCGCCGACGAGGACCGGGCACAGCAGCAGCACGCACTCGTCGACCAGGCCGTGCCGGAAGGCCTCGGCCGCGATCCCCGCGCCTCCGATGCTCAGGTCCGAACCGGAGGTCTCCTTGAGCCGTCGTACCACCTCGGGCTCGAACTGCCGCTCGATCCTCGTGCGCGCGGTCGACACGTCGGTGAGTGAGGTGGAGTAGACGACCTTGTCGGCGTCACGCCAGATCCCGGCGTACTCGCGGACCACCGGCGGCTCGTTCGTCAACCAGTCGTCGCTCTCCCACACGCGCATCGTCTCGTACATGCGTCGCCCGTAGAGCGAAGTGCCGATGTGCCGCTCGTGCTCGTTCCAGAACGCGTGAACGTCCTCGTCCGGCACGGACCAGTCGAACGAACCCGTCTCGTCCTCGAGGAAGCCGTCGAGCGAGATGTTGGCCGCGTAGATCAACTTACCCATGGAGCCCTCCGCCCAGACGAGGGCAACAGCGTGCGACGTCACACAGCCACAGTCAAGAGCATCGACCACAGTCAAGAGCATCGACTGCGCGATCGAAGAGCCCGCCGCGAACAGAAGGTGCCAGGGCGCCGCCGCCGACGGCGGGCGGTCGTCGCGCGCTATGCCGCTGAGCGGTCGCGTCAGTGACGGGTGACGGCGACCCTCACGCCGAGTGCGATGAGCACGAGGCCCGTGACCCGCTCAACAGCGACCCGCACTCGGTCACGCGCCATGATGCTCCCTAGAACGCCGACGGCAAGCGAGAAGATTCGCCACCACACGATCCCCATGCCGAGGAACGCCGCAGCGAGAACTGCTGTAGTGGCGAACGGCTCCTCTCCGCGCGAGATGAACTGCGGAATGAGCGTCAGGAAGATCAGCGCAATCTTTGGGTTGAGGAGGTTGCTCATGAGCCCTTGGCGGAACGCCTGCTTGCGTCCGAGTACCGCCTCGGGGACGCCACCTGGGGCCGCGACTTGGCCGTCGGCGGCGCCTGCCGCCTTTCGGGAGTGCACGAGCGCCGTCACCCCTAGATAGATGAGGTAGGCCGCACCAGCGAACTTGATGACCGTGAACGCGGCGGCGGAGGCGGCAAGCACCGCCGCCAGCCCGACCGCAGAAGCGGCCGCGTAGACCGCGATACCCGCACAGCAGCCAAGACCCGTCCACCAAGCGGTCCGGACGCCTCCGCGAATCCCGTTACGAAGCACCAAGGCCATGTCTGGCCCGGGAGTCACCGTGAGCAACGAGATGACCGCGAGGAACGGCATGAGTTGGGTGGGCACCGGTCAACGATAGGGCAGGCGATCCCACCGCTGGGCTCGGTTCCCAGGGTGGCCAGTCCACAAGCAGCACGTCCGCATCTGCCGCATTGCGCGCGGCGCTTGACTGGCGGTCCATCACGCCGCGACCGGCCCTCGGCACCGACGGGACCGTTCTTGGGACAGGTGCCGCAGTGTCGTCGCGATGCAGGCGACCTGGAGCCAGCCTCTTCCCGAGAGGGCAGATGGGGTCCTGGGTAGCCGCTCAGGCTTCGGGAGTGTCCAGACCCTTGGCGATCGCGAAGCGAACCAGCTCGATCCGGTTGTGCAGCTGCAGCTTGCCGAGGGTGTTCTGCACGTGGTTCTGCACGGTCCGGTGCGAGATGAACAGGTCGGAGGCGATCTCCTTGTAGGACATGCCGGTCGCCACGAGCTTGAGCACCTCGGTCTCGCGCTCGGTCAGCTCGGGGATCGGCCGCGAGGGGTCGGTCTGCGGCTGGGTCGACATCTTGCGGAACTCCCCCAGCACCAGACCCGCCAGCCCCGGCGTGAACACGGCCTCCCCCCGCGCGGTGGCGTGGACGGCCGCCACGATCTCCTCGCGCGACGCGGACTTCACGAGGTAGCCGATGGCTCCAGCCTTGACCGCCTCGAGGACGTCCTGCTGCTCTCCGGAGGCCGACAGCACCAGCACCCGGGTGGCCAGGGACCCCAGGGCAGCGCACACCTCGTGGCCGCGCATGCCCGGCAGGTTGAGGTCGAGGACGAGCACGTCGGGCCGGGTCGCCTTGGTGCGGTTGACCGCAGCCGGCCCGTCGTCGGCAGTGGCCAGGACACTCATCCCTGCCTCGGCGAGGTCGCGCGCCACGGCGTCCCGCCACAACGGGTGGTCGTCCGCGACCACGACGCTCACCGGTGCAGCATCGCCCGGTCGTCTCGGTCTGGTGCTCGTGCTCGGTCATCGCACTCCTTGGTTGTCGCGTCCGCCGTCCTTCGGCGCCCGCATCCGCACGGTCACCCCGGCACCCTCCCGGCCCGAGTACTCGGCCGTCCCACCCAGGTCGGTCAACCGGCCGCGGATGCTGGACGAGGCGCCCAGCCGCCCGGCGGCAGCAGCCTCGTCGAGGCGACCAGCCGGCATACCCACGCCGTTGTCGCGCACGGTCAGGGCGACCTCGCCACCCTCGTCCTCGACGAGCACCCACGCCTGCGCCGCGTCCCCGGCGTGCAGCCGCACGTTGTCGAGGGCGGCACCAACCGCTGCCACCAGCTCACCGGCCACCCGAGGCGGCACGAGCACGGGGTCGGCAGGGGCCACCAGGTGCACCTGTCCCCCGGCGAACCGCCCGAGCTGCTGGCGCAGGTCGAGGTCGCCTGTCACCGTGGCCTCGGTGTCGGCCGACGACGTCCCGCTGACGAGGGCGCGCAGCAGGCGCTCCTGGTCCGCCGCCATGCCGCCCAGCTCAGCCGCCTCGCCCCCCAGCTGGGTGCCACGCCGGTTGATGAAGGCCAGGGTCTGCAGGACGCCGTCGTGCACCGTGCGGGCCAGCCGTTCGCGTTCGCGCACCTGCGCCTCGAGCGCCAGCGCCTCGCGCAGCTTGGCGTGGCCCTCGCGGGCGAGGTCGCAGGCATAGCCGATCAGGGTCCCGATGAGCAGCAGCAGGACGATGTTGTTGATGGTGTTGGGCGTTGCCTTGCCGACCTCGACCACGTCGACGATGCCGATGAAGACCGCGGCCAGCAGGCCACCCGTGCGGCCCAGCAGCACCGCCGCGGACACGACACCGGCCGCCGGCCAGATCGTCGGGAGGGTGCGCGACCCCTCGTCGATGGCCTGGGCCGTGTCGACGAGGAGGGTGGCCATGATCGCTGCGGCGGCGAGCAGCAGCTCGACCACGATGAGCCACAGCCGACGACGCCGGTAGAAGACCAGGAAGACGGTCCAGACGCCGAGCAGTCCGAGGACCGCCCAACCCAGGGCGGGGCGGGCCAGGTCGTGCGGGCGGTCCGCCAGGGAGTACGCGGCATACGCCAAGGCGATCGGCCGGAAGACGTCGATGCCCTTCCAGAAGGCCGACACGACCTCGGGCTGGGAGTCCGGAGACGCGAGGGCCCGGGGCGCGGACAGGCTCAGGTGCCGCGCCACTGCGAAGGGGTCCTCAGCTCGCCGCGCGGGCGCCCGGGGGCACCTCACCGGACGCGTCGACGGCGTCGACGCGGACGCCCTCCTCGACCACGACCTGCCCGTGGTCGAGCGAGTCGTCGTCGTCGCTCTCGGTGTCCTCGTCGATGTCACCGGTGGCGTCGTCGACGCTGGGGCGAACCTTGCGCGCGGTCTGGTCATCGCCGGCGTCGAGGGCTTCCTCGAGCTCCTTGGCGGCCGAACCCGGCAGGGCAGCTTCCTGCAGCTCGCGTGCCTTGGTCTTGGCCGCGGCGAGGATGCGGTCCTTCATCGACGTGGCGTACATGTCGACGTACTCCTGGCCGGACAGCAGCATCAGCTCGTACATGATCTCGTCGGTGATCGAGCGCAGGACGAAGCGGTCGTCCTCCATGCCCTCGTAGCGCGAGAAGTCGAGCGGCTTGCCGATCTTGACGCCGATCCGGATCAGCTTGGGGATCTTGGTGCCGGTCGGCTGGGCCTTGTCGGTGCCGATCATCGCGACGGGGAGCACCTTGACGTGACCCTCGAGGGCCATCCGGGCGACGCCGGTGCGACCGCGGTAGAGCCGGCCGTCGGGGCTGCGGGTGCCCTCGGGGTAGATGCCGAGCAGCTCGTCGCGGCGCAGCACCTTCAGGCCGGAGCGCAGGGCTGCCTCACCGGCGCGACCGCCGGAACGGTCCACCGGGAGCTGGCCGACGCCGCGGAAGAACGCTGCGGTCATCCGCCCCTTGAGGCCTCGCCCGGTGAAGTAGTCCGACTTCGCCAGGAACGTCATCCTGCGCGGGATCACCAGCGGCAGGAAGATCGAGTCCGAGAAGGACAGGTGGTTGCTCGCGAAGATGGCCGCGCCGTCGTCGGGAATGTTCTCCTCGCCCTCGACCCACGGGCGAAAGAGCAGCTTGAGGATCGGTCCAAGAACAACCGTCTTGAGCACCCAGTAGAACACCAGCACACCTCCGAAGTGACGCGGTGAACTCTACGGTACCCACGTGGTCGTCGTGGCCCGTGCGAGAATGCGCCACCCCGCTATCTGTTCAAGTATCAGTCTGGTCAAGCATCGGTCTGTTCAAGCGTCCGTCTGTTTCGGCACCCGCCCCAGGAGTCCCCCCTTGTCCGTGCTTCCCGGCGCTGAGCCCTACTCCCACGACGGTTCCGACACCGGCGTCCTGCTGATCCACGGTTTCACCGGCACTCCCCAGGGCGTCCGACCGTGGGGTGAGTACCTCGCCGAGCGCGGCTACACCGTCGAGGTGCCGCGGCTGCCCGGGCACGGGACCACGTGGCAGGAGCTGAACCGCACCCGCTGGGACGACTGGTATGCCGTCGTCGACGCCGCGTTCCGCGAGCTCCACGAACGCTGTGGCCGGGTCTTCGTCGGCGGGCTGTCGATGGGTGGGGCCCTCGCCCTCGCCCTCGCCCAGGAGCACGGCCCGCGTGTCTCCGGACTGGTGCTGGTCAACCCTGCCGTGAAGTTCGAGGACTGGCGGGTCCGGCTGGTCCCGGTCCTCAAGTACGTCATGCCGAGCGCCGCCGCCATCGCCAGCGACATCAAGAAGCCCGGCGTCGTCGAGCTCGCGTACGACCGGTCGCCGGTGCACGCGGCCCACTCCCAGTTCACGGCCTGGAAGAACGTCATCCGCGACCTGCCCGAGGTGACCCAGCCGGTGCTCCTGCTGCACTCGCCGGAGGACCACGTGGTACCGGCCTCGTCCTCCGAGCTGGTCCTCGCGCGCATCTCCAGCGAGGACTCCACGGAGATCCTGCTCCATGACAGCTACCACGTGGCTACCCTCGACAACGATGCGCCACGTATCTTTGACGAGTCGGTGCAGTTCATCGAGCGGCTGAGCTAGTCGGAGGCCGTCGAAGCTCGTCGGAGCTTCGTCAGGGTTCGGCCGGACCGGCCACTCGATCAAGACCAAGGGGCATTCCATGAGCGACCGCGACGTCGACGCCGAGTTCGCGGACATCATCGCGCGCTGGGACGAGGTCGCCTCGCTGCCCGACGCACCGGAGTCCAGGCTTTCCGGCCCTACTGGGGACCCGGGCCAGGACGCTGGGTCGGACACCGTGGCGGGCGGCGCCGATGCCGACGGAACGTCAGACGACGACTCAATGCCGACGGCTCAATGCCCGACGGCTCCGGCCCGCGCGCGACGGGGGTCAACCCGCCGCTGCAGCCGCGCATCAACCCGCCGCCCAACCGTCCGTTCGTGGTGTGGCGGGGAGCAGAGCAGCCCGACCCCGCCGAGGCCGAGCAGGCTCCTGACCCGGTCGAGCTGAGCGGACTGCGGGACGAGGACGACGACGAGCACTTCGAGCCTGGACCGACGGCTCCGCTGCCTCCGCAGGAGGACCTGCAGTTCTGGGGGATCATCGTCGGCCTGGTCGCCGGACCCCTGATCCTGCTCTGGCTGGTGCTGTTCCGCCCCAACGTCAGCGACTGGTGGACCCTCGGCGCCCTCGGGCTGACCGTCATGGGGTTCGTCCTGCTCGTGATGCGCCAGCCGCACGACCGCACCGAGGACGACCCGGACAACGGCGCCCGCGTCTAGCCGGTCCTGCTCCGGCTAGCCCTGCGATCCGTCTGCAGTCGCGTCCGTCGCGTCCGTCGCGACCTCCGCCACCTCCGCCGCCGCCTCCTGGGCTTCTGCCTCGGCCGCCTCGACCGTGGACTCCGCCACGGCCGGCCCCGTCTCGGTCTCGGCCGTCGGCACGGCCTGCGGGTCGAGGTCCACGTCTACCCAGGTGGGGCGGTGGTCACTCGCGGCGACCAGGTCCTCGACCGACAGCGCGACCTCGCGGTGCGGCAGCACGGTCAGGTCGGGTGAGGCGAAGATGACGTCGAGGACCTTGCGCGGAGCCTTGGCGGGAAAGGTCGGGACGGACGGGGAGATGAGCCGCAACGGCGATGCGAACATCCGCCAGGCCTTGCCCGTCTCCCCCTCGTTGAGGTCTCCGGCGAGCAGCACCGGCCCACCCCCGGACACCGTCTTGAGGATCTGACCGGCGTGCCGCTCGCGCTCGTCGGCGTCGAGGCTGAGGTGCACCGACGCCACCACCAGCGGCTGGTGACCGGCGGGGCCGACGCGCAGCACGGCATACCCGCGGGTGCGCTGGAGGGCGGCGACCCGCAGCCGGTAGTGGCGCGACTCCGGCACCTGCACGCGCAGCGACGTGAAGATCGTCGTGCCGCCGCTGCCGCGGTGCCGGCCGGACCAGAACATCCCGCACTCCTGCGCGAAGTCGGACACCCGCCACGTCGAGAGCAGCCGGCGCGGGACCTCCTGCAGGCAGAGGACGTCCGGGTCGATGCTGCGGATGACGCGGGCCGCCGCGTGGCGGTCGAGGGTGAAGTCCTTGAGGTTGTAGGACGCCACCCGCATGCTGCTCATGCGCCCTCGGCGCCCGCGCGTCCCATGGCGTCTCGTCGGGCCAGGTCCGCGGCCCCGATGAGGCCGGCCTCGTTGCCCAGCGCGGCCGCGACGATCCGCGCCTCCGGACGGTAGCCGCGACCGGTGAGGTGGCGCCGGTACGTGGTGCGGGCCGGCTCGAGCAGCAGGTCGCCCGCTGCGCTGACGCCACCACCGATGACGAAGACGCCAGGGTCGAAGGCGGCCGCCAGGTTGGCGATGCCCACCCCGAGCCACTGCCCGATCTCGCCGAGCAGCTCGGTGGCCGTGGGGTCGCCGTCCCGGGCGGCCTCGGTGATCATCGGCCCGGTCAGTGACGACGGGTCGCCATCGGCCAGGGCCAGCAGGTCGGTGGCCATCGGGCTGTTTGCGGTCATCATCGAACGCGCCTCGCGCACGAGGGCGTTGCCCGAGGCGTACTGCTCCCAGCAGCCCTTGTTGCCGCACTCGCAGCGCTGCCCCCCGGGCACCACCTGCATGTGCCCGAACTCCCCCGCGATCCCGAACCGGCCCCGCATGATCTGGCCGTCCATGATGATCGCGCCGCCGATGCCGGTGCCGAGGTTCACCATCACGACGTGCGATTCCCCTTGTGCCGCACCGAATCTCCACTCGGCCCACGCGGCGGCGTTGGCGTCGTTGTCGACCGAGATCGGCACCGGCACGCGGCGCTGCAGGTTGGCTTCGAGGGGTTCGTCGCGCCAGGACAGGTGAGGCGCGAAGACAACGGTGGCCCGGTCGGCGGCCACGAACCCGGCCGCACCGATGCCGACCGCGACCACGTCGTCGCCGGCGATGTCGATGAGCTCAGCGACCACCTCGACGATGGTGTCCTCGACGACAGCCGGTCTCGTGGACCGGTGTGGGGTGTCGCGTCGAGCCCTGGCCACGACGGTGCCGTCGGCGTCGACGACCCCGCCGGCCACCTTGGTGCCGCCGATGTCGATCCCGACAGCCAGCCCTGAGCTCATGAGCCCACTCCTTCAGCTGCCAGTGCCGCGGCGCCGATCAGCCCCGCGTCGTTGCCGAGCGTGGCGGGCACCATGTCGGCGACCGGGCGGTGACCGCGTCCGGTGAGGTTGCGTGCGTATGCCGCGTGGGCAGGTCCGATCAGCAGGTCACCGGCCGCGACGACGCCGCCACCGATGACGATGAGCTCGGGATCGAGGATCGCCGAGACCGAGGCTGCGCCCTCACCGACCCAGCGTCCGAGGTCGGCGAGCAGCTCGACCGATGCCGAGTCGCCGGCCTGGGCCGCGGTGGTGACGTGGTCGCCCTTGAGGGCGGCCGGGTCACCGCCACAGGCTTCGGCGAGGGCGGCGGCGCTGAGGGCACCCGACGCGACCAGCTCGCGCGCCTCGCGGACGAGCGCGTTGCCGGAGGCGTAGACCTCCCAGCAGCCGCGGTTGCCGCAGCCGCAGCGGATCCCGTCGGGGACGACCCGCATGTGGCCGAGCTCGCCACCGACGCCGTAGGCCCCACGCAACAACCGAGAGTCGACCACGACACCGCCGCCGATCCCAGTGCCCACGGTGATGAGCACCATGTCGTCGGCCTCGGTCGCCGCCCCGAACCGGAACTCGCCCCACGCCGCGGCGTTGGCGTCGTTCTCGATGGTCACGGGCTGGTCGACGAGCGCCTCGAGCCGCATCTTGAGCGGTTCGTCGCGCCACGCGAGGTTGGGGGCGAACAGCACCGTGGAGCCGGTGCGGTCGATGAAACCGGCGCAGGCAACCCCCACGCCGCGGACGTCCGTCCGGTCGGCAGCGAGCTGCGTCACGAGCGCCGCGACGTCGTGGGCGATCTGGTCGGGGTCCTGGGCAGGGGTGTCCCGACGAGCACGGGCCAGGATCTCCCCCGTCGCGGAGACGACGCCGGCGGCGATCTTGGTGCCGCCGATGTCGACGCCGATGGTCACACTCATGAGGTGGCGCTCCCGGGGTGCTCGTCCTCGTCGTCGACGGTGATGTCCTGCACCCGGGTCCGGGTGGACTGGCTGGACGGCTTCCTCGGCGACGTCTCCCCATCGGCGCGGCGCTGACCGGCGATGTCGCGCAGGGTGGCCGCGAGCGCCCCTGCGAGGTCGGCCAGTCGGTCCACCGTCTCGGGTCGCACCGAGCGCAGCAGCCCGATGCCCTGGCAGACCGGGCACAGCTGACAGGTGATCGCCTGGCCCATGCCGTTCTCCGCGCCGCATGACTCGCAGCGGGTCTCGTGGCCGCCGGCGTGCGCGGCGGAACCGCCCGCCTGTGAGGCGGGACCGCCCGGCTGCCCTGAGCCGTCCTCGTCTGGAGCGCCCTCGGCTCGTGACGCAGCGCTGGGAGCCGACCTCGCGGCATACCCGGCCTGGGTGCTGCTCGCCCACCCACCGAGGGCGTCGAGCAGTCGGGCGGCCTCTTCGGCCACCGAGCCCACAGCAGGGCGTTCGTCGTCAGCCACGCGGCCAGACCTCCTCGTCGGGGACGAAGCGCACCCGCAGCAGACCATCGCGCACGGAGGCACCTTCGACCACGCATCGTTGCAGAGCGGCCGGAAGGGTGAGCACCCGGCGGTGCTCCCCCACGGTGACGACCAGCTCGTCGTCACGACGTTGCAGACCCAGGTCGGCCGCGTGCGCGAGCGGCAGCGGCAGGGTCATCAGGAACCCCTGGTCGGTCTGCTCGACGGACAGACCCCGGTGGGTGACCGGCGAGAGGACGTCGGAGCCACCCTCCTGCGCCGCGGTGAGGTCGGCCAGCGCGTCGGCGCCGATCGGCTCGGACGGTAGGTAGGGGGTCACGATGACGGGCAGCCCGGCGAACGACTCGCGGACCTCGACGAGGCCCTCCTGCTGCGCGGCGTTCCAGGACGACCGCCAGGCGTCGGGGGTGTGCGGACCTGCCTCTGCCGCAGCGTCCGGGAAGACCCGGTTGACGACCACCGCGTCGACGACGAAACCGTAGAGCGACAGCGACGTCCAGGTCCGCCGGGACTCGGCGATCACCACGCGCTCGGGGGTGAGGACCAGCCGCACCGAGGTCTGGTCGCCGGTGAGGATGCGGTGCACCTGACGCATCTGCCGGTGCCAGCCGGTGACGGCCTCGACGACCGCGACATCAGGCAGGGGCACGCCGGCCGCCGCCGCCGCGGCAGGGCGCAGCGTCCGGATCAGCCCGCGCTGGGCGGGGAGGAGTCGCTCGAGGTGCCAGGCGAGCGCCTCGGGCAGCGCGAGCAGCCGCAGCGTCTCAGCGGTGGGTGCGCAGTCGACCACGACGAGGTCCCACGGACCGGACTCGACCTGTGATCGCAGCTCGAGGAGCGCCGCGACCTCCTCCGCACCGGGAAGCCGGGTCAGCTCCTCGGCGACGACCGGGTCGATGCCGACCGTGTCCAGGACCGAGAGCAGGTAGTCCTGCACCGCCCGCCAGGACTCGCCGAGCAGGTGCGGAGGGCTGATCTGCAGTGCGGACAGTCCGGGCTCGACCTCCACCGGGGCGCCACTGCTCGACCCGCCGAGGTCGACCCCGAGCGCGTCACCGAGGGAGTGCGCGGCGTCGGTGGACATGACCAGCGTCTTGACGCCGGCGCGGGCGGCGTGGACGGCCGTGGCAGCCGCCGTGGTGGTCTTGCCGACACCACCCTTGCCGGTGAAGAGGATGACTCGCATGGCTATCGGCGCCCCGGGGCGACGACCTGCCTCAACCCTCCACCCGCTTCTTCAGCGACTTCAGCGCGGTGTCGATGATGACCTTCTCGGCCTTGCGCTTGAGCATGCCGAGCATCGGGATCTTGACGTCGACCGCGAGCCGGTAGGTCACCGTCGTGGCGTCCTTGCCCTTGGCGGCCAACGTGTACGAGCCGTTCATGGCCTTGAGGACGGTCGCCTCCACCAGGCTCCACGAGACGACGCCGGTGCCGTTCTTGGCGACGTCCCACTCGTAGTCGAGGGTGTAGGTGTCCTTGATTGCTCCCGCGTCGAGGGTGAACTGGACCTGGTCGGCCCAGCCGTCGCCCTCCTCGGTGAGGATCGTGACGTTCTTGACCTCGGTCGCCCACTGCGGATAGCTCTCGAAGTCGGCGATGACGTCCAGGACCTCACCCGGCTTGGCGTCGATGTCGATGCTGGATTCGGTGCGGTCGGCCATGCGCCGAAGGCTACAACGCCGAGCCTTTGCACGACGACCGCGCCCAGCGGGCTCAACGCCTCCCGCTCGGGGAGGGGCCACCTTCCAGCCGGTCCTTGAGCTCGTGCACCGCCCGTTTCCACCGCAGGGTATGCCGGGTGGCCACGTCCCGCGGGGCCCGTGGCCCGCGGGTGCCGCGCACGTAGTGGTGCACGACCACGCCGTCGCGGTACGGCTCGAGCCAGACCTCCATCTCGCCCACGACCTGACCGGTGACGCTCCAGCGCACGCCCTTGACGCCGCGGTCCCTGATGACCGCACGGGACACGTGTGGCCAGATCTGTGCGGTCCACCTCTCGTCGTCGAGGCTGTCCCGGACGACCTGCGGGGCAGCCCGGATGAACGTCTCGTCGACGATGTCGATCCTGGGGTCCCGCACCGGACCAGTGTTTCGCACGTCACGCCGGGATGTAGACGGGCACTCCCCCAGCACCCCTACCCACCGGTAGTCTGTGCGTCACTGAGGCACTGCTGTCACTGAGGCACAGATGCCGTCGTCAAAGGAGACTCTGTGCAGGAACACGTCGCACCCCCACTCGTGCCGCCCACGACCGAGGGGAGCCTTGCCGATCTGCCGGGCCGTAACGCCGCCTCGAACCCCTCGCGCATCGCCTTCTCCCGCAAGGAGGGCACCCGCTGGGTCGACGTGACTGCAGCCGAGTTCGACCAGGACGTCCAGGCCGTCGCCAAGGGCCTGGTCGCCGCGGGGATCGCCCCCGGTGACGCCGTGGCCATCATGTGCAAGACCCGCTACGAGTGGACCCTCACCGACTTCGCCATCTGGACCGCCGGTGCGGTCACGGTCCCGATCTATGAGACCTCCTCCGCCGAGCAGGTCAGCTGGATCCTCACGGACTCCGGCGCCAAGGGCATCATGCTCGAGACCCCCTCCCACGCGGCCACCCTCGCCGACGTCCGCGACCAGGTGCCCGGTCTGGCCCACGCCTGGCAGGTCGACGCGGGAGCGATCGCCGACCTCAAGGCTGCTGGCGCATCCGTGAGCGACGCCGACCTCGAGGCCGCCAAGGGCACGCTCAACCGCGCCAGCATCGCGACGATCATCTACACCTCGGGCACCACCGGTCGCCCCAAGGGCGTCCAGCTGACCCACGACAACTTCCTGGCGCTGTCCGAGAACGCCATCACCAAGCTCAGCTCGGTGGTCAAGGCCGACGGCGCCTCGACGCTGCTGTTCCTGCCGCTGGCGCACGTCTTCGCGCGGTTCATCCAGGTGCTGTGCGTGACGGGCGAGGCCAAGATGGGCCACAGCGCCGACATCAAGAACCTGCTCGCCGACTTCGCGGAGTTCAAGCCGACCTTCATCCTCTCGGTCCCCCGCGTCTTCGAGAAGATCTACAACTCGGCCGAGGCCAAGGCGACGGCCGAGGGCAAGGGCAAGATCTTCGCCACCGCCGCCGACACCGCCATCGCGTGGTCGAGCGCCCAGGACACCGGTGGCGCCGGCCTCGGGCTCAAGGTGCGCCACACCGTCTTCGACAAGCTCGTCTACTCCAAGCTGCGCGCGGCCATGGGCGGCCAGGTCATGTATGCCGTGTCCGGTGGCGCCCCGCTCGGCACCCGCCTCGGCCACTTCTTCCGCGGCATCGGCGTCACCGTCCTCGAGGGCTACGGCCTCACCGAGACGACCGCGCCGGCCACGGTCAACGTGCCCGACCGGGTCAAGATCGGCACCGTGGGCGCCCCGCTTCCGGGTGTGGGGATCAGGATCGCCGACGACGGCGAGATCCTCATCCAGGGCAACAACGTCTTCGCGTCCTACAACAACAACGCCGAGGCCACCGCGGGTGCCGTGCTCGACGGCTGGTTCCACACCGGCGACATCGGCGAGCTCGACGAGGACGGCTACCTCAAGATCACCGGCCGCAAGAAGGAGCTGCTCGTCACCGCCGGTGGCAAGAACGTCGCACCGGCCGGCCTCGAGGACCGGCTGCGGGCGCACCCGCTCATCTCCCAGTGCATCGTCGTCGGTGACCAGAAGCCGTTCATCGGCGCCCTGCTCACCCTCGACGACGAGATGTACCCCGGCTGGGCCAAGAACAACGGGCTCGCCGGAGTCACCTTCGACCAGGCCCGCACCAACGAGACGGTGCTCGCCGAGCTGCAGAAGGCCGTCGACGACGCCAACAAGTCGGTCTCCAAGGCCGAGTCGATCCGCAAGTTCGCGGTGCTGCCCGGCGACTTCACCGAGGAGAACGGCTACCTCACGCCGAGCCTGAAGCTCAAGCGCAACATCGTCATGAAGGACTTCCACGACGAGGTGGAGTCCCTCTACGCCGGCGGCGGCAAGGAGTAACCGGCCGACCCTTAGGGTCTAGCCATGCGTCGACACCGCCCCGGACCGTCCACTCGGACCGCGGCGGTGTCCTCGTCTCTGTTCGCCTTGGGGTGGCTGCTGTTCTTCACCGCGCTGCAGTGGAGCGTGGTGCGCTACCGCATCCCCATCGTGGCCACCCTGACGGTGGCCACGGTGGCGCTCGCCCTGTGGCAGTGGCTCGGGTGGCGGGTCCGGCTGACCCGTCCTGCGGTGGCCGTCATGCTGGGCGGGTCGGCGCTGGCGACGCTCGCCGTGCCGCTGTTCAGCTACCTCGCGCCGACCGGCCTCGCGCTGGCCACCACCCTGCTCGTCATCGCGCCACTGGCCGCAGCGATCCTGTTGTGCACCCATGGTCCCCGCGCCCCGTGGGTGGCTGGCATCGTCGCCGTCACCGGGTATGCCGTGTGCGCAGCGACCGCTGTCATCTCCTCGCCGCGACCACGCATCGACGTCTGGGTCACCCTCCAGCAGGCCGCCGATGGCCTCGGCCGGGGGGAGAACTTCTACGCCATGAACTGGACCGGCTCCCCCGGCATCCAGGACGCGTTCACCTACCTGCCCTGGACCGCGGTCCTGCTCGCACCGGGACGCTGGCTGTTCGGCGACGTCCGCTGGGCGCTGGCGTTCTGGACCCTCGTGGCGGTGGCCGCGGTCTGGCTGCTCGCGCGCGGGGCGGAAGCACGGCATACCCGCACGGGATCTGGCTCTGGGCCGGGCTGGGGCTGGACGGCCGCGGCCGCCACGGCGCTGCTGGTCTTCGCGCCCGGGACCCTCACCCAGCTCGACCAGGCGTGGACCGAACCCCTGCTGCTTGCCGGCATCGTCGGGTGGGCCGTCCTGGTGCAGCGTGACCGGGCCTGGTGGGCCGTCATCCCCCTGGCGCTGGCCTGCGCCAGCAAGCAGCACCTGGCGCTGCTGCTCCCCGTGCTCTTGCTGTGGCGCCCCTTCGGGTGGAGGCGGAGCATCGCGACGGGCGCTCTGACCGGCGTCCTCATCGCACCCTGGTTCCTCGCGAGCCCGCCGGACTTCGTCCACGACACGATCAGCCTGCTCGTGGGCTTCCACCCCATCAAGTTCGCCAACACGCTGTACCTGTTGGCCCTCAACACCTTTGGTGTGACGCTGCCCTTCGCCGTGACCGGGATCGCCGTCCTCGGCACCCTCGGCGCCGTGTGCTGGACGGTGTGGCGGCGCCAGCCCCCGCTGGCCGCCGTGCTCCGCTGGCTGGCGCTGGTGCTGCTCGTGGCCAACCTCGTCAACAAGCAGGCCTTCTACAACCAGTTCTGGCTGGTGGGTGCCCTGGTCATCGTGTCGCTCGCGGTGGCGGACGGGACGCAGCGCACTCGCGACGAAGGAAGCGAGCGGGACGCGAGGAGCGCGCCCGCCGACGTGGACGGGCGCGCTCCTGCGCGGCTGGGCGGACCCAGCTGAGAGCAGACTGTCAGCCGACCTTGGCAAACGTGCCGGAGGTAGCAAATCCGTTGCGCCACAGGGTGTTCACCTCAGAGGCCTCCACCGAGTCCGGGTACGGGTTGGTGCACGACGGCCCGGGGCCACCACCGGACATCAGCTTGGAGCACGGCTGGGTGTAGCGGTCCGGCAGGCCGAGTGCGTGCCCCGTCTCGTGGGTGACGATGCGCAGCGGCGCATAGACGTCCGCCTGGTCGTAGTCCAGGAAGATGTAGCCCCTGCCGTGTCCGTTGCCGTAGTAGTACGAGCCGCTGGGGTCGGTCCCCTCGTAGTAGCTCAGGTTCGCGTTGGACGAATTCCCCTCGACCAGCCGCACGTTCGTCACGCGGGCGTTCCAGATGGCCGCCCCCTGGTCGATGAGCGAGTCGAAGGACGGTGCCTGCGAGTCGTCGTAGTACACCGTGACAGCAGCCGCGAGCGGCTTGCGCTGGCCGCTGGCCTTCTCCTTCGCGGCCTGGGCGATGGCGGCGTCGAGGTTCTTCTGGAGCCGGGCGTTCTGCGCCTTCTCGCGCTCGTTCGGCAGGTAGCTGCTGCTGCGCGCCTGGCCTGGTTGCTCGCTCTGCTGTCCCCCTGAGTGCCGCGCCGGTGCGGCGACGGTGCTCGCCGCCGCTGCGGCGAGGGTGGTGGCGGCGAGTGCCGCGGTGCTGGCGGCGATGAGGGTCAGTCGGGCTTTCGACATGTCCTGCTCCCTTGGAGATGGTCGGTGTCAGGTCGGGTGCTGCGGCGGGTGCCGCGGCACTGCCTTCCTTCCTAATCGCCGTCAGGTCGGGCGTTCGCAGGGTCCAGGTCAGGGCTTGGCCAAGTCCGGACAGGTCGGCGTATGCCGTGTGTGCAGGACGTCAGAAATGTCTGGACCTGACAGGTCGGCACGTGAGCCGGTCGACAGAGTCGCTGGTCAGCGCGCTGCGAGGGACCTCAGGTAGGACAGCCACTCCTTGGTGAAGGCGGCCGGTGAGGTGCGCAGGACCGTTCTGAAGGCCGTGGCGACGTTGGCGTCGGGATCACTGGTAGCGCTGGACGACGGGTCGGTGGTGGCCGCCGCGAGGTAGAACCGGATCAGGGCCGCCGAGCCGTAGCGGTCGACGATCCGGTTGACCGCCAGCCAGGCGGCGTTGTAGCTCGGCGCGATGGTGGTGTGCGAAGGGTCGAAGTCACCCGCGGTCGGCAGCGCCTTGGGGCCCTTGCCTGCGCGGACGCGGTCGAGCAAGGCGGCGGCGACCTGGGTGCGCGTCGCGCCGATGTCGCGGTAGCCGACGTAGTCGGCCATGCCCTCGGACAGCCACAGGGGCACGGGGCGGTTGGTCGTGGCACGGATGGCGACGTGGGTCGTCTCGTGGGTCACGACGACCTGCTGGCCGCGGGTCTGGAGGTTTGCGAAGGCACCGGGGTTGACCACCACCCGGTCGGCACCGGCACGGCCCTGGAGGTCGAACGGACCGTCCGTGACGGCTGCGACCTGTCCGACACCGTCCTTGTCCGCACCGACCTGCTCGGCCATCTGGGCGGCCGTCCCCGGGACGACGAGGACCAGGCGCTTGTTCCAGGGCGCGGTCCAGACGGCATCGACCCGTTTGACGGCGAGGTTGCCCAGCGTGAGGTACGGACGCAGCCGACTCGCCGGACCCGAGCCGACGACCAGCGTGGTCGCGCTGCGCACCACGGTGAACTTGGGCAGGTCCCACAGCTGCACCTGGGTGCCCCCGTCGGTGTCGTCGACCAGCCGCCAGTCGGCGCCCCGTCTGACCACGGTGAAGTAGGACTCGAAGTCCCGTGTCGCGGTGTCGAAACCGGTAAGGCTGTAGCGGCCGGCCACCCGCGAGACCCAGGCGTCCGGCCCGAGCTGGGCGACCCGCTCGGCGCTCAGTGCGGGCGCCGGCTCGGGGGTGCCGTAGCTGAAGGTGCCGAGCGGGAGCTGGGCCAGCGCGTCGAACTGGGCGAGCTGACGCAGCCCGAAACCCGAGGACGGGTCGTCGAGCGTGGCCGAGAAGGCTGCCCGATCCTGGTTGCGGACCGCGGCGGCCCGCTGGGCGAGCAGCGTCGCGAGGGCGTCCTCCCGGATGGTGGAGGGCTGCGGCGCGTTCTGCTGTGAGGACGGCGACGAGGACGTGGTCGACGACCCGCCCGGCGAGGACGACCGACCTGGTGAGCAGCCGGCCAGTCCGGCGCCGAGGACCAGCACCGCCGCCAGCGCTGCACCTGCCACCCCACGGTCCGGGCGCGCGCCGCGGGGCGTGGTGGGCCGACTCATCCAGCCATCGTAGGAGCCGCTCAGCCGACGGCGCGGACGTGGGCGGCCCACGGCTCGCGGCGCGCGCTGGCCGAGGTGGCCTCGTGGGCACTGACCAGCCCAGCCTCCGCGAACCTCGTGACGGCCGCCCGCTCGGCGGCGTCGAGGGGCAGCTGCGAGCCCTGGGGCACGAGCAGGGCGGTGACCATGCAGTCGGCACAGTGCAGGTCGCGCACCGGGCAGCTCTGGCAATCGATGATCATCGCGACCACCTCGCTCTCTGTCGGAAGACTTCTACTGGAGAAGTACGGTTGTCGGTTTCTCACCTGACGACGACGCTAGGTGAGGGCACTGACAACGCCGGCAACGCGGCATACCCGGGCTCCGTCGTGACCCCGATCGGCCGACAGGGAACTGACCCGAGGCAAGGGCGCGCCTGCCACCGGCTGTCACACCACCGGCCTACCGTCGGGTCCATGCAGATGGCCGGCGACCAGATGGTGCAAGGCACCTTCGACGACTTGGGCACGGCACTGGCCGATGTCACGTTCGTCGTCGTCGACCTGGAGACCACCGGTGGCAGCCCGGCCGACTCCGCCATCACCGAGATCGGTGCGGTCAAGGTTCGCGGCGGCGAGGTGCTGGGCGAGTTCCAGACGCTGGTCAACCCGCACCTGCCGATCCCGCCGTTCATCCAGTCGCTCACCGGCATCACGACCTCGATGGTGGCCGATGCGCCGCGCATCGAGTCCGCGCTGCCGGCGTTCCTCGACTTCGCCCAGGGTGCGGTGCTCGTCGCGCACAACGCCGGGTTCGACGTCGGGTTCCTCAAGATGGCGGCCCGCGACCAGGGCATCGAGTGGCCGCGGCACGCAGTGCTCGACACGGTCCACCTCGCCCGCCAGCTGGTCAGCCGTGACGAGGCCCGCAACCACAAGCTGTCCACCCTGGCCGCCCTGTTCGGCGCGACGACCACACCCGATCACCGCGCGCTGCACGACGCGCAGGCAACCGTCGATGTGCTGCACGCCCTCATCGGCCGGGTGGGGAGTCTCGGCGTGCACACCTTCGAGGAGCTCGCGAGCTACACGTCGCGGGTCAGCCCCGCGCAGCGACGCAAGCGCTGGCTGGCCGACGGACTGCCCAGCGAGCCGGGCGTCTACCTGTTCAAGGACGCCGACGGCCGGGTCCTCTACGTCGGCACCTCGGTCAACATCCGCACCCGCGTGCGCAGCTACTTCACCGCGTCCGAGCAGCGCACCCGGATGGCCGAGATGGTGCGGCTCGCCGAGTCGGTCACCCCGATCGTCTGCGCCACGACCCTCGAGGCCGAGGTCCGCGAGCTGCGCCTCATCGCCGAGCACAAGCCGCGCTACAACCGCCGGTCCAAGTTCCCCGAGCGGGCCACCTGGGTCAAGCTCACCGTCGAGGCCTTCCCGAGGCTGTCGATCGTGCGCGAGGTGCGCGGTGACGGCGCCCGCTACATCGGTCCGTTCGGCAGCCGCGGCTCGGCCGAGGCCGCCGTTGCCGCCGTCCACGAGGTCATCCCGCTGCGCCAGTGCGTGCAGCGGCTGTCCCCCACCCGTCCGGTCGGCTCGTGCGTGCTTGCCGACATGGGCCGCTGCGGCGCGCCCTGCACCGGGGCACAGAGCGTTCAGGAGTATGCCGCGGTGGTGCAGGACGCCGTCCACGCCCTGGCCGGTGACTCCCGGGGGGTGGTGACGGCGCTGCGCAGCCGGATGGGCACGCTCGCCGACCAGGAGCGGTTCGAGGACGCGGGCACGCTGCGTGACCGCATGCTGGCGCTGGTTCGAGGCATGGCCCGCGCCCAGCGGATCGCACCCCTGGCCGCCAGCCCCGAGATCATCGCCGCCCGACCCGCGACGTCCGGCGGGTGGGAGGTCGTGGTCGTCCGGCACGGCCGGCTCGCCGCGAGCACCATCTCGCCACGAGGCGCCGACCCGATGCCCTACATCGACGCCGTGCGTGACAGTGCCGAGGTCGTGCTCCCCGCCCATTGGCCGGCTCCGGCGGCGACGCCCGAGGAGACCGAGAAGATCCTGCGCTGGCTGGAGTCCCCAGGCGTGCGCATCGTCGACCTCGACGGCGAGTGGACCTGCCCCGTGGGTGGGGCCGGAGGGGCCCGGGCCGAGCTCGAACCCCAGGCGGTCGCCAGGCATGCGGTGGCCGGCTTCGTCGCCGCGTCCTAGAGACACCCGGCGAGCACCCTGCTGCCCTCGGCGGCGGACCGATACATTGTGGGCGTGATCTCCGCCATCGTGCTCATCAACGCCGAAGTCGACCGCATCCCCGAGGTGGCCCAGGCCATCGCCGAGCTCGAAGGCGTCACCGAGGTCTACTCGGTCGCCGGTGACGCCGACCTGATCGCGATGATCCGGGTCAAGGAGCACGAGCAGCTCAACGACGTCATCGCCGACCGGCTCAACAAGGTGCAGGGCGTCATCGGGACCAACACCCACATCGCGTTCCGCACCTACTCCAAGCACGACCTCGAGGCGGCCTTCAGCCTCGGCCTCGACGGGGGCTGAGCTACCGCCTCGCGGCGCCTGCCGCTGGCCAGACATCTCTTTTCGGCTTGCCTCGGCCACACGGCCGATCTGAGTACCAACGCGCATCCGCGACACCCCTGCTGACCTGCACACTCGGACCACCGAGCGCTGCTGCGCCTGCATCCCCCGGAGGACCGATGCCGCCGATCCCCTGCCCCGCCTGTAGCCGCTTCCTGCCGGAGTCGCCGACCTCGTGCCCCGACTGCCACCTGCCGCTCACCGGCCCCGACGCCGCCCGGCTGTGGCAGGTCGACCAGAGCCTGGCCGCCCTCCAGCTCGAGCGCACCTCCCTGATCGCCGCCCTGCGAGCGAATGCCCCAGCGCCGACGAGCGCCGCAACACCGTCCACCGAGGTCTCCCCGACGCTCACCTCGCCGGTTCCTCCGCTGCCCGCCTTGCCCACCGTGCCCGCCGCACCGGCCGTGCCTGTCTCGCCGGCCCCGGCACCCCGCCGCAGCTGGACCACCCAGCAGACCCTGCTGGCTGTCGGTGTCCTGCTCGTCCTGGTCGCGGCATCGATCGCCCTGGCCATCGCCTGGTTCATCATCGGTCGGACCGGCCAGATGGTCGTGATGGGGGGCTTCACCGCCGCCGCAGTCGTGGCCGCCCTCCAGCTCTCCCGCCGCAACCTCCCCAGCAGCGCCGAAGCCCTGGCCGTCGTGGCGGGCGGCCTCCTGCTCCTCGACGTCAGCGCCGCCCGCCGGTTCGGCCTGGCGGACCTCGATGCCCTCGACGGACGCACGTATGCCGCGATCACCGGCCTGCTCGTCGCCGTCCTGCTCGCAGTCCTGCACCGCCGTGACCGGCGGATCGCCGGCTTCGCGCTCCTCTCGCTGACCGCCGCCTCGATCGGCTGGGCAGGGATTGTGGCCTTTGCCGACACTGCCGCCAGTGTCGCCGGCCTGTCGCTCGCCGGTGCACTCCTGTTCGGGCTGGCGCACCTGGTCATCCCCGCCTCCTTCGGCCTGACCCGCCGCGCCGCGACCGGACCGGCCGCTGGGTGGACGGCCGTTGCCTTCGCCAGCGCTGCAGTCGGTGCCCTGGCGGCCTCCGTCGACGCCCTGGGTGCCACGTCCGGTCCCAGGATCGACGACCTCACCGTCGACGGGCTGGCGTGCGTCGCCATCCTGGTCGCCCTGGCCACCGCCGGAGCCTTCACGATCCGACGGGTCGTCGCCCTCCGGGCGGCGCGGCTCGGCAGCCGCGCCGCGGTGCGCGCCGACTGGACGTCCCGCCTGCTGTCCGGGGACTGGCGAGCCCTGGATGTGGTCGCCCTCGTGGCCTCCGCAGCCGCCCCGACCGCGGTACTCACCCTGGCCCTGCAGCTCGGCGCGTTCTGGACCGCCGTCCTCGCCGTTCTCGCCGCCATCCTCGCCATCGGGCTCGCCGTCTCGCGCGTCCGGACGACGTCTGTGGGCACGGCCTGGTGCGAGGCCCAGACCGGACTCGCGCTGACCGTCCTCGTCCTCGCCACGGTGGCCCAGGACTCCCGCCCGGCGACGATCACCGCCCTCACCGCGACGGCACTCGCTGCTGCCACCGCAGCGGTGAACCGGCCGGGTTGGCGGGTGCCGGCCACCGCCGTCGCAGCGACCGCCTTCGTGTCCGCGGTGACGCTGGCCGGAGGCCTGGTGTCCGCGAACGTCGAGGTCCTCGCAGCCACCGCGACCGGCTCGGCCCTGGTGGCCTTCGCACTGGTCCGTCGCTCGCTGCCCGAAGAGGCTCCGCTCACAGTCGTCGGCTATCTCGCCCTCGCGGGAGCCCTGCTCCGAGCGGCCGAGAGTGGTCGACCCGACGGCGTCGTCATCACCGTCCTGACCGCCATCGCAGTGGCGGCCACCGCCACCGCTGTCCTGCGCCCGGTCCTGCGCGCCGCCGCCGCGGGGGTCGCTGCTCTGGCGGCTGCCTGGGCGCTGTGGCTGTCCGGTGGGCTGGTCGGCGCCCAGACGCAGTGGGCCCTCCTGGTCGCCGTGGCCCTGGCCCTGGTTGCCCTGGCGCAGTGGCGGCGCAGCCAACCCGAGGAGATCGTCCTCGGTGTCCTCGCCGCTCTCGTCGGTCTCACCACCGTCCTCGTGGCGGTGGAGCGCAGCTGGCCACACGCCGCGGCCGGCGCCGCCGTGGCATACGGACTGGTCGCCGTCGGGTATGCCGCCCTCCCGCACCGCCGCGCCGTCGTCACCCTCGCGGTGGTGGCGCTCACGTCGGCCACCTGGCTCGAGCTCGACCACGCCGACGTGACGACCCTCGAGGCCTGGACCCTCCCGCTGGCCGCCCTGCTGCTGGCCGCCGGGTTGTGGTCGCACCGCGAGCTGGGCGACCACAGCTGGCTGACCGCCGGACCCGGCGTGGCTGCGACACTGCTCCCGTCCGCGCTGTTCACCACGGTCGACGACGGCATCCTGCGGCCCCTGGTCACGGTGTCCGCGGCAGTGCTGGTCCTCGTCGTCGGGGCACTGCGACGGTGGCAGGCACTCGTCGTGCTCGGCGCCGCCGCAGCCATCGTCATCGCACTCACCCAGCTCGGCCCCTATGCAGTCCAGCTGCCGCGCTACCTCACCCTCGGCACGCTCGGTGTCGCGCTGCTGGCCATCGGTGCCAGGTACGAAGAGCGCCGCGCCGACGCCAGGCAGGCAGTGAGCTGGCTGGCCTCCATGTCCTGAGACATGCGCGGCGAGCCCGCGCGAAGCAGGGTCGCCCTGCTCCCCCGGCAGCAAGGCACACTCCGGCCGACCCCTCATCCCGGCGGCGGAGGCTGTCCCGGCACGACCGGGCGTACCTTCGCGGTCATGGATGATCTGACTCCCCTCCTCCAGCGGGCTGCCGAGATCGCGGGGCAGCACCGGTCGGGATTGGCCGAAGCCCCTGTGGCCGCCGCCGTCGATGCAGCGACCCTGCGGCGGGACCTGGACAGTGCCCTGCGCGACGCACCGACACCGGCCGGCGAGGTGCTCGACGAGCTCGTCGAGGTGTTCACCCCGGGGCTGGTCGCCACGCCGGGTCCTCGGTTCTTCGGCTTCGTCATCGGCGGCGCACTGCCCGCCGCCACCGCGGCTGACATCGTCGCGGTCGGCTGGGACCAGTGCGCGTTCAACGCCGTCCTGTCCCCCGCAGCGGCGGTCGCCGAGGAGGTCGCCGGCGGCTGGCTGAAGCAGCTGGTGGGACTGCCAGCAGCCGCCTCGGTCGGCTTCGTGACCGGCGCCCAGGGCGCCAACACGGTCAGCCTGGCCACCGCACGGCACCACGTTCTTGCGGCCGCCGGGTGGGACGTCGAGCGGGACGGGTTGCACAGCGCCCCTGTCGTGCGCGTGGTCGCCAGCGTCGAACGGCACGCGACGATCGACCGGGCCCTGCGACTGCTCGGGTTCGGGACGGCCGTCGTCGAGGAGGTGGCCACCGACACCAACGGCGCGATCGACGTCGCCGACCTCCAAGTCGTCCTGGGTCGCGGCGTGCCGGGGCCGACGATCGTGTGCCTGCAGTCGGGCAACGTCAACACCGGCGCGTGCGACGACCTGCGGGCGGCCACAGCGGTGGCCCGTCGTCACGACGCCTGGGTGCACGTCGACGGCGCCTTCGGCCTCTGGGCCGGCGCCTCCCCCAGCAAGGCGTACCTCGTCGACGGCGTCGACCTGGCTGACTCGTGGTCGTGCGACGGCCACAAGTGGCTCAACGTGCCCTACGACTGCGGGTTCGCGATCTGTGCCCATCCGCAGGTGCACGCCGGATCGCTGTCCTACACCGCGTCATACCTCACCGGTCAGGGTGGGCCGACGCCTGCCCTTGGCGACCTTGTTCCTGAATCCTCAAGGAGGGCAAGGGGTTTCGCCGTGTGGGCTGCTCTGCGCGAGCTCGGTCGAGAGGGCGCCGCGGACCTCGTCGACCGGTGTTGCACCTTGGCGCAGCGGTTCGCGGACGGTCTCGTGGCCGGCGGCGCCGAAGTGGTCAACGACATCGTCCTCAACCAGGTGCTGGTCAGCTTCGGCACCGACGCGCGGACCGACCGGATCATCGACGCGGTGCAGCGCGACGGCACCTGCTGGCTCGGCGGCACGACCTGGCGGGGGCGCCGGCTGATGCGGGTGTCGGTGTCGAACTGGTCCACCACCGAGGCCGACGTGGACCGCTCGGTCGCGGCGATCCTGCGGGTGGCAGCGGCAGATGCGGAGCACATGCCCGCGAACTGACCTCCGGGGTGGCGCGTCACACCTAGGCGGGGTCGGTGCGCTGCGTCACGGCAGCCCACCGGTCCAGCTGTGCCGCTGCGGCACCGGAGTCCAGGGCGGCCTCGGCGCGGTCCATGCCGACGCGCACGGCCGCAGCGAAGGCCTCGTCGGAAACACCGTGCTCGATCCGGTCGCCGGTGGCGCCGGTCGCGCCCGGCCCGCCTTCGGTGGCCCCGAGATCGGGCCCGGCCAGCGCGAGCGCCATCCCGGCATTCAGCACGACCGCATCACGGACTGCGCCGCGTTGCCCGCCGAACAGGTCTCGCGCGACCTGGGCGTTGTGCGCGGCGTCCGCGCCGCGGAGCGACTCGATGGGCCGGCGCTGGAGGCCGACGTGCAACGGGTCGAAGCTGCGCTCGGTGACCTCGCCACCACGCACCCACCACACCGACGAGGTGGTGCTCAGGGTGAGCTCGTCGAGCCCGTCGTCGCCCCGGAACACCACAGCGTCCTTGCCGCGGCCGGCGAACACCCCGGCCATCAGCGGCGCCATCCGCGGGTCGGCGACTCCCACCACGGCGTACGTGGGCTGGGCGGGGTTGGTCAGCGGGCCGAGGACGTTGAACGCGGTGCCGACCCCGAGCCCGCTGCGGGCCACGGCGGCGTGCCGCATCGCGGGGTGGAAGGCCTGGGCGAAGCAGAAGGTGATGCCGGCCTCCGAGGCCACCTCTGCCACCCGCTGCGGGGTCAGGGTGAGGTTGACGCCGAGAGCCTCGAGCACGTCGGCCGAACCAGAGGCCGACGACGCTGCGCGGTTGCCGTGCTTGACCACGCGGATCCCGCTGGCGGCAATGACGATCGAGGCCATCGTCGAGATGTTGACGGTGTTGGACCGGTCGGCGCCCGTGCCGACGATGTCCAGGCTGGGCCCGGGCACCTCGATCCTGTTGGCGTGCGCCAGCATGACGTCGGCGAGCCCGCGCAGCTCCTCCACGCTCTCGCCCTTGGCGCGCAGCGCGACGAGGAAACCGGCCACCTGCACCGGCGACGCCTCGCCACCCATGATCTGGTCCATGGCCCAGGCGGCCTGGTCGGTGGACAGGTGGTTGCGCGCGATCAGCAGGGTGAGCAGGTCCGGCCAGGTGTAGGCGGCCGGCTCCGGTGCAGCCACCGGATCAGGAGGCGCTGGGGCGTCCGCCACGACCCAGCTCGGCCACGGCGGAGGCCAGGGCGATCGGGTCGAGGGGGTGCGGGACCGCCTGGTCGGCGAGGGACCACGTGGCGAGCCAGCCGTCCTGCGGGCGCCCGGTGAGGACCAGGATGGGCGGGCAGTCGAAGATCTCGCTCTTGAGCTGGCGGCAGAGGCCGAGCCCACCCATCGGCGCCGCCTCACCGTCGAGGATGAGGACGTCGAACGAGGCGTTCTCCACGGCCTCGATCACGGCCGGCGCGGTCGCGCACTCACGCCACGACACCACCTCCACGTCACGGGCCGGACGACGTCCCACGGTGACCCTGACGGCGTCCCTCGTGGTCTTGTCATCGCTGTACAGCAGCACCGAGATCTGGCGGGCCGAGGACCCCGACGAGGTCGGTGCGTCGGCGGCGGTCGCGTGCGAAGCGGTCATGTCGCAGATGCTACCGGTGCGGTGATCTGCGACGTCCATCCACCCATCGGGGGGTCGACGGTGTGCCGCGTCGCGATTATGGCTAATCTGACGGACGTGGCGACAGCATCCCCAGTGACTTCTGAACCCGCTCGCTCGGCCGGCAGCATCCCCGGCCACGGGCCGGTGTCCCGACCCAACATGGTGTCGGTGGGCACCATCGTCTGGCTGTCCAGCGAGCTGATGTTCTTCGCGGGCCTTTTCGCGATGTACTTCACGATCCGCTCGGTCGAGCCGGACCTGTGGCACGAGTCGACCGGCGTGCTCAACGTGCCGTTCGCGACGATCAACACGATCATCCTGGTCGTCTCCTCGGTGTGGTGCCAGCTCGGTGTCCATGCGGCCGAGCACGGCAAGCCGCACCGCGGTGACGCCAGCCTCCTGTCGGTCCCCAGCTGGGGCATGCGCGAGTGGTACGTCCTCACCTACATCTTCGGCGCGATCTTCGTCTCCGGGCAGGTGCTGGAGTACTCCGAGCTGGTCCACGAGGGCATCACCCTCTCCTCCACGGCCTACGGCTCGGTCTTCTACCTCACGACCGGGTTCCACGCCCTGCACGTCACCGGTGGCCTGCTCGCCTTCCTGCTGATCATCGGCCGCACCTTCACGACCCGGCACTACAGCCACGCGCAGGCTGCCGGCGCCGTGGTGACCTCGTACTACTGGCACTTCGTCGACGTGGTGTGGATCGCGCTGTTCGCGACGATCTACCTGCTGAAGTGACCAGCACCATGACCTCCCAGCCCGCCCTGCCCGCCTCCATCGACAGGACCGCACTGTGAACGCCTTGGCCGCCCGCCGCCGTCACCCGGCCGCGATCGCCCTGCTCCTGCTCCTCGGCCTGATCCTCACCGGGGTCGCCTACTCGACCTTCGCGCCCAAGCAGGCCGACGCCGCCAGCACCGCCGCCAGCTCGGTCGAGGAGGGCAAGAAGCTCTTCCTCGCCAACTGTGCGACCTGCCACGGGCTGCAGGCCCAGGGCACCAAGGCCGGTCCGAGCCTTCCCGGCGTCGGCGCCGCAGCCGTGGACTTCCAGATGGGCACGGGGCGTATGCCGATGGCTGCCCCGAACGTCCAGGCTCCCCGCGCTGACCAGGTCCGGTTCACGCAGGAGCAGATCTCCTCGGTCGCCGCCTACATCGCGTCGCTGGCCCCCGGGCCCGCCGTGCCGGAGGCCGAGTACACCAGCGGTGAGGGTGGCGACGTCGCCCTCGGCGCCGAGCTGTTCCGCGTCAACTGCGCGATGTGCCACAACTTTGCCGGCTCCGGTGGCGCCCTGACCCGCGGCAAGTACGCCCCGGCGCTGCGCGACATCGAGGGCAAGCACATCTACGAGGCCATGGTCACCGGGCCGCAGTCGATGCCGGTGTTCAACGACGACAACATCTCCCCCGAGGCCAAGAACGACATCGTCGCCTACCTGCACACGGTGGACGAGCAGGAGAACGTCGGCGGGATGGCGCTGGGCAACCTCGGCCCGGTGTCCGAGGGCCTGTTCGTGTGGATCTTCGGCCTCGGCATCATGGTCGGCTTCGCCGTCTGGCTCGGCAAGAAGGCCGCCTGATGTCCCTGATGTCTCGGTCACACCCGTTGGCCGAAGCGGCCACCCGGGGCGACACTGGAACTGACCACCGCGACTCGACAGGATCGACGACACGATGAGCGAACACGACACGCCGCACGGCGCCGTCGTCGGCACGAGCGACGGCCACACCGACGGCCAGGGTGACGGCCACAGCGACGGCTACGGCTCCACCGCGGTCCGGCTCGACCAGGGGCACGTCGAGGGCACCGGGGCGCTCCCGGAGCGCTTCGCGAACCCGGGCCTGCCGCCGCACGTCCCGCGGATGTCCGACCTGGACGAGAAGGGTGCCAAGCGCGCCGAGAAGCAGGTCGCGGCCCTCTTCGGCCTGTCCAGCCTGGCCACCGTGCTGTTCATCGTCGCCTACTTCGCCATCGATCCCGAGCAGTCCGGCTTCATCCCCGGCATCGGGAACACGAGCATCTACAACGTCGCGCTCGGCGTGACCATGGCGCTGGCGCTGCTGGGCTGCGGCGTAGGAGCCGTGCACTGGGCCAAGACCTTGATGCCCGACACCGAGTCCGTCGAGGAGCGCCACCCGCTGCGCGCCAAGGACGAGGACCGCCAGCGTGTGGTCAGCGAGCTGATGGGTGGTGGCGAGAAGGCCCAGCTCGGGCGTCGCCCGCTCATCAAGTTCTCCCTCGCCGGTGCGCTCGCCCTGCCTCCCTTGGCGATCCTGCTGCCGCTGGTGGGTGGCCTCGGCCCGATGCCGAAGGATGCGCTCTCCACCACCATGTGGAAGAAGGGCGACCGACTGGTCCGCGACCCCGAGCGAACGCCGATCCGGGCCGACCAGGTGACCATCGGCTCGGTCTTCCACGTGCTGCCCGAGTCGATCAAGGACTCCGAGCACGTGCTCGAGGACAAGGCCAAGGCGGCCGTGCTCCTGCTGCGCCTGAACCCCGATGACATCAAGCCCCAGAAGGAGCGTGACTGGGGCCACGAGGGGATCGTCGCCTACTCCAAGATCTGCACCCACGTCGGTTGCCCGGTGGGTCTCTACGAGCAGCAGACGCACCACCTGCTGTGCCCCTGCCACCAGTCGACCTTCGACGTGACGCAGGACTGCAAGGTCATCTTCGGGCCGGCCAAGCGGCCGCTGCCCCAGCTGAAGATCACCGTCGACTCACAGGGTTACCTGATCGCCGACGCCCCGTTCCGCGAGGCTGTCGGTCCGAGCTTCTGGGAGCGTGGTTCCGCATGAGCACCGATCGCACCGTCTCCGGCGCCGACCCGATCGAGCGCCTGCGCCAGGACGACGTCGAGCCCGAGACCCCCACCAACTCCGGTCTGAAGGCCGTCGGTGGCGTGGCGGGCTGGCTCGACGACCGCACCGGAGCGGCCAAGCCGGTCGGCTACCTCATGAAGAAGGTCTTCCCCGAGCACTGGTCCTTCATGCTCGGCGAAGTAGCCATGTACTCCCTGATCATCTGCCTGCTCTCGGGCACGTTCCTCACCTTCTGGTTCGTCCCTAGCGCCGGGCAGGTCGTCTACGACGGCTCGTACCTGCCGCTGCGTGGCATCACCATGTCCGAGGCGTTCCGCTCGACCGTCGACATCTCCTTCGACATCCGTGGCGGCCTCTTGATCCGCCAGATCCACCACTGGGCCGCGCTGATGTTCATCGTCGCGCTGTCGGTGCACATGCTGCGCGTCTTCTTCACCGGCGCGTTCCGCAAGCCGCGCGAGATCAACTGGGTGATCGGCTGCATCCTGTCGATGCTCGCACTGATCGAGGGCTTCGCCGGCTACTCGCTGCCGGACGACCTGCTCTCCGGCACCGGCCTGCGCGCCGCCGAGGGCTTCATGCGCTCGGTCCCCGTGCTTGGTTCCTACCTGTCGTTCGCGCTGTTCGACGGACCGTTCCCCGGCGAGGCGATCATCCCCCGCCTCTTCTCGATCCACGTGCTGCTGCTGCCGGCCATCCTGGTCGGCCTGTTCACCGCCCACATCGGACTGGTGTTCGTGCACAAGCACACCCAGTTCCCCGGGCCAGGCCGGACCAACGACAACGTCGTCGGCTTCCCGGTCATGCCGGTCTATGCCGCCAAGGCCGGTGGCTTCTTCTTCATCGTCTTCGGCGTCATCTCGCTGATCTCGGGCCTGGTCACGATCAACCCGATCTGGGCCTACGGTCCCTATGACCCCTCACCGGTGACTGCCGGGGCCCAACCTGACTGGTACATGGGCTTCGCCGACGGCGCACTACGCCTGCTGCCGGGCTGGCTGGAGTTCACCGCCTTCGGCTTCACCTTCTCGTTCAACGTGATGATCGGCGCCATCCTGTTGATCCCGGTCATGTACGGCCTGATGGGCGCCTACCCGTTCCTCGAGCGGTGGGTCACCGGCGACAACCGCGAGCACCACCTGCTCGACCGGCCGCGCAACAACCCGACCCGTACCGCCTTGGGCATGGCTGCCCTGACGATGTACGGCGTGCTGATGTTCGCTGCAGGCAACGACCTGATGGCGATCAAGCTGCACCTGTCGATCAACGACATCACCCATGTGCTCCGGGCGGCGTTCTTCATCGCCCCGCCCATCGTCTACTGGGTCACCAAGCGGATCTGCCTGTCGCTGCAGCGCAAGGACCGCGACCTGGTCCTGCACGGCCGCGAGACGGGCCGCATCGTGCGCACCGCGGACGGGAAGTTCTTCGAGCAGCACGAGCCGCTCGACGAGTTCACCCGCTGGAACCTCATCCAGCACGAGCCCCACGAGGTCCTCACGCTCGAGGCTGGCACCGACCAGCACGGTGTGGCCTCCCCTTCGGCGCGCAAGGAGAAGGCGCGCTCGGCGCTGTCCCGGTTCTACTTCACCGACAGCATCAACCCGGTCACGCCGGGCGAGCTCGCCGCCGCGCACCACGACGGCCACGGCCACGAGGCGATCGAGGCCGCACCGAGCAGCGAGAGCCGCCCGGCCCTGGAGAGCTCGCGCAGGGAGCCCCCCAAGCGCCCCTGAGCCACCACGCCGAGGGTATGCCGCCCGCTCCACTGGAGAGGGCGGCATACCTCGTTCTGGGGCCGGTGCAGGCATGGCAGGCTGTGGCGTGTGGTCGAGATGCAGGCAGTCGAGTTCGAGGAGGCGGTGGGCGACGCCCTCGACGCGGTGCCGCCGGAGCTGATGGCGCTGCTCGACAACGTGGTGTTCTTCGTCGAGGACGAACCACCGCCGGAGGACCCCGACCTGCTGGGCGTCTACGACGGCACCCCGATCACCGAGCGCGGTGACGGCTGGGCCGGCGCACTGCCGGACCGGATCACCATCTTCCGCGGGCCGCTGACCCGGATGTGCGAGGACCGGGAGGACCTGCTGGACGAGATCGCCGTGACCGTGGTGCACGAGATCGCCCACCACTTCGGGATCGACGACTCACGGCTGCACGACCTCGGCTGGGGCTGAGCCGGAACGCACTGGTGCCGTGCCCGAGTTCCGGGACACGGCACCAGCGGTGGTTGCTGCTACTTCTTGGCGCCGCTCAGCTGGACCGTCTGCTCGACGTAGCCGACCGCGCACTCCAAGGCGCCGCAGGCGAACGCGAAGGTCACGCTCGCTCCCTTGCCGCCCTTGAAGATGCCGTTGTCGCTGAACGCCGTGCCGGACCAGGCGTGGGTGGCCCCGTCACACTGGATCGGGTTGACGAAGAAGAAGCCGTTGATCTTCACCCGGCCGACCTGCTGGGTGAGGGTGCCCTCGATGTCGCTGAAGAAGTCGTCGGCGTTGCTGCACGAGTAGGTCCCGCTGAGGGTGGCCGAGCCGTCCTTGTTCGCCACTCCCCTCGGGTTGACCGTCACGGTCGCCTCCGGCGGCGGCGGGGCGTTGTCGAAGGTGACGACGAGGTTGCCGCCGTTGGTGGCGGTGTCGCTGAAGGCGAGCACGTAGTAGGTCTGCCCGGTCGTGGTCGCGAAGCCGACAGTCGTCGGACCGCACGCGATGAGGTTGCCCGCTGCGGGGTCGCCCTCGGTCACGATGAAGCCGCCTGAGTAGCTCGAGGCGGACATGTCGGCGATGACGCCGCCGTCACCTGTCGCCGTGTAGCGGAACCAGACGCTGGCGTTGGTGAACGGTGCCCCGCACTGCGCGTTGAGCGCAGCATCGGTGGCATCGGTCGTGGCGCCGGTGGTGTCCTGCTCGATGGTGCTGGGCAGGGCCGAGACGACGGTCGCCGAGGCGGCGGTGTCGTTCGGGGCGGGTGCCGCACTGGCGGCGGTGGCGAGCAGCGGCACCAGGATCAGTGTGGCGGCTGCGGACAGGGCGGAGCGAGACATCAACAACATGTGAATCCCCCAGCTGTGTGATGGGCCATCCCCCAGTGGATGGTCACACCCGGATTGACTCCACCCGACGGTGCGAGGGTTGCGCGCTTGACCAAGAAATGGCCGAAGGCCGACAAAGCCTTTGCCATCACTGCCTGCGCTCGTTCAGGGCAGCGGGAGGTGGAAGGCCGTCGCCATCGACGCCGCCTTCGCCCCGAGCCCGAGCGGGGCCGTCCCGGTGACCTCGGCGTAGAGGCGGGTGAGCGAGTAGTGGTCGAGCCGGCTCGTGACGACGGTGCCGTGCTGGCTGGGGTGCACCACGACCGTCAGCACCCGGTTGCCCGCGGACCGGTCGTCCTCATCCGCGGTGAGCACCACCAGCAGACGACCCGACGTCCAGTCGGGACCGGCCTGGATCCTGGTCATCCAGCCCTTGAACCAGGCGTCGGCGGTCGAGAGGCGGCAGTCGTGCGCGTCGTGACACAGGTCGGGGACGATCATGCCTGCGTTGGGCAGGGACCCGGCCGTGATGTCCGCCGCCAGGGCGCTGATCGGTAGGTCGTGCTGACGGCACAGGGCCCGCTCGTCGACGAAGTACGGCCACGGGTTGTGCTTCACGGCGTACCGCCCGGAAGGGGTCGGGGCGCACGGCCGTGGCATCGCGTCGGCATACACCCCGGCCGTCAGGCCTGCTGCGATGGCGCGGCCGAACACCGACTCACCGGTGACGGCCACGTTGTCCGCCGGCGCCGCGTCCGTGGTGACACCGTGGGTGCTGCCCGACGCGATCGCGAGGTAGTTGGGCAGCGACGGGTGCCGGGTGCCGAAGTAGCTGGTGGCGTAGCCGTAGGTCCGGGCCAACCGGTAGGTGTAGGGCATACCGGCCTTCATCTGGGCCAGGGAGTGGTTCTCGACCACGAACACGAGCAGCTTGGTGAGGGGCCTCACCGTGCCCGGCACCGTGGTGGTCGTCGTCACGCCCGGGCTCGTGGTGGTCGCGGACGCACTCGGCGCGGAGACGGGAGTCGTCGATGCCGGGGGGCTCGTCGCGCTGCCCCGGCCGGCGCTGCCCTCCGGTGCCGAGGGTGTGCAGCCGGTCAGGACAAGAGCCAGCCCAGCCGCTGCGAGGAACAGCCCGCGGCAGCGGGTTGTCGTGGACACCACGAACTCACCACCTCTGGCATGCCGTGGGGCGACCCACCATCAGACGAGGGCGCTCTGCGCCTTCCAGTTCGCGAACGAGTACTGCCAGACCCCGATGCCCTCGGACGGCAGGAACTGACGCGACGAGCCCGTGAACTTCACGACGTCGCCGGCCTTGGAGTTGGCGTACATCCACGCGGCGTTCGTCGGGGACATGTTGACGCAGCCGTGGCTGACGTTGGCGCTGCCCTGGGCCCCCACCGACCAGGGAGCCGAGTGGAGGTACTCCCCCGTCCACGTCACGCGCATGGCCGACTGGGTCTTGATCTTGTAGTAGCCCGGCTGGCCCTTCTTGATCCCGATCGTCGTCGAGTCCATGATCACGGTGCCCTCCTTGCGGATGATCACCTTGATGCCGGAACGGGTCTCGGTCTCAGGGCCGGGGCGACCGGCGCTGATCGGGATGGTGTTGATGACCTTGCCACCGCGGGTGACGGTCATGACGTGGCGCTTGATGTCGACGGTGGAGATCATCGAGGAGCCGACCGTGAAGCTGGCGTTGTCGTCGTTGCCGACCCACTTGCCCTCGCCGGTCTGCACGCCGGTGAGGGGCGCGCTGATGGTGACCTTGGTGCCGGGCTGCCAGTAGCTCGCCGGACGCCACATGAGCTGGCGGTTGTCCAGCCAGCCCCAGGCACCCGCCTGCTTGGGTGAGGTGGTGACCTTGACCAGCTTCTCGACCTCGCCGCGCATCTTCGCGGTGGCGACGGGCGAGTCGAACTGGATGCTCGCCGGCATACCGACGCCCACGGTCTCACCGGAGTTGAGGATGCCGTAGGTGGCGGTGACCTTGGGCTTGAGGGTCTTGAAGGTGGAGGTGGTCGTCGAGGGCGTGCCGTCTGGACCGGTCGCGGTCGCGGTGACGGTGTATGCCGCGCTGGGCGCCAGGTGAGCGCTGGAGGTCCACGAGCCATCGGTGCCGAGGTCGCCCGCGACCTTGCGTCCCTTGGCGTCGACCACGGTGACCTCGCCGAGCGTGCCGGTGGTGGCCTTGACGACGACGGGCTCGCTGGGCAGGACGTCGGTGGCGTCCTTGGCCGGGCTGATGGTGAGCTCGGCGGGCGTCGGGGTGGCGGAGGAGGACGACGACGAGGATGAGGTGCTGGAGCCGGCGACGTTGTCGGTCGCGGGGCTGTCCACGTTGCCCGAGCACGCCGCCAGCAGGGTCACTGCTGCCAACGCTGCCACGGTCATGGCCAGTCGTGACCGTTGTGTCCTACCCACCACGTGTGTGCTCCTGTGCTCTGCGCCACCGTGGCGCCCTGTGCGGTCATGTCTCGTGTGCCGGCTGGACCGGTCGGACGATGTCCGACGCTGCCCATCACCCGAACAGACGCCGGGCAGCCCTGATTGGTTGGCTATGCAGCTGTGTGCGGCCAGGCGATCACGATTAGGCGCCAGGCCCCCTGAAAAAGGCCCGCCCCTGCGCGGACCTGACCCCAGTCTACCTGCTCGGCCCGGGTGCCCCGTCACGACGAGACGGCCGGGCGCGCCCACCCGGGGGGGTGGGCGCGTCCCGGCCGACCAGTCGAAGACCGTCCTCAGACGGCGTGCGGGCCCTTGAAGTACTCGAAGGTCCAGCCCACGAGGGCGACGACGCCGAAGAAGGCGCCGATGATGAACAGCCACCAGCCGACCGCCAGACCGAGGAAGCACAGCGCAGAGGTGGCGCCGAGAGCCAGCGGCCACCAGGAGTGCGGGCTGAAGAAGCCGTACTCGCCCTCCTGTTCGTGGATCTCACCGCTCGGGTTGTCCTCGGGACGCTCCGGGAGGCGTCGGGCGGTGGCCCACAGGTAGAAGGCGATCATCGCGCCGAGGCCGGCGGACAGGAACAGCCCGGCGGGCCCGACCGGCTCCTCCCAGTGGGTGAAGATGCCGTAGACGACCCCGACAGGGGCGAAGAAGGCAGCCAGGATGACGAAGAGCTTGTACTCGATCTTCACGGGTCAGTCACGCTCCTCGTGGAACCGCGGGTGCTTGTCGTGGTCGAGCTCGCCCGTCGTGTGGTGCTCGGACGAGCGGGTCTCGGCCATGATCCGGGTCAGGGTGTCCGGGTCGGCGTAGACGCCACCGAGCTCGGATGCCTCGGGGTGGTGCAGGTCGAAGGCCGGGCGCTCCGAGCGGATCCGCGGAAGGGTGTCGAAGTTGTGCCGCGGCGGCGGGCAGGACGTGGCCCACTCGAGGGAGGCGCCGTAGCCCCACGGGTCGTCGGTCTCGACCAGGGGCGCGGTGCGCCAGGTCTTCCAGACGTTGTAGAGGAACGGCAGGGTCGACGCGGCGAGCAGGAACGCGCCGGCCGTCGACACCTGGTTCATCCAGGTGAAGCCGTCCTCGGGCAGGTAGTCGGCGTACCGACGCGGCATACCGTCCACGCCCAGCACGTGCTGGATGAGGAAGGTGGTGTGGAAGCCGATGAACAGCATCCAGAAGTGGATCTTGCCGAGCGTCTCGTCGAGCATCCGTCCGGTGAACTTGGGCCACCAGAAGTAGAAGCCGGCGAACATCGCGAACACCACGGTGCCGAAGACGACGTAGTGGAAGTGCGCCACCACGAAATAGCTGTCGGACAGGTGGAAGTCCAGGGCCGGGCTGGACAGGATGATCCCGGTCAGGCCACCGAACAGGAAGGTGACCAGGAACCCGATCGCCCAGAGCATCGGTGTCTCGAAGGAGAGCTTGCCGCCCCACATCGTGCCGATCCAGTTGAAGAACTTCACCCCGGTGGGCACCGCGATGAGCATCGTCATGACCGCGAAGAACGGCAGCAGCACCTGGCCCGTGGCGTACATGTGGTGGGCCCACACGGTCACCGAGAGGGCCGCGATGCCGATGGTCGCGAAGACCAGCGTCTTGTAGCCGAAGATCGGCTTGCGCGAGAACACCGGCAGGATCTCGGAGATGATGCCGAAGAACGGCAGCGCGATGATGTAGACCTCGGGGTGGCCGAAGAACCAGAACAGGTGTTGCCACAGCATTGGCCCACCGTTGTCGGCCTCGAAGATCTGGGCCCCGAACTTGCGGTCCGCACCGAGCGCGAGCAGCGCCGACGCCAGCACCGGGAAGGCCATCAGCACGAGCAGGCTGGTGACCAGGATCGTCCAGGTGAAGATCGGCATCCGGAACATCGTCATGCCGGGCGCGCGCATGCAGATGATCGTGGTGATGAAGTTGACCGCACCGAGGATGGTGCCGAAACCACCGAGCGCCAGGCCGAAGACCCAGAGGTCACCGCCGAGGCCGGGGCTGTTGGACGCGTCGGACAGCGGGGAGTAGGCGAACCAGCCGAACGACGCGGCACCCGTGGGGGTGAGGAAGCCGGCGGAGGCGATCAGGCCACCGAAGAGGTAGAGCCAGTAGGCGAACATGTTGAGCCGCGGGAAGGCGACGTCGGGAGCACCGATCTGGATCGGCATGAGCGCGTTGGCGAAGCCGGCGAACAGCGGCGTCGCGAACAGCAGCAGCATGATCGTGCCGTGCATCGTGAACAGCTGGTTGAACTGGTCGGGGTTGTCCACGACCTGCAGGCCGGGCTGGAACAGCTCCGCACGGATCAGCAGGGCGAGGATGCCGCCGAAGATGAAGAAGATGAACGAGGTGATGAAGTAGAGGTTGCCGATCACCTTGTGGTCGGTGGTCGACGCCCACTTCACGACCGTCTGGCCCTTGGTGAGCCGGCGGGTCGCGGTGGCATCGGTGGAGCGGTAGTACGTCCCCGCCGAGGTGGACTCGGTTGCCGCTGCCATCAGTTGCTCCCTGCACTCGGAAGAAGGTCTTCGTCCTCGTTCATGACCTTCGAGGGGTTCAGGCTGTTGTCGAGCTGGCCGGTGTTGCCCTGGGCCTTGAGGTCGGCGATGTGCGCGTCGTAGGTGGCCTGGTCGACGACCTTGACGTTGAACAGCATCTGCGAGTGGTAGGCGCCGCACAGCTCGGCGCACTTGCCCTTGAAGTCGCCGGTCTCGGTCGGGACGACCTGGAACTTGTTGACCCGGCCGGGGATCATGTCGAGCTTCTGCAGGAACGCCGGCACCCAGAACGAGTGGATGACGTCCCGTGAGGTGAGCACGAACTCGGTGCGCTTGTCCACGGGGAGGTACAGAGTCGGGAGGTTTTCCTCGGCGCCCGGCTCCCCCGTGAGCTCGGCCTGCGTGCCGCTCTCGTAGGTCTGTTCGTTGACGTAGTTGAAGTCCCAGCTCCACTTCTTGCCGACGACGTTGACGACGACGTCGGGGTTCTTGGAGGTGTCCAGCAGGGCCGCCTCGTCACGCGCGGTGTAGTAGAAGAGCACCGCGATCATGAACACCGGGACGATCGTGTAGAGGATCTCCATCGGCACGTTGTAGCGCAGCTGCACCGGCAGGGTGGTGTCGTCCTTCTTGCGGCGGTAGGCCACGACGCACCAGCCGATCAGGCCCCAGACGATCACGCCGACGACGAGCGCGGCGATCCAGGCTCCGTTCCAGAGCGAGGTCACCCGCTCTCCGCCCTCGGTCACCGCGCGGGGCAGGAAACCGTCCTGCACGCGGCCCGCACACCCCGAGAGGGTGAGGGCGACGAGCGACAGCCCGAGAGCCGTGGTCGTGCTCCTGCTGAGGGGCCGCCGCCGGTGTGGGCGGGGCGCAGAGACGTCGTGCTGACGCAACGGTGCACCTTCTTCGAAACAGTGATGGGCCATCGCGCCAAACCCTACTCCAGAGGGTGCCTCTCGTCCGGTCAGGGTGGGACTAACGTCGGGGTGTGGCGAACCCCTCCCCGGACAAGGATTTGAACAGCCGTTTTGTCCGGTCTTCTCAGCGCGCACTCCTCGACGCCGCGCCCGGCCCGATGCACCCCCGTGCCAGGGACACGCTGGTCGCCGCGATCGATGCCGGCTGGGCCGATCCACGACGCCTGCACAGCGAGGCGAGGACCGCGCGCCGGCTGCTCGACCAGGCCCGTGTGGTACTCGCCACCGGGCTGCAGGTGCGCCCCTCCGAGGTCGCCTTCGCGCCCGACGGCCCGACCGCGGTCCGCTGGATGGTCGACGGACTCAGGTATGCCGCGCGCCGCCGTGGGGCGCGTGTCGTCGCCTCCGCGGTCGAGCACTCCTCGGTGCTGGTCCCCGGGAGGCACGCAGCCGACTCCTCCGGTGACCCGAGCACGTTCGCGACGGTCGGTGTGGACCGGACGGGGCGGGTGGACCTCGAGGCCTGGGCGCAGGCGGTGGCCGGCCCCGGCACGGTTGCCGCGGCTCTCCAGCACGCCAACGGCGAGGTCGGGACGGTGCAGCCGCTGGAGGGGGCCTGGGCGGCCTGCCGGGCTGCCGGAGTGCCGCTCGGCGTGGATGCCCAGGCGTCGCTCGGCCGGACCGCCTCCACCACCTCCTACGACGTCCTCGCGGGTGACGCCCAGTCCTGGGGTGGTCCCGGCGGGCTCGGACTGGTCGTCCTGCCCGAGCGGACCAGGTGGCTGCTGCCGGGCGCGTCCGACCCGGATGCCGCGCTGAGCGGTCCGACCCGGCACACGCCGTGGATACCGCTGGCGCTGGCCGCGGCCGAGGCCTGGCAGCAGACCGAGGCGGACCGCGAGAGCGACGCGACGGAGGCGTTCGCCCTCGTGGACCGGATCCGGGCTGCAGCGGCCGCGATCGCCGATGTCGAGGTCGTGGGTGATCCCGTCGACCGGCTCCCCCACGTGGTGACCTTCTCAGCCCTGTACGCCGACGGCGAGGCCCTCGTCCGCGAGTTCGACCGCCGGGGCTTCGGCGTGGGATCCGGATCGGCCTGCACGGCCAGCACCCTGGAACCCAGCCACGTCCTCGCGGCGATGGGCGCCCTGACCCACGGCAACGTCCGGGTCACCCTCCCGCTCGCAGCGGTGGCTCCCGACCGCGCCGAGCAGGTCGAGGACTTCTGCTCGGTCATCGCCGAGGTGGTCTCCTCGGTCCGCGCCGAGCTGGGGGCCCACCGGTTGTGAGCGCCACCCCTGGCGACAGCGACGGGCAACCCTCCCCGATCGTCGTCGACGCCCGCGGGCTGCGGTGCCCGCTCCCCGTCATCCGCCTGGCCGAGACGGCCCGCGATACCGCACCGGGCGTCGTCATCGAGGTGTGGGCGACCGACCCGGCGGCCAGGGCGGACATCCCGGCCTGGTGTCGGATGCGCGGGCAGGACTACCTCGGTGCGGTGCCCGCGGACGGTGGGCACGCGGCATACCGGGTCCGCACCGTCGGCTGAGGCTCAGGGCGGCTGGGGCTCAGGAACCAGCCTCGAAGGTCGGGGGTTCCAGGTCCACGGCGTCCTTGAGCAGGGTCAGGTAGTCGGGGCGGGACACCGTCACCACGCCCAGGCTGCGCAGGTGGTCGGTGGCCCACTGCACGTCGATGAGCCGACGCGGGTCGCCGTCGGCGAAGACGTAGGCCGCCATGGCGACGACGGCCGCCTTGGAGGCGTCGGTCACGCGGTGGAACATCGACTCGCCGGCGAACAGGCCGCCCACGTTGATCCCGTAGAGCCCTCCGACGAGCTCGCCGTCCTGCCAGGTCTCGATGCTGTGCGCCCAGCCCAGCGCGTGCATCTCCGTGTAGGCGTCGGCGATCTCCTCGGTGATCCAGCGCCCCTCCCGACTCGGGTCGGCACAGGCGTCGACGACGTCGCGGAACGCCGTGTCGACACGCATCTCGAAGCGCCGCAGCGACTTCTGCAGGGAGCGGCTGGCGTGCACCCGACCCGGCAGCAGCACGCCGCGCGGGTTCGGAGACCACCAGGCGAGCGGCCGGGCGCCGTGCTCCCCCAGCCCCATCGGGAAGACCCCGCTGCGGTAGGCCTCGACGAGGGTGCCGGCCCGCAGGTCGCCACCGACGGCGACCATGTCCTCGCCGTCCTCCACCTCGCTGAGGTCGAACACCCACGTCGTCGGCAGGGGCTGGACCGGATCGGTCACCACCGGGTGCGTCCGGTCCTACGGAGCGACGCAGGCGATGTGGGGTTCGATGGCGTCGGCCGAGTCCTGGCCGTACGCGTCGGCCAGCCGCTGCAGAAAGCTCACCTTGCCGAGGGTGTACTCCTGCGTGCCCACCGTCTCGATGACATAGGTCGCCAGCATCGACCCGAGCTCTGCGGAGTGCCGCAGCCCCAGGTCGGCCGCGAGACCGGTGAGGAAGCCCGCACGGAAGGCGTCGCCCACCCCGGTCGGGTCGGCGCGACGGACCTCGCGGGCCACCGACACCTCGATGGGGTCCTCTCCCTTGCGCTCGATGGTGACGCCGTCCTTGCCCCGGGTGATGACCCGGGTGTGCACGCGGTCCGCGATCTCCTCGGCGCTCCACCCGGTCTTCTGCTCGGTCAGGGCGGCTTCGTACTCGTTGGTGAGCAGGAAGTCGGCGCCGTCGATGAGCTGGCGGATGGTGGCGCCGTCGGCGAAGGCGAGCTGCTGGCTCGGGTCTGCGGCGAACGGTATGCCGCGCGAGCGGCACTCGCGGGTGTGGCGCAACATCGCCTCGGGGTCGTTGGCGCCGACGAGCACGAGGTCGAGACCGCCGACCCGCTCGGCGATGGGGCCGAGCTCGATGGCCCTGGCCTCGCTCATGGCACCGGCGTAGAAGGTGGCGATCTGGGCCATGTCCTCGTCGGTCGTGCAGACGAAGCGGGCGGTGTGCTTGGACTCGGACGTGTGCACCGAGGCGCAGTCGACCCCGTGACGCTCGAGCCAGCTCCGGTAGTCGCCGAAGTCCTCACCCACCGCCCCCACGAGGATCGGGCGCTGTCCGAGGTTGGCCATCCCGAACGCGATGTTGGCGGCGACCCCTCCACGGCGGACCTCGAGGTCGTCTGCGAGGAACGACAGCGAGACCTTGTCGAGCTGCTCGACGACGAGGCTGTCGCGGAACCTGCCCTTGAAGGTCATCAGGTGGTCGGTGGCAATGGATCCCGTGATGGCTATCTGCACGGTGGAAAACCTACCCCGTGCCCGGGGCGCGCGGCATCGCAGGGAGTTACCTTCTGGTAGCGGCGTGTCCATGACCGGACCGGCCTACGGTGGGTCCATGACCCTGCCCCGGATGGTCCCCGCAGCCCGCCACGCTGCGTATCGGGGACCGTTCCCCGGGCCGCGTGACGCCCTCGACACCGGCAGCGTCGCCGAGCTCGTCGAGGACTCCCGCGGCGTGCACCTGGACATCGCCCGGGCGCGTCCCTGGCCGGCGCAGCACCACGAGATCGTGGTCCCGACCGGCGCGCCCTCCCTGCTGGACGGGCTCGGGAGCTACGGCTCCTGACCCGATGGTTGCCGGGGACCGTCGAACCGGGCACAGTCGGTCGCATGAGTGAGACCGAGATCAGCGCCTTCGACTTCGGTGGCCTGCGTGCGACCTTCGTCAACTGCACGCTCAAGCGGTCGCCGGAGCCGAGCCACACCCAGGGCCTGGTCGACATCAGCGCCGCCATCATGCGCAAGCACGGGGTCGACGTGCAGGTGATCCGCGCGGTCGACCACGACATCGCGACCGGGGTCTACCTCGACATGACCGAGCACGGGTGGGACCGCGACGAGTGGCCGACCCTGTTCGCGCGGATCATCGAGTCCGACATCCTGGTCGTGGCCGGACCGATCTGGCTGGGCGACAACTCCAGCATCACCAAGCAGGTCATCGAGCGGCTCTACGCCGGGTCGTCGATGACCAACGCGTCGGGCCAGTACGTCTACTACGGCAAGGTCGGCGGGGCGATCATCACCGGCAACGAGGACGGCATCAAGCACTGCTCGTCCAACATCCTCTACAGCCTCCAGCACATCGGCTACTCCATCCCGCCCGCCGCGGATGCCGGCTGGATCGGTGAGGCAGGCCCCGGCCCGTCCTACCTCGACCCGGGGAGCGGCGGCCCGGAGAACGAGTTCACCCAGCGCAACACCACCTTCATGACGTGGAACCTGATGCACCTGGCGGCGCTGCTCAAGGCCGCCGGCGGTTTCCCCGTCGGTGGCAACCAGCGCACCGAGTGGGACGCGGGCGCCAGGTTCGACTACCCCAACCCCGAGTACCGCTAGTCGCCTTCACCCGGTACTTGACTATGAGTGGTACTGGGTTTAGTTTATCTGCATGTCGCACGACGCACAGATGCTCAAGGGGGTTCTCTCCCTCCTGCTGCTGAGCCTGCTCAGCCAGACCGAGGGCTATGGCTACAGCATCGTCACCCGGCTCAAGGCAGCCGGCTTCGACGACCTTGCCGAGGGCACGGTCTACCCCGCCCTCACCCGTCTGGAGGCGGCCGGCCTGCTGGACTCCCGACTCGAGCGCTCGGCCTCTGGCCCGGCCCGCAAGTACTACCGCACCACCGACCTCGGCCGCGCCGAGCTGGTGACCCGCGCCGCGTCCTGGCGCACCCTGGTCACCGCCGTCGACGTCGTCACCGCGCCCGCGATGGCGACCCGTTCAGCTGCACCACAGGGGGTTACACCATGAACATCGTCGACCGCCAGCGCATCGCCTGGGTGATCGCCCGCTACGACTTCTGGATGGACAGCCGCGGGGTGCCCCGCACGGCGCGCAAGGGACTGCGACAGGAGCTGCGGGCCAACCTCACCGACGCCACCGCACACGAGGGTTCGCGCGCCGCCGTCCTTGCAGTGGGGTCACCCAAGGCCCTGGCGTTTGCCGCGGGCGAGGCCCACGAGGGCCGCCCCCGGTGGTCCTTTGGCGCCTCGGTGGCCAGCCTCGTCCTGGTGGCCCTCGCCTACGCGTGGACGTTCAGCATGTTCGGGTTTGCCGATGGCGTGATCGCGAGCGGCGTCACCGGGCGGGAGGTCTCGGGCAGCAGCTTCCCGTGGGGCACCGAGCTCACCGCACGGGTCGAGCCGGGTAACGCCGGGTTCAGCATCGGCGGCACCTTCCCGTGGGTGATCCCCGTGCTGGTGCTGCTGGTGTTCCTCGTGGCCGCCCAGCCGTGGCGCCCACTCACCCACCGCGGCGGTCGCTCCGGCGCAGCGGCACCGCAGAGCGCCTGAACGGACGCGAACCGACGCGCACAACGCACGTGGCCGGCATACCCCGAGGGGTGTGCCGGCCATGTGCGTTCCCTGGGTGCGATGCCCAAGGAGGTCTTCGGTCGATCAGCTGTCGTGCTCGTTCAGCTGCCAAGCTTGCTCAGCTGCCCTGCTCGATCAGCTGAAGGAGTCCCCGCAGGCGCAGGAGCTGCCGGCGTTGGGGTTGTCGATCGTGAAGCCCTGCTTCTCGATGGTGTCGGCGAAGTCGATGCTCGCGTCCACGAGGTAGGGGGCGCTCATCCGGTCGACGACGACCTCGACACCGTCGAAGTCGCGCACGAGGTCACCGTCGAGGGTGCGCTCGTCGAAGTAGAGCTGGTAGATGAGGCCGGAGCAGCCACCGGGCTGGACTCCGACGCGCAGGCGCAGGTCGTCACGACCCTCCTGCTCGAGCAGGGACTTGACCTTGGCAGCCGCAACATCGGAGAGGAGCACGCCGTGCGTGGTCTCGGCAGGCGCCGCGGTCGCGTCGGCGGTGGTCGCCGTAGCGGTCTGGTCCTGAACACTCATGTGATGAGTCCTTCATGTCGGTGGAGGTTGGCCACCAGTGCCAACCTGCGGTTCTCGCGAAATGTTCCCCGCGCACCTCCCACTGTACGACCTGGTCAGCTTCGAGGGGACCAGGTGGCCGCTACGCGGGCAGCGCGTGCCGCGAGCGTGCCCACCGGATCGGACATCGCGGCCTCGACCTGGGCGGGCGTTTCGGCCACCGCATAGCTGCCGGACAGCCCCAGGGTCATCGCCTCACGGCGCCCGACGAGCGCTTGCCCTGCGATGACCACGCTCGGCGTCGCCGTCTCCAGGGCCAGCCCGGCGACCCCGGCCACGACCTTGCCCTGCAGGGACTGCCAGTCGAAGCAGCCCTCCCCGGTGACGACCAGGTCGGCCGCGCGGAGCAGCTCGCGCAGCCCGACCGCCTCGAGCACCTCCGCCACGCCGCTGACGCGTACACCCCCGAGCAGGGACAGGCCGTAGCCGAGACCCCCCGCGGCACCGGCACCCGGTGCCTTGTCGAGCCGGCGAGCGGCTCCCGTCAGCAGGTCGGTCTGCTCCGGCAGCGTGCGACGAACCACCTCGACGAACCGTCCGAGTGCCCCTTCGAGGGCCTGGGCGACCTCGGGTGAGGCACCCTTCTGAGGGCTGAACACGGCACTCGCACCCTGCAGCCCCAGCAGCGGCGACTCCACGTCGGTGGCCAGCACCAGCTCGACCCCGCGGAGGCGTTCGCGCGTCGCCGCTAGTCCCGGTAGGGCCGCGTCAGAGATGTCGGCCAGCGCCAGGCCTCCCCGCGCAAGGTCCTTCGGTGCTCCGGCGCCGAGTGCCGCGAGCATCCCCGCGCCGGCGTCGTTGGTCGCGCTGCCACCCAGGCCCACGACGATGCGGGTGGCGCCCTCGGCCAGGGCTGCCTCGACGAGCTGCCCTACTCCCCACGTGCTCGTGACGGCCGGGTTGCGCTCGTCGGCGGCAAGCAGGTGCAGCCCCGCCGCCTGCGCGGACTCGAGGTATGCCGTGCGGTCGCCGTCCGGGCCGACCACCAGCAGGGCGGCGGGCACGTCGCGACCTAGCGGGTCCGCGACGGTCACCGCAAGGGTCTGCGCGTCGGGCAGCGCCGAGGCCAGCACGTCGAGGAACCCCGGGCCGCCGTCGGACAACGGACGAAGGGTCAGCAGGTCGTGTGGCGCGCTGGCCGTCCACCCCTGGGCGATGGCCTGGGCGGCCTGCTGGGCGGTGAGGGTGCCGGTAAAGCAGTCCGGCGCGATGACGACGTGCACGAGCTCATCCTTTCAGCCTTCGCGCCGGTCGCCACGGCGGGTTTCTTCCGTGCTCCTGAGCACGGGCTCGCCGGAATCCGCCGCACGGTGGAGGCCGGAGGGGGAAAACAGGTCCACAATGGATAGATGCGCCCCCGCCAGCCCGCCAAGAAGCCGCATCTGCCGAACAGCCCGTTCCGGGCCGCTCCGGTGCCCGACATCCCGGACTTCGCGGTGAACGACCGCGTGACCCACGACCGGCACGGACTCGGGTCGGTCGTCCGGATCACCGGCGACCGGATCCACGTGAAGTTCGGTGAGAACACCGTCAGCGTGGCGATGTCCAGCAGCAAGATCCACCCGCTCTAGACCCACCCGCCCCAGGTCGGCTAACCCCTAGGGCACCAGAGCAGCACCCAGGAGCCGACGGGCGGCAGCCTCGTCACCGTCGGTCACGAGCACCGCTGAGTCCGCGCGGTGCCACAGCGCAAGGTAGAGGTGGGACGCCGGTCCACTGACCCGGGCGACCGCCTCCTGCGCCACGCCGTCGATGACGCTGACCGCGCCGTCGACCAGCTGCACGGTCCACGACGCATCGGTGTCCGTGCACGAGAAGCCGATGGGGTCCGACGCGGGAATCACTTCCAGGGGCGGGCGATCGGCGTTCCGGACCAGGCTGCGCGGAGCCATCACCTCGAAGACCTCGGCCACCCCGTCGGCCGCCTGCTCGACCGTCAGGCCAGGGATGCCGTCGGCGAGCCCGGCCGTGGGCAGCAGCCCACCGGCCTGCAGGGCGTCGACGTGGTGGATCGTCGTCTCGTGGAGCTGGCGGCGCCGCCAGAACCGGACGTCCTGGTGACCCGGCACGGCCGAGAAGCTCCACGAGGGGTGGTCGGGCGGCAGCTCGGCCAGGGTGGACACGATCGTGTCGGCGCACGCGGCATACCAGTCGGGCAGCGGCTGCTCACGGTCACGACGCGGGTAGGGGTCGGGCGGTGAGCCGTGGCGCGCACTGTGTGCAGCCCACAGGTGCACCCGGCCGAGGTGGTCGACGAGGTCGGTCACGGTCCAACCCGGGCAGGCGGGGACCGGTGCGTGGGGGTCGGCGGCGGAGGCCGTGGCCAGCATGGCGGAGGTCGCTGCCCGCAGGGCCGCCACGAGGCTGTCGTCGTCCATGGCGGCGACCCTAGGGCACGGGGCCGACCGCAGTCCGGCGTCGTGCGCCAGCTGGCCGCTGGCTGTGGTCCGGTCGCCCACGGCATACCATCGGGCACGTGAGCACCCCTGTGACGCAGTCGGACTCCCGGCCCACCCCCCTGCCGCTGCTCGTCCTCGGACGCGGCACGGAGCTGCACACCGAGCGCGGGGTCGAGTGCCCGGGCGACCTGCCCGCTCCTTCCGATCCCGGGCTGGTCGAGCGCGCTCGCGCGGCCAAGGCCGCCCTGGGTGACCAGGTGTTCGTGCTCGGGCACCACTACCAGCGCGACGAGGTCATCGAGTTCGCCGACGTGACCGGTGACTCCTTCAAGCTGGCCAAGGACGCGGCAGCCCGGCCGGACGCGCCGTACATCGTCTTCTGCGGCGTGCACTTCATGGCCGAGTCGGCCGACATCCTCACCGCCGAGAACCAGACCGTGATCCTGCCGGACCTCGCGGCTGGGTGCTCGATGGCCGACATGGCCGCCATCCGCCAGGTCGAGGACTGCTGGGACGACCTGGTCGAGGCCGGCGTCGCCGACGTGACCGTTCCGGTGACCTACATGAACTCCTCCGCCGCCATCAAGGCCTTCACGGGTCGGCACGGCGGCACCATCTGCACCTCGTCCAACGCCAAGACGGCGCTGACGTGGGCGCTGGACAAGGTCGGCGACGGCGGCAAGGTGCTGTTCCTGCCCGACCAGCACCTGGGTCGCAACACCTTCGTCCGCGACCTCGGCGGCTCACTCGACGGCTGCGTGGTGTTCGACCCGCACAAGCCGATGGGTGGCCTCACCAGGCAGGAGCTCCAGGACGCCACGATGATCCTGTGGCGCGGGCACTGCTCGGTGCACGGCAGGTTCAGCCTCGCGGCGGTCGAGCAGGCCCGTCGCGAGATCCCCGACGTCAAGGTGATCGTCCACCCCGAGTGCCAGCACGAGGTCGTCGAGGCCGCCGACGAGGTGGGTTCGACCGAGAAGATCATCCAGACCATCGCGGCCGCGCCGGACGGCACGAAGTGGGTCGTCGGCACCGAGCTCAACCTGGTGCGCAGGCTGGGGACGTTGTTCCCCCGACAGCAGATCTCCTTCCTCGAGAAGAACGTCTGCTACTGCTCGACGATGAACCGCATCGACCTGCCCCACCTCGTCTGGACGCTCGAGTCGCTCGTGGCCGGCCGCGTCGTCAACGCGATCAAGGTCGACGACGAGGTGGCCCACTTCGCGCGCCTCGCCCTCGACCAGATGCTGGCGCTGCCGGGCGAGACCTCCAAGGACTGACGCAGGCACGCGTTCCCTTCAGACGCGGCCAGACAGGTGGCCGCCACCGTGGCGATGGCCACCCCGATGCTGGGGACAGTCCCGTTAGTTGATGCGCAGCCAGGTCTGCGTGCTGCCCGCCGGGAAGCAGCCGTTCCGGCCACTGGTGGTGACCAAGGTCGCGGCGTTCGAGATGGCCTTCGAGAAGACCGGTGCACAGCCGTCTGGCGAGCAGCCCCAAATGGTTGACCACTTTGGGCGGCGAATCCGGGGCTGCGGTGATGCGCCGGAGGAGACCAGACCGTGACTCCGCGGCTGGTCAGGGCGGTCCACCCGGCACGAGGACTAGTCCACCTGACGGAGGCCATCGCAGGCAAACCCGCGCAGAGTGATTGGTTTGCAGGGCCCGCAACCCGCCAGGAGGATCACCCATGGTCCGCTTCGTCGACCCACGAGGACGAGGACGTCGCACCCTACTCACGTTGACCGCCACCGTGGCCCTGGCCGCCGCGGCCGCGGCTCCCGCCCAGGCCCACGGCGGGCACGGGCATCCCGCACCCGCACCGACGAAGGTGGCCAGCGGGCTGGACAACCCCCGCCAGCTCATCGTCAACGGCCACGGTGACCTGTATGTCGCGGAGGCCGGACGGGGCGGCACCAGCGTCTGCATACCCGGCCCGGAGGGCGACGACATCTGTCTCGGGTCGAGCGGTGCGGTCACGAGGGTCACCCGCAAGGGCACCCAGTCGCGGGTCGTCACCGGCCTGCCGTCGCTCGCAGCTCCGGACGGTTCGGCGGCCATCGGGCCCTCGGACGTCGAGTGGCTGGGCGGTCGCAAGCTCGCCGTGCTGATCGGGCTCGGCGCCGACCCTGCCGCCCGCGATGAGATGCCTGCCGAGGGAGCACGTCTGGCGACGTTGCAGCTCGCCAAGGTCGGATCCACGCACACCCGGACGATCGCCGACCTGGGCGCCTACGAAGCCAAGGCCAACCCGATCCACGACCCGGACAGCAACCCGAGCTCGCTGATTCGAGTCGGCGGCAAGTTCGTCATCACCGACGCCGGGGGCAACGACCTCGTCAAGACGGGCCGGCACGGTCTGTCGACAGTGGCGGTCTTCGAGGACCAGATGGCCGACGCCCCGCCGTTCCTGGGTCTGCCTCCCGGCACCAAGATCCCGGCCCAGGCCGTGCCCACAGCAGTGGTTCGCGGACCTGACGGCGCCTACTACGTCAGCCAGCTCACCGGGTTCCCGTTCCAACCCGGCCTGGCAAACATCTACCGCGTCGTGCCCGGCCACGCACCCACCGTGTGGGCCTCCGGGCTGACCAACGTCACCTCCCTGGCCTTCGACTCAGGTGGCTCGTTGTATGCCGTGCAGCTGGCCAAGGACGGTCTGCTCAACGGGCCCCCCGACGCACCGCCCGTCGGTTCGCTCGTCAAGGTGTCGCGCACCGGTGCCCACCCGGTGGTGGCCGACGACCTCGTGGCGCCGTATGGCATCGCGATCAGCGGACACAAGGCCTATGTGTCGACCTGTTCGGTCTGTCCCGGTGGTGGGGAGGTGTGGCGAATCGCGTTGTAGACCAGCTGGATTCCGTGGGCGAGCGACCCGACCTTGAGTATCAGGGGCGGTCGGGCAGCTCGTCCACGGTCAGCGTGAAGGCCTGCGCGCGTAGTCGCTCGACCAGGGCGTCGCCCATCGCGGTGGCGGGGGTGAGCACTCCCGCCGCCGCGGGCACCTTTTCGCCGTCCAGGGCCAGGCACAGAGCGGACTCCCCGAGCATGACTGCCGTCGCGGCATACCCCGGATCGCCCTGGGCGGAGACCGTCGCGAGGTAGCGACGACCCGTCTCGGTGGTGGTGCGGATCTTCATCGCGAACCAGCCGGAACGGCGGTTCTGCTCGCGGGGTCCCTCGCCCGGGGAGGGCGCGAGCCGGTCGAAGATCGGCCGGGTGCGGGGGTTGGCCAGGCCGGCGAAGGCCAGACCCATCACACCGGTGAACAGGGTGGCCTGCCGCCGTCCGCGCAGTCCCCGGCCGTAGGCACTGACCTCGCGGTAGCGGAAACGTCGACCGTAAGCATGGTCCCGCAACGCGTTGCTACGCCTGACGATTCGCGTGTTGAAGCCAGCCATGATGAACGGCCCGACCCACTCACCTGTCTCGGCGTCGGCGAAGACCGACCTGGCGTCGCGCTCCTTGCCCAGGTTCGGCTCGGCGGCCCGGTCGGGGCTCAGGGCATAGGGGTCGAAGATGACCTTGCGCAACGCCTTGTCCTCGCCGACCGCCTCGAGCTGGGCCCGCGAGGAGTCGATGGTGCCACCGCTCAGGCCACCCTTGGACTTGGCGTGCAAGGTGGTGTCGAGCAGACCACCGGCGGCGTCCGCGACCGCGCGCTCGTGCAGCAGCAGCACCCCGAGGTCGGAGGGGATCGAGTCGTAGCCGCAGGCCGTCACGATGCGGGCGCCGGTCTCCCGCGCCCTGGCGTCGACGGCGTCGATCGCCCTGCGCACGAACAGGACCTCGCCGGTGAGGTCGGCGTAGTGGGTGCCCGCGTCCGCGCAGGCCTGCACGACGGGCAGGCCGTAGCGCAGGTAGGGGCCGACGGTGGAGGCGAGGGCGGTCGTCGACTCGGCCAGCTCACGCAGGGAGTCGGGGTCGGCCACGTCGGCCACGACGAGGGGCCAGTCACGGGCGCGAGGCGGCAGGGTGGCGCGGACCTCCACGAGGCGCTGGCTCGACCGGCCGGCAAGAGCGATGCGGACGCCGTCGGGGGCGTGCTCGGCGAGGTACTCCGCCACGAGCCGGCCGACGAAGCCGGTGGCTCCGAAGATGACGACGTCGTGGGAGCGGGTGGGGTTGGTGGCTGCGCTCATGATGGCGATCCGTTCGCTCGGGTGTGCGCGATGAGGTCGCGGTACCAGTGGTAGGAGTCCTTGGGCGTGCGGACCTGCGTGTCGTAGTCGACGTGCACGAGGCCGAACCGCTCGGCGTATCCCGCGGCCCACTCGAAGTTGTCGGTGGCCGACCACGCGAAGTATCCCCTGACGTCGGCGCCGTCCGCGATCTCGGCAGCCAGGGCCCGCAGGTGGGCGTCGTGGTAGGCGACGCGTCGCGGGTCCGCGACGCGGCCGTCGACCGGGTCGGCGTCGTGGAAGGAGCAGCCGCTCTCCGTGATGTAGACCGGAGGCAGCTTCTCGCCGTAGCGCTCGCGGAAGGTCCGCACGATCTGGGCGAGTCCCTCGGGGACGATCGGCCAGTCGAAGTCGGTGCGCTCGTAGCCCTCGATCCGGCGGTTCTCGAACGGCAGTCCCGGTGGGAGCTCGGCCCCGTCGAGCTGGGAGCTGTCCTGGCCCTCGCCGGGCGCCCCGATCAGCCCGGGGTTGTAGTAGTTGATGCCGAACCAGTCCAACGGCTGCGCAATGGTGGCGAGGTCGCCGTCGCGATAGGTGGGGAACCCCTGCTCGGTCCCCTCGACCGGGTAGCGGCCGAGCAGCACCGGGTCGGCGAACATCCAGTTCCACAGGTTGTCGTACACCTGTGCCGCCTCCTGGTCCTCGGGCGACGCGGAGGCGGGCCAGACGGGCGCGTGGTTGCTGGCGATCCCTATCTCGTGGCATCCCGCGGCGCGGAGCGCCTGGGTCGCCAGCCCGTGGCCGAGCAGGAGGTGGTGGGCGACGGGGAGTGCCTCGAAGCCGAGCGACCGTCCGGGCGCGTGGCTGCCGATCGCGTACCCGAGCATGGTCACGACGTTCGGCTCGTTGAGCGGCATCCAGCGCGCGACCCGGTCCCCGAGCCGCTCCCCGACGATGCCGGCGTATGCCGCGAAGTGCCCGGTGATCTCGCGGCCGCTCCAGCCGCCCCGGTCCTCGAGGGCCTGCGGGGTGTCCCAGTGGAAGAGGGTGGCGGTGGGCGCGATCCCTGCCTCGAGCAGCTCGTCCACGAGGCGGTCGTAGAAGTCGAGACCCGCCTCGTTCACCTCCCCCGAGCCCGTCGGCAGGATCCGCGGCCAGGCGACCGAGAACCGGTAGCTGTCGACGCCGAGCTCCTCGAGCAGGGCGACGTCCTCGCGGTAGCGGTGGTAGTGGTCGCAGGCCACCGCACCGCTCGCACCGCCCACGATGGCGCCGGGGCGGTCGCAGAAGGTGTCCCAGACCGACCTGCCTCGTCCGTCCTCGGTGACGGCGCCCTCGACCTGGTAGGAGGCGGACGCCACCCCGAACGTGAAGTCCTTGGGGAGAGCTGGGAACTCGGTCACAACCGCCTCCTCAGGCAGGTGTCGTGGGGCGGCGAGGGCTGGGTCTCGAGGGCTGGGATGGGTCTGGTGGGGCTGGTCTCGTCGGGGTGGCCGGAAGGGCGCTGCGAGTCAGCGGGGCATCGCTCCGAGCCGCGCGAGCAGCACCGCCTCAGCGACGCAGACCTTCTCGAACTCACCCAGGTGCAGCGACTCGTTGGCGCCGTGGGCGCGGGTGTCTGGGTCCTCGACACCCGTCACGAGGATCGCCGCATCAGGGAACTTCTGCGCGAACGACGCGACGAACGGAATGGAGCCCCCGACGCCGATGTCGACCGGCTCGACACCCCACGCGTCGGTGAAGGCGGCCCGCGCCTGGTCGTAGACCGGGCCGTTGGCGTCGGCGTCGAAGCCCGCGCCCTGGTCGTCGAGGTGCACCTCGACCTTGGCCCCCCACGGGATGTTGGCCGCGATGTGACGCTGCACCGCGGCATACGCGTCCATGGGCACCTCGTCGGGAGCGAGCCGGATGGACACCTTGGCGCTGGCGGTGGGCACCAGGGTGTTGGAGGACTTGGCGACGGAGGGCGCATCGATGCCGATGACCGTGGCGGTCGGCTTGGTCCAGATGCGATCGAGGAGGCTTCCGGTGCCGATCACCTCGACGCCGTCGAGCAGGCCCGACTCCTCGCGCAGCCGCGCCTCGTCGAAGGCCAGGTCGCTGGCCTTGCCGGACTTGAGGCCGGCGATCGCGACGTCGCCGGCGTCGTCGTGCAGGGTCGCGAGGATGCGGATGAGAGGGGTGATCGCGTCAGGCACCGCGCCGCCGAACATGCCCGAGTGGACGCCGTGGTCCAGGGTCGTCACCGTGACGACGACGCGGATCAGGCCGCGGAGCGTCGTGGTGAGGGCGGGCTCGCCGATGGCCCAGTTGGTGGAGTCGGCCAGCACGATCGCGTCGGCCCGCAGCTTCTCGCCGTGCTTCTCCAGCAGGGTCGGGAGCGAGTCGGAGCCGATCTCCTCCTCCCCCTCGACGAAGACGGTCACGCCGACGGGCAGGTTGCCGGCGTGGGCACGCAGCGCGGCGAGGTGGGCCATGATGCCGGCCTTGTCGTCGGCGGCGCCGCGGCCGTAGAGGCGACCATCCCGCTCGGTCGGCTCGAACGGCGGGCTGGCCCAGTCCTTGTCGTCACCGGGCGGCTGCACGTCGTGGTGGGCATAGAGCATCACGGTGGGCGCACCGTCGGGTCCGTCGATGTGCCCGATGACCGCGGGACGGCCCCCCTCACGGACGATCTCGACCTCAAGGCCCTCGGCTCGAAGCAGCGCTGCGGTGGCTTCCGCACTGGCCTCGACGTGCGCCTGGTCGAACGCGTCGAGGCTCACGCTGGGGATGCGAGTGAGGTCCTCGAGATCCTTGCGCAGGCCGGGCATCAGGCCCGCGACGGTGGTCTTGAGGGCGGAGATCTGGTCGGTCGTCAGCACGTCGTCAGTCACGTCGGCGAGCCTAACGGGTGGCTCCGCCACCACCTCGAGGTATGCCGCGCGGCCGGCTCGGGACTCCGTGCCCGGCCGTCCGCCGCCAGGGCGAGCCGACCCTATCGAGTGGGCTACCGGGACCTACGTGGGTGCTTGGGGTGTGACGTGAGTGGCTGGGACGGGAGGTGGCTTTGGGCGCTCAACCCATCAGGTCGCCCCCCTCGGTATCCGACCCGGCGATGACCGCCACATCGCCGTCCGCGTTCGACCACAGCCACAGGTCGCCCTCCTCCGCCACCGGTGTGCCGCCCAGCGCCAGCCGATCGCGGTCCGACGATCCAAACCACGTCAGGCACTGGGCCGCGCCGCAACCACAGCCATCCCAGGCGAGGACAGCACCGTCTGCGACGAGCTCACGTGCCTGCGCAGGACGCAGCGCACGCACCGCGATCGGGTACGCGACCCGCTGCGGGTCCGTTGGCGGCAGCTGGCCAAAGGGCACGGTGTCGAGCAGTGCTGGGATCGGCCGCGCGCGACGCAGACCGGCCACGACGTCCTCGAACGACGTGTGTGCCCGCTTGCGCTTGGCAGCCATCGGGCAAAGATGTCAGGCAAATGACCCTTCGGTCACGGAGATTGCGAATTCGCTTGTAGCAGAATGTGTTTCGCACCTTGATGCCTTGTCACACAGTTCGAACAGGTGTACGATTGAGGCATGTCCTCCACCGCCGCGGCCGTCGCCCATGAGGCGACCACCCACGACCTGTGGACGCGGGCTGCAGAGGTCGCAGGCAGGTTGAACCGGGCGCATGGCGAGCTGGTCGAGATCGCGGCGCAGCTGGTCGAGGGTGGCCACTGGGGAGACGGAGGTTTCAGCTCGCCCGAGCACCTGCTCGTGGTTCGCGCCGGCCTGTCCCCCGCCCAGGCCGGCGACGTGGTGCGGATCGCGCGCCGTCGAGCCGAGCTCCCCGACGCCGTGGCCGCCCTCGCCGCCGGGGAGCTCTCGATCGGCCAGGCCGCCGTCGTCGCCAGACATGGCCGTGCCGACCACCAGGCCGGCATCGCGAAGTTCGCTCGCACCGCGACCGTCCCCCAGCTGCGGCGGGCGCTGTCGACCTCGGTGTTCCTGGATCCCGACACGGGCCTGCCCTCGACCGCATCCACACCCGACGCTGGTGCGCCCGGCTCAGAGCCGGCACCCGATGCGCCAAGCGATGTGTCCGACAACGCCGATCAGGACGGGACCGCCCACCACGATCCGCTCGCCACTCTGCGCGCCGCCGAGGCACAGCGGTTGGCAGACCGGGCTTGCGCACGCCCCGACCTGTCGATGCACTACGACGAGTCCGGCAGGTTTCACCTGCGCTACTCCGCACCCGCCGAGATCGGCGCCCTCGTCGAGCAAGCCGTCAAGGAGGCCAAGGACGCCTTGTTCATCGCTGCCGCCGGCACGGACGGCAGCTCCCCTGGCGACCGCGCTGCGTTGCCAGGCGGGCTCGCGGGCACCCAGTCAGCACGACCGACGTACGCCGACGCCATCGCCGAGATCGCCAGCCGGTCCTTGTCCACCATCAGCTCCACCAGCCGGGCCAGCCACTACCGCGTCTACCTGCACCTCGACACCAACGGCGGCTGGGTCAACGGCGGCGGCGCCATCACCCCGCGGATGGCCGCACGGTTCAGCTGTGACGGCACGGTCACCCCGCTCTGGGAGACCGAGGGACGACCCGTCTCGGTCGGCCGGGACCAGCGGATCCTCCCCGCGCGGACCCGTCGCCTCATCGAGGACCGCGACCGCGGCTGCCGCATCCCCGGCTGCAGCACCACCCGGTTCGTCGAGATCCACCACCTCGACCACTGGGCCGATGGCGGCGCCACCGACTTCGACACCCAGGTCAGCCTCTGCCCCTTCCACCACGACGCCCACCACCGCGGTGACATCACCGTCAGCGGCGACCCCACCAGACCCGACGGGCTCACCGTCACCAACCGCTACGGCCTCCCCATCCGACCACCCACGGCCACCGAGCTGGTGCCGGTCCGCCGTGTCGACGACCCGAGCAGGGCTAACGCCGGAGATGCTGGCCCTCCCGCAGCTGATCCACAGAAATCCCGGCCGTACCCCAGCCCCAGCGGCGGACCGATGCGAGCCCGCGACGTCGAGTTCGTACCCGACGCGTGGCAGGCCTGGCGACAACCCGCAGGTGAGCACGCCACCGACCGCCAGCCCGCGCCACTCCGCCTCGTCCCCATGAGCTGAGTGCCAAGCTTCCGACGCCCGCTACCTGGGGACCAGCCCGGGATGGCCTGGCTCGCGATTCATGGGATGGCGACCGCACGGCATACAGTGATCCCGTGTTTGGACGTAACAAGACCCTGAACGAGCAGCAGGCCGAAGCGGCCGGGCATGCCCCACGCGAGGGTGCCAAGAACCGGCCCACGCCCAAGCGCAAGGACCAGGAGGCAGCCAACCGGCGCCCGCTGGTTGTCACCGACCGCAAGGCGGCCCGTGACACGGACAAGGTCAAGCGGCGCGAGGCGCAGCTCAAGCAGCGCGCCGCGATGGCGACCGGCGACGACGCCCACCTGCCCGCTCGTGACAAGGGACCGGTGCGGCGCTACATCCGCGACTACATCGACGCCCGCTGGAACCTCGGCGAGTTCATGCTGCCCGTGATGATCGTGGTGCTGGCGCTGTCGTTCATCCGCATCCCGGCCGTGTTCGCGGCGGTCTCGATCGGCGTCTACGGCCTCCTGCTGGCCGCGGCGGTCGACGGGTTCCTCATGTGGCGGCGGCTCAAGAAGCTGCTCATCGCCAAGTTCGGCGAGGACAAGGTCGGCCGCGGGCTGGCCATGTACGCCGTGATGCGCGGCTTCCAGATCCGACGCTCGCGGATGCCCAAGGCCCTCGCCAAGCGCGGCGACTACCCCACCTGAGCGGGCGTTCGGAGCTGCTACTCGGCGGCGCGCAGGCTCATCGGGCCGTACACGAGGACACCCTCGTGGAACAGGTTGACCGCATCGACCCCGAGGTCGGTCAGCTCGTGCCACGACTCGCCGAACCAGTTCTCGGCGTCCGACTGCGACGGGAACGCCGTCGTCACCAGGCCGTCGCCGGCCATCGCGGTCCCCTCGGCATCGACATAGGTCCAGGTCCACGCATCGCTCATCCCTCCACTCTAGGGTTCGCTCCGTGATCGTGTTCGAGGCAGTGACCGTCGCGTATGCCGGCGTGCCGGCCCTGCGCGACGCCTCCTTCGCGGTCCCCGAAGGTGAGCTGGTCCTCGTGGTGGGCCCGACCGGGTCGGGCAAGACCTCACTGCTCCAGTGCCTCGGTGCGAAGTCTGCCGCCGCGGCCCAGCTCAGCGGCCGCGTCCTCGTCGACGGCGTGGACCTTGGGCACCGGAGCGCCGACGAAGGCCGAGCCCTCGTGGGGCTGGTTCGCCAGGATCCTGCCGTCGGGATGATGGGCACCGTGGAGTCGGTCATCGCGGCAGGCGTGCGACCGCGCACGGACGACCCGCACGGAGGGCAACGCCGGGTGGAGGAGAGCCTCGACCTGTTGGGACTCGCCACCCTCCGCGACCGTCCCGTCGCCGAGCTCTCCGGCGGACAGCAGCAGCGGGTCGCCATCGGCGCAGCCTTCGCCGCGGGACCGCGAGTGCTGGTGCTCGACGAACCAACGTCGGCGCTGGATCCCGTTGCGGCAGAAGAAGTTCTGGCGATCCTGCACCGACTGGTGCACGACGTCGGCATCACGGTGATCGTGGCTGAGCACCGACTCGAGCGGGTGGTGCACCATGCCGACTCCGTGCTGCTCGTCGAGGGCGGTCGAGTGACCGGTCCCCACGACCCGGCGGCCGCCATGGCGAGGTCCATTGTCCGGCCTCCTGTCGTGGAGCTCGGCAGGCGGCTCGGCTGGACCCCCCTCCCCCTCTCCGTGCGCGCGGCCCGGCGTGAGGTTCACGGTCTGCGCGCCACCCTCGCCACCCTCGCCGCCGTACCAGCTGTACCCGCCGCACCCGTCGCTCCACCAGCACCCGCTGCACGCACCAAGGTCCGGGTCGACGTGCAGCGGCTCAGCCTGGTCCGCGGCGACATCGTCGCGCTCCGAACCGTGAACCTCCAGGTGGCCGCCGGCGAGGTGGTGGCTCTGATGGGTCGCAACGGGGCGGGCAAGTCGAGCCTGCTCACCGTGCTGGACGGCGCTCTGCAACCGACCTCCGGTCGCACGTCCGTCTCCGGTCGATCAGCCTTGGCACCCCAGGACCCGACCACGCTCCTGACCGACGCCACCGTCGTGCACCAGGTCACGGCCAACGACGAGGTGCACGCGCTGTCCGCGGGGGCGACCGCTGCCGTCCTCGGGCGACTTGCCCCGGGTGTGGCCCAGGACCGCCTCCCCGGCGAGCTGTCCGAGGGGCAGCGGACGTGTGTCGCCCTCAGCCTGGTGCTGGCCCGCGGCAGTGAGGTGATCCTGCTCGACGAGCCCACCCGCGGGCTGGACTACCCGACCAAGGGCCGCCTGACCACCCTGCTCACCGACCTGGCCGACGCGGGTCGCGCCATTGTCGTCGCCACCCACGACGTCGAGCTGGCCGCCGAGGTCGCCACCCGCGCCGTGATCCTTGCGGAGGGCGAGGTCGTCGCCGACGGTCCCGCGAGGCGCATCCTGAGTGACTCACCCGCCTTCGCACCACAGGTCGCCAAGGTGATGGCCCCGCTCCCGCTGCTGCGGGTTTCGGACGTCGTGGCTGCGGTCGCCGCCGCCACTCCCTAGGCAGGTGTGCCCGCCTCCACCCGTCGCCGGATCTCTGCCAGCCCTGCCGGACCGGGCTCGACGCTCCACCAGCTCTCGATCCACCAGGTCGCGCCGATCGTGGCCCATTGGTCAGGGGTGCCTGCCGACTTCACGAACTCACCGGTGCTGTCGCCCTCGATGACCACGTCGTAGCCCTCCCACGGCAACCCGGCCGCCTCGCGCAGCTCGCGCACCACACCCAGCGCCTCAGCGACCGAGTCCAGGGTGAGGTGGGGGCTGCCGGGCTTGGCGTCAGCCACGGCGACCGTCGGCAGCACGCCCTGCCACTGCGAGGCGCGCTCGAGGGACGGCTGCCGGCGCCGCCCCGGCAGATAGGCGCCCACGACCCATACCGGTGGGTGCGGCCGCTGGGTCGGTGCCGGCGGCAGCGGTGGAGCGCCCTCGCCCTCGGGACCGACCGGGTAGTGGTCCCCGTCGAAGGTGAAGGGCTCACCCGACAGCAGCCCGCGATAGACCGCCAGTGACTCGTCGAGCTTGGCCGCGCGCACCGCTCGCCCCTCGTCGGGCTCGAACCGGGTCCAGCCTGGGTGCAGCGCGCCGAGTCCGACGGACATCACGACTGCGGCCGCCGCTGAGCCGGTCGACGGTGCTCACCATCGAGGCGAGGTCCCAGGGCCGGTGTCGCGAGGCCGGCGTGAGCAGCGTGCCGAGCCGGATGCGTGAGGTCTGCATCGCCGCGGCGGCCAGGGTCACCCAGGCGTGCTCGCCGTAGAGACTCTCCCAGGTGAACACGGCATCCCAGCCGTGCTGCTCCCCCAGGGCAGCCACCTCGGCGAACTCGCGGGCGTCTGCGAACGGGACCACGAAGCCGTATCTCATCCGCCGAAGGTAGCCCCGACCCCTGACAGGGCTAGCGGAAGACGATCTCGGGCTCGACGACGACCTCGGTAGTGAGCGAGTTCGCGATGTAGCACTGCTCGTGCGCCTCGTGGGTCATCCGCTCCACCGTCGCCGGGTCGGTCCCCGGGGCCACCGTCACGACCGGTCGCAGCACGATGCGGGTGATCCGTTGCGGCACGAGGTCGTCCGGCATCTCCCCCTGTGCGGCGTCGGAGTAGCCGAGCACGTCGACACCACCCTGGGCAGCGACGGCGAGGAACGACAGCAGCTGGCAGGACGACGCCGCCAGGACCAGCAGCTGCTCGGGGTTCGGCAGGTCGGGGTCACCGCGGAAGTGCGGGTCCGCGCTCAGGTCGAACCCCTCCGTCGCCGGCGGCGTCCACGCGGTGTGGGCGCGCGGGTAGCCGCGGTAGCCCAGTCCCGTGGAACCGGTCCACTCGACGCGCGCGGAGTACACGTGCCCGCGAAAGTCCTTGCCCGGCATACCGATCCCTCCAAAGCCGACCAAGGGGTCGGCCGGCTCAGTCCTCGCGGACGTCGACCTGCACGAAGGGCGGCTTCACGACAGTTGCTGTCACGTCGCGACCGCGGACGTCGATGACGACCTCGTCGCCCGCGGCGACCGAGGGCGCCAGCAGCGCGAGGGCGATGCCGTTCTTGAGGGTCGGGCTGAACGTCCCCGACGTCACCTCTCCGATGACCGCACCGTCGACCTTCACCTCGCAGTGCGCGCGAGGTATGCCGCGACCGGTGGCGAGCAGGCCCCAGGCCACCCGTGCGGGGCCGGCAGCCTTCTCGGCGACGAGCGCCTCGCGACCCCAGAACGCCTCCTTCTTCCAGCCGACCGCCCAGCCGACGCGCGCCTGGACCGGGCTGATCGACGGGGACAGCTCGTTGCCGTGCAGGGCGTAGCCCATCTCGGTGCGCAGGGTGTCGCGGGCGCCCAGGCCACAGGGCAGCCCGTCGAACGGGGCCGCGGCCTCGAGGAGGGCGTCCCACAGCTGGGCGGACACCTCCCACGCGGGCACCAGCTCGTAGCCGCGTTCCCCTGTGTAGCCCGTGCGGCACACGATGACGGGGTGGCCGTTCCAGTCGGTCTCGACGAAGGACATGTACTCGTGACCGGTGGGCAGGCCCAGGGCCTCGAGCACCTCGTCGCTCTTGGTGCCCTGGACGGCGATGACGCCATATCCCTCGTGCAGGTTCTCGACCGTCAGCCCCTCGGGCGCCGCGGCGGCGAGCAGCTCGACGACCGCGCCGGTGTTGGCCGCGTTCGGGATGAGGAAGACGTCGTCGTCACTGCGCAGGTAGGCGATCAGGTCGTCGACCACGCCGCCGGACTCGTTGCAGCACAGGGTGTACTGCGCCTTGCCCTCGTGGATGCGGCCTAGGTCGTTGGCCAGGCAGGAGTTGACGAACTCCCGCGCGCCCGGTCCGGAGACGCGAGCCTTGCCGAGGTGGGACACGTCGAAGATCCCGACCGACGTGCGGACCGCCGAGTGTTCGCGGACGACCCCGCCGCCGGGGTACTCGATGGGCATCTCCCAGCCGCCGAAGTCGGCCATCTTGGCCCCGAGGGCCACGTGCCGGTCGTGCAGGGGTGAGGTCTTCAGGGCTGCGTCGCTCATGCGCCGAACGCTACCGCCCTCCACCCACGGCTCCCCACCAGCACGGCTATCCTGCGCTGTGCGGGTGCCACACAGAGCCCCGCATGTTGCCCCCCACACGAAGGATGAGTGCGTGACCACCGTCAACGTCTCCGATCGCCCCGCCCATGACCTCAAGGCAGACGTCCTCGTCCTCGCCACGGTCGACACCGACGGCAAGGCGGCCCTCGCCGCCGGCCACGGCCTGCCGCGCGCTGCCGCCACCCACGTCGGCCGCCCAGCTGGCCGCGTTGCACGCGACCGGTGCGGCCGAAGAGGTGCTCACCATCGCGGCGGTGCCCGGTGTGGTCGCCCCGCGGGTCGTCCTGACTGGCCTCGGCAAGGGCACCATCCGCACGACCTCCTTCGACCACGAGGTGCTGCGGCGCGCTGCCGGCGCAGCCTCCCGGTCGCTCAAGAACGCGACCAAGATCGTCGTCGCCCTGCCGACGACCGGTGCCGAGTCCGTGGCCGCCGTCGCCGAGGGCGCCGCGCTCGGCGCCTACCGGTATGCCGGGGTGCGCGGTCCGTCCGCCAAGCCCACCAAGAGCGTCACCACGGTCACCGTGGCCACCTCCGACGCACGCGTCAAGGCAGTCAAGGCAGCGGCGAGCCGCGCAGGGATCCTCGCGGACGCCAAGGCCTACGCCCGTGACCTGGTCAACACTCCCCCGAACCAGCTCTTCCCCCAGTCCTTCACCGACTCGGTCAAGGCACGCAACGCCGCCGCGACCGCCAAGGTCACCATCAAGGTGCTCGACGAGAAGGCGCTCGAGAAGGGTGGCTTCGGCGGCATCGTCGGCGTCGGCCAGGGCTCGGTCAACCCGCCCCGGATGGTGACCCTGACGTGGAACCCGCCGCGGGCCCAGGCCTCGGTCGCCCTCGTCGGCAAGGGCATCACCTTCGACTCCGGCGGCCTCAACCTCAAGCCCGCCGCGTCGATGCTGGGCATGAAGTCGGACATGGCCGGCGCCGCTGCGGTCGCCGCGACCGTCTTCGCCGCTGCCGAGCTCGGCCTGCCCGTCAAGGTGACCGGTTACCTCTGCCTCGCCGAGAACATGCCGAGCGGCACCGCACAGCGTCCGAGCGACGTCGTGACCATGCGCAACGGCACCACCGTCGAGATCCTCGACACCGACGCCGAGGGTCGGATGGTCCTCGGGGACGGCATCTGCCTCGCGGGTGAGGCCAAGCCCGACGCCATCGTCGACATCGCGACGCTGACCGGCGCCCAGATGGTCGCCCTCGGGGCCCGCGTCGCCGGCATCATGGCCAACGACGACACCTTCCGCGACCGGGTCGGCAGCGCCGCGGCCGCGTCCGGCGAGTCCGCGTGGGCGATGCCCCTGCCGACCGACCTGCGCAGCCAGCTCGACTCCAGCGTCGCCGACCTCGCCCACAAGGGCGAGCGGTGGGGCGGGATGCTCACCGCCGGGCTGTTCCTCAAGGAGTTCGTCACCGAGGGCACCCCCTGGGCGCACGTCGACATCGCCGGCCCGTCCTACAACGAGGGCTCCGCGTGGGGCTACACCCCCAAGGGCGCCACGGGCTACGGCGTCGGCACCCTCCTCGCACTCGTCGAGGGCTACGCCGGCTGACCGCGCCAGCCTGACCGCCGGAGTCCGTCCCGAAGCGTCAGCACCACCAGAGAGCAGTGCCAGAGGGGCCCGTCCGATCCGGACGGGCCCCTCTGGCGGATATATCTGTTGGACGGCGCAGCTATCTACTGCTGCACCTCCTGCGACATCTGGTGCCGTTCAGCCGCCGCTCTTGCGACGGAACATCTGCTGCGTCGCCGTGGTCGCCGCCGCCTGCGCGTGGTCGACCTTGCCGTGCTCGGTGTCGTCCGAGACGTCCTTGCCGGCGTGCGACTGCTTCTTGTCGAGGGCCTCGCGGAACTTGCGCTTCATGTCCTCGCTGGGTCCCGATCCCGCTGGCTTCTGTGCCCCGGACTTCTTTGCGCCACCGGACTTGGCCATGGTGCCTCCTGCTACTCGGGTGGACGAGCCGGTTCCGGCCCGAAGGTCTACATCCACTGTGCTTGTGAAGCCACTGTGTCATCCCACTGGCGGCCGGGACCACCGGGTTTGACCCGGCGCGGCGACCACGCGGCATACGGTCACTTCTTCTTGCGCTGGCGCGAGTTCCACTCGCGCATCCGGTTGGGATAACCGGTCTGGAGCACGTCGTAGACCGGCACCTCGAGGCTGCGCGCGAGGGCGAACGCAGCGTCGCGCGACCCCGCCGCGCGACGGGTCCACTCGCCGTCGAAGGCGATCAGGATGACGGTGGTCGCGGTGACGTTCGTCGGCGGCTCGACGTAGGCCTCGACGCCTCGGCGGCTCGTGGCGAAGTCGGTCAGGTGCTTGCGCACCGCCTGTTGGTCGACCGCCATGTTGGGGCCGTCGGAGGGACCCCGCGCCACCCGCTTGCCACTCCGCTTCCACCACGCCATGGGGCAACGATACGGGGAGCGTCGCTGCGATCCGCCGCCATTCGCGGGACCGGAGCGCCGTCGCCTTCCGACCCGTGGGCCATCGGTCGACCTGCTTGCGCCCCGATGTGCAATCAGTGACAAGATGCTCTGTGTCGATCCGGACCGGCCATGAACTGACCGCGACCCGTGAGCGACGCGACCGTCCGACGCACACGACGCAAGGGAGCGAGCATGTCGGCTGACGCCGAGACCACCGATGAGACCACGTACGACGTGGTGATCCTGGGTGGAGGCAGTGGCGGCTACGCGTGCGCGTTCCGGGCCGCCGAGCTGGGTCTGCGCGTCGCCCTCGTGGAGAAGGACAAGCTCGGTGGCACCTGCCTGCACGTCGGGTGCATCCCGACCAAGGCTCTCCTGCACGCTGCCGAGGTCGCCGACACCGCTCGCGAGGGTTCTCAGTTCGGTGTGAAGTCGACCTTCGAGTCGGTCGACATGTCCGGCGTGAACGCCTACAAGGACGGTGTCATCGCCCGTCTCTACAAGGGTCTGCAGGGACTGGCCAAGGCCCACAAGATCGATCTGGTCGAGGGCGCGGGGCGCCTGGTCGACCGCTCCACCGTCGAGGTCGACGGCCGCCAGATCCGCGGCCGCAACGTCGTACTGGCCACCGGCTCCTACGCCAAGTCGCTGCCCGGGCTGGAGATCGCCGGCCGCATCATGACCAGCGAGCAGGCCCTGACGATCGACTTCGTCCCGCCGCGCGTCGTCGTCCTCGGTGGCGGCGTCATCGGTGTCGAGTTCGCGTCGGTGTTCAAGTCGTTCGGCTCCGAGGTGACCATCGTCGAGGCGCTGCCCCGGCTGGTGGCCGCCGAGGACGAGGCCATCTCCAAGACGCTGGAGCGGTCGTTCCGCAAGCGCAAGATCGCCTTCAAGACCGGCGTGAAGTTCGCGGGCGCGACCCAGTCCGGTGACACGGTGACGGTCTCGCTGGAGGACGGCAGCACCATCGAGGCCGACCTCCTGCTCGTGGCCGTGGGCCGTGGTCCCGTCACCGAAGGTCTCGGCTACGCCGAGGCCGGCGTGACCCTGGACCGTGGCTTCGTGACCACCGACGAGCGGCTGCGCACCGGCGTCGAGGGTGTGTATGCCGTGGGAGACATCGTCCCCGGCCTCCAGCTCGCGCACCGCGGGTTCGCTCAGGGCATCTTCGTCGCCGAGGAGATCGCCGGCCAGTCGCCGGCCGTCATCGACGAGGTCGGGATCCCGCGGGTCACCTACTGCGACCCCGAGATCGCCTCGGTCGGGCTCACCGAGGCCCAGGCGGCCGACAAGTACGCCGAGATCGAGACCTACGAGTACAACCTCGGCGGCAACGGGAAGTCCCAGATCCTGCAGACCCAGGGCTTCGTCAAGCTGGTCCGCGAGAAGGACGGCCCGGTCGTCGGCGTCCACATGATCGGCGCCCGGATGGGCGAGCAGATCGGTGAGGCCCAGCTGATCTACAACTGGGAAGCCCTACCCTCCGACGTAGCCGCCCTGATCCACGCCCACCCCACCCAGAACGAGTCGCTCGGCGAGGCCCACCTGGCCCTGGCCGGCAAGCCGCTCCACGCGCACAACTAAGAGGAGAAAGACCAGATGTCTGAACGCGTGACCATGCCAGCCCTGGGTGAGTCCGTCACCGAAGGCACCGTGACGCGCTGGCTGAAGAACGTCGGCGACACCGTGGCGGTTGACGAGCCACTGCTCGAGGTCTCGACCGACAAGGTCGACACCGAGATCCCGTCCCCGGTGGCCGGGGTCCTGCAGGAGATCCTTGCCCAGGAGGACGACACCGTCCCCGTGGGCGCCGACCTAGCCGTGATCGGCGACGGCTCGGAAGGGTCCGGGGGCGGCGAGCAGCCGGCCCAGCAGGACGGTGGGCAGGACGAGCAGGCCCAGGAACAGCCGGCCGAGGACCAGGCACAGGAGCAGCCCGCCGAAGAGGCGCCGGCTGCCGAGGCGCCCTCCACCGAGCAGGAGCCCCAGGCTGCGACCTCCGAGCCCGAGCAGCACGAGGCGTCCGGACAGGACGACTCCCCCGCCCCTGAGACTGGCTCCGGTTCGGACTCCGGGTCGTCCGGCGGCGAGACCGTGAAGATGCCCGCGCTCGGCGAGTCCGTCACCGAAGGCACCGTCACGCGCTGGCTCAAGGCGGAGGGTGACAGCGTCGAGGTCGACGAGCCGCTGCTCGAGGTCTCGACCGACAAGGTCGACACCGAGATCCCGTCGCCTGTCGCGGGGACCCTCACCAAGATCCTGGTCCAGGAGGACGACACCGTCCCCGTCGGTGGCGACCTCGCCATCATCGGCGGCTCCGGTGGCGGCTCGGCCCCGGCTCAGGAGGCACCCGCGCAGGAGTCCCCTGCCCAAGAGGCACCGGCTCAGGAAGCTCCCACCCAGCAGGAGACCTCGGCGCAGGAGGCTCCGGCTCAGGAGGCTCCCCAGAAGGAGGCTCCGGCTCAGGAGGCTCCCAAGCAGGAGGCACCCGCAGCTCCGCACCGCACCGGCTCCCGCTCCTGCTCCCGCTCCTGCGGCGGCTCCCGCGCCGGCAGCCTCGGGCTCTGACGACACGGACGCCTCGTCCTACGTGACCCCGCTCGTGCGCAAGCTCGCGGCGGAGAACAACATCGACCTGGGCTCGCTCAAGGGCACCGGCGTCGGTGGGCGGATCCGCAAGCAGGACGTCCTCGACGCAGCCCAGGCAGCCAAGGAGGCCGCCGCGGCTCCCGCGCCGGCCGCTGCGCCCGCTGCCGCACCTGCTGCCGCCGCACCTGCTGCGTCTGCTGCCAGCGCTCCGGCTGGGGTGTCGCCCAAGCGGGGCACCACGGAGAAGATGTCGCGGCTGCGCCAGACCATCGCCAAGCGGATGGTCGAGTCGCTCCAGGTGTCGGCCCAGCTGACCACCGTCGTCGAGGTCGACGTCACCAAGATCGCCCGGCTGCGGGCCAAGGCCAAGGCCGAGTTCGAGCAGCGGGAGGGCACCAAGCTCAGCTTCCTGCCGTTCTTCGCCCTCGCCGCGGTCGAGGCCCTCAAGGCCCATCCGTCGGTCAACTCCAGCGTGGAAGGCACCGAGGTGACCTACCACGGCACGGAGAACCTCGGCGTCGCCGTCGACACCGAGCGCGGCCTGCTGGTCCCGGTCATCAAGGACGCCGGAGACCTCAACATCGCCGGGCTGTCCCGCAAGATCGCGGACCTGGCCGAGCGCACCCGCACCAACAAGATCGGTCCGGACGAGCTCGGCGGTGGCACCTTCACGCTGACCAACACCGGCAGCCGCGGCGCGCTGTTCGACACCCCGATCATCAACCAGCCCAACGTCGCCATCCTCGGCACGGGCGCGGTCGTCAAGCGTCCGGTCGTCGTGTCCGACGGTGACGGTGGCGAGACGATCTCGATCCGCTCGATGGTCTACCTCGCGCTGTCCTACGACCACCGGGTCGTCGACGGTGCCGACGCGGCCCGCTTCCTCACGACGATGAAGGCGCGTCTCGAGGACGGCAACTTCGACTCCGACCTCGGTCTGTAGGAGCCGATCCCTCAGGAGCAGCTCATGCCGCAGCGCGTTGCCATCACCGGTGCCTCCGGACTGATCGGCGGCGCGCTGTCGGCGTTCCTGGGCGAGCGCGGCGACGAGGTCGTCCGGCTGGTCCGCCGGGCCCCCGCGGCGCCGGACGAGGTCCGCTGGGACCCGACCAACGGTCGTCTGGACCCCGCCGACCTCGCGGGCGTGACCGCCGTGGTGCACCTCGCCGGGGCAGGGGTCGGTGACAAACGGTGGACTCCGGCCTACCAGCAGCAGATCCTCGCCTCGCGCGTCGACGGCACCACGACCATCGCCACGACCCTGGCGACCCTGGCCGCCCGAGGCCAGCCCGTTCGGCTGGTGAGCGGAGCCGCGGTGGGCTTCTACGGCGACCGCGGCGACGAGGTGCTCACCGAGGACTCGGTCCCCGGCGAGGGCTTCCTCAGCGAGGTCGTCCGGGCCTGGGAGGCCGCAGCCGACCCAGCGCGCGACGCAGGACTGTCGGTGGCCACCACCCGGACCGGCCTCGTGTTCGCTCCCGACGGCGGCGCCCTGTCGCGGATGCTGCCCCTCGCCAAGCTGGGCATCAACGGTCCTCTCGGCAACGGACGCCAGTGGTGGCCCTGGATCTCGCTGCGCGACACCGTCGCAGGCTCTCGCACACCTGGTTGACCACCCGGAGATCGAGGGCCCGGTCAACGTCGTCGGACCGCACCCCGACCACCAGGTCGACATCGCACGCGAGCTCGGTCGCCAGATCCACCGACCGGCACTGCTGCCCGCCCCGGCGTTCGGCATCAAGCTGGTCCTCGGCGGCTTCTCGGACGAGGTGCTCACCAGCAAGCGCGCCGTCCCGGCCACGCTGACCGAGTCCGGTTTCGTCCACCAGGACCAGGACGTCGAGTCAGCGTTGCGCTGGGTGCTGTCCCAACAGTCCTAGCCGGCCAGCTGTCGCTCGTGTCCCCACGGTCCTAGCGAGGGGCGCCGGTGATGCTGGCGACTCGCCACCGCCCGGCCGACCAGTCCAGCGTGAACCGCATCTCCTCACCCCCGACGGCTGGCCGTTGCTGCGCGCGTCCCGACCCGTCAACCACCCGGTATGCCGCGGTCTGCACCACCGCGTCAACCGTCGCCGACGTCGCGATTTGGGACACGGTGCGGGCCGAGGTCACCGACAGGGCCACCCCTTGCCAGGACTGACCCGACGCCGCGAGGCCCTTCAGGAGTGCCGTGTCCTGCGCGAAGGCCTCGGATCCGGGAGCGTCGAGCTGGGCCAGATCGGGCAACGACCCCGATGTCATCACCTCCGCCCGCAGGGTCGACAGTGCAACCATCAGGCCGCGCGGATCCCGTTGCGGGGCAATCTTATCCGTCGCTGGGTCTGACCGCGACGCGACCTGCTCGGGCGTCGCGTTCCTCGTCGCCGGAGCAGGCGCCGTGCCCGGCGCGGACACCGGCACCACCCGCTCGCCGGAGGCGTCCGGCCGACCAGCGGCGTCACGCGCCGGGTGCACCCAGTCCGGGGTGGTGAGGCGGCCGGCCGCCATCAACCCGCCCGCCGCGAGACCGACCACCAGCACCACCACCGTGCCGAGCGCAGCCGCCCGCCGGGGGTCGAGGCCCCTTCGCAAGGCTCCCCCGGCCGCACTGAGCCCCGTCGCCAACGCCGTCGTCAGCCCCGCAGTCAGCGCTGCCATTGGGGCGACGACGCGCCGTCCCCCGTCGCGCAGCACCGTGACAGCCGTCCCGCGAGGGACGACGGGTGGGGAGGGGTTCGTCGCCCCGGGTTGTCGCAGCCGTTGAGTAAGCAGCGACGTCTCGTCGCTCCCGACGACCAGCCGCAGCGGTTCACACGGAGCCGAGTCGTAGTAGGCCAGCGCCAGCTCGGCCGCGGTCGGGCGGGCATCCGGGTCGCCCAGGAGTGCTCGTCGAGTGACCTCGGACCAGGCGTCGGGCAGACCTGGCGCCAGCTCCTCGAGTGGGCGCCGGAGCGCCACCGGGGCGGGCGCCGAACCGGTCACGCACCACCAGGCCAGCGCGCCCACGGCATACACATCGGCGGCGGTGGTGACCACACCGCGATCGAGGACCTCGGGCGCGACGAAACCCTCTGTGCCGTAGAGCTGCCCGGCCACGTCACCTGCCAGCGAGGCGACGCCGAGGTCGGCGAGCAGCGGCCGTCCGGTGCGTTCGAGCAGGACGTTGCCGGGGTGGACGTCACCGTGCACCACCCCCAAACCGTGCAGCCCGGCGAGGGCGCGCGCCACCGGGGCCAGCATGGTCACCGACTCCCCCACGCTCAGGTGGCCACGCGCGCGCACGATGCCCTCCAGCGAACCCCCACCCACCTGGTCGAGGACGAGGGCCACCGCGGCCGGCTCACCCGACAGCCCGACCGCCTCATGGAATCCGACCAGCCCCTCGACGTCGACCCGGGCGAGGACGGCGAACTCGCGCGCCAGCGAGTCGGCTTCGTCACCGGCGCCGACGGCCACCACCTTGACCGCCACCGGCGCCCCGTCGCTCACCCGCGTCGCCGCCCACACGGTGCCGGAGCCACCGCGCCCGAGCCGCTCGCCGACGTCATACCCCGGCACCTCCGGTGCGGTCCAGGCGAGGTCGGCGCTCATGCCGCCACTATGCCCAGTGGCTCGGTACCCCCTGGGGAGTTGTCCACAGGCCCTCCTAGAGTCGAGGCATGCCAGCAGACCAGCCGACGATCCTCGCCACCTCGGGTGGCTACCGCTATGCCCAGCGCACCCGGTTCGAGTTCGACGCCCTGGTGCACCACGCGGTCGAGCTCTCCGGATCCCGCGACACACCGAAGGTCACCGTGCTCGGCACCGCGAGCGGTGACCCGCGTAACTTTGCCGCCGACATCGACGAGGCAGGCCGGGTCGCGGGCTTCGCGGTCACGAACCTGCACCTGTTCCCGATGCCGAACATCGAGGACATCGAGGGCCACCTGCTCGACCAGGACGTCGTGTGGGTCAACGGCGGCTCGGTCGCGAATCTCCTTGCGGTCTGGCGGGTCCACGAGCTCGAGGACGTCTTCCGCAGGGTCTGGGAGGCGGGCGTGGTCCTCGCCGGCGTCTCCGCCGGCTCGATCTGCTGGTATGCCGGGGGCACCACCGACTCGTTCGGCCCCGAGCTGCGCGCGGTGACCAACGGCCTGGGCTTCCTGCCCTACGCCAACGGGGTGCACTACGACTCCGAGGCCCGTCGACGCCCGCTCGTCCACCGCCTCGTCGCCGACGGCACGCTTCCCACGACCCACTGCACGGACGACGGGGTGGGGCTGGTCTACCACGGCACCGAGCTCGTCGAGGCAGTCAGCGAGCAGCACGGCAAGAGCGCCTTCATCGTCACCCGGGACGGAGACTCGGCGGTCGAGGAGCGCATCGAGCCGCGGCGCCTCGCGACGCCCTAGCGCCCCGGTTCTGCTACCCCCGAGTGCCGCCTGAGTGCCACCGAGTGACCCACGGGTGCCGCTGGCGCCGGTTCGCTAGTCCTTGCCGCGGGCCAACGCGCTGGGAGCCCAGATCCGTCGGCCGATGTCATGGCTGAGAGCCGGCACGAGCAGCGATCGCACGACGAGCGTGTCGAGCAGCACGCCGAACGCGACGATGAACGCGATCTGCACGAGGAACAGGATCGGCAGGACGGCGAGCGCGGAGAACGTCGAGGCCAGCACCACCCCGGCACTGGTGATGACGCCTCCCGTGACGGCGAGGCCGACCAGGACGCCACGTCTGGTCCCCTGCTCGGCAGCTTCCTCACGCACCCGGGTCATCAGGAAGATCGAGTAGTCGATCCCGAGCGCAACGAGGAAGACGAACCCGTAGAGCGGGGTCGACGGGTCCGACCCCGGGAAGTCGAACACGTGGTTGAAGACGATGGCGGCCACTCCCATCGTCGCCGCGAAGGACACCACGTTGGCCACCACGAGGACGAGCGGCGCGACGAGCGACCGCAGCAGCAGCGCCAGCACCACGAAGATGACGACCAGGATCGCGGGGATGACCGTGCGCAGGTCGCGGTTGCTCGCCTCGAGCACGTCCAGACTCATCGCCGTCTGGCCCCCGACGAGCACGTCGTCGCCGACCGAGTCGAGGTCCGTCCGCAGCCGCTTCACGACGTCCGTCGCCGCCGGGCTGTCGGCCGCTTCGGTCAGGGTCGCCTGGACGAGGGCCTGGCCGTCCACGACCTTCGGCCGGGCCCCCGGTGCCGCACCGGCATACGGGTCGTTGACACCGTCCTCCTGGCCGAGGGCGGTGAGCACCGCCTCGACCTTGCCCTCCGGGGTGAGCACCTGGATGGGGCTGCCAGAGCCGGCTGGGAAGTGCTTGGCCAGCACGTCCTGACCGGTCACCGACTCCACCTTGTCGAGGAAGATGTCGGACTGGCTGACGCCATCGGCCTTGAGGGTCGGCAGGAAGGCTGCGAGTGCGAGCAGACCGGTGAGGGTGAGCACCCAAGTACGCCGCGGGTGGCTGCCGACGAGGGCCGCGACCCGGCCCCACAGCCCGCGCGTGCCGATCTTGTCCTGGGCGTGGACGTGGTCCAGCCGCGGGATCGCCGGCCAGAACGCAGCCCGTCCGATGAGCAGCAGCACGGCAGGCAGGAAGGTCAGCGCCGAGATCAGCGCACCGGCGATGCCCAGCGCGCCGACCGGGCCGAGACCTGAGGTGTTGCCGAGGTCCGACAGCAGGAGGCAGAGCAGTCCGAGGATGACCGTGGCGGCGCTGGCGACGATCGGCTCCACTGCACCGCGCCAGGCCTTCTTCATCGCCACCCAGGTGCTCTCCTCGTCGTGCAGCTCCTCCTTGTAGCGCGACACCAGCAGGAGCGCGTAGTCGGTGGCGGCGCCGACGACGAGGATCGAGAGGATGCCCTGGCTCTGCCCGGACAGCCCGATGACGTCGTTCTTGGCCAGCGGGAAGACCACGAGGGCGGCCGCGGCGAGCCCGAAGACGGCCGTCAGCAGCACTGCAATGGGCAGGATCGGGCTGCGGTAGACGATGAGCAGGATGAGGAAGACCACGCAGAGGGCGACCACGAGCAGGATGCCGTCGATCCCGGCGAACGCGGTCACGAAGTCGGCCGTCACTCCCCCGGGTCCGGTCAGGTAGGGCGTGAGCCCACTCGGCGCGAGCTCGGTCTTCGCGGCAGCCCGGAGTGCATCGGCCGCGGCGAACAGCGGAGCGGTGTCGCCGATGGTCTCGGCCGAGGTGACGGCGTTCATCGGCACGACCAGCAGCAGGGCCGAGCCGTCCTGGCTCGGGATGGCGACCTTCGGGGTCTCGGTGAGGTAGTCCGACAGCGTCGGCTCGCCCGGCAGGTCCAGGGTGAGCCCGGGCAGGGCGGCGACGAACCGCTGCGCCGCGGCCTGCTGGTCGGTGCTGACCTTGCCGTTGCCCTCCATGACGATGATGAACGGCAGCGACTCGGTGTCGCTGAACTTCGCGACCTCGTTCATCACCTCGGTCGACTCAGCCTTGGCGGGGAGGAACGACGCGTTGTCGTTCTTCTGCACCTCCGAGAGGCGACCGACGAGCGGGCCGCCGATGCCCGACACCGCCAGCCAGACCAGGAGGGCGCCGAGCGCCACCAGCCGAACTGTCCAACGTGACCGCATCGGTGAACTCCCCCTGCTCGACGGTGTGTGCGGACAGCCTATGCACCGGGCGTAGGCTTGCCGCATGCGGTTCGAGCACGTGGGCTTCGCCCCCGACTTCGTCGACTACGAGGCGGCCTGGGCGCACCAGCGGGAGGTGCACGCCGCAGTCGTCGACGGTGGCGAGGACACCGTGCTCCTGCTCGAGCACGCCGCGGTCTACACCGCGGGCAAGCGCACCGAGGCGCACCAGCGACCGTTCGACGGCACGCCGGTCATCGATGTCGACCGGGGTGGCCTGATCACCTGGCACGGCCCGGGCCAGCTCGTCGGCTACCCCATCGTCCGGCTGCACGGCGTCCCGATCGACGTCGTGGCCCACGTCCGCCGCCTCGAAGAGGTCATGATCCGCACCTGCCGCGAGTTCGACGTCGACGTCACCCGGGTCGAGGGCCGCAGCGGTGTCTGGGCGCTGGCCGACGACGAGCCGGGCGGTCGCCCCGACCGCAAGCTCGGCGCCATCGGCGTGCGGGTGAGCCGTCAGGTCACCATGCACGGGTTCGCCCTCAACTGCGACGCAGACCTCTCGTGGGCCGACAACATCGTCGCCTGTGGCATCGACGACGCCGGTGTCAGCTCGCTGAGCCGCGAGGCGGGGCGGGTGGTCACCGTCCAGGACGTGCTCCCGTATGCCGAGAAGCACCTCGGCGACATCCTCGCCTCGGGCGCGTGACGGGCGCCGTCGGCGCTCGGGCACCTCGAAGATCTCCGTGACCACGAAGGACACCGCTCCCGCGAGCCTGTCGCGACGCCTCGTGCAGCTGGTGCTCTCGTGCGCGGTGCTGGGGGCCGGCGTGGCCTGCCTGCTCGACGCGGCCCTGGGCTCGGACGGCTACTCCACCCTGATCTCAGGGCTCACGAAGACGTCAGGGCTGCCGTTCGTCGTCGTCAACGCCAGTGTCGGGGTGCTCCTGATCGCGCTGGCGTGGAGCCGGGGCACCAGGCCGGGCATCGGCACGATCGTGCAGACGGTCATCGTGGGGGGCACGGTCAGCCTGCTGCTCCCCCTCCTGCCGACGCCCGACGCCCTGGGTGCCCGGTTCGTCGAGCTGGCCATCGCCTTCGCCCTGCTGTCCCTCGGGGTGGCTGGCTACCTCGCCTCGCACACCGGTGCAGGTCCCGCCGAAGCAGCCGCGATCTCGTTCGACCCACCGCTGGCGTTCAAGTGGAGCTACACGGTGTTGCAGGCTGTCAGCGGCCTGATCGGCTGGGCCCTCGGGGCGGCCGTGGGTCCCGGCACCCTGATCGTGTCGGTGTTCGTCGGACCCACCGTGGACCTGCTCACCAGGGCCCTGTTCCACAGCCGCAAGGTCAGCGCCTGAGGGCACGGGAATACCCGTGGAGCCACGGGCGTACCCTTGAAGGACGCCCGGTGACCTCCGGGCGCTTTGGTGAGTGAAGGGGAATCGCGCGTGACCATCGCACCCGAGGGCCGCCGACTGCTGCGCGTCGAGGCACGCAACGCCGAGACGCCGATCGAGCGCAAGCCCGAGTGGATCCGCACGACCGCGAAGATGGGTCCGGAGTACACCAAGCTTCACTCGATGGTGAAGACCGAGGGTCTGCACACGGTCTGCCAGGAAGCCGGCTGCCCCAACATCTTCGAGTGCTGGGAGGACCGCGAGGCGACCTTCCTCATCGGCGGTGACGTCTGCACCCGCCGCTGCGACTTCTGCGACATCGCCACCGGCCGTCCCGAGTCGCTCGACCGCGACGAGCCCCGCCGGGTCGCCGAGTCGGTCGCCCAGATGGGTCTGCGCTACTCCACCGTCACCGGCGTCGCGCGCGACGACCAGCCCGACGGCGCCGCCTGGCTCTATGCCGAGACGATCCGCCAGATCCACGCCAAGAACCCCAACACCGGCGTCGAGATCCTGCCTCCCGACTTCGGTGCCAAGCCCGAGCTCGTCGGCCAGCTGTTCGACGCCCGACCCGAGGTGTTCGCCCACAACCTCGAGACCGTGCCGCGGATCTTCAAGCAGATCCGGCCCGCCTTCACCTACGACAAGTCCCTCCGGGTCCTGTCGATGGCCCGTGAGGCCGAGCTCGTGACCAAGTCCAACCTCATCCTGGGCATGGGCGAAGAAGACCACGAGGTGGAGCAGGCAATCGGCGACCTGCACGACGCCGGCTGCGACATACTCACCATCACCCAGTACCTCCGGCCCTCGAAGCTGCACCACCCGATCGACCGGTGGGTCAAGCCCGAGGAGTTCGTGCACTGGAGCGACGTCGCCCAGGACCTGGGCTTCAAGGGCGTCATGGCCGGACCCCTCGTGCGGTCCTCGTACCGCGCCGGACGCCTGTGGGCGACCGCCATGAAGAAGTGGGGCCGCGACATCCCCGAGCACCTGCAGCACCTCGCCGAGGCCGCTGGGGACCCCGCCCGGCAGGAGGCTTCCTCGCTGCTCGCGGCCCGCCAGCCGGGCGCGTTGGGCACCCCCGCCTGACACCCGTATCCTGACCCTCATGGCCCGCAAGGAAAAGCAAGAGTCAGACACGCCCAAGAAGCCGGGCCGGTTCGCCCAGATCCGTCAGGTGTTCACCGCGTCGCGCAAGGCCGACCCCACCATCCCGTGGTGGATGCTGCTCGCCTTCCTCGGTGTGCTCGCCGTCGGCGTGGGCATCGGCGTCTTGGTCGGCCACTGGAAGTACGCGCTCGTGCTCTCCATCCCCATGGGTCTGCTGGCTGCCACCCTCGTGCTGTCCCGGATGGCCGAGCGGGCTGCCTACCGCTCGCTCGAGGGTCAGCCCGGCGCCGCTGGTGCCGCCCTGGGCGCCCTGCGTCGCGGCTGGTTCTTCGACCAGCAGCCTGTTGCTGTCGACGGTGCGCGGGGTACCCGTCCTGAGGACGTCGCCGGTGCTGCCTTCGTCTACCGCGCCCTCGGTCGTCCCGGCATCGTGCTCATCGGCGAGGGCCCTGACGCCCGGCGCACCAAGCTGCTCACCCAGGAGCGCAAGAAGGTCGAGCGGGTCGTCCCCGGTGTCCCCGTGATCTCGATCGTCGTCGGCGACGGCGACGACCAGGTGGCGGTCCGCAAGCTCAGCGGCAAGCTCACCCGGATGAAGCCGGTCCTCACCAAGGAAGAGGTGTCGGCCGTCAACAAGCGCCTCAAGTCGCTCGGTGGGTTGCGCCCGCCGATCCCCGCGGGGATGGACCCGATGCGCGCCCGCGTCGACCGGAAGTCGATGCGCGGCCGTTAACCGACGCCGCTAGCCCGAGGCGCGCTCGACGAGCGCGGTGTCGAGCACCAGGTGCTCCGGTGCCGCCACGCCCCCGCTGCTGATCTGCGCGAGCAGCATCATGGCCATCTCCCGGCCCAGCTGTTCCATCGGCTGGTGCACCGTCGTGAGCGGCGGGTCGGAGACGGCGGCGAGTGGACCGTCGTCGAAGCCCACCAGGGCGACGTCCTGGGGCACCTTGCGCCCCGCCTCCCGCAGCACCCGCAGCGCGCCGAGCGCCATCAGGTCGCTGGCCGCGAAGACCGCGTCGATGTCTGGCCGACGGCTCAGCAGGGTGCGCATGGCCGCCGCGCCACTGGCTTCGCTGAAGTCGCCGACCTCGACGAGCGAGTCCTCTACTCCTCGACCGGCCGCGCCCAGGGCGTCCCGGTAGCCGTCGAGGCGGTCGCGACCGGCGATCATGTCCTGCGGTCCGGCGATGAGGGCGACGGCGCCACGCCCTCCAGCGATCAGGTGTGCCACCGCATCTCGCGCTCCCCCGGCGTTGTCGACATCGACATAGCTCATCCCCGCGACCTGTCCGGGGCGACCACACAGGACGATGGGCAGCCCGCGACCCATGATCCGGCTGGGCAGGGTGTCGGCGTCGTGGGCGGAGAGCATCAGGACGCCGTCGACGTGCTGCGGCGTCAGGTAGGTGTCCAGCCGGTCGACCTGCTCACGGGTCTGCACCAAGGCGAGCACCAGCTGGCGGGACGCCTCGCCCACCACCGTCGTGATGCCGCGGACGACGCCGGCGAAGAAGGGCTCCCCGAAGATGCGTTCCTCGGGCTCGCTGATCACCAGCGCGATGGCGCCGGTGCGACGGGTCACCAGGGCGCGGGCCGCCATGTTGGGTACATAGCCCAGCTCGTCCACCGCCCGCATGACGCGCACCCGGGTGCGCTCGGACACCTGGGGTGACCCGTTGACCACCCGCGACACCGTGCCGCGGCCCACGCCTGCGCGTGCCGCGACCTCTTCGAGGGTCGGCTGTCCCCCGGTGCTGTTGCTCACGAGCTGCGCCTCATGGGGTCAGTATTGCGTGCGGTCCCCGGCGAGGAACGCGGCATACCAGCGACCGCTGTCCTTGACCGTCCGCACCTGGGTCTCGAAGTCGACGTGCACGATGCCGAACCGCTTGGCATAACCCTCGCCCCACTCGAAGTTGTCCATGAGCGACCACGCGAAGTAGCCCCGCAGCGGCACCCCGGCGGCGATGGCCCGCCCCGCCGCGTCGAGGTGGCTGGCAAGGAAGTCGATGCGCAGGGGGTCGTGGACCAAACCGTCCGCGCCGAGGTCGTCGTCGAACGCGGCGCCGTTCTCGGTCATCACCAGGGGCAGGTCGCCGTAGTCCCGCGTCACCCGGCTGAGAATGTCGAACAGACCGTCGGCGTCCACCTCCCAGCCCATCGCCGTCGTGGGCAGGCCACGGTCTGCGAATTCGACCACGCCGGACCCCGGGAACGGGCCCGGCCCCACGATGTGGCGGGTGTAGTAGTTGACGCCCAGGAAGTCGAGTGGTGCCGCGATCGTCTCGAGGTCGCCGTCCGCGACGAACCCGAGGTCGCTCACGTGCGCGACGTCCTCGACGACGTCCTTGGGGTAGGCGCCGCGCAGCACCGGGTCGAGGAACCAGCGGTTCGACAGCCCGTCGATGCGCCGCACCGCGTCGTCGACCCCGTGGCCGTCATGCACACCCGCGACCGGGTAGAGGTTGAGGGTGATGCCGACCTGCGCGTCCGGCACCCGCTCGCGCAGCTGCTGGACCGCCAGCCCGTGGCCGAGCATGAGGTGGTGAGCCGCCGCGAGGGCGTCCGCACCATCCGCCCGTCCCGGGGCATGCCTACCGCTGCCGTAGCCGAGGAAGGCAGAGCACCACGGCTCGTTGAGGGTGATGAAGTGCTTGATCCGGTCGCCGAGGGCGTCGGCGACGTGCGCGGCATACTCCGCAAACCGGTATGCCGTGTCGCGCGCCGGCCAGCCGCCCGCGTCCTCGAGCGTCTGCGGGAGGTCCCAGTGGTAGAGGGTCGCCCACGGCGTGATCCCACGGTCGAGGAGCGTGTCGACCAGCCGGCTGTAGAAGTCCACGCCGGCCTGGTTGACCGGCCCGGAGCCGGTCGCCTGCAGGCGTGGCCAGGCGACCGAGAACCGGTAGGCGTCGACACCGAGGTCGGACATCAGGTCGACGTCCTGCTCGTAGCGGTGGAAGTGCTCGACCGCGACGTCCCCGTTGTCCCCGTCGACCACGCGGCCGGGGGTGGCCGCGAACGTGTCCCAGATGGAGCGACCCCGGCCGCCCTGCGTGGTGGCGCCCTCGATCTGGTAGCTCGACGTGGCGACGCCCCAGGCGAAGTCGTCGGGAAAGTCGTGGCGCGACAGGCTGTGGTGGATCGGCATGGTCATCCTTTGACTCCGCCCTGCATGATGCCGCCGATGATCTGGCGGCCGAACACGATGAACACGATGACGAGCGGCAGGGTCCCGAGGAGGGTGCCTGCCATGACCAGCGCCTGGTCGGTGTAGTAGCCACCAGAGAGCCGCGACAGCGCCACCTGCACGGTGGGGTGCTCGGCGTCGAGGGTCAGGTAGGGCCACAGGAAGTCGTTCCACCGCTCCATGAAGGTGAGCAGCCCGAGGACTGCCGCAGCGGGACGCAGGATCGGGAAGACGACCGAGAAGAAGATCCGGAACGTCGATGCCCCGTCGACGCGGGCGGCCTCGATGAGCTCGTTGGGGATGGCTTGGGCGGCGTACTGCCGCATCATGAAGACCCCGAAGCCGCTGACCAGGAACGGCAGCAGCGCCGACGGCAGGGTGCCTGCGAGGCCCAGCTTTCCCATCAGCATGTAGAGCGGCACGAGGCCGAGCTGTACGGGCACCATCATCGTGCCGATCACGATGAGCAGCAACGCATTTCGTCCCCGGAACCGCAGCTTGGCGAAGGCGAAACCAGCCAGCGCCGACAGCACGACGACCGACACGGTGGCCACTCCGGCGACGAGCACCGAGTTCACCATCGCCTGGCCGAACATCACGTCCTGGTTCTCGAACACGCGGGTGATGTTGGGGCCGAGCTGGTCCCCGGGCGTGAGCGGTGGCGGGATCGAGGTGATGTCGCTGTTGGGCCGCGAGGCCATCACGACCATGTAGTAGAGCGGCCCGGCAGCCAGCAGCACCGAGATCGCGAGGCAGAGGTAGACGAGCTTGCCGGCGGGTGTGGCTCCGGTGCTCTGCGACGCAAGCCGCGCCAACGAGCGAGCTCGGCGGCCGGTGGGCTGTTTGGGCTGCAGGGCCACCGGTGGCACCACCGCAGGGATCTGGGTCTGGGTCATCTGCGCCTCACTCAGCCGACCGGATGCGGCGCAGCAGCAGCACGTTCAGTGCCGAGAAGACCGCGATGAACAGGAAGAGCACCCAGGCGATCGTCGCGGCATACCCGAACCGCTGACCGGTGAAGGCCTGCTGGATGAGGTACATCGCCGCGGTCTGGAACTGGGCGGTCGTGCCGCCGCCGATCGCGTTGGCGCCCGGGTTGAACAGCAGCGGTTCGGTGAACAGCTGGGTGCCGCCGATCGTCGCGACCACCGACACGAAGATCAGGGTCGGGCGCAGCATCGGCACCGTGATGGACCAGAAGGTGCGCCAGCCGTTGGCTCCGTCGATGCGGGCGGCTTCGTAGATCTCGACGGGCACCGACTGCAGTGCCGCCAGCAGGATCAGCGCGTTGTAGCCGGTCCAGCGCCAGTCGACCATCGTGGAGATAGCCAGCCAGGACGACCAGCGGTGGTCCTGCCAGGCGATCGGGTCCACCCCGACATGGCCCAAGAGCCAGTTGAACAGCCCGAAGTCGCGGCTGAACATCATCGTGAAGATGATGCCGACGGCGGCCACCGACGTGACGTTCGGGAGCAGGATCCCCATCCGCCACAACGTCGCTCCGCGCAGCCGGGAGTTGAGCATCTGCGCCAGCACCATCGCGAGCACCATCTGTGGGACGGTCGCGACGACGAACATCGCGAAGGTGTTGAGCATCGCGTTCCAGAAGTCCTGGTCCTGCATCAGCTCGGTGTAGTTGCCGAGCCCGAGCCAGCCCTGGTCACCCGCGAGCAGGCTCCAGTCGTGCATCGAGACCCAGGCCGTGTAGACCAGCGGGAACAGCCCGAAGACGGCGAACAGCAGGAAGAACGGCGAGACCATGGCATAGGGCGTCAGCCGGGTGTCGGCCCGCCTGAGCCACTGCCGCCAGCGCGGCGTCGAGCCCGGGCCACCGAGTGCGCCCGGCGCGACCGGTGGCCGTTTGCCCTGCCCGAAGCCTTGCTCGAGGCCTTGCTCCCTGGCGTCGTGGTGGTCACGGTGCTCCCTGGGTTGGACGGGCGAGCAGGTGCCCGCTGGTGACGCTCGGGTGCCGGCCGCGAGATTGCACGGCACCCGAGCGCGGTCAGGTGTGGCGCGTGCCTACTTGGCGGCCTTCTGGGCTGCCTCGAGTGCCTCGGTCCACCCGGCTGCCGCCGCGCGCTGTCCACCTTCGACCGAACGCAGGGCGTTCTCGACAGCATCGCGCACCGGCTGGTTCTTCGCACCGAGGTAGACCGGCTTGAGGTTGGCCGCTCCGGCGACGAACAGCTCACCGACGGGAGCGTTGTTGAAGTAGTCGTTCTTCGCGTCCTTGAGCGCTGCTTCGGTGTAGAGCTTGGGGTTCGACGGGAGGTTGCCCGCGGCCTTGAAGGCGGCCAGCTGGCTCTCACCAGTGGTGAGGAACTTGGCGAGGTCGACGGCTTCCTTCTGGTGCTTGCTCTGCGTCGGGACCCCGAGCCAGGAACCGCCCCAGTTGCCACCGCCACCAGGGATCGTGGTGATGTCCCACTTGCCGGTGTTCTCCGCGCCGGCCTGGTCCTTGATGTAGCCGGTCATCCACGCGGGGCAGGCCAGCGTGGCGAACGAGCCGTTCTTGAACCCGGCGTTCCACTCGGGCGAGAACGACTTGAGCTTGGCCGACAGGCCCGCGTTGACCATCTTCAGCGACTCGTCCCACGCCGACTTCACGGCGGGGTTGCTGTCGATGACAAGCTCGTCGCTGCGGTCGAAGTAGGTGTGGTCGCCCGACTGCATGAGGATCGAGTTGTAGGTGTTGGTGGCGCTGTCGACGAAGTGCGACTTCGCATCCTTGATCCCGGCCTGGTACTTCTGGCCGGTGGCGATGTACTCGTCCCACGTGGGCCAGAGCTTGCCGACCTCGGCGCGGTCGGTGGGCAGACCCGCCTTCTCGAACAGGTCCTTGCGGTAGCACATGGCCAGGCCGCCGACGTCGGTACCGAGACCGATGGTGGTCTTGCCGTCCGCGGTGGTGGCGTTGGAGTACTTCCACGGCAGCCAGTTGTCCTTGAGCTCGTTGCTGCCGTACTTCTGCAGGTTCACGAACTTGTCGGCGCTCTGCAGGAAGTTGACGACCTGCCCCTCCTCGATGGCGACGACGTCGCCGGCGCCCGAGCCGGCCGCGATCCGCTGGATGAGCTGGGTGTTGTACTTGCCCAGGTCGCCCTCCGCGGTCTCGACGACCGTCACGTTGGGGTGGTCCTTCATGTACTGCTTGTACAGGTCCGTGTAGCCGAACTTGCCAAACGTGCTCACCCGCAGCGTGATCTTCTCGCCGGATGAGGTGGAGCCGCCACCATCGCCGCCGCACGCGGCGGTGAGGGCGGCCGTAGCGATCATTGCGGCTGCGGGAACCAGCCAGCGAGAACGTGAGTGCACCGTTGCACCTTTCGTCGGGCTCCCTGATGGGAGCGCTCCCGAACAGAGTGGGACCGAGTCCATCGTCGGGTCAAGACTTCCGTGGGAGCGTTCTCATTTCGTGACCTTCTCGTGACCTTTGGTATGCCGCGCGGTCCGCGCAGACGTAGATGTCACCGTGGCAGCTGGGCCGCCACCGCGGCGGCGAAGCGCTCCACCGCGCCCTGCGCCACCCGCAGGAACAGGTCGGGCTCGATCAGCTCGAGCTCCATCAGGGTGGGCTGACCCGCCACGTCGATGAGGTCGACGCGGGCATAGACCAGGGTGTCGGGCGCCAGGTCCATCGCCCGGGCGGCGACCTCCAGCTCCCCGGGCGTGGGCTCGTGCACCTCCTCGGACCCCCCGTGCAGAGCCTGCACGCGGTAGTCGCCGGGCTTCGGGACCTTGCGCACTGCGTGCGAGAAGGCGCCACCGAAGAAGAACAGTGACGTCTCCCCCAGCTCCACGCTGGGGGCGTAGGGCTGGACGATGGTGTCGCCGACCTCGACCAGGCGGCCCAGGTGGGCTGCGGCGTCGGGCGAGGTGGCGGGAGCCTTGAGCGCTCCTCGCGCGCCACCGTCGACGGCGGGCTTGATGACGACGTCTCCCCACCCTGTCGCGACCATCCGCTCGACGGAGCGGACCGCCCCCCTTCCCAGGGCGAGGCTGGGCAGCACGGGTATCCCGGCCTCGCCCAGCTCGGCGAGATAGCCCTTGTGGGAGTTCCAGCGAATGACCTTGGGGCTGTTGACAATTCGTGAGACGGAGTTGACCCGGTCGGCCCAGTCGAGGAACTCCTCGAGACGGTCGAAGTAGTCCCAGGTCGAGCGGATCACGACGAGGTCGAACGAGGCCCAGTCGACCTCGTCGTGCCACACGACGACCTCCGCCTCGAAGCCTTTGCCGCGCAGTGCCTCCGCGATCTGCGGCGGCTCCGGGTCGACGTAGGACGGGTCGGACCAGGTGCACAGGGCGATGCGGCGCGTCGTCACCCACCGATTGTTTCAGGCCCGGTATGGCTCTCGGAGGAGGGCGCGCCCGGGGACTTGCCCTCGCGGCATACGCGATATAACGTGAGATTCGACAACGCGATATAGCGCGAAATTCGCGCAGCAGCGAAAGGACACCCCATGAGCGAGGAATGGTCGATCGACACCGCGAGGGTGCTCGACATCGGCGGCGACGGCGAGCGGGTCCGCCGGCTCAGCGTGGCGATCGTCGGCGGCCGGGTCGACGTCGTCACCCACACCGACTCCCCCACCGCCCGGGTCGAGATCGCCAAGGTCGAGGGCATGCCCGTCAAGGTCGTCTGGGACGGGTCGAAGCTCAAGATCACCCACGGCGTCGACTCGACCAGCATCCTGGACAAGGTGCGGCAGGCGTTCGACGGCCTGGAGCGCAACCGGGTGGCCCTCAGCATCTCCATCCCCGAGGACGCCGAGACCTCGGTCAGCACGGTCAGCGCCAGCGGGCTGCTCGCCGGCATGCGGTCGGGCGCCAAGGCCAACACCGTCTCCGGCTCGATCACCATCGACGACATCGTCGGGCCGGTCGACGTCAACACGGTCAGCGGTGAGGTCGAGTGCGGCAACGTGCGCGGTCCGCTGAAGGTGCACTCGATCTCCGGCGCGGTCACCGCCCAGCGCAGCGACGTGCCCGAGGTCAGCATCAGCACGGTCAGCGGCGACGTCGCCCTCGACCTGGTCAACGGTGCCGCCACGATCAAGTCCAACTCCGTCTCCGGGGACGTGACCGTCCGCGCGCCGCACGGTGGGTACGACGTCACGGCCAACACCGCCTCGGGTCAGGTCGTCATCGACGGCCACACCATCGACAAGCACTCGCGCCAGCCCGGCAACCGGCTCACCGACGGTGACGGCAGCCTGCGGCTCAAGGCGAACGCGGTCTCCGGCAACGTCGTGGTCCTCAAGGCCAGCCCCGCAGTGCCGAGGGACGAGGCGTCCGCATGAGCCCCGTCTTCGCGCACGGCCAGCTGCGTCTCTACCTGCTGTCCCTGCTGAACGAGGGCCCGCGGCACGGCTACGAGGTGATCCAGGACCTCGAGCACCGCTTCAACGGGCTCTACTCCCCCAGCGCCGGCACCGTCTACCCGCGGCTGGCCAAGCTCGAGGAGGAAGGACTCGTCGAGCGGTCCGAGGAGGGCCGGAAGGCGATCTACCGGATCACTGACGCCGGTCGTGAGGAGGTCCGGGCCCGACAGGACGACCTGTCCAGCCTCGAGTCCGACCTCGACCTGTCAGTCCGCGAGCTCGCGGAGCAGGTCCGTTCGCGGGTCCGTGGGCAGACTCAGAACCTTCGCGCCGAGCTCAAGGCCGCCGCACAGGAGGCACGGCGGACGGCCACCCCAGTCGGCGGCTCCGAGCCCTGGAACGGCTGGAAGGGCAGTGACCCCAAGGCGATTCGCGACCTCGAGCAGGCTGTTGCCGAGCTCCGCTCCGAGGCTCGGGGCGCGTGGAAGCGGCACGGACTGACCAGCGACCAGAGCCGGGAGATCATCGAGATCCTCAGTGAGGCGACGGGTCGGATCCGCGACGTCATCACGCGTCGCTGAGGCCGGCCGCTGCCGGGGGCAGTCGATCAGCCGCGGACGATGAGGGTGCCGGCGGCCTTGTCGTGCAGGCCGCGGCCGTCCTTGTCCCAGAACAGCGCCGGCAGGAACAGGCAGAGCAGGACGGTGCGCACCAGCACCTGGAACGGCCGCGCCCGATGACCGTCGAGGGACAGCACGCGCAGGCCGACGATGCGGTGGCCGAGGGTGTAACCGGTGGTGCTGAGCAGCAGCAGGTTCTCCAGGGCGAACAGCGCCAGCAGGATCGTGGTGTCTCGCTGCGAGGCGACCCCGGCGAACGGCAGCGGCACGCTGAACAAGGCGGCCGCGATCAGCTGGCAGGCGGTCCAGTCGATGATCGCGCCGACCAGGCGGCGCCCGAACCGGCCCATCGAACCGGCGCCTTCGCGCGGCATACCCATCCGCTCACCGGGGTATGCCGAGGGCGCACCTGAGCGCGAACCCGGCCCCTCGAGCCACGAACCGATGTCCTTGCGGTCGACCACGGTGGAAAGCCTATGTCGGCGTAACACCCGTGAAACATTCGGGTCATGGGTGGGTAATCCTCAGCCGTTAGTGTCGTGGTCGACACCAAGTCAGTCAGTCGTGCGTGGACGCCCTGCGCCACCGCCCCACCAACAGGAGGATGCACTTTGTTCAGCAATGCTGACGAGGTCCTGAAGTTCATCAAGGACGAGGACGTCATTTTCGTCGACGTGCGGTTCTGTGACCTGCCCGGCGTGATGCAGCACTTCAACGTCCCCGCCAAGAGCCTGGACGCGGAGTTCTTCAAGGAAGGGCAGATGTTCGACGGATCCTCGATCCGCGGCTTCCAGGCCATCCACGAGTCCGACATGAAGCTCATCCCGGACCCCACGAGCGCGTACCTCGATCCGTTCCGCAAGGAAAAGACGCTCATCCTCAACTTCTCCATCGTCGACCCGTTCACCGGCGAGGAGTACTCCCGCGACCCGCGCAACATCGCGGCCAAGGCCGAGGCCTACCTCAAGTCGACCGGCATCGCCGACACCGCCTACTTCGGTGCCGAGGCCGAGTTCTACGTCTTCGACGACGTGCGCTTCGAGACCAAGCAGAACGCCAGCTACTACTACATCAACTCCATCGAGGCGGCCTGGAACACCGGCCGCGAGGAGGAGGGCGGCAACAAGGGGTACAAGACCCGTTACAAGGGTGGCTACTTCCCCGTCCCGCCGACCGACCACTTCGCCGACATGCGCGACGCGATGACGCTGGCCCTCGAAGAGGCCGGCCTGTCCGTCGAGCGCGCCCACCACGAGGTCGGCACGGCCGGTCAGCAGGAGATCAACTACCGCTTCAACACCCTGAAGCAGGCTGCTGACGACGTGCTGAAGTTCAAGTACATCGTCAAGAACGTCGCGTGGGATGGCGGCAAGACCGTCACCTTCATGCCGAAGCCGATCTTCGGCGACAACGGCTCGGGCATGCACTCCCACCAGTCGCTCTGGAAGGACGGCGAGCCGCTGTTCTACGACGAGCGCGGCTACGGCGGCCTGTCCGACCTGGCTCGCTGGTACATCGGTGGCCTGCTCAAGCACGCCCCGGCGCTGCTCGCCTTCACGAACCCGACGGTGAACTCCTACCACCGCCTGGTTCCCGGCTACGAGGCCCCGGTCAACCTGGTCTACTCCGCCCGCAACCGCTCGGCCTGCATCCGCATCCCGATCACGGGCGACAACCCGAAGGCCAAGCGCGTCGAGTTCCGCGTGCCGGACCCGTCGGCCAACCCCTACCTCGCGTTCTCCGCGATGCTGATGGCCGGCCTGGACGGCATCAAGAACCGCATCGAGCCCCCGGAGCCGGTGGACAAGGACCTCTACGAGCTGCCGCCGGAGGAGCACGACGCGATCGCGCAGGTCCCGGGTTCGCTCCCCGAGGTGCTGGCCGCCCTGGAGGCCGACCACGAGTTCCTGCTCGAGGGTGACGTCTTCACCAAGGACCTCATCGAGACCTGGATCGAGTGGAAGCGCAAGAACGAGGTCGACCCGATCCGGTTCCGCCCGCACCCGCACGAGTTCGAGATGTACTACGACATCTGACAAGCACGGGTCGCTGACCTGCTGAGTGTCGCCTGAAACGGCGGCTGACCTGCGAAAACGCCTTCGGGCGTCTCGCAGCGTCAGCCGCCGTTTCGCATTGCACGTCCGATGAGTGTGTAGCGCTTGCCCGGAAATGGCCGAGACGCGCGCTCATGCCGATGGGCGATCACTCCGACATGGCAGGCTTGCTCGGGTGGAACACGGTGAATGGATCGCCCTCTTGTCGGTTGACGACGGGATGCGACCTCAGGCTGGTGCAGCGATCGCCGACCTTCGAGCGTGCGAGATCGAGCTCGGATCGCCTTTGCCATCCCAGTTGCGGAGCCTGTACCTGGCGTCCAATGGCGTGTGGGATGAGCCTGGCCAGTGGTTCGTCATCTGGCCGTTGCAGGATGTCGCTCAGCGGAATCGGTTGGCGAGCGAGGTTGAGGGGCCCGGGCGAAGCCTCTGGATCGGTTTTGGTGACGACGGAACTGGCAGTCCGTTCTGTGTCGATCGTCTGGGCGGGCAGGCGGTGTATCACTGGTCTCCGATCGACCAGAGAGCGACGCGCCTGGCGGCGGACTTTCCAGGTTTCTGGACGTCTTGGGTCGCGGGGTCGCTACCAAGCCACTGATCTCGAAAGGCATGAACAGATCAGTCGGGATGGCCACGGCGCAGATAGCGCGGTACCCCCCAGAACCAGTACGGCGCGGAGACCGCAGCTGCTACGACGTTGTAAGGGCCCTCCGACCGTGCACCCAGCAGGTACGCAACACCGCACGCAAGGCCGACCAGGCCCACCCACGCCAGAAACAGCGGCAAGGTCTTGACCCGCTTGCCAGCAATCTGGTCCAGCCACCCCTCATACCCAGAGCGAGGTTCCTCGTCCATCAAGTGCCTCACCTTCCTGAGCCAGTACCCCGGTGCACGGAGTTTCGCAGGTCTTGGCCAGGGTGGCCGTGTTGTCCGCTGCGCCGGATTCCGCCCCGCCGCGGACATCGGTACAGTCGGAGCACCACCGAAGCTCGGGGAGCGAACCATGGCAGACGTGCTCAGGAACGGGTCGACAGGCCCCCAGGTCGAGACCCTCCAGAACGACCTCGCGAAACTCGGATACGCGCACGGCAGTGCCGACGGGATCTTCGGTCCGAGTACGGAGGCGGTGGTGCGGCAGCTGCAGCAAGAGCACGGCCTCACCGTCGACGGCATCGTCGGCGATGCCACCCGGGGGGCGATGGCACAACAGAGCGCTGACGAACAGCTCTTGAAGGAGGGTGCCTCCAACGACGCGGTGAAGGTCGTGCAGGGAGTCCTGGCCAAGAGCGGCTTCGATGTCGGCCCTGTGGACGGCATCTTTGGCCCCAAGCTCGTGGCAGCGGTGAAGGTCCTCCAGGACAAGCACGGCCTCACCGCCGACGGCATCGTCGGTCCCAGGACCTGGCGAGCGCTCAAGAGCCTCTGACAAGCCTCACCCACAGGGCTCCCTGACAGACCTGCCGCCCCGGCAAGGACACCGTCCCGAACCGGCGCGCCTCGACCCTGATCAGCGCAGGGCGCCCGTCTCAGCGAAAAAGCCGGTCGCGCTCGCCTTCCAGGACGGCCGCGGCGAACCGTGGGTGGACCCGGGTCAGGACCAAGGAGCCCTCACGGGACAGCCGGACACCGACGGAGTTGGCCCATTCGTTGCCCACCCCCATGGCCACGGCGACGAGGAGGGCAATCAGCAACGGGATTGACGCATAGTCGCTAGCCAGGCCCGCTGCCACGACGGTGAGGACCACGCCCAGTCCGGCACACGACCAGGCTGCCCGACGCCACTGCCGATAGCGCTTCAGGACCGCCGAGTCGAAGGGCAGGACGATGTTGTAGCGCCTCGAGGACATCGTCTGGGCTGCCAGCCAGGCGAGGAGCCCGAAGACGATCATCACGGTCGTCCACTCGGGCGCCGCACTCCCCCGGACCCGGAGCACGTCCTCCGTGGGCTCACCTGTCTTCACACAGATGGACGGCAGCAGCAAGGGCTGTGACGTGGTGCTGGTGATCACTACGGACGACACGCCGCCATGCTAACCAGATCTACCGCGGCGGATGCTGAACAAGGCCATGCACTCGCGGCGCACCACGAGGGTCGTTCAGAAGCCGCCCATGTCGCCGCCACCGAAGTCCCCGCCACCGAACCCGCCGGAGTCGAAGCCTCCCGAGTCGAAACCACCGGAGTCGAACCCGCCGGCGTCGTACCCGCTGTCGCTGCCAGCGGCGGCGGCCTGGTCTACTCCCCCACCGTCCGAGCCGTCCGCCCCGCCCGAGCCGTCAGATCCCTCAGCTCCGTCCGAGCCAGCTGCATCCGAACCGTCGGTGCTGCCATCCGCCGCCGCGGTCGTGTCGCCGGCCGCTGCGGCCTCGGGCGACGAGTCGTAGCCGTCGAACATCGCGTCGGCGATGGCGGACCCGATGACCACGCCCGCGATGGTGCCCATCATCGAACCCATGATGGTGCCACCCATGCCCATGCCGCCCATACCCATGCCGCCACCGAACCGCCCCCGGCTGAAGGTCTGCTCCAGGTAGCCCGGCTGCCGCAGCTCGGCCCGGGTCGCCGCCCGCGCCATCGACTGCGGGTCGGACGTGGGTGCGGCTTCACCGGCCGGAAGGCCGGACGACAGCTCGGCCAGCACCTGCTCGCGCTGCTCGGGTGTCAGCTGCGCGAAGGCTTCCGCGTGGACCTGCTCGAGCGACTCCGGCGGGGCGGTGCGCAGCAGGTAGCGATAGCGCGCAATGGCGCGCTCGTCGGCCGACGGCCCCGCGTCCTGCACCCCTGCCTGAGACGGAGCGGCCGGCACAGGGGCGGGTCCCGAAGTCGGCGGCGAACCGGCATACCCACCCTGGGTCTGGAGCGGCTCGCGGCCGAGCAGTCGACCGAGGAAACCCATGGCGCACTCCGTCCGGAGGTGGGCGCCTGGCCGCCCACGGTCCCACTACCCTGCAACGCGAGGGGCGGGAGCGCAATCACGAGGTGAGCGGGCTGATGCTTCCCTCGTATGCCGTGCGGGTGCGACCCGCAGGCGCCGTGGCCTCGGTGCCGCGTGCGTGGCTGGACAGAACCAGACCGGTCGAGCTGCCCACGCCGTCACGCCGATCGAGGGTGGAGACGTCGGCATCCATGAGGGGGACGAACCGGTCGAGCAGCTGCTGCCACATACTCATTCGACCCTTTCAGTATCCGGACGAGCGTCGTCCCGGCGGTCCTTCTGACGCGCAGCATGAACGATGCCGCACCTGCGGCGGTGGCGGCGCGCCGCAACCAGCCGTCTCATTCGTTGGTCAGTGAGCGCTGGCCAAACGGATGATCAGTCACGCCTGACCAAATCCGGTCAAGCCGGACCGGTGAGGGTCAGCCGGTCCGCTGTGACTGGCCCGCCTGTGCCTGCGCCCCGACGAGCTCGACAGCCACCTCGAACCACACGGTCGTGCCGGCCGACGTCCGGTGCGCCCCGAAAGCATCAGCGATGGCGCGCACCAGCGACAGGCCACGCCCGCGGACGGCCATCGTGTCGGCACCGGTGAGCAGGGGTTCGCCGCGGTTGCCGCTGTCGGCGACGGTCACCGCCAGGATCCCGGTGTCGAGGTCCATGGTGAGGTGCGACTCGGTGCCAGCGTGCAGCACGGCGTTGGTGATGAGCTCGGAGATGCCCGTGACGATCGTGTGCTGGTCGCCGTCCCCCACCTGCCAGTCGGTCAGCTGCTCGCGAGCCCAGTCCCTGGCTGCCCGCACCGACTCGGGCATCGGGGGCACGACGATCGCGGCCCTGCGGTGGCCCTCCGGTGAACGACCGACGGCCAGCACGGCACAGTCGTCCTCCTGACCCGAGGTCTGCAGCATCGAGTCCATGACGTACTGCGCGACGCTGCGCGGACTGCCAGGCGGCATGTCGGCCAGGACGCCGAGCAACCGTGCCTCGCCCTCGTCGAAGGCCTCACCGCGGCGCTCGAGCAGCCCGTCGGTGAAGCCGAGCAGCATGTCGCCGACCCCGAGGGTGAGGTGGTGGGCCGGTCGGATGCCCTCGATCCCCAGCGGCGGCCCCACGGGCATGGTCAGCAGCTCGCCGCGCGGCTGCCCCTCGGCTCGCGAGGCGAGGCCGAACAGGAGGGCAGGGAGCGGGTGTCCTGCGCTGGCCAGGACGACGTCCCCGGTCTCGGGATCGACCGTGCCGTAGAGCATCGTGACGAACAGCTCGCCGCCGAAGGCCATCCCCGGTCGCGCCCGAGGGGTGCCCAGTGGCATCGACACCGGCCACAGGGCGTCGAGGTCCCACACGACGCGGTCCAGGGCGTTCATGACCGACGCGGGTTCGCTGTTGGTCAGGGCGGCGCCCCGCACTGCGGCGCGGACCTGGCCCATCACGGTCGCGGCCATCACCCCGCGGCCGACGACGTCACCGATGACCATCGCCAGACGGCCATCCCGGAGGAAGAACGAGTCGTAGAAGTCGCCGCCAGCCACCGTCCCCTCCGACACCGGCTCGTACCGGGCGGCGATGCTGATCGCGTCGGACTGCGGCAGGTTGGGCGGCAGCAGGGTGCGCTGGAGCAGCTCGGCGGTGATGCGCTCGGCGTCGTAGACCACGGCGCGCCCCAACGCGTCGCCGACGAGCTCACGGAACGGCGCCAGCACTGCCACGACGTCGTGCGGAATCGGGAGGGCCTCGCGCTGGATGACCAGCGCCGCCTGACCTCCGCCACCCGCCCGGAACGGGACGGCAACGATCTCGCCGTTGTCGGACAGGTAGGGCTCCCGGCTCGCGATCGCCTGGACGATGATCGAGGTCATGTCCTCCCCGAGCTCGGACCAGATGAGCGGGAGCCGTTCCTCGTCCGGGGAGAGCTGTTCGATGCGGTGCCGACGCGCCATCCGCCACGCAGCGGGACCGGGCGACGGCAGGCAGACCGAGACCGACAACCCGTCGAAGGCCACCATCGCCTGGCGCAGGACCACCTTGCAGACGTCGTCGACGGTGACGGCCACCGCGAGCATCGCGGCCAGCTTGGCGACGGCTCGGGCCCGGCCGATCGCACTCGTCGTCTCGACGATGACGTGCAGCACTGCCAACACGCTGCCGTCCTCGGCCAGGACCGGCGACCCGCTCCGGAGGTAGTAGCCGACGTCGGTGTCGTCATCCGGTCCGTCGCGGAAGCCCGTGCCTGCGCCGAGGGCCAGTCCGCGCCCACGCCCACGGTCGAGCCGCAGCTCCGTGCCCTCGTCGAGGAACGACTCGGCCTCGGAGTAGGCACGTTCCAGCAGGGGGCCGACCTTGGGGTCGTCCCAGACCTCGGCGACCACCTTGCGCGCGGACTGGCCGAAGGCCGACGGGTGCTTGCTGCCCAACAGGTCTCGGAAGGCGTCGTTGTAGAGCATGGTGAAGTCGGGGCCACAGAGCAGCGCGACCGGCAGCGGGCACTCCAGCGCGATCTCCCACGCGGCCTCGAGCTGAGGAGCCCACTCCGACCGAGGTCCGAGCGGCGTCGCTGCCCAGTCGCTGTGGGCAGCGAGACGTCGCGCCTCACGCGTTCGGCCCTCACCCACGCAGTCCGCCTCTGTCCGAAAAGACATCGCTCTACCCCAAAGGGTATGGCCACGACCCTCGGTACGACACGGTCATTTCACACTCAATTGCGCGATTCCTTCGAGGTGGCGCCCACCTGGTCCACGAGGAAAGCCCACTCCCAGGCCACCTGCCGCCACGAGTCGTAGCGTCCGCTCTTGCCACCGTGCCCAGCCACCATCTCGGTGCGCAGCAGCACGGGACGCTCGGCCGGGCCATTGGTCGTGTTGTCGCGCACCCGCGCCACCCATTTCGCGGGCTCGGTGAAGAAGACCCGGGTGTCGTTGAGGGACGTGGTGGCGAGCACCGCCGGGTATGCCGCGTGCTGCACGTTCTCGTAGGGCGAGTAGGACTTCATGTAGGCGTAGACCTCCGGGTCCGCGAGCGGGTTGCCCCACTCCTCCCACTCCACGACGGTCAGCGGTAGCGATGGGTCGAGGATCGTGGTCAGCGCGTCGACGAAGGGCACGGCGGCGTGGACGGCCCGGAACCGTGTGGGCGCGAGGTTGATGGCAGCACCGATCAGCAGGCCTCCAGCCGAACCACCCTCTGCCACAAGGCGATCCGGCGCCACCCAGCCACTCTCGACGAGGTGCTCGGCGCAGCTGACGAAGTCCGTGAAGGTGTTCTTCTTGGCGGCCAGCTTGCCCTGGTCGTACCACGCCCGACCGAGCTCGCCGCCCCCACGCACGTGCGCGATGGCGTAGACGAAGCCGCGTTCGAGCAGGGACAGCCTGGCCACCGAGAAGTAGGGGTCCGTGGAGATCTCGTAGGAGCCGTAGGCCGTGAGCAGGCCCGGGTGGGTCCGGTCGGGCTCGGCGCCCGCGGGGTAGACCAACGACATCGGCACCCGCGTGCCGTCGGCGGCGGTCGCCCACTCGCGTCGCTGCTCGTACTGCGACGGGTCGTAGTCGCCCAGCACGGGCTGGCGCTTGAGCAGCTGGAACTCGCGGCTCACGACGTCGTAGTCGTAGACGGTCTTGGGCGTCACCATCGACTCGAAGACCAGCTGCAGCGTCGTCGACGCGCTCTCGGGATTGTCACCCAGCCCGACGGCATACACGGGCTCGTCGAACTCCAGGTCGTGGTGGCCGGCGAACCCGGACGGCTCGCCCGGGTCGCGGTCGAGCACCCGCAGCGCGGTGAGCCCGTCCTTGCGCAGCGACAGGACGGCGACCTCATCGAAGGCATCGATGCCCTGGAACCGCTCCCCTGGCTCGGCACGCAGCAACGGCTGCCACTGGTCGGCCGAGGAGGCGTCGATCGGCGCCCAGGCCAGGTCGGAGTCGATCGAGTCCGCGTTGTGCACGATCAGCAGGCGGTCTCCGGCGGGCTCGACGTCGTACTCGACGCCCTCCTGTCGGGGTGCGACGACCCGGAACTCGCCCGTCGGGTCTGCGGCGTCGAGGATCCGCACCTCGGAGGTCGTCTTGGAACCCAGGCCGATCATCAGCCAACGGTCGTCACGGGAGGAGCCGACGCCCATCCAGAAGCGCTCGTCGTCCTCCTGGTGGACGAGGACGTCGTCGGCCGCCGGCGTGCCGACCTCGTGCCGCCAGACCTGGTGGGGGCGCCAGGTCTCGTCGACCCGCGTGTAGAACACGTGCTGGCCGTCGAGGGAGAACACGCAGCCGTAGCCCACCTCGGCGACCGCCGTGTCGATGACGGCATCGGTGCGAAGGTCCTTGACCCGCAAGGCGAACCGCTCGTCACCCTCGGTGTCCACGGCATAGGCCAGGCGGTGGTGGTCCGGGCTGACGGTCAGCGCCCCGAGGGCGAAGAAGTCGTGCCCCTCGGCCTCGGCGTTCGAGTCCAGCAGCACCTGCTCGCCCTCGACCTCGGAACCTGGCTCGGGCATCGGTCGGGGGGCGCCCTCGACGCGTGGCGCCCGGCACTCCACGGAGTACTGCGAGCCCTCGAAGCTGCGCGAGTAGTACCACCACGGGCCGCTCGCCACCGGCACCGACAGGTCGGTCTCCTGGGTGCGCGAGCGGATCTCCTCGAAGATCGCCTCGCGCAGCGGCTCGAGGTCGGCCGTGACCGCCTCGGCATAGTCGTTCTCGGCCCCGAGGTGCGCCAGCACGTCGGGGTCCTCCTTGTCCCGCAGCCACTCGTAGGGGTCGACGACGACGTCGCCGTGGTGTTCGCGGGTGGTCTCGCGCTGCTCGGCGCGAGGGGGCGCAGGGGTGGTCACGATCGCACCCTACGTGGTGGCTCAGCCGGCCAGGCAGCGTGGGCCGAGGATCACCTTGAGGTCACCGAAGAGGGCCTCGGAGGCGTTGACCCGGTAGGAGTCCTCGAGCTTCATCAGCACCGACCGACCGGGCTGGCTCAGCCGCACGTGCACCTCGGTGGAGCCGGGGTGCGACGACAGCACCGACTTGAGCTCCTCGACCTTGGTCTGGGTGGCCCGGTTGGTGTCGATGGTGACGACGACCGGCCCGCGCGGCCCCTCGGAGATGTCGGGCAGGGTCAGGTCGGAGGCGAAGATCGTGGGGGTGTCGTCGCGCCGGTTGACCCGACCCTTGACCACGACGACCGCATCGTGGGTGAGCGCGTGCTGGACGGTGAGGTAGGCACTCGGGAAGAACAGGCACTCGATCGCACCCTCGAGGTCCTCGACCATCACGATCGCCCAGAGGTCGCCCTTCTTGGTGCGCTTGACCTGCAGCCCGGTGATCAGCCCCGCGATGGTGACGTTGGCCCCCTCGGGCTTGCCGTCCTCGCCCATCAGGCTCGCGATCGAGGTGTCGGCGTGCGAGCTGAGCACGTGCTCGATGCCGAACAGGGGGTGGTCGGAGACGTAGAGGCCGAGCATCTCGCGCTCGAACTGCAGCAGCGTCTTCTTGTCCCACTCCACGCTGGGGATGGTCGGCAGCACGGAGAAGTCGACCGACTCCCCTGCCGCGTCGTCGCCGAACGACCCGAACAGCGAGTCCTGGCCGATCGCCTCCTGGCGCTTGATGTCGACGAAGTTGTCGACGAAGTCCTCGTGCACGCGGTAGAGCCCCTGGCGGGACTCCTGCAGTCCGTCGAACGCACCGGCCTTGATCAGCGACTCGATGGTGCGCTTGTTGCACACGACGGCTGGGCTCTTGGACAGGAAGTCCTTGAACGAGGTGAAGGCGCCCTTCTCCTCGCGGGCCGCGACGATCCCCTCGACCACGTTGTGCCCGACGTTGCGAATCGCCTGCATGCCGAACCGGATGTCGGTGCCGACCGCGGCGAACCGGGCGACCGAGTCGTTGACGTCGGGGGGCAGCACCTTGATGCCCATCCGGCGGCACTCGCCGAGGTAGAGCGCGGACTTGTCCTTGTCGTCACCGACGCTGGTCAGCAGCGCGGCCATGTACTCGGCCGGGTAGTTGGCCTTGAGGTAGGCGGTCCAGTAGGACACCAGCCCGTAGGCCGCGGTGTGCGCCTTGTTGAAGGCGTAGTCCGAGAACGGGACCAGGACGCCCCACAGGGCAGCGATCGAGGCCTCGTTGAAGCCCTTGGCCTTCATGCCCTGGGAGAAGGGGACGTACTCGGCATCGAGGACTTCCTTCTTCTTCTTGCCCATGGCCCGGCGCAGCAGGTCGGCGTTGCCGAGGGTGTAGCCCGCGAGCTTCTGGGCGATCTCCATGACCTGCTCCTGGTAGATCACCAGGCCGTAGGTGGTGCCGAGCAGTGGCAGGAGGGCGTCGATCATCTCCTGCTGGAGCTTGCCCGCCAGCTGCGGGTCGAGAGGGGTGAGCTCCTGCTTGCCGTTCTTGCGCAGCGCGAAGTTGGTGTGGGCGTTGACGCCCATCGGCCCGGGTCGGTAGAGCGCAAGGGCCGCCGAGATGTCCTCGAAGCTGTCGGGCTGCATCAGCTTGAGCAGGGTGCGCATGCCGCCACCGTCGAGCTGGAAGACCCCGAGGGTGTCGCCGCGCGACAGCAGGTCGAAGGTCGCCTGGTCGGTCATGTCCTTGGACAGCGCGTCGAGGTCGATGTCCTCGTCGCGGTTGGCCTTGATGTTGTCGATGGCGTCGTCGAGGATCGTGAGGTTGCGCAGGCCGAGGAAGTCCATCTTGACCAGCCCGAGCGCCTCACAGCTCGGGTAGTCGAACTGGGTGATGACCTGGCCGTCCTGCAGCCGCCGCATGATCGGGATGACGTCGATGAGCGGCTCGCTCGACATGATCACGCCGGCCGCGTGGACGCCCCACTGGCGCTTGAGCCCCTCGAGGCCGAGGGCGGTGTCGACGATCTCCTTGAAGTGCGGCTCGGTCTCGACGAGGGTCCGGAAGTCGCCGCCCTCGTTGTAGCGCTTGTGGTCCTTGTTGTAGATCTCGGCCAACGGCACGCCCTTGCCCATGACATCGGGTGGCATCGCCTTGGTGAGCTGCTCCCCCACGACGAACGGGTGCCCCATCACGCGGGCGGCATCCTTGACGGCCTGCTTGGCCTTGATGGTGCCGTAGGTGACGATCTGGGCGACCCGGTCGGCGCCGTACTTGTCGGTGACGTACTTGATGACCTCACCGCGCCGGCGCTCGTCGAAGTCGACGTCGAAGTCGGGCAGGGAAGGTCGCTCGGGGTTGAGGAACCGCTCGAAGATCAGGCCGTGCGGGATGGGGTCGAGGTCGGTGATCTTCATGGCGTAGGCGCACATCGAGCCCGCACCGGAGCCACGACCGGGGCCGACCCGGATGCGGTTCTCCTTGGCCCAGTTGATGAAGTCGGAGACGACGAGGAAGTAGCCGGCGTAGCCCTTGGAGACGATGACGTCGGTCTCGAAGGCAGCCTGCTTGGTTGCGTAGTCGGGGATCCCATCGGGGAACCGCGCGACGAGCCCCCGCTGGACCTCCTTGATGAACCACGACTCCTCGTTCTCCCCTGGCGGGCAAGGGAAACGGGGCATGTAGCGGCCCTCGTCCTCGGTGAACGAGATGTCGCACATCTCGGCGATGAGCAGGGTGTTGTCGCACGCCTCGGGCAGCTCACGCCAGGTGTGCCGCATCTCGGCCGGGCTCTTGAGGTAGAAGTCGTCGGCGTCGAACTTGAACCGGTTGGGGTCCATCAGGGTCGAGCCGGACTGGACGCACAGCAGCGCCGAGTGGGCCTTGGCGTCCTCCTGCGTCGTGTAGTGCAGGTCGTTGGTCGCCACCAGGGGCAGGCCGAGCTCGCGGGCCAGCCGGAGCAGGTCCTTCTGCACGCGGCGCTCGATGTCGAGCCCGTGGTCCATCAGCTCGGCGAAGTAGTACTCGGCGCCGAAGATGTCCCGGAAGTCGGAGGCCGCCTGCAGCGCCTCGCGGTACTGGCCCAGCCGCAGCCGGGTCTGCACCTCACCGGACGGGCAGCCGGTCGTGCCGATCAGCCCCTGGCCGTACTGGCCGAGCAGCTCGCGGTCGATGCGCGGCCACTTGGCGTAGACCTGGTCGAGGCTGGCCTGCGAGTCGAGGCGGAACAGGTTGTGCAGGCCGTTGTTGTTGCGGGCCAGCAGCGTCATGTGGGTGTAGGCGCCCGAGCCGGACACGTCGTCGCCGGACTGGTGGTCCTCGCCCCACTTGACGCGGGTCTTGTCGGTGCGGTGCGTGCCCGGCGTGACGTAGGCCTCGACCCCGATGATCGGCTTGACGCCGGTCCCCTGCGCCTTCTTCCAGAACTCGTAGGCGCCGAAGACGTAGCCGTGGTCGGTCGTGGCCAGCGCCGGCATCCCCATCTCGGCCGCCTTGGTGAACAGGTCACCGATCCGCGCCGCACCATCGAGCATGGAGTACTCGGTGTGCACGTGGAGGTGGACGAACGAGTCGGTGCTGTTCGAGGAGGTGCTGGAGGAGGCGCGGGAGCCGGGCTGGGAGGACATCGAGTCGATCCTAAGCCTCCCCACCGACTGCCCTTCGGCGTGTCGGGACCCCGTGTCGCGTCGGGTTCCCGACGCCGTCCCCCACCACGCCCAGGTATGCCGCGGAGCCGGCTCGGCGGCATACCCAAGGTCTTTGAGCGATCGCGGCGGTCAGGGTCGCCGCGATCGCTCAAACTCCCCGCTGGGAGGCGGGGCGGGAGTGCTAGAGGCGCTCGAGGGCCTGGGCCAGGTCGGGCGGGTAGGGGCTCTCGTAGGTGACGTACTTGCCGGTGCCGGGGTGGTCGAAGCCCAGCCCCACGGCGTGCAGCCACTGACGATCCAGGCCGAGGCGGGCCGCCAGCTTGGGGTCCGCGCCGTAGGTGAGGTCGCCGGCGCACGGGTGGTGCAGCGCCGAGAAGTGCACCCGGATCTGGTGGGTGCGCCCGGTCTCGAGGTGGACGTCGAGCAGGGACACGGCCCGGAACGCCTCGATGACCTCGTAGTGCGTGACGCTGGGCTTGCCCTTCTCCATCACCGCGAACTTGTAGTCGTGGTTCGGGTGCCGGCCGATCGGCGCGTCGATGGTGCCGACGACCGGGTCGGGCAGGCCCTGGACGAGGGCGTGGTACTTCTTGTCGACGCTGCGGCTGCGGAAGGCCTGCTTGAGGACGCTGTAGGCGTACTCGGACTTCGCGACCACCATGAGGCCACTGGTGCCGACGTCGAGCCGCGACACGATCCCCTGCCGCTCGCTCGCACCGCTGGTCGCGATCCGGTAGCCGGCTGCGGCCAGGCCACCTACCACGGTGGGGCCGGTCCAACCGACGCTCGGGTGAGCCGCCACCCCCACCGGCTTGTCCACGACCACGAGGTCGTCGTCGTCGTGGATGATGCCCATCCCGGGGACCGGCTCGGCGATCACCTTGAGCGTCGGGCTCTGCTCGCTGGACGGCAGCGTCACCTCGAGCAGGTCTCCGGCGCTGACGCGGTCGGACTTGCCCGCCTGCTTGTGGTTGACGTGGACGTCTCCCGCCGAGGCGAGGTCGGCGGCCTTGGTGCGCGACACCCCGAAGAGCCGGGCCAGAGCAGCATCGACGCGTTCCCCTTCGAGGCCATCGGGCACGAAAAGGGTTCTGGCGTCAGTCATGTGCGGCCTCATGTCGTCCGTGGTGGGGGCGTCTGCCGTCGACGCCGATGCCGCGCAGCGCCAGCAGCCCGATCGCCACCGCCGCGCTGACGATGGCGACGTCGGCGACGTTGCCGATGAACAGGCCGAAGTAGTCGATGAAGTCCACCACATGGCCCCGCCCAGGGCCGGGCTCGCGGGTCATCCGGTCCGTGAGGTTGCCGAGCGATCCGCCGAGCAACAGCCCCAGGGCCACCGCCCAGCCACGGCTGCCGATGCGGCGGGCCGTGCGGATGATGACCACGAGCACGCCGAACGCGATCAGCGTGAGCACCCAGGTGGCGCCGTTGCCGATGGAGAAGGCGGCACCGGCGTTGCGGATCAGGTTCAGCTGGATGTAGTCCCCGATGATGGAGACCGGTGCTCCGGGGTCGAGGTTGGCGAGCGCCCAGGCCTTGGTTGCCTGGTCGGCAAGGTAGGCCACGACAGCCATGACCGCCATGAGGCCGAAGAGGCCGCGGCGGTCCGGTGCGGGTCTGGTGGTGGTGGGGGTCTCGTCGGCCGCGATCAGCGGCGCTCCTGCTTCGTCTTGCATGTCACGCATAGGGTCGCACGAGGAGCGGCCTGAAGCCTAAGTTTGCCGATCGGGTTGCCGCAGGACTCACAGATCCCGTAGGTCCCGTTGTCGAGGCGTTCGATGGCGTGCAGGTTCTGGTCGAGCATCTCGCGGGCGTTGTTGGCCAGTGAGATCTCCTGCTCGCGCTCGAACGTCTTGGCTCCCGCATCGGCCTGGTCGTCCCCAGCACCGTCGCCGGCATCGCGCATCAGGCCCACCAGATCTGCCTCGGCGACGGTGATCTCCTGGCGCAGGTGGGCGACGTCCGCCTCGATCTCGGTGCGGATCTCGCGCAGCTCCTTGGCTGTCCACGGTGACTCGTTGTCGCGGACCCGCAGGGACCGGGGTGCGGCCTTGGTGGCGGCACTCGTCTTCTTGGCGGGCGCTGCCTTCTTGGCCGGGGCCGCCTTCTTGGCGGGCGCCGCCTTCTTGGCCGGGGCCGCCTTCTTGGCGGGGCCGCCTTCTTGGCCGGGGCCGCCTTCTTGGCCGGGGCCGCCTTCTTGGCCGGGGCCGCCTTCTTGGCCGGGGCCGCCTTCTTGGCCGGGGCCGCCTTCTTGGCCGGGGCCACCTTCTTCGCCGGGGCCACCTTCTTGGCCGGGGCCGCCTTCTTCGCCGGCGCGGCGCTGGTCTTCTTCGGCCGGCGCGGCGCTGGTCTTCTTGGCCGGCGCGGCCTTCTTCGCGGGCGCGGCCTTCTTGGCCGGCGCCGCCTTCTTGGCCGGCGCCGCCTTCGTCGCGGGCGCGGCCTTCTTGCTCGGGGCGGCCTTCTTCGCGGGGGCAGTCTTGGTGGCGCTGGAAGCCCTGCTCGCAGATGCGGACTTCGTTGCAGCTCTCGCCTTTTGAACCATGGTGTGCCAGGCCCCTCGGTCGCATGGCGCTCCTAGACGAGCGCTCACAGGTGCGGTGAGGATAAGCGCTGCGCGCTGTGTACTCAACGGCAAAACGCGGTCGAGGCCAAAACCGTTGGAACGCGGGGCTCTCCGAACGCGCGAGTTCGCCCACCGCGACGCGGTCGGAGCGCACCCCAGGCAACCACCCCCGCAACCACCCCGCGTCAGCCCCGGACCCGACCTCGACGCGTGAGCTCGACCCCCACCTCCAGCGCGACGTCGCGGAACCGGGTGGCCAACGGCGACAGGGATCCGCGCCACCACACGTCGACCAGCCGCTCGGGCAACGCCGGTCGCAGCGCGTGGAACGACAGACCGGGGTCGTCCTGCTGCCCCGCGACGGCAAGCAGCGGCATCACCGCGACACCGAGGCCGGCCCGCACCATCGCGGTGACGCCCTGGTTGTCGGCGGTGCGAAAGACGATGTCGGGCACCACCGATGCCGCGGCGAGGGCCTGCTCGACCATCGCCTGGTCGCACAGCGCCGGCAGCGCCACCATCGGGCGACCGTGGAGCTCGGCAAGCTCCACCCTGCCCCCTGCCAGCAACCCCGTCGGAGTGATCAGGACGTGGTCGTCGCGGAAGACCTCGGCCCGCTGCGCTCCTGATGGCCCCTCGCCGTCGAAGAACAGCAGGTCGAGCCCGTCGAGAGTCGGGGAGTCGGTCTCGTCCTCCGACAACAGGATCCGCGCGTCGGGATGCTCCTCGCGGACCCGCCGCACGACATCCGGCAGAAGAGCGTTCGTCACCGTCTGGAAGGTGCCCACGTCGACTCTTCCGGCACCCGCGAGGTACCGGTCGACGGCATCGCTGGCCCGGCCCTGACGGGCAAGGATTGAGCGGCCCTCCTCGAGGACCAGACGCCCGAGCGGGGTGAGCTGGGGCGGTCGGGCACCCGGCAGCCGGTCGAACAGGCGGCCGCCAACCTCACGTTCGAGCGCGGCGATCTGCTGGCTCAGGCTCGACTGGGTGTAGCCGAGCTCGACAGCGGCGCGACCGAAGGTGCCGGTGCGGGCGACGGCGTCGAGGGCGGTGAGGTGCCTCGGTTCCCACATGGGGGCATCATCGCCTTTAACGATCACCATAAGCAAGAACAATCGCTTTTCGGGATGCCGTGAGAGCCCTACCTTCGAGGACATGAACCCCGAGCAGATGATCCCCGTCGGTGCGGTTGAGCTGTGCGTCCAGACGGTGGGCGACCCCGCCGATCCCGCGATCCTCCTCATCCACGGCGCGTGCGCCTCGATGGTCTGGTGGGAGGACGAGCTGTGCGAGCGGATCGCGGCCGGCGGCCGGTTCGTGATCCGCTACGACCAGCGCGACACCGGACGGTCCACGTCCTTTCCCGTCGGGCGACCCGGCTACGCGATGAGTGACCTGGCCGCCGACGCCGTCGGCATCCTGGACGGCCTCGGGGTCGAGAAGGCGCACGTCGTGGGTCGGTCGATGTCGGGTGGCACCGCCCTCTTCCTCGCCGTCGACCACCCCGACCGGGTCGCCTCGGTCACCTTCATGAGCACGACGACAGATGAGGACGGGCTCCCTTCTCCGACAATGGAATTCATCGACTCCACCGCTGACGAGACTCCTGATCTCGACGACACCGAGGCTGTGGTCGAGCACGTGACGGCAGCCGTCCTCGCCTACCACGGCACTTCACCCCTCGTCGACGAGGAGCACGTCCGATCGCTGGCCCGCGTCGACGTGGCGCGGACCCGGGACGTCGCCGCCGCGATGACGAACCATTTCGCGATGGAGTTCGACGGCCCCCGCAACGGCGGGTTCGGCCACGTCGCGTGCCCGGCACTCGTCGTGCACGGAGCGCTCGACCCGGCGTTTCCCCTCGAGCACGGACACGCCCTCCAAGCGGCCCTGCCCGGCTCCACGCTGGTCGTCCTCGACGACACCGGCCACGAGCTGCCTGCCGCTCGGTGGGACGAGTTCACCGACGCCCTGCTCCGCCACACCGCACCGCGGGGAACCACCCGGGAGCTGCGAGCATGAGCGCCCGCGCGGGACTCTGGCTCCCCTTGTTCGACGAGCTCGCCGACCCGGCGACCCTGGTGCGGCTCGCGGTGGAGGCCGAGGAGGCCGGCTGGGACGGGTTCTTCGTCTGGGACCACGTCGCCTGGCGTGCGCCGATCCGAGCGGTGGCCGACCCGTGGGTCGTCCTCTCCGCGGTCGCGGCGGTCACCTCCCGGCTGGTGCTGGGACCGATGGTCACCCCGCTCGCCCGCCGGCGCGCGGTGAAGGTCGCCCGCGAGACTGCCACCCTCGACCGCCTCTCCGGCGGGCGGCTCGTCCTCGGTGTCGGGCTCGGGAGCGATCGGTTCGGCGGCGAGTACTCCCGTACCGGCGAGCCCGTCGACGACCGCACTCGGGCCGAGGTGCTCGACGAGTCACTGGCTGTCCTCCGCGCCGCGTGGACCGGCGAGCCCGTGCACCACGACGGGCGCCACGTCCACGTCGACGGGATCGCCTTCCACCCGACCCCCGTGAACGGTTCGGTCCCGGTGTGGGTCGCGGGCTTCCCCGGCAACACGAAGCCGATGGCCCGGGCGGCCGCGCACGACGGGTTCTTCCCGGTGAACCTCACCTCCCCCGACCAGCTCGCCGAGGCGGTGGCCGGCGTTGGCGCCCTCCACGGCGACGCCCGCCGGGCGTTCGACATCGTCGTGTCGCTCGAGCGCGGGGTCGACCCCGCGCCCTACACCGCAGCGGGTGCCACCTGGCTGCTCACCGACTTCGACCCGGCCACCCTGACCCTCGACGCCGTGCGGGGCGTCCTGCGCGATGGTCCGGTCCGCCCCTGACCGGGACTCCCCGAACGCCAGAGAGCGCCCACCCCGATGGGGTGGGCGCTCTCTGCTCTGCACTGCTGCCAGTGGCCGGACGCTGGGTCGGCTACTGGTTGTCCTGCTGGCCCTCGCCGTTGCCCTGGTCGTCGCCGGCCTCTGCGGGCTCCACGCCGATCTCTTCGAGGTCTGCGAGCTGCTCCTCGATGTAGTTCTTGAGCCGCGCGCGGTAGTCGCGCTCGAAGGTGCGCAGCTCGTCGATCTTCTTCTCGAGCAGGTTCCGCTCGCGACTGAGCTCCTCGAGGATCTGCGCCTTCTTCTGCTGCGCCTCGTGGACCATGCCGGTCGAGCGTTCGCGCGCCTCGGTGATCATCTGCTCGTGCTTCGTGGTGGCCTCGCCCACGAGCTCGTCGTGCCGCGACTGCGCGGTCGCGAGCAGCTCGTCGTGACGCGACTGGCCCACGGACAGCAGCTCGTCGTGCTTGTTCTGACCCACCGTGAGCAGCTCGTCGTACTTGCTCTGGCCGTCACCGACCAGCTCGTCGTGCCGTGACTGCGCCTCGGCGATGAGACGGTCGCGGGTGGACTCACCCTGGCCGACGTGCTCGTCGTGCAGTCGCTGAGCCATCTCCAGGAGGGCTGCAGCGCTCGCGCCACCACCGGCGGCGGCCGCGCCGAGCGTGGCGACGGGGGTGCCCTGTTCGGCTGCTGCAGCAACGGGCTGCGCCTGCTGAGCCGCCTGCTGAGCTGCCTGCTGCGCCTGTGCTGCCTCCTGCGCCTGGGCCGCGTGGGCGGCCTGGGCGGCTTCGAGTGCCTTGGCCTGCTCGGCGTTGGCCCGCTGGAGCTCCTCCGCCTGCTTCTGGGCCTCCTCGAGACGCTGCTGCGCCTCGGCAGCGCGCTCCTCGGCCTCCTTGGCACGCGCCTCGACGGCCTTGGCACGCTCCTGGGCACCCTTCTCGGTGTCCGAGATGCGGCCCTGGGCTGCCTGCTCGGCCTCGTCGGCCCGCGCCTGCGCGGTCTTCTCGGCCTCCTCGGCCTTGGCCGTCGCCGCGGCAACCCGCTCCTGGGCTGCCTTCTCGGCCTCGTCTGCCTTGGCCGTGATGGCGGCGAGCCGCTCCTCGACCTCGCGGGTGGCCTTGGCCTCCGCCTCCTGGGCGGCCTTGGCGTCTGCAGCCTTGACGGCGGCAGCGTTGGGGTCGGCCTTGGCGACGACCGGCATGCCCTTGGTCTGGCGGCACTCGTTCAGCTGGTCGCGGAGGTCATCGCCCTCCTTGACGATGCGGCGCATCTCGGCCACGACCTCGTCGAGGAAGTCGTCCACCTCGCGCTCGTCGTAGCCACGCCGGAACTGGGTCGGCGTGAAGTTCTTGTTGAGGACGTCCTCAGGCGTGAGCGTCATGTAGTCACCTCGGTTGGCTGGCATGAGCAGTGCAGGTAAAGCATCCCAGAGAATGGGTCACGCGCCAGCCTAGAGGATGCAGGGCCGCCTAGATGAAGCTCATCAGAAGAGTGGTCAGCAACATCAGGACGAGGAACGCCAGATCGAGGCGGATGTTGCCCAGCGACAGCGGCGGAATCACCCTGCGCAATGCCTTCAGCGGCGGGTCGGTGATCGTGTAGACGAACTCGGCGACGACGAGGATGGCGCCGCGTGGGCGCCAGTCGCGCGCGAAGGCCTGCACCCAGTCCAGGACGAGCCGCCCCAGCAGGATGATGAAGAAGAGGAAGACGACAAAGCGCAGGAGGTCGCCAACGGGGCCCGGGATCATGCGCTCACCCTGCCATGGTGGGCTGGGCGTGGACTGTGCGGGTCAGCTCTGGTTGAACAGGCCGCGGGCTGTGGTGGGGACCGCGGGACCCTCTTCGGCGGAGACCTCGACGTGGGCAGGCGACAGCAGGAACACCTTGGAGGTCACCCGCTCGATCTGCCCGTGCAGCCCGAAGACCAGACCGGCGGCGAAGTCGACCAGGCGCTTGGCGTCGGAGTCGTCCATGTCCGACAGGTTCATGATGACGGGCGTCCCGTCCCGGAAGCTCTCGCCGATGTTCTTGGCCTCGTTGTAGGTGCGCGGGTGGATCGTGGTGATCCGGTTCAGGGCACCGACCTCGACGTCGCGGACGACGCGTGCCACGGGCGTGCGCTGCGGCAACGGGGTGACAGCAGCCGAACGCTCCGCCGGGGCATCCTGGCGAGCGGGCTCGTCGTAGTCGTACTCGTCGTAGCCGTCGTATCGCTCGTCATCCTCGGCGAGCCCGAGGTACACCATCGTCTTGCGCAGCGCCCCAGCCATGTGCGAGCTCCCTAAGGTTTCAGTTCCTGCTGTCTGTTCAACCGGTAATGCCTGCTCAGCACTACCGCCGTCTTCGCAACTGAAGTTACCGGTGTGACTGGCGAGAACCGAGGATTGCGCTCCCGACACGCAGGTGTGTCGCGCCGTGCGCCACCGCCGCCTCGAGGTCACCGCTCATCCCGGCCGAGATCCACGTCGCGTCCGGGTGCACCTGTTGTATGCCGCGTGCCACCTCGCGCAGCCGCGCAAAGGCCGGCGCGGGGTCGGCTCCGAGCGGCGCCACCGCCATGACTCCGCGAAGGTCAAGGTGCTCGCACCCGGCGACCTGGTCGGCCAGCGCGGCTGCGTCCGCTGGGTCGACCCCTCCCCTGTCGGGTGGGTCGTCGAGGGACACCTGCACGAGGACACCGGTTCGCACGCCGCGGGCGCCCGCCGCACGGTCCAGCGCAGCGACCAGCTTGGGGCGGTCGACCGACTGCACCACGTCGGCGTAGGACACCACCGAGCCGGCCTTGTTGGTCTGGAGCTGGCCGATGAAGTGGACCTCGACGTCCTGGCGGCGGGTCAGCTCGGACACCTTGGCCGAGGCCTCCTGGTCGCGGTTCTCCCCGATCGCCAGAACCCCGAGCTCGGCGAGCAGCTCGATGTCGCTGGCGGGAAAGAACTTGGTCACGGCGACGAGGGCGACGTCTGCGGGGTCTCGCCCCGCGTCAGCGCAGGCCGCCTCGATCCGCTCCCGGACACGGGCCAGGTTGCCGGCAAGCTCCGCTCGGCGCCCTTCACCGCTGCTCACGCGGCGCCGGCCACGACGACGCCGGCGAAGCGCCCCGTGCGCCCGTCCCGGCGGTACGAGAACAGCCGCTCGTCCTCGCGGGCACAACCCGGAACCCACTGCACCGCAACGTTTTCTGCCACCAGCTGCGCGACGACTCCGGTCGCCACATCAATGGCCGAAGTGCCGGTCCACGACCTGGCGGACGACTCAGGGCTCACCGCGGCCGCGGCAGCGCTCATCTCCTGCGGCACCTCGTAGCACCGGCCGCAGACCGAGGGGCCGACCACTGCGCTGATGTCCCGGGCCCCGAGGTCGCGCATCTGCCGCACCGCGGTCTCGACGATCCCGGACATCATCCCCGGACGACCGGCGTGGACGGCCCCGACGACTCCGGCAGCCGGGTCGGCCAGGAGCACCGGCGTGCAGTCGGCCACGAGGACGGCGAGCGCAAGTCCGGGCGTGGCTGTCACCACTCCGTCCGCCGGCGGTGGGCCCTGAGGGCCCCACGCGCTCTCGACGACCTGCACGTCACTGCCGTGGCACTGCTGCATGAAGAGCAAGTGATCTCGTTGCACTCCAACAGATTTGGCGACTCGCTCACGGTTCTCCTCGACGGCCTCGGGGTCGTCTCCCACGTGTCCCCCGAGGTTGAGGGAGTCGAACGCGCCGGCGCTCACGCCACCCTCGCGGTCGGTGAAGCCCCATTGCACGGGGCCGGTGTGCGCGCGCCAGTAGAACACCGCCCCAACCTACGACACGGCATACCCAGGTGGTCGCACGCCACCCGCCGCCCGAGCCGGGAACGCCAGGAGCCCCGGACCGAGACCGGTCCGGGGCTCCTGCTGCCTGTCTACGTGAGGCCGTGCCAACGTGAGGCAGTGCCTACTTGAGGGCTGTGCCTATTTCAAGAAGTCCGGCACGTCGAGGTCGTCGCCCTCGTCGAAGGTGACGGTCCGCGGCGGACGACCAGCGGGCTCGCGCTGGGCGGCCGACTCGACCGGTGTCGCCTCCGGCGCGCGCACCGGGGCCTCGTCGCGTGCAGGCGTCGGCGGCGCGACGGGCTCCGGCCTAGGCGCCTCAGCGGCCGGCGCAGCCGGCTGCTGGGCCGGGCGGGACGAGCCCTGGATCTGGCCGATGGCGCGGTCGTTCTCACGCTTGAGCGGCGCGCCGCCGTCGAACCCGGCCGCGATGACCGTCACGCGGACCTCGTCGCCGAGGGCGTCGTCGATGACCGCGCCGAAGATGATGTTGGCCTCGGGGTGCGCAGCCTCCTGGACGAGGCGAGCGGCTTCGTTGATCTCGAAGAGCCCGAGGTCGCTGCCGCCCTGGATCGACAGCAGCACGCCGTGGGCGCCGTCGATGCTGGCTTCGAGCAGCGGGCTGGAGATGGCGAGCTCGGCGGCCTGGACCGCGCGGTCGTCGCCGCGGGAGGAGCCGATGCCCATGAGGGCAGAACCAGCGCCCTGCATGACCGACTTGACGTCGGCGAAGTCGAGGTTGATCAGGCCCGGGGTCGTGATCAGGTCGGTGATCCCCTGGACACCGGACAGCAGCACCTGGTCGGCCGAGCGGAAGGCGTCGAGCATGCTGACCGTGCGGTCGCTGATCGACAGCAGCCGGTCGTTCGGGATGACGATGAGGGTGTCGACCTCTTCGCGGAGCTGGGCGATGCCGGTCTCGGCCTGGTTGGCGCGACGACGGCCCTCGAAGGTGAACGGGCGGGTGACCACGCCGATCGTCAGGGCACCGAGCCCCTTGGCGATCTTGGCGACCACAGGCGCTCCACCAGTCCCGGTGCCGCCACCCTCACCCGCGGTGACGAAGACCATGTCGGCGCCCTTGAGCACCTCCTCGATCTCCTCCGCGTGGTCCTCGGCGGCCTTCTTGCCGACCTCGGGGTCGGCGCCCGCGCCCAGACCCCGGGTGAGCTCGCGACCCACGTCGAGCTTGACGTCCGCGTCGCTCATCAGCAGCGCCTGCGCATCAGTGTTGATGGCGATGAACTCGACGCCCTTGAGGCCGACCTCGATCATGCGGTTGATGGCGTTGACGCCACCGCCGCCGATGCCGACGACCTTGATGACGGCCAGGTAGTTCTGTGGTGCTGCCACGGCGGTGGGCCTCTCCTGAATGCGGTGCTCGGTGGTGGTCGTCGCTCGGTGCTGACGAGTCCGTGGTGGTACGTGTCGACCGTGGGATACCATCGACGTCAAGTTGAGGGTTAGGCTTCTCGACGTTCCGGCGCCAACGTTTCGGTGTCGCCGACGCTATGCGTCACATGGGTCACAGGCAACCTGATCGACCGCGTGTCGCAGCACGGATTCACCCGATTTCGCGGTTTGTCTCCGGGCCTGTCGGAGGGCCTGTCACACCCGTCACTTCCGCACCACCAGCCACAGTGTGGCACGACATCACGGCCGTCCCGGTCAGCGGGTGACGGGCGTGCTGGGAGCACTGACATCGATCAGCTTCGGGCCACCCTTGAGCAAGGCGGTCATGATGGCCACCTTGCGCTCCGGCTCGTCGCTGCCGCCCCAGACCACGGACGTCTTGCCGATCTTCAGGGTGACCAGGTTGGCACTGCTGACGGTGATGTTGGTGACCCGTTTCTGGAGGGTCGCCGGCAGCACCTTGAGGACGCTGACGGCCGCCGACAGGGCGTCGCGGGACAGCGCCGCCTGGCTGGCCGCGTTCACCGTCGGAACACCCCGCGGCGGGGTGCTCACCTGGGCGTAGGCGACCCCCGTCTCATCCACAACCTGTAGTTGACCTTGAGGGTTCTTGACCACGAGGAACGGCTGACGCGGGCTCGCGTGGATGACCAGGGTGCTGGGCCACGACCGTTCGATCGACACGTCCGCCACGGTCGCCCGCTCGGCGACCCGGGCCGCCACGGCATCACCGTCGACCCGCGCCAACGGCTCCCCCAGAGGGACGCGGGCCATCGCCTTGATGGCGGCCACCTCGGCGTCCGGGACCCCCACCACCTCGACGCTGCGCACCGCGAGCACGGGGCTGAACCCGACCACCCAGCCGAGGAGCGCCACGACCGCCAGGGTCGCCGCGGCATACCCGAAGAGTCGCAGCGGACGCTGGCGCACCTCGTGCGCCCGGCGCTGGAACCTGGCCCTGGACGAGGCGAGTCCGGTGCGCCCCACGCGGCTCGAGGAGCCCGGGTGCTGGCTCATGCCTGGCCGAGGGCGCGCAGGATCTCGGGCCCGATCATCGTCACGTCCCCGGCACCCACGGTGAGGACGAGGTCGCCCTCGCGAGCCAGCCCGGCCACGTGCTCGGCCACGGCCGACCACGACGGGATCACGATGACGTCGGCGTCCGCGCGCAGCTCACGCAGCTCGTCCGCGACGAGCTGAGAGGAGACGCCCGGCATCGGGTCCTCCCGCGCGGCATAGATCTCCATGATCACCACGACGTCCGCAGGCAGCAGGGCCGCAGCAAACTCACGGGCGAAGTCCCTGGTGCGCGAGTAGAGGTGTGGCTGGAACACGACGACGAGGCGCCCCTCACCAGCGAGGTCTGCCCCGGTGGTGACCACGGCCGCCACCTTGCCGGGGTTGTGTGCGTAGTCGTCGACCACGGAGACGCCGGCCGCAGAACCCTTGGGCTCGAACCGGCGTCGGGTGCCCGTGAAGCCGAACAGCCCGTCGAGGACGCGAGTGGGGTCCTGACCGAGGCCGTCGACCGCCACGGTGTAGGCGGCTGCGGCGTTGAGCAGGTTGTGGCGTCCGGGGATGTTGATCCGCAGGTTGCGCGCAACGCCGTCGGGTCCGGTGACGGTGACCCGGCCCATCAGCCCGCGGAACACCTCGTCGCGCAGGACCACGTCCGCGTCGGTCGACCAGCCGTAGGTCAGCACCCGGGTGCCGCCAGCCCTGGCCGCCTCAGCCAGCTCGCGCGACCCCTGGTCGTCCTGGCAGGCGACGAGCAGTCCACCGTCCACGATGGTCGCCGTGAAGGCGGTGTAGGCCTCCTGGACGCGTTCGAAGGTGCCGTAGAAGTCGAGGTGGTCGGGTTGGACGTTGGTCACGACCGCGACCTCGGGGCGGTAGACGAGGAACGAGCCGTCGCTCTCGTCGGCCTCGGCGACGAACACGTCGCCGGTCCCCCAGTGCGCGTTGGTGCCGTGCTTGGCGAGCTCGCCGCCGGCGGCGAAGGACGGGTCGATGCCGCAGTGCTGCAGCGCGACGGTCAGCATCGAGGTCGTCGTCGTCTTGCCGTTGGCGCCCGCGACAGCGACCCGTCGTGAGTCCGCCATGGTGCTGGCGAGGGCCTGGGAGCGGTGCAGCACCCGCAGGCCCGCCGCGCGGGCGGCCGCCAGCTCGATGTTGGACTCGCGGATCGCCGAGGAGATCACGACGGTGTCCTTGCCCTCGACGTATGCCGCGTCGTGGCCGACGTGGACGTCGGCGCCTTCCGCGGCGAGGGCCGCGAGCACCGGGGACTGCTTCGCGTCGGACCCGCTGACGGAGCAGCCTCGAGCCAGCATCACCCGCGCCACGCCGGACATTCCGGCCCCGCCGATGGCGATGAAGTGGATCGAGCCGAGGTCTCCCAGCGGAGGAACGGGTGCCGCGAAGTCGAAGCGTTCGTTGGAGCCGTTCATCGTTGCCCCGCAAGGGATTCGGTGAAGGCGGCGGCCACCATGTCGGCCAGCAGCTCGTCGGCCCCGCGCTCCCCTGTCGCAGCCGAGGCGGCCGCCATGGCGTCCATCCGGTCGCGGTCGGACACGAGGGGGACGAGCGTGTCGTCGACCCAGGCGGGCGTGAGGGCTGCGTCCTCGACGAGGAGGCCGCCACCGGCGGCCACGACATCGGCCGCGTTGAACCGCTGCTCACCGTTGCCGATGGGCAGGGGGACGTAAACGGCCGGAAGTCCCACCGCGGTCAGCTCACAGACGGTGTTGGCGCCGGCGCGAGCGACGACGAGGTCGGCCGCGGCATACGCGAGGTCCATCCGGTCGGCGTAGGGGGCGACGACGTAGGGAGCGCCGGTCCCGCTGTTGTCCGCGACGAACTCCTTGCCCGCGCCGGTGAGGTGCAGGACCTGGACACCCGACGCGCGCAGCGCCGCGACCCTGGCCTCGAAGGTCGAGTTGAGCCGCTGCGCACCGAGCGACCCACCGGTGACGAGGACGGTCGGCCAGTGGGGTTCGAGCCCGAAGTGCGCCAGCGCCTCCGGGCGCACTGCCACCCGGTCGAGCTGGGCGATCTCGCGACGCAGCGGCATGCCGATGGCGGTCGCGTGGGCCAGCTTGGTGCTCGCAAAGGTGGTCGCGACGAACCGGGTCATCCTCGCCCCGACGCGGTTGGCCAGACCCGCACGGGCGTTCTGCTCGTGCACGACGATCGGGACGTGGCGGCGTCGCGCGGCGAGATAGGCGGGGGTGGAGACGTAGCCGCCGAAACCGACGACCACCTGGGCCCCGGACTCCTCGATCGCCCGCTCGGCAGCAGCCACGGCGGCGCGCAGGCTGCCGGGGAGGCGGAGCAGGTCGCCGGACGGCTTGCGTGGCAGGGGCACCTTGGGGACGGTCATCAGCGGGTACCCGCGTTCGGGGACCAGGCGGGCCTCGAGGCCGGTCTCGGTGCCGAGGGCGGTGATGGCGATGTCGGGGTCGCGCCGGCGCAGGCAGTCGGCCAGCGACAACAGCGGCGAGACGTGACCAGCTGTCCCGCCACCGGCCAGCAGGACCGACGAGGGGGTGGGGTCAGCAGCCATCAGCGACGCCCCCGACGCCCGGGCAGGACCGCGAGGGAGCGACGCACGACCGACGGTTTGGCCGACAGCGCCTCGGAGCAGCCGGGTTCCTTGCGGGCAAAGGACAGCAGCATGCCCAGCGCGAACATCGTCGTCATGAGCGACGACCCGCCGTACGAGACGAGCGGAAGGGGCACGCCGATCACGGGGAGCAGGCCGATGACGGCACCGATGTTGATGATCGCCTGGACCACGATCCAGGCCATCACGCCCGCCGTCGCGACCCGCACGAACGTGTCGTTGCTGCGCAGCACGATCCGGTAGCAGACCAGCGCCAGCGCGCAGAACAGGCCGAGCAGCACGAGCGTGCCGGGCAGGCCGAGCTCCTCGCCCAAGATCGCGAAGATGAAGTCGTTGTGGGCCTCGGGCAGCCACTGCCACTTCTCGCGACTGGCGCCGAGGCCGACGCCCCACCACCCACCGTCGGCGAGGGCGTAGCGTCCGTGCAGCGGCTGACGGTAGGCGCCGTACTCGTTGGTGTCCTTGCCCAGCCACACGTCGAACCGCTGCAGCCGGTTGGGGCTCGTGACGACCATGGTCACGGCGAGGGCGCCGAACAGCGCGCCGCCATAGACGAACATGCGACGAGGCACCCCGGCGGCGAACAGCACCGCCGCGACGATCCCGCCCATCACCATGACGGTGCCGAGGTCGTGACCGAGCAGGACAAGACCGATCGTCACGGCCGCGACCGGGAAGAGGAACGGGATGATCACGTGCCGCATCTGGCCGAGCAGCTTGCGCTTGGCCGTGAGCACCGTGGCGCCCACGAGGATGAGCCCGATCTTGGCGAACTCCGCGGGCTGGAGGGTCACCGGGCCCAGGGCCAGCCAGTTCCGGTTGCCGTTGACGGACACGCCGAGCGGGGTGAAGACGAGCAGCTGGAGCAGCAGTGCGCCGACCAGGATCGGCACCGCCAACGCCTTCCACACCCGCGGGGGGACCCGCACCCCGATCACCATGGCGATGGCGCCCATGGCGGCGAACTGGAGCTGCTTGCGGAAGAAGACGTAGGGCGTGGCGTTGTCGGTCTGGACGAGCGACTTCACCGAGGACGCCGACAGCACCATGATGAGGCCGATGACGACGAGGACCACGGTCACGCTGAGCAGGACGTAGTAGCTGGTGACGGGCGAGTCGAGCCGCTGCAGCCACCCCCCGAACCGGGTGGACTCCCTGGTCGAGGAGTCGCGGTTCGACGAGGCGTGCGACGCGGTCCGCGCCCGAGGGGGCGCGGTGCTGGCACTGCTCACGGCTAGTCTCCTGCGGACCCGGCGCGGCGGGCGACCGCCGCAGCGAAGGCGTCGCCTCGGGCACCGTAGTTGGGGAACATGTCCATCGAGGCCGCTGCTGGCGCGAGCAGCACGACATCGCCCGGCTGGGCGAGCTCTGCCGCGCGCGCGACGACGGTCTCCATGACCCCAGTGTCCGTGCTCGGCACCTCGACGACCGGGACATCCGGCGCGTGTCGGGCCAGCGCCTCGGCCAGCCGATCGCGGTCCGCGCCGATGAGGACGACCCCGCGCAGCCGGTCGGCGGCGTCACGGACGAGGTCGTCGACGTCGGCCCCCTTGAGCAGCCCACCCGCGATCCAGACGACGTGCTCGAACGCGTGCAGCGAGGCGGCCGCCGCGTGCGGGTTGGTCGCCTTCGAGTCGTCGACGTAGCGGACGCCGTCCACCTCACCGCAGTCGGCGATCCGGTGCGGGTCCGGAGTGAACGCGCGCAGCCCATCGCGGACGGCGAGCGGTGCGACGCCGTAGGCCCGAGCCAGCGCCGCCGCCGCGAGGGCGTTGGCCAGGTTGTGCGGTGCCAGGGTGGCGGCGCTGCCGCGGACGTCGTCGAGGGTGGCCAGCTCGGCCGCGGACGTCTTGCGCTGCTCGACGAACGCACGGTCGGCGAGGATGTCGTCGACGACGCCCACCATCGACAGGGCCGGCATGCCGAGGGTGAAGCCGATCGCGCGGCAGCCGTCCTGGACGTCGGCGTCCATCACCAGCCGTTCGGTGACCGGGTCCTGCACGTTGTAGACGCAGGCGACCTTGGTGCGCGCGTAGACCTTGCCCTTGGCGCGCTGGTACTCCTCCATCGAGCCGTGCCAGTCGACGTGGTCCGGGGCGACGTTGAGGCAGGCCGAGGCGTAGGGCTCGATCGAGTCGGACCAGTGCAGCTGGAAGCTGGACAGCTCGACGGCGATCACGTCGAAGGGCTCGGGGTGCAGCACCGCCTCGAGGATCGGGGTGCCGACGTTGCCGGCGGCCGTGGCTCGCAGCCCTGCTGCGCGCAGCATCGAGGCCAGCATCTCCACGGTGGTGGTCTTGCCGTTCGTGCCGGTGATGGTCAGCCAGGGCGCCGGCCCCACCTCCGCGCGCATCCGCCAGGCGAGCTCCACCTCTCCCCAGACGGGTATGCCGGCCTGTGCGGCTGCGAGGAGCAGCGGCTGGTCCGGGCGCCACCCCGGGGAGGTCACGACGAGGTCCGGAAGCGCGCCGTCCGGCATACCCTCGACGTGCTCGGGGCCCAGGCGCACGTCCACCCCGAGGATGTCGAGGATGCGGGCCCGCTCCCCCATCGCGGTGCTGGTGTCGGGGTCGGCGCCGTCCACGGCCACCACCCGAGCACCGCGCTCGTGCAGCGCGTCGGCCGCGGCGAAGCCACTGACACCCAGCCCGGCCACCACGACGCGGATACCGCTCCAGTCGGCGCCGCCGCTGGTCAGGCCGTCGAGCCGCCCGCTCACGCCGCGCCCACGACCCACTCTGCGTAGAACAGGCCCAGCCCCAGCGCGACGAACAGCCCCGCGATGATCCAGAACCTGATCACGATGGTGACCTCGTTCCAGCCGAGCAGCTCGAAGTGGTGCTGCAGCGGCGCCATCCGGAAGACGCGCTTACCGGTCAGCTTGAACCCTCCGACCTGGATGATGACCGAGAGGGTGATCGCGACGAACAGGCCGCCCAGGATGACGATGAGCAGCTCGGTGCGGGTGGTGATCGCCAGACCGGCGAGCCCGCCACCGAGCGCGAGGGATCCGGTGTCCCCCATGAAGATCTTGGCGGGTGAGGCGTTCCACCACAGGAACCCGAAGCACGCTCCCATGGCTGCGGCCGCCACGACGGCGAGGTCTCGCGAGTCACGGACCTCGTAGCACTTGAGGCCGGGGGTGATCTGGCAGTTCTGGTTGCCCTGCCAGATGCCGATGAGGACGTAGGCGGCGAAGACCATCACGGAGGCGCCGGTCGCGAGGCCGTCGAGGCCGTCGGTGAGGTTCACGCCGTTGGACGTGCCGGCGATCATGATGTTGGCCCAGATGATGAACAGGATCAGGCCCAGCAGCGTGCCGGCGAACGCCAGGTCGATCCCGGTGTCCCGGACGAACGAGATGTGGGTCGAGCCGGGGGTGCGGTTCTTGCTGTTGGGGAACTGCAGGACCAGCACGGCGAAGATGACGGCGATCAGGGTCTGGCCGGCGAGCTTCTCACGCGAGCGCAGGCCGAGGCTGCGCTGCTTGGAGATCTTGATGTAGTCGTCGAGGAAGCCGACCAGGCCCAGGCCCGACATGAGGAACAGGACGAGGACGCCGCTCCAGGTGAGCGGCGTGCCGGTGAGCGCGTGTGCCAGACCGTATGCCGCGAGGCTGGAGCCGATGATGACCGCGCCACCCATGGTGGGCGTGCCTCGCTTGGTGTGGTGCGAGGTCGGGCCGTCGTCGCGGATGAACTGGCCGTAGCCGCGGCGGACGAGGAACTTGATGTACATCGGGGTGCCGAACAGCGCGCCCACGAGGGAGATGACGGCCGCGAGCAGCACCGCCTTCACGTCGTGCCCTCCTCGCTGTTGGCTGCGCTGTTCCCTGCGCTGGTGTCGTCTGCGCTCTTCGTGGCGCCGCCGGCCAGTCTGTCTCCGAGCCACCGTAGTCCGGCATCACGGCTGGACTTGAACAACACGACGTCTCCGGGCCGAAGTTCTTCGGCCAGCAGATCGTAGGCGGCATCGGCATCCGGCACCCACACCGCCTCGTCACCCCACGACCCCTCGTGCTGTGCCCCGCTGGCCATCGGGCGGGCGGTGTCCCCGACCACGACGAGCCGGGAGATGTTGAGCCGCACGGCGAGTCGGCCGATGGCATCGTGCTCGGTGGTCGAGTCCGCACCGAGCTCCAGCATCGACCCCAGGACCGCCCAGGTGCGCCGCCCGGATCCTGCGTCCTCGCGACCGCGGCCTCCACCCATCGCCACCAGGGCCTTGAGGGCGGCTCGCATCGAGTCGGGGTTGGCGTTGTAGGCGTCGTTGACGACGGTCACCCCGTCGGGACGCTCGGTGACCTCCATCCGCCAGCGGGAGGCCGGCACGGCCGTGGCCAGCGCGGCGACGACGTCGGCCAGCGCCAAGCCGCACTCCAGTGCCGCGGCGACGACGGCCAGGGCGTTGCCGACGTGGTGCTCGCCGTGCAGCGGGAGGGTGACCTCGGCGTCCCCGTCGGGCGTCGTGAGGTGGAAGGACGGGCGACCCTGCTCGTCGAGGATGACCCGGGTGGCGCGGACCGCTGCCTCGGGGCCGGTTCCCACGAGCTGGACCCGGGCGGTGGTCTGCGCCGCCATGCCGCGGACGACCGCGTCGTCGGCGTTGAGGATGGCCAGCCCCGTGGGAGGGAGCGCCTGGACGAGCTCGGCCTTGGCGATGGCGATCGCCTCGCGGGAGCCGAACTCCCCGACGTGGGCGGTGCCCACGTTGAGCTCGATGCCGATGCTCGGCGGGGCGATCCGGGTGAGGTAGTCGATGTGGCCCACGCCGCGGGCGCCCATCTCGACGATGAGGAAGCGGGTCTGGGGCGTGACGCGGAAGACGGTCAGGGGCACGCCGACCTCGGAGTTCAGCGACCCCACGGGGGCGACGGTCGGTGCCGCGCTCGACAGGACACTGGCGAGCAGGTCCTTGGTGGAGGTCTTGCCCGAGGATCCGGTGATGCCGACCACCGTCAGGTCCGGGTGCCGGTCGACGACGGCCCGGGCCAGGGAGGCCAGCCCGCCCTGGATGTCCTCGACGACCACGCAGGGAAGCTCGTCCACCACGCGGGTGGTCATCGCGGCCACAGCCCCGAGCCCGGCGGCGGGGGCGACGAACTGGTGCCCGTCCATCTGCTCACCGATGCGGGCGATGTAGAGCCCACCGGGTCCCGCCTCGCGTGAGTCCGTCACGACCGGGCCGTCGATGACGAGCGCCGCGGCCGACGCGTCGTCCACACCATGGAGCTGACCACCGGTGATCTCGGCAACGTCCTTGAGCGACAACGGGATCATCGCCCGCCACCCCCCTGGGTGGGCGCAGCCTGGGCGGCCTCGGCGGCCTCGGCGACCAGGGCCTCCAGGGCTTGACGCGCCTCGGCTCGGTCGTCGAAGGGGTGCACGGTGCCCGCGATCTCCTGCCCCGTCTCGTGACCCTTGCCGACGATCGCGACGACGCTCCCGGGCCCAGCCGCATGGGCGGCACGCACGGCCTCGGCGATCGCCGCAGCCCTCCCGCCGACGTCGTGCAGCTGAGCGGCAGTCTCGGCGGCCCGCGCGCCCTCGAGCACGGCGGCGCGAATCGCCTCCGGCGGCTCCGACCTGGGGTTGTCGTCGGTGACGACGACGACGTCGGCGCCCTCCGCGGCGGCTCGTCCCATCGCGGCACGCTTGCCCCGGTCCCTGTCGCCGCCGGCGCCCAGCAACACCACCAGGGTGCCGGTCGTCGCAGGGCGCAGCGCCTTCAGCGCCGCGGCGACCGCATCCGGCGTGTGGGCGTAGTCGACGACGACCATCGGCAGCTCGAGGCCCGCCCGGGTGTCGGTAGGTGCGACCGGCTCTGCGTCGGCACCGGTGTCGGTCACGCCGTCCCGCTCGCGGCTGCTCTCGTAGTCACCGACGACCACCCGCTCCATCCGCCCGGGTACGTGCGGGTCGGCCAGCAGGGCCCGCTCGGCGTCCTGCGGGTCCACCCCGCCGGCCACCAGGGCGAGCGCCGCCATCGCGGTGTTGACGCGGTTGAAGTCTCCGGGCAGGGCCGACCGCAGGTGCAGTGTCGTCTCCCCGTCGGAGAGCGTGAACTCCGCAGGATCGTGCTCCCCCGCGACGAGTCGCCAGTCGGCGTCGACGTCGGCCAGCGAGGTCAGCGTGGTGACGGGAACCGTTGCCAGGGTTGACAGTTCGCGCCCCCACTCGTCATCGACACAGACGATCCCACGGCGGGCGCGCTCGGGGGTGAACAGCGCCGCCTTGGCCAGGAAGTAGTCGCGCATCGTGGGGTGGAAGTCGAGGTGGTCCTGGGACAGGTTGGTGAACAGCGCCACGTCGTAGACGACGCCGTCCACGCGGTGCTGGCTCAGGGCATGGCTCGAGACCTCCATGACGCAGGAGTCGATCTGCCGTTCGGTCATGACCGCGAGCAGGGCGTGGACCACCGTCGCCTCCGGCGTCGTGCGCACGCTCTTGACCCGCTCGGCACCGATGCGGGTCTCGACCGTGCCGATCAGCCCGGTCGTGTGGCCGAGCGCCGTCAGCGCCGAGTTGATGAGGTAGGCCGTGGTGGTCTTGCCGTTGGTGCCCGTCACCCCGTACATCCGCATGCGGAGGTCACCGGTGCCGTAGACGCGCGCGGCGGCCAGACCGACCAGGCTGCGTGGGTGCTCCACGACGACTCGGGGCAGGTCCACCCCGTCGGCGTCGAGGACCTCGGCCCCTGCCGCGTCCGTGAGGACGGCGACCGCGCCCGCCTCACGAGCCCCGGCGGCATACCTCGCGCCGTGGGCGTTGGCGCCGGGAAGTGCGGCGTAGAGGTCGCCCGGCACGACGTCCTGGGAGGCGAGGCTGACCCCGGTGACCTCGCGGTCCGCACCGACCAGCACGCCGCCGACGAGGGCCGCCACAGCGGTGAGCGGGGTCGCCTGCGGGGACGACGGACGGGGGGAAGGCACGGACAGCGAGCCTACCCTCAGCGGGAGGCGCCGGACGCGCCCGACCTGCGGTCGCGGATGACGCTCGTGTCGCTGGCGGGCGGGTTCTTCTCCGGGCGGATCTCGGCCACCGGGGACTTGGTGCCCGTCGGCGGGATCTGCAGCTCCTGCAGGGCGTAGGTCATGACGTCGTGGAAGACCGGACCGGCGACCGCCCCACCGAAGTAGCCCTTGATCGGTCGCTGCAGGGTCACCGCGACGACGATCTCCGGGTCGTCCGCCGGGGCGAAGCCGATGAAGCTGGCCGTCTTGCCGGAGTAGCCACCGACGCGCGCGTCGTACCGGTCGGCGGTACCCGTCTTGCCGGCCACGCGGTAGCCGGGGATCTTGGCCTCGGGCGCCGTGCCCTCCTTGCTGACCACACCTTCGAGCATGTCGCGCACCTGCTTGGCGGTGTCGGGCGAGACGACCTTCACCGGGTCGGGCTTGGGTGCCGGCGTGAAGCCGCCCTTGCCGTCGCCCGTCGCGGCGACGATCCGTGGCGGGATCCGCACCCCGTTGTTGGCGATCGTCTGGAAGACGCCGGCGGCCTGGAGCGCGTTGACCGACAGGCCCTGGCCGAACAGCACGGTGTAGCGCTGCGACCCGTTCCAGTCCTTGACGTTGGTCAGCAGGCCGGGACCCTCACCGGGGAAGCCCATCCCCGACGTCTGGCCAAGGCCGAACTTGGTGAAGTAGTCGTACATCTTCGGCGCCTTGACCTTCTCGCCCGCGAGGATGGTGCCGATGTTGCTGGACTGCGCGAGAACCCCTGCAAAGGTGAGGTACTCGGTCGGGTGGTCGTGGCTGTCCTTGAACTCAGTCCCGGCGCGGTGGATCCGGTTGGGGACCTCGACCACGTCGGAGGGGGTGACGACTCCCTCCTCCAGGGCGGCGGCGGCGGTCATCACCTTGCCGGTGGAACCGGGCTCGTAGACGTCGCTGAAGGCCTTGTTGGTCCAGTTCTCGCTGGACTGGCCGGGCTGGCTGGGGTTGAACGTCGGGTAGGACGCGACCGCCAGGAGCTCGCCCGTCTTGACGTTCTCCACGACGACGGTGCCCGACAGCGCCTGGGTCTCGATGACCTTCTGGGCGACGGCGTTCTGCGCGAACCACTGCAGGTCGGAGTCGATCGTCAGCTGGACCTCGCGGCCGGGGACCGGGCTGATCGTCTCCTGACGCGCGTTCGGGATCGGGCGGCCGTCCTGCGACTGCTCGAAGATCGTCTTGCCCGACTTGCCCTTGAGGGTCTTGTCCATCAGGACCTCGAGGCCCGCACCAGCGGTCCCGTCGGACTGGACGAAACCGACCAGCGCGGAGGCGGCGGTCGTCGTGGGATAGACGCGGTCGGACGTCGCCTCCGAGTAGATGCCGTTGATGCCGAGCTGGGAGATCTTGCGCCAGTTGAGCGGGGTGATGTTCTTCTGCAGCACGCGGTACTTGGCGCTCCCCGTGAGCTCGGCCGTGAGGGTGTCCACCGGGATGCCGAGCAGGGGCGAGAGGTCCTGGGCGGCGCCGGCCACGCCGACCTTGCTGCGCACCCCGTCCACCGTCTTGACGTACTGCGGCACGGCCGTCTGGTCGACGGTCACCGTGCGGCGCTCGATGCTCGACGCGAGGATCGTGCCGTTGCGGTCCGTGATGGAGCCACGCATGGCAGGCAGCGCGATGGTGGCGGTCCTCGAGGTCTGGGCGTCCTTGGACACCGCGGACGCGTCAAAACCCTGCAGCCGCAACAGCTGCGCGCCGAACACGCTGAAGATGAAGAGCACCGCGATCGTCATCGTGCGCATCCGCCGGCGCGGACTTGACCCGCCCAGGCTGACCTGGCGACGTGCTGGTGGGCGCGGAGGCGCCGTGGGTCGCTTGGTCGGACGAGCGGTCGGCTTCGCTGCCTTGGCTGCGCGCGAGGCGGCTGCCGACCTCGTCGATGGCTTCGCTCCCGCCTTCGATGCCGGCTTCGTCGGCCCCGTTGGCCCCGTCGGCCTCGTCGGCTTGGAGGCGCTCTTGGCCGTCGCCTTCGAGGAGCTGCTCGACCGTGGCTGCCCAGCCTTGGGGTGCGGGGCCGCACCCGTGCCGCGAGGGTCGCCGGGCCGCTTCGGGGCGGAGCCCGACCCTCGGCCTGTGACGGCGCGCGGATCCGAGGACGCAGGCGGGCGCGGGGTTCCGGGGCGGCTGCCTCGGCTCTGCGTCACTGGTTACCTCGGTCCTGGATTGCTGGGGCGGATTGCTGAGTGGATTGCCGGAAGTGCAGCTGGGTCGGGCGACCGTTGCCGTTACGGCGTCGGCGAGGTGGCGTTCTGGGGGGTGGTCGGCTTGGTGGGCTTGGTCTGCGGCTTCTTGACCGGCGGCTTGGTCGTCGTGGTGCTGGTCGTGGCCTTCGTCGTGGCGTTGACGCTCGTCACGGTGGTCACGACCGAGCCGTCGGGCTTGGTGATGACCGAGGTCGTCGTCGTCACATCCCCCTTCTTCGTGACGGTCGTCGCCGGGTCGCCGGTCTTGGCCGGACCGGACTTCGCCGAGGACGCCTGTGGAGCCGTCACCACGGTAAAGCCGCGCCCCTTCTTCGCCGGCTTCGCCACGCCGAGCACCTTGCCGTCCGACAGGCGCAGGAAGGCGGCGGAGTCGGCCGGCACCATGCCGAGGCGGGTGGCCCGGGCTGCGAGGTTCGCGGGGCTGCGCTGGGCGTCGATGGCCTGGGTCAGGGCGTCCTGGGTGTCAGTGAGCTCGCCGGACGTGGCCTGCAGGTTGTGCAACGTGAACGACCCCTCGGCCATGGCGGTGTTGAGCATGAGCAGCCCGAACAACCCGGCGCACAGCAGGGTCATGCACAGCGCGGCGAAGACACCGTTGCCCGGGTGCCCGACGGCCGCCGGGACGACCCTCAGGGGTTGCGGGGACGAGACCTTCCGGGCGGGTGCCCGAGATGCGACCCTCGCCGTCGCAGTCTGCTGGCTCATCGGTGGGTTCCCTTCGTGGTGCTGGCAGTGAGTCGGGTGCGCTCGGCGGCGCGCAGGCGCACCGAGGCGGATCGGGGGTTGGCGGCCTGCTCCTCGGGGCTGGCCTCCTCGGCGCCTCGGGTGAGCAGCCGCAGGTATGCCGCGTGCTCGGGCAGCTCCACGGGCAGGCCTTGTGGGCTGCTGCCCTTGGCGCCGGCGGAAAGCACGCCCTTGGTGATGCGGTCCTCGAGCGAGTGGTAGGACAGGACGGCGACCCGTCCGCCGACAGGGAGTGCGTCGACGACGCGCGGCAGCGCTGCGGCCCAGACCGACAGCTCGGCGTTCACCTCGATGCGCAGGGCCTGGAAGGTCCGCTTGCCGGGGTGCCCACCGCTCTTCTGCGAGGTGGCCGGGACGACCTTCTTGAGCAGCTCGACGAGGCGACCCGAGGTGGTGAACGGCTCGTCGTCGCGCTCGCGGACGATGGCGCCCGCGATCTTGCGGGCGAACCGCTCCTCACCGAACTCGCGCAGGATCGCCTCGAGGTCGGCCGCCTGGTAGGTGTTGAGCACCTCGGCGGCGGTCAGCCCCGCGGACTGGTCCATCCGCATGTCGAGGGGGGCGTCCTGGCTGTAGGAGAACCCTCGGTCGGTCTCGTCGAGCTGGAGCGAGGAGACACCCAGGTCGTAGAGGGCGGCGTCGACGTGGTCGACCCCCGCCTCGGCGAGAGCCTGCGGCACCTCGTCGTAGACGGCGTGCACGAAGGTGACCTGCGCGGCATACGGAGCGAGGCGCTCGGCAGCGAGCGCGAGGGCTTCCTGGTCGCGGTCGATGCCCACGACGTGGGCGTCGGGGCAGCGCTCGAGGATCGCCTCGGCGTGCCCACCCATCCCGAGCGTGCCGTCGAGGTAGACCGCGCCGGGAGCAGCCAGGGCCGGAGCCAGCAGGTCGACGATGCGGTCGCGGAGCACTGGAATGTGCCGGTCGGCGGCCATTCCTCGTGCGTTCATCGACATCTCCTGCGGGACGGTGCTGGTGCTGCGGTGGCGGTCGTGCTGGTCGAGCTGGTCGTGCGGGCCGAGCTGGTGGTGCGGTCCAGCTGATCGGGTCGAGCGACTCGTGCGGTTGAGGGGTTCTGAGGTCCTGGTGGCCCTGCGGTCAGGTCTCCATCCGCTTCAAGGGATGCGGCCCGGGGCGGGGGAAGTCGTCCCGGGATGCGAAGCGGCTGGAGACCTGGCTCCAGGGGCGCACAAAGGGGCAGGGGTCAGAGGAGTCCGGGGATGACCTCCTCGGACTGGTCGGAGAAGCCCTGCTCGGTGGACTCGAGGTAGGCGGTCCACGCGTCGGTGTCCCACACCTCGACGCGCGAGCCGGCGCCGATGACGGTGCACTCGCGGGTCAGGCCCGCGTAGGCGCGCAGGTTGGCCGGGATCGTGACGCGTCCCTGCTTGTCCGGCACCTCGTCCGAGGCGCCGGAGAGGAAGACACGGGTGAAGTCGCGGACGGCCTTGCTCGTGGTCGGTGCGGCCTGCATCTGCTGGGTCACCTTGAGGAACTCGTCCATCGGGAAGACGTAGAGGCAGCGCTCCTGGCCTCGGGTCACGACCAGTCCGTCGGACATCCGCTCGCGGAACTTCGCAGGGAGGAACAGGCGGCCCTTGTCGTCGAGTCGGGGGCTGTGTGTACCGAGAAACATCGTGCCCACCTCCCCTGCCGACCCGTCCAAGGACCCCACGGCCCTCTGGTTTCCCCCACTTTACTCCACCATGACCCGCTTCCACTGCACTTTCGCCACAATTCTCGCCCCGGGATCGATATTTGTGCAGGTCAAGCCGGTGGTGGAAAGTGGTGGACGATCGCCCACGACCTTCCCACGGCACCCCGCGAGGGCACCAACCGGGAGCGAGCCGGCCACGGAACCCGCTCCCGGGGCCTGCTGGCAGCGCCGCGACGACGCTGGACGGGGACGAAATGACCCGGTGACGGCCGTCGTGAGGTCACGAGACGGCATACCCCCTGTTTTGGTGGTGCGATGTGGGGGAAGATCGATCGACCACCCGGAGGGGCGCAGCGTGGCGGCCATGGGGACGACGGAAGGAACGCCGGTGCAAGGCAGGCACGAGGACCAGGTAGGCCCCGCACCCGTGGGCACCACGAAGCCGGAGACCCTGCTCTCCCTCCCGGCGGGCTCCCCCGCCTCACTCGGGCAGGTGACCGAGGTCGCGGGACGACTCGCCCGGGCCATCAACTCGGTGATCGAGGGCAAGCCGGACGTCGTGCACACCGCCATCACGGTGCTGCTCGCCGAGGGACACCTCCTCCTCGAGGACGTCCCCGGGGTCGGCAAGACGATGCTGGCCAAGACGCTCGCCCGGTCGATCGACTGCTCGGTCCGCCGCGTGCAGTTCACTCCCGACCTGCTGCCGAGCGACATCACCGGCGTCAGCGTGTTCAACCAGGACGTGCGTGACTTCGAGTTCCGTCCCGGCGCGATCTTCGCCAACGTCGTCGTGGGTGACGAGATCAACCGCGCCTCACCCAAGACCCAGTCGGCCCTGCTCGAGTCGATGGAGGAGGGGCAGGTCACCGTCGACGGCCAGACCTACGACCTCCCGAAGCCGTTCATCGTGATGGCGACGCAGAACCCCATCGAGATGGAGGGGACCTACCCGCTGCCCGAGGCACAGCGCGACCGCTTCATGGCGCGCATCTCGCTCGGCTACCCCTCGGCCCGCGCCGAGGTGGCCATGCTCGACAGCCACGGCCAGGTCTCCCCGCTGGAGACGCTCAGCCCGGTCACCGACGCCGCCACCGTGTCAGCCATGGTCCGCGCGGTGCGTTCGGTCTTCACCAGCGACGCGATCAAGCAGTACGTCGTCGACCTCTCGGCGGCCACCCGGTCCAGCTCGGCACTGCGGCTCGGCGCCTCACCGCGCGCGAGCCTGCACATGCTGCGTGCCTCCCGCGCCCACGCGGCGCTCGACGGTCGTGACCACGTGCTCCCCGACGACGTCCAGGCGATCGTGCTGCCGGTCCTGGCACACCGCATCATCCCGACCGGCGAGACACAGCTGGCCCGACGCAGCACCGGTGAGGTGCTGCAGGACCTCATGCGGCGGGTGCCGGTCCCGGCCTCCGGCCGCTGAGGCGTCGGCGTGCGTCGACTTCGCGACCTGCTCACCACCCGCGGGCGGGCGTTCGTTGCTGCGGGAATCACGTTGGTGCTGTGTGGAATTGGGCTCGGCTTCACCGACCTCACCCGCATCGGCGTGCTCCTCGTGGCGCTGCCGCTGCTGAGCGGCCTGCTCATGCGCCGCCACGACCTGCGGTTCGCCCTCGAGCGCACCGCGCTGCCCGGACGGATCCAGGTCGACGAGCAGTCGCTGGTCACGCTCGGCATCGAGAACGCCGGTGGGGCTGCCAGCCCGCTGCTGATGGCTGAGGAGCAGCTCGACTACGCCCTCGGCGACCGGCCGCGCTTCGTCGTGCCGAGGCTGCGCCGTGGTGACCGGCAGGAGGTGCACTACTCGGTGCGCTCGCACGTCCGCGGACGGCACCGCCTCGGGCCGCTCGGCGTCCGCCTGCGCGACCCGTTCGGGCTCAGCACCCGCGTGGCCGCGATCTCCGGGTCCAGCGACATCCTCGTGCTGCCCAAGATCATCCCGCTCGGCGGTGGCCAGCCGCCCGGCAGCGGCGTCGGCGCCGAGGGCGCGATTCCCCACATGGTCGCCCTCCACGGCGAGGACGACGTCTCGATCCGCTCCTACCGTGATGGTGACGACCTGCGTCGCATCCACTGGCCCGCGACGGCCAAGACGGGCGAGCTCATGGTCCGCCAGGAGGACCGCCCGGCACGCCGGCGCGCCGCGATCGTGCTCGACTCCCGGGCGCGTGGCCACCACGGCTCGGGCACCTCCGGCTCGTTCGAGTGGGCCGTGACCGCGTGCGCCTCGGTCGCCGCGCACCTCCTCGACCAGGGGTATGCCGTGCACCTCATCAGCGACGAGACCGCCGAGGACAGCCGGGCCGCGAGCGCCATGGAGGTCGACCCGTTGCTTGACGTGCTCGCCATGGCGGAGACCGGGTCGGACGACCAGTTCGGTGACGTGCTGCAGTCCGCGCACCCCGTGACGGCCTCCGGCGGCCTGATCCTCGCCGTCGTGACCGACCTGGACGAGGAGCTGGCCCGTCGGGTCGCCTCGCTGCGCCAGCCCGGTGGCACCGCGCTGGCCATCGTGCTGGACCCCGACGGCTTCACCGCAACCAGGCGACACCGGGCCGGGAGCAGCGACGAGATCGCCTGTGTCCCGGTGCTCCGCGGTGCCGGGTGGACCGTCGCTGTCGTGGGCGCCGGTGACGACCTCCCCTCGGTCTGGGGCGTCCTGTCCGGTACCACCAGCCGGGTGGGTGTGGCATGAACACCCCTCGACGTTTCGCCCACGCACAGCGTGGGACCCGCTCCGCTGCGCTCCTCCGAATACTTCGTGGGGACCCCGCATGAGCCGCGGCCGCCTCGCCGACTCCCTCATCGCGGGGGCCGCCTCCGCCGTCGTCGCGTGGCCACTGACCACGCTGTTCACGCCGAACACGTGGATCCGCCCCATGCTTGGCATGGTGTTCGCCGTCGTGGTCGTCGGCGTCCTCGCCCGGATGCTCACGACCTCCAGGATCGCCATCGCCGCGGCACAGCTGGTCGGGGTCGTGCTGGCCGCATCGTGGCTCTTCGGTCGCGGCCACCTGTGGCACGGGCTGCCCACCCCGGACATGGTGCTGGCGTTCAACAATCTCCTCGTCGATGCGCGCGAGACGATCCAGAACTACGCCGCGCCGGCCCCCACCAACCGCGGCATCACCCTCGCCATCGGCCTGGCGATCGGCGTCGTCGCCACGATCGTCGACCACCTGGCCGTGATGCGCCGCTCCCCTGCCCTCGCCGGGTTGCCGCTGCTCACTGCCTTCCTCATCTCAGCCTCGAACTCGGGTGAGTCCCTGCACCCGATGTTCTTCATCGCGTCGGGTGGGCTCTGGCTGCTCATGCTCGGACGCCAGGGCATCGCCTCGCTGCGCCGGTGGAGCACCACGGTGCCGATGAGCACGACGGGCCGGCGGAACGCCGACGACCACGACGGTGCCTATGGGTACGCCGCGGTCGGCCGCACCCTCGCGGTTGCCGGCCTGGTCGCGGCTGTGGTGGTGCCCGTGGTCATCCCGCACTTCCCCACTCGCTACCTCATCGACGGTCTGGGCCGGTCCGGCAACTCGACCGGCTTCAGCGACGGCCAGATCGGCCTCAAGTCGACCCTCGACCTCACCAAGAGCCTCAACAACCCGTCGAAGGCCCCGGTGTTGAGCTACACCACCAACGCGGCGATCCTGACGCCGTTGCGGGTCGGCGTGCTCGACACCTACCTCGCGGACAGCTGGCGAGAGGATCCTGGCGACGTCGACTACGGCCGCCGCAGCACCCTCGACCCGCCACCCGACCTCGCCGCGGACGTGCCGCGCGAGACCTACCGGATCTCTGTCGAGGACTCCCGTCTCGAGGCGCCCCAGATCGCCGCACCGACGCCGTTGGTCTCTGCCGACCTCGGCCGCGTGACCTGGGGTCTGGACCGCAACACCTCGGTCGCCACCGTGCGGCGGGCCGCGCGGTCCTACAGCTTCTCCTACCTCGCACTCAACCCCACCCAGGACTCGCTGGCGCAGGATCGGCGAGGTGCCACCGGGGGCTTCCTCCAGGAAGACCTCCAGGTCGACCCCGCATCGCAGGATGTCCTCAGCCAGCTGGTCGACGAGGTGGTGCCGCAGAGCGCCTCCCGGATCGAGGCTGCCCGGGCCATCCAGAAGTACCTGCGGGTCGACGGCGGCTTCACCTACTCGTTGAAGCTGCCGGAGACGGTCAAGAACGAGTTCGGCCAGGACGAGCGCCCCGACGCGATCTCGCTCTTCCTGCGCTCCAAGACCGGCTACTGCGTGCAGTTCGCCACCGCCATGGTGATGATGGCCCGCCAGGCCGGGATCCCCGCACGGATGGCGATCGGCTTCCTCCCGGGGACGGCCGACCGCGGCACCTACACGGTGCGGTCCTCCGACGCCCACGCCTGGCCTGAGCTCTTCTTCGACGGCATCGGCTGGCTGCGGTTCGAGCCCACGCCGTCCGGCACCCAGAACACCGTCGCCCCGCCCTACTCGCTGGCGCCGACCACCCCCGGCAGCGTTGACCCGTCGACCAACACCGCGACCGGCGGCGCCACCCCGACCAACACCCGCCCCGACGGACGCAACGACCCCGGCGCCACCGACCCGGTCAGCACCTCCGGCGACGGCTCGACCTTCGGCACCTGGTTCGGCCCGCGCACCAGGACCACGGTCGTGTGGGTCGTGCTCGGACTGCTGATCGGGATCCTCGGGTCGCTCGCCGTGCCGCTCGCCGCACGCAGCCGATTCCGCCGGCGGCTTCGACATGCACCCGACGAGTCGACCCGCGTCGAGATCGAGTGGCAGGCCATGATCGAGCGGATCGGCGACCTCGGGGTGATCCCCCCGCGAGGCAGCACCCCGCGGCAGGCGGGCCGCTTCTACCAGCGAGAGGCCTACCTCGAGGGCGACCAGACCGAGGCGCTGCACCGCGTCGTCTCCGGCGTGGAGCGCTCGCGCTACGCACCTCCCGGCGCGACCATTGCCGACATCCGCACCGACACCCAGACCGTGGTCAAGGCGGTCTCCGGGGTGCGGCGACGCAAGGACCGGATCCGCGCCGCCTGGTGGCCCACCGAGGGCCTGATCGAATGGCGCGAACGCCGCGCCGCGGTCGGGCGGATCCTCCGCAGACCGGTGGTCCGTTTCCAGGACTGGCGCGAAGCGCGTCGCGACTTCCGCGCCTAGCCGGCGGGGCGGCATACCGAGACGACGAAAGGCCCCGAGATGCTCTCGGGGCCTTTCGTCATTGCACTGGTATGCCGGTCGCCCGGCACCGCGCGTCAGTCCAGGTAGTCGCGCAGCACCTGGCTGCGGGACGGGTGGCGCAGCTTGCTCATCGTCTTGGACTCGATCTGGCGGATCCGCTCGCGGGTCACGCCGTAGACCTTGCCGATCTCGTCGAGCGTCTTCGGCTGGCCGTCGGTGAGGCCGAACCGCATCGAGACCACACCGGCCTCGCGCTCGGAGAGCGTGTCGAGCACCGAGTGCAGCTGCTCCTGCAGCAGCGTGAAGCTGACCGCGTCGGCCGGGACGACTGCCTCAGAGTCCTCGATGAGGTCACCGAACTCGCTGTCGCCGTCCTCGCCCAGGGGGGTGTGCAGGGAGATCGGCTCGCGGCCGTACTTCTGCACCTCGACGACCTTCTCGGGGGTCATGTCGAGCTCCTTGGCGAGCTCCTCCGGGGTGGGCTCGCGCCCGAGGTCCTGGAGCATCTGGCGCTGCACGCGGGCCAGCTTGTTGATGACCTCGACCATGTGCACCGGGATGCGGATGGTGCGGGCCTGGTCGGCCATCGCGCGGGTGATCGCCTGGCGGATCCACCATGTCGCGTAGGTCGAGAACTTGTAGCCCTTGGTGTAGTCGAACTTCTCGACCGCACGGATCAGACCGAGGTTGCCCTCCTGGATCAGGTCCAGGAAGAGCATGCCGCGACCGGTGTAGCGCTTGGCCAGCGAGACCACGAGGCGCAGGTTGGCCTCGAGCAGGTGGTTCTTGGCCTTCTTGCCGTCCTGGGCGATCCACCACAGCTCGCGCTTGAGCTTCATCTCGATCTTGTCGCCGGAGTTCAGCCGCTCCTCGGCGAACAGGCCGGCCTCGATGCGCTTGGCGAGCTCGACCTCCTGCTCGGCGTTGAGCAGGGCGACCTTGCCGATCTGCTTGAGGTAGTCCTTGACCGGGTCAGCGGTGGCACCGGCGGTGACGACCTGCTGGACCGGCGCGTCGTCCTCGTCGTCGTCGCGCAGGACGAAGCCTGCACCTTCGGACTCCTCGTCCTTCTTGTCGTCTGCGTCCTCGTCCTCGATGACGACGTCCTCGAGCTCGCCCACCACCACCTCGGTGGGCTCGGCTGCCGGAGCGTCAGGATCGACTGCGGCATCGGCCGTCGCCGGCCTTGCCCTTGGCGGCTGTCTTGGCTGCGGCCTTCGTGGTCGCGGCCTTCGTGGTCGCGGCCTTCTTGGCCGGCGCTGCCTCACCCGCGGCTGCCGCCGCAGCCTTCTTGGTCGTGGTCGCCTTGGCGGGCGCCGCCTTCGTGGCCGCGGTCTTGGTCGCAGCTGCCTTCGTGGTCTTGGCCGCCGGCTTGTCGTCGGCCTTCGCGGCCTCGGCCTTGGGCGCCGCAGCCTTGGCAGCGGTCTTGGTCGCAGGCGCAGCCGTCTTGGCGGCCGCCTTGGTGGCCGGTGCCGTCGCGGTCTTCTTGCGGGTGCTGGTCGCCGCCACCGCACGCGTGGCGGTCGCCGAGTCGAGGGTCACGTGGATGCCCTGCTCGTCCAGGGACCGCAGCACGGCCTTCATCCGCTTGGGTGCGATCTCGGCCCCCTCCAGGGCGTCACGCAGCTGACCACTGTCAACCGAGCCGTTGGTACGGCCCTGCTTGAGCAGCTTCTGCAGTGCGGGGTGGGAGAACTCTTGGGGAAGAGACGGTGCGGGGCTCGCAGCCTTCTTGGACACAGGCGACACGGACTACCTTTCGTCGCGGACTCGCGGCACGGCGCACGTCATCACAGCCATGCTTTGAGGGGATGTCTGTGACAACAACAGCGGGAGTGGAAGTATTGCCGAGACCGGCTGGGCTGGACCCTGACGAGACCTCGTTGGAGACATTGTAAAACGACTTGCCCGCAGATACCGCATCGGCACTGTCGGCGCCGCAGGAACCTCGCCGGAACTCAGCCGGCGGACCGACGCAACGTCCTGCGACGAGCCGGCGAACGGCTGCGGGCGAGCTGCCTCAGGCGTCTGCCTTCACCGCCAGGACGGGGCACGACGCGTCGAGCAGGATGCGCTGCGCGTTGGAGCCCAGGATCAGCTTGCCGACCGGGGTGCGACGCCGCAGGCCGATGACGATGAACTCGGCGTTCTCCTCCTCGGCCACGGCGATGAGGTCCTCGGCCGGTTCGTTGCCGCGGACGAGCTGACGCACCTCGTGCTCCAGACCCTCCTCGTCGAGCTCACCCTGGATGCGGTTGAGTTCGCTCTCGAACCGGTTGGCCTCGTCGCCGTCGAAGTCGCGGCCACCGCGCTGGGAGTTGATGACGATCAGCTTGGACTTGCGCAGCAGCGCCTCGTCCGCGGCGCGACGCAGAGCGGCGCGCCCTTCTTTCGTCGGTACATATCCCACAACGATTGCCACGGGTAGCTCCTAAGGGGTTGACCGGACAGCGTTGACCGGACGGCAGCTGCCGTGGGGCCGACCGTACCGGAAATCCCCCGGTCAGGCAGGGCCGGACAGCACCTTCGCGATGATCGCCCCGACCTGCTCGATCTCGATGAGGAACCCGTCGTGCCCGTAGTCGGAGTGCACCGTGTGCACCCGGGCGGCCGGGACCGTGTCAGCGATCTCGTGGGACAGCCGCGGCGGGTAGAGCCGGTCCGAGTCGACGGCGACGACGGCCACCTCGGCGGTGATCCGCGCGAGCGCCTCGGCGACTCCCCCACGACCTCGGCCCACGTCGTGGGAGTTCATCGCCTCGGTGAGCACGACATAGGAGTTGGCGTCGAAGCGTCCCGCCAGCTTGCCCGCGTGGTGGTCGAGGTAGGACTCGACGGCGTACCGTCCGTGTCCACCGAGCGGGTCCTCCGCCTGCTGCGGCTCGCGACCGAAGCGCTCGTGCAGCTCGAGCTCGCTGCGGTAGGTGACGTGCGCGATCCGTCGCGCGATCCCCAGCCCCGTCTCGGGCCCGGTGCCGCGCTCGTAGTAGTCGCCGCCGTGGAAGTGCGGGTCGGCACGGATGGCCAGCAGCTGCGCCTGGCACCAGCCGATCTGCTCGGCAGTGGCGTATGCCGTGCTGGCCAGCACGATGGCCGTCGCCACCCGCTCCGGGTGGGTCACGGCCCACTCGAGGACGCGCATTCCCCCCATGGAGCCGCCCAGGACGGCACGCCACCGGTCGATTCCGAGAACATCCGCGAGGAGAGCCTCGGTCTGCACCTGGTCGCGCACGGTGACGAACGGGAAGCGGCTCCCCCACGGGGCCCCATCGCCGGCCAGGGTCGACGGGCCGGTGCTGCCCTGACAACCGCCCAGGACGTTGGCGGCGACCACGAAGAAGCGGTTCGTGTCGAGGGGGCGGCCCGGGCCGATCAGCCCGTCCCACCAGCCGGGTGTCGGGTGACCCGGACCGGTCGGGCCGTCGACGTGGCTGTCGCCGGTGAGGGCGTGCTCGACGAGGACGGCGTTGTCACCGGCGGCGTTGAGCTCACCCCACGTCTCGTAGGCCACTCGCACGGCAGGCAGCACACCGCCGCGCTCGAGCTCCATGGCGCCGAGGTCGACGAACTTGCGTCGGCCGACCGGATCGCCGTCCCGCCAGGCCCCGGACGTTGCTCGTGGTGGGGAGGTCGTGGTCATCGAAACTGCTCCTGTGGCGCTCGCGCTTGCCGCCCAGGTCAGGGTCGGCCGGGTCCTCACCCGGGGCACCCCACCGCGAGGAGGGTTGCCGCCCAGCAAGCCGGGGCTTGTCGCTGGGACTCATGACCTGCCGACCATCATACGAGCACGGTGGCTGCGTGTCCGGCGCGTCCGCACGATGGACGCCACCCAGTTCAGCCTGCGCGCACCTCCTCGGCCAGCTCATCACCGTGACCGCCGGGGCGGACCCCGAGGTCCAGCATCCGTTCGAGCAGCCGCGCGAGGCGGTAGCCGGGCGCTGCTTCGAGCGCCCGGTCCAGGCACGTCCTGGCCAGTGCACCGTCGCCCTGCCACCAGGCGAGGTTGGCGAGCACGGTGAGCACAGGGGTCGCGTGGTCGTCGGGCACCGACCTGACCAGCGACTGCAGCCGGGCCACCAGCCGGCGGCCCGCGATGGCGGCCGACCCGTCCGGTGAGGTCCGGTGCCACGTCGGGGTCGGCAACGTGCAGCGCAGCGCGTCGAGCAGATCGGGCGGCAGGCAGTCCAGGGGCAGCGAGCCGGGGCAGAGCCAGGCCACCAGACCGTCGCGGAGCGCGAGATCCTCCAGGCTGTGGACGAGCAGGGCGACCTGCGCCGGGTCGAGGTCGTCGACCTCGATCGCGCCACCTGTCACGTCGCAGACGACAGCCCACCCCGCCAGGACCCTGAGTCGGAAGGCATCGTCGCTCAGGCGCGAGTCGGACTGCGCTGGGTCGTAGGGCGCCGCGCCGGACACCACAGCGTCGGACCGCGACGTGGCCGTCCCCGCTGCCACAACCGACGCGAGCTCGCCCAGCGCGGCACCCACCGGCTTGGCGAGAGCGGGATCTGCAGCAACGAGGCCCGTGATGGCCGACCGACCGGTGAGGGGCGAGACCTCGAGCCCGACGTACTCGGCGACGGCCGGGGTGTCGGCCGCCTGGACCGGGAGGCCCTCGGGCGGGCAGCAGGAGTCGGAACAGTCGATGGAGAACCAGCGTCCGTCGCGCACGACCAACCGGTCCAGCACATCCAGGTCGGCCTCCGTCACCAGCCGACGCATGGCGTCGAGCACGGGTCCGCTGGATCCCTCGGCGGTCTCGTAACCCACGAGCAGCACCGCCTCGGGTCGGTCACGGAGCAGCGGCCCCACCAGGAGCCGCCCCGCCTCCTCGGCGTGCTCGGGGGCGGGCAGGTCGATCCGCTCGATGAGCCCGACGGCTCGATCGTGCAGCGCGACCACGACGATCGAGTCCTGCGGGTGGTAGCCGAGCTGGTAGGGCAGGACGGCCACGACGTCCGCCGGGCCGCGCAGTCTGATCTGGGTCATGGGGCCACCGTGGCGGCCGCCGAGCAGCCCCGTCAGCGGCCGGCGCCGTGCCCTGTGGACGGCCCCCCCACCGTCCCGCCGGCTGTGACGACAACGGGGCGGTACGGCGCGATATCCGCGCCGTACCGCCCCGGAACGTCCAGCAAGGTAAGCCGTACCAGCGCTAGGGGACGACGTGCCCGCTCACAGTCTCGGAAGTGCCCGACGCGCCCGTCCCGCCCGACGCGTCACTGTTCGCCCGTGCCGACGGGTTCGTCCGCTCCCAGGCGAGGAAGGACTCGGTCTCGTTCACGACGGTCGCCGCGATCCACGACACCACCACCGCGTCGTCGGCGAGGCCGAACACGGACAGCGCGAGCTCGGGGATGAGGTCGATGGGTGACACGACGTAGGCCACCGCCCCGAGAACCATCAGCAGCCGCCCACGCGTGGTCCCGGCATACTCGCCGTGGAAGGTGGCTCGGAACAGCCGAGGAAGGCTCATCAGCCGCTCCCCCATGCCGGGCGATCCCGGACGGGTCGCGGTGCGCACGGCGGTGGCAATGGTGCGCAGGGCACCGAATCGGTTCATGGCCATGGTCAGACTCCGTTGTTCAAGGGCGCCGACTCCCGGACGCCAGCTGGCCCGGACACGGTGCAAACGACCTGGGAACCCGGGTGATTCCCCGGGTGGTCCTTCGGACTGTTCCGACGGGTGGCAGTCCCGGGTGGTTCCATCCGGGCCGGCTCAGAAGCCGGTCCCCTTGGGCGGGAACTCGTGGCGGGCGTGGTCGGCGATCTTCTTGAGCAGATAGCTGTCCAGGCCCGCCCCGACGACACCACCGATGACGGGCACGCCCTTGCCGAACCGGCTCAGGGTCTTCTTGCCCGCGGTCGACAGCAGCCGGAAGCCGACCGCCTTGTTGACCACCATCATCGCCGGGCCGGGCAGCCGCTGGGCAGCGAGGTTCGCGAGCCGTCCGGTCGAGGCCACGCCGGCCTTCTTGAGCAGGTCGTCGGCGTCGGCTCCCACGAGGGTGAGCAGGACGGCCGAGCGGATCTCGGGCTGCTTGATGTCGTAGCCGCGCAGCGACGCGATCGAGGCCACCATCCGGGTCGCCACGACGTAGAACTCCACAACGTTGGCCGGCAGGGCCACGGGCAGCGTCACGAAACCACCCAGGCCGGTGACGAAGCCACCCGCGGCAGCGAGCTTGAGGTGGCCCCGGACGACGGCATCCACGGCCTCCTCCGCACCCGGCTTCTCGGCCCGCTTCACGTCGGCGACCTTCTGCGCGGAGTCGAACGGGCCCTTGCCGTCGATACCCACGTCGAGCAGGCTCTCGATGAGGCCGGTCACCGCTCCGGAGAACATGCCCGACTCCTCCCGGGGGGCCTTCGCCCGTTCGAGCGCCGAGGTCGGCTTGGCCTCCGCCTCGTCCTTGCCCATTCCGAGAAAGCCCACGTCAGCACCCCTACAGGTTCGATTCGGTCTTGGTGTCAGTCCGTCGCCGCCATCCTGCCACGCGGGCCCGTGACCAGCGGGATTAGCCTTGGTGCATGCCCGAGTCCCCTGATCTGCCCGCTGCTTCCACCGATCCCGCCTTCTCCGCCTACGCCCACCCCGGACGTCTCGTCACGACCCAGTGGCTGGCCGACCAGATCGAGGCCGGCGCGGTCGGCGGGCCCGACGGCATCGTCGTCCTGGAGTCCGACGAGGACGTGCTGCTCTACGACACCGGCCACATCCCGGGGTCGCTGAAGCTGGACTGGCACCAGGACCTCAACGACCCGGTGCTGCGCGACTACGTCGATGCCGAGCAGTTCGCGGCCGTCATGTCGGCCCGCGGGGTCGGCCGCGGCACGACCGTCGTCATCTACGGCGACAAGAACAACTGGTGGGCCGCCTACGCCCTGTGGGTGATGAGCCTGTTCGGCCATCAGGATGTCCGTCTGCTCGACGGCGGGCGGGCCAAGTGGGCCGCCGAGGGTCGCGAGCTGACCAAGGACGTGCCGCAGGTGGCGACGCTCGCCGGCGATGCGGCATACCCCGTGGTGGAGCGCGATGACGCGCCGATCCGCGCGTTCAAGGACGACGTCCTCGCCCACCTCGGCGGGCCGCTGGTCGACGTGCGTTCCCCCGGCGAGTTCAGCGGCGAGCTGCTGCACATGCCGGACTACCCGCAGGAAGGCGCGATGCGCGGCGGCCACATCCCCGGCGCCCGGTCGGTGCCGTGGGCCCGCGCGGCCAACGAGGACGGCACCTTCAAGTCCCGTGCGGACCTCGAGGCGATCTACCTGCAGGAGCAGGGCCTGTCCCCCACCGACGCCACGATCGCCTACTGCCGCATCGGGGAGCGCTCGTCGCACACCTGGTTCGTCCTCACCCACCTGCTCGGGTTCGACACCGTCCGCAACTACGACGGGTCGTGGACCGAGTGGGGCAACGCCGTGCGCGTCCCGGTCGAGCGGTGAGCGGGCGGTGACGAGCGTCGTGACTGACACCGCCTCCGCCCAGCGTGTGCCGCTACCGGCGGCGATGCAGGAGATCGCTGACGACTTCGCGGATCTCGCTGCGCCGCAACGGTTGGAGCTGCTCCTGGAGTTCAGCGAGGGTCTGCCCGAGCTGCCCGAGAGGTATGCCGGGTCGCTGGACACCATGGAACAGGTCCATGAGTGCCAGTCGCCGATCTTCCTCGTGGTCGAGGTGGACGACGAGCCTGCCGACCAGCCGGAGGAGCGCGCGGTGCACCTGTTCTTCTCGGCGCCGCCCGAGGCGCCGACCACCCGCGGGTTCGCGGGGATCCTCAGCGAAGGACTCGACGGGCTGACCGTCGCCGAGGTGCTGGCCGTGCCGGAGGACGCGCCCTACCGCTTCTCGCTCGGCGAGGCGGTCTCCCCGCTGCGGCTGCGTGGCATGGTGGGCATGCTGAGCCGGATCAAGCGACAGGTCGCGCTGAAAACCCGCTCCTAGCAACGGATTTCACGAACGAGGCCGCGACCCGGGATCGGGTCGCGGCCTCGCCTTGTGGGTCGGATCAGCTGACGGCGTCAAGGGCGTCGACGATGCCCTCTCCGAAGTAGCTGTTGTCCGTGGCGGGCCCGGTGCACGGGGTACTGGTGCCGCCCTCGGGAGCGGAGCAGGCCCGGTCGTCAGCCTGCGCGCGCAGCTTGGCGACCATCTGGGCCGGGGTCCAGTCCGGGTGGGCGGACTTCATCAGGGCGAGCACACCGGCGACGTGCGGGGACGCCATCGAGGTGCCGCTCTTGGTGCCGTAGCCGTTGTTGGCGACGACGGTCGACAGGATGGTGCGACCAGGGGCAGCGACGTCGATGATGCCCAGGCCGCGGTTGCTGAACGACGCGAGCTGCTCGGTGCGGGTCGTCGCGGAGACGGTGACGACGCCCGGGAGCTCGGTCGGGATGTCGATGCAGCCGACATTGATCGTGCGAGGGACCGCCGTCGTGTCGTTGGGGCTCGTCGTGTCGGTCGTGTTGGTGGTCAGGTCGGTGGCCGCGTTGCCAGCGGCCGCAACGTGCACGACGCCCTGCTTGGTGGACCAGGACACCGCGCGACCGACGGCCTCGAGCACCGCCGCCTGATCCGGCTGGTCGCCGCACCAGTACATCATCGGGTCGATGAAGTAGCTGTTGTTCGTCACGTCCATCTTGTGCTGGCCGGCCCAGACGAAGCCGCAGATGGCGTACTCGGGGTAGATGAACCCGTTGTCGTTGACGACCTTGACCGACGCCATCCTGGCCCCGGGGGCGACGCCGACGATGCCGACGCCGTTACGGGCGGCCCCGATGGTGCCGGCCACGTGGGTGCCGTGGTCGATCCCGGTAGGCGCCCAGGCGAGGGGGGTCCGGTCGACCCGACCGGCGTCGGTGCAGTTGACCGAGCTGGCGACGTCGATGTTGGCCTGGAGGTCCGGGTGGTCCGGGTCGATCCCGCTGTCCAGCACTCCGACGAGGACCGAGCGGTCGCCGTCGGTGATCTTGTGGGCCTGGTCGGCCTTGATCTGGACCATGTCCCACTGGTCGGCCTCACGGGGGTCCGGGGCCGGCGCCATGGTGTTCTCCATGGCGCCGGACAGGTCGCCGTTGGCGGGCTTCGCGTGGCCCTGCTTGTAGCCGGAAGCACCGTTGCCCCACGTCGCACTGAGGTCACCCGGCGTGCCCTCGGTGACGGCCGCGGTGCGGGACGCGCCCACGGAGCTCACGGCGTTGCCGCCATGGCGGACGACGTCCGCGCGGAACGCGGCACGGTCGGAGTGGGCGACGACGACGCCGATCTGCGGCCACGACTGGACGACGACGCCGCCGGCTGCGGCCACGGCGATCTCCACGAGTCGCGTCTGGCCGGGGTTGGCCACCTTGGCGTTGACGACGTAGCTCATCAGCTTGCCGTCAGGGGTGAGCACAGGCACCGGCGTCGAATCAACCTGCGCCGTGCCGGTCGTCGTGGTGGTGGACGCGGTGGCCGCGTCCGTGCCGTCGGTGGGTGACGCCATGGCGCTGCCGCCGGCAAGCATCGAGGCGGCGAACAGGCCGCCTGTCGCCACGAGGGCGAGACCGCGTCCGTGCGGGGAACGGTGGGGCATGGGGTTTCCTCCTGGGTGGGGGGTGTGGTTCAACTGGGGTCCGGTAGGAGCAGCCAGTTCCCTGCACTGTGCCCCATTTTGTGACCTCGTGGGGGTTTGCGGTACCCCCCATCGACAGGCCAGCCCCTGACTTCCGCGGCCGCCACAGTCCTCGCATCCGCCACTGCCCAACGTGCCCGTCCACCACGGGCGCGCGCCCCGGACGTCGGGCCCGGGTGCGAGGATGTGCCCGCCATGCCTGCTGCCCTCGTCGCGTTCGTCGCCACTGCGGATGGTCGCGCCGCGATCGTCGGTGACGACCTCCAGCTGATGGGTCCGCTGGACCGCATCGTGCCCCGCGCGGCCGACCTCGAGGCGTCCGGCGACGTGCGCTGGGTCTGGTGGTCAGCCGGCCAGGACGCCGCCGCGCTCGTCGCGGCCGGGGTCCCGGTGGGGCGCTGCTGGGACGTGGCCGAAGCGCACCGACTGCTCGCAGGCGGCTGGGAGGCGACGCCCCAGGTGGCGTGGGCGGCGGCATACCGGCTGGATCGCTCTGGTCTGCCGGCGGCGACGCGCGGTGACCTCTTCGACTTCGACACGATCGCGCCCTCGGTGACCGCGGGTGACGGCGCTGCGGAGGCAAGTGGCGAGGGGGCCTCGGCCGTGGTCCGGGCCGACGGCTACCTCGACCCCGACACGGGCACCATTGACTGGCGACCCGACGACGACACCCTCGCGGCGTGGGGCCGAGCTGTCCTGTCGTGCGCGGCTGCGCAGGAGTCGGCCTTGGCCGAGGTCGGGCCGAGGTCGGTGGCGGCGGCTCACTCCGAGTCGGCGGCCGCCTTCCTGTGTGTCGAGCTCACCCGCGACGGGCTGCCCGTCGACCGGGTGACCGCCGAGCGGATGATCGCGGAGGCTGCCGGCCCTCGCCCCGAGAACGACGCCGACGCCCGTCGGATCCGCACCCAGCGCGACCTCCAAGTCCTCGCCCACACGCCTGGCCGTGAGTCCACGGACCTGCGAAACCCGTTGCAGGTCAAGGAACTCCTGGCCTCCGTGGGGGTGGTCGTGCCCAACACCCGCAAGTGGGTCCTCGAGCCGTTCCGCGACACCCACGCGGTCGTCGGCGCGCTCCTCGAGTGGCGCAAGGCCGAGCGCATCGCGACCACCTACGGCTACCCCTGGCTCGACGCCCACGTGGGTCCCGACGACCGGCTGCGCGGCGGGTGGACGGCCTCGGACGGCGCGGCTGGGCGGATGACCGCACAGAACGGCCTGCACAACCTGCCCACGTCGCTGCGGCCGGCCGTGGCGGCCCACCCCGGTCACGTCTTCGTCCGCGCGGACCTCGGACAGATCGAACCGCGCGTCCTTGCTGCAGTCTCCGGCGACGAGGCCTTCGCGGCGGCGACGCGGGCCGACGACCTCTACGCGCCGGTGGCGGCCGCGCTCGGCGTGGACCGCCCGGTGGCCAAGATCGCCGTCCTCGCGGCGATGTACGGCCAGCGCAGCGGGGCCGCCGGCGAGGCCCTCAAGGACCTCGAGCGCACCTACCCCGTCGCCATGGGCTACCTCGATGCCGCGTATGCCGCCGGGCTGCGGCGCCAGCCGCTGCGCACCTTCGGGGGTCGGCTGATCCGGCTGGACGCGGTCCTCGCCGACGTGCCCGCCGACGGCACTGCTGCCTACGACGCCGCGCGTGGCCGGTTCGCCCGCAACGCCGTGATCCAGGGCAGCGCAGCCGAGCTCTTCAAGGCCTGGGCCGCCACCGTCAGGGCCACGACGCGCGACCTCGGTGCCCAGATCGTGCTCTGCCTGCACGACGAGCTGCTCGTCCACGTCCCCGAGGAGAACGCCACCGAGGCGATGGCCCGGCTCCAGGGTGCCCTGACCGACAGCGCCCGCCGGTGGACCGGGTCGACCCAGGTGCGCTTCGTCGCCGACGCCTCGGTCATCCACCGCTGGTCCGAGGCGAAGGACTAGGTGAGGGACCTGGGCGAAGGACTCGGCGGCAATACCCCCTGACCTGCGGCGATGCGTGGTTAGGTGGGGTCATGGACCATCAGGACGTGAAGCAAGCAGCCTCCAATGCCTCTGACCACCCCGCTCTCGAGGGCGCCGCCCGGGTGGGCTATGCCACCAGCGGGGTGCTGCACCTGCTGATCGGCTGGATCACCCTCCAGGTCGCGTTCGGCGGTGGCGGCAAGAAGGCGGACCAGAGCGGTGCGCTCGCTTCGCTGGCGGGCAACGGTGCGGGAAAGGCCGCCCTGTGGGTGGGCGTGGTCGGCTTCCTCGGCCTGGCCATCTGGCAGCTCGTCGATGCCTTCGTGGGACATCCCGGCGAGGACAAGGACGCCTGGGGCGGCCGCGCCAAGGCCGGCGGCAAGACCGTCATCTACCTCGCCCTGGCCTGGTCGGCCTTCCAGTTCGCGCGGGGCAAGTCGAGCGACAGCCGCAGCCAGAGTGTCGACTTCACCGCCAAGCTGCTGGACAAGCCGGGCGGGCGAGCGCTCGTGGTCGTCATCGGGATTGCGATCATCGGCGTCGGCCTCTACCACGTCTACAAGGGCGCCAAGAAGAAGTTCCTCGAGGACCTCCAGGACCACCCCGGCACCTGGGCGACGCGCGCCGGCCGAGTCGGCTACATCGCCAAGGGCGTCGCACTGGTCATCGTCGGGTTCCTGTTCGCTGCCGCCGGCGTGCACAAGCAGGCCCAGGAGGCCAGCGGTCTGGATGGTGCGCTCAAGTCGCTGCGCGACGAGCCCTTCGGCCCCGCCCTGCTCGTCGTCATGGCGATCGGCTTCGCCGCGTTCGGGCTCTACAGCTTCGCCCGCGCCAAGCACGCCAAGGTCTGACCTCGGGCGAAGGCCGGCGCGACTGGCTGCGCGACGGACTGTCGGGTCAGGCAGTGGTCTGATCGTCGGACAGTGGTCTGATCGTCGGGCACCGGGCGCCCCCGCGCCGGTGCCCGACGATCACCCGCCCCGTGCAGGTCGGTCGATCGCGTGGATCAGGTGGGGTTGCCCTCGCCGGACGACTCGTCGTCGGCGACGTCGCGCAGGAACTGCTCGAACTCCGCGCCGATCTCGTCCGCCGACGGCAGCTCGCTCACGTCGGTGGCGAGCAGGCTGGGCTTCTGACGCCCCTCGCTGAAGGTGTCGTACTGACGCTCCAGTGCGGCGATGACCTGGGAGACCTCGTCCGACCCCTCGATCTCGCGGGCGATCTCGGCCCGGTTGAGTCCTGCCTGTGCGACGAGGTCGTCGATCGGCAGGTTGAGACCGGTCGCGGCGGTGATCGCGTTGAGCGCGGTCACCGCGCCATCGGCGAACTCCGCCTGGGCGAGGTAGTGCGGGACGTGCACGGCGAACCCGAGGGCGTCGTGGCCCGACTCCCCCAGCCGCAGCTCGAGCAGGGAGGACAGGCTGGCCGGCACCTCGACGCGACCGAACGGGTTGTCCTGCAACGGAATCAACCGCGGGTCAGTGGCGTGTGAGGTCAGCCCGATCGGGCGCGTGTGCGGCACCGCCATCGGGATGCCGTGGGCGCTGACGACGAGGTCGACACCGAGGAGCACGACCAGCTGACGGACCGCTTCGGTCATCCGCTCCCACTGGAAGTCCGGCTCGGGGCCGGTCAGCAGGAGGTAGGGCGTGCCGTCGCGGTCGGTGAGTCGGTGCAGCGCCAGGCACGGGTCGTCGTAGCTGAGCCAGCGGTTGGAGTCGAAGACCATCGCCGGTCGGCGGCTGCGGTAGTCGACCATCTGGTCGGTGTCGAACGACACCACGACAGTCGACTCACCAGCGCCGAGCAGGTGGTCGGTGAGGATCCGCTGTGTGTGGCCGGCATCCATGAAGCCGCCGAGCGCGACGACCATGACCGACGCACGCAGCTCCTGCGGGTCGGTGTCGGTCTCGAAGTGGTAGAGCTCGGATGGGTTCAGCACGGCAACTCCAGCGGTTGGTCCCCAGTGGTGGCCTGGGTTCTCTTGGGATCTCTGCGTCTTCGCCGGGTTGCCCTGCACAGCCCGGTTGACAGTGCCAACGCTTCAGCATGGCAGGGGATTCCACGTGCCACCTCCACCACGCCCATGAGACCTCGACGGCTTCGAATGTGACGCCGGTCACATTCGAAGGTTTGCGGAATGGATGCCCCAGATCTACAGTTTGATGAAACGAAACAGTTTCGTTCCATCCGTATTCTGCACCATCGAGCAGCAACCACCCAGCGAAGGCAGACCGTGACTCCCACCAGCACCGCCACCACGACCCAGGGAACCCAGGAGGCGTCCGAACCCGTGCGCACCCGTCCCCGTGTCGAGGGCGAACGCGAACGGGAGATCCTCGAAGCGGCACTCGAGACGCTGGGCGACGTGGGTTACGACCGGCTCAACTTCGACGCGGTCGCCAGTGCGGCCAAGGCGTCGAAGGCCACTCTCTACCGCCGCTGGCCGGGCAAGGTCGACCTGGTGGTCGACGCCCTCCAGCTGATGATCGGGGTCGAGGCAGACCGCTACCCCGATACCGGGAGCCTGCGTGGCGACCTCATCGCGCAGGCCTGCGCCAAGGGCGGGCTCGGTGAGGACCTCCCGGTCCAGGTGTTCGCCGCCCTGTTGGGCTCGCTGCACCGCGACGCCGAGCTGCGTGAGGCCATCATGACCCGCCTGATGGCGCCCAAGATGGCCGTCACGCTCAAGACCTTCCGCGCTGCACAGCAGCGCGGGGAGATCGGCAAGGACGCCGATCTGGAGATGCTGGCAACGCTGTTGCCGGCAATCTGCATCCACGAGGCGATGTTGACGGGCACCAACCCGTCACAGCAGCGCCTCATCTCCATGGTGGACAGCGTCGTCCTCCCCGCCTGCGCCGCAACGCTGCAGCGCGACTGACCGCACGCGCCACCTCCACCTTCACCGCTTCCCAGTCACCGGTTCATCCGACTGCGCCCACCATCACCTCGCCCTTCAGCACCTGCGCTTCAGCACCTGGCCCGTCAGCACCACCTCCTCACTCATCGCTCCACCCTCACGACTAGGAACCCACCATGTCTTCGACTGCTGTCGTCGAGTCCGTCTCGACCCCGGAACCCGATACCGCGCCCAGCGGCAAGGGCCGGCACCTGGGCATCGCCCTGACCGTCATCACGGCGGCCCAGCTCATGGTCGTGCTCGACGGCACCATCGTGAACATCGCGATGCCGCACATCATGGCCGACCTCGGCTTCACCCCCGAGAACCTCTCCTGGGTCGTCACGGCCTACACCCTGGCGTTCGGTGGCCTGCTGCTCCTCGGTGGCCGCCTCGGTGACCTGTTCGGTCGCCGCAAGGTGTTCATGACCGGTGTGCTCGTCTTCGCCGGCGCCTCCCTCCTCGGCGGCCTCGCCCAGACCGAGGGCATGCTGCTCGGGCGCCCGCGCCCTGCAGGGCATCGGTGCCGCGCTCGCGTCACCCACCGCCCTCGCCCTGATCACCACCACCTTCCCGGCCGGCCCGGCGCGCAACCGCGCCATGGGTGTGTATGCCGCGATGTCCGGTGCCGGTGCGGCCGTGGGTCTCATCCTCGGTGGCGCGCTGACCGAGATCGACTGGCGCTGGACGATGTTCATCAACGTGCCGATCGGCCTCCTCGTCGCCTTCCTCGCCCCGCGCTTCCTCCCCGAGTCCGCGCGCGGCAAGGGCCGGATCGACGTCCCCGGAGCGATCCTGGGCACCGGCGGCCTGGTCTCCCTCGTCTACGGCCTCACGAACGCCGCCAGTGACTCCTGGACCTCGGCGACCACGCTCACCACCCTCATCGCCGGTGTCGCGATGCTGGTTGCCTTCGTCGTCGTGGAGATGCGTTCCACCCACGCGCTCATGCCGATCCGCATCCTCGCCGACCGCACCCGCGGCACGTCCTTCGCCGTGATGCTGATCATCGGCGCCGCGATGTTCGCGATGTTCTACTTCCTCGGCCTCTACATCCAGCAGGTGCTGGGCTACTCGCCGCTGAAGTCCGGCTTCGCGTTCCTGCCGTTCTCGGTCGGCATCGTCGTGGCGGCGCAGATCGCCTCCACGCTGATGAGCCGGGTGGATCCGCGGTGGATCGCCGGGGTGGGCACGCTGCTCGCCGCGACGGGCATGTTCGGGTTCGCCCAGCTCGAGGTCGACAGCTCGTACGCCACGGGCCTGCTCCCCTGGGTCACCATCCTCGCGGTGGGCATGGGCCTGGTCTTCGTGCCGATGACCCTCACGGCCGTTGCCGGCGTGGCAGCGGAGGACTCCGGAGTCGCCTCAGCGGTGCTCAACACCATGAGCCAGGTCGGTGGCGCACTCGGTCTCGCGACCCTGAGCACCGTGTTCGCCAGCAGCGCCAAGGACCGCGGTGCCGAGCTCGGCGCCGCGCTGCAGGCCAAGGTGGCGTCCGGTGCGCTCTCCCCCGAGCAGGTCCAGGCCGCGCAGCACCAGATCGCGCTGCAGGCCCAGACGTTCGGCTCCAGCCACGCCTACCTGGTGGCCGGTGCCATGATCATCGTCGGCTCGGTCATCACCTTCGGCTTCCTCAACGTCAAGCACGAGTCGCTGTCGTCCGAGGGCCACGAGAACGTGCACCTCGCCTGACCCTCCCCCACCGACGAAGGCCCCGACCACCCAGTGGCCGGGGCCTTCACCATTGCCGGTGAGTGCGTCGCTGCGCTCAGTCGAGGGCGGCGATCGCGGCGCGGATCCGCTTCTCCGACACCGGGTATGCCGTGCCGAGCCCGTTCGCGAACAGACTCACCCTCAGCTCCTCGACCATCCACCCCACCTCACGGACGGGGGCAGAGCGGCGCTCCACCGGGGCCAGGGAGTCGAGCAGGTCGGCATACGCGATCTCGACACGGTCCACCACCTCCTGGTTCGCCGCATCGCGGGCAAGTGAGGCCGGCGAGGACAGTGCCTTCTCGAGCCGCTGCAGCATCGCCCGCAGGTAGCGGCGCAGGTGCGGCAGGTGCCCCAGTCCCGTGTCGGCGATGAAGCCGCCGTAGACGAGGCTGTCGAGCTGGGCGCGGACGTCGGCCGCGAGGGCTGAGGTGACTGGCGAAGACAGCTCGGTGAGGCGAACCCGCACGTCCCTGGCGGCGGACAGCACTGGTTCCACCTCGGCCACGACCGACAGCACCCGCGTCGCGATGTGGGTACGAACAGCCGCGAGCACGACCTCGAACGAGGCAGCGTCACGGACACCGCCGGCACCAGCCGACTCCTCCCCAGTCCGGCCACCCGCACTCGAGCCACCACGCTCGAGGACGATCGCGTCGACGGCGCAGGCGAGGGCGTCGTCGAGCAGGGCGGGCACCGAGCCGTGCGGGTTGTCGCCCAGTGCCAGCTTCTGGGCGTTGCTGAGGGTGGCCAGGACCCGTTTCCACGGCGCCGTCGTGTTGAGCAGCAGGAGCCTGCGCACGCCCAGGGCCGTGGCCGCGTCGGCCTCCCGCGCACCCGGCATCACCACGAGGTCGACGGACTCGCCGCGGTCGACCAGGGCCGGGAAGCCCTGCACTGTCTGGCCCCCGGACGTGGACTCGAAGGTCTCCGGCAGCGGACCGAAGTCCCACTGCCGCAGACCCTTTCGCTCGATGGCAGCACCGGCACGCGACATCCGCCGCTGTACCTGACCAGCCAGCTGCTCCTGCAAGACGCCGAGGTCCTTGCCGGTGCCGAGCACCTTTCCGCCCCCGTCCTCGACGGCGAAGGTGATCCGCAGGTGGTCCGGGACTCGGTCTGGTGCGAACTGTTCGGGTGGCACCTGGATGCCGGTGCGGGCCCGCAGCACCCGCGCGAGCTCGTCGGCCAGCCGTCGGTCGCCGCCGGCCTGAGCCTGCGCGAGGGCAGCCGCGGCGTGGTCCGGCGCGGGGACGAAATGCACGCGGGTGGCCTTCGGCAGTGACCGCAGCAGGGCGGTCGCGAGCTCCTCGCGCAACCCGGGCACCTGCCAGTCGAAGCCATCCTCGGTCACCTGGTTGAGCACCTGGACGGGGATGTGGACCGTGACGCCGTCGGCTGCTGCGCCCGGCTCGAACTGGTAGCTCACCGGCAGCTCGATGCCCCCCTGCGTCCACGTCCTCGGGTAGTCCTGCGCCGACACCCTCTCTGCGCTGTCGCGGGTGAGCAGCTCCTCGGTGAAGGTCAGCAGCTGGGGGGTCTGCCTCCGGGCGTCCTTCCACCAGCGGTCGAAGTGGCGCTGCGACACCACCTCGGCGGGCACCCGTGCCTCGTAGAAGGCGACCAAGTCCTCCTCGTCAACGACGATGTCCCGCCGCCTGGCGCGCTCCTCGAGCTCCGAGAGTCGTTGCAGCAGAGCCTGGTTGGCCCTGAAGAACTCGTGGTGGGTATCCCAGTCCCCCTCGACCAACGCGTGCCGGATGAACAGGTCACGCGACTCCTCGGGATTGATCCGGGAGTACTGGATAGTCCGCGCAGCCACGAGCGGGACGCCGTAGAGCGTGACCCGCTCGGTCGCGACGACGGCGCCCTGCTTGCGGGACCACCGGGGCTCGGAGTAGGTGCGCTTCACCAGGTGGGGAGCGAGCCGCTCGGCCCAGATCGGGTCGATCCGCGCATTGTTCCGCGCCCACAGCCGCGTCGTCTCGACGAGCTCGGCGGACATCACCCAGGTCGGTTGCCGACGGAACAGCGTCGACCCCGGCGAGATGCCGAACCGGGCACCTCGCGCCCCCAGGTAGTCACGCTTGGCCTCGTCCCGCAGTCCGATGTGGGACAGCAGTCCAGCCAGCAGCGCCTGGTGGATGAGGTCGGCGTCCGGCGCCTCCCCGGGAGCGGCGGTAGCCGTCTTGGGGTCGATGCCGACCTCCTGGCAGGCCTTGCGCAGCTGGCTGTGCAGATCCTGCCACTCCCGCACGCGCAGATAGTGCAAGTACTCCGAGCGGCACATCCGCCGAAACGCGCTGTGGGACAGGGCCTTCTGCTGCTCCTTGAGGTAGGCCCACAGGTTCAGCAGGGAGATGAAGTCCGAGTGCTCGTCGCGGAACCGTGCGTGCGACTGGTCCGCCTGGGTCTGCTTGTCGGCGGGTCGCTCGCGGGGGTCCTGCATGGACAGGGCGGAGACGATGATGAGCACCTCGCGGGCGCAACCCAGCGTGCCTGCCTCGATGAGCATCCGTCCGAGCCGCGGGTCCACGGGCAGCCTGGCCAACGACGTCCCGTATGCCGTGAGCCTCCTCCCCCGACCCCGATGCCTCCCGGTCGGGGCTGCGTCGCTGTCCGTGACGGTGTCGAAAGCCTGCAGCTCCTCCAGCAGCCGGATGCCGTCGGCGACCTGGCGGGCATCGGGGGCGTCCACGAACGGGAAGGCCGCGATGTCGCCAAGGCCGAGCGAGGTCATCTGGAGGATGACCGAGGCCAGGCTGGTGCGCTGGATCTCGGGCTCGGTGAACTCCGGGCGCGCGTCGTAGTCGTCCTCGGAGTAGAGCCGGATGCAGATGCCGTCGGCGAGGCGCCCGCACCGGCCGGCGCGCTGGTTGGCGCTGGCCTGCGAGATGCCCTCGATCGGCAGGCGCTGCACCTTGGTGCGTTGGGAGTAGCGCGAGATGCGCGCGGTGCCGGCGTCGACCACGTAGCGGATGCCCGGCACGGTGAGCGAGGTCTCGGCGACGTTGGTGGCCAGCACGATTCGTCGGCCAGTGGCCCGGCCGAAGACCTTGTGCTGCTCCGCCGCCGACAGCCGGGCGTAGAGCGGGAGCACCTCGGTCTGGGGCAGCTTCATCCCCTCCAGCGCGTCGGCGGTGTCCCTGATTTCGCGCTCCCCCGAGAGGAACACGAGGATGTCGTGCCCGGTACCGTCCGCCGCGCGCTCCGTCCACAGCTCCTCGACGGCCTCACACACGCCGGTGACCTGGTCGCGCTCGTCCGCATCGGACCGCTCCGGGTCGACGAGCGGGCGGTAGCGGACCTCCACCGGGTAGGTGCGACCGGAGACCTCGATGATCGGCGCCGGCTCGCCCGTGGCCACGTCGGAAAAGTGCTCCGCGAACCGCTGCGGGTCGATCGTGGCGGAGGTGATGACGACCTTGAGGTCGGGTCGTCTCGGGAGCAGCTGCTTGAGGTAGCCGAGGATGAAGTCGATGTTGAGCGACCGCTCGTGCGCCTCGTCGATGATGATCGTGTCGTACTTGCGCAGCAGCCGGTCGCGCTGCATCTCGTTCAGCAGGATGCCGTCGGTCATCACCTTGACCAGGGTGTTGTCGCTGCTCTGGTCGGTGAAGCGCACCTGGTAGCCGATCGCCCCACCGAGCTCGACCTCGAGCTCCTCGGCGATCCGCTCGGCCACCGACCGGGCCGCGATACGCCGCGGCTGGGTGTGTCCGATCAGCCCCGCCTGGCCACGTCCGACCTCGAGGCAGATCTTGGGCAGCTGGGTCGTCTTGCCCGAACCGGTCTCCCCCGCCACGATGACCACCTGGTGGTCACGGATGGCAGCCGCGATGTCGTCCTTGCGCGCGACGACCGGCAGCTCCGGTGGGTACTTGAGCTCGGGAACCGGGACGGCTGACACGTCCCGGCGAGGTCTGCGTGAGGGCCGGTCGGGCCTTCGTTGCCCCCGCGGTTTCCGGGCAGCGACAGGCTGCAGGGAGTCTTCGGACGGCATGGCGGCAGCATACGGGCGCGCTCCTTGGCCCCTTCGGCACCGCGGACCTCGTGGTGCGGCCAGCTCAGGGCATGAACGTGGTCAGGTTCCTCGGTTGGGGGAGCTGGTCCGGCGAGAGCCCCGCCCCATCACCCGACAAGGCCACCATGGCGACGACGAAGGCGAAGGCCACCACGGTCATGACGACTGCGGTCCAGGCCCCGCTGTGGTGCGGATGGACCGGGTGGAGGTGCAGATGGAGGGTCGTCGGCGACGGGTGCGCAGCCATGGCTCCATTGTGCCCCCAGCCGGTGCCCAGAGGCACGTGCATTCGGCGCCGTGGCGGCCGACGCACGTGCCTCTGGGACGCGGGTTCGTGGCTCAGGCACCCTTGGCGGCGATGAACCCCTGCTCGAGGTCGGCCAGGATGTCGTCGATGTGCTCGATCCCGACGGCAAGCCGCACCAGCCCTGGCGTCACGCCGGCCTTGAGGCGGTCGCCGTCCGGCCCCTGTGAGTGGGTCGTCGAGGCGGGGTGGATCGCCAGCGAACGCACGTCACCGATGTTGGCGACGTGGCTGTGCAGGACGAGCGACTCGACGAACCGGCGACCGGCCTCGACACCGCCGGCGATCTCGAACGCCAGCACCGCACCCGCTCCCCGCGGGGTGTACTTCGTCGCCTTCGCGTAGGACTCGTGGTCGGGCAGCGAGGCCCAGACGACCGACTCGACCTGCTCGTGGGCCTGCAGGAACGCCGCCACCTTGTGGGTGTTCTCCAGGTGTCGGTCGATGCGCAGGCTCAGCGTCTCGATGCCCTGCGCGATGAGGAAGGCGTTGAACGGTGAGATGGCGGGTCCGAGGTCGCGCAGCAGCTGCACCCGCGCCTTGAGGATGAAGGCGAGGTTGGCGCCGAGCGCACTGCCCACGCCGAGGTCCCTCGCGAACACCAGGCCGTGGTAGCTCTCCTCCGGCGTGTTGTAGTTGGGGAACTTCTCGGGGTCGGCACCGAAGTCGAACTTCCCGCCGTCGACGATCACGCCGGCGATCGACGTGCCGTGTCCACCAAGGTATTTCGTGGCCGAGTGGACCACGATGTCGGCTCCCCACTCGAGCGGACGGATCAGGTAGGGCGTGGCGATGGTGTTGTCCACGACGAGCGGAACCCCGGCCTCGTGGGCGACACCCGCGACGCCCTCGATGTCGAGCACCTCCGACTTCGGGTTGGAGATCGTCTCACCGAAGAACAGCTTGGTGTTGGGCCGGACCGCCGCCTTCCAGGACTCGAGGTCGTTGGGGTCCTCGACGAAGGACACCTCGATCCCGAACTTCGGGAGGGTGTGCTTGAGCAGGTTGAAGGTGCCGCCGTAGAGGCTCGGGCTGGCGACGACGTGGTCACCGGCCTCGGCGATGTTGAGGATGGTCAGCGTCTCGGCTGCCTGACCGGATGCCACGAGCAGCGCACCGACCCCACCCTCCAGGGAGGCGACGCGCTGCTCGACCGCATCCTGCGTCGGGTTCATGATGCGGGTGTAGATGTTGCCGAACTCCTTGAGGGCAAACAGGTTTGCTGCGTGCTCGGTGTCCTTGAAGACGTATGACGTCGTCTGGTAGATCGGCAGCGCCCGGGCGCCCGTGGCGGCGTCCGGCTCCTGGCCGACGTGCACCTGGCGGGTCTCGAACGACCAGTTGGTGGAGCTCATCTCTGTGTCCTTCACTCTCGTATGCCGCGTGCGCGGCTGGGCGGGGCCCGTCACCGGTGGAGGCGGGTGATCGAGGTGCCGGGATCGAGGACGGTGATCGAGGAACGCCGAACAGGTGCCTGTGGAGAGGTCCGTGGTCCCGAGGTCCTGAGATCACCGACGCCACCGCCGGAACGGTGCGGGACACGTGGTGGGTCTCCCGCGCTTGCGGACGGCAGTGGTGCCGCCCGCCAGGTCTTCACCCGGGGCACCCCACCGCGGAGGAGGGTTGCCGGCCAGCGAGCCGGGGCTTGTCGCTGGCACTCATGACCTGCCCGCAGGTTACGCCGCAGACCTGACCCAGCGGCATACCCATCTCTCATGGCGGACGCGCGGTCGTGGCGCCCGTCAGCGCACCCATCAGCGCTCCTCGTCACGCACCCAGTCAACGCACCGTCAGCGGCCGCCGGGACGCGCGCCAGGCTCCGGGGCCGAGCCTCGCCCGGCTGCCTCGTCGCGGGCCCGGGTCGCAGCCCCCTCCTCCCGCCCGAGCTGCGCGTCGCGCCCGGCGCCGACCAGATCCACGCCCTTCGCGGTCGTCTCTGCGCCGAGACCGGTCACGAACATCGTCCGCGACCGGGTGGGGTCTGCGGTGACGAGGGCGAGGTCGTCGAGCCACTTGTTGCGCAGCAGCACGCCGCCGCGGCCCACGACCTGCTCCGCCGCCCAGTGCGCCGTCGCCGTCGGGGACCCCGGCGACCGCGTGGCGCGGAAGGTCCGGGGCATCGGCTTGGCCTCCACTCGCCCGGCCAGGCGAACCTCACCCGTCACCCCGAGCCGCAGACGCTGCGCGGTGTCGTGGCGCAGCAGGCGCCGCCCCGTCCTCGTCTGGGTCGCGCGCGCCGCCGGGTTGGTCGCGAGGGCCCCACGCTTGAGCACTGCGGAGGTGGGGCCGATCGCCGATCCTGCTGCCGTCAGCGCGATGCCGCCCCAGTCGCCGTCGCCGTAGCCGACCTTGACGACCGTGTCCGCGGCGAGCTGGACGCCGTCGCCGACCGCCGCCACGACACCCAGCGGCTTGAGCACCGGCACCAGGGCGAGGGTTCCTGCGATGCCTCCGACGGCGCCGGCCCCGCGGCTCAGCCCAGTGAGGGCGTCATACGCCCGCGAGTCGTCGAGCCCGTCCTGCACGAGCCCGTGGAGCACGCCGGCGCAGCGGCGGTCCGCCTCGGTGAAACGCGCCCAGCCGGACGCATGTCGGCGCTCGGCCCGTTGGACGCGCTCGAGCTGTTCGACCTCCCGGCGGTGGAGGTGCGCAGCCTCGGCTCGCTGCACCGGGTCGGCGCACTCTTGCGCCAGCACCCGCCTGGTGCCGAGGTCAACCGCCCGCGTCCAGGCATCCGCACGCTCGGCCACTGCCGAGGTGACCTCGTGCTGGGCCTCGGTCAGGGCGGCGGCGAGCGGTCGCAGAGCCACGGCGCTCACGGCGTAGCGACGCCCCACCGACACCAGCAGCGATGCGACGGTGCGGGACCCGGCGGCGAAGGCAGCGCCGGCAGGGCTGACCCAGCTGGCGGCGCTCGGGTCGCCGAGCCCGCGCAGGGTGCTCGCCAACGCCAGCAGGAGCTCTCCCTGGCCGGCCAGCCGGTCGGCGAGCGCGCGCACCGTCCCCGGGTCGCCGGGCAACGGCCGCAGAGCCGTCATCCCCCACCACCCACGAAGCCGGCGTCGATGTCCGTCTCCACCTCGGCATAGAGCCGGCCCGCGAGGGTGCTGCGTGCGGCCAGGTCGCTGAGCTCACGACCGAGCACCTGGCGCTGGTGCTCGAAGTCGCCCAGCACCGAACCCAGAGCGCCGACACTGTCGCCGGGTCCCAGCGCCCAGGTCTGCTCGGAGCTGCGCACCGCCTGCCACGCGAGGTCGTCGGCGACCCGCGCCAGGGCAGCTCCCAGCGCCTCGACGGTGTCGGCGCTCACCTCGATCCGGGTCATGGTCTCGAGGGTAGGAGGGCTCCGCCGGCGTGCCGGCGGTTGTCCACAGCCCCCGGAAAGCGCGCCACGCAGGGGTTGGCTGCCCGGTCCATGCCGGTTCGTGTTGTGATGGGCGCATGACGATCACGGGTGAGTACGTCGCCAGTCCGACCGGATGGGTGCGCAAGCAGGTCGACACCATCGAGGCCACCGGCACGACGCGTTCGGTGGCCATCCAGGGGCGTCGTGTCGTGATGCTGACGATGCTCGGGGTGTCCGGCAAGGTGCGCAAGGTGCCGTTGATGCGGGTCGAGCACGACGGTGTGTATGCCGCGGTCGCGAGCCAGGGCGGAGCGCCCGAGCACCCCAAGTGGTACGCCAACGTCCTGAAGAACCCGGTCCTCGACCTGCAGGACGACGACCGCACCTGGACCGTCCGGGCCCGCGAGCTCGAGGGTGCAGAACGCGACGAGTGGTGGCCGCGCTGCGTCGAGGCCTTCCCGCCCTACGCCGACTACCAGGTCAAGACCGACCGGCTGATCCCGGTGTTCGTCCTCGAACCGGTCGACGAGCCCGTCGTCTAGCCCTCAGCTGGAGCGGGTTCGTCGCAGCCAGAGCAGGCCGAGCACCGGCAGCGCGAGCGGCACGAAGCCGTAGCCGGACCCGAAGTGCGACCACACCGTCTTGTCGGGGAAGGCCTCCGTGTCCAGGTAGGACGCGAGCCCGACGACCAGCACGCCCACCAGCTCGACGCTGATCGCGACGAGTGCGACGGCGCGCGACGTGCGGTCGCCGCGAGCCAGGGCGACAGTGGCGACGAGGTAGATCAGCGCCGCGAGCGCCGACAGGACATAGGCCAGCGGCGCCCTCGTGAAGTACTCGCTGATCTGCAGGACCGAACGGCCGGTCGCTGCCAGGGCGAGCAGTCCGTACACCGCGACGAGGACGACGCCGGGTCCTGACCGGGTCGACCGCGGGCCCTTGTCCGGGGCGGCAGACGTCGCGGGTGTCGTGGGTGGGGTCGGTCGTGCGGGCGGGTTCTCAGCCACGGAGGTTCCAGATCTGTTGGAGACGAGCGGTCATGACCGCGACGGCGAATGCCCCGACGGCGACGACCCCCATCGCCCAGCGCGTCTTCTCCTTGAGCGCCAGGAACAGTGCGGCGGGTGGCACGAACGGCAGCGTGATGGCGTATGCCGCGAACGTCGCCTGCTCGGCGCCGCCGCCCGGCACCTGACCGAGGTGGACCAGGCAGACCACCAGCTGGACCAACAGCCCCAGCTCGACCACGGCTGCCACGAGCAGGAGGCGGTCGTCCACGACGCGGCTGCGCGCGGCATACCAGGCAGCGACAGCCATCAGGCACACCGCCGCCACGAGCACGACGACGGTCAGCGGGAAGAGCACGGCGGGAAGCCTACGCGAGCCGTGCGCGGCGTCCCGATCAGGCCGACGACGACACCGTCGTCGACGGCGCCAGCAACAGGTAGGACTGCGCTACGAGCAGGACGACGATCGCGACCCACTTGCCCGGGGGCAGCTCGACGCCGTAGCGAACCCGGTCAAGGACGACCAGCCCGACCTGCAGCATGACGATCCACCCCATCGTCACCAGCGCGAGCTCGGCGTACTGCAGCGACGAGGCGTAGACCCAGAAGAGCACGCCGAACGCGGCCAGCCCGACCAGCATCGGAGCCGGTGACCGGTGTTCCGCCCACTCCTTGGCGGCGAAGGCGCCCAGCAGGTCTAGCCCGGCGAGGGCCACCATCGCGATGGTGGCGACCAGCGCACCCGGCCAGCCTTCGGGCGCTCTCAACATCGGCACGAAGTCGACGCTGCTCATGGTTCTACCCCACGTGTCCCCCTGCACCCCGGGCGACCCGTGTAGCCGCCGGGTCCCAGTGTGAGGGGACCCGAGCCGCCCTGGCATCGGTGGTTCTGCGTAAACCGGTGCCCACCTCCTGAGGGAGGTGGGCACCGGGTCGGGGACATTCTGCGCGCGTCGTCGGGGGACGACCCGGCCTACTTCAGCTCGGCCCGCATGACGCGCCCCAGGCCGATGGCGAGCGGCAGCCCGACCCACACGAGCGACGCGGTGCCGAGGTGCGCCCACTGGGCGCCGGTCATGGTGCCGGACAGGAGCGGTGCCATGGAGGCTCCCACGTCGAGCCACGTGGCTGCGTCGCGCAGCCAGCTGACCAGCCCGCCCAGGATGCTCCAGACGGTCGGCAGGACGAGGTAGGCCACGATCGCACCCGGGGTGCTCAGCAGGGCCAGCCCGAAACCGACACCCTGGGCCAGGCTCAGCGCGATCATCAGGGCGACCCCTCCGACCACCGCCCACGACATGCTCCAGTCCGCCTCGACCCCCCGAATGCTCACAGCCAGCTGGTGCACACCGGCCGACAAGGCGACCGACAGCAGCAGCGTGGCGAGGGCCGTCAGCAGCGAGCTGAGGAACTTCGCGAGGACGACCCGCTGCCGTCGGGGTTCCAGCGCGAAGGTCGTGAGCCCGGTCCGCTGCGACCACTCGCTCGTCGCAGCCAGGATGCCGACGATGGGCAGCAGGATGGCAACGGCGTGGCTGTCGCCAGGAGGTAGTCACCCCAGCTGTGCGCCCCGCCGCCGACGAAGAACATGATTCCCAGCACGCCGGCGGTGATGAGGCCGATCGAGACGAGCAGCCAGAAACCGGCCCGGGTGTTGACCTGCTTGCGCCACTCGACCCCGACGAGCCGTGCGAGACCGATCGAACGGTCCGGGCGCGGGCCCGGAATCCGTGGCAGCGCAAGGGTGCTCGTCGTGGCGTGCGGCCGAGCTGCTGGTGCATCCGTCAGCTGAGTGCTCATGCCGCCACCCCCTCACGGGCATCCGCAGCCGTGAGCTCGAGGAACATGTCCTCGAGTCCTCGGCTGTCGGCCCCGCGCAGCTCCACGAGGACGACCCCGTGGCGTGCCGCCGCTGCTCCGACCGCGGCCGGGTCGGCCTCCACCAGGAGCCCACCGGCCTCGGCCGCCGTGAACACGATCCCCTCCGCGCGGAGCGCGGACCCCAAGAGCTCGCCGTCGGTGGCGCGAGCGGGCGGAGACGGCCGAACGCGAGCAGGCCAGCCGGGTCGCGAAGGCCAGGGCCACCGAGCGGGCCCGGATCGCGCGCGAGATGCACGACGTGCTCGCGCACCGGATCTCGCTCATCGCCATGCACTCCGGAGCGCTCTCCTACCGCACCGACCTCACGGCGGAGGAGACGACGGCTGCTGTGGTCGTGGTCCGCGACAACGCCCACCTCGCCCTCACCGAGCTGCGGGAGGTCCTCGGGGTGCTGCGTTCGGTCGAGGACCCGCCCGTCAGGGACGATGCGCCCGAACGTCCGCAACCGACGCTCGCAACCCTCGATGAGCTCCTCGCCGAGGCCCGCGCCTCGGGCGTCGACCTCGTCTCGACGGTTGCCGTCGCGAGCCTCGGGAGTGCACCATAGTCGTTGTCCCGCAATGGATACCGCATCGTCCAGGAAGCCCTCACGAACGCGCGCAAGCATGCCGCCGGTCAGCGGGTGGAGCTGAACGTGAGCGGCGGTCCCGGTGAGGGCATCACGATCGAGGCACGCAACGGCATACCTCCCACGACGCCGGGCACGAAGCTGCCGCACTCCGGCATGGGCCTGACCGGGCTCACCGAGCGGGCGGTGCTCTCCGGAGGCACGCTGACCTTCGGGCCGGACCGGCGCGGCGACTTCGTCCTGCAGGCGTGGCTCCCGTGGGCGGCATGAGCGAACCCCCGGCGAGCGTGCGTGTCGTGCTGGTCGACGACGACCCGCTCGTGCGCGCCGGGCTGCGGATGATCCTCGGCGGCTCGGCCACCCTGACCATCGTCGGGGAAGCCGGCGACGGCATCGAGGGGGTGGACGTGGTCACCCGGCTCCGTCCCGACGTGGTCCTGATGGACATCCGGATGCCGCGTCGCGACGGTCTCGAGGCCACCCGCCTGCTGCTCGCGCCGACACAGGGCCGCAGCACTCCCGCCACCAGCGGAGGCGGCCCGGTCACGAGCGGTGGCGGCGGCGCAGGCCGCGCTGCCGGTGGCGGTGATGGCGCGAAGCCGCGGATCATCGTTCTCACCACCCTCGACACCGACGCCATGGTGCTCGAGGCGCTGCGGATCGGGGCCAGCGGCTTCCTGCTCAAGGACACCCCGCCGGCACAGCTCGTCGCGGCGGTCCACGCGGTCGCGACGGGCCACGCGGTCGCGACGGGCCAGCCCATCCTGTCCCCCAGCGTCACGGCCCAGCTCATCGCGTCGGTCGCACGGGTGGACGACTCACGGGCCCTGGCGGCCAAGGCGCGACTGGGCCTGCTCACCGAGCGCGAGCACGAGGTCGCCGTCGCCATCGGACGAGGGCTGTCGAACGCGGAGATCGCCAAGGAGCTCTACATGGGGGTGCCCACGGTCAAGGCCCACGTGTCGCGGCTGCTCGCCAAGCTCGACGCGGACAACAGGGTCCAGATCGCCCTCACCGTGCACGACGCCGGCCTGACCCGGGGCTGACCTCGGCGGTCTCGGCTGACAAAGACTGACCAGGGACCCTCGGCGGGGCGTGACTCGGCTGTGGTCAGGGCGTGCTGGTCGCCTTGGCGTTCTTGCTGGTCGACCGAGGGTTCGGCGTGTGGCTGCCGGTCGTGCCCGCCTCGCCCGGAGCGGTCGTGGAGGTGCTGCTCGGGGAGGGCTTGTCCTTGGCCGGCGGAGCGCCCTTGGTCGGCGAGTTGGGGTTGGCGGTCTTCGTGGTCGGCGAGTTCGGGTTGGGGGCCCTGGGCGCCTTGCTCGTCGGCGTGTTCGGGTTGGGGCCCTTGGTCGTGGGCGAGTTCGGGTGGGGCGTCTTGGGCGTGGCCGACGCACCCGTGGTCGGAGAGGCGGAACCCTTGGTGGGCTTCGGCATGAGGACCCCGGCGCAGTACGCCTCGACCTTGTCGGCACCACCCGCCGTGCCGGACAGGTTGCGGAAGGCGACCGAGTGGTCGCGCGCGGTGCCCTTGGCCTTGTCGACCGCCCAGGCCCGGCACAGGCCAGCGGCGGGACTGCTTGCCGCGTTGGGCCCCACCCCTGCCGTGGGCGGGGTCACCGGCAGGCTGCCCGGGTTGTCGCCAGTCCCGTTGGCGTGCTCCTTGGGCGCAGGTGCGCCCAAGGCATCGTGCATGGCCTGCTGGACCTGGTCCGGCAGGACGCCGACGTAGGCGGCCGCCCCGAGCCCGCCCAGCGACAGGGCCGACGCGGACAGCGCCGTGACGGTGAGGATGGCGGTTCGCGACCGTCGTGCGGCCGCACCCAAGGTGGCGGGGCTGAGCACCGTGACGTCGTTGCGCCGACCGGCCTGACCCCCTCGGATGCGGTCGCTTCGCCGTGAGCGCTCCCCCGAGAGGGAGCTGAAGGACCCGCCCACTGCAACCTGCTTCGAGCTCATGGCGGAGTCGGGTGCGGAGCCGATGCCCGCGCTCCCACCGAAGGCTGTGCCGGCCTTCCTGCCCGAGCCGAGGCCAGTGGCCCTGCCTGAGCCACGGCCGAGGGCGATGACCTTGGTCCGGTCCGACCGCCGCGTGCGAGCCACCACCTTGCGGAACGCACTCAGCGCGACCGGTTCGTCGGCCAGCTCTGCCAGCGTGGGAGGAGCGGCGAGCGACCACGCGAGCAGCTCGACGTCGGTACCGAGCCGCTCCAGGGCCCGCGCCTCCGCCCGTTCGATGTTGACCTCGTCGACGCCGACGACATCGGCCACTGCTCGGGTGGGCAGTCCGGCACCGAGGCGCAGCACCACCACCTCACCCTGGCCCAAGGGAAGCTCACGGAGGGCCCTCAGCGTGTCGTTGATGCCGCGGTGGGCGGGGTCGAGCGCCTCGTCACCCTCGAGCAGATCGTCGATGTCGATGTCGCCGTCACCCCGGATCTGGACACCGGGCAGCACCGTGACCGAACCCCACGCTCGTCGCAACGTGCTCTCCTCCGCCCGCTGACGGGCGCAGGCGAGCAGCCAAACCCGCCAGGCGAGCTCGTCACCGGCGAACCCGGGCAGGCCGCGCACGACCGTGATCCAGCCCTCGCACGCCTCGTCATAGGGGTCGTCGTGTCCGACCACGCGCAGGTAGCGGATCATCGCCGGGTTGGCATCACGCCAGAGCCGGGCGAAGGCATCCTCTTCGCCGGCTTGGGCGGCGCGCAGGGTGCGCGCGAAGTCAGGTCCCAGCACGAAACCAGTATCGCGGCCCGGAGCGTGCCGTTCCCTCGTCCGTTTGGCCCAAGTCCCAATTCAGGCCAATGCGGGGGGTGGCACCACCGAGAGCCCGGTATGCCGCCCCGCGCCGGTCAGGGCGCGGTCGCCAGCTCCTGCGCCGGCACGGTCACCGGCACCGGCCGAGCGGGCTCCTCACGGTGGCCGTGGCGCTCCCACCAGCGGGCGAGCGGGCCGGGCGCGTACCAGTTGGCCCGGCCGAGCAGTCGCATCGTCGCGGGGACGAGCAGTGCCCGGACCACGGTGGCGTCGAGCAGGACCGCCACGAGCATTCCGACACCGATCATCTTGAGGAAGACGATCCCGCTGGTGGCGAAACCACCGATGACGACCGCCAGCAGCAGTGCGGCGCTGGTGATGATCCGCCCGGACCGCTGCACCCCGGCTGCGACGGCCCGGGTGTTGTCGCCGGTGCGGTCCCACTCCTCACGCACCCGGCTGAGCAGGAACACCTCGTAGTCCATCGAGAGCCCGAACAGGATCGCCAGCATGAGGATCGGCTGGGTCACGTCGAGGTAGCCGGGCGAGGTGAAGCCGAGCAGTCCCGCCAGGTGACCCTCCTGGAAGATCCAGGTGACCACCCCGAACGACGCCGCGATGGACACCGCATTCATGACTATTGCCTTGAGCGGCAGCACGACCGAGCCGAACGCCACGAACAGCAGGACGAGCATGACGGCGGCGACGGTGAGGGCCATCCACGGAAGCGTGTTGCCGATCGAGTCGATCAGGTCGACGGCATCGGCAGTCGGTCCCCCGACCAGTGCCGTGGCGCCGGCGGGCGGGTCGATGGCCCGGATCTCCTTGACCACGTCCTGGCTGCTCGAGGTCTGGGAGTTGCCCATCCAGGTGGCCTGGACCAGCGTGAGCTGTTGTCCGTCCACGGATTTCGTCGCCACGGCCTGTGCCTCGGTGACGCCACCGACCGCCTTGAGGCCGCTGACGTACGTGGCGGTGGCCGCCGGGTCGGCTCCACGCAGCATGATCGAGGCGGTCGACGTCTCGCCACCGAAGAGGTCCGCCTGCAGGTCCGCGGCCTGCCGGCTGGGCGAGCTGATCGGCAGGACGCGCTCGTCGACGCTGCCCCACTTCGCGCCCAGGAACGGGCTGCCGAGGGCGAGCAGGCCGACGACGATGACCACGAGGTAGGCCACCGGACGCCGCATCACGCTGTGCGCCACCCGGGCCCACGTGCCGTGCACCACCTCGTGCTCGGAGCCGTGCACCTCGTCGGGGGTGCGCGCGTCCGCGACGTGCGCACGAGAGCCGCGGCGCCACGGCATACGGCCGAACTCGATGCGCGGACCGAGCACGCCCAGCAGAGCCGGCAGCACGGTGAGCGCGGCCACCATGGCCACGAGCACGGCCGCCATCCCGCCGTAACCCATGGAGCGCAGGAAGTTCTGCGGGAACAGCAGCAGCGAGGCGAGTGAGGCGGCCACGATCAGGCCGGAGAAGAGCACGGTGCGTCCGGCCGTGGTCATCGTGCGGACCACGGCGGCGCGGACGCTGTCCTTGGAGGTGTCCGGTTGGCCCGCCAGCTCCTCGCGGAAGCGGCTGACGACGAACAGCGCGTAGTCGATCGCCAGACCCATGCCGAGCAGGGTGATCACGTTGATCGAGAAGATCGAGACGTCCGTGACGCCGGTGATGAGGCGGACGACGGCGAAGGCGCCCATCACGGCGATCCCGCCGACCAGGGTGGGCATCAGGGCCGAGACGAAGCTGCCGAAGATGAGCAGGCTCAGGAGGAACACGATGGGTAGCGAGATGGACTCGGCCCGCGCGATGTCCTTGGAGACCTGCTCGTTGACGTCACCGAAGACGGCCCAGCGGCCACCGATGCTGGTGCTCAGTCCAGGCGCGTCGAGGTCATCCTTGACGGCTTCCCAGTTGTCGCTCTTGGCGTCCTGGCTGGAGCCGGCGAGCGTGACGATGACCCGGGTGGCGTGGCCGTCGCTGCTGACCAGCCCCGGGGACCTGGTGTCGTAGTACGTCACCGCACCGGCGACGTCCGACGTCGGCAGTGCGGTCAGCGTGTCGGTGACCGCCTTCTGGAAGGCCGGGTCCTCGACGCGCAGGGTCGGGCTCGAGTAGACGACCACCAGATCGGTCTCCCGACCGGGGAACGTCGCCTGTTCCAGCACAAGCTCCTTGGCCGAGTCGGTGGCGGGGTCGTCGAACCCACCGTTGGAGAGGTTGCCGAACACCCCGATCCCGTATGCCGCCGCGGCAAGGACCACGGCGATGCCGCCGAGCAGGACCATCCAGGACCGCCGAGCGACGAACTGACCCCAACGCTGCATCCGAACCACTTCCCTTGCTACCCCATCACCAATGTTTACAGCAGTAACAGTGATGGGTGTAAACTAAGTTGTCAAGCGTTCATGGTTAACTCTGCGTGACGGCGGGACAGACCGGACACCGAGCAGGACACACAGCGCAGACGCGAGGGAGCAGGGCATCAATGACGGCGGTTCCGACCCGGCGAGAGCGGCAGCGGCAGGCGACCTTCGACGAGATCGTCGACGTGTCGCGGCAGCTGTTGCGTGACGGCGAGGACGTCTCGGTCCGAGCCGTGGCCCAGGAGATGGGCCTGACTCCCCCGGCCCTGTACCGCTACGTCGACAGCCACGCCCAGCTGATGATGCTCGTCGCCCGCTCGATCTTCGAGGACGTGGTCGCAGCGATGACGCTGGCCAGGGACGAGCAGGCCCCTGACGACCCAGCCGCCCAGGTCGTGGCGGCCTCAGCAGCCTTCCGCGCGTGGGCCCTGCGCAACCGCACCGAGTTCCAGATGGTGTTCGCATCGGGAGCGTCGATGGAGATGGACGAAGCGGCGCGCGCCAAGGCGGCGCAGGCTCCGCTGCAGATCACCTCGCTCGCAGACTGCCTGCCGCCCGACTCAGGCGTCCACCTGTTCGCGGCCTTCTTCAGCGAGATCTTCGGGCGGCTGTGGCTGCGCTACCAGTTCGACATCCCCACTGACGACGAGCTGGACCCTGAGCTGCTCGAGATCCTGCGCAGCGAGATCAAGCCGGACGAGGTGACCCACGGCCTCGGCTCCCCCACCCCCGGGATGGTGTGGATGTTCGAACGCGCCTGGGCCAGGCTGTACGGCACAGTCACGCTCGAGGTGTTCGGGCACGTACACCCCGGGATGATCAGCACCGGTGCGTTGTTCACCGCGACCATGCTCGACATCGGCGCTGACCTCAACATCACCGACGAGTGGCCGCGGCTGCAGGTCGTTGCCAGGGCCGAGGCGGAGCGCATCCCGCCCCCGGCCTGAGCGACCTCAGGAGGGGCGCTGGCGTTCGAAGGTGACCAGCACGCCCTCGGTGCCGCCCGGCCCGACGCGTCCCTTCACCTCGACGGCCGTCACGGACTTCATCTGCCAGCCCTTGCCGGCCCACTCGTTGAGCACCTTCTCCAGCTTGTCGGCCGACATCTTGCCGCCGATCAGGCCTTCGCGGATCTGGACCACCTTGTACTCGTACATGGCGGCAGCCTAGGACGTCACGCCGAACCCCTGACCCCCAGATCGGCAGTCAGGACGCCTGGCTGAGCTGCTCGGGCAGCGCCTCGACACCGTCGGGCGAGGCGAGGTAGAAGCCGAGCAGCCGGACCTGGTGTCGCGCGCAGGCCTCGATGGTCGCCTGGTGCCAGGCACGGTCGTTGTCGGTCGGCGTCAGCCCCCGACGCCGACCGCGCCCCAACAGGATCGCCCCGTTGGCCTCACCGACCATGGGGAGCAGCAGGTCGAGCAGGCTCCTGACCTCGACGGCCGGGGAGCCGGGGGGCAGGTCGGACAGCACGATCGGCTGCACTCCCCGATCGCCCTCGTCACACAGCATCAGTGCCAGCGCGCCGCTGCGTCGCTCGTCGATGCCGAGGATCAGGTCGATCACGTCGGCCTGAACTGTGTTGTCCGTCAACGGAATCGTGCGCAGGTCCGGGGGAAGGTCTTCGTAGCTCATGCCCTGATGCTGCCCGAACCCGGGACCTCGTCCCGGAGTTATCCCCAGCCCGGCACAGCGCGAACCGAGTCAAGTTCTGCCCAGGTCGCTGCAGCCAACGTTCAATGCAGCCAACGTCAGCTGGAGCCCGGGTCAGTTGCGGACGACGCGCCGCAGCAACCGCAGGTCGTCGCGAAGCCGCGGCGGCACCGGCAGGTGGAGGGACTTCAGCGCCTCTTCGTAGGCGATCATCGCCAGCACGTGGTGGCTGCGCGCGATGGCGAGCAGGTTGGCGTCCGAAGGCGGCCGCCGCTGCGCTGCGACCTCTGCCTGCGCCGTGGCCATCGCCTCGTGCAGCTCGGCCAGCAGTGCCCGGCCGGAGAGGGACAGCCTCCGCTCAGGGAGCAGCGGAACACTCGTCGCGCCTGCTTGCGTCAACACCGTTGTCATCGCCCCAATGCGACGGACCAAGCACCACCCGGCTGGGTGGTGCCACCGTCGTCACCCTCAGGGTACGCCTCTTTGGTGCGGCAACCGGGCAGATCAGGCAACCACGCGGCATACCCCGCCTGCGCCGAACCGCCTCCGGACACGGCTGGGCTAGCGTGTTCGGGATGACGCTCGACGACATCGACGAGTTCGCCACGTCGCTGGCCGGCTGCAAGCGCAAGGGCCATCCCGGACGGGTCGCGTGGTACGTCGACGACCGGCTCGTGGTCCGTCAGGACGAGCCGGGGACGGTGCTGGTCCGGGTCGGCTTCGAGGATCGTGAACGGCTCCTCGCCGCCCACCCCGAGACCTTCGGGGTGCCGCCTCGCTGGGAGGCCCACATGAAGGTCCAGGCCGAGCTCGACGGCGACGCCGACGCCATCCGCGAGGCGATCCGGCTGGCCTGGGCTGCCCAGCGCCGTTGACCCGCGAGACGCGTGGCCCCGAGGGCGCGTCCCCGGGTTTTCCCACGTCAGGGGCACGTTCGGTCAGCTTCGCCTCGGACGAACGGACCGGGTCGGCGGCAATGCGTCAGTGCCTGCAGCGGCGCGCTCCTACGTTCGTCCTCGTGAAGAACTCCCCAGTTGCCTCCGGTCAGGACAGCGCTGACGCGTATGCCGCGTGGTGCCGGTGCGGGACCCCGCTCGCCGACGGCGAGCACCGGATGTGCGCCGGTGAGTCCGCAGTCCTCCACAGTGCTCGCGTCGAGGCCCGTGCCGAGCTGCTGCTCAGCCGGATGCGCGCGATCCAGCTGATGGGAACGATGAACGGCGCGCTGCGGCCCCTGTCTGCCGCCCCGCTGCGCTGACCTGACGAGTACCGACCTGAGGCGCATCGCCGGCGAGGTTCGCTGGTTGGCAGGCGCAATCAGCCACTGGTGACAGAACCGCGCGGTGCGCCGCTCGCCAGGATCGCCGAGGTGAGCGCCTTGGCAGGCTCGACGGGCGCCTGGCGGTTGGTCAGCAGCATGAGGTCGACGTGCGGCAGCTTCGGCAGTCCGCTGGACGCGGGCACCTCCACGAGATCGGGTGGCACCAGGGTGCGCGCCATGGCTGCGATGCCGAGCCCCGCGCGGACGGCAGCCAGGATCCCGTTGACGCCACGGACCGTGCAGGTGATCCGGCTGCGTCGGCCGACTCGTTCGAGCGCCTGCACGCTCACCGCCCGGCTGAGGCTGGGCGCCTGGTAGACGACGAGTGGGACCGGCTGGTCGGGGTCCACCCGGACGCCGTCCACCCCCGCCCAGACGAGCTGGTCGCGACGGACGAGCTGCCCTCGCGCCAGGGTCGACGTGCCTGCGTTGCGCTTGACGAAGGCGACGTCGAGGTGGCCCGACTCGATGCGCCGCAGCAGGCCGTCGTTCTGGAGAACGGTCAGCTCCAGGTCGATCCGGGGGTACAGCTGGCGGAAGTCACGCAGGATCTTCGGCAGCGGCGTCAGCGCGAGGTCGTCGGTCACGCCGAAGCGGAGCCGCCCCGCGAGGTGGGAGCCAGTGAAGTAACCGACGGCGCGTTCCTGCGCCGCCAGGATCTCGCGGGCGAAGCCGGCCATCGCCTCGCCGTCCGAGGTGAGCGAGACGCTGCGGGTGTCGCGGACGAACAGTGGCCGTCCGACCGCCTCCTCGAGCCGGCGCACGTGCTGGCTGACCGTCGGCTGGCGAATCCCGAGGGCCTCGGCGGCCCGGGTGAAGCTCAGCGACTGGGCCACGGCGAGAAACGTGCGGAGCAGCTCCGGTTCGTACACGACGGCTCCTCTGGACGGCCTTTGCCCGGCCTCTGGACAGTCATTGTGATCCGCAATGACACTTATATCACTCATTCCGTCTCAGAATATCGCGATCGGGCGCAGCGACGACCACACTGGACGAGAACGCAACCAGCCCACACACGAAACCGTCCAGGACGACCATGAGCTCCACCGCTGCCAACACTGTCCACCTCTCCGATCCGGCACTCCCGCAACATGTTTCACGCACCTTTCCCTCTCTCGCGAACCGCAACTTCCGGTTGCTGCTGTCCGGCCTGCTGATCTCGGGGACCGGTGGCTGGATCCAGCGCATCGCCCAGGACTGGCTGGTCCTGACCCTGACCGACAGCCCCACAGCGGTCGGCATCACGACCGCCTGCCAGTTCCTGCCGACCCTGGCGCTGGGACTGCACGGTGGTCTGCTGGCTGACCGTTTCCCCAAGCGAGCGATCCTGCTCGCCACCCAGGTGTCGATGTCCGTGACCGCCGCGGTGCTGGCCCTGCTCACGCTCAGTGGGCGGATCGAGGTCTGGCACGTCTTCCTGCTCGCCGGCGTCCTCGGCGTCGTGACCGCGGTCGACAACCCCGTGCGGCAGTCCTTCGTCTCCGAGGTCGTCGAGGGCCCGCAGCTGCCCAATGCGATCAGCCTGGTGTCGTGCACCTTCCAGATCGGCGCCATGGCGGGTCCGGTCATCGGTGGTCTGCTGATGAGCTCCGTGGGCGCCGGGTACGCGTTCGCGGTCAACGCCGTCACCTTTGCCGCGCCGGTCACAGCGCTCCTGCTCATGCGGGGCACCCAGCGAGCACGCTCGGCTCCGGCGCGGAGGATTCACGTGACCGACGCGCCCGCAACCGAGGCGATCGATGGCGCCGACACGGCCGGGACGACCTCGCCGGGCATTCGGGAGGGTCTCCACTACGCGCTGCGCACGCCGACGGTCTTGTGGCCCGTGGTGATGGTCGGCGCGTTCGGCTTCTTCACGATCAGCCTGCCCGTCACGCTGGCGGCCTTCGCCAAGGACGAGTTCCACTCGGGCGCAAGCGGTCTGGGCCTGCTCAACGGTGTCGTCGCCGTCGGCGCCCTCGCCGGCGCCCTCACCACGGCGCGGCGGAGCAAGCCGCTGCGGCTGCGGACTGTGGGGCTGGCTGCCTGGGCGTTGGCTTGCGCGATGCTGCTCGCAGCCGCGGCGCCCAACCAGGTCTCGTTCACCCTCCTGCTCGTCCTGGTCGGTGCCGCGAACCTCGGCTTCCTGACCTCGGCGCAGTCACTGGTCCAGCTCGCGACCGCCGACCACCTGCGCGGCCGAATCGTCGGCCTCTACATGCTGGTGTTCATCGGCAGTGGAGCCCTCGGGGGGCCGGTGGTGGGTCTGCTCGCCGAGCACTTCGGCCCGCGCACCGGCCTGCTGGTGTCAGGTGTAGTCCCGGCCGTCGTGACGATCCTCGTCTGCCGCCACCTCGCGCAGGCAGCGTCGCTGCGGATCGGACTCACCGCCTTCTCGGTGCGCGTGGTCCGCCCGTCGCTCCTCCCCCGCGCCTGAACCGGCCACGCGGCATACCCGCCCATGGGTGAACCGGCCCATCGCTCGCTCTCCGTGAATGGGTGAACCACCCGACGAGGCGAGCCGCCCACGCTCCCTAGCGTCGAGGACATGAACAGCTCCCTTCCCCTCGCAGCGGGCACCATCGCGACCGTCGTCTTCGCGGCCGGCACGCTGCCCATGCTGGGGAAGGCGATCCGCAGCAAGGACCTCGCGTCCTACAGCCGCAGCAACCTCGTGCTGGCCAACATCGGCAACCTCGTCTACTCGCTCTACGTCTTTCACTTGCCGCCGGGGCCCATCTGGTTGCTGCACACCTTCTATGTGGGCACGTCCGCGCTGATGCTCTTCTGGAGCCTGCGCTATGCCCGCACCCCTCGCACCTCCGCCCTCACGGGCATCCACACCAGGGAGTGAACCATGCGCGCCGAACACATCGAGACCGTCATCATCGGAGCCGGTCAGGCCGGCCTCGCCACGGCCTACCAGCTGCAGCGCGCCGGCCGAGCCTGCGTCGTCCTCGACGCCGAGCACCGTGTCGGCGACAACTGGCGTCACCAGTGGGACTCGCTGCGGCTCTTCAGCCCCGCGTGGGTGGATGCGCTGCCGGGCATGCGGAACCCACTGCCCCGGTTCGCCTTCCCCACCAAGGACCAGTTCGCCGACTACCTCGAGGCGTATGCCGCGCAGTTCGAGCTGCCGGTCAGGCTGGGGACCGCGGTGGCCAGGCTCAGCGCCGCCGAGGACGGCGGGTACGTCGTGGCGACCGTCGAGGGATCCTCGATCCACGCTGACAACGTGGTGATCTGCACGGGGACCTTCGGACGGACCCCGCTCGTCCCGGAGTTCGCCGACCGGCTCGACCCGCAGATCCGGCAGCTCCACTCCAGCGAGTACCGCCGCCCGTCCCAGCTGGCCGACGGCACGGTCCTGGTCGTCGGCGCCTCCCACTCCGGGTGCGACATCGCCTACGAGGCAGCGGCCACCCACCCGACCGTGCTGGCCGGGCGGGACACCGGCCAGATGCCGATTCCGGGGCGGTTCGACACCACTGCGACGGCGATCGGTTTCGCGATCCCGTTGTTCCTCTTCACCCACGTCCTCAGCCGACGGACTCCCATGGGCCGCAAGGAGATGCCCGAGTTCCGGTTCCACGGCGGGCCGCGGCTGCGGGTCAAGGACCGGGACCTGCAGGCACGCGGGGTCGACTGGGTCCAGGGGCGCGTCACCGGCGTCGTCGGTGGCCGACCCCAGCTCGACGGCGGCCGCGTGGTCGACGCGGCCACGGTGATCTGGTGCACCGGGTTCCGGCAGGCGTTCGGCTGGGTCGACGTGCCGGTGTTCGGTGCGGACGGCTGGCCCCGGGAGCGCTTCGGCATCGTCGACGAGGCGCCCGGCCTGTACTTCTGCGGGCTCGCCTTCCAGAGCGCCGCCTCCTCGATGCTGGTCCACGGCGCAGGCGCCGACGCCGCCCGGGTCGCCTCCCACATCACCAGGCGAGTCCGCGCCAGTGGGCGGCGCCAGGCGCAGGCCGCCTGAGCGTGTCCGCGCTCTGTCTGCACGAGCTGCTGGCGCGTATCCTCCGAAACGGAGGGTGCGATGGGCGTCGGACGTGAGCTCCTGCAGGGCCGAGAGGCGTTCGCCCGCAGCGCCTGGGGCGAGGCGCGCGAGCTCCTCTCGGCTGCCGACCCGACAGAGCTCTCCGCCGAGGATCTCGATGCCCTGTCCACCGCGGCGTTCCTCGTCGGCGACCGGGCCGCCGCCCTGCGGGCCATGCAGCAGGCGTTCCGACTGCACGAGGCTTCGGGCGAGAACGTCGCAGCCGCGATGGACGTGCACTGGATCGCCATGATGCACATCGCCAACGGCAACGAAGCGGTCGGCGGCGGCTGGGCGGCTCGCGGCCTGCGCCTGCTCGAGGGCGAGCCGGAGGATGCAGAGGCGCGCGGGTTCTACGCGATCCATGAGTTCTTCGCCCACCTCGGCACGGGCGACGTCGGGCAGGCCGGCGCCTGCGCCGAGCGGGTGTTCGCCCTGGGCAAGCGGTGGGGCAACGGGGACCTCATCGCCTTCGGGCTGATGAGTCAGGGCCGGCTGAGGATCTACGCCGGTCGCATCGCCGAGGGGACGGCCATGCTCGACGAGGCCATGGTCGGGCTGGCCGCCGGCGAGGTGTCACCGATCGTGTCGGGCGAGATCTTCTGCTCCATGATCGAGGCCTGCCAGGAGATCTCGGACTACCGCCGGATGGCCGAGTGGACCGACGCCTTGACGCGGTGGTGTGACGTGCAGCCGGACCTCGTCCCGTTCACCGGGCAGTGTGCGGTCCACCGCGGTCAGATCCTGCGTTCGCACGGCGACTTCGGTGCCGCCCTCGAGGAGCTCGCCCTGGCCAGCCAGCGCTATGCCCTCCTCGGCCAGGAGCCGGCTGCCGGCCTCGCGCTCTACGAGCGCGGTGAGGTCTTGCGGATCCAGGGCGACCTCGGCGGTGCCGACGCGGCCTACACGGAGGCCCGCACGTACGGACACGAGGCCGAGCCCGGCCGCTCCCTGCTCTGCCTGGCCCAGGGCAGACGGGACACGGCGGCCGCCTCGGCACGTCGGCTGTTCGACGAGCCGGAGAGCCCGGTGCACAGGGCGCAGCGTCTGCCAGCAGTGGTGGAGATCCTGCTTGGCTGCGGCGACGTGTCCGGCGCCCGGGTCGCCGTGGACGAGCTCGTCGCCATCGCCTCCGCATTCAACTGCGACGCGGTGTCCGCGACGAGCGCGTACTGGGCCGGTGTCGTGTCGCTCGCCGAGGGCGATCCCTCCGGGGCGCTCCCCCCGCTTCGCCGCTCCTGGAAGCTGTGGATCGACCTCGGGGCTCGCTTCGACGCCGCCTGGGCGCGGACCCGGATCGGCCAAGCCATGCGGGCACTCGGTGACGAGGAGTCCGCGCTCTCCGAGCTGTCCGTCGCGCGGCGGACGTTCGCGGAGCTCGGGGCCGGGCCGTCCGAGCGCGAGGTGGAGACGTCTGCTGGTCCGCGCCCTGCCGAACGGACTCACCGCGCGAGAGGTCGAAGTGCTCCGACTGGTCGCGCGGGGTCAGAGCAACCCGCAGATCGCGGCGGCGCTCTTCCTCAGCCAGAAGACGGTGCAGCGCCACCTGAGCAACATCTTCGGCAAGATCGGCGTCACGTCGCGGACGGCCGCCGGGGCTTATGCGTTCGAGCACGACCTGGCCTGAACGAGCGGTTCGGAGCGGTCTGATGGCTAGTGGGTGACGAGCCGGGCCTTAGCGGTCTTGACGGTCAGCGTCTCGGGCGTGCCCTGGATGGTGACGTCGCCGGGGATGGTGATCCAGGTGCCGCCGCCCACCCGGTACTGGCCGCCGTAGGTGACGTCGGCTCGGACCTGGTAGCTGCCGCCCTTGGTGTACTCGTGACGGATGTCGCCGCCGGGGTACGGGCCACCCAAGGAGCTGGTGCGCTCACTGGTGGCGCCATCGCCGTAGACGTAGACGACCGACTTCAGCCGTGGCCGGATGTCGACCCGGAAGCCGGCCATCCGCGCCGGGTCCACGGAGTCGACCTCGTCGGGCTGGTAGCCGTTCGACGGCCACTTCAGCTCGAAGTAGGTCGGCAAGGTCACCAGCGTGACGTTGCCCTCGGGCTGGATGTTGACCGTGGCCAGCGCGAACTTCGTGTCGTGGAAGGCGGCCGTGATCTGCGCCATCGTGAGTCGAGGCTGGGCGCCGGGCACCATCTCCGGCAGGCAGGTCACCCCGAGTCGCCGCCAGTCCGGGGCGGCGATGGTCTGGTCCTGGTCGTTGACCGGCTTGCCGTCCTGGTCGATCCGGGTCTCCCAGACCGTGACCGGCGGGCCCTGACCCTGGGCTGGCGTGTTCCCTTCGCAGCGGGCGTCCGCGCCGCACGCGGTGTCGGTGTCGTTGTCGGGTCGAGCACCGCCACACAGGCCGGTCGAGGCGTACTTGAAGAACGGACCCTTCGGCACCGGGAGACTGATTCGTCCCGCACGCACCTGCAGCTCGTGCATCTTCCGGCGACCAAGCCCTTCAGTGGCCGCGCCCGTGTCGCTGTAGTCCCCCGTCACGTCACCGCGATGGGCATGACGGAGGGCAGGCAGCGCATGCGGCCTGGGGCTGCAACGATCCATGAGGCGGCGACGACCAGGAGCGCAACCAGCAGGCGCTTCATCGCTACGCCTTCTCGGCGCCGTACAGCTTCCAGCGCCCTTCCGACCAGGTCACGACGAGAGTGACGGGGATTGCGATCTTCTGATCCTGTCTGAAACTTCTTGCCAGTCCCATCCAAGATCCAGGCACCGAGCTGCGTGGAGTCGGCGCCGGTAGTACTGCTGCCCCGTTGGCGCTCCTTCCAGAGGCTGCAGTGCGCAGTCAATTCGACAACCGTGAAGACTCATATCGCCCATTGCCAGCCACCATGATCCGTCACGAGCTTCTCGTTCTTCGTGCAGAACTGACACACGTCTGCGCCGAGGTCGGGCAAGACGCCCGTCTTCGGTGTCGCGCAGAACCGCATTGAGGGTGGCGTAGTAGTACTCGACGAAGGCTTTGCCGCCCGCCACGGTGTGCGCCCGCGCTGCCGCCGGGTAACCATCGGCCGGACCGCTTGTCGTAGGTGTCGTCGTGGTCGACCCGATCGACGGTGAGCTCGTCGTCGACGCCCCAGAACTCGTCGAACCGCTCGCGGGCGGGTCGTCTCCCCCACCGGTGCACCCCGCCAAGCCGAGCAGCGCGACCAGGCCGCACGCGGCATACCCATGACGTCGAGCCACGCCCGAACTCCCCTCCGCAGCCTCCCCGGCTGTCCGAATAGCACGCGAGTCTACGCAAACACGGGACAAATGGCCCACTGTCGTCCACAGGCCGCGCTGGAGCTCGTCAGCTCCCCAGCTGGCGCCGCAGGCGGTAGACGCCGTAGGCCTTCACGTAGCCCAGCTGCTCGTTGACGTGGCGGATGCCGGCGTTGTTCTCCTCGTTGTCCGTCGTCAACCGGGCCATGCCGAGCTGCGCCGCCTGGTGGTGGACGTGCTCCTTCACCAGGCGTCCGAGGGCGCGCCCGCGGTAGGCCGGGTCGACACCGGTGTAGGCCACGCCGCCCTCGCCGTGCTCTGGGGCGACGATGGCGAACGCAATGGCCGCTGGACATCCGTCCACCCTGGCGAGGGCGGCGACCGGCTGTTCGCTGGGGTCGACCCAGTGGGCCATCTCCTCACGGGTGAACACGTGGCTGGTGGACGCCTCCGGGTTGGTCTGGCTGGCCCGCAGCATCGCGTCGAACGCTTCCCCATCAGCGCCTTCGAAATCCAGCGCACCACATTCTTCGAGGATGACCCCCTCTGGCGGCGTCGGCGGGGCAACCGACACCCCTGGCCCGGTCAGCTCGATGCGCGAGCTGATCGACCGCTGCACGATCTCGAAACCCCAGTGCTGCGCGATGCCCAACGCGACCGGGTCGTCGTCGTGCACCTTGGTCCACAGCTCCGTCGTCCGGGCGTCTGCCTCCTCGACGCACCGGTCCAGGAGCGCCCTGCCCACTCCTCGTCCAGCCGCGTCGGCCGCGACGAAGACCTGCACGGCGCGCTGATGCTCCGGGGCGCCCCGACGATGACTCGTCGAGCCATACCCCAGCAGTAGGTCTCCCTCGAAAGCCAAAGGGGCGCAGTCGATCTCGATGCCGTCCTCGAACAGGGTCGTGACCCACCACGGCCCGTAGTCGGGAGTGCGCGCATGCGTGAGAGCGAGCATCGCCGGCAGGTCGGCCTTGCCTGCGTCCCGGATCTCCATCGAGCTCAGCCGCCGTAGGGGACGGTGATGATCTCGAGGCTGTGGCCGTCCGGGTCGTCCCAGTACAGCCCCCGGCCGCCGTCGTTCGTGTTGATCTCACCCTCCACGCGGTGGAACGGGTCGGCCCAGTAGGTCAGGCCGCGTTCGCCGATGCGCACGTGGATCTGGTCGAACTCCTCGTCACTGACCATGAAGGCGTAGTGCTGCGGATGCGGGCTGCCGTGGTCGTCCGCGTAGTCGAGGGACACCCCGTTGCCCAGCTCGACGACCAGGAACGGTCCGTAGCGCGCTGGCGCCTCCAGCCCCAGCAGGTCAACGAGGAAGCCCGCCGACACCGCCTTGTCGGTGCAGTGCACGATCGTGTGGTTCAGCTCGACGGCCATGACCTTCCTCCCCAGGTGAGCGGCGCTCGACCCCACGGTATGCCGGGTGGTGACCACCCGGCATACCGAACGTGTGGGGCGTTGTGGGAGCCGGGCCGGCTCAGACCTGGAGGCCACCCGCCAGCCGGCCGAGCGCGTCGTCCCAGTGCTGCAGGTCCCCGCGGGGGTCGCCGGCGATGCCACGGCCTTCGTGGAAGAGCTCGACCCTCGTGCTGTCCCCGTCCGGTCGCAGCTGGACGTCGAGCATGCTCAGCGGGCCATCCTCGTGGGGGTGCCACGTCACGCGCACCTGCTCGACGGGATGGAAGCTGCGCACCACGCCGTACGACCCGTCGGCCGCGTGCCACGGCTCACCCTTGTTGCCGATCCGGGCGCCCTCGCCGATGAGGGCTTCGGTGCCGGCGGCACTGATCAGGTGCTGCCAGACCTGCTCGACCGGCGCGGGGATCGTGACCCCTGCGCGCACGCCTGCCTCGAGGTCGCCTGGATCTGTGTCATCCGGGACCGTTTCAACCGCACTGCTCATGGAGAACCTCCGTCCGAGAGTCACTCCCCGGGTGGGCGTGACCCACAGGGAACAGTCGACCAAGCCTTGGGCCCGCTGGCAACAGGTGCGGACAATTTCGCTGCCGTATGCCGCGTGCTTTCCACCCCGGGCGCCCCACCCCACGGGGTCGCCTCGTCCGTTTGGTCCGTCTGGTGGGGATCGGCAGCCCGCACGGGGTGGGTTGGGGACGATGGGCGTCGAGGCGGATGCCCCCGACCGGGGGGTGGGGAGGACCGGCGTGGATCTCGACAAGGTGGAGCTGTTGTGGCTCCAGGTGTCGGCGCAGTGTGGCTGCGGGAAGCCGTTGGAGCGCCTCGAGCAGGTCGGCTTCGAACCGATCACCAAGGAGCTGCTCTGCCTCTGGTGCCTGGCGGACCTGACGGCCGGACGACCGCGCCCCGTCCGACGAGACCTGCGGCCGGGCGCCTCGGTGATGGTGGGCGGGGCTTCGTGGGGCGCCCACGAGCCTGCGGCCCCGGCGATGCCCCCGGACCCCTGGGCCGGGTCCTCATCGCCCTCCCCGACGGCGTATCCCTCAGGACCGCCAGGACAGCCAGGACAGCCAGGACGCAACGGGCCAGGCACCGCCAGCACGCTGGTGGTCGCGCTCCTCCTCGTCGCCCTCGCGGTCCTGGGGATCCCACGCCTGGTCGCCAGGGGCGCTGCCATCAACACAGCCGGCGCGGGACGCGGATCGCTCGGGGACATCGCGATGGGTGCCCCGATCAGACCTGTCGCTCCGTCGGCGGCGGACTACGCGGCGCCACCCGTGCCTGCGGATGCGGATGCCTCCCGGCTGAGCCCCTCGCCCCCACAGCGGTCGTCCTCCACCGCCTACACGTTCCTGAGCACCACGACGTCAGGACGACCGGTGGGCTTCGACCCCTGCCGTCCGATCCACCTCGTGGTGAACACCGACGAGGCCCCTCGTGGCGGGCAGGAGCTGGTCAAGGAGGCCGCCGCAGCGGTCAGCGCTGCAACCGGCCTCGTGCTGACCGTGGACGGCCGAACCACCGAGGCCCCGACCATCAGTCGGCGAAGCGTGGACGAGGGTCTCTACGGCAACCGCTGGGCGCCGGTCCTGGTGGCCTGGACGCACGAAAGCGCCAACTCCGAGCTCGCCGGCCGCGTCGTCGGTATCGGCGGGCCGGCGATGGCGCCCTACCGGGACCCGGCCGACCTGCACTACGTGACCGGTGCGGTGCTGCTGGACGCGCCTGCGTTCGACCACATCCTCGACGAGCCCGACGGGCGGGAGACCGCGCGCAGCATCGTGATGCACGAGCTCGGCCACCTCGTCGGCCTCGGCCACGTGGCAGACGAGCGCCAGCTGATGTTCGAGTCGATGGTGGGCCAGACCGGCTTCGGCGACGGTGACCTCGAAGGGCTGCGCCGGGTCGGCCTGGGTCCCTGCTTCTCCCGCTGACAGGCACGAGTTGGCTCGAGACCTGGTGCTGTCCCCCGCCCCATGGACAATGACCGCATGGCGTATGACGAGGGGCTGGCACAACGGGTGCGTGACTTGGTCGTGGGTGACCTCGACGTCACCGAGAGGCGAATGTTCGGCGGGTTGGCGTTCCTGGTCAACGGCCACATGTCAGTGACAGTCAGTGGACGAGGGGGTCTCATGGTGCGGCTCGACCAGGAGGACGCCGAGCGGCTGCTCGATGGTCGGGCGGTCGTGCCGTTCGAGATGGGGGGCAAGCCGATGAAGGGCTGGCTGCGGGTCGGAGAGACTGGTTTCGAGTCCGACGAACAGCTGCGCGAGTGGGTCGAGCGCAGCCTCGAGTTCGCGCGCACCCTGCCCCACCACGTGTGAGCTCCGACGCGGAACGCAGCGATTCCTGACGTTCGGCCACCCCTCTCCGGCGGCCCGGCTGGTCTTCGGCCGCTCAGAACCACTCGTGTGAGTGCTTGCTGGTCTCGCGCCGCCCGGCCAGCAGGCGCCGACCGAACCGGACGACGGTCCAGCACCACCACCGGTCGATGTCCCTCGCCGCCAGGTCCGCGCGCCACTCCCAGTAGCCGCACAGCTCCTCGAGCTCGGCATCGTTCAGCGACAGGCACACGTCCACGAAGGTGCCCGAGCGTCCGTCAGTGGGGTTGACGTACGGCGGGCCGTCGTCCGTCACCCAGGTCGTCCCCGCATCGATCCGGTTCACGTCACCCATGACGTGATGGTGGTCCCGAACGACGGGTTTCGCCTCCGTCGATCGAGGGAGACCGGACTCGCGCCGATGCTGCACCGGGGGTATGCCGGGTGGTCACCACCCGGCATACCCCGCGGTTTGGATGCGCTCTTTTCTGCGCTGGTTGCCTGGCGCTGGTCGCCTTCCCAGCCCGAGTCAGTGCTGGGCGATGACCGTCTTCCAGCCGTAGTCGTAGGCGAAGCCAGTCGGGAAGTTGTCGTCCGTCGCGCTGGAGTCGAACACACAGAACTGCACCCACGCGGCGCCCTTGGCGAGCTTGCCCGAGACGTAGCCGGTGCCGAACGGGTGGTCGACGAGCTTGACCGTGAACCGGTTGACGTGCCAGCGGCCGTCGCACTGGATCGACTGTCCTGCGGGGTCGTTCGCGTACTGGTAGTTCGTGTCATACCAGGCGTCCGACAGCATTCCGGACCCCTCGGCGGTGGGGTCGGCGCCGCCCTGCTTGATCGACGCCCACAGGTGCGTGCCCGTCTCCCCGCCCCAGCAGCGGAACTTGGCCTGGATGTAGGCGTCGCTGCCATTGGCGACGACGTGCTGTCCCACCCAGGCAATCTCTGGGGCAGGCAGCTCGGCTGCAGACGCAGAGCTGGCAGGCACCGCCGCGGCGGCGGCCAGCGCGAGCACTGCTGTTGCTGCGATGCGGTCAAGTCTCATGGGTTTCTCCTCAGTCCTCGTGGGGCCTGTCGCGGCGGGCCGGGTGTCCGCACGCGGCGCACCTCGACGCTAGAAGCGCTCGTGGATGCCCAGATCCCGCCGAAGGGTGACGTGGCCCGTACGCAGGGTGCGGTAGTGGCGCGCGATGGTGCCCGTGGTGGTGACCCGCCATTCGACCCCTGGTGGCTCGCCAGCCGATCCATGATGACGAGGCTCGCGAGCCGACCCATGGTGACGAGGAGATGCGGTGGCGTGTCCGGGTGCGGTCTGTCCCCGCCGACCCGGGTGGATCACCCATGGCGATCCACCCGTGGCACTGACGTTCCTGGGCGTCGAGTCGCAACCAGGTCTGCCGCGGTCGGCGGGGACAGCTCGTCGGTCCCGCGGTCAGGCAGAGATCGCGTGCTGGCGCCGCTCGCCCGAGCTGATCTCGATCTTGCGTGGCTTGGCCTGCTCGGCGACGGGGATCACCAGCTTGAGCACCCCGTCGTTGTACGAGGCGTCGACCCGCTCGACATCGAGGGTGTCGCCGAGGAACAGCTGTCGGCTGAACACCCCACGCGGCCGCTCGGTCGCGATGGTCTCGGCGTCGTCCGAGATCCGGTCGCGCTCGGCCTTGACGGTCAGCACGTTGCGCTCGACATCGAGGTCGATCGAGCCTGGGTCCACGCCCGGCAGGTCGAACTCGACGACGAAGTCGTCGCCTTCGCGCCACGCGTCCATGGGCATCACCGTGGGCCGAGCCATCGTGCCGAAGACTTGCTGTGCCAGCTGGTCCAGCTCGCGGAACTGGTCAGTCCGCATGAGCATCTCAACCACCTCCAGGTTGTGAGGTCGTACGTCGTTTCCTGTTTCGTCCCTGACGTCGATCCGTTAGAATCTCAGTCATGGGCTACATATTTTGTAGATCTGCCAATGACAGTTTGTCAAGTCCCATCGTGCGGGCGCCATGAGTGCGGGGCAGGGGCCGGCAGACCGCGCCCTCTACACCATCTCGGTCGCCGCCGAGCTGGTCGGCCTCCCCCTGCCGACCCTGCGGCTCTACGAGGAGAAGGGGCTGGTCCGGCCCCAGCGAACCGAGGGCGGCACCCGGCGCTACAGCGATGCCGACCTCGTGCGCATCGCCAGGATCAGCGAGCTGGTCGGGTCCGGGGTCACCCTGGCCGCCGTCGCCATGGTGCTCGACCTGCAGGACGACAACGCCGCCCTCAGCACCCGCAACCGCAACCTCCAGGAACGCAACACCGCGCTGAGGCAGGACAACGACCGCCTCCGCGACCAGGCCGACGTCGGCGACACCGGGAGCTAAGCCCAACCACCCGACAGGGCGAGGTATGCCGGGTGGTCACCACCCGGCATACCTCCCCTTGTGGGGCTTGGTCGGTCACACTCGGAGGAGTCGTCGGAGGGAGCCCACCGTGCTGAAGGGTCGTCTCGTCACGCTGCGCCCGGTCCGCCGCGGGGACCTCGACGCCATGTATGCCGCGCACGTCGAGATCGCGAACCGCGGCGCGTTCTTCCCGCTGGGCGTGCGCTCGGAGCCGGCGTTCATGAGGGAGTTCGAGGAGACGGGCTTCTGGGAGCGCGAGGAGGGCACGCTGCTCATCACGACCAGTGAGGGCGAGCTGGCCGGGCACGTCGAGTTCTTCATGCCGGTCGCCTACTGGGACGGCTACGAGCTCTCCTACCAGGTGTATGACGCGAAGTTCAGCGGCCGCGGGTACGTCACCGAGGCGGTCCAGCTGATGGTCGACTATCTCTTCGCCACCAAGAAGCGGCACCGGATCCACCTCGTGATCGTCCCCGAGAACGGTGCCTCCCGACGGATCGCCGAGAAGTGCGGCTTCGTCCTCGAGGGCACCGCGCGCGGGGCGTTCTTCAACCAGGGACGCAACCACGACGTCGTCCTGTACTCGCTGCTGCGTGACGACCCGCGCCCCTGGCACGCGGTCTGAGAGCCCTCCCGGCGACGGCAGCTGTCACAACCTGGTGGCCTGTCTTGTCTTACCTGGTGCAAGCATGAATCGACGAGGGAGACAGTGATGAAGGTTTTCGTTGCAGGAGCGACCGGGGCGATCGGCCGGCAGCTCGTGCCACGGCTGGTGGAGGCTGGGCACGACGTCTACGGCATGACCCACAGTGCCTCGAGACAGGAGCTGGTCCGCGGGCTCGGCGCCGAGCCGGTGCTGGCCGACGCGCTCGATGCCGAGCAGGTGGCCGAGGCCGTGGGCCGGGTGCAGCCGGACGTGATCGTCCACCAGCTGACCAGCATCGGGCCGATGGACCTGCGGCACTTCGACCAGGCCTTCGCGATGACCAACCGGCTGCGGACCGAGGGCACCGACCACCTGCTCTCGGCGGGCCAGGCCGTCGGCGTGAAGCGCTTCGTCGCGCAGAGCTTCTTCGCGGCCTACGAGCGTGTCGGTGGACCGGTGAAGAGCGAGGACGACTCGTTCGGAGTCGATGCGGCCAAGGAGATGCGCGCCACCGTCACAGCGATCCGCCACGTCGAAGACGCGGTGCTCGCGGCGACGTGGACACAGGGAATTGTGTTGCGGTACGGCGGTTTCTACGGGCCGCACACCTCGCTCGGGCCGGATGGTGAGCAGACCGAAGCGGTCCGGCAGCGCAAGTTCCCGGTGGTCGGCAACGGTGGCGGCGTGTGGTCGTTCATCCACATCGCCGACGCCGCGGAGGCCACCGTGGCTGCCATCGACCACGGTCGCCGCGGGATCTACAACATCGTCGACGACGAGCCCGCGGCGGTTGCCGAGTGGCTGCCTGCCCTGGCGCGCACGTTGGGTGCCAAGGAGCCGATGCACGTGCCTCGATTCGTGGGGCGGCTGCTGACCGGTGAGATCGGATCGGTGATGATGACCGAGCTGCGGGGCGCGTCCAACGCCAAGGCCAAGCGCGAGCTGGGTTGGGAGCCGGCGCACCCGAGCTGGCGAGAGGGCTTCCGCGGGCTGACGACTCGCGACAGCATCGGGCAGGAGGTCAGGTGAGGGACAGGGACACCCTGCTCGACGAGCTGAGGCCGACATCGTTCGCGATCGCCTACCGGATGCTCGGCAGCGTCTCCGAGGCCGAGGACGTGGTGCAGGAGGCGTTGCTGCGGGTGCACCAGTCGCTCGAGGCGGGTGAGGACATCGCCTCGCCGCGGGCGTTCATTGCCACGATCACGACCCGGCTGGCGATCAACGAGTTCCGTTCCGCCCGAGTCCGACGCGAGACCTATGTCGGCGACTGGCTGCCCGAGCCGATCGTCACCGAGGGTGTCGACGACCCCGCACGGCATGCCGAGACTGCGGACTCGTTGTCGCTGGCCATGCTGGTGCTGATGGAGAGCCTCTCCCCCGAGCAGCGTGCCGTGCTGCTGCTGCACGACGTGTTCGGCTACGGCTACCCCGAGATCACGGACATCGTCGGCAAGAGCGAGGACAACGTCCGCCAGCTCGCCAGCCGAGCCCGCAAGCACGTCAAGGAGCGCCGTCCCCGGTTCGAGACCACCCGCGAACAGCAGCACGAGCTGTCGACGCGGTTCTTCGCGGCGGCCGAGCAGGGCGACCTCGCCGGGCCTCGAAGCCCTGCTCGCCCACGACGTGGAGCTGACCGGTGACGGTGGCGGCAAGGTGCCGGCGCTGGCCCGCTCGCTGCACGGTCGCAGCCGCGTCGCGCACACCCTGACCAACTGGCTGCGCGCACTCGCACGGTTCCCCCAGGTCTCGATGCGTCCCGTCGAGATCAACGGTGACCCGGGTGCCATCTACGTCGACGACCAGGAGCGAATCCTCGGAGTGTGGGCGCTCGAGATCGCCGACGGCGAGATCGTCGGGGTCCGCTCGATCGTCAACCCCGACAAGCTCGCCCACCTCGGTCCGGTCGGCGATGCACTGGCCATCCTGCGCTCCGCCCGCTGAACGCCAAGTCGCACCAAGCGACGTCAACCCATCTCAACCTGGGTATGCCGTGGGCAAAGGTCCGCTGGTCAACGCTCCTACGCAGATCGGCGGAGGCGGGTGCGGGGTGTCCCGGCGTACGGTCGGTGGCGGCGGCAGGGCTCGAGGCACCTGCCCTCGCCGGTGTCGCCGGGAGGAGCCCGCCATGAAGCGACCCACAGCCCTCGTTTCCGCCACCGCCATTCTCGGTGCCGGACTCGCCCTGACCGCCTCGCCTGCGGTCGCCATCGTCAACGGCGCCCTCGACACGAGCCACCGCAGCGCGGGCGCGTTGGTCCAGGTCGACGGCGACGGGCACCTGCAGGCTCGCTGCAGCGGCATCCTTGCGTCCCCAACGGTGTTCGTGACGGCTCAGCACTGCCTCCCCCTGTTTGGCATCCCGGACGGCACCGCCGCGCTGGTGAGCTTCGACGCGGTCATCACCGACGCCTCGACGACCGTGTCGGGGGTGGCACACCACAACAGCGCGGTCGGCACCGTGCCGAGCAGTGATGCCCACGACGTCGCCGTGATCGTGCTGTCGACGCCGGTGACAGATCGAACTCCCATGAACCTGCCGAAGCTCGACGAGCTCGTCACCTTCCAGAAGTCCGGCCAGCTCGAGGCCCACGATCCCATCCGCCTTGTCGGCTACGGCGCCGTCAACGTGGAACGGCCTCGCGTCTTCACGTTCACCAATGAGCGCCGCACGACTGTCCTGGAGTTCCAGACGCTGCAGCCCGGCTTCATGGTGTCGCAGCAGAAGGGCGGCGGCGCCTGCTTCGGCGACTCCGGCGGCCCCAACATCGTGACGGTCAACGGCCGCGAGGTCGTCGGCGCCATCACCCGCCACCTCAACGCCCACTTCGACTGCGAGACGACCGTGTGGAGCTATCGGCTCGACACCCCGGCGGCGCGGGCGTTCCTCGGCCAGTTCATGACCCTTCCCTGAGAGTCATCACGGCGAATCCTCGCTCACCGCACGTCGGACGTCTGCACGTCGCACGTCCGAACATGCTTCGCGCCCCGCTCTGGGTGGGCGGGGTGCGGGGCGGGGTCATGGTCGGGGTGGTCGCGGTGGTCCGTCCTCGCGATCCTGTGAGGGCACGTGGGCGGTCACCCGGCATGTCTCTTGGGATGTCACTCGGCTGGCCTGCCAGGCCTGGAGGTGCGTGTCGTAGGACCCCGGTGTCAGGTCCCACCTCACGAACGGTCCGTTCGGGCCGCTGACGACCCGGCCGGCGTAGCGGTTGGTGTGCACGACGGTGTGGTGCCGCTGACACAGCAACGCACCGTTGTCGGTGTCGGAGGGTCCGCCGTCGGCCCAGTGCGCGAGGAAGTCCACGTCGCACCAGGTCGCGGGTTTCGTGCACCCGGGGAACGTGCAGTGCCGGTCTCGCAGCCACAGATGCCGGATCTGGGCGCGGTTGAACAGCCGCTCTGCCCGGCCCTGCTCAAGGACCTCACCGTCGGTGCCGAGCACCGCCGGGATGACCTGCGCGTCGCACGCCAAGCGCCGCACCGTCTCGATGGACAACGGCGCCCCACCGAGGGTGAGCCCCGCGCCGCGGCAGGCCTGCTGCAGCTGGTCGAGCCCGATGGTGACCACCAGGCTCGTCTTCGCCTGTCTCGGCACCCCGTCCGGTGCGCCGACCGCGCGCTGCACGATCTCGACCAGCGCATCCGCCCGGCGCGCGCCCGGCGTCCGCGGGTCGTACTCCCGGTCTCCGGGTCGGACTGCGGCGCAGCCAGCGCGTCGACCGCGGCGTCGACGATCGCGGCACCCTCGTCGTCCAGCAGCATCGTGTAACGCCACATCCCCAGCGGTCCCTTGCCCTTGACCAGGGACCGGTGCGCGCGACGGACCTCCGCCTCGTGCTCGACCAGCCGGTCGGGTCGCAACAGGTCGGCGGTGCGCCGCACCGCGATCGCCAACACCTTCTCGGGCATCCCGTCATGACCTCGCGCTGCGCGGACCAGCTCACGCGGCAGTCCTCCAGCTGTGCCGGGTCCGCCAGACCACGAACCCCGCGGTGGAACCGCACCAGCATCGCCGCCTTCGCCACCGGCAATGCATTCTCGGCTTGCGGATCGACGCCTGAGGCGACGGCCTCGCGCACCTCCGCCAAGCGAGGTTCGGTGGCCGCCGCCGCCACCGTGTCCAGGTCGGCCAGCAGTCGCGCACCCAGCCCGGGCGCCTTCATCCGCGCCCAGTCCTGGGCACCCCAGCCCTCGCCGACACCGAGCCCACGGGACCTGGCTTCACCCACGACCGCGGCAAGCTGCGCCTCGACACTCGCATGGACCTGGCCCAGCGTCGTCATGGCGTTCTCGACCTCGCAGTCAGACAGCGCCCACAGCTGCTCCGGACGGGCTCCACCGAGTGCGGCGCGCGCCTCCCGAGCGGCGCCCAGCACCGGGCGGCCACGGCCGACCTGGCCGTGCGTCGCGTCGTCGGGTGCGGTTGCCATGGACCAAACCTAAACCAGACCACCGACAGCCGAACGCGGTCAGGCGGTCGCGAATTCGATTGCCGCACAACCGATCTCGCCGTCTGTACATAAGGCGTGACGTGTGTGAACCACTGAGACGATGAGGCTCAGATACGGCGCCGTAACGGCACGACTTGTCCACAGGTCGCCCGACGAGACAGCCGACAATCCCCCAGCGCCCGAGCCGCCAGGACCCGAACGAGGGGTATGCCGCGTGGTGACCACGCGGCATACCCCTCGTTGGAAGGTGTGCTGGGAGCGCTCAGGCGACGCGCTTCTGCGGCGCCGTCTCCTTGGTCTTGCCCGGGTCGCGCTCGACGATGTCGCCGAGGACGTCGTCGATCTGCTTCATGACGGCGGGCTCGAGCTTCACGCCGGCGGCCTTGACGTTCTCGTGGACCTGCTCCGGGCGGGAGGCCCCGACCAGCGCGGCCGCGACGTTCGGGTTCTGCAGGACCCAGGCGACGGCGAGCTGCGCCATCGACAGGCCGGCTTCGTCGGCGACCGGCTTGAGGCCCTGGACGCGGGTGAGGACGTCGTCGTTCATGAATCGCTTGATCATGTCGGCGCCGCCCTTCTCGTCGGCCGCCCGCGAGCCCGACGGCGGCTGCTGACCGGGCTGGTACTTGCCGGTCAGCACGCCCTGCGCGATGGGGCTCCACACGATCTGGCTGACGCCGAGCTCCTCGCAGGTCGGGACGACCTCGTCCTCGATGACGCGCCACAGCATCGAGTACTGCGGCTGGCTCGAGATGAGCTGGAAGCCGAGCTCCTTGGACAGCGCGACGCCCTCGCGGATCTGGTCGGCGGTCCACTCGCTGACGCCGATGTAGAGCGCCTTGCCCTGCCGGACGACGTCGGCGAACGCCTGCATCGTCTCCTCGAGCGGCGTCTCGGTGTCGTACCGGTGCGCCTGGTAGAGGTCGACGTAGTCGGTCTGCAGTCGCTGCAGGGAGCCGTTGATCGACTCCATGATGTGCTTGCGCGACAGGCCGGTGTCGTTCTTCCCGCCCGGCCCGGTCGGCCAGTAGACCTTGGTGAAGATCTCCAGGCTCTCGCGCCGCTCGCCCTTCAGCGCCTCACCGAGGACGGTCTCCGCCTTGGTGTTGGCATAGACGTCGGCAGTGTCGAACGTGCTGATGCCCGCGTCGAGCGCGGCAGCCACGCACTGCGTGGCCACGTCGTTCTCGACCTGGGAGCCGTGCGTGAGCCAGTTGCCGTAGGTGATCTCAGAGATCTTCAGTCCGCTGTTGCCGAGGTATCGATAGTCCATGCTTCAACCGTATGCCTCGGTCGCGGGGTCCGCGCGATGGCCCTCGCGGGAGGCCCCGGCCACTGGACAAACGCGTTAGTCATGACTAACGTATTAGGTGTTGTGACTGACCCTCTCTCCGCCGCCGCCGAACCCAACCGCCGCCGGATCCTGCAGCTCCTGGCCCGCGGGCCCCGGGGCGTCACGGACCTGGCCGGCGACTTCCCGGTGACCAGGTCCGCGATCAGCCAGCACCTGCTGGTTCTCGCCGAGGCCGGACTGGTGGAGGCCGAGAAGGTCGGACGCACACGGATCTACCGGGTCGTGCCGAGCGGGCTGCAGCGGTTGCAGGCCGAGATCGACCGGTTCTGGACTTCCGAACTCGACCTGCTCGTCGCCGACGCGCACCGCCTGAAGGGAACCCCATGAGCTTCACCAAGACCGCCATCCTCCCCGTCTCTCCCGATGAGGCCTTCGCGCTGATCACCGAGCCCGAGCGTCTTCGTCGCTGGCAGACGGTCACAGCCACCGTTGACCTTCGGGCAGGCGGCTCGTACCGCTGGACAGTCACCCCCGGCCACATCGCGGAGGGCACGTTCCGTGAGGTTGAGCGCGGTCGCCGGCTGGTGTTCGGCTGGGGCTGGGACGAGAACCCCGACCTCCCCAAAGACGCCTCCACGGTCACCGTGACGATCGAGCCGGTCGCCGAGGGATCCAAGGTGACGCTCGTGCACGAGGGTCTCACCGAGGCCCAGGCCGCCATGCACGCGGAGGGCTGGAACCACTTCTTCGAGCGCCTCGAGCGCCTGGCTTCCACCGGTGACGCCGGTCCCGACGAGTGGGCCTGGGCGCCCCAGAACCTCACCCCGCTGGTCGCGGCCGAGGCAGCCCTGGCCGCCATCCAGCCCGTCCTGCGCAACCTCACGCCGGCCGACCGCCCCAAGCCCACCCCGTGCGCCGACTTCACCACGCACGAGCTCGCGGACCACCTGCTCGCCTCGCTCGTGCAGCTCGGGGGCATGGCCGGTGGCGCACTCGCCATCCCCGCGGAAGGTTCCCTGGAGGACAAGGTGTCGGTGCTGACCGGCCAGGCCATCGACGCCTGGCGCGGAATCAACCTCGACGGCACCGTGCCTGGCTCGGGCGGCAAGGACGTGCCCGCGGTGTTCCTCGCCAGCATCCTGCCCCTCGAGCTGCTCCTGCACGGCTGGGACCTGGCCCAGGCCTCGGGCCAGCCGCTGAACGTCTCCGAGGAGGTCGTCGGCTACATCCACGACCTCACGCGCGGCGTCATCGCCCAAGGGCGGGGCAGCTCGTTCGGCGAGGAGATCACAGCCGGGGCCGACGCGGACGCACTGGTCCGGTTCGCCGCCTACGCGGGCCGCACGCCAGTTCCCGCCTGACGGACGCCCGGCCTTTCGCTCCACGGCCCTCACCACCCCACCAGCACTCCTCCCCACGAATACCCAAACCAGTCAAGGAGATCCAGATATGAGCAAGTTCCTGTTCATCTACCACGCACCCACCACGCCCGCCGATGCGGCGCCATCCGACCCCGCCGAGATGGAAGCCGTCATGGGCCAGTGGATGGCCTGGGCCGGCCGCGTCGGCGACGGCCTGGTCGACTTCGGCACGCCGCTCGCCAACGGCGTCAACGTCACGACCGAGGGCACCTCGCCGAGCACCCGCGAGGTCGCCGGCTACAGCATCATCGAGGCCGCGGACATGGATGCTGCCCTCGCCCTCGCCGAGGGCCACCCGCACCTGAACATGCCCGGCGGCTGCACCATCGAGGTCCACGAGTCGCTGCCAGTCCCCGGCATGTGACCGACCGGCGCGGCCAACCAGGGCCGCACACGAGCACGAGGTGAGGGTATGCCGCGGGGCTGGCCCCGCGGCATACCCTTACTCCCCCTCGCTATGGGTCTGGCGATCAGGTGCGTGGCACCAGCGTGTGCGTTCCCACCGGAGCCGTGGAGGACGCGACCGCCGCGTCCCGCCTCACTGCGGCGTGGGCGGCGATGGCCCAGCCCCACGTCAGGGGCAGGAGTGCACTGCCCATCGAGGTGACCGACGTGATCACGAACAGGAACGGCAGGAAGATCATGACGAGGATGGCTGTGGTGCGCGGCCGGAAGGCGTTGCGCAGCATGACGATTCCGAGCGGGATGCCTCCGAGACCGATGAGGAGCATGGCGGCGATCCCTACGATGAACATCTGGTCCATCCACGGGGTGAAGTAGTCGCCGGCCACGGATAGCGTCATGGCCGTGTACCCGGAGAGCGCCACGCGCCAGAGCCACTTCTCGGCCCCCTCTGGGCGACGTCGTTGGTACGACACGACGGCAGCCAGCGTGAACGCCACGCAGACCGGCAGCCAGATCTTCCCCCAGGCCATGTAGACGCTGTTGGGGTCGCTCCAGTCCAACAGCGGGCGCAGCGCTCGGGCCGCCGGCTCGGCCCAGATCCGGGTCAGCGGTGCCTCGACCAGGTCGTCCGGGTGCGCCTGGATGCGAGCGAGGGCGTGCACCTGCCCGACGACCGTTCCGAAGGCGGCGCCGGCCCACGCAGCGATGCTGATCCGCTGGGCGGTGCGAGCTGAGATGTCCATGGTGTGCTCCTTGGTTGCGGGCCGATCCCCCAGACCGGCGCTCACTCGACGCTAGGAGCCGACACCCCGATCGGTCGTCCACCCGGGTGTCGGAGCGGTCTCCACCCCAGGGTTGAGGCGGGCGCACCATCGCCGCAGTAGCCTCGAAAGATGGCCAGGGCATGGCTCCTTCGCGACGCGTTGCGTGACACGACGCTGCGCGACTTCGCGCTTCGCGACGCGACCCTGCACGACAGCGCGGCGCCTGAGTGGGCGCCTAGCGACGCGCCGCCGCCGGCCGCGACTCGGCGCGACGCGATCCTGCGTGACTGTGCACTGCCGGCCGCGATCGCAGCTGGGTCGGTCGTCGAGCTCGCGCTGCTGAGGCCGGTGGACTGGGGCTGGTCGATCCTGCCGCTGCTGGTCGCCTGCGCGCTGCTGGTGCTGCGACGCGACCACCCCTTGGTCGTCGCGCCGCTGGCGTTGGCTGTCCTGTTCTCCCCGCAGTTCTACCTGGCCACCGACCCGGACGTCGGGACCGTGCCGATCCTGATCGCGACGGTGGCCGTCTACTCCGCGGGCCGCTGGATCGAGGGGCTTTGGGGACTCGTGGTGCTCATCGTTCCGTTCACGATGCTCGTAGCCGACGGCCTGACCGTGAAGACCCGAACCGACACCCTCGGGGACATCGCCTTCGTCACCATCCTGTTGCTCCCGCCCTATGTCCTCGGGGTCCTCAACCGGCGGCTGGCCGCGCAGGGCGAACAGCTGAGGCAGCAGCAGGCGGTCATCCGGCGCGAGGCGGTCAGTGCCGAACGGCAGCGGATCGCCCGGGAGCTGCACGACGTCATCGCCCACTCGGTGAGCGCGATGGTGGTCCAGACGGCCGCTGCCCAGGACCTGGTGAGCCGTGACCCCGAGCGAGCCAGTGCCCTCCTCGAGAGCGTGGCGTCGACGGGTCGCAAGGCCTTGGCCGAGACGGGGCGGTTGCTGCACGTCATCCGCGACGAGCACGACGAGCTCGGCCTCGAACCCGCCCCCGGCCTCGCGCAGCTGCCGGCCCTGGTCGACGAGTTCCGCGACAGCGGGCTGGACGTCGACCTCGAAGTAGGCCCCGCGCTTCCTGCGCTGCCCGCAGGACTGGACCTCTCGGCATACCGAATCGCGCAGGAGGCCCTCACCAACGCGCTCAAGTACTCCGCGGACCGCGCCGCCCAGCTCCATGTCACCGCGAGCGGGGCGAGCCTCGTCATCGCGTCGTCGAACGCCCTGTCCCCGCCTGACTTCCCCGGCGTGGGTGGCACAGGGCTGGGGCTTGCCGGCATGGCTGAACGGGTCACCGTCTTCGGCGGGACCCTGGAGCACGGCGTCGCTCCCGACGGCCGGTTCGAGATGCGCGCGACGCTGCCGTTGGTGGGGGTGGACGGACTGTGACGAGCGTGGTGATCGCCGACGACCAGGACCTGGTGCGAACGGGCCTGCGCCTGGTGCTGGAGTCACGCGGCATCGACGTGCTGGGTGAGGCGTCCACCGGTCGCGAGGCAGTGGACGGGGTGCGCCGGCTCCAACCCGACGTGGTGCTCATGGACATCCGGATGCCGGTGCTGGACGGGATCGCGGCGACCGCCGAGCTGCGGCGGCTCGGGGTCGCGGCCAGGGTGCTCGTGCTCACCACGTACGACCTCGACCGCTACGTCTACGGAGCCCTCAAGGCGGGAGCAGCCGGGTTCCTCCTCAAGGCGACGCCACCGGATCGCCTCGTCGCCGGGGTCGAGACGGTGGCTGCCGGTGAGGCCCTCCTCGCTCCATCGCTCACCCGCCGCCTCATCGAGGAGCACGTCCGCCGGCCCCCTCCGACCGACGGCGTCCCGTCAGCCGTGCGCGCGCTCACCGAGCGGGAGCTGGAGGTCCTCGAGCTCATCGCCCACGGGATGCCCAACGACGAGATCGCCCAGACGCTGGTGGTCGCCGAGGCGACCGTCAAGACCCACGTCAACCGGATCCTCTCCAAGCTCTCGCTCGCCTCGCGCGTGCAAGCCGTGGTCCTTGCCTACGAGTGCGGGCTCGTCCAGCCCGGAGCCGCCGCGGTCCGATCGGCGGTCCGTTCGGCGGAGTCCACGCTTCACTGACCCAAGGCGTGGTGGCGCGGCAGAGCCGCGAAACCCGTTGCGAGCCAACGGTATGCCGCGGGGTTTGGCCCCGCGGCATACGTCACCCCGGTGTGGCTAGCCCCGGTCAGCGGGCGGGCTCGAACTCGGCCGCCTCCTCGGTCGCAGGCGTGCTCGCCGCGTCCAGCTCGCGGTCGCTGCCGGGCGAGCGCACTCGGCCACCACATGCGGCCGCGCACGTCGAGGTTGAGCGCCGTGACGAGGACGGAGCGGACGATGAGCGTGTCGAGGAGGACGCCGAGGGCGACGGCGATCCCGATCTCCGCGAAGGTCACGACCGGCAGGGTGCCGAGGACGGCGAACGTGCCGGCGAGGACGAGACCTGCCGAGGTGATCACGCCACCGGTGGCGGCGAGCCCGACGAGGGCACCGCGCCGCGTACCGACCTCCTTGGCCTCCTCGTGGACGCGAGTCATCAGGAAGATGTTGTAGTCGATGCCGAGCGCGACGAGGAAGACGAAGACGAACAGCGGCAGCGACGAGTCCGCCCCGGCGAAGCCGAGGACCTGCCGGAAGATCAGCGCCGAGATCCCCATCGCTGCGCCGTAGGACAGCACGACCGTCGCCATCAGGATGAGCGGCGCGGTGAGGGCGCGCAGCAGGAGGATCAGGATCAGGAGCACGACGCCCAGGATGAGCGGGATGATCCGCACGTTGTCGTCGGCGGACGCGCGGAGGGTGTCGGCTCGGGTCGCCGTGTCGCCGCCGGCGATCGCGTCGGCGCCCTGGACGTCGGCGATGGCGTCGCGGATGCGGTCGACGGTGTCGGTGGCGGCGTCGGAGTCGGGGGCGTCGCTCAGGGTGGCCTGGATGAGCGACCGGCCACCCTTGGTGACGGGGTCGGCGACGGACTCCACACCGTCCACGGACTCGAGGCTGGCCTTGACCGCTGCCGACTGGTCGGCGTTGGCGAGCACCATCACCGGCGAGCCGCTACCAGCCGGGAAGTGCTTCGCGAGGACCTGCTCCCCCACGACCGACTCGGGCGTGCCGTAGTAGGTGTCCTTGTTCTCGAGGCCGGTGGCGTTGAGCTGGAGGATGCCCAGGGAGGCGACGGCCAGCAGCACGCGAGGTGACGATCCAGGTGCGGCGGGGCGCCTTGGCGATGCGGCGACCGATGCCGGCCCAGAAGCCGTCGCGGGTGTGGTCGACGGAGCCGTAGGACGGGCGCACCGGCCAGAAGATCCAGCGGCCGCAGACGACCAACAGCGCGGGGAGCAGGGTCAGCATGACGAGCAGGCCGACGGCGACGCCGATCGCGGCGACAGGGCCCAGGCCCTTGGTCGAGTTCATCGTGGCGAAGAGCAGGCACAGCATGCCCGCGATCACGGTGGCGCCCGACGCGACGATGGCCGGACCGGCGCGGTGCAGGGCGAACGCCATCGCCTCGTGGCGGTCCTCGTGGCGGCGCAGCTCTTCCCTGTACCTCGCTACCAGCAACAGGGCGTAGTCGGTGCCCGCGCCGAACACGATGACGGTGAGGATGCCGGATGACTGGGCGTTGACGGTGAGGGTGTCGTCCTTGGCGAGGAAGTAGATGACGGCCTGGGCGACGAACAGCGCCGTGCCGGCCGAGATCACCGGGATGAGCCACAGGACGGGGCTGCGGTAGGTCAGCAGCAGGATGATGATGACGACGGCCATCGCGGAGTAGAGCAGCTTGCCGTCGATGCCGGAGAAGGCCTCCGACGAGTCGGCGGCGTAGCCGACCGGGCCGGTGATGTGCATCGAGAGGCCGGCGGGACGGTCGTTCGCGACCGCGCGCAGGTCACCGACCGTGTCGCCGAGGGTGTCCCAGCCGCCTTCCCCTGCGTCGACGGGGATGATCACCTGGATGGCCTTGCCGTCCTTGGACGGGATCGGGCCGATCGAGTCGTTCTTGACCGGCTCGAGGGCGTTGAACTTCGCCACCTGCGACGTGACGGACTGCAGGTCGGCCGGGGTGACCCCGGATGCGCGCTCGTAGACGAGGACGGCCGGGAACTCGTTCTTGCTCTGGAACGCCTCGATCTGCTTGACCACCTGGGTCGACTGCGCGTCCGCGGGCAGCCAGGCGACGGCCTCGTTGTTGAGGACCCCTTGAAGCTTGCCGGCCGGGCTGAAGGCTGCGGCGAGGATCGCCAGCCAGAACACGACGACGAACCACTTCGTCACCTTCGAGGACGGGAACCAGGCCAACCGCCCGACGTCGCCGATCCGTGTTTGAGCCATCGCCCTTGCCTCCCCGTAAAGGTGTCGCACCTCCTGCGGGGCGCCGTTCCGTTCCACCGTATGCGGCGGTTGCGCTGGCGTACAACGCTTTTCGACGGAGTTGGGCGCGGGTTCAGGGGTCGTTCAGGGCTGACCCTGAGGGGCGGGGTGGGGCAAACCGGGTCGTATGCCGCGCGGCTCGGCGAGCTTGGCCGTTGACTTGGTCGGGGCGTCCGGGAAGGCCAGCAGCTCGACACCTCAGGCGCCAGTCACGCCGTTCACCCCAGGACGAGTCCCGCCCGCTCGCAGGGCACCCGCCCTCGCGCGGCAGGGAGCGCTTTGGCATGCCGGTGACCCCAGCTGCGGTCGCCTGCTTGCCCGGGACGGGCCGATTGACGTGCCTGTGGCCCCGCCCTTGTGGGGCGGGGTGCGGGGCGGGGTCACGCTGGTTTCTGGGCTGCGCGGCGGGCGAGGAGCTCGTCGTAGCTGCCGCGCGCGAGGTCCCACTCGACCCGTTCGCCGGCCTCGTCGAGCACCACCCGTCCGGCGAACCGTCGGCTGTGCACGACGTGTGGTGTCGCTCGCACAGCAGCGCGGCGTTTCCGAGGTCCGAGGACCCGAAGTCGGCCCAGTGGACGAGGTGATGCGCGTCGGTCCAGTGCGGCGGCATCGAGCAGCCGGGATAGGTGCAGCCGCCGTCTCGCAGCCACAGCCGACGGGTTTGCGCGGGTGTGAAGAACCGGACGGCCCGCCCCTGGTCGAGGATCTCGCTGTCGGATCCCAGCACCACGGGTATCACCGAGGCGTTGCAGGCCAACCGGCGCACGGTCTCGGGTGCGAGCATCGTCCCTGTGTCCGAGCCGCCCACCGTGGTGCCGGCGCCGCGTACACCGCTGGCCAGCGACTCCCAGTCCATCGTCACGATCAGCTGAGCCTTGGGATTCGTCCCCACCGACTCGCCCGCGCCGACTGCCCTGCGGACCAGGGTTACCAGGGCATCACCACGACGCTGGTCCGAGGTCCGCAGGTCGCGCTCCCCCTCGACCGGCCTCGGCGCCGACAACGGCCCGAGGGCCGCCTCGAGCACGGCCTTGCCCTCGACATCGAGGACCAGGCGGTACTCCGCAGTCCCGGTGCCGTCCTCGATCGGCTGCGACAGCGCGACGAACCGCCGCGCTGCGTCCTGCTGGTCCTGGAGCTCACCGTCCTGCCCGTACTTCGCCAGCAGCGCCGGCCGCAGCTGGCGACAACCCCGCGGTCCGTGCTCCACCGCCATCGCGATCAGGCCCTCCAGGACGTGCGGCTCGGCACCGTCAGCCAGCAGCGGCCGCAACCGGTCCGCCTCGGCGACCACCACCGCAGCCGAGCGGACCGGCAGACGCCCGGACTGCACCGCCTCGGTGATGGGTGCGTTGGCCGGCTTGCCGAACGCCTGGGCCACAGCCACGAGCTGTCCCGCACCACCCGCGCGAGTCGACGGGGCGTGGTGGCGCACCCACTGCGTCACGGTCATCGCCGCCGACCCGCCGGAGGTCTCTCCCCGCTCCATCGCCTCGCGAACGATCGCCACCTTTGCGGCCTCGCTCGTCGCACCCAGCGCGTCCATCTCGCCCAGCAGGTCGGCGAGCCCGCCACCACCGGGCACCTGCCACAGCCACGCCTCGATCCCGGACAGGGCCTCGCGCGCAGCGGCTATCCGCTCGCGTCGCTGCTCAACCGTGAGGCTCCCCTTCATGACCACAACACTAGACGGCACCACCGACAGCCCAACTCGGCTCCGACAACGCCAGTTCCCTTGCGCTGCAGCGCTTTTCACCCGCAGAGAGTGACTGCTCGGCGCAAGCCTCGGCGCCCGACCTGTGGACAACGGACCTGCGCCTCACCTACCTGTGGACAACCATTGCCGCGGCGGCGCCGTTGCCTCAGACGCCGCCGTTTGACAGGCCGCGCGTTGCGTCAGCCGCGCGGTGCGTCAGGCGGCGTCGTTCGACAGGCGGCGCCGTAGGAGGCCTGGCTGGTCATCTCGCGCGGGCGGGTCCGTGCGCGGTGTCCGGGCTCACATCGTTCGACAGGCCGTGCCCTTGTGTCAGGCGGCGCCGTGGTGCGGACAGGGGTATGCCGCGGCGCTGGGCCCGCGGCATACGAAAGGCACGGCTGGACTGACGGCTGCGAACTCACCGAGAGCGGTGTCCGGGATCGGGTCCGAGGCCGGCGTCGCGAGCCAGGACGGCCGCCTGGGTCCGGTCGACGACCTGCAGCTTGGTGAGGATGTTCGAGACGTGGTTGCTCACCGTCTTGGGCGCGAGCTGCAGCCGGTCAGCGATGGTGCTGGTCGGGAGCGCCGCCGCGAGCAGCTCCAGGACCTCCAGCTCGCGGGCAGTCAGCGAGGGGAACGGTGCAGACGCGCGAGCGGCAGGAGTGTTGATCTGGTGCAGGACACGCTCGGCGACCCCGGGCCCGAAGATCACCTCACCGGCCGCGATCGCGCGCACCGCGCGGGCGATCTCTTCCTGCTCGGCCCCCTTGAGCAGGTAGCCCTGAGCCCCGGCACGCATCGCGGCGAACAGCGAGTCGTCGTCGTCGAACATGGTCAGCACGCAGACCCGCGTTGTCGGTGCCACCCGGGCGATTTCGCGTATCGCGGCCAGGCCGTCCATCCCCGGCATCTGCAGGTCCATCAGGACCACGTCGGGTCGGTGCAGCACGGTTTCCCGCACCGCCTCGGCTCCGTCGGCGGCGACCCCGACGACCTCGAAACCGGCCAGGGTCGACAGCACGCCGGAGAGCCCCGAGCGCACGACGGGGTGGTCATCGACGACCAGGACACTGATCATCGGGCGGCCACGGGTACCGAGATCCGCACGTGTCCACCGTCGGGACCCGACCCCACGTCACAGCGTCCCCCGAGCTCCGCCGCCCGTTCGCGCATCGAGCTGATGCCCACCCCGGACCGCCAGCTGCCGTTGACGGCGCCGTCGTCGAGCACCTCGCAGCGCAGCTCGTCGTCCCAGACCAGTCGCAGCCGGACCGTCGTCGCGCTCGAGTGGCGGACCACGTTGGTCAGCGCCTCCGTGGCGATGCGGTACACCGCGAGCTCGACCGCCGCCGGCATCCGCGGCAGGTCCGCGGGGATCTCGACCTGCACGAGGAGATCCGAGCCATCGGCCCGTCGGGTCGTCCGCGCCGCACGGATCCGCAGTGCCTCGCCAAGGCCGAGCTCGTCGAGCGCCGGTGACCCCAGGTTGTCGACGATACGACGCACCTCCCGGATCGCGGTCCGGCTGTCGCTGCGGACCGCGTCGAGCCGCTCCAGCAGCCGCCCGTCAGCGTCGCCGCTCGCGCCGCCGCTGCCGCTCGCGCTGCCGCCGCCGCCCGCGCTCCCGCCGCTGTCGCTGCCGCTGCCGCTGCCGCTGCCGCCGCCCTTGGTGCCGGCGCTGGCGCTGGCCAGGTTGTGGGCCATGTCAGCGGAGAGCGCCACCCCGGTGAGCAGCGGCCCGAGACCGTCGTGCAGCTCGCGCCGGAGGCGCCGCCGCTCCTCCTCCTCGGCCAGGACCAGTCGTTCGCGGGAGACCTTGAGCTCGCGCAGCAGGTCGGTGGCGTGGAGGGCGGTCGACAGCGGGCCGGAGAGCATCCGCAGGATGTTCGTGTCGGCTGCGGACAGGCGGCGCTCCCCGCCGCGCAGACCGACGACCAACTCACCGCCCTCGAGTGGCAGCGTCGCCGTTGACCCGCCGGGCGTGCCGCCGGCCGCCCGCACTTCGTCGCCGACGACCACCGCGACATAGGGCAGCCGCAGGGCAGCGCGGACTTCTTCGAGCGTCTCGGACAGGCCCCCAGACAGCGACTGGCCGACGCGGGACGCCACCCGGACCGGGTTGCCGCGCTCGCCGTAGAGCAGCCTGTCGATCGCGGTCTGGAGCCGGGCCCGGACAGGCAGTGCGAGCAGCGCAACCAGCAGCGCCGACGCGACACCCGAGAGCACCACCACGAGTCCGGCGTAGGCCGCCAGCACGAGGCCGGAGAGCAGCGCGTAGGTGACGACGCGACTGACGACGAGCTTGATGTCGAGCAGTCCATGACGCAGAACCGCGACCGCTACTGCCGCTGGCAAAAGCGGGATCGTGAAGAGGACGAGGAGCGGCGTGCCGGCGACCAGCGCCCACGGCGTCACCGCCACGACGATCACGGCGGCCGCGAGGACCAGCCAGAGCAGCTGACGACGAACCACCTCGTCTCCCCGGCGGTAGCGAATCACCATGCAGGCCAGGCCGATCAGGACCGAGAGCACCCAGCGCCCCTCGCTCAGCGTCCAGAGCCAGGCGAGGTCGTCATACCCGGGCAAGCCCAGGTAAGCAGGCGGCATACCCGGTGGTGTTTCCGTTCCCAGCCCCACCTCCAGCAGGAACAGCGGCGAGGTGACCGCGACGGCTGCGGCGACCGGGCGCCAGCGCCGCGATGCCAGCCGACCGTCAGGGAGGAGGAGCAACGACAGCGGGATGGCCAGTCCGATGTTGACCGGCCAGGCCCAGTTGAACACCGTCAGGTCCAGGCGCACGATCCAGACCGACGCGCCCTGGTCGTGGAGGACCTGACCGAGCGGCGCGGCGAGGCCGGACAGCACCTGGCAGAAGCCACCCGACCGCGTAGAGCCAGCCGAGCAACAGGCGCGGGCGGTGCCAGGCGATCAGCGCACCACAGAGCGCGAAGCTCACCCCGATGACGAGGTTGCTGACCACGAACGCGTCGAGGGCCTGGGCGAACGACCAGTGCGCTGCCGTCGTCGCCACGACGGCCCCGGCGGACGCCAGGACAGCCGCCGCTCCCAGCCCCGCCCCGAGCCATCGCACGCCCATCGGCATCTCCTCGCTCGCGCCGTGATCGACGATACCGAGTGACCATCTCGACAGGTCGGGAAATCTTCCCGACCTGTCCGGGCAATCACCCGGTCACAGGGGTACGGCTGCCCTTCTGGACGGGTAGTCCACCGGCGGATCGTCGAGGGCATCACCACTCTCGAAAGGAACCACCATGCATTCCTCTGCCCCACCAGCCGTCGCGCGGGACTGGCGATCCTCGGCCTGCTGTCGCTGGCCGACTGCTCGATGCTGCTGCTCACCGACGGCACCACCCCGCCGTACTCCGTTGCCGCCTTGGCGACAGCGCTCGGCCTGGTCAGCCTGGTGCTCGTGATCCGAGCCTTCCAGGACAGCAGCCGCCCGATCCGTCTCCTCGTGGGCCTTCGGGTGCTCTCGGCCGTCACCGCGCTGCCGGCATTCCTCGTCGACGACGTGCCCGCAGCAGCGCAGGCCGCGGCCGCCGCCACCGTGGTGCTGACCGTCATGGGCATCCTGCTCATCAGTCGCACCGACACTCGGGTGGTGACGTCATGAGCACCCGCACTTCGAACGTCGCTGAGGCAACGGTCCGCCGTCCGTCCCCGGCCCTCGGCACCTGGGCGACGGCGTTGCTCCTGCCGCTCGGACCGGCGGCCGTGGCCGTGCTGCGGCTGATCCTGCCCTACTACACCGCCGGATCAGCGGAAGAGACCGCCGCCGAGGTCGGGCGTCACCCCGGTGCGCAGTCTGCGGTCCTGTGGCTCGGGTTCATCGCCGTGTTCACCCTGGTGCCGGGCGTGATCGCCGCGGCCGGGCTCTGTCGCGCCGCATCGCCTCGACTCACCTCGTGGGCTCTGGGCCTCGCCGTTCCCGGGTACCTGGCGCTAGGGATCATGCTTGCCTCTGATCAGGTCCTGTGGAGCGCGCAGGAAGCCGGCCTGTCTACCACGCAAGCCACAGCGCTCTTCCTGGCCGCACATCCGACCATCGACATCGCGATCGGCATCTTCGTCATGGGCCACGTCCCGGGGACCGTCCTGCTCGGGAATCGCACTAGTGCGCTCCAGGCGGGTCCCGGCCTGGGCCGGCTGGATCGTCGCGGTCTCACAGCCCCTGCACTTCGTGGCCACGGTCTTCCTGGGTAGCCCTCAGGTCGACTTCGTCGCCTGGTCCCTCACCGCCGTGGGGATGGCAGTGGTCGCGCGCGAGATGCTGCGCCACGACTCGTCGGCGGGAGTCCTGGGGCGTCCCTGAGGGGGCGAGGTATGCCGGGTGGTGACCACCCGGCATACCTCGCCGTGGTGTTCAGAGAGCGGCAGACTGGTTTGGTGAGCACGCGAACGCGGTCTGTGGGTGTGGACCTTCCGGAGGCCCTCGACGAGGCAGATGCGGGCCACCTGGTGTGGCTCGAGTTCAAGGGCCAGTTCGTCGAGTACGAACGACTCGCGACGACAAGCCGGGTGGCCTATCAGGCGTCCAAGGTTGCTGCGATCGTTCTGGCGGCGGTGGTCACTGCCTGTGCCGGGCTGGACGTGACCCCGTGGATCACCGCGTCACTCGCCGCGGCGATCGTGGTGCTGGAGGGGCTGCAGCAGATGTTCCAGTGGCAGGCGAACTGGATCAACTACCGCCGGGCAGCCGAGACGTTGAGGCAGCACGGGATGGCGTTCGCTGCCGGCATGCCTCCCTACGACACCCCTGACCGTCGGCAGCAGCTGGCCGCCGTCATGCACGGCGTGGCCATCTCCGAGAACAGCTCGTGGGCTGGGCGGATGATCGGCAAGGCCCGCACTCCAGCCAAGGAGGACTAGCGGCGCGGATGGGTTCGAGCCGCGTCTAGTTCTCGCAGCCGACTCCATCGCCGTCGCGATCGAGCTTCCGGCTGTATCCAGGATCCCCGGCCCGAACGGGAGCGGCTCCGGCAGCCCGGGCGGCGTCGCAGTTCTCGTAGTAGACCGAGGCAGCCGCTTCGGCGGCGGCTGCGGCCTTCGCTTCAGCAGCTGCTCGAGCTGCCGCGGCAGCCTTGGCTTTGGCGGTTGCAGCAGCTTTCGCCTTGGCGGTTGCAGCAGCCTTGGCCTTCGCGATGGCGGCCGCCTTGGCCTTTGCTGCGGCGGCTGCCTTGGCCTTCGCCTCGGCCTGCGCTTTGGCTGCAGCGGCAGCGGCAATGGCTGCCGCGTCGGGCGTCGGCGATGCCGCGGAGGTGCTACTCGGCGTGGGCGTCTGCGACGACTGTGCGTCCACGAGAGCAACGGGTCGGCGATCCTCGCTCCCTGCGCCATCCTGACCCCCGCCACACGAGCTAACCGTGACAGCGGCAAGCAGGGCGGCAAGCATCATCGAGGCAGTGCGCGCAAACTTCATGGGATCCCCTTCACAACAACGAGTCGTCTGATGGGGGAAGTTATGGCCCGGCGGGGGGCATAACTGGAGATTCGGATATTTCTGGCCTAACGGACGAGTCCTCGACGGAGCCCGACAAGCGATCCCCTCTTCGCGCACCGGCCGCGCCTTGGTGCGGCGGGTCGGGGTAGGGAGTGCGCGGCGCGTCGCGGCGACACGCCGTGGCGGCGGATCGTCCGAACAGACATCTTTCCGGGATGAATGCGACACGACTCCACTGCGGCTGCGACTCTTCACTGTCGTCACACCAGTCCCCCGCCTCCCACTATCCCCCCGGACAAAACTCGTGCGCCTGCTGCCTGCCTCCCTCGCTGCCCTGGTCATCACCCCCTTCTTCGTGGCCCTCCCCACGGTGTCGTTCGCCTCCACGGACACGCCCCATCCCGTTGCCCCGCACGTCCAGTCGACCGCGGTCCGCGGCGTCGACTCGACGGCGAAAGCGCAGCTCTGGGACCGTCGCGTCCTTCGCCCCGGACATGCCCTGAGCACCCTCACGCCGCGTGCAGGAGCGGTCCCGGTTCACCGTCGCGGGAGTCTCGTGGGCTCGCACCACCGGGCTCTCCGGCGACGACGTCATCGTGCAGATTCGCGTGCGTGAGGACTCCGGCTGGAGCGGCTGGGAGACGCCCGGGGTGACCGACGAAGGCCCCCAGAGCGGGACCACCGAGTCGGCCACGGCCCGCCTCGGCACGAACCCCCTCGTCACCGACGGCGCCACCGCGATCCAGGTGCGGGTGGACACCACGAACGGCCAGCCCCTCCCCGACGTCCGCGTCACGACGATCAACCCCGGCACGTCTCCGGCGGATGACGACCTCGTCCCTCACACGCCCGCCGCCTCAGCGTCTGCCGCCGCCACGATGCCCACGATCATCACGCGCAAGCAGTGGGGTGCCGACGAGTCGCTGCGTGGGTCGACGACCTACAACACGACCGTCAAGGCGATCACGATCCACCACACCGCCAGCTCGAACGACTACACCGCGGCCACGGCTGCCGCGCAGATCCGCGGCATCTACGCCTACGACACCAAGGGTCTCGGCTGGTCGGACATCGCCTACAACTTCCTCGTCGACAAGTTCGGCCGGGTCTACGAGGGCCGTGCCGGCTCGATCACCCAGGCAGTGCGCGGAGCCCACGCGATGGGCTTCAACACCAACACGATGGGCGTCGCCGCACTCGGCAACTACGAGACCACGGCTGCCCCCGCCGTCATGGTCGACTCGATCGCGAAGGTCGCCGGCTGGAAGCTGTCGCAGTACGGCGTCGACCCGACAGCCACGACGAAGCTGACCTCGGCCGGCGGAACGGGCGCCAAGTTCGCGGCCGGCGTGGTGGCCACCCTCTCGACCATCAACGCGCACCGGAACACGTCGTACACCGCGTGCCCCGGCAAGAATCTCTACCCGATGATGGCGACCATCCGCAGCAAGGCCGCTCTCTACGCGAAGTACTCCTCGACCACCGGACCGGCGCCGGTCACGACCGGAA
>CAVUGH010000028.1:0-74541 GCA_963740865.1 uncultured Actinomycetota bacterium
ACACGCTGCCTGCAGCCGGGGCCATCGCCTTCCTCGAGGACACCGGCCAGCCGGCGTTCGTGCTCGACCGGAGCCTCACCCAGCTGCTGCGCGCGGGCTGGTTCGACGACGTGGCGGGCGTGCTGCTCGGTCAGTTCACGATGGCTGACGCGCCGGCGGAGGTGGAGGCCGTGCTGCGCGACCGGCTCGGCGGTCTCGGAGTCCCCGTCTGGGCAGGGGGAGCCTTCGGCCACGGCGAGACCAACCTGCCCCTGCCCCTGGGCGCCACCGCAGAGCTGGGCGCCACCGCAGAGCTGGGCTCCGGCGGGTTGCGCCTGCTGTAGGCGCTCGGCGTGACGCAGGCGCCGTGCCCCTCACTTGAGTCACCGCCTTCCCGCACATGGTGCTCGCAGGTGGTCACGGGTGCCCCTGATCCGGGCTTGCGTGACGACCTGCGAGCAACACGTGCCGGGCGGGAACGTGGGGGGCGCTGAGGAACGGGTCGTCGCCGCGGTTCTGGTGCTCTCGACGCGGGTCAGGGGAGGGCGGAGCGGATTTCTCGATCCTCGCCCTGAGCACGTACGATGGACGGCGGTCCACGTGTGTTCGCACGCGCAGACCTAATTCGCGCGTCTTCTCACCTGTGACGAGGAAACCTCCGAACAGGGGCGCACCACAGCAGTCCGGCCAGAGTGCCGGTGGGGTGCGTAGCAGGCGCCAGGCAGGTAGCCGCACCTACGCGGCATACCGACGCAACTGACAACGACACAAGGAGACACGGCATGGCCGTCGTTACCATGCGCCAGCTCCTCGAGAGCGGCGTCCACTTCGGGCACCAGACCCGTCGCTGGAACCCCAAGATGAAGCGCTTCATCATGACCGAGCGCAACGGCATCTACATCATCGACCTGCAGCAGTCGTTGACCTACATCAACAACGCCTTCGAGTTCGTCAAGGAGACGGTCGCCCACGGTGGGTCGATCCTCTTCGTCGGCACGAAGAAGCAGGCCCAGGAGCCCATCGCCGAGCAGGCGACCCGGGTCGGGATGCCCTACGTCAACCACCGCTGGCTCGGTGGCATGCTCACCAACTTCAACACGATCTCCAAGCGCCTCACCCGGCTCAAGGAGCTCGAGGAGCTCGACTACGACAACGTGGCGGCCTCCGGCTTCACCAAGAAGGAACTCCTGATCTTCAAGCGGGAGAAGGACAAGCTCGAGAAGACCCTCGGCGGTATCCGCAACATGGCCCGGGTCCCCTCGGCCGTGTGGATCGTGGACACCAAGAAGGAGCACCTCGCAGTCTTCGAGGCGCGCAAGCTCGGCCTGCCCGTCATCGCGATCCTCGACACCAACTGCGACCCCGACGAGGTCGACTACAAGATCCCCGGGAACGACGACGCGATCCGCTCCGTCACCCTGCTGACCCGGGTCATCGCCGACGCCGTGGCCGAGGGCCTCATCGCCCGCAGCTCCGGCAAGTCCGGTGAGCAGGCCGAGGGTGTTGTCGCCGGCGACGAGCCGATGGCCGAGTGGGAGCGCGAGCTGCTTGGTGGCGACGCTGCCCAGGCCGCTGAGGCTGCCGCTCCGGAGGCCGGCGAGACCGCCGCCGCCGACGCGACCGACGCTGCTGCCGCCGACGCTCCTGTCGAGGCTGCCGCCACCGTCGAGGCCACCGAGGCGCCCGCCGCCGAGGAGACCGCTGCTCCCGAGGCTGCCGCCGTCACCGAGGAGACCGCCGCCCCCGAGGCGCCGGCCGCCGAGGAGACCGCTGCTCCCGAGGCTGCTGCCGAGGTCGTTGCTGAGGCCCCGGCTGACGCCAAGGCCTGAGCACCACCTGTCCGAACCTTGCCAGATGACATTGCCAGTCCACACTTGCCAGAAATGAGCTGAGAAACACCTATGGCGAACTACACCGCCGCTGACATCAAGGCCCTGCGCGGGTCCACGGGCGCCGGCATGCTCGACGTCAAGAAGGCGCTCGACGAGGCCGACGGCGACCGTGACAAGGCCACCGAGATCCTTCGGGTGAAGGGCCTCAAGGGCGTCACCAAGCGTGAGGGCCGCACCACGTCCAACGGACTGGTCGCTGCCCAGGCCGGTGACGGCGTGGGCACCCTCGTCGAGGTCCTGTGCGAGACCGACTTCGTGGCCAAGAGCGAGAAGTTCATCGCCCTGGCCGCTCAGGTCCTCGCCCAGTCGGTCGCCTCCGGTGCGGCCGACGCGGACGCGTTGCTCAAGAGCTCGCTCGAGGACGGCTCGACCGTCCAGGAGCTGCTCGACAACGCCAACGCGACCATCGGCGAGAAGATCGAGGTCAAGCGCGTCTCCCGCGTCGAGGCCCCGGTCGTCGTGTCCTACCTGCACAAGACCAGCCCCGACCTGCCCGCCCAGATCGGCGTGCTCGTCGGCGCCGAGGGTAGCGACGAGCAGATCGCGCGTGACGTGGCCATGCACATCGCGGCGTTCAGCCCGACCGTGCTGACCCGTGACGAGGTCGACGCGGAGACGGTCGAGAACGAGCGTCGCGTCGCCGAGGCCACCGCGAAGGAGGAGGGCAAGCCCGAGGCCGCCCTCCCGAAGATCGTCGAGGGTCGGGTCAACGGCTTCTTCAAGGAGAACGTGCTGCTCGAGCAGGCGTTCGCCAAGGACGCCAAGAAGACCGTCGAGAAGGTCCTCGCTGAGGCCGGCACGAAGGTCACCTCCTTCGTCCGCTACCGCATCGGCAACTGACCGACCGCGCCACCAGTTCCACCGCAAGGCATGCAGGTATGCCGCCCGCTCACCAGAGCGGGCGGCATACCTTTTTCTCGGGCCAGTTCGCCTACTTCTCGGGCCAGTTCGCCGGCCGTGGGGTCAGGCGGACAGTCGCGAGGCATACTCAGGTCATGGGTAAAGCACGAGAGGCGGCGCGTCAGGCGGCCAAGCCGGCCCGACCGGTGCCCGACTTCACGCACCTGCCCGAGCGCATCGCGCCCGAGGACATGAGCACGACCCAGGACATCGACCCGGGTCCGGACCCTCGCGGCGGACGCGACACGGATACCGAGTTCATGCTCCGCAACGCCGGCTTCTGACCCGCCCGTCCCCTCAGGGCATCGGGCGGGTCGCCGTTGCTCAGAAGATCTGGACGCGCTGCTCCGGAGCCAGCCACATGCCGTCGCCCTCGACGACCCCGAAGGCCTCGTGGAACTCGTCGCAGTTGCGGACAGCGTTCGCGCGCACCTCGGTGGGGGAGTGCGGGTCGATGGCAAGCAACCGCTTGGCCTCCTCGGTGCGCGCCTTGCCGGACCAGACCTGCGCCCAGCCGAGGAAGAACCGCTGGGGCCCGGTGTAGCCGTCGAGCTCCGGCGCAGCCTGGCCCTCGGTGGCGATCCGGTAGGCGGAGTAGCCGATGGCCAGCCCGCCGAGGTCGCCGATGTTCTCACCCACCGTGAGCGCGCCGTTGACCTTCTCGTCGGGTGCGGCGATCGGGGAGAGCGTGCTGAACTGCGCGATGAGGGCCTGGGTGCGCTCGTCGAAGCGGGACCGGTCGTCCTCGGTCCACCAGTCGCGCAGCGTGCCGGTCGCGTCGTAGCGCGAGCCCTGGTCGTCGAACCCGTGACCGATCTCGTGGCCGATGACCGCGCCGATGCCGCCGTAGTTGACGGCGTCGTCGGCATCCATGTCGAAGAACGGCGGCTGCAGGATGCCCGCCGGGAAGACGATCTCGTTCATCAGCGGGTGGTAGTAGGCGTTGACCGTCTGCGGCAGCATCAGCCACTCGTCGCGGTCGATCGGGCCGCCCAGCTTGTCGAGCTGCCGCTTGAGCTCGAACTCGTTGGCGCGCCGCACGTTGCCCACGAGGTCGTCGTCGATGGTCAATGAGGAGTAGTCCCGCCAGCGGTCCGGGTAGCCGACCTTGGGCGTGAACGACGCGAGCTTGGCCAGGGCCTGCTCGCGGGTCTGCGGGCCCATCCAGTCCAGCCCCTCGAAGGAGCGCCGGAACGCCTCGACGAGGTTGCCGACGAGCTCGAGCATCCGCTCCTTGGCCTCGGGCGGGAAGTACTCCGCGGCATACAGCTGGCCGACGGCCTCGCCGATCGACCCCTCGACGAGGGAGACGCCGCGCTTCCAGCGCTCACGGTTCTCCGGGAGGCCCGAGATGACCCGACCGGTGAAGTCGAACTCGGCGTCCACCAGCTCCTTGGTCAGCAGCGGCGCCGCCGAGGCGACGACGTGGAAGGCGAGCCAGTGCTTGAAGTCGTCGATGTCGACCTGCGTCGAGCGCAACAGACAGGCCCTCGAGGTAGGACGGCTGTCCCACGACGACGTGCTCGAAGGCCTCACGCGCCTCGAGGCCGCGGACGAAGTCGCCCCACCTGACGTTGGGGGCGAGCGCCTCGAGGTCGTCCCAGGCGTAGGGGTTGTAGCTCCTGACCGCGTCGCGGGTGGCGACGTTGTCCCAGTGGTCGCCAGCCAGACGGGTCTCCAGCGCCACCACACGGGCGGCCGGCGAGTCCTCGTCGGTGGCTCCGTCGCCGATGCCGGCGAAGGCGAGCATGCGCGCCACGTGGGGCAGGTATGCCGCGAGGATGGCTGCGTGCCGCTCCTCGCGGTAGTAGGACTCGTCCGGCAGGCCCAGGCCGCCCTGACCGAGGTAGAGGACGTACTGCTCCGGGTTCTTGGCGTCAGGAGCCACCCCGAAGTCGAAGAGGCCGGGTCCGCCCTGGCGGGCCAGCCGTCCGAGGGTCAGGAACAGGTCGTCGGTGCCCGTGATCGCGGCGACGGCGGAGAGGTCCTGCTCGATGGGCGACAGGCCCAGCTCCTCGACCCGCGCCTCGTCCATGAAGGACCGGTAGAGGTCGCCGACCTTGCGGGTGGGCGAGCCGGCCTCGGCGCCGGTGTCGGCTGCAGCACGCTCGATGATCGTGCGCACCCGCTCGTCGGACTGCTCGCGCAGCATGTCGAAGGTGCCGTAGCGACCCCGGTCGCCGGGGATCTCGGTCGTGCGGACCCAGGTGCCGTTGGCGTGGCCGAACAGGTCGTCCTGCGGGCGGACCGTCTCGTCACGGTGCCCGGGGAGGATGCCTGACCTCATGCGCGTGTCTCCTTTGGTGCCTGGATGAAGCGGTGTCGTGTGGCTGCGTCCCGCGTTGATGACACCTTGCCACGCAGGACGGACAGCGTCGCATCCGGCACCATGCCTGTGTGCGGAGTGTGGAAGTATTCGGTGACCGCCCCATACCTTCAGGAGGATCTGTCGTGACTGCTGCCTCGGAGCAGGCCGCCCCAGCCGGATCGTCCACCCACGAATCGCCGACGCCCCGTCGTCGCGTGCTGCTCAAGCTGTCCGGCGAGGTCTTCGGAGGCGGTCGCGTCGGCCTGGCCCCCGACGTCGTCCGCGGGATCGCCCAGCAGATCGCGCAGTCGGTCAACGAGGGCATCCAGGTCGCCGTCGTCATCGGCGGGGGGAACTTCTTCCGCGGCGCCGAGCTCCAGCAGCAGGGCATGGACCGGACCCGCGCCGACTACATGGGCATGCTCGGAACGGTGATGAACTGCCTCGCGCTCCAGGACTTCCTGGAGAAGGAAGGCATCGAGACCCGCGTCCAGACCGCGATCACGATGGGCCAGGTGGCCGAGCCCTACATCCCGCGCCGCGCCATCCGTCACCTCGAGAAGGGACGGGTGGTCATCTTCGGCGCCGGTGCGGGTATGCCGTTCTTCTCCACCGACACGGTGTCCGCCCAGCGCGCGCTGGAGATCAAGTGCGACGCCGTGCTGATGAGCAAGAACGGCGTGGACGGCGTCTACGACTCCGACCCGCGCACCAACCCCGACGCCCGCAAGCTCGACGAGATCAGCTATGCCGAGGCGCTCCAGCAGGGGCTGCGCGTGGTCGACGCCGCGGCGTTCAGCCTGTGCATGGAGAACAAGCTGCCCATGGTCGTGTTCGGCATGGAAGGCGAGGGCAACGTCGTCCGGGCGTTGCGCGGTGAGAGGATCGGCACGCTGGTCACTCCCGGCTGAGTCGGTACCAGGCCGACCCACCCCACCAGACTGACCACACCACGACTGGCGCCACCCGGCAGGGAGCGCCCGAGAAGGAGCGGGACATGATTGAAGAGACTCTGCTCGAGGCCGAAGAGAAGATGGAAAAGGCCGTCGAGGTCGCGAAGGAGGACTTCGCGGGCATCCGCACCGGGCGGGCCACACCGGGCATGTTCAACAAGCTCACCGTCGACTACTACGGTGCTCCGACTCCGCTGCAGCAGCTGGCGTCGTTCCAGACGCCGGAGGCTCGCACGATCCTGATCACGCCGTTCGACAAGTCGTCCATGGCGGAGATCGAGAAGGCCCTGCGTGAGTCCGACCTCGGCGTGAACCCGAGCAACGACGGCAACATGATCCGCTGCGTGCTCCCCCTGCTCACGGAGGAGCGCCGCAAGGACTACATCAAGCTCGCCCGGCACAAGGGTGAGGACGCCAAGGTGTCGATCCGCAACATCCGCCGCAAGGCCAAGGACGAGCTGGACAAGCTGGTGAAGGACGGCGAGGTCGGCGAGGACGACGGCAACCGTGGCGAGAAGGAGCTGGACGCGACCACGAAGAAGTACGTCGACACCGTGGACGAGCTGCTGAAGGGCAAGGAGTCCGAGCTGCTCGAGGTCTGAGCGGCTCGCCCTCCACCTCACGCAGCGCTGGTCATGAACATGCCCCAGTCCCGTCGCGACCGTCGCGCGGCCCGTGTCGCCCCCGACGGCGCGGGTTCTGGCGCGCCCGGAGCCTCGCCCTCGTCGGACCCCACGGACGATGCGGACGCACCGGACGCACCGGACGCACCGGACGCACCGGACGGGTCGGTGGCCGCGTCGGCCCGGGGCAGCAGGCCCTCGAGGGCGGGGCGCAACCTCCCCGCGGCGATCGGTGTCGGACTCGGCCTGGGTGCGCTGATCATCGGCTCGCTGGTTCTGCGCAAGGAGCTGATGCTCGGCATCATCATCGTGGCCATCGGCGTGGGGGTGTGGGAGCTGCGTCGGGCGCTGGCCCAGGTCTCGATCAACGTGCCCCTGGTCCCCAGTCTCGTGGGCAGCATCAGCATGCTCGTCTCGGCCTACGTCGGCGGAGGCGAGGCGCTGGTCGTGACCGTCGGCCTGACCTGTGTCGGCATCCTGCTGTGGCGCATCGCCGACGGGGTGCTCGACGCGGTCCGTGACATCGCCGGGGGATTCTTCGTCGCGGTCTACCCCTCGTTCCTCGCCGGCTTCGCCGCCCTCATGCTGGCCACGCCGGACGACGGCGCCCGCCGGGTCTTCATCTTCCTGCTCGTCGCGGTCCTGAGTGACGTCGGGGGCTACGCATTCGGTGTCCTGTTCGGCAAGCACCCCATGGCGCCGTCGGTCAGCCCCAAGAAGTCCTGGGAGGGCTTTGGCGGCTCCGTGGTGGCGTGTGTCGTCGGTGGCGCGATCGCCGTCGTGCTGACGCTCGACGGGCCCTGGTGGGGTGGCGCAGTGCTGGGAGCCAGCGCAGCGATCGCCGCCACCGTGGGTGACCTCACCGAGTCCACGATCAAGCGTGACCTCGGCATCAAGGACATGGGCACGCTGCTGCCCGGGCACGGCGGGATCATGGACCGCCTCGACTCCGTCCTGCTCGTCGCGCCGCTGGCCTGGGCGCTGCTCGCCTGGGTCGTCCCGCCCGGGTGACCGCACGGCATACCCTCCCGACGGTGCCGCCCGGACAAGGCGAGCTCGCGCCGCGGATGTGAGGTCATGGGTACGCACCTGCGAGACTGGGGACACCATGACCACGGACCTGCCTGAGCCCACGAGCGAGCGCCCCCAGCCGGGCCAGCTCACCTTCTCCGCCCCGCGTCGCGGCAAGCCGCCGCGCCACCTCGCCGACCTGTCGCCGGCCGAGCGCAAGGAGGCCGTCGAGGCGTTGGGACACAAGGGCTTCCGCGCCAAGCAGCTGTCGACGCACTACTTCGAGCGGCTGGTCGAGTCGCCCGAGGAGATGACCGACCTGCCCAAGGCGATCCGCGACGAGCTGGTGGCCGACCTGCTGCCGACGCTGCTGACCCCCCTCGTGCAGCGAACGGCGGACGACGGCATGACGATCAAGAACGCCTGGAAGCTGCACGACGGCGCCATCGTCGAGTCTGTGCTGATGCGCTATCCCCGGCGCGTCACCATCTGCATCTCGAGCCAGGCCGGCTGCGGGATGAACTGCCCCTTCTGCGCGACCGGACAGGCCGGGCTCACGCGCAACATGAGTGCTGCGGAGATCGTCGAGCAGGTCGTGTATGGCGCGCGGTTGCTGCGCAGCGGCGAGCTCGCCAAGGGCGTGGCCGGCTCCGGCTGGGCCTCGGCCCAGGGCGCGCAGCTCGGCGACGAGGACGGCACCGAGGACGGGGAGGGTGGTCTGGCCGAGGCGACCGGCCCCACGCGGATCTCCAACGTCGTGTTCATGGGCATGGGCGAGGCGCTGGCCAACTACAAGGCGGCGATCGGTGCGATCCGCCGGCTCACCGACCCCACCCCGGACGGCCTGGGGATGTCGGCACGGGGCATCACCATGTCGACGGTGGGTCTGGTCCCGGCGATCGACAAGCTCGCGGCCGAGGGCATTCCGGTCACGCTCGCGCTCTCGCTGCACGCGCCGGACGACGAGCTGCGCGACGAGCTCGTGCCGATCAACACCCGGTGGAGCGTCGACGAGGCCCTCGACGCCGCGCACCGCTACTACGAGGTGACCGGTCGCCGGGTCAGCATCGAGTACGCCCTGATCAAGGACATCAACGACCACGCGTGGCGGGCCGACCTGCTCGGCAAGAAGCTCAACGCCCGGGGTCGGGGCTGGGTGCACGTCAACCCGATCCCGCTCAACCCGACGCCTGGGTCGAAGTGGACTGCCTCTCGGCCCGGGGTCGAGCAGCAGTTCGTCGAGCGGCTGCGAGCCCATGGCATCCCCACGACGATCCGCGACACCCGCGGCCAGGACATCGACGGCGCGTGCGGCCAGCTGGCCGCCTCGACGGCCTGACCCCATTTCGCAGCCGTGCTGCCCTGATCTGCCTATGCTCGTGAGGTGATCCTGCGCGCGCGCCAGCTGGCAGCCGGGGCCGTCGTCCTGCTTCTCGCAGGGTGCGCCTCGACCGGTACCGACCCCGAGCCAAGGGCTGCCCAGGCCTCACCAGCGGCTACCGCCTCGACAGCCGCAGCCGGCCACGAGCACCCGACCACGCCGGCACCGCCGGAGGCTCCGCTGCGCGCAGGGGAGCGGTTCGTCACGCTCCGGATGCCCACGGCATACACCCCCAGGGCCCCGGCCGCGCCGGGGACGGACGACTACCGCTGTTTCCTGCTCGACCCCGGTCTCACCTCCAAGTCCGTCGTGACAGGCATCAACGTGCTGCCCGGCAACCCGGACGTCGTGCACCACGTGATCCTGTTCCGCGTGCCGCCGGACAAGGTGGCCGCCGCGGAGCAGAAGGACCGCCTCCAGATCGGCGAGGGCTGGACCTGTTTCGGTGGGACCGGGGTGGAGAGCCAGGGTGCCGGCCTCAACGGTGCGCCGTGGCTGGGTGCGTGGGCTCCCGGTGGCGGTGAGCGGGTGCTGGCGCCCGACCTCGGCATGCCGGTCGAGGCCGGCTCGCGCGTCATCATGCAGGTCCACTACAACCTGCTTGCCGGGCGCTCGCCCGACCAGAGCGCCGCCAAGCTGCGGGTGGCTGCCGACGACGGCGCGCGCCAGACCCTGCAGACCGTGCTGCTCCCCGCGCCCGTCGAGGTGCCGTGTCGGCCTGGCAAGACCGGTCCGCTCTGCGACCGCGCGGCGGCGATGGCCGACGTGCAGAAGCGCTTCGGTGGCGCGGGCCGCACCGGAGACGCGCTGCACCTGCTCTGCCCGGACAACAAGGCCGGCCCGACGCAGACCTGCACCCGACCGGTGACTCAGGGGTCGACGATCCGGGCGGTGGCAGGACACATGCACCTGCTCGGCACGAAGATCTCGATCACCGTCAACCAGGGCAAGGCCAACGAGCGCACCGTCCTCGACATCCCGATCTGGGACTTCGACGACCAGGGCAGTCGCCCGGTGAGCCCGGCCGTCCGGCTGCGGATCGGGGACACCCTCACGGTGTCGTGCACCCACGACCAGAGCCTGCGCGACAAGCTGCCGTCGTTCGAGGGCCAGCCCGAGCGCTACGTCGTCTGGGGTGAGGGCACGACCGACGAGATGTGCCTCGGCATCGTGATGGTCACCCGCCCCTAGCGCGTCACTGCCGCCCTAGGCTGACCGCGTGAGCACCACCCCAGCCCAGGCCGCCGAGCCCGGCCGCGAGTTCGTCCTGACGGTGTCGTGCGCTGACCGGCGCGGGATCGTGCACGCGGTCTCGGGGGTGATGCTCGAGCTGTCGATGACGATCCTCGACAGCCAGCAGTTCGCCGACGTCAGGGCGGGGGAGTTCCACCTGCGGATGCACCTCGCGCGCGAAGGGTCGGCGCTCCCCGTGGCGGCCCTTGATGCCGCGATGGAAGGCGTGGCAACGGAGTTCGCGATGACGTATGCCGCGCACGACCTGTCCCAGCGCCGACGAGTGCTGGTCATGGTGAGCCAGCAGGGGCACTGCCTGAACGACCTGTTGTTCCGGGTCGAGAGCGGGTCGCTGTCCATCGAGGTGCCGGCCATCGTCTCCAACCACGAGGACTTCCGCAGTCTGGCCGAGTGGCACGGGATCCCGTTCCACCACGTGCCGGTGACCCGCGACACCAAGCCCGCGGCAGAGGCCGAGCTGCGTCGCCTGGTCGAGCACTACTCCGCCGACACCATCGCGCTGGCGCGCTACATGCAGATCCTGTCGAGCGAGCTGTGCGCCGACTTCCCGGGCCGGATCATCAACATCCACCACTCCTTGCTGCCGAGCTTCAGGGGTGCCAAGCCCTACACCCAGGCCCACGACCGCGGGGTCAAGGTGATCGGGGCGACAGCGCACTACGTCACGGCGGACCTGGACGAGGGACCGATCATCGAGCAGGACTTCCGTCGGGTGGACCACCGGATGAGCCCGGCCGAGCTGGCGTCGGTCGGCCAGGAGCTGGAGGCGATGGCGTTCTCCCGTGCGCTTCGCTGGCACGCCGAGCACCGGGTCGTCCTTCGCGGCCGTCGCACGATCGTCTTCGACTGATGGGGACGGTCGCGGTACCGCCACGCCGGGTCAGCCGGGCGGCACCAGGGCCCGGAGCGCGGCCGTGGTCTCCGCCGAGGGGATGAAGCCGACGTGTTCGGGCCCGACGACGAAGAGCTCGTCCAGGCATCCCGTCGAGAACATGCGACGGTCACCGGCCGCGGTGAGTCCCACGATCGTGTAGCTCCACGGGCCTTCCAGGTTGCAACCTCCGTTGCCGCGGAAGCCCTGTGCCATCGACGCCACCAGGTCCGCGTTGAACCTGGCGAGGGCATCGGCGGGCAGAGTGACGGTCACGTACGACCGGGCGGATGGCCAGCCACCCTTCACGGCTGCGACAGGCGAGCTCACCCTCGGGCGACGACGCGGCGTGGGCGTCGGCCTCCTCGCCCGCCAGCGCATCCACCACAGAGGCAAGCGCGTAAGCACCCCCGCAGGCCAGGTCCCCACTGCGGTACGTCGTCAGTTCCCCGGTCTTGGCCGCGAACGTGAGGGTGAAGGCGGGTCCTGGGCGGATGGAACCGCAGTCTGACCGGTCCGCTGCACCGACCACGTTCAGGCCCGCGATGTGCAGCCCTGTGACTCCCGCCGTGGGCAGACGCCAGCCATCCCGCGCAGAGACGGTGGATCCCGTGTCCTGAGCTGTGGTGTCGGGACACACCCAGGCTGCGGCCACGCCCGACGTCGATTCCCCCTCAGCGTTGGGCAGGCTGGTCTCCGAAGCCTGTCGGGTGCAGTCGGCCGGGGTCAGCAGGGGACCGGCGGGCACGACGCGACTGGGGCGGTCGGACGAGCCGATAACCCCGCCGGCAACGACGCCGGCGACGACGAGGATGGCTGCAGTCGCGCCGGCAATGGCGACCTGGCGGAATCGGCGGGTGCGGGCTGCGTAGTGGCGGGCGCCGGCGGCCAGCCCATCGGTGGCCGGATCTGCGGGCGCGAGGTCGTGAAGGGCTTCGCGGAGTCGGGTGTCGAGGTCGCTCATCGGAGTTCTCCCTGGGTCGCGGCCAGTGCGGGGCAGCCTCGCAGGGCGGCGAGCGCCCGGGCGTTCTGGCTCTTCACGGTCCCCACGGTGCAGCCGAGCAGCTCGGCAGTCTGGACCTCGGTGCGGTCCTCGAAGTAGCGCAAGACGATGACGGCCCGCTGCCCCTTCGGCAGTGAGGCGAGGGCGGTCAGCAGGTCGCGGCGCTGGTCCAGGTCCATGCTCGCGTCGTGGCCGGTGACCGGGTGCTCGGGCAGCGTCTCGGTGGGGTACTCGGCATTCCAGCGGCGACGCCACCAGGCGATGTAGGTGGTCAGCATGACTTTGCGGACGTACGCCTCTCGAGGCCCCGCCGCAATGGACTCCCAGCGGGGCCACGTCTTGCCCAGAGCCGTCTGGACGAGGTCCTCGGCCCGCTGGCGGTCACCGGTCAGCAGGAACGCCGTGCGGAGGAGTGACGGGCCGCGCGCCGCGACGAAGGCGTCGAACCCGGCCATCGGGTCAGCTTTCGCTGCCATGGAGAGCTCGTCCATGCCCCCTCCTCTCGCTCAGACAGGAAGAGCGGCGAGACCACCTCCAAGGTTGTCACCAGGAACCCGACCCGTCCGCAGAACGGTGACAACCATTCGGCCCCGGTGACCCGCGTCATCGAGACCGCGGCGGGTTGTCCTCCGCGGCCGTCGCACGATCGTCTCGACGGACTCGGACCCCACTCCCCGATTTTGGGCCAACTGGCCGAGTCTCTGGGACGCGGAGCGGTCAGCGTGGCTGGATGAGGTCCCAGGCGTTGCCGTAGAGGTCCTCGAACACGGCCACGTCACCGTACGGCTCGTGCCTCGGATCCTCGCGGAACCGCACGCCCGCCGCGAGCATCCGAGCGTGGTCGCCGGCGAAGTCGTCGGTCGCCAGGAAGTGCATGACGCGGCCGCCGCCGGGGTCGCCGACCCGCTCGACCTGCTCAGGCGTGCTCGCGCGGGCGAGCAGCACCTGGGTGCCGTCGGACCCAGCCGGTCGCACCACGACCCAGCGGGTGCCGTCGCCGCGGTCGGTGTCCTCGACCAGCTGGAACCCGGCCCGGTCGCAGAACCACTCCAGCGCCTCGTCGTAGTCCCGGACGAGCAGGGTGACGAGGCTCAGGCGCTGGGTCATTCAGCCATCCTCGCGCACGGCGCGCTGCAGGGCCCGCAGGTAGCCCAGGGCAGCCACCCGTTGCAGCCGCCAGGTCACCGGACCACCGAGGCGGGTCAGCCAGCCGCCGGGCCGCGTGTAGGCGCGCACCACGGCATACACCTCCTCTCCACGGCGCTGGATGAGGAAGCCCTCCTCGCCGCTCTCGATGTGACCCTCCAGCGTGCCGTAACCGAATCCCGTGCGGTCCGCGGTCTCCACCGTCCACACGATGCGACACGGCACGCCGAGGACGGCGAGCCGGCTCAGCACCTCCACACCCACGGCCGCTCGCGGTGCGGTCGCCTTCGGTCGCAGCCCAAGCCCTCGTTGCGGTCCATAGGTCATCAGGGACGCACAGGCCCGTCGGTATGCCGCGTCGCCGGCTCCCAGCCGCCGCTCCACCTCCAGGTGTTGGTAGCCCGCAGGCAGTGGGCCGTCCAGGGTGAGACCCCGCGGCTCGTAGGTGAGCCGGCGCCGGGCAAGGTCAGCGAGCCTCATCGGGCAAACCCCCTTCGGTGTGGGCGAGCACGATCTGGGCGGCCTCTTCGGCGGTCTCGACGAGGTGGATCACCGAACCCATGCCGCGTTCCTGGCCGAGGGCCCGCACGGCGCCCCACACCGGCACCGTCTCGGACCAGTACTCCTGACCGACGAGGACGAGCGGCGCCAGTCGTGTCTCGGGCGACGCATAGAACAGCGGTGTGACGGCCTGGAAGATCTCCTGCACCGTGCCGGCGGCGCCCTCCAGCACCACCAGTCCTGCCGTCGCCCGAGCGAGCAGCCCGTCCTCGCGGATCGCGTTGGAGAAGTACTTGCCGATGCCGTCGCAGAACACGTTCGGCGGCTCGTGGCCGTAGAACCAAGTGGGGATGCCCAGGCTGCCAGCGGTATCGGCCCGCGGGAGCGCTGCCCGGACCGCCAGGGCCGTGCTGACCCAGGCGGCCACGGACGGGCTGAACGACGGCACCACCGCCAGTCCTTCCAGGGCCACGGAGAGGGACTGCTGGTCGCGGGCGAGGGCGCCCAGGTTGGCGGCCTCCATCGCCCCCGGGCCACCACCGGTGGCGACCACGAGTCCCGCGGCGGCGAGGGACCGTCCGAGACCTGCCGCCGCGGCATACCCGATCGTGCCGCGGGCCAGGGCGTGGCCGCCCATGACGCCGACGACAGGGCGCGACCCGACGAACTCGTCCAGGGCGTCGGTGATGGAGTCGTCGTGGATCGCCCTCAGCAGCGTGACGAAGGCGTCGTGGTGCAGGGCACCGTCCTTCATCCATTGGTACGCAAGGAAATCCGGTGTCGACTCGTATCCGCCGTCGCCGAGTCCGGCGTACAGCTCCTCGGCCGTGTACAGCGCGGCGCGGTACGGGTCGATGGGCGCGTGAGGGTCGCTCGGGAAGACGAGCGCGTGGTGCGCACCGAGGTGTGCGGTCAGGGCGGGGGAGAGGCGACCACCCAGGACCACCAACCCCTGGACATCGGAGCGCGCGAGCAGGTGGTCCTCGTAGGCCGTGAGGTCGAGGTCCTGGAAGCGCAGGCCAGTCAGTGGACGGCCCGACGAGAGCACGGCGTCGAGGTCGGCGAGGTTCTCGATCTCAGGGTCCGGGGTGCTCCTGCGGGCGCCGTCCATGATCCGACTGTAGAGGGGGCGTCGCGCTGTCTAGAGTCGGGTCATGGACGGCCTGTTCTCGCAGTGGGTGGCGACCGATGCCTGGCGCGACGAGGCGACGACGTGGATCGGGGACGAGCTCGCCGCCGTGGGTCGGCAGGTGACCGGTGAGGTCGAGCAGCGACGGATCCGGTCGTGGTCCACCCAGCTGGTCGTGCCGACCGACCGGGGGACCGTGTGGTTCAAGGGCAACTGCCCGGCCCTCGCCTTCGAGCCGGCGGTGCACCGGGCCCTCGCCTCACTCGAACCGGACGAGGTCGACGACCCATTGGCCATCGATGCCGCACGCGGCTGGATGATGACTGCCGACCGCGGCGCGACCCTGGGCGACAGCCGCGACGCCACCTTGGAGGACTGGCAGGCGGTCGTGCGGCTCGCGGCGACGCTGCAGCGCCGAGTCGCGGGCGAGGGGTCGACGTTGCTCCGAGCCGGCCTGCCGGACTGCTCCCCGTCCACGGTGCCCGCGCGTTACCGGTGGCTGATCGAGCAGCTGGCTGCCCTGCCGGCAGAGCATCCGTCACACCTTGCCGACGACGTGCGCGCCGAGCTGGAGGCCGGGATGTCCGTGGTCGAGGAGGCCGTCGAAACCCTCGGTGCTGCAAGGCTTCCCATCACCCTGCAGCACGGTGACCTCCATCCGCGGAACGTGTTCGCGGTGGGGAGCAGCCTGCGCATGTTCGACTTCGGTGACGCCCAGTGGGCACATGCGCTGGAGATGCTGGCGGTGCCCTACGGGTATGTCACCCGGCTGACGACGCATCCGTGGCCGGCCGTGCTGTCCGCCTACGCGCAGGTGTGGTCCGACGTCATCGACCCCGTGGAGCTGGAGGCTCTGATGACACCCGCGATGGTCACCCACGCGGTGAACCGCTCGTTCACCTGGCTCGGGTCCATCGTCGGCGCCCAGCCCCACGAGCTGGCCGAGTGGGGCGACTCTCCGCTCTACTACCTCAAGCTCGCGCTGCAGCCGTTCCCGCCCGAGGATCCCGAACAGGGGCCGTGACGCGAAGTAGCCTTGCACCTGTGACCAGGGTTCTCGGTTGGCTGCTGCTGCTGGCGGCCGGTGTGCTCAGCCTCCCGCTCGCTGCTGCCTTTCTCGACGGCCAGGGCTCCGAGAACTGGATCCTTCCGGTCGCCCTGGTCGTCACGGCGCTCGTCGGCGCACTCCTCGGCGCCGCGCTGCCCGGCTTCGTGGCAGGTGCGACCCGGCGCAGGGCCGCTGTCGGAGCGACGTACGGTCTGGCCACGGCCGCCGTGGGAGTGCTGGTGTTCTTCCTGCTGCTCAGCGGGTTCGACGGCGCCTGACCGGGGGCGCGCCGGCCAGGCGCCGGGGCCTAGAGGTTTCCCAGGACCCGGTCGACGGCGATCTCCACGACGACGCGCTCCGGGTTCACGCGTGGCACCCGGTAGCGGGCGGCATACCGGTCGACGGCGTCGGCCACCGCCTCGGCGTCGGTGAGCACCCGCGCGGTGCCCTCGAACGAGAGCCAATGGCGTCCCTCGACCTGGCACACCACCGCCCGAGTCCCGGCGGCTGCGTTCCGCGCCTTGCGGCTAGAGCCGCTGGTGATGACCCGGACGACGAGCGACTCGGTGTCCCAGGTGAACCCGACCGGCACCACGTGCGGCGAACCGTCGGGGCGCAGCGTCGTCAACGTCGCGAGGTGCCGATCCGTGACGAACTCGAGGGCGGCGGGGGACAGGTCAGCGGGTGCGGTGGCCACCTGCGCAGTGTCGCAGGCCGCCGGTGGCCGGCCCCGCCGCACCACACCGGAGCCGCACTGTGAGTCCAGAAGCCCGGTGTCTCATCCATGCGGCGTAGGGCACCTACGCCGAAGGGGGACACATCGCGCCTTCCCGGACCGGGGGTGTCGGGCCGGTGCTACTTTGCGGCCATGAGGCGTCGGGGGCGTTGGTGCGTGCTGGTGGTGCCAGCACTGCTGATCGGCGCCCTGCCCGCGTTCGCCGCGTCCACGGCGTCGGCCGTGACACCGGAGAAACCGGCGCTGATGGCAGCCACGGCGGCCGCCGTGCTGCCCACTCCAGCGCCCAAGTTCGGCTTCCAGCCACTGACTCCCGCACGGCTGATCGACACGCGCTCGACCAGTGCCGTGGGGGCAGGAGGCGTCCTGAACGTGCCCGTGCTCGGTCACGGTGGCGTCCCCGCATCCGGGGTGGGTTCTGTCGCGCTGAACATCACCGCCGTCGCACCCACGAGCTCCGGCTTCCTCACCGCGTGGCCCACCGGCTCCGCGAGGCCGGCGACCTCCACCGTCAACTTCACGGCGGGCCAGGTGGTGCCGAACAACACCGTGCTGGGGGTGGGCTCCGGCGGCACCATCAGCGTCTACAACCTGCGCGGGTCCACGCACGTCGTCGTGGACGTCACGGGGTGGTTCCCCACCGGCAGCGGTGTGACCGCAGTCCCGCCGGCGCGGGTCCTCGACACCCGGTCTGGTTCGCCACTGGGGCCCGGAGGCACTCGCACCCTCAAGGTGGCGGGCACGACCTCACCGAGCGTGCCGGCCAACGCCGTGGCCGTCACCCTCAACATCACCGCGACCGGGCCGACGGCATCGAGCTACCTCACTGTCTACCCGGCCGGGGCGTCGCCGCCCACGTCCTCCACGCTCAACGTGGTCGCGGGCAGGACGGTCGCCAACGCGACGATCGCCACCGTCGGTGCCGCGGGGTCGGTCACCATCGCGAATGCCAAGGGCACGGTGCACGTGATCGTCGACCTCACCGGCTACCTCCTGCCCGGCATGGGCTACGTCCCCCTGACCCCGGTGCGCATCGCCGACACCCGCAGCGCGGACTACTACCAAGGCGGCTTCGGGTTCGACGCGCCCTACCCGGTGGGCACGGTCAGCCCTGCCAGCATGTTCGACATCACCGTGCCGCGACGGGGGAGCACGCAGAAGATGCCCTTCGGCGCAGGGTCGGTCGTTCTCAACGTGACGGCCATCTCCCCGGACCGGGCGGGCTACCTCAAGGTGGTCCCGGGCGACGGCTTCGGGACCCTGCCGCCCGTCTCCACGCTCAACTTCACCGCGGGGCAGGTGGTGGCGAACGGCGCCATCGTGGGGAGCCCGCTCGACGAGGTCTCCCTCAAGTCCAACGGCGCGATCGTCGATGCGGTCGTCGACGTGCTGGGCTACTTCCCGGCTGACGGCGTGGGTCTGCTGCGACTGGGGCCCAACTACCGCACCTACAGCCTGGGGACCGACCGGATCGGGGTCATCGCGTGCAACCCGACCGGGTACACGGTGCCGACGGCGCAGGCGGTCGCCAACCTCACCGCGGAGGTCGCCCCGTTCTTCAGCTGGCTGAGCGGCGGGCGCTACCTCACGACCTTCGTCGACGCGGGCGCGGTCTCCGTGGGCGAGTCGGACAGCTGCCTCAGCCGGATCGGCACGGTGGCCACGACAGGTAAGAACCTCACGATGGCCCTCGGCGTGGACGGCCGCGGAAACAGTGCGTTCTCCGCCTCTGGACTCGCCGGCCCGGGCGCCTGGACCGGACCCGCCACGTACCCGCAGAACGATAGGGACGGGGAGGTCACCGCGTCGTCAGTCCTTGCCTTCGACACCGGCGGAACGATCACGCCCTTCTACAACGTGACAGCCCACGAGCTGGGCCACACCCTCGACTTCCCGCACTCCTTCGTCAGCGGCGGCGGGGAGTACACCAACGTCATGGACCTGATGAGCTCGACCTCGAACCTGGCGCCCTACGGAGACAACCAACCGCAGGCGACCATCGCCGCGAATCGACTGAGGGCCGGCTGGATCGACCCGACCCAGGTGGCCCGTCACCAGACGTCGGGCTCGAGCTACGTCGTCAACCCGATCGGGGTCGCCGGCACGCAGATGGTGGCCATCCCCGGAGGGCGGGACGGCAAGTTCGTCTTCCTCGATGCCCGCACCCGCAGCGGCTACGACCTCTACGCGCAGAAGGAAGGGGTCGAGGTCTACCTCGCCGAGGACCAGCCAGGGGGCTCGGGGATCGAGAGCCGACTCGCGCCAGCCACGGGGGCTCCCGACTCGACCGACCACGTCCTCGGTGCCGGGGAGGCGCTGACGCTGGGTGGTGGAGCGCTCACGATCACCGTCGGGGCCAAGAACGCCCAAGGTGGCTACCCCGTGACGGTGACCGGTACCTCGTGGAACTTCCCGACCCTCTTCGGCGCTTCGCTGGCGCGGGCGACCTCCGACATCGTGCAGCCCGAGGTCGAGCCGCGGCCGCCACGCACGGTCGTCCCGCGGTGACCCGTCGCCGGTGGTGAGCCGCGGGTGGCCTGCGCTCAGTGACCGGTGAGGGCGCTGAGCAGCCGGCCGATCCTGGCGGGTCGACCGGTCCGGGCCTCCTCGTGGTCGGCGGTCTGGGCCAGCCTGAGGCCCGCGTTGATGCCTGCCCAGCGAAGGGGTTCGGGCTCCCAGCGCCGGCTGTGGTGCCCGACCCAGGGCAGCTCCGTGAGCGGGGTGTGCCGGCCCGTCACCAGGTCCGCGAGGGTGCGCCCCGCGAGGTTGGTGGCCGCGACCCCGTCGCCGACATAACCGCCGGCCCACCCCAACCCGGTGGACGGGTCGTGTCCGACGGAGGGGTGCCAGTCGCGGGCGATGCCCAGGGGCCCGCCCCACGCATGGGTGAAACGCACGCCCTCGACCTGCGGGAGCAGGTCCGTCAAGGTGGCGCGCAGGTCGGCGAAAACCGTTGCCTCGTGGTCGAACCCGGGCCGGATCCGTGATCCGTAGTGGTAGGGAGCTCCTCGGCCGCCGAAGGCGAGCCGGTCGTCGGCGGTGCGCTGGCCGTAGATGATGACGTGCCGGTGGTCGCTGAACACCTCACGCTCGGCGAGCCCGATCGTCTCCCACTGGGCAGCCGAGAGCGGCTCCGTGGCGACCATGAGCGAGTAGACGGGAGCGACGGTGCGGCGTTCGCCGGGCAGGGCCGGTGTCCACGCCTCCGTGGCGCGGATGACATGTCGGGCAACGACCTGACCGCCGTCGGCGAGCCCGACCCGACCCGGCTCGATGCTGCTGACGCGGACGCCCTCGGTGACCTGGGCGCCCTGGGCCCGGACCTCGGCGGCGAGTCCGTCGACGAGCAGGCGCGGGTGGACCCGGGCGCAGTGCGGTGCGAACGTCGCCCCCTGGACCCGGCTGGCAGCCAGCCGTTCGCCCGCCTCCGAGGCGTCGAGCCACCGGGTGCCGGTGCCCCACTGCTCCGCGTGGGCCACCTCGGACCGGGCCCTGGTGACCTGGGCGTCGGACCGTGCCAGTGCGAGGGAGCCCCCCTTGCGGAATCCGCAGTCGATCGCCGCGGATTCCGTTGCCCTGCCGACCTCGTCGACCGTGTTTCGCAGCTCCGCGAGCATCGCCAGGGCCGCCCCGCGGCCACGACGGCGGGCCAGGGACTCCGGGCCGACCGGCCACAGGGCCGACACCCAGCCGCCGTTTCGACCGCTCGCCCCGAAGCCGACGTGCTCCGCCTCGAGGACGAGGACGTCCAGCGACGGATCGGCCAGCAGCAGGTAGTGGGCCGTCCACAGCCCGGTGAACCCGCCACCCACGATCACCACGTCCGCCCGGGGCGCGACCGCCCGGGGCGGGACGGGAGGCGAGGAGGGCCCGGATGCCGGCGACGCGGCATCCGGGCCCTCCTGCGCCCCCTGGTCCCACCAGAGCGGCTGGGTCACGGAGTGAGGTCGGCGATCAGAGGTGCTTCTCGGCGCCGGTGAGCACCGAGCGGAGCCGGGACTCGATGTCGTCGAACTCGGTCTGGCCGATGATCAGCGGCGGCGCGAGCTGGATGACCGGGTCTCCCCGGTCGTCCGCACGGCAGTAGAGGCCGGCGTCGAAGAGTGCCTTCGACAGGTAGCCGCGCAGCAGCCGCTCGGACTCGGCGTCGTTGAACGTCTCGCGGGTCTCCTTGTCCTTGACCAGCTCGATGCCGTAGAAGTACCCGGCGCCGCGGACGTCGCCGACGATGGGCAGGTCGAGCAGCTTCTCGAGGGTGGCCCGGAACTTGGGCGCGTTCTCCTTCACGTGGGAGTTGAGGCCCTCGCGCTCGAAGATGTCGAGGTTGGCCATCGCCACGGCGGAGGACACCGGGTGGCCGCCGAAGGTGTAGCCGTGCATGAACGACGTGGTGCCCTTCTTGAACGGCTCGAAGAGGCGGTCGCTGGCGATCATCGCGCCGATGGGCGAGTAGCCGGACGTCATGCCCTTGGCACAGGTGATGATGTCGGGGATGTAGTTGAAGTCGTCGCAGGCGAACATCGAGCCGATCCGCCCGAACGAGCAGATCACCTCGTCCGACACCAGCAGGACGTCGTACTCGTCGCAGATCTCGCGGACCCGCTCGAAGTACCCGGGCGGCGGCGGGAAGCAGCCACCGGAGTTCTGCACCGGCTCGAGGAAGACGGCTGCCACGGTGTCGGGACCCTCGAACTCGATGGCCTCGGCAATCCGGTCGGCCGCCCAGAGGCCGAACGCCTTGTCGTCGTCGCGCAGGTGCTCGGGGGCTCGGTAGGCGTTGGTGTTCGGGACCTTGAACGCGCCGGGAACGAGCGGCTCGAACATCTCCTTGGCCGCCGGGATGCCGGTGATGGACAGGGCTCCCTGGGGGGTGCCGTGGTAGGCCACCGCGCGGCTGATCACCTTGTGCTTGGTGGGCTTGCCGATCAGCTTGAAGTACTGCTTCGCGAGCTTCCACGCGGTCTCGACCGCTTCGCCGCCACCGGTCGTGAAGAAGACGCGGTTGAGGTCGCCCGGCGCGCCGTTGGCGAGCCGCTCGGCAAGCTCGATCGCCCGGGGGTGCGCGTAGGACCAGAGCGGGAAGAAGGCCAGCTCCTTGGCCTGCCTGGCCGCGGCGTCCGCCAGCTCCTGGCGGCCGTGCCCGACCTGGACGACGAACAGGCCGGCGAGCCCGTCGATGTACTCGTTGCCCTTGTCGTCCCAGATCTTGTGGCCCTCACCACGGACGATGACGGGGACCTTGCCACCCTCCTCGTAGGTGGAGTGGCGGGTGAAGTGCATCCACAGGTGGTCCCGGGCGGCGTCGGTGTATGCCGTGCCGGCCGGTGTCGTGGCGCGCGTGGTCTCGGTGCTCATCGGGTACCCCAGTTGTAGTGCTGTTTGTTGAGTTTCAGGTAGACGAACGTCTCGGTGCTCTGCACCCCCGGGAGGGTGCGGATGCGGCGGGTCAGCAGGTCGAGCAGCTCGGCGTCGTCCTCGCAGACGACCTCGGCCAGCAGGTCGAAGGAACCGGCTGTCGTGACGACGTAGGACACCTCCGACATGGCGGTCAGCGCATCACCGACGGGGAGCAGGTCCCCGTCGACGCGGATGCCGATCATGGCCTGCCGGCGGAAGCCCACCTGCAGGGGATCGGTGACCGCCACGATCTGCATGACCTCCTGGTCGAGGAGCCGTTGCACGCGCTGGCGCACCGCCGCCTCCGACAGGCCCACACGCTTGGCGATCGTCGCGTAGGACTGTCGACCATCCACCTGCAGCTGCTCGATGATCGCCTTCGACACGTCGTCGAGGCGCACATCGGTGCTGCTGCTGGCGGGCCGGGTCACGCTGGCCATGGTGTCCTTCGGAACGCCTTCGCGCAAGTCCCAACACGACGGAATCGGTGGCACCTGCACCGAAATGGCGACGGTTTCCGCATTCTGCTGGGAGGAACCTATTGAAATCCGCCGTGGGGCGGCTACAGTGCCAGACACCGGAATCAGTACCCGATCCGCATTGGAGCATCAGTGACTGCCACGTCTGCGGGCCCGCGTGTCCTGCGCAACTTCATCAACGGCGAGTTCGTGGAGGCGCAGACCGATGCGACCTCCGACATCGTCAGCCCGGTGACCGCCCAGGTCGTCGCCAAGGCCCCCATCTCGACGGCGGCGGACGTCGACGCCGCCTACTCCTCGGCCGCCAAGGCCTTCGAGGAGTGGGGTCAGACGACGCCGAGCGAGCGCCAGCAGGCGCTGCTCAAGTTCGCCGACGCGATCGAGAAGCGGGCCGACGAGTTCGTCAAGCTTGAGTCGGAGAACACCGGCAAGCCGCACGCCCTGACGGCGAGCGAAGAGATCCCGCCGATGGTCGACCAGCTGCGGTTCTTCGCAGGCGCCGCGCGCGTGCTCGAGGGTCGCGCCGCCGGCGAGTACATGAAGGGCCACACCAGCTGGGTCCGCCGCGAGCCGATCGGCGTCGTCGGCCAGGTGACGCCCTGGAACTACCCGATGATGATGGCCGTCTGGAAGATCGGTCCGGCTCTGGCCGCCGGCAACACCATCGTCCTCAAGCCGTCCGACACGACGCCCGAGACGACCCTGCTGATGGCCGAGATCGCCTCCGAGTTCCTGCCGGCCGGCACCTTCAACGTCGTCACGGGTGACCGCGACACCGGCCGCGCGGTCGTCGAGCACAAGACTCCCGCCCTCGTGGCCATCACCGGTTCCGTCCGGGCCGGTATGCAGGTGGCCGAGAGTGCCAGCCGCAACCTCAAGCGGGTCCACCTCGAGCTGGGTGGCAAGGCGCCGGTCATCGTCTTCGACGACGCCGACATCGAGGCCGCGGTCGAGGGCATCGCGATCGCCGGCTACTTCAACGCCGGCCAGGACTGCACGGCGGCGACCCGGGTGCTGGCCGCTCCGCACATCCACGACGACTTCGTCGCAGCGTTGGGGGAGTACGCCAAGAACTCGGCGACGGTCGGCCTGCCGGACAACGACGATGCGCTGCTCGGCCCGGTCAACAACCGTGGCCAGCTCGAGCGCATCGAGGGGTTCATCTCGCGGCTGCCCGACCACGCGTCGATCGCGGCGGGCGGGCACCGGATGTCCAGCCTCGGTGACGGCTTCTTCCTCGAGCCCACCGTGCTGTCGGGGCTCCAGCAGGACGACGAGGCGATCCAGGACGAGATCTTCGGCCCGGTCATCACCGTCCAGCGGTTCACCGACGAGGCCGAGGCCCTGCGCTGGGCCAACGGCGTCGACTACGGCCTCGCCTCCAGCGTCTGGACCAAGGACTTCGGCCGGGCGATGCGAGTGTCCAAGGCACTCGACTTCGGCTGCGTCTGGATCAACACGCACATCCCGATCGTCGCCGAGATGCCCCACGGCGGTTTCAAGAAGTCCGGCTACGGCAAGGACCTCTCCATGTACGGCTTCGAGGACTACACCCGCATCAAGCACGTCATGGCCAACATCGACAGCTGAGTCCCCCACCTGGCCGGGCCCGCTCGACGGGTACGGCCCGACCCTGCAAAGCGAGCGCCCATGCAGCCCCACCGCCTACCCGCAGACCCGGTCGCCCGCGACCTCATCCGTGCCGCCCGGGCCTCGGCCAGCGGCCGGGGCCTCACCCGCCGTTCCCTCCTCGGCGCCACCCTCCTCGGGGGTGCCGCCACGGCCCTGGGAGCCTGTGCTCCGCCTGAGCCCCCAGCCGCCGGGGGAGCGGCCAAGCTCAAGCTGCCGACCGACGTGTCGGACACCGACAAGGTCGTCCGGTTCGCCAACTGGACCGCCTACCTCGACTACGACGAGGACACCAAGAAGTACCCGACGCTCGAGGCCTTCATCAAGAAGTCGGGGATCAAGGCGAGCTACACCGAGGACATCGACGACAACGACTCCTACTTCAACAAGATCGCCCCGCAGCTGCGCGCGAAGCAGGACATCGGTCGCGACATCTTCACCTTCACCGACTGGATGGCCAACAGGGTCATCCGCGACCAGCTCGCGCAGCCGCTCGAGCTGATCAGGATGCCGCACGCCGCCAACCTGCTCGACGCCCTCAAGGACGTGTCGTTCGACCCGGGGCGGCAGTACTCCCTGACCTGGCAGAGCGGGTTCGCCGGCATCGGCTACGACCGGTCCAAGGTGGGCCGTGACCTCAAGTCGCTCGACGACCTGTGGTCCGACGACCTCAAGGGCAAGATCGTCGTGCTCAGCGAGTTCCGCGACACCCTCGGGCTGATCATGCTCAGCCAGGGCGTCGACATCTCGGCCGGTTTCGGCAAGGCGCAGTTCGAGGCGGCTGTCGCCGAGGTCGACAAGCGGATCGCCGACGGCTACATCCGCCGCGTCAAGGGCAACTCCTACATCGAGGACCTCAAGTCCGGCAACGCCATCGCCGGCATCGTCTGGAGCGGCGACCTGTTCATCCTGCGGGCCGAGACCGAGAACGACAACTGGCAGTTCGTCATCCCCGAGTCCGGCGGGACCTTGTGGAGCGACAACATGATGGTGCCGATCACCTCCACGCACCGCAAGAACGCGATGGCGATCATGGACTACTACTACCAACCGGAGGTCGCGGCCCAGGTCGCGGCGTGGGTCAACTACGTGTGTCCGGTGCAGGGAGCCCAGGCCGAGATGGAGAAGATCGACCCCGATCTGGCCGAGAGTCCGTTCATCTTCCCCAGCGAGTCCTACCTCAAGGACAACAACATCAAGGGGTTCCGGGCACTCAGCCCACAGGAGGACCAGGACTACAGCGCCGCGTGGGCAAAGGTGGTGGGCAACTGATGAGCATGTTCTCCAGCAAGAGCAACGGTGATGCCAAGGGCTCCAGGGGATTTCGGGAGGCCAAGGGCAACCTCGCACTCGACTCCGTCACCAAGGAGTTCGGCGACTTCAAGGCTGTCGACGACCTGACCCTCGAGGTACCGCGTGGGTCGTTCTTCGCGCTGCTCGGCCCCTCCGGCTGCGGCAAGACGACGACGCTGCGCATGGTGGCGGGACTCGAGCAGCCGACCCGTGGCCGCATCCGGATCGGAGACACGGACCTCACCGGGTCCCGGCCCTACGAGCGTCCAGTCAACACGGTCTTCCAGAGCTACGCCCTGTTCCCGCACCTCAGCATCATCGACAACGTGGCCTTCGGGCCCAAGCGCCGGGGCGCCTCGGACGCGACCAAGCTGGCCTCCGACGCGCTGGAGCTGGTGCAGATGACCCACCTCGCGGGTCGCAAGCCGAGCCAGCTCTCCGGTGGGCAGCAGCAGCGGGTCGCGGTGGCCCGTGCCCTGGTCAACCAGCCCGAGGTGCTCCTCCTCGACGAGCCCCTCGGTGCCCTCGACCTCAAGCTGCGTCGCCAGATGCAGGTCGAGCTCAAGCGCATCCAGACCGAGGTGGGGCTGACCTTCATCCACGTCACGCACGACCAGGAGGAGGCCATGACGATGGCCGACACCGTGGCCGTGATGAACCTGGGGCAGATCGAGCAGCTCGGGCACCCCGAGGTCCTGTACGACCTGCCCAAGACCACCTTCGTCGCCAACTTCCTCGGCCAGTCCAACCTCGGTACCGGTCGGGTGACCGGCACCGATGGCGACAACCTCGTGGTCGAGGTGGCCGGCACGACCGTCCGCATCCCCAAGGCGCGCTCGACGGTGAGCGACGGCGACATCACCTTCGGGGTCCGCCCCGAGAAGGTCCGGATCAGCGACCACAAGCCGGACGGCGCCGGCAACGACGTCAAGGCCACCGTCGTGGACGTCAGCTTCACGGGCGTCGCCACCCAGTTCCTCGTCACGACGCCGTCCGGGGCGACCTGGGGCGTCTACGAGCAGAACCTCGACGTCGCGCGGAACCACCTGCGGCCGGGCGACGAGGTGTGGCTCGAGTGGGACTCGGGGCACGCGTTCGGTGTCCCTGTGGATGAGGCGGGAGCCGCGGCTGCGGCCAAGGCCGTGGACGACGCCGCACAGCCGGTGGCCACGTCGTGACTGCCGGCGTCGCGCACGTCGCGGGCGCCGGGCCGGGTCACGTCGACCCACCCAAGGAGGCGTCCCGCAAACGGTCGCTCACGGCATACCTGCTGCTGCTGCCCGGTGGGCTGTGGCTGCTCGTCTTCTTCGTGTTCCCGCTCGTGCAGCTGTTCGCGGTGTCCTTGCAGTCAGGCTTCCCCGGCTTCCCGGGCTACTACTACCGCGACGTCAACGTGGGCAACTACGGCACGGCGCTCACCGACTTCGCCGGGCACTTCGGGCGGTCCCTGCTGTATGCCGGGCTGGCGACCCTGTTCGCGTTCATCCTCGCCTACCCGCTCGCCTACGCGATGGCCTTCAAGGCGGGCCGCTGGCGCAACGTGATGATGATCTGCGTCATCGCGCCGTTCTTCACCTCGTTCATCCTGCGCACCATCGCCTGGCGCCAGATCCTGGCCGACAACGGACCGGTGGCGGACACGCTCAACTTCCTGCACCTGCTGCCTGGCGGGCGGATCACCGAGACCTGGATGGCCGTCGTGGCCGGTCTGACCTACAACTTCCTGCCGTTCATGGTGCTGCCGATCTACGCCTCCCTGGAGCGCGCCGACTCGCGGGTCATCGAGGCGGGCGGTGACCTCTATGCCAACGGCTTCACCACGTTCCGCACGGTGACCCTGCCGATGTCGATGCCGGGTGTCATCGCCGGCACGCTCCTCACCTTCATCCCCGCGGCGGGCGACTACGTCAACGCGGAGCTGCTCGGGTCCGACCGCAGCACCAAGATGGTGGGCAACGTCATCGAGAGCCAGTTCTTCAAGGTGCTCGGTGGCTTCCCCGTGGCTGCGTCGCTGTCGTTCACGCTGATGGCCATGATCCTGGCGATGGTGTTCGTCTACATACGCAAGTTCGGGACGGAGGACCTCCTGTGAGCACCACCTCCGCAGCCGAGGCTGCCCGCATGGGTGAGTCCACGGCATACCAGCCGCCGGTGTGGCACCGGTTCAAGAACTGGCTGGCCAACCGGTTCTCGATCATCTCCGCGATCGTCGTGCTGCTCTACCTGTTCGTGCCGGTGGCCTACACGTTCGCGTTCTCCTTCAACGACTACCGCAAGTCCAACATCGTGTGGAACTCGGCGGCCGGTCCGACGCTGAAGCACTGGAAGGACCCCTGCGGGGCTCCCGGTGTCTGTGACGCACTGCTCACGTCGATCAAGGTCGGCGGGATCGCCACGCTTGCGGCCACCCTCCTCGGGACGATGCTCGCCTTCGCGTTGGTACGACACCGTTTCCGCGGCCGGTCGACCAGCAACGTGCTCATCTTCATCCCGATGGCCACGCCCGAGATCGTCCTCGGAGCCAGCCTGCTGACGATCTTCGTCCAGGGCTTCTCGCGGTTCGGCCTGCGGCTCGGCTTCTGGACCATCGTCATCGCCCACATCATGTTCTGCATCAGCTTCGTGGTGGTCACCGTCAAGGCGCGGCTGCAGAGCCTCGACCCGCGCCTCGAGGAGGCCGCCCAGGACCTGTATGCCGGTCCCGGCGGGACGTTCTGGCGGGTCACCTTCCCGCTCGTGCTCCCGGGCATCGTCTCGGCTGCGTTGTTGGCGTTCTCGCTGTCCTTCGACGACTTCATCATCACGAACTTCGTGTCGGGCGACGAGACGACGTTCCCGAAGTTCGTCTACGTGTCCTACCTGCGCGGAATCCCCGCCCAGGCCAACGTGATCGGCTTCTCGATGTTCGTGATCGCCGTGCTCCTCGTGGTGGCCGGTCAGCTCGTCGGGAACGCCCGCAAGAAGTAGCCCGGAACACCCGGAAGACAGGAACCCATGCGCATCCTGATGATCGGCGCCGGCGGCGTCGGTGACGCTGCGGCACGCATCGCCGTCGAGCGCGACTTCTTCGACGTGTTCGTCGTGGCCGACTACGACCTGGCCCGTGCCAAGGCGACGGTGGCCTCGGCCAGCGCCAGGAGGGAGGGGGAGTCGCGGTTCGTGGCTGACCAGGTGGATGCGTCGGACGGGGCCGCCGTGGCTGCCCTCGCCCTGCGGCACGGGGCCACCCACGTGTTCAACGCCGTCGACCCGCGCTTTGTCATGCCGATCTTCCGGGGCGCGCTGGCGGCGGGTGCCGGCTACCTCGACATGGCGATGAGTCTGTCCCAGCGGCACCCTGACGAGCCCTACGCGAAGGTGCACGTCAAGCTCGGCGACGAGCAGTTCGCCATGGCGGGTGAGTGGGAGGGCTCGGGACAGCTGGCCCTGCTGGGGATCGGCGTCGAGCCGGGGCTGTCGGACGTATTCGCCCGCTATGCGTCCGATCACCTCTTCTCCTCGATCGAGGAGCTGGGCACCCGTGACGGGGCCAACCTCGCGGTGCATGACGAGGACGGCAACGAGATCTTCGCGCCGAGCTTCTCGATGTGGACGATCATCGAGGAGTGCCTGAACCCACCGGTGGTGTGGGAGCGCGCGCGGGCGGACGCGGCCGGGGGAGACGTCGAGGCCGGGTTCTTCACCCTGCCGGCGTTCAGCGAGCCGGAGGTCTTTGACTTCCCCGAGGGCATCGGGCCGGTGGAGTGCGTCCACGTCGAGCACGAGGAGGTGCTCCTGATGCCGCGCTGGCTGGATGCGCAGCGGGTCACCTTCAAGTACGGCCTCGGAGACGAGCTCATCACCATCCTGCGGACCCTGCACAGCCTTGGTCTCGACGGCACCGACCCGGTCACCGTCAAGGGCGTCCAGGTGTCACCCCGCGACGTCGTCGCAGCCGTCCTGCCCGACCCCGCCACCATCGGTCCGCGGATGAAGGGCAAGACCTGCGCCGGGGTCTGGGTCACGGGCACCGGCAAGGACGGGCAGCCGCGCAGCACCTACCTCTACCACGTGGTCGACAACGAGGAGACGATGCGCGAGTACGGCGCCCAGTGCGTCGTCTGGCAGACCGCCGTCAACCCCGTGGTCGCGCTGGAGCTGCTCGCAAACGGCACCTGGAGCGGGTCCGGGGTCCTCGGGCCGGAGGCCTTCGACGCGGTGCCGTTCCTCGAGCTCCTGGCGGCGCCCAAGCCCGAGGGGTACGGCTCGCCCTGGGGTATGGAAGACCGCTAGGTGTCGCTGTGGCCCACCTTGCCGACGACCCACCACTCGAGCCGCCGCGGACCCAGGACGACCCGCCCGTCGCGAGGCGGCTGGACGTCGGGTGGACGCTCGCGGTGGCCGGGGCGGCGGGGGCTCTGCTCATCCACCTCCCCAGGCTCACCGACTCGGCGCCGGACGACCTGTCGGACTACCTCGGCGCAGGTGCGTTCACGGTTCCCGTCGCCCTTGCGCTACTGCTGTCGTGCTGGCTGCTCCGTCGCCACGGGCCACTCGTCGCCGTCGCGGCACTCGCCTTCGTGGTCGCGGTGCTCACGGCCTTCAGGGGCGGCTTTCCCGTCGCACTCGCGCTGGGACTCGCGCTGCTCGCGGCCGCCGGGCTACGTGCAGCGGTGCGGGACTAGGGTCGGATCATGACGCGATACGGGCAGCAGTACGGCCCCGACTTCACCTTCCTCGGCGTGGACCGCTGCGACCTCGAGGACGAGAGCACGTATGCCGATGCGGACGTGGTGATCCTCGGTGCGCCGTTCGACGGTGGCACCTCGCACCGTCCCGGCACGCGGTTCGGACCGCAGGCGATCCGGATGACCGACTACCTGCCGCACGACGGCTCGCGCCCCTCGCTGGCGCTGCGCACCGACGGACTGGTCGACCTGCGGGTCGTGGATGCCGGCGACGTCGAGATGTACTCCGGCGACATCGAGCGCTCCCTGCCGAAGCTCGAGGCCGCGGTCGAGCGCGTGACGCGAGCAGGCGCCATACCCGTCGTCCTCGGCGGCGACCACTCGATCGCGTTCCCCGACGCCAAGGGCGTCGCGAACGTCCTGGGCCACGGCCGCATCTCGATGATCCACTTCGACGCGCACGCCGACACCGGAGACATCGAGTTCGGCTCGTTGTGGGGGCACGGCCAGCCGATGCGACGGCTCATCGAGTCGGGCGCGCTGCGCGGAGACCGCTTCCTGCAGATCGGTCTGCGGGGGTACTGGCCGCCGCCGGAGACCCTCGACTGGATGGCCGGCCAGCAGATGCGGTCGTTCGAGATGACCGAGATCGTGCACCGCGGGCTCGACGAGGTGCTCACGGAGGCTTTCAGCATCGCCACCGACGAGTGCGAGGGCGTCTTCCTCTCGGTCGACATCGACGTCTGCGACCCGGGCCACGCCCCCGGCACCGGCACCCCCGAACCTGGCGGACTCTCGGCCCGGCAGCTGCTCGACGCAGTCCGCCGGATCTGCCTGGAGCTTCCTGTCGTCGGGGTCGACATCGTCGAGGTGAGCCCGCCCTACGACCACGCCGACATCACCGCGGCGCTCGCGAACCGTGTTGTCCTCGAAGCACTCTCGGCCATCGCACGCAAGCGCCAGGACGAGCGGGACGGCACCCGCTGGGACCCCTCACAGCCCCTGCTCGCAGGTCGCAACGGGGCCATCCCGGAGGGACACATCCCGCGGCACCACCACACCCACGAGACGCACGACCACGCACCGGAGGAGCAGGGCTGATGGCCACCACGCAGAAGTCCCTCATCGACTCGGTCCCCAAGGGACTGTTCATCGGCGGCGAGTGGCGCGACGCCACCGGTGGGGGAACGCTCCCCGTCGAGGACCCGTCGAGCGGGGCCACCTTGGCCCACGTGGCTGACGCCACCGTCGCCGACGGCAAGGCCGCGCTCGACGCTGCTGTTGCAGCCCAGGGGGACTGGGCCAAGACGGCGCCGCGCGACCGTGGCGAGATCCTGCGAGCCGCGTTCGAACGGATAACCGAGCGAGCCGAGGACTTCGCCACGCTGATGACCCTGGAGATGGGCAAGACCCTGGCCGAGTCGCGAGGCGAGGTGACCTACGGCGCCGAGTTCTTCCGCTGGTTCTCCGAGGAGGCCGTCCGCATCCACGGCCGCTGGTCGACCGCGCCCAACGGCGCGACGCGGCTGCTGACGATGAAGAAGCCCGTCGGTCCGACCCTGATGATCACGCCGTGGAACTTCCCGTTGGCGATGGGCACCCGCAAGATCGGCCCGGCCATCGCCGCAGGCTGCACCATGGTGGTCAAGCCAGCCAGCCAGACCCCCCTCACGATGCTCGCCCTGGCTGAGCTGCTGCGCGAATGTGGTTTGCCCGCAGGGGTTCTCAACGTCATCACGACCAAGCACACCGGTGACGTCATGGAGCCCATCATCCGCGACCCCCGGCTCCGCAAGCTGACCTTCACCGGGTCGACCGGCATCGGTCGACGGCTGATCGAGCAGTCGGCGGAGCAGCTGCTGCGAGTCTCCATGGAGCTGGGTGGCAACGCCCCGTTCATCGTGTTCGAGGACGCGGACCTCGACCGTGCCGTCGACGGCGCGATGCTCGCCAAGATGCGCAACATCGGTGAGGCGTGCACCGCGGCCAACCGCTTCTTCGCCCACGAGAGCGTCGCCGACGAGTTCGCGAAGAAGTTCGCCGCGCGGATGGCGGGACTGACCCTCGGCAAGGGCACCAAGAAGGGCGTCGACGTCGGTCCACTGATCGATGCCAAGGCCCGCGACGGGGTGAGCGAGCTCGTCGAGGACGCCAAGGCCAAGGGCGGCAAGGTCCTCACCGGCGGGGGGCAGGTCAAGGGCCGCGGGTACTTCTTCGAGCCGACCGTGATCAGCGGGGTGCCGATGACCGCCAGGGTCATGAGCGAGGAGATCTTCGGACCCGTGGCGCCGATCACCACGTTCCGCACCGAGGGCGAGGCCATCGCCAAGGCCAACAGCACCGAGTACGGCCTCGCCTCCTACGTCTTCACGAACGACCTCAGCCGGGTGATCCGGGTGAGCGAGGCCCTGGAGTACGGAATGATCGGCATCAACCAGGGGATCATCTCCAACCCGGCGGCCCCCTTCGGTGGCGTCAAGGCGTCCGGCTTCGGCCGAGAGGGCGGCTTCGAGGGCATCGAGGAGTACCTCGAGACCACCTATGTCGGAATTGCGCCGTAAGGACGGAATCGGAGGTCATCCGTTCGGTGCCAAAGTTGACCGAACCGCTACCAGCGGAGGCACATCGCGGGTTCAATGCGTCGCATGACCAGCGCTGAACCTGTAGGAGCGAGTGTCTTGTCGATCACCGGTGAGCCGGCGGCAGAGTCCCGCAACAAGGGACGACTCCGCTCGCTCGGTGATGTCCTCGCGGAGACGGACGAGAAGCTGCGCCAGGGCCAGACCGCCGGTGCGCGGGTGTGGCCGACCGGCTTCGACTCCCTCGACGTGGCCCTGACCGGTGGGTTCCGCTCGGGTGAGCTGGTCCTGCTCGGTGGGCCCCAGGGCCTGGGCAAGACGGCGATGGCCCTGCAGATGTTGCGCAACTCCGTCGCCGCCAACCGCAGCGCCGTGCTGTTCTCGTACGAGCACGACGCCCACAGCATGCTCGAGCGGCTCATCGCCATCGAGGCAGGAGCCATCGCCGGCACCGACGCGATCGGGCTGACCAAGATCAGGGCCGGCTTCGAGGCCAGGCACAGTCTGGCGAAGTCGATGCGCGAGCGGTTCGGTGACACCGTCGGCGGCCGCGAGGCGGTCGAGGCGCTCGAGAGCTATGGCCAACGCCTGCACGTGCACAACTCGAGCGGGATGCACACCACCCTCGAGGAGATCCGCGCCGCGGTCAAAGAGGTCATCGAGAGCGACGGGCGACCGCCGCTCGTCCTGGTCGACTACCTGCAGAAGGTGCCGGTGGCCGGGGTGGTCAGCGAGGAAGAGCGGGTCTCCATCGTCGTGGAGCGACTCAAGGACATGGCGCTCGACTTCGGGGTCCCCGTCCTCGCCATCGTGGCCGCCGACAAGTCCAGCCTCGTGGCCGGTCGACGGATGCGCGTCAACGACCTCCGTGGCTCGTCCGCGCTGGCCTACGAGGCGGACGTAGTCCTGATCCTCAACGACAAGTACGACATCGTCGCGAAGCACCACCTCGTCTACCACCTCGGCAATGCCGAGCGGTTCCGCCACTGGGTCGTCATGTCGATCGAGAAGAACCGCAACGGCGCCGACCACCTCGAGCTGGAGTTCCAGAAGCGCTTCGAGCAGGGCAGGTTCGAGCCGGAGGGCCGCGTCGTCGAGGAGCAGCTCATCGAGGAGCGCGTCTACCAGCAGTGACCGCCGCCGCCGCCCTGCCCTAGGGTCGGAAGCATGTCGGCTGACCAGCGCAGGATCGTTCGCCTGTCGCTGGCCGTGCCCGCAGTGGTGCTGTTGCTCGGCCTGTGGTGGTGGGCCAACGGGCCTTCCTCCGAATCGTCATCGGGCGCGCCGCACACCACTGTCACCGCTTCCGCGCGGGACACCAGCGGCCTGCCGTCGGTCCAGGCGGCCGACCTCCCGAGGGAGGCCCGGCGCACCCTCGACCTGATTGCGGCGGGCGGCCCCTACCCCTACTCCCGTGACGGCGTGGTCTTCCAGAACCGTGAGCGACTGCTGCCCCGCAGGAGCGGTGGTTACTACCACGAGTACACCGTCGCCACCCCCGGTGACAACGACCGCGGGGGCCGCCGGATCATCACGGGCACGGCAGGGGAGCGCTACTGGACGGACGACCACTACGAGTCGTTCCGTGTCATCGAGGACGGTGGCCGATGATCCGCATCCTCGGGTCCGAGGTGTCCATCGCTGAGGTGGTTCGTGAGGCCCAGAACGCCGGCGACGACGTGTCTGTGATCCCGGCGGGCGCCACCAAGGCGGACAGCCTCGAGCGGTTCGCAGAGGCGCTCGACTTCCCGGACTGGTTCGGCCGCAACCTGGACGCGCTCGCCGACTGCCTCCATGACTTCGCCGAGCAGCCCCTGGACGGCGCACGGGCACGCCACCTCGTGTGGGACGGCGTGGGGCCGCTCCGTCGCGAACACCACGAGACCTTCGAGGACATCGCGGGCGTCCTCGACGAGGTGAGCCAGGACCACCCCAGTTTTCTCGTGACCATCCTGGATCGGTGAACCGGCCCGCTAGCGTGGTCGCCCATGAAGCCCACCACCGCCAGGGCGCTGCACGGCGCGGTCGCAGTCGTCGCGCTGATCGCCCTCGTCTGGCAGCTGGTCCTCATCGTCGACGGACGTGCCGTTCTCAACGAGACGGCGGTCAAGCCCCTCAGCACCCGCCTGGTCGAGTTCGTCTCCTACTTCACGGTGCTGTCCAACATCCTGGTCACCTACGTCTCGGCGGTGCTGACCCGCGACCCTGAGCACGACGGGGCCGTGTGGCGGGTCGTGCAGATGGCCACGCTGGTCGGGATCGCCGTCACGGCGGTGGTGCACTGGTTCTTCCTGCGTCCGATCCTGCACCTGACTGGGAGCAGCTACGTCGTCGACAAGCTGCTCCACGTCGTCGTGCCGTTGCTGTTCATCGTGGTCTGGGTCCTGGCCGGTCCCCGCCGCCAGGCCACGCGCCGCGCGATCCTGCCGATGCTGCTGTGGCCCGCGCTGTGGGGCGTCTACACGATCGTCCGGGGCTTTGCCGCCGACTTCTGGCCCTACCCGTTCATGAACATCGACAAGCTCGGCTGGGGTCACGTCCTGGCCAACCTGGCCGGCGTGGCGGTGCTGTTCGGCATCCTCGGCCTGGTCTTCGTCGCCCTTGACGGGTGGCTGAGCAGGCGCGCCGAGTCGTCAGCCTGAGCGCGCGTGACCGAGGCCGCGTGGTCATGGGCGACAATGAAGCAGTGACATCCCCGCGCAGCGTCGCCGTCCTCGGCTCCACCGGCTCCATCGGCACCCAGGCCCTGGACGTCATCGCGCGTAACCCGGACCGCTTCCGCGTGGTCGCCCTGTCGGCCGGCTCCAACCTCGACCTGGTGGCCCAGCAGGCCGTCACCTTCGAGGTGGACCTCGTCGCGGTGGCCCGCGGCACGCACGAGCAGGTCGCCGAGGCGATCGGTGCGTATGCCGCCCGCGCCGGCCGTGCGGCATACCGGCCCCAGGTGGTGGTCGGGGACGACGCGGCGGTGGCGGCCGCAGGCTGTGGCGCCGATGTCGTCCTCAACGGGATCACTGGTGCCATCGGGCTGCGCCCGACGCTGGCCGCGCTGGCCGAGGGGTCCATCCTCGCGCTCGCCAACAAGGAGTCGCTCATCGTGGGCGGCCCGCTGGTCAGGGCGGCCGCGAAGCCGGACCAGATCGTCCCGGTCGACTCCGAGCACTCGGCGATCGCCCAGTGCCTCCGCGGAGGCCGCGCCGAGGAGGTGCGCAGGCTCGTCGTCACCGCGAGTGGGGGGCCGTTCCGGGGCCGCAGCCGCGAGTCACTGCGCGACGTGACCCCTGCCCAGGCGCTCGCGCACCCGAACTTCTCGATGGGGCGGGTGATCACGACCAACTCGGCGACCCTGGTCAACAAGGGACTCGAGGTGATCGAGGCGCACCTGCTCTTCGACATCCCGTTCGACCGGATCGACGTGGTGGTCCACCCCCAGCAGATGATCCACTCGATGGTGGAGTTCGTCGACGGGTCCACGATCGCGCAGGCTGGTCCGCCGCGGATGCTGGTACCGATCGCCCTCGGGCTGTCGTGGCCGGAGCGGCTGGCGGACGTCGACGTACCGGTCGACTGGACCCAGGCGCAGTCGTGGGACTTCGAACCACTCGACGACGCGGCGTTCCCTGCGGTGCGGCTGGCTCGTCAGGTGGGGGAGGCCGGTGGCACCAGCCCGGCGGTCTACAACGCGGCGAACGAGGTCGCGGTCGATGCCTTCCACGACGGTCTCATCGGCTTCGTCGAGATCGTCGACACGGTGGCCAGGGTGGTGGAGGTTCACGGATCCGGCGGCGCGGCGGGGATCGAATCAGGGACACTGTCCGTTGAGGACGTGATGCGCGCCGATGGCTGGGCGCGCGACGAGGCACGGAAGGTGCTGGGTGTGCAGACTGGATCGATGACCGGGGTGGCGCTTTCGCAGGCGTCGTCGTCGACGACGCAGGGGGCGCTTCGATGACGGCTCTGCTGTACGTCCTCGGCGTGCTCTTCGTGGTGCTCGGGGTCGGTCTGTCGATCGGACTGCACGAGATCGGGCACCTCGTGCCAGCCAAGAAGTTCGGCGTCAAGGTGACCCAGTACATGGTCGGCTTCGGCCCGACGCTGTGGTCCACGAAGCGCGGTGAGACCGAGTACGGCATCAAGGCCATCCCGCTCGGCGGCTACATCCGGATGATCGGCATGTTCCCGCCTCGGCCCGGTGACAAGCCTGGGACGCTGCGGGTGTCGAGCACCGGTCGGTTCACCCAGCTCGCCGACGAGGCACGCCAGCTCAGCCTCGAGGAGATCAAGCCCGGCGACGAGGACCGGGTCTTCTACAAGCTCTCGGTGCCCAAGAAGGTCGTCGTCATGATGGGCGGCCCGGTGATGAACCTGGTCATCGCGGTCGTGCTGCTCACCGGCCTGGTGACCCTCTACGGCCAGCAGGTGCAGAAGGACGGCGCGATCGTCGCCTCGGTCAGCGAGTGCGTGGTCCCGGCCAGCCAGGCGGCCAGCAAGACGACCTGTGCGCCCTCCGACCCCAAGACGCCGGCCTTCGCTGCCGGGATCAAGCCGGGCGACCGCATCGTCTCCATCGCCGGCCAGCCGATCGCGCGCACTGCCGACGTCGGCAAGCTGATCCGCCCCCGGGTCGGCGAGCAGACCGCGATCGTGGTGCTGCGGGACGGCGTGGAGAAGACGCTCCAGGTCAGCCCGATCCGCAACACCGTCCAGCAGGTCGGTCCGGACGGCACCCCGCTCGTGAACGCCGACGGCGACCCGGTCGTGATCGACGCAGGCTTCCTCGGCGTCTCGTCCGCTCCGGTCGTGGCCCTGGAACGCCAGTCGGTGACCGTCGTGCCCGGCATCCTCGGCGAGCAGGTGTCACACATCGCCGGTGTGCTCCTGCACATCCCGCAGCGGATGACCGACGTGGCGCAGGCGGCGTTCGGCTCCGAGGCGCGCGACCCGAACGGACCGGTGTCGGTCGTCGGTGTCGGCCGGATGGCCGGTGAGATCTCGTCCGGGTCCATCGAGGGACTCGACGAGAGCCTCGGCGGCAAGATCGCGATTCTCGTCAGCCTGATGGCCGGGCTCAACATCGCCCTGTTCGTCTTCAACCTGATCCCACTGCTGCCCTTGGACGGCGGCCACGTCGCAGGCGCGCTGTGGGAGGGCCTGAAGCGCAACGCCGCCCGCCTGCTGAATCGCCCGGACCCCGGTCACGTCGACGTCGCCAAGGCACTGCCCGTGGCCTATGCCGTGTCGTCGGTGCTGATCGTGATGTCCGCCCTGCTCATCTACGCCGACTTCGTCAAGCCCGTCAAGCTCGGCTGACCCGGCGACAGCCGGCGTCCACCTTCGCGCTCCACTGGGAGATACTTCAGCCATGACTGTTGGACTCGGTATGCCGGCCCTGCCCCCGCCCGTGCTCGCGCCCCGGCGCAAGACGCGCAAGATCAAGGTCGGCAAGGTCGAGGTCGGCGGCGACGCCCCCATCTCGGTCCAGTCGATGTGCACCACCCAGACGACCGACATCAACTCGACGCTGCAGCAGATCGCCGAGCTGACCGCGTCGGGGTGCGACATCGTGCGGGTGGCCTGCCCGACCCAGGACGACGCCGACGCGCTGCCCACCATCGCGCGCAAGTCCCAGATCCCCGTCATCGCGGACATCCACTTCCAGCCCAAGTACGTCTTCGCGGCGATCGACGCCGGCTGCGCCGCAGTGCGCGTCAACCCGGGCAACATCCGCAAGTTCGACGACCAGGTCAAGCAGATCGCCGCGGCGGCCAAGGACGCCGGCGTCTCGATCCGGATCGGCGTCAACGCCGGCTCGCTCGACCCGCGGCTGCTCGAGAAGTACGGCAAGGCCACGGCCGAGGCGCTCGTCGAGTCGGCAGTCTGGGAGGCGTCGCTCTTCGAGGAGCACGACTTCCACGACTTCAAGATCTCGGTCAAGCACAACGACCCCGTCGTGATGGTCAAGGCCTACGAGATGCTGTCCGAGCGGGGCGACTGGCCGCTGCACCTCGGCGTGACCGAGGCGGGACCGGCGTTCCAGGGCACCATCAAGTCCGCCACCGCGTTCGGCGCCCTGCTCTCCAAGGGCATCGGTGACACCATCCGCGTCTCGCTGTCCGCGCCTCCCGTGGAGGAGGTCAAGGTCGGGAACCAGATCCTGCAGTCGCTCAACCTCAAGCCGCGCAAGCTCGAGATCGTGTCCTGCCCCTCGTGCGGGCGCGCCCAGGTCGACGTCTACAAGCTGGCCGATGCGGTGAGCGCCGGACTCGAGGGCATGACCGTGCCGCTGCGCGTGGCCGTCATGGGGTGCGTCGTCAACGGCCCCGGCGAGGCTCGCGAAGCCGACCTCGGCGTGGCGTCGGGCAACGGCAAGGGCCAGATCTTCGTCAAGGGCGAGGTCATCAAGACCGTGCCCGAGAGCCAGATCGTCGAGACCCTCATCGAGGAGGCCATGCGCATCGCCGACGAGATGGGCGAGCCGATGGACGAGGCAACCGCCGGCGCGCCGTCGGTCACCGTCGGCTGACGCGGCCCACGGCACGTGGCTCTCTGAGCCGAACTCCCAGCTGGGCTCAGACCGACTCCCGGGTCCGCCCCTCACCCACGGACCCGAGAGCGATCTCTCCCATCTCCCCTCGGGTCACCTCTGAGGGAGCAACCGCGGGTCGAGGCCCAGCGGCTGGTCGAGCGTGACCTCGATGTACTCGTTCGGGTCGGGGAGGACGGCCGAGCGGCCACCCGTGTTGGGGAAGTTGTTGTCGTTCATGACGGCGATGGTGTGGTCGTCGATGACCTCGATGCCTTCGATGGTCTCAAAGGAGAAGGGGAAGAAGGCGCCGAGCTTGCCGACGTTGGCCGGATCCGGCACGGCCAGCAGGTTCACGAGGAGCTCCTTGTCGGCATACCCGTCGTGGTCCCGGTCCTTGAGGTCCACGCTGAAGACCGCCTTGAATCGCGCGTTCGGGCCCGCCCCGGCGTCGCGCTCGACGACCAGGAGCTCATGGTCGTTGAGGGCGATCGCGTCACCGATCGAGTCCCCGGGGCTCTCGAGGCGGTAGCGCCAGTAGGTGCCGGTGAACTGTGCCCCGAGGGTCTGGTTGACCTTGGCCTCGAGGATGCGCAGGTCGGAGGCGAGCCCGGCAGCCTTGTCCTCGGCGAGGGACCCCTCGAGCATCGCGTAGAGCCGCTGGCCGTTGGGCGAGATCGCCATCCCCTCGATCCCGCGGGACGACGCGAGGTTGGGCTCCTCGCCGGGCGCGAGGCTCGGGTTCTGTGGCGCCTTCACCCCCGGGGTGGGGACAGGGGGCTCCAGCAGCCGACCCTGGGCGTCTGTGTGGAGCAGGAACGGCCCGAACTCGTCGCCGAACCAGAACGTCCCGTCCGGTGCGATCCGCATGGACTCCGGGTCGAAGTCCCAGCCGGTCAGCGCCCGGTCCCTGGCAGGGCAGGTGTAGCCGGCCGGAAGGCTGGTGGTCGCCGTGCAGCCGCCGTCCCGCCAGATCGTCCAGTCGACGTGGTGGTCCGGATCGGTGAGGACGAACTGCAGGCCGAGGTAGGCCGTCGTTCCCGTGGTCGTGTCCGGTCGAATGCGGTTCACGACGAGCTCGAAGTCCTGGCTGTTGCCCTTCTGCCCGTAGCCGTTGTCGGTCATGACGAGGTAGCTGCCATCGGCGTTGCGGTGCATCGCCGAGAAGCCCTGCACTGGCTGGGCGGGGTAGGGCCGGGGAACCGCAGTCGTCCCGGTCTGGAAGTACCCAGAGGGTGCCGTGCCCGGGCGATAGGTCTCGGCCGGGAGCGAGGACCGTCCCACGAGCCGAGCCTGCGCAGCCGTCGTCGCGGGATCGGGATCAGCGCTCGTTGCGCCCCCGATGGCGGGAGTGGCGCTGCTGGGCGTTGAGGCAAGGGTTGCCGCGAAGAGCGCCGCGGCTGCTGCACCTCCCGCTGCGCGGGTCCACGGAGAAGTGCGGCGGGCGGGAGGAGGGCCTGAAGGGGCCCCGTCGTTCGTGGTCATGATGGTCTCCTGTCTGATCCTGTTCGTTCCTGTCGCACGGGCGATGGCACGTGGGACCGCCGCGAGGTGCGGCTCCTCGACGGTCTCGTTGGAGTCGCAGGTACGTCGTCCGCCTGCAAGCCCGACCGCGTAGCCCCCCCGGCCACAGCTGTGGACCGCAGGACGACCTCTGGGGATAGGCGGCGGAAGGGCCACCTCAGCGCCTAGGCTGACGGGGTGCTGCGCACTCGTAACCCGGTCCACGCGCTGTCGCCCTCGGACCGCGACGCCGCGTTGGAGGTGTGCGCGCGGAACCTGCCGGCGAACGTGTTCGTCGCCGCCCGCCTCCTCGAGGGTGTGCTGAGCAGCCAACCCGGCACCGTTCTCGGCCACAAGGTCGGTGGCAGCCTCGAGGCCCTGTGCTGGTCGAGCGCCAACCTCGTCCCGGTGGAGGCGGACGAGGAGACCATCAACTTCTTCGCCGACCGGGTCCGGCGCTGGCGTCGGCACTGTGCCTCGATCCTCGGGCCGGCCGACCAGGTGTCAGAGCTGTGGCGGCACCTCGCGCCGGCGTGGGGACCGGCGCGCGCGGTGCGGGCGAACCAGCCCCTCATGAGCACCATGGACCGCCCCTCGGCGCTGGGCGTGGAGCTCGACCCGCGCGTCCGTCCCGCCCGCGAGCACGAGGTGGACCTCGTGATGCCCGCGGCCGCGCACATGTTCGAGGGGGAGATCGGCTACCCGCCCTATACCGGTTCCGGCGCGGCATACCGGTCGGCCTTGCTTGCCCTCATCGACCGGGGGCACACCTTCATCGCCATCGAGGACGGTGCGGTGATCTTCAAGGCCGATGTCGGCTCGGTCGCGCTGGGCTGCGCCCAGCTGCAAGGGGTCTGGCTCGCGCCGCACCTGCGCGGGCAGGGTCTCTCCGTGCCCCTGATGGCCTCGGTGGTGGAGCAGGTGATGGAGACCCGCGCGCGCTGGGTCACGTTGTACGTCAACGACTTCAACGAGAGCGCCCGGGCGACGTATGCGCGGGTGGGCTTCGAGGACGTCGGCACCTTCTCGACCGTCCTGCTCTGATGGAACCAGCGCTGACGGGTTCGCCCTGATGGATCCCGCGCTCCAGTCCGAACCGCGCCCGGACACACCAGCCGCCGGCAACGCGCTGCTGTGGATGACGGGTTCGCTGGCTGCCTTCGGTGCCTTCCTGGTCGCCATCCCGGGACGTGAGGCTGCTGGGCGCACCTGGTTGTGGGTCGGGATCGTCCTCCTCGTGGTGGGTGCCGTGACGTTCGGTCTCGCCCTGCGCGCGCGGCTCGCCTTCCTGCGCGAGCACCGCGGCGACTGACGCGACGGGTCGTTCGACCACGGCCCTGACAGGATGGGCGGCATGCCTCGCACCGTCGCCCCGCTGACCAAGGACATCGCCGCTCTCGCCGGCTTGTTCATCACCTCGGGGACGACCCACCTGGTCAAGCCCGAGGTGTTCGAGCCGCTGGTGCCCAACTCGCTGCCACGTCGCCGCGAGCTGATCTACGCCTCGGGCGTCGCCGAGCTCGCCTGCGCCGCAGGCCTGCTCCACCCCCGCACCCGCAGGTATGCCGGTCTCGCCAGCGCCGCCCTCTTGCTCGCCATCCTGCCGGGCAACGTCCAGATGAGCGCCAACTACGGCAAGCGCGCGCAGCGCAAGGGCACTCCGGCGGCGCAGGCCGCCTTCGTGGGGACCGTCGCCCGGCTGCCGATGCAGCTCCCGCTCATCCGCACGGCTCTCAAGGCCGCCGGTCGCTGACCCTGCCGCCCCTCAATAGCTGCCGGTCGCTGTCGCTGACCGTGGGTCGGGCGTGACTCAGTACAACCCCGTCGAGTACTGCTCGCCGTAGTACTTCTCGAGCTCCTCGATGGTGTCCTCCGGTCGTTCGAGCGCCTTGGCGATCTGCGGCCGGGAGCCGACGGCCAGCGGGTCCCACGTGGACGGGTGCCACAGCTGGCTACGCATGAACGCCTTGGCGCAGTGTCCGAAGACCTCGTCGATCTCGACGACCAGGGCCAGCACCGGCCGGTGGCCCTTGACCACCATGTCGTCGAACCACGGCGCGTCCGAGACCAGGTGGGCGCGACCGTTGACCCGCAGCGTGTCCCCGCGACCCGGGATCAGGAACAGCAGGCCGACGTGCGGGTTGGCCAGGATGTTCTTGTAGCCGTCCGCGCGCTTGTTGCCGCGGCGCTCGGGGAGGGCGATGGTCGTGTCGTCGAACACCTTGACGAAGCCCGCGGGGTCGCCCTTGGGTGAGACGTCGCAACGACCTTGCTCGTCCGAAGTAGCGACCAGGCAGAACGGGGACGCCGCCAGCCAGTCCCGGTCGAGTTCGTGCAGGGCCGGGCGGGCCTTGTCACGAACGCGGGGGAGCGGTTCCCCGAGCAGGTCCACGAGCTGCTCGACGGTCTCGATGCGGGTCGGCTGCGCCATGGCTCCACTCTGCCACCCTCCACTTCGAGTCCTTGAAGGATCCGCCACGTCCAGGCGTGGCGGATCCTTCAAAGACTCGATCGGAGCGCCCTGCCACGGTGCCTGGCGGAAACCGTGGTGAGCACGCGGCATACCCACCGATATCCTCTGGGGGTTGTCCGCCAACCAAGGAGTGCCACGTGGCCCTGCGCATGTCGACCCTGTTCCTGCGAACCCTTCGCGAGGATCCGGCCGATGCCGAGGTGCCGAGCCACCGGTTGCTCGTGCGGGCCGGCTACATCCGGCGCGTCAGCCCCGGCATCTACACCTGGCTGCCGCTGGGCCTGCGGGTGCTGCGCCGGGTCGAGACCATCGTCCGCCAGGAGATGGACGCGATCGGCTCTCAGGAGCTGCTCTTCCCGGCGCTGCTCCCCAAGGAGCCGTTCGAGGCGAGTGGTCGCTGGACCGAGTACGGCAACAACATCTTCCGCCTGCAGGACCGCAAGGGCGCCGACTACCTCCTCGGCCCGACCCATGAGGAGATGTTCACCCTCGCGGTCAAGGACATGTACTCGTCCTACAAGGACCTGCCGCTGGCGATCTACCAGATCCAGACCAAGTACCGCGACGAGGCGCGTCCGCGGGCCGGCGTGCTGCGCGGTCGTGAGTTCGTCATGAAGGACTCCTACTCCTTCGACATCGACGCGGCCGGGCTCGACAAGGCCTACCAGCTGCACCGCGACGCCTACATCCGCATCTTCGACCGCCTCGGCTTCCACTACGTCATCGTCCAGGCGATGGCCGGCGCCATGGGTGGCAGCAAGAGCGAGGAGTTCCTCGCCACCGCCGAGAACGGCGAGGACACCTACGTCCACTGCCCCAACTGCGGCTACGCCGCCAACGTCGAGGCCGTGCAGGTCCCCACTCCGGATGCGGTGTCGTATGCCGGGGTGCCGGCCGCGCACGCCGAGCCGACTCCCGACACCCCCACCATCGAGACGCTGGTCGCCCACCTCAACGCGCACTTCCCCCGTGAGGACCGTCCCTGGGCCGCGGGCGACACCCTCAAGAACGTCATCGTCACCCTGGTCCGCCCCGACGGCACCCGTGAACCGCTGGCCATCGGCGTGCCCGGAGACCGCGAGATCGACGAGAAGCGGCTCGGCGCCCAGGTGGAGCCTGCCGAGGTGGAAGCCTTTGACGAGAAGGGTTTTGCGGCCAACGCAGCACTGGTCAAGGGCTACATCGGGCCGGGTGCGCTCGGTTCCGAGTCGGTCTCCAAGATCCGCTACCTGCTCGATCCCCGCGTCTCCGAGGGCACCCGCTGGGTCACCGGCGCCAACGAGCCCGGCAAGCACGTCCTCGACCTGGTGGCCGGCCGCGACTTCACCGCCGACGGCACCATCGAGGCCGCCGAGGTGCGGGTCGGCGACTCCTGCCCCAGCTGTGGCCACGGCCTCGAGTCCGCTCGCGGGATCGAGATGGGACACATCTTCCAGCTTGGAACCAAGTACGCCGAGGCCCTCGACCTCAAGGTGCTGGACCAGCACGGCAAGCTGCAGACCGTGATCATGGGTTCCTACGGCGTGGGGGTCTCCCGCGCCGTGGCCTGCGTCGCCGAGGGAAACCACGACGAGCTCGGCCTGCGCTGGCCCCGCGGGATCAGCCCGGCCGACGTGCACATCGTTGCCACCGGCAAGGACGCGACCCGCGACCCGGAGGTGTTCACCACGGCCGAGGAGATCACCCGGGCGCTGGAGGCCCAGGGCATCGAGGTCCTCTACGACGACCGCTTCAAGGTCAGCCCCGGCGTGAAGTTCAAGGACTCCGAGCTGATCGGCATCCCGACCATCGTGGTGGTCGGCAAGTCGCTCGAGAACGGCATCGTCGAGATCAAGGACCGCGCCACCGGCGAACGTCGGGAGGTCCCGGTGGACGACGTCGTCGCCGAGGTCGTCCGCGAGGTCCGCGGCACCGCGTCCTGATGGGTGGCTCTGCACCGATCGAGGCGGTGATCTTCGACTGGGGAGGGACCCTCACGCCCTGGCACGACGTCGACCTGCCCCAGCAGTGGCGTGTCTTCGCCCGGGAGGTGCACGGCCTCCCGGTCGAGGACCCGCGCATGCCGGTGGAGGACCTCGCCGAGGCCGACTCGCTGGCCGTGCGGATCCACGCGGCCGAGGAGCGAGCCTGGGCCCGAGGGCGTGAGACCCACGAGAGTGCGTCCATCGAGGCGATCCTCGAGGAGGCCGGCATCGACGCAGCCCACGACCGGCACCACCTGGCGCTCGCGGCATACCGGGGGTTCTGGGAACCGCACACCCACACGGACCCGCAGGTGCGCCCGCTCTGGCAGGGGCTGCACGACCGCGGGCTCAAGGTGGGCGTGCTGTCCAACACGATCTGGAGCCGCGCCTACCACCGCGGGGTCTTCCAGCGCGACGGCGTCCTCGACCTGCTCGACGGCGACGTCTACTCCTCGGAGATCCACGTCGTGAAGCCGCACCGCGAGGCGTTCCTCGCGGCCTGCGACGCCGTCGACGTGGCGCCGGCGGCTGCCGTCTACGTCGGCGACCGGCTCTACGAGGACGTGCACGGGCCGCAACAGGTCGGGATGCGCGCCATCTGGATCCCGCACAGCGAGATCCCGCTCAGCCAGCAGGTCGCCGTCGACGTGACCCCGGACGCCCAGGCCCATGAGCTGCTCGACATCCTCGGCATCGTCGACGGCTGGCTGGGGCGGTAGGTGGCCGACCTCGACCTGACGACGATCCTGCTGATGGCCCTCGCGGGCTTCGGTGCAGGGTGGATCGACGCGGTCGTCGGCGGTGGGGGACTGGTGCAGCTTCCGGCCCTGCTGCTGGGCTTCCCGGGCGCGAGTCCTGCCCAGCTGCTCGCCACCAACAAGATTGCCTCGATCTTCGGCACCACCACGAGCTCGATCACCTACTGGCGCAGGGTCCGTCCCGATCTGCGCACCGCGCTCCCGATGGCCGCCGTGGCCTATGTCGGCGCGGTCGGTGGCGCACTGATCGGCCTGCACATCCCCAAGACGGCGTTCAACCCGATCATCCTGGTCATGCTCGTCGTCGTGGGTGCCTACACGGTCGCCAAGCCGTCGCTCGGGCACGAGACCGCGCTGCGCTTCGACGGGCACCGGCACACCGTCATCGCGATGGTCACCGGCTTCGTCATCGGTGTGTACGACGGCGCCCTCGGGCCGGGCACCGGGTCGTTCCTCGTCTTCGCGCTCGTCGGGCTGATGGGCTACGCCTTCCTCGAGGCGAGCGCCAAGGCCAAGATCGCCAACTTCGCCACCAACCTCGGCGCGCTCACGGTGTTCATCCCCGGAGGCCACGTGATGTGGAAGATCGGGGCAGTCATGGCGGTGGCCAACATCGCCGGTGGCTACGTCGGAGCGCGGACGGCGGTGGCCCGGGGAAGCCGGTTCGTGCGCGTAGTCTTCGTGGTTGTGCTGGTTGCCTTCATCATCAGGATCGGCGGCTCCGTCCTGGGGTTCTGGTCGTGAGACCGTACGCCGACCCACGCCTGCTCGACCGCTGTGCCAGGCTCGTCGGCGCCGCAGGGCCGGCTGCGGGTGAGCAGCGCGGGCGCCGGCGCATCCTGGGCATCAGTGGTGCCCCGGGAGCAGGCAAGACCACCATCGTCCTGGCGGTGCTCGCCGCCGCGGCAGCGGACCCGCGCCTGGCGGGACGCATCGCCCACATCCCCATGGACGGCTACCACCTGCCCAACGCCGAGCTGGAGCGGCTGGGTCGCCGTGACCGCAAGGGAGCGCCGGACACTTTCGACGTCGACGCGTACGCCGCGACCCTCACCGCGGCGCGGTCCCTCCCACGGGCCGCGCTCTGGGCACCGAGCTTCGACCACGCTGTGGGTGAACCTGCTCCCGACACCATCGAGGTGCCCGAGGACGCGGATCTCGTCCTGACCGAAGGCAACTACCTGTTGCTCCCGGACGGGGGTTGGCCCACGGTGCGCGCCCAGCTCGACGAGGTGTGGTTCTGCGACCTCGGTGACGAGCAGCGACGCGGCCGCCTCATCGACCGGCACGTCCTGACCGGCCGCGAGGCTGACGACGCTGCCGCCTGGGTCGACCGCTCGGACGAGGCGAACGCCCGCCTCGTCACTACCGGGCGGGACGAGGCCGACGTGGTCGTGGTCGACGGCCGGGTCATCCCGACCTCCAGCGCTGGGGGTCTTTGAGGGATCCGCGACGTCCTGACGTCGCGGATCCCTCAAAGACCCGTGGTGGCTGGGCGTCAGACGGCCCGGCCCGCGCTCAGACCTGGCGGCCGGCGAACGCCGCGAGCCGCTGGTAGGGGTCGGCGTCCTGCGGCGCTTCCCGAGCGGGCTTGAAGACCTTGCCGCGGTTCTCCGGCGTGAGGGCGACCGACATGATGCCCCACCCGCGTTCGGCCACCGTGGGGTCGAGCTCGCTGCTGTCCTTGCCCAGCGCCGTCGCCAGGTCCCACGCGTGCACCGCCAGCTCGCCCGTCTGGAAGTCCGGGCCCGGCTCCTTGTCAGGGTTCTCGGCCCAGGCCGCGCGCAGGTCGTCGGCGTGCGAGGTGAAGGTGGCGGACCAGTCGTCGGGCAGCTCCGCACCTGCAGACCAGTCCGGATTTCCCCCACGGACCGACGTGGCGAAGTTTGCCGGCCCCTGCACGACGTGGCCGAGGAGCTCGCGCACCGTCCAGTCGTCGCAGGGAGTCGGGAGGTCGAGGTCGGCGGGTTGCACCGACTGCACGAGGGTCCCGAGCTGGGTGAGTCCGCGGTCGAGGGCTGAGAGGTCTTCTCGGGTGGTGTCCATCTCGCCACGCAACCATGGATCAGCCCGCCGGACAAGGACGACCGCCCCCGTCACCTCACTCACGCGCGGGTCATGGCTGGCCCACAGCAAACACCCAGACTGCGGATCCACAGTTCTCGATGTGACGACCATCGACCTGCCGCCCGCCACGGTGCCGCCCCCTCCGGACCCTGCCCACCCGGCATACCGCGACGCTGGCCGCCGCACCGGTGCGGTCCCACCGGTGCGCACCGTGCCGCGTTGGTGGCGCGACGCCTCGGTCAGCGCCTTCTGGCTGGTGCAGCTGTGGGTGACTGCGCTGTGGGTCCAGCACGGCGGTGTCCAGGACCTCGGGTCCCTCGATGGCGCGCTCACCAGCCTCGGTCGGCTCACCGGCCTCATCGCCTCGGCCCTGCTGCTGGTCCAGGTGTTCCTGATGGCTCGCGTGCCGTGGTTCGAGCAGGCCTGGGGCCAGGACGAGCTCGCTCGCACCCACCGGCTCGTCGGCTTCACGTCGTTCAACCTGTTGTGGGCGCACATCGTGCTCATCACCCTCGGGTATGCCGCCGCCTCACCGCTGGGCCTCTGGGGCACCATCGTCGACTTCACCGTCAACTACCCCGGGATGCTGCTGGCGACCGCGGGCACGGTGGCGCTGTGCCTGGTCGTGGTCACCTCGGTGCGCAAGGCCCGGCGCCGGCTGCGCTACGAGTCGTGGCACCTCATCCACCTCTACGGCTACCTCGGCGCGGGCCTCGCCCTGCCGCACCAGCTGTGGACCGGACAGGAGTTCCTCGCCTCGACGGCGTCCACCGTCTTCTGGTGGGGCCTGTATGCGGTGTGTGCCGCGACGGTGCTCGTCTTCCGCCTGGGTCTGCCCTTGGTGCGCTCGCTGCGGGCGCCGCTGCGTGTCGTTGCCGTGCACGACGAGGCTCCCGGCGTGACGACCGTCGTCGTCGGTGGCCCCGGAGTCGCGAAGTTGCGGCCGGCCCCGGGCCAGTTCTTCCAGTGGCGGTTCGTCGACGGCCCCGGCTGGTCGCGAGCCAACCCGTACTCCCTGTCGGCGGCGCCGGACGGTCGGCACCTGCGGGTCACCGCTGCCCACGTCGGTGACGGGACGCAGCGACTCGCCAACCTCCGGCCCGGGACACGCGTCCTCGTCGAAGGACCGTACGGCCGGCTGCACCCCGGGGTCCGGACGCGGCGCAAGGTCCTGCTCATGGGTGCCGGGATCGGGATCACCCCCATCCGGGCCCTGCTCGAAGGACTGCAGCAGGACCCCGGCGAGGTGGTCGTGATCCACCGGGCGAGCACCCGTGAGCAGTTCGTGCTCGGCGAGGAAATGTTCCGGATCGCCACCGACCGCAGCGCCCGCTACGTCACCGTCGAGGGACACCGCGTTCCCGGGAGGGACACCTGGCTCCCGGCCACGGCGGCCCACCTGACCGACGCGGCCGCCCTCATGCAGCTCGTGCCGGACGTCGCTGAGCGGGATGTCTTCCTCTGCGGGGCACCCGCCTGGATGGACGCCGCGCGGCGGGCCGCCCTCGACTGCGGTGTCCCGGCCGCCAACATCCACCTCGAACGCTTCGAGTACTAGGAAGACCCATGCGACGCATCACCCTGTGGGCCCTGTCCACCCTGACCACCCTGGTCCTGCTGTTCAGCTACCACACGTCGACCGCCGGCTCGGGAGCGACGCTGGCTGCCGGGACCTCGGTCCAGGCGCCGGCCGCTGCCGGCTCCTCCGACGGGTCATCGAGCTCCGACTCGGGCACCTCGACCTCGGGCACGACGGACTCTGGCACCTCGTCGTCCGGGACCTCCTCCTCTGGGAGCTCGTCGTCGGGCAGCTCGTCGACGGCCAAGACGTACGACGGCGACGCCGTGGACACACGGTGGGGGCCTGTGCAGGTCCGGATCACCGTGCAGGACGGCAAGATCACCGCGTCCGAGGCGATCGTCTACCCCGACGGCAACCACGAGGACCAGGAGATCAACTCCTTCGCCCTGCCGGTCCTGAGCCAGGAGGCGGTGCAGCAGCAGAGCGCCGACATCGACATGGTCTCCGGCGCCACCGTGACGTCGCAGGGCTACCTCTCGTCGCTGCAGTCCGCCATCGACCAGGCCAACCTGTGAGCGCCGTGACCACCACGGCAGCCCCCGACGCGCCCGCGGACAGCGGGCGTCGAGCCTTCGTCGAGCAGGTCATGGGCCTGCCGGTGTCGATTCACCTGCGCGCTGGCAGGCGACAGGCCCTCGATGGCCACGAGGTCCTGACGGCTGTCGAGCAGACCTTCGGCGTGCTGCGCCGGGTCGACACGGTGTTCAGCACCTGGCGCGACGACAGCGACCTGCTGCGGGTACGGCGGGGCGACCTCGACCCGGCAGGGGCTCATCCGTGGCTGGCCGAGGTGGAGCGGCTGTGTGCCGAGGCGGAGCGGCGCACGGCTGGCCTGTTCAGCGCCTCCTACGGCTCCGCTGGGTATGACCCCACAGGAATGGTCAAGGGCTGGGCCGTCGAGCAGGCGGCGATGCACCTGCGCCACGTGCCGGGGATCTCCTGGTGCGTCAACGCCGGGGGAGACCTGCTCGCCGGGACCGGGCGCGGGGCGTCGCCGAGCACCTGGCGCGTCGGGGTCGAGGACCCGCGGGTACCGGGTGTCGTGGCGGCAAGGATCCCGCTGCGCGTCGGCGGTCTCGCCACCTCGGGTGCAGCGGCCCGCGGGGCACACGTGGTGGACCCACGGACCGGCGCGGCCATCACCCGCGAGGGCTCGGCGACGGTCTGGGGACCCACCCTGCTGTGGGCAGATGTCTGGGCGACAGCCCTCTTCGTGGACCCGTACGCGGGGGAGGCTGCGCTGGGAGCGGCTGACCCGGCATACCGGTCGCTGTTGCTCTGAAGGAGACTAAGGGTGTGCACGTCTGGTACGCGAGCTATGGGAGCAACCTGTCGAGTGACCGGTTCCACTGCTACCTGCGCGGTGGACGCCCCGAGGGCGCTAGCCGCACGTATCCAGGCGCGCGCAACCAGAGCCCACCTGAGGACGACCGGGCGCTGACCCTGCCGGGCGAGATGTTCTTCGCGTGGGAGTCGCCCACGTGGGGTGGCGGGATCGCCTTCTACGACGCCGAGGCGGCGGGCGAGACACTGACCCGCGCCTACCTGGTGACCGAGCAGCAGTTCGCCGACGTCGCCGCTCAGGAGATGCACCGCACGCCCGGCGCCGACCTCGACCTGTCGCAGGTGCTCGAGCACGCCCGTGACGAGATCGGGCCGGGTCGGTACGAGACCTTGCACCTCGTCGGCGAGCTCGAGGGAGTGCCCGTCCTCACCTTCACCACTCCGGATCCGACTGCACTGCAACACAACTCGCCTGCACCGGCCTACGTACGCATGATCGCCGAAGGGCTGCGCGAGTCACACGACCTGTCGGACGACGCCCTCGCGGCCTACCTGCTCGCGCGGCCGGGGATCCAGCCCGGCTGGGACGCAGCCGAGCTGGCCGACCTCGTCAGCGAGCCAGCGCGGCGGTGAGCGCAGCGACGTCGGTCACGGGGGCGTCACACACGAAACCACGGCACACGTATGCCGCCGCAGCGCCGTCCACGAGCGGGCGCTGGGCGAGCAGCGGGTGACCGGCCGCATCGGGCTCGCCGTGAACCATCACCAGCCCGGGTGAGGCGGACCGGCGGGTTGCCGCGGCGAGCTCATCGGCATCGGGGCCGTCGCCCACGATGGCCACCTGTAAGGGGCCAGTGACCGAGGCCTCGGCCACCGCGAGCGCCCAGCCACCGAAGCGCGGATCGCGCGCGGCGAGCTGCCCCGATGCGGCGAGAGCTGCGTCTGCGCGCTCGCGCATCGCCGGGTCGCCGGTCAGGGCCGAGCAGGTGAGCAGGGCACCCGCCAGGGCGGACTGGCCGGACGGTTCGGCGTTGTCGGCGGCGCTGCGCGGGCGGGTGAACAGCGCCTCGGCGTCGTCACTCGTGTCGTGGAAACCATTGTCCTCGGCGGCGAACCGCTCGACCGCCGTGCTGAGCAGATCCTGTGCAGCTGCAAGCCATCTCGCGTCGCCGGTGGCCTGGTGGAGGGCGAGGAGCCCTTCGGCGAGGTTGCCATAGTCGTCCGCCACACCCGCGGCCGTGCCGACGACGCCGGCACGCGAGGTCCGGCGAAGGCGCCCCTCGACGAGGTGGGTCGAGACGACGAAGTCGGCGCAGACCCTGGCCGCCTCCACGAGGTCAGCTCGCCCGAGGATCGTCCCGGCATCGGCCAGCCCAGCGATCGCCAGGCCGTTCCACGAGGTGACGACCTTGTCGTCGCGGCCGGGCTGCGGTCGTTCCTGTCGCGCGTCGTACAGCCGATGCCGCGCGTCCGCCCACCACGCTGCGTCGTCAGGGTCGGCCAGCAGCTGGAGCGTGGACGACCCGTGCTCGAAGGTTCCTGCAGCGGTGACGGCCAGCAGGGTGGCCGCCCGCGCGCCGTCCTCCTCGCCGAGCACCTCGACGAGCTGGCCGGGCGTCCACGCGTAGGTCAGCCCCTCGACACCGTCGGTGTCCGCGTCGAGGGCCGAGGCGATGCCGCCCTCGTCGGTGCGCAGGTCGCGCAGCAGGAACTCGGCCGTCTCCAGCGCCACGCGGCGGGTGAGTGGGTCGCCGGTGATCCGGTGCAAGTGGGTGTAGACGCGGAGCAGCTGGGCGTTGTCGTAGAGCATCTTCTCGAAGTGGGGCACCACCCAGCGCGCGTCGACCGAGTAGCGCGCGAAACCGCCACCGAGCTGGTCGTAGAGGCCGCCACGCGCCATCGCCTCGCAGGTGCTGGCCGCCATCGCGAGGGCATCGGCCGACTCGGTGCGTGCGTGGTGGCGCAGCAGGAACTCGAGCACCATCGACGGCGGGAACTTCGGAGCGCCGCCGAAACCCGCTGCGGCGTGGTCGAACTGGCCACGGAGCTGCACCGCAGCCTGCTCGAGTGCGGCCTCGCCCAAGGGCTGGCCGGTGACGGGGGCCGACAGCTCGCGCAGCCGGGAGGCGATGTGGGCGCCGCTCTCGAGGACGCGATCGCGTTGGGTGGTCCACGCGTCGGTGACGCCGGCGAGCAGTTGCAGGAACTGGCCCTTGGGGTAGTAGGTGCCCGCGAAGAACGGGTCGCCGTCGGGGGTGAGGACGCACGTCATGGGCCAGCCGCCGTGCCCCGTCAGGGCGGTCGTGGCCGCCATGTAGACCGCGTCGATGTCGGGGCGCTCCTCGCGGTCCACCTTCACGGCGACGAAACCTGCGTTGAGCACCCGTGCCACGTCGTGGTCCTCGAACGACTCGTGAGCCATCACGTGGCACCAGTGACACGCGGCATACCCCACCGAGAGGAGCACGGGCACGTCCCGCTCACGGGCCTCGGCGAACGCCTCGGGACCCCACTCCTGCCAGTCGACAGGGTTGTCCTGGTGCTGCAGGAGATAGGGGGAGGTGGACTGTGCGAGGCGGTTGGCCATGCGCCCACCGTATGCCGCGGGGTGCCGTCTCGTTCCTGGGGGAGCGAGGTGCGCCGACCGCGCACCGGGAGGACCTGGTTCCCACTACCCGCCGCTCAGCGCGCACACCCACCGTGGTCCGTTCTCCGACGGTGGCGCTCAAGGGCCGGCTGCGCTGGCAGTCGGTTGGTGCGAGGCCAGATACTCCGCCAGCCGGGCGTCGATCTCGTGACGCGGGATCTCGCGCTCCCGGAACTCGTCGAACCAGCCGGTGAGGACGGCGTTGGAGGTGCTGAGCTCGAGGGCTATGTGGTCGGGGTCCCGGAAGTTCAGGTGCGCCCCGAACTCCATGTCCCGGATCGGCGTGTACTCCACGCCGAGCGCCCCCAGCCGGCGCTCCCACTCCACCAGCTCGTCGCGGGTGTCCACCCCGAAGCCGAGGTGGTCCAGCCCGGTGTGCAGCTCGGTGAACCGGTCGCCGTACGCCTCGTCATGGCAGGCGAGGGCCAGCATGAACGAGGTCTGCCGGTGCAGGAGGATCCGGACCGTGCCGAAATCGGCGATCCGGACCAGGCCCAGCACGTCGGTGTAGAAGCGCTCGCTGCGGTCCAGGTCGGTCACTGACAGGCTGGCGTGGTCGACGCCGCTGAGCTCAGGCACGGGACCGCTCCGTAGGCTGCGTTGCCGCCGGATCGCCTGCCCGTTCGACTGCTGGAGCGGGTGCCGGCCGGCGTAGTGGCCACGTGCGCACGAACACCGGGTAGTACCAGACGGTGCTGTACGCCCAGCTGGGACTGGTGAGCGCGCGATCGAGCGACCCTAGGATGCTTGTTGATGTCCGCACCATGGCCTCCTTCTGTAGAAAGGTCTCCGGTCGAAAATCGCACCGGCGGCGCCGGCTTCGCGTCCGGCAAACCCCCCAATTCCTCGGTGCTGGCAGGCCGTGAGCACGAGCTGGTGCGGATCGATGCACTGCTGGGAGACGCGGCGGCAGGACGCAGCGAAGCGCTGCTCCTCGTCGGTGAGCCCGGGGTGGGCAAGACGACGCTGCTGGAGGCAGCCCGGTCGCGGGCAGGTTCCTTCACCTGCCTCGAGACTCGCGGCATCGAGGCCGAGTCGCACCTGGCGTATGCCGGGCTGTTCGGTCTGCTCAACCCGATCCGTGACCGGTTGGCTGACATCACGGACCACCAGGGGACCGCCCTCGGGACGGCGCTGGCCTGGTCGAGCGGCCCGACGACCGCCGAACCGTTCCTCCTCGGTGCAGCCACGCTCTCGCTGCTCGCTGCAGCCGCCGAACACCGCCCGGTGCTCGTGATCGTGGACGACCTGCAGTGGCTCGACCAGGAGTCCGCGGCCGCGATCGCCTTCGCAGCGCGCCGCCTCGGTCCGGATGCCGTCGCCTTCTTGTTGGCCGCCCGCGAGGGCGCGGCATCGGCGGACCTCGGCCAGGGCCTTCAGGTCCTGGCTGTCACCGGCCTCTCCACGTCCGCTGCGGCAACGCTTCTGCCCGCCCGCGCCGCGCAGGGCGTCGTGGAGCGACTGGTCGCCGCGACTCAGGGGAACCCCCTCGCCCTGGTCGAAGTGGCGGCACGACTGGACGACGCACAATGGCTCGGCGCCGCTGATCTCCCTGACCCGGTGCCCTCTGGAGCTCGATGGCGCGAGCATTTCGGCAGCACCCTCGCCGAGCTCTCACCGGGCGCCCGCACCGCCGCGCTGTACCTGGCCCTGGTGGGTGACGCGGGGTCGGCCGATCCCGCCGTCCTCAAGGCGCTGGGCGACGCCGGCATCGACGTCGCTGAGGCGTTGCGAGAGGCCTGTGAACGCGGCGTCCTGGTCGAGGAGCGGTCGGGCTACCGGATCCGGCATCCCCTGTTGCGTTCCACCGTGCTGGAGCTGGCGACTCCTGGCGAGCAGCGTGAGGCCCACGCAGCGCTCGGGGCAGCGCTTCCCGACAGCGACCGGACCAGGGTCTGGCACCTGGCGGAGTCCGCGGTGGGCACGGATCCCCGGCTCGCAGACCAGCTCGCGACGCTCGCAGCGAGCAATCGTGAGCGGTCGGGCTACGCCGCCGCCGCGACGGCACTCGAACGCGCCGCCGAGCTGACACCCGACCCGGACGTGGCTCGGCAACGACTCGCTCTCGCCGCCCACGACGCCTTCCAGGCTGGCGACGTCGCCCGGGTTCGTGGCCTGGTCGACCGGGTCCTGGCCGACGCGGTGCAGGACCGGTCCCGCGGCGAGGCCTTGTTCACGCTGGGAATGCTGGAGCAGTACGCGGGGTCCGTCCCGCAGTCCGTGGAGTACCTCGACGAGGCGTCCCACCTCCTCGAGGGGCCAGCCCTGGTCCGTGACCTGACCGAGCTAGCGCTGGCGCGGTTCCGTCTCAACGACCTTTCCGGGATGGCTGACTGCAGTCGTCGCATCGACGCTGTCGCTGATGCCCACGAGCCCGAGCAGCAGCTGATGGCCGCCTTCAGCGGTGGAGCAACTCTCCTGCTGGCGGGTGACGTGGAGGCGGGCATGGCACGGCTCCACGAGGTCGGACGGCTGGCGGACCTGCCCGCCCTCCGCCACGATGCGCGGACCCTGATGCTGATGGCGCTGGCTGCGGGGTTCACCGGACAGGTGGGTCACGCCGTGACAGTCGGTACCGCCCGGCTCCGTGAGGTACGTCGCCGCGGGGCGATCGGCGTCCTCGTCCCGTGCCTGGCGCTCCTGGCCTCCGGCCGGGCCTGGCTGGGCGACCACGCGGGCGCCTTCGCGGACGCCGGTGAGGCCGCCGACCTGGCAGGACACCTCGGCTACGCGGCCGACGCGTCGGTCGCGGTGGAGATGCTGGCCTGGCAGTCGGCCGCCCGCGGGCTGCACGACGACGCCGAGAGGTCGCTGGCCCGGGCGCGCGAGCTGACGGACCGAGCCGGCACGACCGCCCACGCCGCACACCAGGCGATCACGGCGGCGTTCTGTGCTCTGTGCCGAGGCGACCTCAACGAGGTGGTGGCTCTCCTGGAGGCGCGGGTCTTCGCTGACGGCGGCATCGGAGCCAGTGGTGAACCACTTGGTGTGGCACCGATGCTGGTCGAGGCGTACCTCGGGCTGGGTAGGACGGACGACGCGCTGTTGCTCGCGATCCAGTTCGCCGAAGCCACCCCGCCCGGATCGCCTGCTCTGTCTGTCGCGCTGTCACTGCGGTGCGAGGCACTGACGGTCGTCGAGAGGGCGACCGCCGACGCAGCGCTGACGGCCGCGCTGACGGCGCACGCCGAGGGTGGGGACCCGTTCGAGACGGCCCGCACGCGTCTGCTGTACGGCGGGCGGCTGCGACGGGCGGGTCACCGGATCGACGCCCGGAAGCACCTGGCTGCGGCACACGAAGCGTTCGCCGCGATGGACCTGACGCATTGGGCCGGGGTGGCCGAGCGCGAACTGGCTGCGACCGGCGCGACAGCTCGTCGCCAACCCGCAACGGGAACCGAGCCACTGACGTCCCAGGAGACGCGGGTCGCGATCCTGGCGGCACAAGGGATGTCCAACAAGGAGATCGGCGCGGCCTTCTTCCTCAGTCCGAAGACCATCGAACGGCACCTGGGCAGCGTGTTCCGCAAGCGCGGGCTGCGGTCGCGGACCGAGCTGGCCGCCGCCTACGCCCGAGCCGCCGAAGGCGAGGGACAGGTCGACGGTGAGCGGCTCGGCCTGCCGTAGCGCCCACGCGTAGTGACCCCCGAAGGCCGGGTGGCGGGAGTCATCGTGACGTGGGTGGCTGCCAGTCCTCGCGCTGGAGCCGGTACAGGCGGTGCCGCCTGACTGGGCTGCTCTCGGCGATGAGGGGGTGGTCGAAGTCGGAGTCCTCGTCCCGGGTCATGCCGAGCTTGCGCATGACCCCTTGGGATCGATCGTTGTCTGGCACCACCATGGCGACGATCTCGTCGAGCCCAAGCGGGCCGAAGCCGTGCGCGACCGACGCGCGGGCGGCTTCGGTGGCGTAGCCGTGCCCCCACGAGGACCTGGCCAACCGCCACCCGACTTCGACGCACGGCGTGAAGGCCGCCTCGAATCGCGGCACAGACAGCCCCGTGAAGCCGATGAACTCGCCCGTCTCGGCCACCTCGACCGCCCACAGCCCCCAGCCGTGCTCGTCGAGGAAGGTCGTGATCCGATCGACCATGGCGTCGCTCAGGGCCGCGGTCAGGTGGTTCGGGAAGTGCTCCATCACGGCCGGATCGTCGTTGAGCGCCGCGAACGGTGCGCGGTCCTCAGGGCGCCAGTGCCGCAGGATCAGCCGGTCGGTGTGCAGGTCGGTCATGGGGTCCTTGCCGGAGGTGGGGTCGACGCCTAGGGTCGGTCGTGCGTGATGACCCCAATTTCTTTCACCTCGCGAGGCGCCTCTGCAAGCTCCGGACGTGAGGCTGCGCGGATGGTGAGCAACTTGTGACAGCACAGACGGCATCGCGGCCGGCGGACCTCCAGCTGGCCCAGCCCTGGGGCGGGACGGGATGGACCACCGACCTCGGCGGCCCGGTGCACTGGGTGGACTATGGGGGGCCGGACCAGTCCGACGATCCCGCTGCGGGAGTCCCGGTCGTCATGGTCCACGGCCTCGGGGGTTCGCATCTCAACTGGGTGGGCATCGCGCCCGAGATCGCCAAGCGTCACCACGTCTATGCCATCGACCAGGCGGGGTTCGGGCTCACGCCCGGGACCCACCGCTCCACCTCCGTGCACGCGAACGCCGACCTGGTCGCGCGGTTCGTCAGGGAGGTGGTCGGTCGTCCCGCCGTGCTGGTCGGCAACTCGATGGGTGGCATGGTGTCGCTGCTCATGGCGAGTGCCCACCCGGAGCTGGTCGAAGGACTGGTCCTCATCGACCCCTCGATCCCCGTTCCGCGGCAACGCCCCGACCTGGCCGTCAGCGCGACCTTCCTGCTCTACGCCACGCCGTTCCTCGGTGAGCGCTACATGGAGCTGATGACCAGGCGGACCAGTGACCGCCAGCGGGTCCAGGGCGTCGTCAACCTCTGCTTCGCTGATCCGGGACGCGCCAACCCGGCCGTGGTCGACGCGGGCGTCGTGCTGGCTGGCCGGCGGCGGACCGTCCCCGGTCAGGAGGCGGCCTTCCTCGGCGCCGCGCGGTCCCTGATGAAGGTGCTCGCAGCACCGCGCCGCTACCAGTCGCTCATCCGCAGCATCGACAAACCGGTCCTGCTGGTGCACGGGGAGAAGGACCGGTTGGTGTCCATCGCCGCAGCTCGGGTCATCGCCGCAGACAACCCGTCGTGGGAGACGTTGTTCCTGCCGGGGGTCGGCCACACCCCCCAGCTCGAGGTGCCCGAAGAGGTTCGGGAGCGGGTGACCACTTGGCTGGGTGACCACGACTTCGCCCCCACGCCCGCGCGGAAGCCGGTGCCCGGCCCTGCGACGCCGAAGACGCCGAAGACCCCGAAGGCGACAGCGAAGACGACAAGCACCCGCGCACCCAAGCCTGCTTCGACCCGACGCCCATGAGCACGGCATACCTCACCTGTCCGCTCTGCGAGGCGACCTGTGGGCTGGCCGTGACCCTCGACGGGGGTGCGATCACCTCCGTGCGGGGCGACGACGAGGACGCGTTCTCGCACGGGTTCATCTGTCCCAAGGGCGCCTCGCTCAAGGCACTGCACGAGGACCCCGACCGGCTGCGGCACCCGATGGTCAAGCGCGACGGCCAGTGGCACCAGGTCAGCTGGGACGAGGCGTTCGAGGAGATCGACCGACGGCTGGTGCCGATCATCGCGGAGCACGGCTCCGACGCGGTCGCGTTCTACCTGGGCAACCCGTCGTCGCACAACCTCGGGGTGATGCTCTATGGCCGGGCGTTCTACCGGGCCGTCGCCACCCACAACATCTACACCGCGGGCAGCGTCGACCAGCTGCCCAAGCACTACTCATCCGGCTACCTGTTCGGCGACCCGATGAGCATCCCCGTGCCGGACCTCGACCGCACCCACCACCTGCTCCTGCTCGGCGCAAACCCCTTGGTGTCCAACGGATCCCTGATGACCGTGCCGGATGCCCGGGGGCGGCTCAAGGCGATCCGCGACCGGGGCGGCAAGGTGGTCGTCGTCGACCCGCGACGGACGCGCACCGCGGAGGCGGCCGACGAGCACCACGCCATCCGGCCGGGCACCGACGCGTTGCTCCTGTTCGGGCTGGTGAACGTCATCCTGCGTGAGAGAGGTGCCGACCTCGGTCACCTCGCCGACCACGTGACCGGGCTCGACGCGCTCTCCGGACTGTCGGCCCCGTTCACCCCCGACGCAGTCGCGGCACACACGGGCATTGCGGCCACCGACATCGAGCGGATGGCCCGAGAGCTCGCGGGGGCGGAGAGCGCCGCGGTCTACGGCCGCATCGGCACGACCACCCAGGCGTTCGGCACCCTGGCGAGCTGGCTCGTGGACGTCCTCAACGTCATCACCGGCAACCTCGACCGGCCGGGTGGGGCGATGTTCCCGCTCGCCGCAGCCGGACAGACGAACAGCGTTGCGGCAGGAGGTGGCCCGCCCAGCAAGGTGTGGCGGCACGGACGCTGGCGCAGCCGGGTTCGTGACCTGCCGGAGGTGATGGGGGAGCTGCCCGTCGCGACGTTGGCGGAGGAGATCCTCACACCGGGGCAGGGCCAGGTGAGAGCCCTTGTGGTGGTCGGCGGCAACCCCTGCCTGAGCACTCCCAACGCGGACCGGCTGCGCGAGGCGGTGCAGACCCTCGACCTGATGGTGTCGCTGGACGTCTACCTCAACGAGACGAGCGAGCACGCCGACGTCATCCTGCCCGGGCCACCACCGCTCGAGCGCGACCACTACGACGTGACCTTCACCCAGCTGTCGGTGCGCAACATGGCCAACTGGAGTCCGGCCGCCGTGGCGACGGACCAGCCCCAGGAGTGGCAGACCCTCTTGCGGTTGGCCGGCATCGCTGCCGGACAGGGGTCGAGCGCCGACCTCGAGGCGCTCGACGACCTGATGGCCGCGCAGACGGCCGCGAGGTACGGACTCGACCCGGCCGTCAGCGCCCCTCGGCGCGGCCCGGCCCGGCTGCTCGACCTCATGCTGCGCGGCGGGCCCTACGACCTGACCCTCGCCGACCTCGAGGCCGCACCGCACGGGCTCGATCTCGGCCCCCTCGCTCCACGGGTCCCCGAGGTGCTGCGGACCGCCAGCGGCACCATCGAGCTGACCCCACCGGCGATCACGGACGACGTCCCGCGGCTGGTCGCCCTGCTCGACGTCGCTCCGACCGACGGGCTGGTCCTCATCGGCCGGCGCCAGCTGAGCTCCAACAACTCGTGGATGCACAACCTCACCCCACTGGTGCGGGGGGCCAACACCTGCACGGCGCACGTGCACCCCGAGGACGCCGCGCGGATCGGCCTGCGCGACGGCGGGGATGCGGTCGTCCGCTCCAGGGCGGGGTCGGTCACCGTCCCCGTGCAGGTCACCGACACGGTGCGGCCGGGCGTCGTGAGCATCCCGCACGGCTGGGGGCACAGCACCCCCGGCGCCCGCACCGCCGTCGCCGCCGCGCACGCCGGGGTCAACAGCAACGTCCTCGCGGACGACCTGCTCGTGGACGTCCTCACGGGGACCGCTGCCCTCAACGGCATCCCGATCAACGTCACCCCAGCCTGAGGAGCCGTCATGGACCGGATGAGCGCGATGGACGCGATGTTCTACTACATGGAGGGCGAGAACACCCCCATGCACGTGGGTGGAGTCGCGGTCCTCGAAGGACCGGCGCCGGCCTATGGCGACCTCGTCCGCCTGCTCGCCGGCAAGATGGACCAGGTCCCGCGCTACCGGCAGGTCATCAAGACGGTGCCGTTCCAGGTGGGGCGCCCGATCTGGGTCGACGACCCGCACTTCCAGATCCTCTACCACGTGCGGCACACCTCACTGCCGAAGCCGGGCGGACCCGAGCAGCTGCGCAACCTCGCGGGGCGGGTCTTCGCGCAGCGCCTCGACATGACCAAGCCGGTGTGGGAGGCCTGGCTCGTGGAAGGGCTGGAGGACGACCGCTGGGCGCTGATCTCCAAGGCGCACCACTGCATGATCGACGGTGAGGGCAGCACCGACCTGATGCAGGTGATCTTCGACCTCGAGCCGGACCCGGTCCGGCCAGAGCCCTCCGCCTGGGTGCCCTCCTCGGCGCCGTCCACTCTCGCCCTCACCGCGGGATCGCTGCGCGATTTCGTCCAGGAGCCCTTCCAGGCCATCGGGGTGCCGACTCTGTCCGACCTCTCCAAGGTGCCGATGGCGCTTGCGGGCGTCGGGGTGGCGGCCAAAGAGCTTGTCCCGCAACAGATCGCGCAGATGATTCCCGGGCGCGGCCAGCCGACCCCCAAGAGCATGAACGGCCCGCTGGGCCCCAACCGGCGCTGGGTCTGGACCGAGGCCACCATGGCCGAGGTCAAGACCATCCGCACCGCCCTCGGTGGCACCGTCAACGACGTCATCCTCGCGGCCGTCACGCGGGGCTACCGCGACCTCGTGGAGGGGCGCGGTGAGCTGGTCCCCGACATGGTCGTGCGGTCGTTGGTGCCGGTCTCGACGCGCCAGGCGTCGGGCCGCGGACAGCTCAACAACCAGGTGACCAGCGTCGTGGTCGACCTGCCGGTCGCCGAGGAGGACCCGACCAGGCGACTGACTCTCATCCGGGAGCAGATGGACCGCAACAAGCGGGGGATGGGCGCCGTCGATGCCGCAGCCATCGTCGGGCTGGCCGACTACGCCTCGCCGACGCTGCTCGCACTCGGTGCCCGGTCGATGTCCCACGTGCCGAACAGGCTCACCCAGACCGGGACGACCAACGTCCCCGGCCCACGGGTCCCGCTCTACCTCCTGGGTCACCAGCTCATCAAGTCCCACCCCTACGTCCCGGTCTTCGCCGGGGTGCGCGTCGCGACCGGGATCTTCTCCTACCTCGACACCTTCAGCTTCGGGATCACCGCGGACTTCGACAGCTTCCCGGACGTCGACGTCATCGCGGACGGCATCAGGGCCGGTTTCAACGAGCTCGTGGCGATCGCCGTCTCGGCGGCCGTCCCGCTGCCCGACGGCCCCACGACGCCAGCCGCCGCGAAGCGGACCGGCACCGCGAAGCGGACCACCGCTCCGAAACGGACGGGCACCACGAAACGGACCGGCACCACGAAACCGACCGGCACCACGAAGCCGACCGGCACTCCGAAGCCGACCGGGCGTCCGTGAGGCGGATCCGAACGGCAGCGAGCGGCCTCCCCACCGCCGGACGACCCTCCTCCCTGCTCCTGCTCACCGAGCCATGGCGCAGCATGCTGGAGCTCGGCGCGCTGACCGCGTCCGCACCTCAGCTCGCCAGGGCACCTCGGGGAGACGGCCACCCGGTCCTGGTCGTCCCCGGTCTGCTGGCCTCTGACGCCTCGACGGTTGTGCTGCGCCGGTTCCTCACCCGACTCGGCTATCAGACCGCAGGGTGGGGGATGGGCCTGAACGTCGGCCCGACGAGCGACGTCGTCCGACGGTTGCCGGACCGGCTGCGCGAGCTCGCCGACCGGCACGACCGGCCAGTCTCGGTCATCGGCTGGAGCCTCGGTGGCATCTACGCCAGGGCGCTCGCGAGCCGGCTCCCCGAGCAGGTCAGGCAGGTGATCACGCTCGGAAGCCCTTATGCCACAGAGGTGCCCGGACAGACTCACGCCGACGCCGCATACCGGATGCTGTCTCGCCGGCACTATGTCCCGGCCACCGGCCGCGGTCCCGGGGTCGCGGCCGCGCTCGACGTCCCCACGACCTCGCTCTACTCGCGCCTGGACGGGATCGTGTCCTGGCGGGTGTGTCGAGAGGACGTGGCCGACCGGCGTGAGAGCATCGCGATCCCTGCCTCCCACCTCGGTTTCGGGCACAACCCGACGGCGCTGTGGGTGATCGCCGACCGGCTCGCTCAGGATCCGCAGGACTGGCGCCCGTTCACCGCGCCGCGTCACCTGCGACCGCTGTTCGTGACCGACGCACCGGCCTGAGCAGCAGGCGGCCCCTCCGGACCCGAGGGTCTGGAGGGGCCGCCGTGTTCATTGCCAGGGGGTGCGTAGGCCCGAGCGGTCGCTGGGGCCGGAGGCTCAGTGGCCCTGGGTCACCGAGGCCGGGTCGCCGACCAGGTCCTCCTGGCGGTCCGGATCGTCGTCGTCGATCAGGGTCGCCTCGTCGAACGGCAGGTCACCGCCGAGCACCGCGTCGAGCCGTGGCCGGTCCAGCTCGCCCACCCAGTGCCCGATGAGGATCGTCGCGATCGAGTTGCCGGCGAAGTTGGTCAGCGCGCGGGCCTCGCTCATCATCCGGTCGATCCCGACGATGAAGCCGACACCGTCGACGAGGTCCGGGCGGTGGGACTGCAGTCCACCGGCCAAGGTGGCCAGACCAGCTCCCGTCACGCCGGCCGCACCCTTCGAGGCGATGATCATGAACACCAGCAGGGAGATCTGCTCACCGATGGAGAACGGCTTGTCCATGGCGTCGGCGATGAACAACGACGCCATGGTGAGGTAGATCGCGGTCCCGTCGAGGTTGAACGAGTAGCCCGTCGGCACCGTGATGCCGACCACCGGCCGGGACACTCCTGCATGCTCCATCTTGGCGATGAGGCGCGGGAGGGCCGACTCGGACGAGGACGTCGAGAGGATGAGGAGGAACTCGCGGGCGAGGTACTTGAACAGCGCGAAGACGTTCACCCCGGTGACCAGCTTGAGCAGCGTGCCGAGGACGACGAAGACGAAGAGTGCGCAGGTGATGTAGAACGCGACCATCACCTGGGCCAGGCTCTTCAGGGCGTCGACGCCGGTCGCGCCCACGACGGCGGCCATCGCTCCGAACGCACCGATCGGTGCGGCATACATGATCATCGCCATGAGCCGGAAGACGAGGCGCTCGAGGTGCTTGATGCCGACCAGGATCGGCTCACCGGCGCGGCCCATCTTCTGCAGCGCGAAGCCCACGAGCAGCGCCACCAGCAGGGCCTGGAGGACCGAGCCCGAGGTGAGTGCCGAGACGACCGTGTCGGGGATGAGGCCGAGGATGAAGTCGGGCGTCGTGAGGTGCGCCTCGCCGACCTGCTTCTGACCGCTCTTGGCGAGCTCGTCGGTGAGGTGCAGGCCCGCACCGGGCTTGACGATGTTGCCGACGAGCAGACCGATCGCGAGGGCGAACGTCGACATGGTGACGAAGTAGCCGAGCGCGAGCCCGCCTACCTTGCCGACCTGGGTGGCCTTGCGGACCGAGCCGATGCCCAGCACGATCGTGCAGAAGATGACCGGGGTGATCATCATCTTGATGACGTTCACGAAGCCGGTGCCCAGCCACTTGAGCTTGACCCCGAACTCGGGGAAGGCGAACCCGACGATGATGCCAAGGACCATCGCCACGATGACGGCGATGTAGAGGTAGTGCGTGCGGTCCCGCTTCGGTGCGGGCCGGTCGACGACGCTGTCGGCGCTGGTGCTCACGGTTGTCTCCAGAGGTCGGGTCCCGGGCGAACCCGGGAGCGGTGAACAAGGACGAGAGTGGGCCCCCGAGTGACTAGGGTCACGATTGTGTTCATTGAGTTCTGCGCGCGAGGGGCCATGGCGCGACGGCCCGGCGGGCACCACCGGGTATGCCGGTGAGCGCACCTCGGTGGCTCAGCGCACCGGCGCGCTGGAGCGTGGCCGCGCAGACCTTCGCGCTGCAGGTGCTCGTGGCGCTGCTCGTGGTGGGCGTGGGAACGGTCGCTGCATACGCCCAGGCGCAGCGGGCCGAGACGCGGGAGGCGACCGCGCGGGCGACCGCAGTGGCCGAGACCGTCGCGAGCACGCCAACGGTGGCTACCGCCGTGCAGGACGGCGACCGTGGGGGGGTGCTGCCGGGCTTCGCCGACGAGGTCCAGCGCGAGACCGACACCGACTTCGTGGTGATCATGAGCCCGACCGGGATCCGCTACAGCCACCCCGACCGCAGCCAGATCGGTGGGCAGTTCCTGGGCCACATCGCTGCTGCCCAGGCCGGTGGCACCGTCGTCGAGGACTACACCGGAACGCTTGGCCCGTCCCGCCGCGTGGTGGTGCCCGTGGTCGGAGGGGACGGCCGCGCCGTCGTCGGCCTGGTGGCCGTCGGCATCACCAAGACGGCCGTGAGCGAGCGACTGCGGTCGCAGCTGCCGGCCCTGCTGCTGGCGGGTCTGGCGGCCGCGCTGCTCTGCGGTCTGGGGACAGCCCTGGTGGCCCGTCGGATCCGCCGTCAGACCCACGGACTGGGCGAGCGGCAGCTGCAGGAGATGGTCGAGTACTACGACGCGGTGCTGCACGCGGTGACCGAGGGCCTGCTGCTGACCGACCTCGACGGGAAGCTGAGGCTCGCCAACGACGAAGCGGTCCGCCTGCTGGGTCTGCCTGACGATGCACGAGGACGTCCGGTGGCCGAACTGGGGCTCTCCGCGCCGCTCCTCGCAGCCCTGACCGACACCGAGCCGCGGCAGGACGAGCTGCACGTCACGTCGGCGCGGGTGCTCGTGCTCAACAAGGCCCGGGCGCAGTGGGCGGGGCGAGCGCTCGGGTTCGTGGCCACGGTGCGCGACCGCACGGACCTCGAGCACCTCACCGGGGAGCTCGACTCGGCCAGGGGCCTCACCGAGGCGCTGCGCTCGCAGGCCCACGAGTCCGCCAACCGGCTGCACTCGATCGTCTCGCTCATCGAGCTGGGTCATCCCGACCGGGCCCTCTCCTTCGCCACCGACGAGCTGCAGCTGTCGCAGCGGCTCACCGACCGGTTCGTCGGTGGGGTGGCCGAGCCGGCACTGACCGCGCTGTTGCTGGGCAAGGCCGCCCAGGCCAGCGAGCGCGGGATCGACTTCCAGATCGCGGACGACGCAGTCTGGCCGCAGGACGCGGCGCCGGTGCGGGACGTCGTGACCATCGTCGGCAACCTCATCGACAACGCCTTCGACGCCGTCACCTCGGAGCCGGGGGAGCGCCGCGTAGAGGTGTCCTCTCGGCTCGACGCCGGGCACGTCGTGCTGAGCGTGGCGGACTCCGGCCCCGGGCTGCCGCCCGACGCGGTCGACGAGGCGTTCCGACGGGGGTTCTCCACCAAGGAGCAGGGCAGCGCGGGCCGCCGCGGCATCGGGCTGGCCCTGGTGGCGCAGTCCGTGGCGCGTCTCGACGGGCAGATGGAGGTGTTCGGCCCACCGGGCGCCCGGTTCACCGTGCGGCTGCCGCTCGAGGCGAGAACCCATGCCTGACAACGACATTCCTGACGACGCAACCCAGCCCGCTGCCCTCCGGGTGCTTGTCGTCGAGGACGAGCCGGTGGCACTCGAGGCGCACGCGGCATACGTCGGACGAGTGCCTGGCTTCGTCGTCGCGGCCACGGCCGCCACCAGCCACGAGGCGCTCCGCGCCCTGCAGTCCACCCCGGTCGACGTCGTCCTGCTCGACATGAACCTGCCTGACCGCCACGGTCTCGACGTCATCCGGGCGATGCGCGCCGGCGGTCACCACGCCGACGTCATCGCCGTGACGTCCGCGCGCGACCTCGACGTGGTCCGCGCGGCGGTGTCCCTGGGCGTGGTCCAGTACCTCCTCAAGCCCTTTGTCTTCGCCACGCTGCGCGACCGGCTGGAGGCCTACCGCGCCTACCGCACCCAGCTCGGCGGCACCCAGCACCTGTCCACCCAGGCGGAGGTCGACGAGGTCTTCGCCGGGGTGCGCACCAGCACTCCCACGGCGCTGCCCAAGGGGATGAGCGAGGACCTGCTCGTGCGGGTCACCAGGGCGCTGCGGCACTCCGGCGCGGGGCTCTCCGCGAGCGAGCTCGCCGATGCGCTGGGCGTGAGCCGCGTGACGGCGCGCCGCTACGCGGAGCACCTCTCGGACAGCCGCCTCGCCGCACGCACCCAGCGGTATGCCGGTGCCGGACGTCCCGAGGTCGAGTACCGCTGGGTGGGTTGACCCTCCAGAGCTCCCACGCGGGGCGGCCAACCGCGAGCGGGGCCGGCCCGGCCGTCAGCCGTCGAGCGCCTTGAGCAGGGCGATGTTGAAGGAGAGCAGCTCGCGGTCCCCGGCAGCCCAGCCCGCCTCCATGGCGGTGTGGACGTAGGTCCAGGCCAGGCACTCGTCCTCGTCGATCCCGGCCGCCTCGCAGGCGATCTCGAGCCGGCGCCGGACGAGGTAGCGGAACGCCGACCCGGTCCCCAGCTCCTCGGTGCGGTTGCGCAGCAGCGGCTGGATCTCGAAGCCCCGATGTCCCGCCATCGCGTGCGGGTCGATGGCCAGCCAGTCGGGCCGCCCCGACCCGGGCACGGTCGCCAGGACGTTCCGGTAGTGCAGGTCGGTGTGCACCAGGGTGCCGTCGCAGGACGGGTCGGCGGTGAGGTCGCGCACCAGCCCGGACACCCGCTCGACCATCCGGCGGGGGAGGACACCCTCGGCGGCTTCGAGCTTGGTCACCTGGTCACGGGCGAACTCTGACAGCAGGCGAAGACCATGCGGTGCAGGGACGTTCAGCTCGCGCAGCAGCTCGCCGGTGACCTGGCAGGCGGCATCGATGTCGAGTGAGTCCAGGTCCCGGGTCGGATCCAGTGCCTCCAGCAGCAAGGCGCCCCGGCCGGGGTCGGCCGCGACCAGCCGGACCGCCCCGCGCCCGTCCCAGTGCCGCAGCACGACTGGCTCGTCGCGGGCCTCGATGTGCGGCCAGACGAGCTTGAGGGCGAGCCGTTCGCCGTCCCGGCTGACGGGCAGGACGACCGCCGTCCAGCCGGTGGACCCTGGCCCCAACGGATCGAGTCCCCAGTCGTCGAGCACGTCGGCCAGCAGGCGCGGCAGCCGCGCGGACCAGTCGGCACCGGACGGACCCTCAACGGCCCCGTCCTGCGCCGAGAACCGGTGGACGAAGTCACGGAACTGCTCGGGGACCAGCGGTGCGACGTCCTCGGGACGGGTCACGTGAGCCCGGGGAAGGCCGAGAGCTTGACACCCCACTGCGACGCGAGGACCTCGGTGTCGGCAAGCCACTGGACGAGCGCGCCCAGCGGGCCGACGTCGCCGCCGGTGGACCCCATGTCCCTGGCGACCGACGCGCGGAGCTCGGTGAGCACCTGGGCGGCCAGCTTGCGCGCCGATCCCGCAGTGGTCACGGGGAAGGGCAGAGGGTACCCGAGGTCGGGTGGGCCGGCCGATGCCCCCGCCAGCGACTCCTGGTCCTGTGCCCGCGACTCCAGGGCAGCGAGCGTGGCCAGCGCCAGGGTGTGCTGGGCGCCCGTCGGTGACTGCGCTGCGACGACCTCGAAGGCATAGACGGCGGCGCGGGTGCTGTCGAGGTAGGTCGCAGCCAGGGACGGGGCCGACCAGCTCGGCTCGGGCCAGGTCGCGGGCGCTCCCAGCAGGGTCGCCGCCGCGGCGCGCTGGGCGAGCACGCTCCCGACGAGGGGGATCGCGCTCGACGGCACGGTCGCCAACGACGCGACGGCCGTCGGTCCGAGGTCGCTCGCCTCGTCGGCGGCCAGGCCCTTGGGGCCGTTCACCGATGGTGCGGAGGTAGCGGCGCCCGTGGAGCCTTCCGAAGGCGTGGCCGAGCCACCCGTCGCCGTTCCGGTACCAGTCGGACCCGTCGCCGTACCGGTCGCTGTGCCCGTGGCCGAGGGGCCGGCGGCGGCCGCGTCCAGCACCTTGCGGGGGACCCCGAGCCGCAGCAGCTCCGACTCCAGCACCGTGACCTGCCTGCGGTGCAGGGCAGCCACCCGCGCAGGCACGCCGTTCGCAGGTCCGCCCAGCGAGGTGGCCCGCTCGGCCAGGTCGTCGCTGTGCCGCCACAGGGCCAGCAGGAACGACTCACCGGGGATGGGCTGCCGGGTGGGGATGAGGGGGATCCGCGGCGCGTCGTCCTCGAGCCGGATCCCGCAGGCAGCCAACGACATTGCCGCCACGGCTCCGAACCCCCAGGTGAGCACGCCGCGCCGGCTTGGGCACGGCGGCATACCGGGGTCGTCCTGGGGCATGCGCCGATCATGGCATGTCCGTTGGTGCGGGCATGCGGCCCACTCGTGGCGCCGATAGAGTGGAGGCGCACGGCCCCCAAACTTCAGAGAGGACGAGTCCATGAGCGTCAAGGAACAGATTCGTCCCGCCGTCGAGGGGCCCCTGCGCGACCTGGGTCTGCTGGTCGAAGACGTCGCCGTGACGCCCGCCGGCAAGCGTCGTCTCGTCCGCATCTGGATCGACCGGATCCTCGACGGCACCGGTGACACCACCTCGGTCACGCCACCCCTCACCCTCGACGAGGTGGCCGACGCCACCCGTGCCGTGAGCGAGGCCCTCGACGAGACCGGCGCGATGGGCGAGCAGCCCTACACCCTCGAAGTCGGCTCGCCCGGCATCGACCGGCCCCTCACCGAACCGCGCCACTTCCGGCGCAACGTCTCCCGGCTGGTCACCATCACCCCGCTGGAAGGCCCGGCCGTGACCGGCCGGATCACTGCCGCCGGCGACGTGGGCCTGACCCTCGACGTGCCGGGCGCCAAGCAGGAGCCGGCGCAGACCGTGGACGTGGCGTATGCCGACGTGTCCAAGGCCGCCGTGCAGGTCGAGTTCTCGAGGCCGGCCAGCGACGACGACAACTCTGAGGAGCACTGACATGGACATCGACCTGGCTGCACTGAGGGCGCTGGAGCGCGAGCGCGACATCTCCCTCGACATCCTCATCCCCGCCATCGAGCAGGCCCTCCTCGTGGCCTACCACCGCACCGACGGTGCCTACCGCGCTGCCCGCGTCGAGCTCGACCGCAAGACCGGGCACGTCATCGTGTGGGCCAAGGAGGAGATCGAGCAGCCCGAGCCCGAGCGCACGGAGTCCGATGACGACTCCGACACTCCGCCTACCCCGATGGAGCGCGCCCCTCGCGAGTACGGACCCGAGTTCGACGACACCCCTACCGGCTTCGGCCGGATCGCGGCATCCACCGCTCGGCAGGTCATCGTCCAGCGGCTGCGCGACCTCGAGGACGACGCGATCATGGGTGACTTCAAGGGCCGTGAGGGTGATGTCGTCGCCGGCGTCATCCAGCAGAGCCCCGACCCCCGTGTCGTGACCGTCGACTTCGGCACCGTCGAGGGCATCCTCCCGCTGGCCGAGCAGGTGCCGGGGGAGAAGTACATCCACGGCGAGCGGCTGCGCTGCTTCGTGGTGTCCGTGCGACGCGGACCCAAGGGTCCGCAGATCGGTCTGTCGCGCACCCACCCCAACCTGGTCCGCAAGCTCTTCGCCCTCGAGGTGCCCGAGATCGCCGACGGTTCCGTCGAGATCGCCGCGCTCGCCCGTGAGGCCGGCCACCGCACCAAGATCGCCGTGCACTCCAAGGTCGCCGGGCTCAACGCCAAGGGTGCCTGCATCGGCCCGATGGGCGCCCGAGTGCGTGCCGTCATGACCGAGCTGCACGGCGAGAAGATCGACATCGTCGACTTCTCCGAGGACGCCCGGACCTTCGTGGCGGCCGCCCTGTCGCCCTCACGGGTGCAGTCGGTGCAGATCGTCGACCCGACGCTGCGTTCGGCCCGCGTGATCGTGCCCGACTACCAGCTGTCGCTGGCCATCGGCAAGGAGGGGCAGAACGCCCGTCTGGCCGCCAAGCTGACCGGCTGGCGGATCGACATCCGCCCCGACACCGCCCCCGTCGAGGTGTCCTCCGCAGGTGCGGATGACGCTGCCGATCGGCAGTAGGGGCTAGACTGGTGGGGACCGACCGGACTGGACTCCGGCCAGTGGCATCGAGCACCACCCTCCACACCCCGCACGGGCAACCGACCCGGACGTGTGTGGGATGCCGCGGGACGGATAGCCGGTCGGCACTCCTGCGAGTGGTCGCGGAGACGGATGAGACCGGAGCGATCTGGCTGACTCCTGACCTGCGGCGTTGCCTGCCGGGGCGCGGCGCTTGGCTGCACCCCACGGGTGACTGTCTTGAGCAGGCCCTGCGCCGCCGGGCGTTCGGTCGCGCGCTGCGTGTCAGCGCCGCCCCGAATCCGGCTGCGGTCACGGCATACGTCCAGGGCCTGGGCACGACCACGAGCTAGGTAGTGCACGAAAACAACTCCCCTCAGCCTGAGGGAACCGTCCGTGTCCATGGGACCTGCTCCATCCATGGAAACCGGCTGCAGCCATTAACCGAGAGTGGGTTTGACGCTGATGAGCACCCGATGAGAACTCAGCAATGAGCTTCCCCCAGCCTTAACGACGGTCCGCGCCTGTCACCTGACATCACGGACCAGGAACAGGAGAAACGTGGCTAAGGTCCGTGTAAGCGCGCTCGCCAAAGAGCTCGGCACCGACAGCAAGACCCTGATCGCTCACCTCAACAGCATTGGTGAGTACGTCAAGACCGCCAGCTCGACGATTGAAGCCCCCGTCGTCCGCAAGGCGACCGAGACATTCCCCGAGGACCTCAAGAAGGCCCCCGCCAAGAAGGCTGCAGCGAAGCCGGCCGGTCCGGCCGCTCCCGCTGGCGCGCTGCCGCACCGGCCGCCCCTGTGGCGGCTCCGGCTGCTGCAGCATCGGCTCCGGCAGCACCTGCTCCCGTGGCCGCTCCGGTGGCTGCCGAGCCGGCAGCTCCGGCTGCTGCAGCACCGCGAGCCCGGCTCCGGCCGCGCCCGCCGCTCCGGAGGCCCCCGCCGCCCGCGCAGACGTCCAGTCCGCCCGTGACGGTGGCCAGCAGGGTCCCGGCGTCCCGGCGTCGCCGCGCCCCGGCACCACCCCGCGTCCCGGTGCCTCCGCCCCGGGCGCTCCCCGCCCCGGCGCTCCGCGCCCGGGCAACAACCCGTTCGCGCCCAGCCAGGGCATGCGCACCGGTCGTGAGGGTGGTCAGTCGGGTCGTGGCGAGGGCGCTCCCCGCGAAGGTGCACCTCGCGAAGGCGCCCCCCGCGAGGGTGGCGGCCGCGACAGCGCCCGTCCGGGCAACAACCCGTTCGCGCCCAGCCAGGGTATGCCGCGTCCGCAGAGCCGTCCCGGTGCCGCCGGTCCGCGCCCCGGCGGCACGGCCGGCCCCGGTGGGCCCCGTCCCGCAGGTGCCCGTCCCAGCCCCGGCATGATGCCCGACCGCAGTGCGGTCGGTCGTCCCGGTGACCGTCCCGCCCGCGGTGGCGCTCGTGGCCCCGGTGGCCCCGGTGGCCCCGGCGGTGCCGGTGGCGGTCGTGGACCCGGCGGTCCTGGAGGCCCTGGTGGCCCCGGTGGCGGCGGCGGTTTCGCCGGTCGCCCCGGCGGTGGGGGCTTCCGGGGTGGGGCCGGTCGCGGCTCGACCGCAGGTGCCTTCGGCCGCGGTGGTGGCCGCCCCGTGCGTGGACGCAAGTCCAAGCGTGCGAAGCGCCAGGAGTTCGAGCAGATGCAGGCTCCGTCGCTGGGTGGCGTCACCGTCCCCCGCGGCAACGGCACGACCCTCATCCGGGTGCGCCGTGGCTCGTCGCTGAGCGACTTCGCCGACAAGATCAACGCCAACCCCGGTGCACTCGTGACGGTGCTCTTCCACCTCGGCGAGATGGCCACGGCCACCCAGTCGCTGGACGAGGACACCTTCAAGCTGCTCGGTGCCGAGCTCGGTTACAACATCGAGGTCGTCTCCCCCGAGGAGGAGGAGAAGGAGCTGTTCGACGCCTTCAACATCGACCTGGAGACGGGTATCGAGGGTGAGGACGACGAGGACCTGCAGGCCCGTCCGCCGGTCGTGACCGTCATGGGTCACGTCGACCACGGAAAGACCCGCCTGCTCGACGCGATCCGCAACGAGGACGTCGCCGGTGGCGAGTCCGGTGGCATCACGCAGCACATCGGTGCCTACCAGGTGCACAAGCTGCACGAGGGCGTCGACCGTCCGATCACCTTCATCGACACCCCGGGCCACGAGGCGTTCACCGCCATGCGTGCCCGTGGTGCCAAGGTGACCGACATCGCGATCCTCGTGGTCGCAGCCGACGACGGCGTCATGCCGCAGACCATCGAGGCGCTCAACCACGCCCAGGCTGCGGACGTGCCGATCGTGGTCGCGGTCAACAAGATCGACGTCGAGGGTGCCAACCCGGCCAAGGTGCGCCAGCAGCTGACCGAGTACAACCTGGTCGCCGAGGAGTACGGCGGCGAGACGATGTTCGTCGACGTCTCGGCCAAGGCCGGGCAGAACATCGACGCCCTCCTCGAGGCCGTCCTGCTCACCGCCGACGCCGCGCTCGACCTGCGTGCCAACGCCGACCGCGACGCCCGTGGTGTCGCGATCGAGGCGAACCTCGACCGTGGCCGTGGCGCCACGGCCACGGTGCTGGTCCAGGCCGGAACGCTGCACGTCGGTGACGCCATCGTCACGGGTTCGGCCTACGGCCGCGTCCGCGCGATGCTCGACGAGCACGGCAACAACCTCACCGAGGCGGGTCCGTCCCGTCCGGTGCAGGTGCTCGGTCTCTCCTCGGTCCCGCGCGCCGGTGACACCTTCGTGGTGGCCCCGGACGACCGCACGGCCCGTCAGATCGCCGAACGCCGTGAGTCCGCGGACCGGCAGGCCTCGCTGGCCAAGGCCCGCAAGCGCATCTCGCTCGAGGACCTCACCGAGGCCCTCGCAGCAGGCAAGGTCGAAACCCTCAACCTCATCCTCAAGGGTGACGTGTCCGGTTCCGTCGAGGCCCTCGAGGACGCGCTGCTCCAGATCGACGTGGGCGACGAGGTCGACCTGCGGATCATCGACCGCGGCGTCGGTGCGATCACGATGAACAACATCAACCTCGCCATGGCGTCCAGCGCCGTGATCATCGGGTTCAACGTCCGGGCCGAAGGCCAGAACGCTGACTACGCCGAGCGCGAGGGCGTCGAGATCCGCTACTACTCGGTGATCTACCAGGCCATCGAGGAGATCGAGGCAGCGCTCAAGGGCATGCTCAAGCCGGAGTTCGAGGAGGTGGAGCTCGGCACCGCCGAGATCCGCGAGATCTTCCGCTCCAGCAAGTTCGGCAACATCGCCGGTTCCATCGTG